>NZ_OY782855.1:1283883-2567767 GCF_963678425.1 uncultured Bacteroides sp.
GGCCGATTTTGAGCACAATCTCATGAAAGAAGGTAATGCAGAATTGCTTATCTCGGCAAATACGGTAAACGGAACCAAAGGCGGACTGGGAAGTAGTTATCTGGCAAATATAGTCAACGACTTTACATCAGATATAAAAGACCGCATAATACAACCCACAAAGGGAACAACTATAAGTCCGGCCATAAAGATGGTAACTCAGAGCAGGTTTAATCCGAACCTTGATTATAAAGTATTTATGGTTCCAGCCTTAATGGTTATGGTACTTACCATTCTCTGCGGATTCCTGCCTGCATTAAATATTGTAGGCGAAAAGGAAAAGGGAACCATTGAACAGATAAATGTTACCCCGGTAAGCAAGTTTATGTTTATCCTTGCTAAGGTAATTCCCTACTGGATTATAGGATTTATTGTGCTTACCATGTGTTTCGGAATTGCAGCAGCGGTTTATGGAATTACACCAACCGGACAACTAAGTACTTTATATATTCTGGCCTTGCTCTATCTGTTTACAATATCAGGCTTTGGTCTGGTTATATCCAACTATTCGGAAACCATGCAGCAAGCCATGTTTGTAATGTTCTTCTTTATGCTGGTACTTATTCTGCTAAGTGGATTGTTTACCCCCATTAATAGTATGCCTCAATGGGCACAAGTAGTAACGATGTTTAATCCGCTGAAGTACTTTGTTCAGATTATGCGTGCCGTATATCTGAAAGGAAGTGGTTTTGCAGAACTTGGAGTACAGATTTCGGCATTGACTATATTCGCTGTATTCTTCAACTCATGGGCCATTCTTAGTTACAGGAAAAAGTCATAAAATGATTTCCAGAGAACATATTTAAGAGAATAATTATATATAAACAACATTGTAAGTAACTCTAAAAGATCCTATCAATAATGCAAAATCAGTTTATAAACAGTTCATAGTAATAAAGATAGTTTTTAATCAACTTATATTCCATTTAGTCGATTTGTTTTGCCTATATTAAATAAAGAAGTGATGTTTGCATGATTATTAAATTTTTCACTTGTAATCAATTAACCCGTTCAAAGCAACAATGAATTTAAATAGTATAACAATGCCGGCACTGAGCTTTTCAGGTCATACGTCTCCTTTAGCATCCATAGGAACGCTCAACAATGATTTTACACTTTATCTTTTGCAAAAGAATATCCCTACATATAATTATTTGAGATCAACCAATACTTTCGGAGTTATAATCGTTTGCACAGGTACTCTGAACGTAGAAATTAACAGTATTCCTTATTCTTTATCTCAGGGAGATTTAGCCTATTTGTCTCCAAGTGTATCATTTCGTTTAAAATCGGGGAATAATGAATTCAAAGGATATATGATGGCTCTCTCTGATTTTTTTGTCAGATCACTTCAGATTCCTGTTGAAATAAACAATGACAGATCGTTTGTGAACTATTACAGGCAAGGCCTGTCAGATAATATTCAAAGTAATATAAATCAGATATTTTCACTTATAAAAGATGAAATTTCAGATAGCAACCGTTTCTTCCGACGAGAAAAGTTGCTAAACCTGGTATCCATATTCTACATTGATATTTTGAATGCTTCCGCTAAGAGCGCTTCGGCCTCACAGATTCCTTGTTATACAGAAGAAACAGGTAGAAGAACAAAGCTTTCCAAGGATTTTCTCGGATTGGTAAAACTGTATTCACACGAACAAAGACAAGTAAAGTTCTATGCCAATAAACTTTGCATTACTCCCAAATATCTTTCTTTATTGATAAAACAAACAACAGGAAAGTCGGCTAATGAATGGATTAATAATGCAGTCATTATCGAAGCAAAATATCTTCTCAGAACTTCCGGGAATAGTGTCAAGGAAGTATCATTCAAACTCAATTTTGCTAATCAAAGTTTCTTTGGTAAATATTTTAAAAAGATAGTTGGTATTTCTCCCAGAGATTACCAGAGGAACGTGGAGTTTTAATCGATTAATTATTTTAGACTATGATTCGTTTAATAAGTCACAAAATAGAATTACTTTTCAATTAATATTTATTACTTTTGTCAACAAATAAATTTTAACAGACAAAAAGTAATCAGACTTATTAAACGAATGATCTCAATAAAGAAAAAGTATATTATCGTGATTTTCGTCATGCTCTTTACCAATTCATATTCTCAGGAAATAGAGAATAAGAATAAATTAGCTGCGAACTTTCAGTTTTATGGTTTACCTATTGAAAACTCTGGTTGGCCCACCGGATTCATTGTCAGTTTGGGCTATGACATTGTTCCTTATCGTAAGGAACTTATTTTTAGTATAGAACCAAGAATTGGAGGAGGAGCTTTTGCAAATAAAGAAACAGAGGGAATAGAAGAAAATACTGTCTATAGGTACGATATGCAATGCTACACCATGGGAGTTGCCCCTAAAGTATATTTGAGTCTGAACTCGGATAATGACGCTTATCTCTATCTGGAAAATGATTTTTCATTTCTAAACTCTTTCACAAAGATCCAAGACTATAACACTACCTCAACCAGAAAAGAATATGATTACTTTCATTTCTACTATTCCTGCAAATTAGGAGCATTAATCCGATATCCAAAAACAAATTTGTCTTGTTGGGTAGGTTACACAACCCTCGATTTTAAAAACATGCTCAATAGACATTTACCAAGAGACAGGAAACGCTTTTCGGGTGAAGCTGTGGGATCATGTCTCGGAATTGGATTTAGCTTTTAAATGAGCAAATAACATGTGCACATATTTCACAGTGTATGACAAACATATATAAAATACTTCTTTTATATGTCCCGGTATAAAGTTTCCGGACTACATTTCTTTAAATTCAAATCGGTAAAATAGTGCCAACAAATAAATTTGATTGTTCCAAAGTTCTTTTAAAGTTTCAATATTAACATTCAGATTGCGTGTGTTTTGTATGTCCAAATCAAAAAAGATTGAATATGAAGTTCATCCATAGCTACTAATAATATAAAAAAGCAATTTTACATAAATGTAACCCATTCTATTATAGTTCCCCCTTAGAAAGTAATTACGCCATTGATTCATAGTAAATTATGATCTAAAAGTCTTTGATATATCTGCAAGATTTATTAATTTTAGTGCATAAATCTTGCAGATATGATAAATAAAAATCCTCTTAAAGGGCAAATGAATTTCTTTCAGCCGACTTTAAAAGAACAACTAAATCCCCGGCAGGAACTTTACCTGTTATCAGAGAGAATTGCTTGGCCCGGTTTGGAATCTGATTTATCCCCGTATTACATAAACTTTGGTCGCCCTGCCAAACCTATTCGTTTAATGGTTTCCTTGCTAATTCTCAAACAGTTGTATAATCTTTCAGATGAATCCGTTGTTGCTCGATGGGTAGAGAATCCTTATTATCAATACTTTAGTGGCATGGAATATTTTCAGTGGGAATTTCCTTGTAATCCGAGTGATCTGGTCCACTTCAGAAACCGAATAGGAAAAGAAGGGATTGAAAGGATCTTCAGGATGAGTGTTGATCTTCAGGGAAAAGATGGTAAAGAGGATAAGTTATGCATAGACACGACAGTTCAGGAGAAAAACATCACTTATCCCACAGATACAAAACTTCAGGTTCGAATCATAGAGAGATGTCGTAAGTTAGCTGCTTTGTATCATCTGAATTTACGCCAAAGCTACACACGTACAGTAAAAAGTTGCCTTTTACTTCAGCGTTTCCGGAATCATCCCCGTAACAAAAAGAAAGCAATGGCAGCAGCCAGAAAGATAAAAACAATAGCCTGGCGTTTGGTTCGTGAACTGGAAAGATTGCTTCCTGCTGAAGTTATTCAGAATCAACTAAATTTGTTCAAACAGACATTATCCCAGAAGAAAAAAGATAAGAACAAAATCTATTCCTTACATGAGCCTGCAGTTTGTTGCATAGCAAAAGGGAAAGAGCTTAAGCCCTATGAATTTGGCTCAAAGGTCTCTTTTGGCATTACGCGTACAACTAATGTGATTGTTTCTGTTGCTACATTTAAAGGTAATCCTTATGACGGAGATACTTTGGAAGAAACATTGAGAGTCCATAAACGCATCGCTGGAGTTCAGGCTAAAGAGGCATCAGTGGATCGTGGTTATCGTGGAAGAAAAGAGGTGGAAGGAGTACAGATTATTACGCCAAAACCATTACCAGCCGGAGCTACAGATTATCAGAAAAAGAAAATGAGAATGCGTTTCAGGCGCAGGGCAGCTATCGAACCAATCTTTGGACATGTAAAACAGGATTATAGGATGGGGAGAAACTATCTGAAAGGATTTATCGGAGATATTAAGAATGCATTCCTGGCAGCAATGGCCTTCAATATCAGAAGATGGATTAGAAAAATCCTTCTTTTATGCATTCAAATAATAGAGCGCATAATTTCAAATATCAAAAATATAAAGAACCAAACACTGAGATTCAGTTCTCTATATTATACTATTTGACTTTTTAAGGATCGACTAAATAATGTATTGCTCTTGTAATCCTTTATTTTGGTATTTTAAGAACACGCTTTATAACATGTTTGTTACTCAGGTACAATACTCCGTTAAATAATTAATTAAACTCTTGTAAAACAATGGATTATAATTGGATTTTGTCATAGATGCAATTGGTTAAGTCGCTGATTTTTAGTACTTTTATAGTATTCGACACTATAAAGAATATGACAAAATCAAGCATACTTAACCAATATATGGATATCTGTAAGGATGTTCTTTCTGAAGTGGAAACAAAGTTAAACAAAAGTTTCAAAGAATTTATTATTGAAACATTATTATTGTATATGGTAATACCTCAACGAATAAATTATCTTCAGCTAGGAAGATACAGCCACTCCTGTGAGCAACGCTTTAGAATGAATTCAGCCAAGGAATTTGACTGGCTTTCATTCAACTTGTCTCTTTCAAGAAGGATTCTGACTGGAACAAGGAAAGCCATAGCTGTTGACCCAAGCTATATCTCCAAATCCGGTAAACAGACTCCATGGATTGGTTATTTCTGGTCTGGCTGTGCAGGTGCGGCAAGACGAGGACTAGAGATTTTAGGAATAGGCCTGATTGATGTCGACAATAAGGATTGTATATCCTTAGAGGCTGTTCAAACACCTGATTCTATAACTCTTGGAAATTATGATGGAAACCTTATAAACTGGTATTTGGGTGTTCTTGAAGAAAAAGCGACTAAACTGCAGAAAGTCACAAGGCACATTGTTGCAGATGCCTACTTCTCCAAGAAAAACTTCACTGATGGGCTTGCCAAACTCGGATTCCATCTAATTTCCCGTTTCCGTGATGATGCTGTTCTGTTTTATCCAACCACGCAACAACCTACAGGCAAAAGAGGACGACCAAAGCTATATGATAGCAAAATTGATTTTGCCAACTTAGATTTAAATAGGTTTGAGAAGATCAATTTATTACATATAGACAAAGGCTATCTTTATACCACAATAGCATATTCCAAATCCTTGAAACAAATGGTAAAACTTGTAGTCTGGTTTTTTGATAACGGGAAAAAACATAAACTCTATTTCTCTACCGATATTAATCTTTCGGGTAAAGATGTAATAGAAACATATCGTACCCGTTTCCAGATTGAGTTCAATTTTAGAGATGCCAAGCAGTTTGCCGGATTAAACCAGTGCCAGGCAAGGAACCTATCCAAACTGAAGTTTAATTTTAATGCATCATTAACAGCGGTGAATGTGGCAAAGATCGTTGCTAAAGAAAAGGGTGTAAACTTTTCGATGGCTTCACTTAAAACTATGATGCACAACACATTCCTGCTTCAAAGATTTATTTGCGCGTCTGGCATTAGACCAAACAAGAGATTAAATGACAAACTATTCAAAGAACTCATTGAGTTTGCTGCTATTGCAGCATAGCTCGAGACTATTTTATTAACGAACTATTGTCAGGTAGTTACAAATTAATTTCATTTTTCTTCAATAAAATAGTCATATATATTTGGATTGTATCGTTAAAGCGAGTACCTTTACACCCGCTTTGTAAGAGAAACAAAGCCTTAGCATTGACATAATGACAGCAGGTTAGCAGAAATAAAAATTAAAAAAAAACTTCGGAAAACATTTGGAGTATATAATTTAAAGTTCTTATCTTTGCATCCGCTTTCGCTTCGAGAGAAGCTCATTATGAGAGCTAAACTGATTTGTTAAAAATACGATATCAAAGGGGTAGTTTCCAAAAAGCCCCAAGAGTAGGAACAAAATTAAATAATAAATCACCATGAAAACAGTAAAAAATGTATTATTAGGTGCAGTTCTTTTACTTTTAACATCTTGTGGATCAATTACAACATTTCCAATATCTAATATAGTACCAGCTGCGGAAATAACTGCAAAAATGAAACAAGATAAAAATAAGAATTATAGCATTGAAGTTAAAGCTAAAAATTTGGCAAGTGCTAACAGACTTAATCCTCCAAAAAATAATTATAGCGTTTGGATTGTAACAGAAAAAAATGAGACTAAGAACTTAGGGCAACTAATGAATAAAAATGCCAAAACAGCTGTGTTAAAAACAAATACGCCCTTTAAAGTCATTGAAATATTTATAACAGCTGAAGATCAAGGAAATAATACATATCCAAGTGGAATAGAAATTTCCAGAGTTACTCTTAACAAATAAAAATATAACAACGTATATATTATTAAACCAGATGCAGTTCAGATTGAAGCTTACAAGAAATATATCGATTTATAGCAAATGAAAAAGAGACCTTATTACGGTCTCTTTTTTTGTTCATAGCTATTGTTCAACGCAGAATGTTTCGGACCCGAATAATCATTTCATCTTCCAAATCAAGCATGGCATTGATGAGGTGAAGATTTTCAAAAGAAGATAAATCACTTACCGATATGTCTATGGGAATAACCTTACCTTCGGCAATTAAGCGTTGACGGCAAGTTCCATTCAATAAAAAGGTGTTTGGAGTATAGTAGTCAGAGCCATCACTCAGTACCACATTACTGTAACTGGTATCGGTTATATGTCCCTTCTGAACAATTAACACGTCATCGCACGAACCTTTTTCCTGAAGTAACCTCATCAGCGGACTACGGTCTGCATACTTTCTGGAATAATCAATATCTGTTCCATTCACTAGTTTTAAAGATGAAACTTTACGGTATGCATACTGTTGGAACTCCACTTCTTCAATAGAAGAGCTGTAAAGAATACGGCATTTCACCACTCCATGTTTCATCTCCTGGGGAATAATCATCTCCTGAAAAAGAGTATTCCCGACTGATGAATGAAAAACCTCCTTCATGGTTTGCTTCATTCTCTGAAGATTGTATTCGGGATGAACAAATACACCGTCCACCACCTTAACTGTTTCTAGAAATTGCTGCTGTTCACTCATAATGGCAAATATATTTTATCCAGGACTTCCAGATATTCTTCTTCAGGATTACTGTTGACCGTAATTCCTCCCCCACTGCGGAAATAATAATTTCCATTTTCTTTCTCTATATAGCGAATCATTACGGCACTGTCCAAAGTTTCTCCGTCGTAATATCCAAAAACTCCGGTATAGTACCCTCGGTTAATTTTTTCCGCTTTACGTATCGTATTTACTGTAGACAGTTTAGGTGCTCCACTAATTGATCCTGCAGGGAGCATATCAAAAATAATACTTCCCAAGCGTTCGTGATAATTTCCGGGAAGTGTACCACAAATCTCCGAGCTGGTTTGCAACAATTCTTTCTCATTGGTTTTCAGCACATCCACATATCTGAACCTTCGCACATGCACATGCTCTGCCACAATGCTAAGATCGTTGCGAATCAGGTCAACAATCGTATTGTGTTCGCAGGTTTCCTTATAATCGGTCATCAAACGTTCTTCTGCATGCGGAAGAGATGCATCGATGGTTCCTTTCATGGGGTAAGATGATATTTCACCGGAAGTTATTCGCACAAAGCTTTCGGGCGAGAAGCAGACAAGCTTTTCCGGAACAAGAAGTTTATAAAGAGCATGAGTGCGCAAGTAAATATCTTCCAGAGTGAGATTACATTCTATGGCTGTTTTCTCAGTGAGATTCAGCAGAAATGAATTTCCTTTGTGCAGAGCGGAACTCACTATCTGAAATTTAGATAAGTAATCATCATAACCTTCAGGCATTTTTTTAAGCAGAGGTAAAGCGCCATTGTATGCCTGCAAGCCAGAATGATTGGCATGGTTTCCTACGGTAAACAGCATAGATTGATCGTTCATAGGATTCTCAGAAAAGAATCCTTTTTTCATTTCAAAATCAATACCGAAGAGAAAAGGCGCTCGCTTTCGTCCGGCCTCATTCATCTTACTACAAACCATATTTGCTTCAAACTCAATCATAGGGCGCAAAAGTATAAAAACAAACAGAAAAGAGCTCCATTTCTTTTAAGAATCTGATTATCTTTGTCGGCAAAGTATTTTTAGAAAGAAAATCATGAGAGCAAACACATCATCCATTTATATGCAGGACTGGCTTGCATTACATCCCTATAACCGCCTGACAAAGACCGATCAGTATTATCTTGACCTATCCAATGATATTCTGAAAATCTGGAATCAGTCAGCTTTCAAATATCAGGTTAGTGAAAGTATTAAAAATAATATCTCGTGCCAGCTTGCAGCTTATTTTGAAGATGTAATTTCACGACTTGGAATATGGCGGGCTTTTACGTCAAAGAACAAAGAACTTTATGGTAAGCAGCTGCCATTTTATTCACTCCCCTCAAACTATTTCGAGGATGAAATAAACTGTGAGGACATAGCTTTTCTGCTCTGGCTCAACATTCAGCTCTATGTGGGTAATGACAAGGAAGAGTTTATTGATCCGGAAGAGCCTTCTTTAATGACTCTTGCCAGAGAAATATTCAATCTGCTTGATGCAGAATATGAAACGGCGCCCGAAAATCCTTTGATGTTGGATTTCTTCTCATTTGATAAGAAAGACTACAGCAAGTTTCCAGTCTTTGCCAATGATGCTGAATGGTTCTTTTTTCAATCCTATCTGCTGGCTGCATGCAATGAAGAGCCTATTAATGAAATCATAGAACAGGTACAGAAACATTATCCAAAAGCATCAGATAAAGAAAAGAGCGCTATCGTTCATGATGCTGTAAACAGGCTGATGTTCACTGATCCTTGTGGACCGCTTGCTCTAAACATGAACGAATGGTTCTCAGCCATTGCCGGTTCAAACCAGCCTTACCGCGGCTATTTTGATTCTTTCGAATTTATTGACCGTGAAGAGTTTTATGTTATTGAGAAAAATAATTCGTATATCAAGATTCGCTCCGTAGCAAACGGCCGGGAGATTGAAGTAACAAAGGAATCAATCAAAAACTCATCCGAACTTATCCCGTGGAAAACAGCAATTAAGGTGTGTTGCGCTTTTTATAACGATGCCTGGTGGTTCTTCGGAGAATACTCTACACGTAAACTAAATGATACGGAAGATATTCATCCGGCAGCCTCTGTTCGTGAAAATAAAACAGAAGATGCTGAAGATCCTGTTTATGCCACGTTCATGAAAGCCAGTCATGATCTACCGTTAATGTACATTTCATCTTATGAAGCACTCAAGAAATTCTTTATCAACGGATTGAGGTGGGAAGACAACGATGATAATATGATGCCGGATTTAAAAGACTTCCAAAACTTTGTGCTCTATGTTAATCCGAAAGGTATGTTGATTGCTCCGGATATTGCAGCATATGTAAAAGATGAACAGAATCCGATGTATAATACAGAAATAGCTGCAAAAAATGCGCTGGACTTATATACCGTTCAGGGTTGTTGTCCTATCGACCTGCTAAGATATCTGGAAGAGAGCAACCGATTGCCAGATGCACAAATCAACAGTTTCAAAGGAGAAGAACATGGCAAAAAACTTCTTCACGAAAACTGGGACTTTATTGCGCGATGTTTCCTGGAATCATATTACAGAGGGGAATAAAATGACAGATTTATTTCCGCAAAATCCATGCCCAAGGAATTTTTGTATATCTTTGTCCACTATATAATAATAGAATAATATTCAATATGAAAAAAGGTTTTTTTGCTAAAATAGCAGCTGTATCAATGCTGTGTCTTGCAATGGTGTCCATTGTTTCAGCACAAACTGAAAACGGGAAATGGACTAAATGTAGTGCAAAGAAATGGGTTAAAGGAAGAGAATGGGCAAACGGTTTAAACATTGTACCTGATAAAACTACAGATTGTGTAAAGTTTGCCACACAATACCACAAAGATAAAACTATGTGGGAAAAGGTTTTCAAGTTCCTGAAAGAAAATGACCTGGCCAATATGCCTGTAGGTAAATATCCTATTGATGGTAATCGTTGTTTTGTTAATGTGTCAGATGCAAAAACAAAATCACCGGATAATGTTTTGATTGAATCACACCAGAAATATATTGATTTACAGTACATGGTTACCGGTGCAGAACGAATGGGGCTAATCTCTAAAGCTGATGCTAAAGTGGTTAAGCCTTACAATCCTGAAAAAGATAATGCTAATTATACCGGAGATAAAGTAAAATATTACACTTTGTCCGGAAAGAAGTTCTTCCTGCTATTCCCGGATGAATTGCACAAAGCTTCCATATGGACTTCAGGAAAAGAGACTACCGGTAGAAAAGTAGTCGTAAAGATTGCCTATATTGCAGAATAAGAAACGTTTCAAATGAAAAAGCAAAAATGAAAACAACACCCGAAAAACCGTCTGCGGCTATTCCCAGAAAGAATGGCAAAAAAGTAGAGCCTACAGGAAAAAGAATTGGAAAATCAAGACCCGCAAAGGCTAATAACCAACAAAATAGAAGAGTAAAATAGCCCTTTTGTAACTTATAGATTATTAATAAGCATTGTTTTTTTGATGCTTATTCCGGTTGATTAAGTTCATTGTACAACAATCATAATAAAAAGCTCCTGCAATTTCAATAATTACAGGAGCTTTTATTATGATGAATAAATTCTTATCTTAACGTGATACACGACCAGAACCATCACCTTTCATCAGGTTCTCAACCTCAGAAACGGTTACCAGATTAAAGTCGCCACTAACGGTATTTTTCAAACAAGAGGCTGCCATTGCGAAATCAAGTGCTTTCTGAACATCTTCAGGATAAGCAACTAATCCATAAATCATACCACCACAGAAGGCATCTCCCACTCCTACGCGATCTACATTATGAGTAATATCATATATTCTGGAGTACTTCAGCGAGTTATCTGAATAAGCTACTCCGGCTATCGTATTGTGATTGGCATTAATGGAGTTGCGAAGCTCAAGAAACATCTTCTTACAACGTGGAACAATAGCCATCACCTTTTCACCAACAGCCTTAAATCCTTCAAGATCCAGTTCCTCATCAGCCGTTACAGCCTTGAAACCTACAGGAGTAATGCCTAATACTTTTTCATATTCGGGTTCACTGCCAAAGATTACGTCACTATACTGCACCATAGGAAGCATAATTTCTTCAGGAGTCTTACCATATTTCCACAGATTTTTCCGGTAATTCAAATCACAGGAGATAGTTAGTCCCATGCTATCGGCAACCTTAATTCCTTCGAGACAAGCATCTGCAGCTCCCTGAGAAACAGCCGCAGCAACACCCGACCAGTGAAACCATTTGGCATCCTTAAGCACTTCCTTCCAGTTAATCATCCCAGGCTGAAGCGTTGCAAAAGATGAGTTTGCACGATCGTAAACCACTTTAGACTGGCGCGCTACAGCTCCATTTTCAAGGAAATAAATACCAAGGCGCTCTCCTCCGTAAACAATTTTTTTAATTCCCACATTATATGAGCGAAGCTCCTTAATACAGGCATCCGTAATATCATTTATTGGAAGACGAGTAACAAAATCTGATTCAAGACCAAAATTTGCTAACGAAACAGCTACATTAGCCTCACTTCCACCATAAGTTGCTTTAAATTCATTCGCTTGTGAAAATTTTAAATAGTCCGGAGGGCTTAAACGAAGCAGAACTTCACCGAACGTAACAATTCTATTTGCCATAATAAATTATACTAGATAAACAAAAATATACTTTTAAATTAGTTTCAATGACCAAAAGTAATGAAAAGCAAGAAGAAAGGCAATCTTATAACAATTTATTTTTCACTAAATGAAATACAAATCAGAATAAAGAATCTCATTATTGAAAATTAGCAGCATTCTACAGCACAAGTTATAGTTATGCAAGCTAACTTATTCGAGCCTCTTATTCCGATATAAGTTGTATCAAATAAAGTACACTGATTCACACTATTTAAAATAAAAAGGAATTGAATTTATGAACATTCTGAAGAAATCCATGTTATTATACAAATAATCAATTTAATAATTAAGCTATGAAAAAGTTCTTTTTATCATTTATGATGATGGTAGCGTTATCAGTAACAGGTTCTGCACAGCAATCATGGACAAATGATCCGGCCCATTCACGTTTAGGTTTCACTGTGAAACACATGACTATATCAGAAGTTAGCGGCCGGTTTACTGACTTTACCGTTAAAGTAAAATCTGCGAAAAAGGATTTAAGTGATCTCAAAGTTGAAGTTACTGCTAATATTGCAAGTATTAATACAGATATGGAAGCCAGAGACAAACATCTTAAAGGCACCGACTTCTTTGATACAGAAAAGTATCCTACGCTGACTTTTGTCAGTACTTCTCACAAGAAGGTTACCAACAAGAATTTTAAACTAATGGGTAATCTTACAATGCACGGAATCACTAAATTCGTAACTCTCGATGTTATTTTCCTTGGTGAAGTTACTAATCCGATGAATCAGAAAAAGGTATCCGGATTTAAAGTTACAGGAGTAGTTAAGCGTTCTAATTATGACCTTGGCACTAAATTCGGAGAAGCCATGATTAGTAATAATGTGAAAATAGTAGCCGATCTGGAGTTTATTAAAGATTAAATAATACGATGCTATTATAGTAACCCCGCCAGTAATGAGATATATTTCATTACTGGCGGGGTTACTATGTTTTGAACGGCCGCTTTTATATTACAATAAAGTTCAGACAACCTTTATTCAATAAATCCTTTTTCTCTCTTTGCCTCTGCATCCTGAAAAAAAGCCATTCCGGTAAGCATTTTACTGAAGCCATTTTTTCTGTAGAAGTCTTCTTTACCCGGAGATGCATACAGAATCAGATTATAACCGGAAAGTTCTTCTCTAATCTCCTCAATGATTATCCTTCCCAGGCCTTTACCTTGATAAGATGGATCAATGGCTACATCGTAAACCGCAGCCTGAATAGCTCCATCGCTGATTGCCCGTCCAAATCCAACCAGTGTATCTTCGTCGAAAAGAAATATCGTACAAGCGCTATTTCTGAAAGTCTTTTCCTGAACCTCAGGAGCATGGTACCTCATTCCTACTTTCTTCAGGATCTCCACTACTTCTGAGAAATCAACGCCATCACAGTTATTTATTACTCTTATTTTCATTTCCAACAGATTTATTTTATGAGCTTGTCCGGCGGACTTTCTCAGCCGGGAAACACCTACTTCTAACGTAACAAACGGTTTTAATCTATACCAGTTTCTGATAAAACATCAGGTCCAGGTATTGATCAAACTTGCGGGCCACATTCTTTATATCTCCGCAACAAGTATAACCACACTTCTCAAATAGATGACGGCTAACCATATTATCGCCCGAAATCAGCGCAACAATATTTGTAAAACCTCCCTCGCGAATATAATCTTCAAGCCTCAGCAAAGCCTCTGTTCCATAACCCCTGCCTTCAAATCCGGGTTTGAGATAAATTGTAATCTCCACCGAAACACTAAATGCTTCGCGAGGTTTAAACTTATTGAAATAACAAAAGCCACATTTTTCTCCTTCAGGGGTGACCAGCATAAAAGAGCGATAAAGAGGATCTTTTACCGGAACAAAACTCCGGATATCTTCCATGGGAACAGGATCTATAGAGTAAACCACAGTCGTATGCAGCGTATAGTAGTCATACATTTCTTTAACGAATGGAAGATCCTCTTCCTGAAGTTCCACAAATTCTAAGCGATTCATATCTTTCTTAATTACTTAACGGGACCAAAGATAACTGATTTTTCAGAGAAGTAATACCAGTCATTGGAAACTTCTAGGGATGATTTAGCTAAAACAAGCCGAGACATAAGGTAATGGTTGGTGAATGATTACAAATTACACGTAAAGTAAACACGGATAAGGTGTACAGGTTTGTATTAAAAAGTCTACTATTTACTCAGATAAGCCGTAGATCAATTTACAAATGTTCCGTTTTGTTTATCCTTAGATATGGTTATAACATTAGTTACTCCTCAAGACAAAATCTTTAAAACAAAGCAATAAATAATTATATTCAACTATTTGGTATATAATAAAAAAAGTAGGATATCCTCACCCAGATATCCTACTTTTCAAACTATATTCTGAATAAATCTTATTTAACTACAATCTCATCGGTAAATATAAAACCTTTTTTATCATTCTGATGAGCAACATATTGCACATACCGTGCTGTAGTATCACCTTCCCAACCGAAATCACGGAAAGTAAGTTTATCGTTATCCACAGGAACATCATTTTCAATCTGTTTGAGAGAGGTAAAGTTGGTGCCGTCTTCGGAAACTTTGATTTCCACATCGTGAGGCATCCATACACTAGGACCAATGATCTGCATAAAGTTTGCACAAACAGAATGAATTGGCATTGAAGTGCCCAGATCAATTGTTACATCAATATCTTTATTCATAAAACCTTGCCAGCGATTGTCAACATACGACCATCCGCCTCTTATCCCGTCAACCAAAGCTGAATCTCCTCCTGCAGTATAGTTAGGATAATAATTTTCCTTGTAGGTAACCTTCTTGCCTAAAGCCAGATGATCTTCTTTATTCATGCTAACAGGTCTCTCACCCAGTTCATTTTTTAATGGAAAAGGATGATAACCATGTTTTTCCAGAAAATCGACTTCTTTAAGAGCGCGTTCGTGGAAATCAGTATACGACTTTCGTTCCGGAGCCGACCACGCAACTTCTGCCAGAGCCAACAGTCGGGGATAAATCATATATTCCGCGTGTTCAGGTGTGGGAATAAACTCTGTCCATAAATTGGCCTGCACCCCAAGTATCAATTTCTTCTGTTCTGCATTAAGTGAATCGGGAACCGGATTATAAGAATAGACTTTCTGTAACGGAAGGAATCCGCCAATAGCTTCAGGCTGTGTGGATGGAACGTCCTGATAATAATCGAAATAACAATTCGTTACGGGAGTCATGATAGCCTGATGTCCTGCTCTAGCAGCAGCAATTCCACCTTCTTCCCCACGCCACGACATCACTGTGGCATCTGGAGCTAAACCTCCCTGAAGAATTTCATCCCATCCCAGCAACTTCCGTCCATGAGCATTAAGGAACGTTTCAATACGCCGCACAAAGTAACTTTGTAACTCTTCCACGTTCTTCAGATTCTCACTTGCCATACGAGCCTGGCATTTAGGGCAAGTTTTCCATCCCTCCTTTCCAGCCTCATCTCCTCCTATATGAATATATTTTGAAGGGAAAAGTTCCATCACTTCAGTAAGCACATCTTGCAGGAAAGTAAAGGTACTGTCGTTTCCAGCACAGAAATCAGAATTCACATACGGTTTACCGGAACATGAAAGTCCGGGATACACAGCCAGCACTTCTCCGGAATGTCCCGGCATCTCAATCTCAGGAATCACCGTAATAAAATGCGATTTAGCATAAGCCACCACTTCTTTGATATCTTCCTGAGTATAGTACCCTCCCCGCGCTTTCGGATTATCTTTGGTACAATAGTCCATTTTATTATTGACCCAGTCTTTCCACGTGTTGTACGGTCTCCAGGCAGCAACATCAGTAAGTAAAGGATATTTTTTTATTTCAATACGCCAGCCCGCACCGTCGGTCAGATGCCAATGAAAACGGTTAAGTTTGTAATAAGCCATCATGTCGAGCTGCTTTTTAATAAACTCTTTAGTATTGAAATGCCGGGAAACATCCAGATGCAATCCACGGTATGAAAGGCGAGGCGTATCTTTGATCAGTGCAGCAGGAAGTTTGTGTGTTTTAGCATCTTCATTCTGATTGACCAATTGCAAGAGCGACTGAATCCCATAGAATAATCCAGCTCCGTTCGTAGCCGAAATGGTTATTCGTTTAGGAGTGATAGAAAGCTGATAACTTTCAAATGAAGGATATTCAGCTGTTTTTTCTACTAAAATGAGATTCACTGAGTTCTTTTTTCCAGACTTTTGGGTTTCTGAAAGCTTAAGGGGAGATTCTTTAAGAAGATCGAATACATACTTTCGTTCTTCACCTTGTAAGTTCGAATAAAGAACAGTTTTGCTATTCAGTGTAAAAGTTCCTTTCTGCAACTCTTCACTCAGAGGTTTTGGCGTGATATTAAGTTGCGCAGCCAGATTATTGCTGCAGCATAGCAGCACAATCAGCAAAACAAAAAGATTAATTCCGTTTCGTTTCATAAGTTTGTATTAAATTGGTTATAAAGTCTATTATAAATCACCACACTGGCACTCTACCCATAGAAAGCCTTACCGGCATCGGATAATTATTAACCAGTATCATTAAATATTCAAAGTTATTAATTCTATGTTAAAAATACAACAGAAATAATTATTTTATTTTAAAAACTGATCGTGGAATTTAAGTTCAAATCCCATTCCAAGGAACTTTAACAATAAAAGAAAAGAAAAACATTCAGTAAACTGCATATTTCCTGTATTTTGCGTAAATTTGCACCCTAATTCATACAAAGCAGCAGAAGGTTAAAGAATTATGAGAGAATACATTATTGCAGACAATCAGGATATTACCAAAGCAGGGATACTATTTCTGCTCGGTGGTTTGAAGGATGTAGGCAATATTACTGAGGCTGATAACCGTACGGAACTGATTAAGGAGCTGCGTACATCTCCCGAAGCTGTGGTTATTCTGGACTATACCCTTCTTGACTTTTCCGGGGCTGACGAACTACTAATTCTGAATGAGCGCTTCCCGAAAGCAAACTGGATACTCTTTTCGGATGAACTTAGTGAAGAGTTTGTAAAGCGGGTTTTATACAGCAGTCAGCAGTTCAGTTTTGTAATGAAAGATAATTCAAAAGAAGAGATCACCTCTGCTTTACAGTGCGCTATGCATAAAGAACGGTTTATCTGCAATCATATAAGTAATTTGCTGATTGGTAAACAGAATTCTGTTCCTGTAGAAAATGTATTGACTAATACAGAAAAGATTATCTTAAAAGAAATTGCATTAGGTAAAACTACAAAAGAAATTGCAGCCGAACGTAATCTGAGCTTCCACACAATCAACTCGCACCGGAAAAACATCTTCCGGAAACTGGAAGTCAACAACGTTCACGAAGCAACCAAATACGCCATGAGAGCAGGGATTGTTGATCTGGCGGAATATTATATATAACAATTTATTTTTTATGGAAATAGCAACATTACTCTCAGGAGGTGTAGACAGCTCGGTTGTTGTACATCTTCTAAAGGAACAAGGATATGATCCGAGTTTGTTTTATATCAAGATCGGAATGGATGGAGACGATGATTTGACCTGCACGGCAGAAGAAGATATTGAAATGGCCACTTTCATTGCAAAAAAATACGGTTGTCGGTTCGAAATTATTGATTTACAAAAAGAATACTGGGACAATGTGGTGGCTTATACCATTGACAAGGTGCGCCACGGATTCACTCCTAACCCGGACGTGATGTGCAATAAACTAATCAAGTTTGGTTGTTTTGAAGAGAGATGTGGCAAGGATTTCGATAAGACAGCCACAGGACATTATGCCTCTACCACTGAAAAAGACGGGAAAGTTTATCTCTCTACCGCTATAGATCCGGTGAAAGACCAGACCGACTTCCTTGCACAGATTGATTACCTGCAGGTATCTAAGCTGATGTTCCCTCTTGGCAACATGATGAAGAGTGAAGTAAGAGATGCAGCACAGCGTGCCGCACTTCCTTCTGCCAAAAGAAAAGACAGTCAGGGAATTTGCTTTCTGGGCAAGATTAACTACAATGATTTTATCCGCCGCTACTTAGGTGAAAAGAAAGGGAAAATTGTGGAACTGGAAACCGGAAAGGTGATAGGTACTCACAATGGATACTGGTTTCATACTATCGGTCAGCGAAAAGGATTAGGCTTGGGAGGTGGACCTTGGTTCGTAATTAAAAAGAATCTGGAAGAGAATATTATATATGTTTCCCGTGGATACGATGTGGAAACACAATACGGTAACGAATTCAGCATGCACGATTTCCATTTCATTACAGACAATCCATGGGAATCTGTAAAAGAATCAATTGATGTAACCTTTAAGATCCGCCACACTCCGGAATTCATTCCCGGTAAGCTGACTCACGACGGAAACATTTACAGAATAGAATCTTCAAAAAAACTGCAAGGCATTGCTCCCGGGCAGTTTGGTGTGGTGTATGATAAAGATTCACAGATTTGTGTGGGAAGTGGAGAAATTCTTTGCGAAGATAGATAAAGCAATGTAGCCGGGACTTTTTAATTTTCACAAATTAAAAAGCCCCGGCTATCACCACTTAAAACAATAACAATAAAGAATAAACAGAAAAAACCATCATCTGGGTATTATAGATCAAGTTCCATCATAATATTACAACGTTTATAAGAAGCTCCATACTTAGAAACCGCTTTAAATCCTAGTTTGCGGTAAAGACTGATAGAAGCTTCCATTTTAGTATTTCCTTCCAGAAAGAGTTTTTTATAACCGTTACTCCTGGCATAAGCCAATGCAGCTTCTCCAAGCAAACTTCCAACTCCCTTTCCTTGATAATTGGGATTTACAGCCATCTTTGCCAGTTCATATTTTTCTTGTTTAGAATGAGCAATAAGTGCACAACACCCTACTGCTTTTCCATTTTCATTGACTGCAAAGAATATTTGTCCGCCTTTATTCAAAATGTATCCTTTGGGGTCGTTAAATACGGCTCGGTCTGAGCTTTCCAAATGAAAGAAAGTCGTAATCCATTCTGAATTAAGCCGGACAAAATCTTTCTGATAGGATGGCTGATATAATTCTATTCTCAGCTCACCCATAATTAAAGTTTATTTAGAGCTTGTTCCAGGTCAGCCTTAATATCATCAATATTTTCAATACCGGCAGAAAGACGAAGTAGTCCTGGTACTGCTCCGGAAGCAACTTTATCTGCATCAGAAAGCTGATCATGTGTAGTAGTTGCCGGGTGAATAATCAGAGTTTTGGCATCACCAACATTAGCCAAATGGCTGATTAGTTGCAGATTATTAATCAAACTGTCGGCATGCTCGCTTCCTCCTTTTAATTTGAAAGAAAGGACACCGCCAAAACCTCTTTTAAGATATTTCACAGCAAGCTTATGGTGAGGGCTGCTTTCCAATCCAGGATAATTCACATATTCCACTTCAGGGCGGGATTCCAGCCATTGAGCCAAAGCAAGTGCATTAGACACATGACGTTCCACACGCAGAGAAAGAGACTCTAAACCTTGCAACAACAAAAATGAGTTGAATGGAGAGATTGTATTACCCCAGTCACGCAATCCTTCGGTACGTGCACGAAGCGTAAAGGCAATATTTCCAAATGGGCCATTAGTACCAAAGGTATCCCAGAATACCAATCCGTGATAACTGTCGCTAGGTTCAGTAAATACAGGGAACTTACCATTACCCCAGTTAAACTTGCCACTATCAACAATCACGCCACCTAGAGCTGTACCATGACCACCAATCCACTTGGTTGCACTTTCCACTACTACACTTGCGCCGTGTTCCAACGGACGGAAGATAGCACCACCAGCACCAAAGGTATTATCCACGATCAATGGAATACCATGTTTATCGGCTACTGCAGCAATGGCTTCAAAATCAGGAATATTCAAATCCGGATTACCAATTGTTTCCAGATAAAGAGCTTTTGTTTTGTCATCAATCAGTTTCTCAAATTCCTCGGGAGCATCGTTTGGTGTGAAGTGAACCGTAACTCCCAATCTCTTGAACTGATTCTTAAATTGATTATAGGTTCCGCCATAGAGGTGAGAAGTAGAAACAAAATTGTCACCAGCCTCAACAATGTTATTCAAAGCAATGAACTGAGCCGATTGTCCGGAAGAGGTAGCCAGGGCAGAAAGTCCGCCCTCAAGGGCTGCCACACGTTTTTCGAACACATCGGTAGTAGGATTCATTAATCGTGTATATATATTGCCAAACTTACGTAATCCAAAGAGATCGGCACCATCCTGTGCATCTTCAAAAACATAAGAACTTGTTAAATAAATAGGTACTGCGCGTGAATGTGTTGTTTTGTCTACTTCCTGTCCTGCATGTACTTGTAATGTTTCAAATTTCAAATTATTTGTTGCCATATTCTTTATTCTTTATAAGTGTTCAATTATTAATATATACTGAAATCAATCGTGTTTTATAATGGATATTCTTCAAATGCATAAAGAAGAGTTGAAAGATAACGCTCGCCGGTATCGGGTAGCAATGCTACAATTTTCTTTCCTGCGTTTTCAGGTCGTTTAGCAAGTTCAACTGCTGCAAAGACTGCTGCACCTGAAGATATTCCTACAAGCAAACCTTCTTGTGAAGCCAGTTCGCGACCGGTGCGGATTGCATCGTCATTGCTAACCTGAAGAATTTCATCCACCACTTCAATCTTAAAGTTTCCAGGTACGAATCCAGCCCCAATTCCCTGAATCTTATGCGGACCAGATTTTCCTCCCGACAATACTGGTGAATCCAAAGGTTCAACAGCTACAATCTTCACATTCGGATTATGCTTCTTTAAAGTCACTCCTACTCCGGAAACAGTTCCGCCGGTTCCTACACCAGCCACAAAGATATCCACTTCTCCATCGGTATCTCTCCAAATCTCTTCTCCGGTAGTTTTACTATGAATTTCCGGGTTAGCAGGATTCTCAAACTGTTGCAGAATTACTGCATCTGGAGTTTCGTTCTTTATTTCAGTAGCCTTTGCAATAGCACCTTTCATTCCTTCCGCACCTGGAGTAAGAACAATTGTTGCGCCAAGAGCTTTAAGCAGATTTCTTCTTTCCACACTCATGGTGTCGGGCATGGTTAATATCAGTTTATATTTTTTAACGGCCGAAACAAATGCCAGTCCCACTCCCATGTTTCCACTGGTTGGTTCTACAATCACACTATTCGGCTTCAGCAGTCCTTTTTCTTCAGCACTCTGAATCATTGCAAACGCCGCACGGTCTTTCACACTACCGGCAGGATTAAAGTACTCAAGTTTAGCAATCACTGTTGCCTGCAGATTCTTAACTGCATTAAAATGAGAAAGTTCCAGTAAAGGAGTGTTCCCTATCAAGTCTGTCAATTGTTTTGCGATCTTTGCCATAACATTCAATTTTTTAGTTATTTTCTTATGTTGCAAAGATAGCGTGTTGGTAAGGGGTACACAATCACGTAAAATAGTCATTTTCGTACCACGTTTGTGGTATAAATAAGAGAAAATCGGGAAGAAGAGATAAAATTAAGGCGTTTGCATTAAAAAATGGTGCGAAAACAGCCGCAACTGTCCGCACCATTTTCCGGTTTTCAAAACAATATTTTAAGTAATATTCTTCTGTTAGAAAGAAGACAAAACGGAGTATGGCTAACTCCTATAAAAAACGAACTTATTTCTTATCAAAGAACTTCTTAAAGAACAAAAGCTGGTAATCAATGGAGTTATTCCAATAATCAGCATTGTGAACTCCCGGACGGGTAATAAAATCATGATTAATCTTCCGCCCTAGCAAACGTTCGTGAAGATCTTTGTTCACGTTCAGAAAGAAATCACGTTCCCCGCAATCAATAATGATTGCGATATCTCCGTTTTCAATCTTATCTATCTGATTAATCACTGTATGCTCATCCCATGATTTCTTGTTGTAAGCAAATTCACCGAGTTGTTTACTCATTTCCCAGTTAGTAGGGAAAGGACGAATATCTACTCCACCGCTGGTACTTCCTGCCGCGCCAAACACATCTTTGTGACGGAAAGCAAGCCACAATGCTCCGTGACCACCCATACTGAGACCGGTAATGGCACGCCCTTTCTTATCTGCAATTGTTTTATAATGAGTATCCACATACTTTACCAACTCATCAGACACAAACGTTTCGTAACGAGAGGAAGGGTCCTTGGGGCTATCCCAGTACCAGCTATTTTTCCCATCGGGGCAAACAATCATGATTTTGTTTTGATCGGCAATTTCAGGAAGGTTTGGCTTAATACCTATCCAACTTTTAGCGTTGCCGCTATAGCCATGCAAAAGATAAACCACTGGGTAAGCCAGGTTTTTTGCTGACTTAGCACCATCTGGTGCAATGACTACTACCTGAACATCTTTGTTCATGGAAGGACTTTTCACAAGCAATGTGTCTACTCTTGCTGCATTTACGCTTAAAACTAAAGCAAACAGCAGTAGAAAGGATAAGGAAAAAATACGGTTTTTCATATTTCAATTGATTAATATTTAATTATTCATTGTCAAAGATGTGGCAAAAATAGCCAAAAAGAGAGAAGCATGTAACTTTTTTAGTCTATTTTTGTTAATACATAATAAATGAACATCTTATGAAACGAATCATCTATATATTCCTATTTATATGTATTGCCCTAACAGCGGCTGCCCAACAGAAACTTTCAATAAAAGGTAAAGTGATTGATAAAGGAAAGCGCGAACCGGTTTCCTTTGCCAGTGTGGGTATTTACGGTACAGGCCAGGGTTCTGTAACCGATTCTTTAGGAAACTTTACCATTAAAAATGTAACGCCGGGAATTTACCGTTTGCAGGTTTCGGCTGTGGGATACAACATTGTGCTCACTCCTGAATACATTCTTTCCACAAAAGATCTCTTTATAACGGTAGAACTTGAAGAAAGCGTTACTCAAATAGGCGAAGTAAGCGTTACAGCTTCCATGTTCAGAAGAAATCCTGAGAGTCCGGTAGGTCTTCGTCTTATCGGATTACAGGAAATAGAGAAGAGTCCGGGAGCAAACCGCGATATTTCACGCATTGTGCAAAACTATGCAGGTGTGGGATACTCACCGGTGGGATACCGGAACGACCTGATTGTTCGTGGAGGCGGACCTTCAGAAAATCGTTTCTTTATGGACGGAGTGGAGATTCCCAATATCAATCACTTCAGTACGCAGGGAGCATCCGGTGGTCCGGTTGGAATCATTAATGCCGACCTCATCCGTGAAGTCAGTTTCTATACAGGAGCTTTCCCAGCAAGCAAAGGAAATGCACTAAGCTCCGTGCTCGATTTCAGACTTCGTGACGGAAACATGGAGAAGAACTCCATGAAAGCCACTCTTGGAGCAGCAGAGTTTTCTCTTACTTCTAACGGACACCTGAGCAAGAAGACAACTTATCTGGCTTCTGTCCGTCAGTCATATCTGCAATTCCTTTTTAAAGCTTTGGGATTACCCTTCCTGCCCACATATACCGATGCACAGTTTAAAACAAAAACGCGCCTTTCTCAGCACAACGAGATTACATTCCTTGGACTTACAGGTATTGACAATATGAAACTCAATACAAGTCTTACAGGCGAAAAGGCAGAATACATACTCAGCTACCTACCAACAGTTAAACAGGAAACATTCACCCTTGGCTCGGTCTACAAACATTATGCAGGCGCACATATCCAAACAGTAGTTCTGAGTCATAGCTACCTGAACAATCACCTCACTAAGTATCTCAGAAATGATGAAAGCACCCCTGATAATCTGACCTTGAAATATGGTTCGCTGGAGCAGGAAACTAAACTGCGTGTAGAAAACATCTCTACCTTCGGAACTGTAAAAGTGAGTTTCGGAGCAAATCTGGATCACACACAATATAGCAATAACACATTTCAAAAGGCATATACAGATCAATCGAAGACATATAAGTACCACACCTTTCTGGATATGCTGCGTTGGGGATTCTTCGGAACCATGAATTATGAATCGCCGGATGAACGGATGACCGTCTCACTTGGAGTAAGGGGCGATGCCTGCAATTATACCTCACAGATGAATAAGCTCAATAATCAGCTTTCGCCAAGGTTATCCCTCTCCTACCAGATTATAGGCGATGTTTATTTCAGTGGCAATGTAGGTCGGTATTATCAGTTGCCGGCTTATACCGCTCTCGGCTATAAAGACAATAATGGAATTTATCTCAATAAAAATCTTGGCTATATAACCGTGGACCAATACAGTGCCGGACTAACATACAAGCATAGCGAAAACCTTCAGATTACCGCCGAAGGATTCTACAAAAAGTACGATAATATTCCTTTTTCCATAAATGACAATATCCCCTTGGCAGATAAAGGAGCCGATTATGGTGTGGTGGGAAATGAAGAACTCACCCCCACTGCTCAGGGACGTTCGTATGGTATTGAGCTGATGGCTAAATGGATTATCGTGAAAAAGCTGAATCTATCCTCCGCCCTCACCCTCTTTAAAAGTGAATACCGAAAAAATGAGATAAGCCCATACATCGCCTCTTCGTGGGATAACAAATACATCTTCAACCTGGGCGGCACATATAATTTCCCAAAGAACTGGAGCTTCGGAGCAAAAATAAGCAGTATAGGTGGTGCGCCTTACACTCCTTATGATGTAGAAAAATCATCACTGGTTACGGCATGGGATGTGCAAGGCAGGGCATATTATGACTATTCCAAATACAATACCGAACGCTTATCTTCCTATACCCGCATTGACCTGAGAGTTGATAAAACTTTCTATATTAAGAAATACATGCTTGGTTTCTACATTGATTTGCAGAACATAACAGGAAGTCAGATTAAGCAAGCCGATGCCTTAATGAGTACCGGAGTAATTGAAAATCCTTCAGCTCCTACAAATCAGCAACGATATAAAATGAAATATATAAGTCAGAATAGTGGTACTATGATTCCTACTTTGGGCATAACCTTCGAGTTTTAGCAAAATAATTAGCTACTTATGATTGTTCATTTAATCACTTAAACATTATTTATCAATCCCTGTAAAATAAGTAATATCGTTTTTTTAGCAGTTTAGTATAAGTTATCTTTTATCATATGGCTATTTTGATCTGGGCAATCTTCTTATAGCCATTAATGCCAGCACGTAAATAACAATCGGAAAAATATTTCAGTTATTCAGCCGATAAATCATAAAAGCAAAACTACCTACTAAAAAAAGAAGAACTCCCCCAAAAATCAATAAACTTATCATAGCCCATTTCTTTTTTTCTTGATGCTTCATTTTATCAAATTCCTTGAAGTATTTTAGATATTTATCTTTTCTAAAAAGTAAAAAGTAATTCGAGATAAATGAGATTATCCCAATAATTATTATTACATATACACTATTTATAAGAAAATCCTTTTTAAGTCCATTATATATACAGTAAATGCCAAAACAAATAAAAAATAGTAAAGCATTCATTAAGTTTCCTGCAAAAAAGCCACTAATGCCAACAATATCAGTTTTTTTATACGCATTATTAAGCTCATTGACAGGATTAATGTCTATTTTTTTAAAATGCTTTTTTGCAAAAGAGAGTTTGTATAAATATAAGATAGGATTAATTTTATTAGACCATAAATGAATTTTATATTCAGCTTTATATGCAAAATAATGAATTATATTCCAAAACCTTTCCATTATAATTTGTCTTTAATAATTGCTATCTACAACCGTACCTCCTAATTCTGAGCCAGTACTCCACCGATTATAGAGCCGAATGGCTCCTGCACCGCCAAACCAGCTCAACCTCAGTTCACAATTCCGCAGAATCTCTTATTTCAAAATTACCGTCACCTCTTTAGCACCATGAGCACCCTTAACCAGAGCCTGCTCAATATCTGCAGTTTTAGAAGGGCCGGATATAAAAACTCCAAATCCATAATCGTTAAATTGCTGTCTTTTATATGCCTCATGCATAGTATCTACCAAACTCTCTTTATTGAGAAGGATTACCAAACTATCCGCAATAAAATAGAGAGCTCTCTCTTTTACATTCTGAGGAATCCACACAGTTCCGTTTTCTGCTACACCAAACGCCCCTTCAACTATTCCCAGATTAACACCGTTCAGTTCCTGAGGTTTACTGACAGAATCCGGATCCATAGTCGAATTAATACCGGGCACATTCGATGCAATTGTTTTAGCATCCGGATACAGTTCGGCAATTAATTGATTTACATCCTCACCCTCCTTCAATAAAACGGCATTGCCACCCACAGCTTTACTGACTTCAATAAACTGGTTTATTTTATCAGGAAACTGTATGGCATCCAGTTCAATTACAGGCATATCATATTTTTCCAGATTATGCAGCCTGATATTATTTAAAATCTGTTCTTTGCTATTCATCGCTTAACTTTTTTCTTCCACCAGGAGGTAAATGATTCCGGAGCAAACTCTGGCAATTCTCTTCCAATGCCCCATTCATTGAATTTATTATACTTCAGCGAACGCGGTATTTTATTAACTATCGGTGCCATATCCAACGCACTGTGAAAAAGCCCCGGATGATTAAAAAGAAAACTCATCCCGCCAGACAATACCTTTTTAGCAGGATTTGCTTTGCCTATAGCATCCAGTCCCTGCCTCCATTTATAAATCTGATTGCCCAGATCAATTTTAACCGGACAGACATTGTTACACGAGAAGCAGAGAGTACAAGCCGGTAAGTTGGTATAATATACCTGCGGTGCTTTAAGCATTCCCAGATTAATACCAATAGGACCAGGAATGAAATACGAATAAGAATAGCCGCCACTTCTCCGGTAAACAGGACAAGTATTCATACAAGCTCCGCAACGGATACATTTCAATGTTTGTAAGTGATCCTTATTTCCTAAAATATCGCTTCTTCCGTTATCAACTAAAATAATATGCAATTCACCACCTTTACGAGGTTTACAATAATGTGAAGTATAAGAAGTTATTGGTTGTCCGGTTGCCGATCTTGCCAACAGACGAGTAAAAACGCCTAATGACTCACGGTTAGGAATCACCTTTTCAATCCCCATTGATACAATATGAATATCTGCCTGAGATGTTCCCATATCAGCATTACCTTCGTTTGTACAAACCACAATATCACCTGTCTCGGCTACACCGAAATTGGCTCCGGTCATCGCCACTTTGGCAGAAAGGAACTCTTTCCGAAGATTCTCGCGCATGCAACCGGTAAGATAAGTGGGATCGGAATTCCCTTTTTCGGTATTCAGCTTTTCTTCAAAAAGCTCCCCTATAATCTGCCTTTTCAGGTGAATGGCCGGCATTACAATGTGACTGGGCGGCTGTTTTAATAACTGAAGAATCCGTTCACCCAAATCGCTTTCAATTACATCAATGCCATTTTCAATCAGGAAATCATCCAAATGACATTCCTCCGTCAGCATCGACTTACTTTTAACAACCTTCTCCGCATTGTTTTTACGAAGAATTTCCAGAACAATATCGTTGTGCTCCGTATCATCTTTAGCCCAGTGTACGGTTGCACCATTCTTTTCAGCAGCCTCAGCAAATTGCAGAAGATAATGATCCAGATGAGTAATGGAGTGCATCTTAATCTTACTTGCCAGTTCGCGCAACTCCTCCCATTCAGGAATACCCTTCGCCAGATTATCTCTCTTTACACGTGTACCCCAAAGAGTTTCGTTATGCCACTGCGCCCCCTCTTTATTACTAAGGAAAGCCTCTGCAGCTGTAACATGATTTTTATTCATAATCCACTAGCTAATATTTCGACAGCATGAATGAATTTAACAGGTAATTTATCCCTTCGGGCTATCCCCTGCATGTGCATCAGGCACGAACTATCGGCACCGGTAATATACTCGGCACCTGTATTCATGTGATTCTGCAATTTATCCCTTCCCATAGCACAGGACACCGCCTCTTCCTCAACGGCAAACATACCCCCGAATCCGCAGCATTCATCCACTCTTTCCGGTTCTTCAATTTCAATTCCCTTCTTTAAAGAAAGGAGATCCTTTATCTTAGAATACATAGGAATATTCAGTTCGCTTGCCGAAGAGAGATTCAATTCCCGTACTCCGTGACAGCTATTGTGCACACTTACCTTATGAGGAAATTCACCCGGAAGATTATCCGGCTTAACAATGTCATGCAAAAACTCGCACACATCGTAAATTTTACCTTCAGTCTGGCAAGAATGTCCATGAGCTGCCAAAATCTGCGGATGATTTTCTTTCACAAAAGCCACACAACTAGCCGAAGGTCCCACCACATAATCATAGTCTTTGAATATATCTCCGAACTTTTTTATCGTAGCCAGACCTTTATCTTCAAAACCTGCATTGGCCATAGGCTGGCCGCAGCAGGTCTGGTTCATAGGATAATCAACATTTAATCCAAAGTATTTTAGTAATTTATAAGTAGCGATACCCACTTCCGGATAAACCGCATTTACATAACAAGGAATAAACAATCCTATTTTAAGTGATTTATCCATTAATCTTGTGTTTCAATATAAACAACATGAGTTTGCAAATACTCTTCCAGGCCGTGTTTACCATCAGCGCCACCAATACCCGATTTACGCCATCCGGCATGGAATCCCTGCATAGCCTCAAAGTTCTCTCTGTTCACATACGTTTCACCGAACTTCAAACCACGAACCAATTTCAATGCAGTATTCAGGTTCTTTGTATATACAGATGAGGTAAGTCCGTATTCGCAATCGTTAGCCCATTCAATAGCCTTATCTAAATCAGTAAATTCGATGATTGGCAGAACCGGACCAAAAGTTTCTTCGTGTGCAATATCCATATCATGGGTAACATCAGTAAGAACAGTAGGTTCAAAGAAATAACCTTTCTGATCTATCTTCTTACCACCACATGCAATCTTAGCTCCTTGCTTAACAGCTTTATCCACTTTATCCTGAACGGATTTCAGCGAATTAGCATCAATCAGCGGTCCCATATCCAGTTCTTTAATTTTGCTCGGATCACCAAAAGTAACCTTCTTCATTCCTTCAATCACCTTTTTCTGGAATTCATCCTTAACATCTTTATGCACATAAACACGTTCGCAGCAGTTGCAAACCTGTCCCGTATTAATAACCCGGGATGCAATAATGCATTTTACAGCCAAATCAATGTCTGCATCATTCATTACAATAGCAGGAGCTTTTCCTCCTAGTTCCAGAGATACCTTGGTGATATTAGTACAAGCAGCAGCCATAGTCTGTCGGCCTGCATCCACACTTCCGGTGAGGCTAACCATTCCCACTTTCGGATTAGCAGCCAGTTCATGCCCCACTACCGAACCTTTACCAAATACTATATTGAATACACCAGCAGGCAAACCTGATTCTTCAACAACCTGAGCAAACACATAAGCATTTTCGGGAGTCAGCTGACTTGGTTTAATTACAATCGTATTACCGGTAACCAGTGCAGGAGCAGCTTTTCTGGCAATTAAAAAAAACGGAAAATTCCAGGGAAGGATTCCTGAAGTAACACCAATAGGTTTCTTAAACAGGAATATATTTTCTTTTGGTCTGTCACTTTGAATAATTTCGCCTTCATAACGGCGGGCCCATTCGGCCATGTAATCCAAATAATCAGCGGTAAATAAAACCTCAACATTTGCCAATGCCTGCGTTTTGCCACCCTCTCTCACAATAATATCAGTCAGTTCAGCTTCTCTTTTTCTGATACCGCTTGCAATAATTCTAAGATATTTAGCTCTTTCTACGGCCGGAATCTTCTCCCATGCTGGCTGAGCTTTTTCTGCAGCGTCAATTGCTACTTTTACATCATTGGCAGTACCGTCCGGCATCAGTGAGATAACTTCTTCAGTCGAAGGGTTTAGTACATTAATCCATTTGTCGGAAACGTTTTCTACAAATTTCCCATTGATAAACATTTTTAGATTTTTCATAGGCTGTTTTTTAAAGATTAACAATGAGTCATAAAGATATATTTTTAAAATAACAATATTACTTCCTTTTTTGATCTTATCACTTTCGTTTTTGACTTAGAATCTTTATAATCAAAATTTTATATAATCTTATCTATCCTATCTACCCACAACTTATATCAACAAGACTTTTCATAACTATTTCTCTTTTTTCGTTTCTGTTATAATGTAGTAGCCTCCTGTTTTAGCTGCTCCTCTAAATTCAATTAGTCCCTTTTCCTTAAGAGAGGTTATATAACGATATACAGATGTACGACCTCTATTTATAGAAATAGAAATTTCGTCCCTGTTCATTCCTGGTGTTACTTTTAAAAGAGAAATTATTGATACTTCATTCTCACTTAAAGTTTTATTTACTCCATCATTTACAGGTCCATTTACAGGTCCATTTACAGGTCCATTCCCCGAGTCATAAGTTCTTAAAGGCTCATTAATAGGGATATTTACAGGTCCATTTACTCCATCATTTACAGGTTCACCTACTTCATATCTGATTGTGATTTTAAACACATCCCCTTCTTCAATAACAGGCAATGCACCATTTACATAAATAGGGCAATACTTATACATCTTCCTTACTCCTGAACCCAGTTCCTCTACCCAGCCTATTTGTTTAAAGAAATTAGCAATAGTAGGATTCTTTGGATGCGGTTTTAAGTTTTCCAGATTGATACGCCCCATCATATACGGACGGTTCCAGTTCTCGGCAACTACCTCATATTTATAAATAGTCATAGTAGCCGGATAAGCGTTTGAGAATTCCCTATGTACTAAAAGATTAGCCACCATTTCACGAAATATCAACTCACGGATGCTCATTCTCTGATTTCCTTCCAGATAAAACCTATCGGGCAAATATTTGCGAATAAAAGCCAACAGACGAGAATAAGACCTCATAAGATTACAGCGAATATCATCTCTATCGTCATACCTCTCCACATCTTCCTTTCTGCAAAGAGCATCCGTTTTAAAATGAGGAAGCACACTCGCAATTGTATTCTCCTTTCCAAACACCAAAGCCGCAGCAAGCGTATAGACCTCCTTTCCCGTATAAGAATCTCTTAATTTCATCCGTGCAGAAACCAGTATTTCCTCATTGCTCATATTAATCCAAGGATGGTCTGCTCTTGTTAATCGCACTAAATTGCGCACAGTATCGAAGAGTTCCGTTTCAAAGTCCTCCATTCGCAGATATGGGAACACTTTGTTTTCTGTATATCCATCTTGTTTGCGAAGAAACAAATTTGTTATAAGCTGTTGATTAGTCAATTTAAAATCGCCATCTTCATTCCTATCATAATAAACTCCTTTGTATGCATGAGGTTGTGAACTTTCGGGCACAAAGATGCTTATCACTTTTTTTCCGTCAATATCCACCACATCCGTAGAAAGAAAAAAGGTTGGAGAAATAATCTGAGGATTATTCATATCACGTGCCAACGTATCAAGCTGAGCCTGAAGTGTATCTTCATTTACTCCGATAATTTTTCCATCATCGGCTACACCCAACAAGATTGTTCCTCCTTTACGATTAAGAAATGCACAGATAGTTTCGAACACAGAACGAGTAAGCGAACCATTAGATTCTTTAAATTCTATTTCGATACCTTCGCCTTGTTTTATTAATTGCTTTATTTTATCTGATTCTATACTCATAGTTTCTGTATTACTTTATTTTCCATATTTACGAAAAGCTTAAACCGTTTGATAAATGCCATAAGAAACAAAAATCTTAGAAATAAAGAGAAAAGTTTCTCCACATGCATCAAGTTCAATTCTAAGCAATTTTCACCTTAAAATAAGCACATTCAATATTTACAAAACATTTTTAGTCTTTGTTTAATTCCTTTATATGATATTATCGCCATTTGCATTATAATTGTATTTACTAACAAGCATTTCTATAATGCTTTTATAGTATTATTATCCATGCAAAGATAAATATATATTCAATTTAAACTAAATTCATTAAAACTTTATTTCAGAAATATCTTCAACAAAAATTATTCTATTTTGGGGGTAAAAAAGTAAAATAGATAAATTTTAAAATTAATTTCAATAATTATTGTTAATGTAAAGAATACGTTCTATCTTTAGATCTCAAGTATTCTTCAAGTTTAAGCAAAAAAGACTCTGTTTTTAATATTAAAGTTACTAATTTAAACAACGAGCAATTGGTAATTGGAATTATGGGTAGAGTAGATAAAATATTTATTAAGCCAGAGAATAAAATTGGAACGAATAATGATAAAACATTTCCTACTAATTATTTTATAAGAAACGGAAAATTATTTCTTTGGTATGATCCTAATAAATCAATCTCAACTGAATTAATGTCTATATTAATACAATATAATCATATTGATTCATTGTGGAGGAAAGAAGGGAATATACCTCCTTATACAATAGATGATGGTAAAAAAGGAGTTCTATATTATTTCTGCAAAAAAAACTTGAAAAATTATAAAAAAACGGGAAGTAATACTATAAATAGACATTATAGTACTCCAAAACTAAATTGTAGATAAATTTATATTGCATATGGAAAGCACACAATGGAATATATAAACCAAATAATAAAATCAAGAAATAAAAAGCATGAAAAAGAACATCCATATATTGCTGACTATTGTTTTTATATTAATTGTTTGTAGTGTGAAAGGCAAACAAGCAAATAACAGCACAAAAACAAAAGTAACTAAGACTTTACTACTTAACTTTGGCTTTAAAGTCTCCTTAGGGCAAGAAGAAGACTTTAAGACTTTTAAGACATACTCATTCTTTGAATTAAGAAAAAATGAAAAAACGATCTATAAGGATACATCACTTGAATATGAATTTGGAGACAAACTTTATCCAATTGTATTACAGACAGGAAAGAATAAGTTTGAACTATTATTTGAAATAAATGACAGACCAAACAAAAACTATTTGAAAAGACTGATAATTAAAGACTATAGAGTTATAAAGACAGACAGTTTACCGACTTTCATTTCTAAAGCAACAGACTTAGACAATGACGGAATTAAAGAATATGCCGGTTTTTGGGACTATAATGAAATTTGGGGAGAATCAGAGACAAAAACTGATTACAACCCAATTCTGTACTACAAAATTAAACCAACCGGATTAAAACTTGATAGTTTGTTGACAAAAGAAAATAATACTAAAATTTATGGAGAATTTCACGGCTTTGAGTTTAACGAAAAAATAGAAATGCCGACAACTGTTTTAGATAAATTCGAAAAGGAAATAAAAAGAATTACCGATAAGAAATAAAAACACAAAATCATCTACCTATCCCCCACTAAACTTCTAAAACCATTTACCATAAAGCCTTTCAACTAGTAGCAGATAAAAAAAACATCTGCCACTAGATCAAATCATCTGCTACTAAACAAGCATTCATTTTATTATTATCAATTCAGAAGAGAATAAACTTGTTTTTTGAATATCAGTAATCCGGGTATGCTTATCCGTAATTTGTCTACAAAGAAGCCTGTTGGGTCTTTGTACCTTTGCAGCATCAAAAAAACTGATAATAAATTGAGTAATAAAATGGAACTAATTAAAAATACGTCTTTCGAAGGCGAACGTCCACTGTTTGCTAACAATGGCCTACGTCTGGAAGAAGTCACTGTTTATCCTGGTGAATCGGCACTGAAAGAGTGCAAGAACATCGAAGCATTTAACTGTGAATTTCAGGGTAAATATCCCTTTTGGCACAACGATGGTTTTGTTATAGAAAACTGTTTATTTAAAGAAGGTGCACGTGCCGCACTTTGGTACTCACGGAATCTTCGCATGAAAGATACGCTGGTGGAAGCTCCTAAAATGTTTCGCGAAATGAATGGTTTAGTACTTGAAAACGTGCAACTGCCTTATGCTTTGGAAACCTTTTGGTATTGCAGTAATGCGGAGTTACGTAATGTACAAGTAGACAAGGGTGATTACCTTTTCACTCATGGCTCTGACATACAAATTGATGGTTTTACGCTGAATGGCAACTATTCTTTCCAGTATTGCAAGAATGTAGAAATCAGAAATGCCGAAATCTACTCCAAGGATGCTTTCTGGAACACTGAAAATGTAACAGTCTATGATTCTGTTCTGGATGGCGAATATCTTGGCTGGCATTCAAAGAACCTGCGTTTGGTAAATTGCAAGATTTCGGGTACGCAACCGCTTTGCTATGCCACTGATCTGATAATGGAAAACTGCACGATGGATGAAAGTGCCGACCTTGCATTTGAAGATTCTAATTTAAACGCTACGATCAACAGTCCGGTTCATAGCGTAAAGAATCCCTGTAGTGGTAATATTACGGCCGAAAGCTACGGCGAAATCATTCTTGATAAAAACATTAAAGCTCCCGGCAACTGTGAACTGAAGCTTTGGGACAATCACACTTGTTTTGATTAATCCCATGATGAAATATAATTTTGATGAAATAACTCCTCGCCGTGACACCAACTCCTACAAATGGGACAGTACCGCGGATGCGGATGTTCTTCCAATGTGGGTGGCTGATATGGATTTCCGTACGGCGCCACCCATCATCGAGGCATTGAAGCACCGTGTGGAACATGGCATTTTTGGCTATGTAAAGGTACCCGATGCTTATTATGAAAAGACAATAGATTGGTTTAGTCGCAGGCACAACTGGCAGATTTATAAAGAGTGGATTATCTACACTACCGGAGTGGTTCCGGCAATATCCGCCATTATCAAAGCTGTAACATCTCCAAGCGACAAGGTACTGGTTCAGACACCTGTGTACAACTGTTTCTTTTCCTCTATTCGTAATAATGGCTGCGAGTTAGTAACCAGTGATTTAGTTTACGCCAACCGCACTTATACAATAGACTTCGATGATTTAGAGCGCAAAGCTGCTGACACGGCAGTAAAAGTAATGCTTCTTTGCAATCCTCACAATCCTGCCGGACGTGTATGGACGCGTGAAGAATTGATGCGTATTGGCAAAATCTGTCTACGGCACAATGTATTCGTCATTGCCGACGAAATTCATTGCGAATTCGTTCACCCCGGACACACCTACACTCCTTTTGCTTCTCTTAGCAAAGAGTTATTACTGCATTCCGCAACCTGTGTTTCGCCCAGCAAAGCCTTTAATCTGGCCGGACTTCAGATTGCCAACATCATCATTGCTGATGAAGAAATACGCAGCAAAGTAGATAAAGCCATTAATATAAATGAGGTTTGTGATGTGAATCCTTTTGGAGTAGAAGCGCTTATAGCTGCTTACAGCGAAGGAGAAGAATGGCTCAATCAGCTGAACGTCTATCTCTACGATAATTACCTCTGCATGAAGGAATTCTGTGAAAGCCAACTCCCACAATTCCCAATAACCATACTTGAAGGCACTTACTTGGTTTGGATGGATTGCTCAGCACTTCACAAGAATTCAGGAGAAATCGAAAAGTTACTTTTAGAGAAAGCCAAACTGTGGCTGAATGAAGGCACGATGTACGGTGCTAACGGTGATACGTTTATGCGATGGAATATCGCTTGTCCCCGTTCAGTATTATTAGAAGGATTAAATCGTTTTAGAAAATTTACTGAAGCATTTTCTGAATAGCAGGAACGGTCTTTCATTATAAATGAGACTTTTTAAAAAGCAGACCGGAGTTACACAAAACCCCGGTCTGCTTTTTAAAAAACCACTAGACAAGTTTGTGCATCCTTGTACAAAACAAAACATTCTTCTGTACAAAACAATTAAATCTTTTGTACAGAAGAATGTTTTGTTTTGTACAAGATTACATAAACATCTCGCCTGAAAAATAAAATCTCCGGAAAGAGATTTAGAAAAGCTCGCCGGAGATTTATTGAATGCTGGAAGGGTTGTGACTTCAAGTTAGTGGCAGATGATTTCTATCTGCTACTAAACTAAAATCATCTGCTACTAAAAACACATACTGATAATCAACAACTTAGAAAATTACTAGTGTGAGATAAATGGTAATTATTTTTATCTCCTACCAGATAATACATTAATTATCAAACCATTAGTCTAAATTAGTAGCAGATAAGCTGATATTTTTTTCGAAAAAAAAATCTATTGGAGTTATAGAGTAACCTTGAAGTACTTTTCACATAACTAAATTTAGTTCCATGTTCAATATTCATTTGGTGAAACGCCAACACGTTTTCTGAACAGCAGTATAAAGAGTTGAGAACATCGAATTCCAAGTCGTAAGCAACCAAATTGTAAATAACTAGAAAATAATTAGGTGAATTAAATAAAACTTTCTAACTTTGATTATTAAATATAAAAAATAATAATTACATCAACGACTTTTTTATAAGGCTTTTTATTGTGATAATTATTTCATCAGGATTTGGAAACTTGATTAGTCATTTTTATTACCCATATAGAGTAATTGATTTTATTGATATCAAAGGTTCTTATGAATTGTTAAGAATAGGAGTATTTAATTTTGCAGATTTTGCCCTTGATTTTGGGATTTGTGGATTGCTAATAACTTTAATCGTAATAGCAATAAGGAGAATAATAAATTACGCCACAAAGGTTTACTCATCTGCATCTTGACGTAAGAGGTAAATACATAAAATGTCCAACAATTATTTGAATAGCGCGTCAAAAGTTGTAATTTTGCTTAAAAAAGAAAGTTGTATTAACAGACATAATAAAAAATGAAACAAATAAGTGACATAATGAAAACTGAAATAAAAAAAATATGGATTATTATTCTAATATTCTTTAGCATCCAGGCGAATGCTCAAGATATTTTCGGAAACTGGATTAAAACGAAAATTTCATATTCTGATGGCACCGAATTACCTGATAATAAAGCCATTAAATTTCAGTATTTGCGATATACATTTGAAAAAGGCAATAAGTTATTTATGAGCTTCGCTTTTGACGATAAAGGAACTGCATTTAACTTTGAAACAAACGGTAAAATTATAGAGATAAAAAATTCGTATGGCAATATAATAAATAGCTTTCAGATCAGTAAGATTTCAAGTAACGAACTAATCATAATTCAAAAAGGGAATAATGGATTTACCGACAAGGATTGCCTTAAATATTATTTTATCAAAGAAAAAGATTATCAAAATCAGCTGCCAGTTAAAGCTTCTGACATTCTTTTAATAAATAGCAATGATACAGTCTATAAAGCTACAGAGAAAATTCATGCTAAATTTTTAGGAGATAAGTCATTTTTTGACTTTTGCTCCGAAAATACCCCAGAAATAGAAAAAGTAATGGCTACCAATAATCTATTTTTTGCAACTTTTATTGTGCGGAAAAACGGATTAGTTGACAGTATACAGGTTTTGGAAAATATAAACAATAAATTTGAGAAGCAAATTCGTAAAGCACTAGAAAAATCTAAAAGACGTTGGATAGTTGGAGAACTTAATGGAAGTAAAGTAGATGTTCAAATGTCAATTTCATTTAAGTTCATTTCTTCCAACAGCTTTCTACCCAAGTATAATTATTTACAAAAAGGGAAAATTGCTATGACTAATTTAGATTTCACAAGAGCACTTACATATTTTGATTTAGCTTTGGAAAAAGTTCCGAGTGATTATGAAAGTCTCTACTATAAAGCAATTTGTGAAATGAACTTAGGCAACAAAAATGCCGCATGTGAAGATTTAGAGAAAGTGAAGACTTTGGGAATGATGCAGGTGGATGAATTAATTGAGAAAAATTGCAAATAAATTACGGAGTTAATATACACCTATAGACAGTTGGCGGCCAATGTGCATTTAGCAGGTTCTGCAGCAAATTAAAAAAAGAAAAATATGGAACACAAGTTAGTTTGTATCGAGTATTAAAAATCATTCAACCAAGGGATTAACTTTAAAAGGAAAAAAGCTATTTGTCAAAACTGCGGTAAACAAATACTTTCTAACTTTGATTTCTAGATATGAAAAACAAGAGATTAAAGGTGGCGATTGTGCTTTTAATAAAAATAAAGAACTTATGAGACAACTAATTTTCAGCTTATTAACATTAATATCTACTATAGTCTACGGACAAGAAAAGATAGAAAAAGTATTATTCGTTGTAGACTCAATTCCAATATTTCATGAAATTACGAAAGAAGAAGGAAACTTATCGGAAAAGACTGTTGATCATTTTGAGGTTGTAACTAACAAAGAAAAATTCGGAGAATATAAAATATACGATTTCGACAAGCTTATTTTCGTTTTCACGAAAGAGTATACTAAGCGAGCTGACGAGATTAAAAGAATCCCGTCATTTATCAACAAAATGTATAAAGTTGGTGATAAATGGTGTTTAATAGGCTCCTCGAAACCATACACAGGGAAATACATTGACTACTATTTGGATGGAATTAAGAAAGAAGAGGGATTTATAAATGATGGAGTAGACGATGGATTAAGGACATATTATTACAAAGACGGAACTATTAAATTATACAGAAACTATTCAAAAGGTATACCAAACGGAGAATCAGGAAAATACTTTCAAAATGGTAAACTTCAATGCAAAGGAATATTCAAGAATGGAAAAGAGGAAGGGCTTTGGACTGAATGGTATTCAACTGGGGTTATAAAATGGCAAACAGAATATAAATCAGGAAAAGCACGACTTGCTAAAGAAGTAATTAAAGCAAATTCGCTCTTTGAGAAAGGACTTGAAGCCTTTGAAAAAGGTTATTATAAAGATGCTGTAAACTACTATAACAAGACACTAGAACTATATCCAAATTACAACGATGTCTATTTTCATATAAGTAGGGCTTATTTGTACGACCTAAAATTTGATGAAGCACTTATTGACTGTGATAAAGCAGTTGAAATAGAGCCTTTAGACAAAGATGCATATAGTCAAAGAGCTTTTATAAGAATCAGAAAATATGAATTTAAAGACAGTCGTACTTTAAGTAAAAATAGTGAAATCACAGTTTACGCAACCAAACAAAACGTTGAGATCCCAGCAGACGGAAAATCCAAAATCTGTAGTGACTTAAGAAAGGGTTACGAACTTGGAGATACGAAACAAATGATAACCGACGCTATAAAGAAATATTGTGAATAAAAGAAAATACAGCCCATAACTTCAGTCATTAGTAGTAACACTAAAAAACAAAAAAGAATTTATCATGAAATCACCTTTGTTTAAAATAGTTATTCTTCAGTTATTAATACTGATAACTTTTTTCAGTTGTAAGCCAAGAACAGCAGAAGCAAATATCGAAAAGGCAATTTCTGATTTGACTAATAGGTTTCCTCAATTGCCTAGAGGAAAATCTAATCAGTTAGATTTTTATAAGTTGGTAAGGACCGTAATATACGATAAGAATAAATTTCAACTTCAATTATATTCTACTCCCGACAGCATTGAAGATCAACAACAAATTATGATTCTAATAAATTCAAAAGGAGATTATTATGCAATTCCACTCTTTTCAAACACATATCGTGATTATTGGAATTTTGAATTTGACAAACCGATTGAAGGAATAAAGAGAATAAATACTACATTTGAAAAAGAAATCACCAAGGCTATCAATATTTTAAATCTCAACGATACGATAGATACTGGTGCAAAGGTTCTTGATGAAACAATTATATCCTTGCTTCATTGTCAGGTTATAAGAGAAACTGATGGACCTATATTCAAAGCTCTTTGGCCTACATATAATTCAAATGAGCCAATAGAAGATTCAGATAGCTGCATTGCAAGGCTACAAAAGAATTTTACTGCTATAAAAAAACGCATTCATCCAAACGAGTATTACTACAATTATAATGCTTACCTTGACAATCGCAATTGTCGAATTTATCAACTCGTTAATCAAGGTAAAAATAGAGGTAAGAGATTGAAACCAGAAATAAAGACTTATAGGCAGAATTGTAATTTTTCAGTTTGTTATAAGTGATAAACTTTCAATTATCTAATAAACATATATTCTATGACAAAGTTAACTAAAATAATTATTGCTTTATTATTCGGGCTTTCTTTCATTTCATGTTATATGAAAGAATCAGAGAAAGACAATTATTCAAAAAATCCCAAAATATCAAACTGTCAAGGAGTACCTAAAGATTCATTAACATTCTATTTCCCTACTTCTATTAGGCGAGATACAGGTATAGTAAAAACAGAAATTGATACTTTCATGTTGAATTGGTTTTCAAGTGCTTTATATTCAGCTAAAGAACCAATATTACACAACTATTACATAGGACACGATATATATAGATTTCTTTGGCTTCGTTCATTTCATAGGCCAGTTGTAATATCACTTAATAAAGATGAGGATAAAGTTTGGTTGACAATAAAAGAACTCGACAAGCAGCCCGAATTTATGGATAGGCTAAAACCAATTAAGTTTATCGAACCGAAATTACTTCCAAACGAAGATTATGACACTACAAAATTAAACAACACTGAAGAACCCGAAAAAGAAGTAATCAAAAGAGCTGATAGGAAAGCAGATATTATATTGAATCTAACAATAAAGCTAACTGAAAAAGAGTGGAAAGAGTTTGAAACTTTATTAAGTAATTGTTCATTTTGGACTTCAAAATCAGATATTGAGGTGCTTGGTTGTGATGGTGCAGAATGGACTATTGAAGGACATTTGAAAGACAAATATTGGTTTGTGAATAGGTGGTCTCCAAGAGACAATTTCAGAAAAGCAGGAGAATATCTCATTCATAAAAGTGGGTTTAAAGAAGAGATATATTAAAAAAGATAGCCTATCCACCAGTAAACGCCTATAAGAAGTTAGCTAGTGATGCGTTTTTAGCCGATTTTGCTCCCACAAAGTAGCATTTCACCTTAGTAGACTACTCTGCTTTATTCAGAACAATAATAATCAAGAAATAAAAAGAGCAAGATAAGTAAAACAGGAAACAAGGAATTAAATTACTTTTGCTATTTCACTGAGAAACAAAGATATGAGCGTTAAAGAGCAAAGCAAACAGGAATATATTGCAAGGATTTATAAGGTAATGGATTACATAGACAACCATATAAACGAACCTTTATCCTTAGGAACGATAGCCGACGTGGTCAATCTGTCACCATATCACTTTCATCGGATATTTACATTATTCTCAGGCGAGAGTTTATCAACTTTCATTCAACGAATCAGGATAGAAAAAGCAGCTTCTTTAATCAGAGAATATGAAGATATTCCCATCAGCGAGATTGCCTATAACTGCGGATTCAGTAGTGTGTCTATCTTTAGCAGAACTTTCAGAAAGTATTTCAATACATCGGCTACGGATTTCAGAAACAGAGAAAAAGCTTTCCTTGCCATCAATGGTTCTTATTATAGCAAGGATGGTAAAGTGTTCAGTAAAATAATCAACAACATCACAGTATTGATTTGCAACTTTGCAACATCAATTTAAAACAATTAATTATTATGAACACAAAGATTGAAATTAAAGAAATGCCGGAAATGAAAGTTATTTATTGTCGTCACAAAGGTGCTTTCAAAGACATTTGCAAAGCGTATGACAAATTAATGAAATGGTCAGGACCAAGAGGGTTACTAAACTTTCCGGAAACTAAATCACTGACCGTTTACCATGACGATCCTTCTATTACCAGGATTGAAAATGTACGTAAGGATGCTTGTATCACCGTTAATGAAGATATTAAAGTAGACGGAGAGATTGATAAAATGATTAGGTGAATTAAATAATACTTCATATCTTTATTTTTATGGCATATCTTACCCTCCAGAATTTGAGAAATCAACCAGTCATTGGTCCAGATATTTTCTTAAATGGTTAAAAGAAGAGGTATCACTTAATTATCCATTTAAATAATGAAATTATCTATTTTTTTAACGTACTATATTTCTCACTTTTGTAATAATATTAATTTACTTATAACATGAAAAAACACATTAGAATTCTTTGCGCATTAATTTTGATATTTGGAGTAGTTGAGGTATCAGCCAATGTAAAACTTCCTGCAATTTTTACTAACAACATGGTACTTCAACAACAGTCACAGGTCCCTTTTTGGGGAGAAGCAACGCCTAATAAAACTCTAAAAATTACAACTTCCTGGAATAATAAAACGATTGAAACAACCGCAGATATAAACGGAAAGTGGAAAACGAATGTTGCTACTCCTGTTTATGGTGGACCATTTAGCATTGAAATAACTGATGGTGAAAAAATTAAACTTGAAAATGTGATGATTGGTGAAGTTTGGTTGTGTTCTGGTCAGTCTAATATGGAAATGCCTTTTGCAGGATGGGGGAAAATCATGAACTATGAACAAGAAATTGCGGCAGCTAATAATCCAAATATTAGGCTTTTTACAGTTGAAAAAAAAATTAGTAGTCAACCATTGACTGATTTAACACCTAAAATGGGTGGTTGGGTAACTTGTTCTTCAAAAACGATTGCAGAATTCTCGGCTGTAGGATATTTTTTTAGCAGAAATCTTTACGAAAATCTAAATATTCCGATTGGAATCATTAATACATCTTGGGGTGGAACTATTGCAGAAGCATGGACTAGCACTAATTCGCTGAAAACAATGCCTGATTTCAGATTACCTGTTATTGCTATGGAAAATAAATCATTTACCCCAGAAGAACTAAAGGAAAAATACGAACGAGATTCAATAGCATGGCAAAACCAAGTTTTTAACGCAGATAGAGGTTTATCAAATGGGAAAGCTGTTTGGGTAAATCAAGGCATGATAGAAACAGATTGGAAATCAATAAAAGTACCTGACAATTGGGAAAATCAAAGTTTGCCAAATTTCGATGGCGTTGTTTGGTTTAGAAAAACTGTTGAAATACCAAAAGATTGGGAGAATAATAAATTGACACTAAATCTGGATATGATTGACGATAATGACATCACCTATTTTAATGGAGTAGAAGTGGGACATACCGATGGTTGGAATCTGACCAGAACATACAGCATTCCGGCATCTTTGGTAAAAGCTGGAAAAGGAGTGATTACAGTTCGAGTTTTTGATACTGGAGGTGGCGGTGGAATGTATGGTAATGCCGCTTTGATGAATTTAAGTTTATCACAGGATAAATCAATAGGTTTGGCAGGAGAGTGGCAATATAAAATTGGGTTTAATCTAACTGAAATTCCGGCAGCACCAATTACATGGAATAATCCTAATCAACCTACCGTTTTGTATAACGCAATGATCAACCCAATTGTTCCATTCACTATCAGAGGTGTAATATGGTATCAGGGTGAAAGTAATACGGACAAAGCTTATCAATATAGGGAGCTGTTTCCGTTGTTGATTAAAGACTGGCGGAAACAATGGAAATCAGATTTCCCATTTTATTTTGTTCAGTTAGCTAATTACACCACACAACTTACTGAGCCAAGTGAAGCTGCATGGGCCGAATTACGTGAAGCTCAAATGCAAACCTTACATCTCGAAAATACTGGAATGGCTGTTACTATAGATATTGGCGATGCAAAAGATATTCACCCTAAAAACAAACAGGAAGTAGGACGTAGGCTTTCGTTAATTGCCAGAGCAAACGCCTACAACGAAAATATAACTTTTTCGGGTCCAATTTATGATTCATATCGCATAGAAAGAAATTCAATTCGGATTTCATTCAGATATGCCAATAAAGGTCTAAAAACTCCGAATGGAGAAATGCTCAAAGGTTTTGCAATTGCCGGTATCGATCATCTCTTTCATTGGGCTGATGCTCGGATAGAGGGGAATGAAGTGATTGTATCGTGCAAAGATGTCGAGAATCCCATTGCTGTACGGTATGCATGGGCTGCAAATCCGGTTTGTAATCTGTATAATGAAGCTAATCTACCTGCTTCACCATTTCGAACCGACGATTGGCCGGGAATTACTTACGAAAAAAAATAAATAGCTTGTTTAAATTAAAAATAAAAATCCTAAAATAGACCAAAGACCTTCATAAAAAGAATTTAAATAGCTGTCCATGTTCGGATACTTGTTGTTACAATATATAAAGCTTTTGTCATTATATTTAAAGACAGAATTTATAAAAGGTACTATATTAGCACAAAATATTAATATATATATATATGAAAAAAATCTTCTTACTTTCGCTCGGATTGGCGCTTTTGGCTTACAACCTTAGTGCTCAAAAAATTGCCGGTTTTGAAAGTGGCACGTCCGATTTATTTAATAAATTTAGCTGGACTGGAACTACTGGTTCTTTCGGAATTGTGGATAATCCATCGAAAACAGGGATTAACACTACTGCAAAATGTGCGCTTAATTTTCGTGTTAAAGGAGCTACTTCGGCATGGACTGAATCTGCTGATTTAACTTCTGATCCGTTGAATCCAATTACTGTAAGTTCCACCAACCGATATCTGCATGTTTTTGTTTATTCCGACCAATCGTATGCTGGATATATAAGGCTAAGATATACAACAGCTGATAATAAGTGGCTCGTTCCTTCAAAAGAGGTACGTTTTAATTTCTCTGCAGGAAAATGGACTGATGTAGTACTGGATCTTCAGACAGCGGGTGTTTCTTCAATTTATGGCTTATATTTTATGTCACAGGACTGGGGAAATACATATGCTGCTAACAGCAATTTCTACTATGACGAAATTGAAGTTTCGGGTGATCCAAATCCACGAGGAACTACAACGTTTGAAACGGCCTGTACCGTGGCAGATTTTGAAACCAACGGAGTAAATCCTCAATTTACAATGGCTGGCACAAGCGGTGGATCGATTTTGCAACTGGCAGATAATTCTCTAAGAACAGGTGCCAACGAAACATTAAAAGCATTGAAGGTAAAGCAAACAAACGAAACAGTTTGGTGGTGTCGGGCTAACATAACCTTCAATAATCCGGTAAAAGTAACCAGCAATACACGTTATTTGCATGTAATGGTTAAGTCTCCACTTTCTGGCATTTCTATTTTGACATATGAACCTACCGAACATTGGTTTACTCAAACAGTTTCGAAAAGAAACGAATGGAGTGATGTGGTGGTTGACTTAATGTCGACAGGTTACGACTTGACTAACACTGCGTTAAATTCAATTGGCATTTGCGGCAATTCTTCCACATATATACCTAACATGGAATGGTTTATTGATCAGGTGGCTTTTTCAGCCGACTCACAAGCCCGCACTGGCAGTGCAACCTTTCTGGATCAGATAAGCTGCGACATGACCACAGAAGATACAGATTGGAATTTCGTAAATACGAATCCATTAAATACAATAAAAATAACAAACAATAACAACTCTGCAGCCACATTTGGATTGAATATTTTTGTGCGTTCGGCAGCCAAAGACTCTGTAAAACTAACACAAATTCCGTTAACGCTTGCTGCAGGTGAAAGCAAAACAATTAGTCATGAACTTACAAATCCGGTTCCCGGATTTTACCGTTATTACCTCGATGTAACAGATGGTACCATCCTACGAAACAAAATTGTAAGACAAATTGGGTATAATCCAGACCAAATGGCTTCGGTTAATGATGCACAACCTGATTTTGATGCTTTCTGGGATGCTGCTAAATCAGAATTGGCCAGTGTGGCTCCTGAATACAAAGTTACTTACAAACAAACATATGGAACACATCTGATTTACGATGTGGAAATGAAATCTATTAAAGGGAAAACAATAAAAGGATATTTAAGCGTTCCAAATAAAACGGGTAAATTTCCTGCAATAGTATTATCAAACGGATTTGGTGTCACTGCATCAATTCCTGACCGAACTGATGATTATGTTGTTTTTACATATAACATTAGAGGGATGGGAATTAGCACAGATTATTCGTCTGTTGACGATTTATTTGTAAACGGTCTGACAGATAAAAATACATATTATTACCGAGAGTGTTTTATGGATGCTTTACGAGCAGTTGATTTTGTTTGTACAAGACCCGAAGTTGATACTAACAAAATTTTTGCAGAAGGCGAAAGTCAGGGAGGTGCATTAACTTATGCTATTGCGGCACTTGATTCGCGAATTTTGGCAATCGCACCTCGACTACCATTTTTGTCAGATTTCCCGTTGTATTATAAAATCAAGGAGAATGTGAACGAAATAGATGAATGGCCTATGAGTATTTTGAACCAATTTATGGCAAAATATAGTTTTTCAAGTACTAACACTTTCAAAAACCTTAGTTATTTCGACATCAAGAATCTGGCAAGTAAAATTAAATGTCCGGTGTTGATGTGTGTAGGATTGCAGGATCCAACTTGCCCACCATCGATTAATTTTGCTGCATACAATCAGGTCACACAACCCAAAGAATACATGATTCTGAAAAATAATGGTCATTATTCTGATGCCACTTTTATAACTTACAAAGATGCTTGGTTCCAGAAAATTCTTAATAATCTAAAATCTGATACAAAAGACTTAAAAAACAATACATTTGAAAAACAAATTCAAACTTACATAAGTGGAAATGAACTAAATATCTACAGTACTACTGGAACTTCTTTAAAGATTTCTATTTATCAATCTGATGGAAGTCTGAAAAGTCAAAAAACAATGCTAAATGCGACATCAATCCATCTAAACCCTGGTATTTTTATGTTATTGGTCTCAGATAGTCAGAATAAAATGGTTAGAAAAATAATTGTACGGTAAATCAACAACAAAAACTAAAAAAATGACTTTTTGTTCTTACATGCAATCTGGTTTCAAATAAATTGAAAATAATTATGAGTTCTGGTAGATTCCATTTTTTAGATATGTACGAATTGATTAAAATTAATAATTTATATTATGAAAAACATAAAAGCTAAATTTATTCTAACGGTAATAGCGTTAGGGTTAATTACATTAAGTATTTGTGCTCAAACGACCATTACAAATACACCTCAAACTAAGTACCAAACTATAAAAGGTTGGGGCGTTTCTTTATGTTGGTGGGCTAATCTTGTTGGGGGCATGCCACAAGCTAGTATTAATGATATAGCGAATAGAATTGCAGTTCAAATGAACTATAATTTCTTTCGTTTTAATATTGGAGGAGGTGACAATCCCAGTTGTCAATGGGGTAATCATATGAGAAAAGATGGTGGAAATATGCCAGGTTACAGATCATATTATCCTGATGGTCAAGGTTGGGGTGTTGTAAATGTGAACAATGACGTTCGTCAAATATCTGTAATGAACAAATTAGCAAATTTACGCTCTACTTATGGTGATATTATAACGGAAATGTTTTCAAACTCACCACCTTATTTTATGACCAAAACTTATTGTAGCGCAGGTGAATGGAATGGAGGTGAAAACCTTAATCCGGGTTTTGAAGATGATTTTGCTGATTATCTTTGTTCTGTAACTAAAACTTTACGAACAGCACATTCAAATTGGAATATAAAATATATAGAACCATTTAATGAGCCTTATTCTAATTGGTGGAAAGCTGGTGGTAATCAGGACGGATGTGAAATATTACATAATACACAAGCGACAATACTCTGGAATTTATGGCGAAGTCAACAAACATATGGCATAAGTGATATTGGACTTATTGCATCCGATTGTAATACAGTTGCTGAAACAAGAACCAATATGCATGATTTGTGGGCAAACCACATTAATGAATACAATGGCTTATCTGTTTTGGCAACACATACCTATGGTGGATCATGGTCTGAAAAAGCTGCTTTATTCTCCGATGGATTTAATACAGGAAAAAATGTATGGCAAACAGAAACGGGACCATTGGGATGGGTACTTCCTTCAGGTGGGCAATGGTGGTGGAGACATTACGATATGGCTTATAGGATGATAGAAGATATGCGCAATCTCAAATGTGAAGTTTGGTGCGATTGGCAGGCAATGTCGTATGATGATGGTTGGGGATTATTTCAGCAAACAAATTGGAATGAAAATAATCCTTATCAGGCTGCAACTCTCAAAAACACAAGAAGTTTTTATATTCGTAAACAAATTGCTAATTACGCTAAAGTAGGGTACACCCAGATTGACAACAATTGTGGAAACAGTATGAGCTTTTTAAAATCAGATAATAAGGAAGTAGTAGTGGTAATTGTAAACAATAGTACAAATTCAAATTCATATATTGTTGATTTGACAAAATTTCAAACGATAAGTGGTTTTAAAACATATCGTACTTCGGGCGGTGATAGTAGTAAAGAGAATGCAACTGAAAAAACTACTCCCTCTAAAACTGAAAAGGGTCTTCTTTCAGCAAACAAAATTACTTATACTGCGCCTGCATGGTCGGTTACAACTTTTGTGGTTAAGGTGCCTGGATTATTAGGAGCTTCAAAAGTTATTAACTCCCTCCCTATATTTCGAGTTATGCTATAGGTACAAATCCCGATGGGGCTGGAATTAATGCAAGCTCAACTTCATTAAATTTGGTAGAATTTCAATTCTTATTGTATCTTTGTCAAGTACTTGGTACATCATGAAGGGAATGTTATTGTTGTTTTGTCACATACAAAACGTTCCCTTCTTTTAAATGACGACTTCTATATGAAAAACAGAAGATTAACATATGTCTTATTTTTAGTCCTTATAAGTGTAAAACTTGTTGGTCAGACAGATTAGCAATTGAATTACAAATACTCTGAGGATTTTAAAAGACCAGTCTTTTCTGTTATCAAACTTCATTTTCCCAGTGGCAAGATTGAAAAGTTATATTCTGATACACTAAAAACGATAGACCTGTTCAAGCCCTATTATATAGAAGAATCAGGAAACTATTCGCTCTCTGTTCTTTTTGCTAATAACAACTTAAAGACTGATTCTCTTACATATGATTTTAAACTAAACGGGAAAGAAACCGATGTAAAAATTGATATTTCATTTTACATAGACAGACAACAAACCAGACAAGGTGGACAGTGGCTAGAAAAGCCTCCAATTCCTCATGGAATTATTTATGTAACTAAGTATTACAAAGCTCCAAAATCAGTTCTTATAAATTTAGATAGTACTAAACTCGGAGATGAAGATTATAAAGGTCCATTCTTTAAACTAACAAATAATTCAAGAGATACGATTTATGGAGAGTACTTGCCAGGATATTTTTGGGGAACCTTATCAATTCAAAGAAATGACTCAACATGGAGTAGAAAATATACGGGCAATATAGACATGGAATTTGTAGTCAAACCACCGTTATCACCAGACTCAAGCAGAATTGCGACAGTTGGTTCATTCGGGATGTTTAAAAAATTAGCCAAAACCTCATATTGTTACGAATTACTTTTTACAAAAGACAAAAAATCACGAGGAGCAAGTTTATATGAAAATCACGAAACATTTCAGTGGTGGGCCATTACAGATGAGTTTTATCGACTAAAATATAAATTCAAAATAGAATAAAGAAATCAAATATGGCTAACACATACTTATAGGCAGTTGGTAGCTAATGTGCTTTTAGCCGGTTTGCTTATGCGTTCACTTTGTCGTTCCGCGACAGCAAACGCTCCAGCGAATCTTCAAAGCCCACAACCCAGATCGTTAGTCAGAATTTAAAAAGAAAGACAAAGTCAATGAAAATAAAACTTATAACCATATTATTGATTGTATTTTACTTGATTTCTTGTAAGACTAAGAGAGAAGAAAAATTCAAGAAATCAATATGTGGAGAATGGATTTTTGTGAAAGTGGGTACAGATAATGAAGCAAGAAACGCAGAAAAGAAAGAAGGAAGAAAAACAATTGAACTTCCTCTCCCTCCCTCAATTTCTGAGAACATAAATTTCAGAAAGGGATATATATTTTATAGTAATAATTCCTGTGAAGATAAACGTGGTTACTTTAAACAAATTGACGGAAAGAGTCGAGAAGATAAAAAGATATTTTTTCTTGGTAATGACACAAAATATAAAGTGGAAGATGATAGCTTAAAAATATTTGATTTAGCTGACAGCACTTGGAAAGGAATTAAAATCCGGAGTATTACATCTGACACCTTAACTTTAGAAGTAGATGATACTGTATTTTTCAAATATGCAAAGACTCACTATAGAATTGACAAAGCCCAGACTTTCGATATGATTTTAGTTTCTTCTTCAGCATGTTACGGAACTTGCCCTATAAGCAACACAAGTATTGACAAATATGGTAATTTCATTTTCTATGGACAAGGTTATAACACTAAGACAGGCTTATTTATATCTAAAATTAAGGTTCTTCGTCACTTTAGGTGCAAGCTATTAGGTTTTAAACGCAATGAGTTTGACATTAAGTAGTCTATAGCTTGCCCTATTAAACATCTGCCTTTTGATGGCCTTTATTTTATTGACAGTTCCTTCCAAGAGTCCGTTGTTCAAATAAATATCCATTGCATTTTGCACCGCTTGTTGGTCTGCTTTTATTCCACAAGCAAATGCCCTCATAGCTTTTGAATCAGATTCCATAGCCTGTTTTATCCAATTTTCCAGAGACCATTGCCTGAGATTTCCATTTATCATTTCCTTGAATCTCAATCCTAATGTTACAACCTGTTTTATTGATGGATTCTTCAATAGATCAGTAAGACTTTGCACGGCGGATTCCCCTTTCAATATAAATCTCCGTATGCTCCTTATTGATGCGTGTTTTTTGTTTTTCCTTTCAGCTATATTTTTGTTATATTTCCTGACTTCCTGTTGTTCTTGCTTTATTTTGTTTCTGATTCCTATCGTGGCAGCCGAGATTGCAATCGCATCCATTTTGCCTTCCATTTTCTTCTTCAAATTCTTTATATCCGTACATCCATGGCTGATTTCCAAAGCCAGTTCATCGACATGTTTTAATATACTCTTTTGCTGCGCAGACATATAATCCTTGCCTGTATGGTGACGTACCAAACGCCAGATAACCAGTGAATGCACTCCTAATTGGCGGGCTGTTTCTGAAATGCTCATTCCTTTTCTGATAAGGCTATCTGCTTGCACAAACAGGTTCAGTTTATGTCGATGTCTGGCATCCCCCAGGCCATAAAGAGCTTCCATGATTTTGGTTCTGCATTCTTCCGTGGAGGGATAAGAATAAGTTTGCTTATGCACACTTAGCCGGAATAATGAGGCTATTTCTTCCGTCAGAGCATCCACCAGATTCTTTATCAAATGGAATCTGTCACAGATTTGGGTAACACCGGGTAGGATACGATTAATAGCTTCAACAAAGTTTCGCCCCCGGTCTCGGGTTATATATTGTATCTGAGGATTATCTCGCAAGAACTGCTCTAATTCATCCCCCTCCCGGCAAGGAAGTACTGCAATGGGACGATGGGTCATCTGGTCTACAATAACACTCCCATAGATATGCCCTTTCTTCTGTGCAAAGTCATCTATACCTATAGCCACAGGTAGAGAATTACTACTTTTTGAGGGCAATTTCTTGTGAGCACTCCGTAGACAGGCAGATTGACTGCAGAAGATGTTCTGCTCGTGTAAAAGCTCACTGGCAGTACGGGATGTGACTTTTAGAGATACTTCACGGATACGTTCTTCTACCTCCAGAGTGTTGCGGCCATAGGGAGAAGCCATGCAGGAATGGTCCTCACTAAAGACCTTGCGGAGACAATGCTCATTTCGACAACGAAATTTGCGGGTTTTGACCAATAGAGTCAGGGGATGATTAAATATTTCTGAGCCCTGAAGTTGGCGTATATAGTGCCCATGTAAGCTTTGACTCAAACAACCACAGGCCGGACAGCGGCTACTATTAGAGTTACGGGACAATTCTACAGTGTACGATTTCCCACTTATAGAGACTCTATCCTGGCGATAATGGGGAATATGAAGTTTAAAAGATATAGTTGATTTCTTTTTGTTAACATTGACGTAAATAGGCTTATTTGTAGTAACTTTGCCAACTGTAGATATGCTTTGATTCATTGGAGTCTTGATGCTTTGGTCAGCTTAAAGATACTAATTTTCAAGCATATCTACAACTTTTAAAACACCTTATTATCTGATAATCAGATATATACAAATATTTAAGTGGCTTAATTTTAGAGGTTGTTAGAAATTTCTATAGAACTTCCCTTTATCACGACTTTTGACAATATCATGACTTTAGATAACGGGGTATAATATTCAAGATAGAAAAACATTTGAAATGCCTATGAATAAAGACTTTTATCTGAATAGCTTGCACCTAAAGTGACGAAGAACCAAAATTAATCAAGATTATTACCATAGAATTGAATTGAATTTCAAAAAAGCAAATATTGACAAATTAGATAATAATTATTCTGCTAACTGGACAGATGATCAAACAATTACAATAACATTCATTAAAGACAATAAAATATATAAGACTATCAGTGATTACGGACATAAAGCACCTAGAGAACTTTATTGGGCTTATACTCCAGTTAGTTTCTTATATCAAAAATTAGATTTGAAGCCATTTAAGGTCAACACGAAAGAACCTCTTTCAATTAGTCCTGCTTGCTTTGAAAACAAAGGGCTAATATGTGAGTTAGAAAGGTCAGAAAGGTTTTATTTGTCCATCGAACTTTATAGAAGCAGAGAAGTTAAACATGTTTTCGAGAAGAAATATATTTTAAGATACTGGGATGAGAAGGACAACCAGAAAGAAATTATAACAGACGGAAGGTATTATCAGTTTAAGGAGAAAAACAAAGCTATAACGTTAGATTTAGGATACAACTTTTTAGATAGAAATAACTTGTACAATAAATTTAGACAGAAAAACAAATACGATTAAAAAACTAGTGCTTATGCGCTTTTAGCTGATTTTGCTCCCGCAAAGCACCAATGCCGATATATTGAAAAACAACCCAGCATGAAGTCACATATATTAGCAGTCATTATACAAAATAGAACGAATAGCAACAATCATGAGAAAAAAAACATTGGCCCTTATTTTAGTATTTATTCCTTTGATGACATATTCTCAAAAAGAAATAACATTCAACGTAGAAAATCTAAAAAGACCGGATAATTTATTGAGGCTTGTACCTTGCGACAAGGTATTTAAGAATATGATTTTATCCGACTTAAGTATCTCTGAATGGGAGCTAAAAAAAACAAAAATAGACATACCTTATAATATTATTGCCCAAAGTCAATTCAGAGATAGTTTGGTGACCTATGAATATCATTCATTTTTTAATGGAATGTATCGGGCATATTCTGACCATCGCCCTTTTGTATTATCTCCTGACATGATTTGGTTACTCATTAGTCAGGGGTTTGCACAACATATAAATAGCAATCCCGAAAAACTCAGAAAGTATTTTGTTGATTTTAATAAAAAACTCTCGTAGAATCAGACAATACAGATGACCCATTTGGTGGAATTGCAATTCGAGTGAAAACAGTACCTAAAGAAATAATGCAATTGAATCATATCAAGAATCTTGATATTACCTTCATTGATGACATTCAAATACCTGACGAAATGAGCAAAATCAACATTAGTAAATTTAGAATGACTGGAAAGATCTCTGATTCGCAGATAGAAAGAATATGTAAGATGTTTCCGAATACTGAATTGACAATAAACGGAAAAAGATATAACTAAGCCCTTAGCCTGGGTCGTTAACAGTAATACTAAAAAGTTAATTTATGCGGATAACAAAAATTATAGCCACATTAATATTGTTTACTTTGGCTTCTTGCGGAGTAGACAAACATATTTTCCAAAAAGAGAAATTTGATGAATTACAACTACTAAAAATTTCGACAGTGACTAAATTAGAAAATAGTGTTCATTCAAGAGACATTACACCAAATCATTTAATTGGAATTGGAGCCGGAATTTATCCGAACAAAAAGAAATTTATTCTAGAAACACCTAAAACTTATATTACCAAGGAACAACCAAACTTCCAACTTGAAACGCAGTATTTTTATTCTGCGAATGACAGCTTAGTAAAAGTAATTCTCTATCAATGGGACTTTTTAGAAAAAAAGAAAATCGACTTTTCTGAAGCAGAAAATCTCACGAATAAGTTTAAAGCATTTCAAATAAAATTCAATAGATTAAAAGATCAACTGACTAAAACACTTGGACAGCCTATTGAAATAAACATTGAGAAAAATAAGACTTCTGACTCAGCATTTAGAGATGACATAAAATGGAAAAACAATAGTGGCCTTAAAGCTTATTTATTTATGTTTGGCAACAATAATGGTTATAGGCAAATAAGACTTGCTGTTTATAAAGATTAAAAAAACAGTAAGATAAAACAGAGCTTAAAAACAAAAAAGAATTTATTATGAAATCACCTTTATTTAAAATATTTCTTCTTCAGTTATTAATAGTGATAACTTTTTTCAGTTGTAAGCCAAAAACAGCAGAAGCAAATGTCGAAAAGGCAATTTCTGATTTGACTAATAAGTTCCCTCAATTGCCTAGAGGAAAATCTAATCAATTAGACTATTATAAGTTGGTTAGGACAGTAATATACGGGAATAACAATTTTCAACTTCAATTGTATTCTACTCCCGACAGCATTGAAGATCAACAACAAATTATGATTCTAATAAATTCAAAAGGAGATTATTATGCAATTCCACTCTTTTCAAACAAATATCGTGATTATTGGAATTTTGAATTTGACAAACCGATTAAAGGAGTAAAGAGAACAAATACTACATTTGAAAAAGAAATCACCAAGGCTATCAATGTTTTAAATCTCAACGATACGATAGATACTGGTGCAAAGGTTCTTGATGAAACACTTATATCCTTGCTTCATTGTCAGGTTATAAGAGAAACTGATGGACCTATATTCAAAGCTCTTTGGCCTACATATAATTCAGATGAGCCAATAGAAGATTCAGATAGCTGCATTGCAAGGCTACAAAAGAATTTTACTGCTATAAAAAAAGGCATTCATCCAAGCGAGTATTACTACAATTATAATGCTTACCTGGACAATCGCAAGGACCGAATTTATCAAATCGTTAATCAAGGCAAGAATAGAGGAAAGAGATTGAAACCAGAAATAAAGACTTATAGGCAGAATTGTAATTTTTCAGTTTGTTATAAGTGATAAACTTTCGATTACCGAACAAAAAAGATAGCATTAAAAAAATAAAAAAGACCATGACAGAAGACAATTTAATCTTGATATGTTGCTATGCTATTTATGCTTTGACACTTTTCACCTTGATTTTAAGAAGCAAAGAGAGATTAAAAACATGTATCATAAACCTAACTGTTTTAGGATTATATAGTGGATTCTTTTTCTACAATTTGGCATTTAATAGTGCTGGAGGTTCAAGTCTTGTTTGGTTCGTATATTTAATGTTTGCAATTGGATTACATTGGTTAATAAATTTAATTGGAATTGTTCGGACTTTCATAAAAAGGAGATAGACATCAAATAAAAAGATATACAACAAGCTCATGCCTATGGGTTATTGATGAATTATATGCAAAATCGGATTACTAAATAATTTCTCCACAATAGCTGTATAATAGTAATAACCATATTTTGTTGTACACAAAAGCAGGCTACTCTGCTTTATTCAAAACAATAATTATCAAGAGAAACAAAAGAGCAAGATAAGTAAAACAGAAAACAAGGAATTAAATTACCTTTGCTATTTCACTGAAAAACAAAGATATGAGCGTTAAAGAGCAAAGCAAACAGGAATATATTGCAAGGATTAATAAGGTAATGGATTACATAGACAACCATATAAACGAACCTTTATCCTTAGGAACGGTAGCCGGCGTGGCCAATCTGTCTCCATATCATTTCCATCGGATATTTACATTATTCTCTGGCGAGAGTTTATCAGCTTTCATTCAACGAATCAGAATAGAAAAAGCAGCTTCTTTAATCAGGGAATACAAAGATATTCCTATCAGTGAGATTGCCTATAACTGCGGTTTCAGCAGTGTGTCTATATTTAGCCGTACTTTCAGAAAGTATTTCAATACATCGGCTACGGATTTCAGGAACAGAGAAAAAGCTTTCCTTGTCATCAATGGTTCTTATTATAGCAAGGATGGTAAAGTGTTCAGCAAGAATAATCAACAACATCACAGCATTGATTTGCAACTTTGCAGCATCAATTTAAAACAATTAATTATTATGAACACAAAGATTGAAATTAAAGAAATGCCGGAGATGAAAGTTATTTATTGTCGTCACAAAGGTGCTTTCAAAGACATCTGCAAAGCGTATGAGAAATTAGTAAAATGGGCAGGACCAAGAGGGTTACTGAACTTTCCGGAAACTAAATCACTGACCGTTTATCATGACGATCCTTCAATTACCGATATTGAGAATGTACGCCAGGATGCTTGTATCACCGTTAATGAAGATGTTAAAGTAGACGGAGAGATTGGTAAAATGATTGTTGAAGGAGGAAAATACGCTGTAGGACGTTTTGAAATTACTGTAAATGAATTCGAACAAGCCTGGAATACTATGTGTTTGTGGTTTACAGAAAATGGATACCAGCCGGGGGATGGCAGTACTTATGAGTTATATTACAATGACCATAATGAGCACCCGGAAAAGAAATTTATTCTTGATATCTGTATTCCGGTAAGACCGCTTTAATTAAAAAATAAATGGAAGGGGATAATTTTCTCCTTCCATGTATATATCAATTATTAATGCTGCACTCTATATTCATTCGGCGAAACGCCAACACGTTTCTTAAACAGTCGGCTGAAATGCTGAGGGTATTTAAAGCCCAACTCATAAGCAATCTCGCTAACCGATTTACTTGTGTCATACACCATATCTTTTGCGGTTTCGATTAACTTTAGCTGTATATGTTCCAGCGCAGATTTACCAGTTTCTTTCTTGATCAAATCTCCCAGATAATTTGCTGATAGGTTGAGCTTGTTGGCACAATATCCTACGGTAGGCAGACCAATGTTCTGTGGTCTGTCCGACGAAAAATAATCTCCAAGCAGATTCTCAAACCGGACAATTACATCTTTATTTATATGTTCACGAGTGATAAACTGGCGATCATAAAAACGCTTGCAATAATTAAGCAACAACTCTATGTTTGATGTTATCAAAGTTTTGCTGTGCTTATCAATTGAATGATTTAATTCCAGTTCTATTTTATGCAGGCAGTCAATGACAACAACTCTCTCCTGCTCTGACAAGTGAAGAGCCTCATTGACCTCATAAGAAAAGAATGTGTAGTCTTTCATATTTCGTCCAAGCGTAGTTCCACGAATCAGGTCAGGGTGAAACAACAATGCCCAGCCTTTTGGCTGAAAATACTCGCCGTTATCTTCAACACCAAGAACCTGCCCCGGTGCAATGCATACTAATGTTCCTTCCTGATAGTCGTAATAGTTGCGTCCATAAATCAGATCTCCGCATTTTACATCTTTCAGATATATGGCATAAAAGCCAAAATTATGACGCATATGTGTTATCTTGTTAGACTTTGACATATCAACAACACTAACTAATGGATGCAATGTTTCCAGTCCGAGAAAAGCATTATAATCACATATATTATCTATTTTTATAATCTCATTCATAAGCATTTATATATTAGTTGCAAGACAAAAGTAGAACTTTTTTTGTTATTTAATTCATAAGACTACTGGTATCTGTAATAATGGTATGCATATCAGTAAAATGTATAACATTCACCCCGGAAATACGGCATAATTTTGCAACGTGATTATTTCAAAGCAGAAATAATACTTTTTTTTCAATTTAAAACATAAATATATGAAACAGCGTAAATTAGGTAATCAAGGATTAGAAGTCTCTGCACTAGGATTAGGATGCATGGGCTTAAGTTTTGGTTATGGCCCTGCTATAGATAAGCAAGAGGCTATTAAGTTAATTAGAAGAGCTTACGAATTAGGTGTAACATTCTTTGATACCGCCGAAATATATGGTCCTTTTACCAATGAAGAAGTTGTTGGCGAAGCGATTGCTCCATTTAGAAACAAAATTGTAGTTGCTACCAAATTTGGTTTTAACTTTAAGAATGGTCAGCCGGTTGGGCTAAACAGTAAACCAGATTACATCCGTCAGGCTGTAGAAGGCTCTTTAAAAAGATTAAATGTAGAAGCTATAGATTTGCTATACCAGCACCGAATTGACCCGAATGTTCCTATTGAAGATGTTGCCGGTACAGTTAAAGATTTAATTCAGGAAGGAAAAGTAAAATACTTTGGTATGTCTGAAGCTGGAGTTACCAATATACGCAAAGCTCATGCTATTCAGCCGGTGTCAGCCTTACAAAGCGAATACTCTATGTGGTGGCGGGAGCCTGAAACAAAAACTTTTGCAACTCTTGAAGAACTAGGTATTGGCTTTGTGCCTTTCAGTCCTCTTGGCAAAGGCTTTTTAACAGGGAATATTGATGTAAATACAGAATTAGATGTCAACGACTTTCGCAATGGTATACCTCGCTTCGATGTTGAAAACCGAAAAGCAAATCAAGCTTTGGTTGAGTTGATTACCCAAATTGCTCAGGAAAAAGAGGCAACTCCTGCACAAATTGCCTTAGCATGGATTCACGCTCAAAAAGAATGGATTGTACCAATTCCAGGAACAACAAAAATACACCGACTTGAAGAAAATGTAGGAGCAGCAAATCTTGAATTAAATAAGGATGATTTAGCTCTGATTGAAACTGCATTAGCAAAAATCAAGATTCTTGGACATCGATATCCTGAAAGCAGCCAAAAGATGGTTGATAATGATTAGTATAATTTAAAAACAAAACTTATGAAATATCTATTTTTAAGCATAACATTGAGCATTTTATCTGTATTGCAAGTTAATGCTCAGGAAAAAAGAATCCCAGCCAAAGGTCTTGCTGTTTTTTCAAACGATTGGCAATTTAAACCTTATGAGTTTACGCGTCATGCCCTTGGAGATGATGATATTCTCATTGAAACGATGTACGCCAGTATATGCCATAGCGATTTACACCACTCTCACCAAGATTGGGGGAATGAAATATATCCAATGGTTCCAGGACATGAAATTGTAGGAAAAGTAACCAGAGTAGGTAAGAATGTGACCAAATTTAAAGTAGGCGATTATGCCGGTGTTGGTTGTATGGTAAACTCCTGTGGAGAATGCGATTATTGTAAAGCAGGTTTAGAACAATATTGTAAAAAAGTAGTTATGACCTATAATGCTCATGACTCATTTCATAATAATGAAATTACGCAAGGTGGATACTCAAATAATATTGTTGTAAAAGACAGGTTTGCAGTTAAAGTTCCTCAAAATGCGGATATGAAAAAAGTAGCTCCTTTATTATGTGCCGGAATTACGACCTATTCACCACTAATGCAATCTGATGTTAAAAAAGGAGATAATGTGGCTATTGCAGGATTTGGTGGACTTGGTCATATGGCCGTGCAATATGCTGTAAAATTAGGCGCAAAAGTTACCGTATTTGATATTACGGAAGACAAGCGTGCAGATGCCTTAAGAATGGGTGCTGTGAAATATATAAACGTCAATAATAAAGAAGAATTAAAAGGGATGGACGATTCTTTTGATTTTGTGTTAAGCACCATTCCTGCAATGTATGATCCATCCATGTATCTTAGAATGACCAAATACAAGGGTAATTTTGCCATTGTTGGATTACCGGCATTCAATAATCAACCTACACTTAAAGTAATGGATTTTGTGTTCCTTGCAGGCAGAAATGTGTATGGTTCTCAAATTGGTGGCATGAAAGAAACACAGGAAATGCTCGATTATTCGGTAGCACACGATATCTATCCCGAAGTGGAAATTATCAAAGCCGACGGAGATGCCATAACTAAAGCTTATAAAAACGTATTGGCAGGAAAAGTAAAATTCAGATATGTTATTGATATGAGCACTTTGAAGTAACTCATATAATTATGAAACAAAAATGAAGAACTTAGTAACAATTTTAATGGTTGCTGTAATTTCATTCTTCAACCAAAACAATCAATTAAATGCACAAAATATGAAAGAAGAAATTCCTAAAATAAGTAATTTCCCTGTGGGAGACAAACTTCCCGAAATGTATTCTAAATACTTTATAGGACAGGCTTATCTGGCTTCGCTGACAAAAAATAAAGATCTGAATTGTCCTATAGCTAATGTAACCTTTGAACCGGGCTGCCGGAATAACTGGCATAGCCATACTGGTGGTCAAATCCTTGTTGTAATAGCTGGAAAAGGATATTATCAGGCTAAAGGTGAACCGGCACGTTTGCTTTTACCGGGTGATGTGGTTGAGATTCCGGCTAATGTGGTTCACTGGCATGGAGCTGCTCCTGATAGTTGGTTCTCGCATCTGGCAATTGAAACAAATCCTCAGAATAGCAAAAATACCTGGTTAGAGGCTGTGGATGACGAGCAATATAAAAAAGCGACTACCGCTTCAGGCAGTAAGGAGATCAACCTGACTAATGCAGCTATTAAAAATCATGAAGAATTATGGCCCGGATACCAATCAAAAGCTAAACAAACCGACCCGGAATTGATTGAGATATTCGATAATTTTGCTTTTGATGAAGTAATCAAATATGGCAATCTGGATACTAAAACCAGAGTGATGATGATTATGGGTTCCACCATTGCTCAGGGTGCACTTACGGAATATAAAATGTTTGTAAATGGAGCTCTTAATGTGGGTGTTACACCGGTTGAAATTAAGGAAATTCTGTATCAATCGGTTGCTTATGTTGGAGTGGCCAAGGTGATAGATTTTATTTATGCTGCCAACGAAATACTAAAGGAAAGGGGTATTGAATTACCAGTAAAAGGACAATCGACCACCACACCAGAAACCCGTATGGAAAAAGGATTGGCTCTTCAAAAAGATATTTTTGGAGAAATGATTGACAAAATGTACGAACAATCACCAAAGAATCAACTGCATATACAAAAGTACCTGTCTGCAAATTGCTTCGGTGATTATCAAACTCGTACCGGTTTAGATGCAAAGACCAGAGAACTATTAACCTTCTCAATGCTCATCAGCATGGGTGGAACTGAATCACAGGTTAAAGGTCATATTTTAGGTAATGTAAAAGTGGGTAATGACAAAGAGACCTTGCTAAGTGTAACCACACAGCTTTTACCCTACATTGGATATCCTCGCACTCTGAATGCATTGAAATGCTTAAACGAAGTTATACCTGAATAAACAAAAACAAAGAAGTATGGAAACAAATGAAGTAAAAGCCTATGGAACAGAGGCTGTAAATGTACCTTTACATTCAATGAATATTAAACGGAGAGAATTGCAACCTCACGATGTGGAAATGGAAATTCTTTATTGTGGTATTTGCCATTCTGATTTACATCAGATTAAGAATGATTTTGGCCATACAATGTTTCCCATTGTTCCGGGTCATGAAATTGTAGGAAAAGTAACTGGTGTGGGCGAACATGTCAAAAAATTCAAGGTTGGAGATCTTGCTGCTGTGGGCTGTATTGTAGACTCATGCGGAAAATGCGAATACTGCGAAGACGATTTGGAACAATTCTGCGATGAAGGAGTAACTTTTTCATTCAATAGCCCTGATAAGTATTTAGGAGGAGCAACTTTAGGTGGTTTTTCAGAAACCTATGTATGCAACGAGAGATATGTACTTAGCGTACCCGAAAAACTTGATTTGGCATCAGCTGCTCCATTGCTTTGTGCTGGCATCACTGTATATTCTCCTTTAAAGCATTGGCAAGCCGGACCGGGTAAAAAAGTTGGTATTTTAGGTATCGGTGGTTTAGGACATTTGGCTATTAAAATAGCTAAAGCGATGGGTGCTCATGTCGTAGTGTTTACTACATCACCATCGAAAGTAGAAGATGCCAAACGTTTGGGAGCTGACGAAGCTGTATTATCTACTGACGCTGAACAAATGAGTAAATATGCCAAAAGTCTGCATTTCATTTTAGATACTGTTTCGGCAAAGCATGATGTTAATACATATCTTAACTTATTACGTCCGGATGGTTCTGTGGTTTTGGTAGGTTTACCACCCGAAGCTCTTGAAATAGGTGCCTTTAATGTGGTTGGAGGAAGAAAGAGTTTTTCCGGTTCAAATATTGGAGGTATTGCCGAGACTCAGGAAATGTTGAATTTCTGTGCCGAGCACAACATTACAGCTGAGATTGAATTAATTAATATTCAGCAAATCAATGAAGCATTTGACAGATTAGCAAAAGGAGATGTGAAATATCGTTTTGTTATTGATATGGCTTCTTTGAAAAAATAAAAGTAGAGAGAAGCTGTCTTTTATGAGGCAGCTTCTTTTAATAAAGTTCATTCATGAAACGTATTATGTATATCTCATTTACATCATTATTCTTTTTATCGCTGTTATCATATATCGTCCTTGGCAGAACAAATTTTGGAAAACTACCCAAAGGGGAAAGATTGGAAAGAATCAAACAATCTCCTAATTATAAGGATGGTGAATTTCAGAATCAGTCGCCAACGCCAACTTTTACCGGTCAGGATAATCAGATAACGGCTATATACAAATTTCTTTTCGGTAAGAAAGAACGTGTCACTCCTACCGATTTAATTCCTGTTATCAAAACAAATCTCGCCAGTCTGGATCCTCACAAAGATGTACTGGTGTGGTTGGGACATTCATCTTATTTTATTCAAATTGATGGAAAAAGGATTCTTGTCGATCCGGTTCTGAATGATCATGCCTCTCCTTTTTCATGGATGATTAAAGCTTTTAAAGGTTCTGATGCTTACAAAGCAGAAAAAATTCCGGATATCGATTATCTTTTTATCACGCATGATCACTGGGATCATCTGGATTATGAAACAGTGATGAAGATTAAACCACGGGTTAAAAAAGTAATCTGCGGACTGGGAGTTGGATCCTATTTTGAATATTGGGGTTATAATCCCGCTTTGATTACCGAACTGGATTGGTACGAGCATACTGATTTAGATAAGAGCTGGATGGCTACCGCCACTCCTGCACGTCATTTCTCGGGACGCGGATTAAAGAGAAATAAAACCCTTTGGGCTTCTTTCCTGCTTCAAACTCCATCTATGAAAATATTTATCGGAGGTGATGGCGGATACGACAAACATTTTAAAGAGATAGGAAATAAATTTGGGCCTATAGATTTGGCAATACTGGAACAAGGTCAATATGACCAGCGATGGAAATACATTCATTTACTACCCGAACAGGTTTTTCAGGCCGCACTTGATTTAAAAGCAAAAAGTTTATTACCAGTTCACAATTCAAAGTTTGCTTTGGCAGCACACCAATGGGATGAACCTCTGAATAAACTGGTAAAGGATTCCAAACACTACAACATTAGGACTCTAACCCCTATGATTGGCGAACCGGTAAATCTAAAAGATACAACTCAGCAGTTTTCTCAATGGTGGAAAAAAATTAAATAAAGGAACGTTCTGAGACAGACGTAAAAAGGTAAAAAGATTAAATAAGGAGAGTTAAAATTGGAACAAATATCACTAACAACAAAGTTTTTTTCAAATAGGGATTTATTCAAACTATTTCTGCCACTTATCATAGAACAATTTTTAGAATACCTAGTGGGATTGGCCGACTCAATTATGGTAGCAAATGTAGGTGAATCGGCCGTTTCGGGGGTTTCTTTGGTGGATTTCGTAATGGCACTGCTCATTAGTCTGTTTGCAGCATTATCAACCGGTGGCGCAGTCATTGCCGGACAATATCTCGGAAAGAAAGAGACAGAAAAATCAAGAGAGGCAGCCAATCAGCTTGTATGGTTTGCCGGGATAGCATCGGCCATAATCATGTTATTTATCTACTCCGCAAAACCATTTATATTAAATGGCTTGTTCGGACATATTTCAGATGATGTTCGCAGGGATGCAAATACCTATCTGATGATTACAGCATTATCCATCCCGTTTCTTGCACTTTACAATGCAGGAGCTGCAATTTTCCGGACAATGGGTAATTCTAAGTTGCCAATGAAGGTGATGCTGATAATGAATATTGTACATGCAGTAGGAAATGCGGTACTTATCTACGGTCTTCACTATGGAGTTGAGGGGGTTGCAATACCTACACTGATATCGCGTATTGCTGCAGCGGTTATCATCATTGCAATGTTATTAAATAAAAAGCAATCATTGCACTTAAAGCGTAGCTTAAAACACAAGTTCAACTGGCCGGTACTGAAAAGAATTCTGGGTATCGGCGTTCCGTACGGACTGGAAAATGGTTTGTTCTATTTTGGACGAATTGTGGTACTCAGTTTGGTTGCCACTTTTGGAACAGCAGCAATTGCTGCAAATGCTGTGTCGGGTACTATTGTTATGTTTCAGGTTTTACCAGGCATAGCAATCGGTCTGGGGCTAACTGTTGTTATCTCCGATGCGTTGGTGCAGGAGATTACGTACAAGCTAAATACTACACCAAAAAGATTATGCGGATTGTGTATGTAACTCAGGTTATTAGTTGTGTAGTAGTACTTGCTTTGCTCCCACTCATTTTGAAAGTTTACGGATTATCCGATACAGCAACATTCATGACGAAAAAGATTGTTTGGTATCATGGCATATTTATGATATTTATCTGGCCGTTGGCTTACACATTGCCTATAACCTTCCGTGCATCAGGAGATGCCAAATTTCCAATGGCGGTTGGTAGCTTATCTATGCTGTTTTGCCGTATAGCATTAGCCTATCTGTTTGGCATCTATTTCCATATGGGAATGTTTGGTACCTGGGTGGCCATGTTTATTGACTGGATAGCCAAAGCAGCTATTTTTATATACAGATATATAAGCGGAAAATGGATGCAGTTTAGAACAATATAATGATGTCAAAAAAAATAATTAAAGAAACCTAGTAAAAAGGAAATAACAATGGAAAAATCTATAAAGTTAACAATAGACGGGAAAGAATACACTGCTACATTAAACGATAACCGCACTGTAGATGATATATTAAACATGCTACCTTTAGAGTTAACACTACAAAGATATGCAGGTCATGAGTATTATTGCTCTCTTTCTCAGAAGCCTTCTATCAAAGGAGTTCCAATGACTTCTGATGCACATGCAGGCGGTATTTACTACTATGATGGTTGGGCTGCTTTTACTGTCCTTTTTGGTGATGCACACATTGATCCTTTTAAAGTAGTGCATATTGGAAATGTGAATGAAGATATTATCTCTCCATTATCTGTGGCAGGTGCTACAGTAGAAGCTAAAATAGAGATCAACATCTGATTAAAGAATAGATGATTCAATAACGAATAAAGAAAAAACAATTAAACGAATCTGTTTAGCTATTTGTTATTATATAGAGTTTTTATTAGCTAAATGTCTTAATATAGAAGTTTGCCATAATTTATATAGTTAGGAAATATGGATAAAAATCGCTTGGAAGCCTTTTCTGATGGAGTTATGTCTATTATTATCACCATTATGGTATTGGAATTTAAAATGCCCAAAAGTACCAGTTGGGAATCGTTATGGCAAATTTGGCCCGTCTTTGTCAGCTATGCACTTAGTTTCTTTTTTGTAGGTCTTAATTGGAGCAGTCATCACCATTTATTTTATTTGGCAAGCAAGGTAAACAATAAAATACTTTGGGCAAATTTGCTTGGTCTGTTTTGTTTGTCATTTACACCATTCGCTACAGCATGGATGGGAGAAAATGCCTTCAAAAGTACAACTGTTACATTTTATGCCATAGTACTGACGCTTAGCGTTATCTCTTATTTGATTTTAGTGCATCAATTGCGCTCTTTGCATGGATACGATTCTAAATTTTCAAAGGCTTTTAAAGGTTATTTCAAGATTTATTTAACCATTGCTCTCAATTTATCAGCAGCTTTAATTGCATTTATTGGCTTACCTAAAATTGCTTTTATTTTATTGTTTTTGATTTCTTTAATGTGGTTTATTCCCAATCATAGGTTTGAGAGCCATCACACAGCAAATTCATAAAGTACGTTCTTTATACCAGATAACAGCCATTCAAACTTATATCAGTAATTATGGTATGTATATCAGTAATTTGTATAACAATCACATAAGAAATTCAGGATAAATTTGCATCATGAATAAAAATCTGGAAAAGAGAAAATTATAAAGCTAAAAATAAATAGGATTATGAATACAGAGAATAAAAACATTTTAATTGCATATTATTCACGATCAGGCAATAATTATGTTGGGGGATCAATTACCCACCTGCCTGTTGGTAATACGGAAGTGATAGCCAAGATGATTCAGGAAATGGCTGGTGGTGATCTTTTTAAGATAGAGACAGTAGATTCTTATCCTGAAGATTATACTCAGGCTACGGATATTGCCCAAAGAGAACTGCGTATGAATGCCCGACCAGAGTTATCAACTCACCTTGAAAATATAGATAAATATGATATTATATTTATTGGATATCCCAATTGGTGGGGAACAATGCCTATGCCGGTTTTCACTTTCTTTGAAGAATATGACTTATCAGGAAAAGTTATTATTCCATTTTGCACTCACGAGGGCAGTGGATTATCAAGAAGTGTAAAGGACATTGAAAAACTTAATCCGGATTCAGACGTATTTCAGGCATTGGCTATAAGAGGAGGAAGTGTAAAGTCTCCATCTTCTAGAAAAAGCGTGGAAACATGGTTAAAGGATAATGATGTTTTATAAACCAATTATAAAGAAGATTATGCAAAAAATAATATTAAATAATGGTGTAGAAATGCCCATTTTAGGATTTGGCGTTTATCAGGTTACTGATGCCGAAGAATGTGAAAATAGTGTTTTTGATGCGATAACTGCCGGTTATCGTTCAATTGATACTGCTGCTGCTTATGGAAATGAAGAAGCAGTTGGCAAAGCAATCAAAAGAAGTGGTGTGGCAAGAGAAAAGTTGTTTATCACTACAAAGCTTTGGATTCAAGATGCTGGTTACGAAAGCACAAAGAAAGCTTTTGATAAATCTTTAAATAATTTGCAGTTAGATTATCTGGATCTGTATTTGATTCACCAACCCATTGGAGATGTTTATGGTTCCTGGCAAGCTATGGAAGAGCTTTATCACGAAGGTAAAATCAAAGCAATAGGTGTCAGCAACTTTCCACCTGATCGTTTAATGGACTTGATGCTTCATAATGAAGTGGTTCCTGCTGTAAATCAAATTGAGACACATCCTTTCTGTCAGCAAATAGGAACAGCTAAATTCTTAAAAGAGAATAATGTTCAGATTGAATCATGGGGACCGTTTGCTGAAGGCAGAAATAATATCTTCAAAAATGAATTACTGATTTCGATTGCAAAGAAATACGAAAAGAGTGTTGCACAGATAATTCTGCGTTGGTTAACACAAAGAGGAATTGTTGTTATCCCAAAATCTACCCACAAAGAGAGAATTGTCGAGAACTTCAATATTTTCGATTTTGAACTAGCTCAGGAAGATATGGATGCTATTGTAGCACTTGATATGAAGAGTAGTAGTTTCTTAGATCATCGTGATCCGGAAATTGTGAAATGGTTAAGTAACGCAAGATTTTAAGCAAAGTAAAATTTAAAATCTAAAATATTTCAACATAAGTTTTGTTAGGAATTTTATACTACAGAATTAATAACGAAATAATAAATCAAACAAAAAAATAAATCAAAATGAAAGATTTCACATTTTACAATCCTACCCGAATAGAATTCGGAACAGGAAAAGAGAAGAATATAGGGAAATACATTAGTGAATATGGTGTATCAAAAGTATTAATCGTTTATGGTTCAGATCGAATAAAGAAAAGCGGTTTGTTTGATACTATTGCAAAATCTCTGACCGATAACGGAATAGATTTTGAAGAGTTAGGTGGCGTGCAAAGCAATCCACTGTTAAGCAAGGTATATGAAGGTATTGAATTAGCCAAGGTTAAAGGTATTGAAGCTGTACTGGCTGTTGGTGGTGGTTCTGTACTGGATTCATCAAAATCTATTGCAGCAGGAGCCACATACGAAGGGGATGTTTGGGATTTCTTTACTTATAAAGCTGTTCCCAACAAGGCTTTGAAGATTTTCGACATTATGACACTTGCGGCAACTGGTAGCGAGATGAACAATTATGCAGTAGTAACCAAAGACGAGACTAAAGAAAAGTTTAGCTTGGCTGGTGCGGCTACATTCCCTACCGTTTCGGTAATAAACCCTGAACTGCAAACTACTGTTACCAAAGAATATCTGGTTTATTCGGCAGCTGATATTTTTGCACATAGTTTAGATATGTACTTATCAGCCACCTATTTGCCCGAATTCATTGCCGGATACGTTGAAAATATCCTGAAAACAGTAATGAGAACCACTGAAATTCTGCTGGCAGATGCAGGTAACCTTGAGGCAAGAGGCGAATTTGCCTGGGCGGCCACACAAGCTTTGAACTTCACCACTTTTTGTGGCATAGAAAACAACCGGTTCGACACACATTTTATAGAACATACATTGTCGGCTGAGTATAATATTGCACACGGAGCAGGTTTGTCAATCATAGTTCCTGCATGGATGAAATGGCAAAAGAACTTGCTTCCGAAACGTTTCGAACGTTTTGCTAAAAATATGTTCAATGTTGAAGGAGCCGATGCCGGTATAGAAGCATTAAAACAATGGTATGTAAAAATAGGAACACCGGTAACATTAAAAGAAGGGAATATTCCGGAAGAAGACATTCCTGTATTAGTTGAAAAATTATCTGTTGTTGCCAATATGTGGGGAGCAGAAGATTTTTATACCAAAGAGATGATTAGAACAGTACTGGAAAATGCTAGATAATTGAAATAATAATAGACTAGATATGAAAACAAAACATTTTTTTATTGCTCTAGCTGCATTGCTACTTTCAAGTATGGGTATGCAGGCACAGTCTGCATCAACTGCAAAAAAGATTCTGGTGGTTTATTTTTCTCATAGCGGAAATACCAGAGAAGTAGCCAATCAGATAAAGGATCTTACTGGTGGAGATATTTTTGAGATTCTGCCGGTAAAGACATATCCAAGAGATTATCAGGCATGTGTAGACCAGGCAAAGAAAGAAATTAATGCTAAATACAAGCCTGTTCTAAAAACAAAGGTAAAGAATATTAGCTCGTATGACATCATATTTGTGGGTTCTCCTTGTTGGTGGAGCACAATGGCACCACCTGTTGCAACATTTTTGTCGAGCTATGACCTGTCGGGAAAAACCATTGTACCGTTTATGACACACGAAGGAAGCGAAATGGGACGCACCGTTTCGGACATAAAGAAACTTTGTCCTAAATCGACGGTTACAGAAGGGCTTGCAATCAGAGGAAGTCGTGTAAAAGAATCAAAAGGCAATGTTATGAAATGGTTGCGTGAAAAGAAAATTGTAAAGTGATAAATTAAAAATAAATATGATCTTATGAAATATAAAGAATTAGCAAAAACAGGAGAAAAACTATCAGCTGTGGGATTAGGTTGCATGGGAATGAGTGCAGCCTATGGCACACCAGACGATACTGAGAGTCTCTCAACTCTACAATATGCATTAGATTTTGGAATTAACTTCTGGGATACTGCAGATATCTATGCTAACGGTGTTAATGAGGAATTGATTTCCAAAGTTCTTGTGCCAAACCGTGATAAAATTTTTATTGCTACCAAGTTTGGATTCCGATTAAGAGGTGGTGACGGAAATGCTTTTGTGGGAGGAGAAGCTTATATTGATGCATCACCTAAATGGATAAAACAAGCTGTTGAGAATAGTTTGAAACGATTGAAAATAGAAACAATCGATCTTTATTATGCTCACCGGGTAGATCCGAATATTCCGATTGAAGAAACAGTGGGCGCAATGGCCGAACTGGTAAAAGAAGGAAAAATACGTTATCTGGGATTAAGTGAATGCACTGCAGAAGATTTAAGAAAAGCATATGCCATACATCCTATTACAGCTTTACAGAGCGAATATTCATTACTCTCTCGTGATGTGGAAAAGGAGATTCTGCCTCTGACAAAAGAGTTGGGAATGACTTTCGTTCCATTTGCTCCACTTAGTCGTGGATTGATCGCCAATAAGCTGGATGTCAACTCACTGGCTTCAACCGACTTTCGTGCAAATCTCCCCAGATATCAGGGTGAATATCTGGACAATAACCAGAAACTGTCTGCAGCATTCGCTGAATTAGCAGAAAGCAAAAGCTGTTCACCAGCTCAGTTGGCTATTGCCTGGGTAATGGCACAAAGTGACAATATTATCCCTATTCCAGGAACAAAAAGAAGAAAGTATCTGGAAGAAAATGCAGGAGCTGTAGATGTCGAATTGAAAAAGGAAGATTTTGAAACAATAGAAGGTTTATTAAAGAAGTATCCTAATATAGGTCCTCGTTATAGTGCCCGTGAAAATAAATTCGTAGATAAAAAATAGAATAAGAATCTGGAAGAATTTCATAGATGCTGCAACGGAATAACTAAAGAGGGGGCTATCTGTAGCACCAGAGCTTGGTAAGCAGGTAATATTAAAAACATGCCTGCTTACCAAGCTATTTATAACATCAGGTAAAGCATTTAATCTCAACTGCTTTTTAATCGTAACACAGAGAAATAAAAAAACGTAAAATCATCCGCTATAAGCCAGTATACTGATAATCAATAAGATTATCATCTAATGTCCCAACTTTATCTTCATATTTTATCATGGGGAATATTTACTTTAACTCCGATTAGTTCCGTTTCAGCATCTTCACTCATAATTAATTCAGTTTCATCCTCCTTGCGTTTCTTGTAAAGTTGGTAGGAATTAAACAAATTATGCCAGATGCTGTAAAAACCACCAGCTATGGAAGTAACAGGACTCAGAAAGGTAGCACCCAGCCAGATGGAAAACACAGTGTTTTTCTGTCCCAAACTTTGTCCACCACCTATGCAGTCATTATAATGTAAGCCAATCTTTTTACCAATGGCAAACTGGCCTATACAGCAGATAAGTGATGCTATAGCTATACCAGCCTCGTATATAGGATTTACATCACTATGCACCACACTTCGAACAGTAACGGCAATGGCTATAGCCAAGGCAACTGCCCACAGGTAGAATGCCAAGTCTTTGCAACCAATCAACTTGTTGTGTAATTTGGGAAGGAACGCACGAACTGCCCACGCTGCCAGGAACGGGAAGATGAGCAACGGAAACACTTTGCGCAGAATGAGCAGGAAGGATGACAGAAACGTAAATGACGGATTGGAATGAACCATTGGTAACACCAAAGGAATGATAATGGCCGAAACCATATTGATAATGATGGTGTAACTGACCAGTGACTGGGTATTTCCTCCAAGTTTACCTGTAACCACAGCTGCTGCTGTGGCGGTAGGTGTAATCATACAGATCATCGCACCTTCAAGTACAACACGAAATTCAGTATCAGGAAATAGAATAAGTGGTAAGCCTAGCAGACAAAAGAAACCTATCTGAATAAACGCTATCCACAAATGCATACGATGCGGACGCAGATCATGTGGATTGACCTTGCAGAAGGTGATGAAGAGCATTAGAAAAATCAGTGTAGGCTGAAGAATTCTAACGAGGTCGTTGACAAACGGTTTAGTCGGTTCCAGAAAGGGTATGTTCACATAAATAAAGTAGCCGATGGCGCCTGTGAACATTGAGATAGGAAGCGTCCAGTTTTTGATAAATCGTATCAGTTTCATATTTTTTCTTGATTTCGGATGCAAAGGTATAGTGCTATTTGGAGACTGATCCTATTTTTATCAGGGATAAAATCTATGAATTAATCGATATTGCCTATCGATTGTATTTACCAATTGAGCTATAGATAAAATACTACTATTTAGAATATAGGTATTAGAAGAAATAGTTTATATTTGCGGAAAAATCACCCATAAATGGAGATAAGGCAGTTAAAGTACTTTATAAAATCGGCTGAATTACTAAACTTTACCGAGGCAGCAAAGGCATCGAGTATTGCGGAAAGCACGCTTTCTCAACAAATAAAGCAGCTGGAAACAGAGCTGAATATATTGCTTTTCAAGCGGGTAAAGAAACACATAGAACTAACGGAAGCGGGTGAAATGTTGTTGCCTTACGCACGTAGAACTGTGGCGGATTCAGAGGATGCAGCACAACGGATGAACGATTTACAAAACCTGCACACGGGTACGCTACGGATTGGTGGAACATTCAGCCTCTGTTCACTACTTACAGACACGCTGCTGAAATTCTCGCAAAAATATCCCAATATAAAAGTCACGGTAGAATGCCAGACTGCCAACAAACTGTTGAAACATTTAAAAGAACATAAACTAGATTTGGCACTCTGCTTTGAATCGCCTCTGTCAATAGAATCCATAGAAAGCGAGTATCTGTTTGACTCGCCGCTATGCGTGATACTGCACCGACATCATTCACTGGCGGCAATGAAGGAAATACCACTGCAAATGTTACGTAATTATCCACTGGCACTTACAACCAAAGAGATGCACGCACGGGCTATCCTGGATAATTACCTGGTAATGAACAAACAGAAGCTGGAACCGCAGATGGAACTGAACGATATTAATATTCTGTTCCAACTCATCAAGACCAAACACTGGACTTCCCTCCTACCAATGTCAACCATTATAAACGAGAAAGAACTGAAGGCAGTGCCACTGGCAGAAAAGGAATTGAAAATGCAGGCTGCCTTAATGTGGCTAAAAGATAATTACCAGAAAAAAGCTGTAACGGAGTTCACACAGATGCTATTGAAAAAGCTGAAAGGATAAACACACCCACTCTCACTTTTGTTTAAGAATCCTTTTTTAAAAATCAAACTAATAAAAATGGTTTTTAAGAAAAACGATATTAAACTATTATATTTGTGCCCAATTTAAAACATGCTATTATGGGTAGTTGCTCAGACGTCATCACATATAACTATATGGATATGTTTTTTTGTTGTCATGTTGATAACGCCAAGTTGTGCGAAAATATGATAACCAATCATACGCTAGTCTATATATGCTCTGGTGAAATGATATTGCAAACAAAAGACAAACAAGTAGTTTTTAAAAAAGGGGATTCTGTTTTTTTAAAGCGTAATCATCTTATACAAAAAACAAAAAAACCGAGTAGCAACGGCGAGCCTTTTAAAGGGCTTTTTCTTGAGTTAAGAATGTCATTTCTAAAATCTATTGCGACAGATCCTTCATTCAAAATTCCAGTTACAAGTTCTTCCATACCAGATAATACCCTTCATGTAATGCTGCCAAAGCATCCGTTTCTCGACGGATTATTTCTATCTCTGGAACAATACTTTAAAGTACAGCAATATCCATCTAAAGAATTGATGGATACCAAGCTAAAAGAAGCGGTTTCGGTTTTATTACAGCTAAAGCCCGAACTAGGAAAAGTATTATTTGATTTTATAGATAATTGGAAAATAGATTTGGCTGATTTTATGAATGCAAATTATAAAAGCGATTTATCTGTTGAAGAGTTTGCCCATTACACCGGCAGAAGCCTAACCTCATTTAAGCGCGATTTTGCAAGTTATTTTAATGAGACACCAAACAGATGGCTTATAAAAAAGCGACTTGAAGAAGCTAAACACTTACTTGACGATAAAAAATACAAACCTTCAGATGTATATTTAAAAGTAGGTTTTAAAAATTTATCTCACTTCTCCACTGCGTTCAAGAAAGAATATGGATATCCTCCTTCCACGATTATTTAATTAGAAATGAACTTTTCAGAAAAGTTCAAAAGGACTTTTTAGAAAAACAAGAGCGTTGCATTACCTATATCTTTGCATTGTAAAAATTATAAAATAATTAAGCGATGCAAAATTCAATTTTTAATCAGTTCATTCCTACCAAACTAATTTTGGGACAAGGTGCAATCCAAAAATTAGGAACAGAAAAACTTCCTGGTAAAAAAGCTCTTGTTGTTATCTCAAGTGGAACTTCCATGCGCAAATTTGGCTATCTGGACAAAGTACTTAATGCGCTTTCATTGAATGGAGCCGAAGCAATTGTATATGACAAAGTTCTTCCTAATCCTATCAAGGAACACGTAATGGAAGCTGCAGATATATGCAGACGCGAGCAATGCGATTTTGTTATTGGTTTAGGAGGTGGAAGTTCTATTGATTCAGCTAAATCCATTGCATTGATGGCTTGTAACGAAGGTGACTATTGGGACTACATTATTGGTGGAACAGGCAAAAGTAAAGAAGCTATCGGTGGTGCGCTACCTATTATTGCTATTCCTACAACAGCTGGCACAGGCACTGAAATAGACCCAACGACAGTAATTACACACAACAACGAAAAAATAGGTTATGCCATTCCTGCTCTTTTCCCGGTTTTAGCTATTGTTGACCCTGAATTGATGACCTCTGTGCCTTCACACTTAACTGCTTATCAAGGTTTTGATGCTTTCTTTCACGCAGCAGAAGGATATATTGCCAATATAGCCACACCAATAAGCGAACTCTATTCTTTAAAAAGTATTGGTCTTCTTTATAAATCGCTGCCAAAAGCAGTTGCCAACGGCAATGATATTGAGGCACGCACTGATGTTGCACTTGCAAGTACCCTCTCAGGTATGGTAGAGGCAACATCTCGCTGTACTTCGGAACACTCATTAGAACACGCAATCAGTGCATTCTATCCCGCATTACCTCATGGAGCTGGACTAATTGCTATTTCACTGGCTTATTTCTCTTCATTTATTAATGATGTGCCTGAACGTTTCATGAAAATGGCAGAGGCTATGACTGGTGAAAAAAGTAATGATCCTAAAGACTTTATCCAACTGTTAGCTCCTATGCAGAAAGCTTGTGGCGTTTCTAACATTAAACTTTCTGAGTATGGAATTACCGAAAACGACTTACCTAAATTTGTAAAAAATGCAAGAGAAACAATGGGAAGGTTATTTAGTTTTGACCCCAGACCATTGAGTGATGAAGATATTTTGGCTATTTATACAGATTCTTATAAGTAATAAAATAATAGGGTTGCAGAATATTAGAATTTGAAAATAATATTTTACATACAACGCTCTATAAACAGATTATTTATAGAGCATTGTATTGTATTCCATTCTATTCTAACTAAATGAATTTAAGAATCTATTATTACCAATAATAATGTATTTAGCCTTTAATAAAGCAGATCAATATATTGGCAAATTTGTCTGAATACTGTTTCCGGCAAAGAATCACCAGTACGGTTCTGCAAAACAAACCGCTTACCATCTCCTTCAAAAACACCTTCGGACTTACTAAACTTTAGTTCGCCTTGCTTGAAAGTTCTTTCCTGAAGATTCTCAGAAGAATTCATTGACACGAAAAAAAGCTTTTCAACAGAGCCGCTAGCTTTGTCATAGAACATCCAATGATACTTCTGATCTTTAGGCAAATCAACTAAATCAGTGCGTTTTACTTCCGCTATAATAATCTCTTTGTTTTCCAAAAGGAACAATATTTTATATGCTGAATTCATTGTTTTTTGTTCGTTTCCATGTTCCAAATCAAGAACAATTAATAAATAAAACCTCAAATATAGGAATAATTTTGTAGCATGCTATTATTCAATATCTGATAAAGCCTTATCTTTACAAGCAAAAAACAGGAGGAAAAAGTTATGCTGAAACATGTAGTTATGTGGAAATTAGAAGAAGAAGCTGAAGGTAAAACAAAAGCAGAAAATGCTCTTTGGATGAAAGAACATCTGGAAGCTTTAGTAGGAATAGTACCTGAAATTAAATCTTTAGAGGTGGGCATTAATGTTTTGGACAGTGATATGGCTTATGATGCTGTTCTTATTTCTACGTTTGAAAACAAAGAAGCCCTTGCAGCCTACAAAATAAATCCAAAGCATGTAGAGGTAAGTTCTTATTGCAAGAAAATACGTAAAAGCAGGGTTGTTATCGATTTCTATATATAATTAAAATCAGCTTTTTTTCAAGAAGTTGATTCTAAATATAGTTATTCTGGTATGTCTCAGAAGCAAAATTCTACCATTTGTGGTTGAATGTCTTCCTCCGGATAAAATTAAAGTTGTATCTTTGGGCAAAGAAAATGTATAAACTTTATTTTTTATGAGAAGCAAATTATTACTCTTTGCAACTGCTACTATGATGGCTGTTTCTGCGCTAAAATTATCAGCCCAAACATCTTCGTTTAAAGAAGGGGAATTTAAACAGTGGGCACAAACTCCTCCCATGGGATGGAACAGCTGGGACTGTTACGGATCTACTGTAACTGAAAGCGAAGTTAAAGCCAATGCGGATTATATGGCCGCTAAGCTAAAAAGTTATGGATGGGAATATATTGTTGTTGATATTCGCTGGTTTATTGAAAACGATAAAGCCGGAGGATATAATGAAAAGGATCCTATTTATGTAATGGATCAGTATGGACGGTATTTACCGGCTCTAAATCGTTTTCCTTCAGCTAAAGATGGCAAAGGATTCAAATATTTAGCTGATTATATTCATTCTAAGGGTTTAAAATTCGGTATCCACATTATGCGCGGTATTCCCAAAGAAGCTGTTGTCAAAAAGCTACCAATAAAAGGAGCCAACGGTATTACTGCCGACCAGATTTATACTACCGATCTTCAATGCCAATGGTTGCATGATAACTATACTATTATGGCAGATAAACCGGGAGCTCAGGAATATTACAATTCAATTTTTGAACTCTATGCTTCGTGGGGAGTAGACTTTATCAAGATTGACGATTTATCACGTCCTTATCATCTAGGAGAAATAAATCTTATCCGTAAAGCGATTGATCATTGCGGACGTCACATTGTATTAAGCACTTCACCGGGAGAAACGCCAATTGAAAATGCCGGACATGTCCGTACTCATGCAAATATGTGGCGCATGGTTGACGACGTATGGGATACATGGCCTCACATTACTCATTTATTTGATATCTGCCAGAAGTGGTATCCATATATTGCTCCCGGAACATGGCCAGATTGTGATATGATTCCTTTGGGACGTATCTCTCTTCGTGGTGAAAGAGGTGCTGACCGTATGACTCGTTTATCTAAAGATGAACAATATACACTGATGACTCTGTTTACAATCTTCCGTTCTCCTCTGATTTTTGGTGGTGATCTTCCTAGTAATGACTCATTTACATTGTCTTTACTCACAAATAAGGAGGTATTGAAAATGCATCGTGAAGGCACAAAAGTTCGTCAACTTTATCAGAAAGACAAAAAAGTTGCTATTACATCCAGAAATTCCAAAACTGGTGAAGTTTATCTGGCTCTGTTCAACTTGTCGGATGACAAGACTCCTCAGAAAGTAAGTGTAAATCTTGCGGACCTGGGTATTAAAGGCAAATGTTTTGTAACTGATATGTGGACAAGCAAGAACGTGGGAACTTTCTCCAAAGAATTCTCTAAATTACTCAACAGTCATGCCTGCGGTTTATATAAACTAAAAATTAAATAAGAGCAAGGAGGCATTAGATAAGGCATTAAGATTTTAATGCCTTATCTAATGAACAAAAAAACGGTTCTGTGAGTTACATCTACAGATAACTAATGAACAGAATTATGAAACAAATTCCAACGGATCGGATCACAAATCCTCACATTACTGAGCTTATGGAGGATGAAATCTTTGTTTTTGGATCGAACCTTCAAGGAATGCACCTTGGCGGAGCAGCACGTATAGCATGCCGGTGGGGAGCAATCATGGGACAAGGTGTAGGTTTACAAGGACAGACTTATGCCATACCAACAATGAGTGGATCAGTAGCATCCATCACTCCTTATGTTGATGAGTTTATTCGTTTTGCAACGTTGAATCCTAATATGCGTTTTTTAGTTACCGAGATAGGTTGTGGAATAGCAGGCTACACTCCTGCCGACATTGCCCCACTGTTTCGTGAAGCTGTTTCTGTTGATAATATATGTCTGCCCGAAAGATTCTGGGAAGTAGTTTTGTAACAAATCAAACAATCAAGATGTGCAATTATAAGATACAACTTATATTTGCACATCTCTTTTTTTAGGATAACAGATCTTTAGATCTATTTAGTTATCTCATACTTAATATGTTATAGATGAAAGGGATCCTCCTCTACTCTCTTTTTGGGATAATCAGTACAATTGCTATCCATAACCTGCAATAGCGTTAATCCTCTCTTTTTAAAATAGAGATCTCCTTTTTCATCATCTTCAAACGGTATCTCTTCCCAAATCTTACCCAGATAATGCTTGTTGAGATCCTTATCTACAAAGAACTCAACTTCATCTTCTGATTCGTCGTTAACTCTTTCAAAATGAATATCATTGGGTGTCAATTTAACAAAGACGTTTTGATAGATGGTATCGTCAATGCATTCCCAGAATCTATATTTTGCCATAGTAGTAAATATTAGTGGTTAAAAATTATAGAACCATTTATATCTCTATTCTACTATTGAAACGCATATTGTAGTATATTGTTCAGATTTCAGCCTCAAATTTACCACGTAATTCTCAACTGATTGATGGTTGTAGAACGAAACATCTGTATAATAACGAATTAACTATTAACGTCAAAGATATTACGAACAAAACAGTTTTATATTTTGTTCACTATTAAGCATTACCAGAACTAAACAAACAATATTCCCCAATAAACCGGGCTCAAAAGCTAATGAAATCAAGTAAATCAAAAATATTCAATTTAGAAAAGTTTTATCTCGATTGCATAGATGCAGAAGGGAACTGCTTTATCCTTTATTGGGCAAGTCTTGAAATCTATTATTTAAAATTCTATTATTCCGGTTTGATATTCTCTGATTCAAAGAATGTTACCATTGAAAATTATTCGCTAAAAAGAACTCCCCAACCTCTGGTAAAAGAACTTCTGTCTATAGATAATCCGTTGCTACAGATAAAAGGAAGTTGGTTACGGAGAGATAAACCTATTCTGCTTTCACTGTTTAAAGATAAAAAAAATTGCGAACTGATCTGGAATTGCCATCATCCAAAGGCATTGACCGAAATTGAATATAATAACATAACCTTTAAAGGATACGGTTATGCAGAAACACTTTCATTACCTATAAAGCCATGGAATCTACCCATCAAAGAGCTTAAATGGGGACGTTTCTTATCTGATCATTATACAATAATCTGGATTCACTGGAAAGGAGAAAGCCCTCTGAACAGAATAATATGCAACGGAAAGGAATATAATGACGCCACCTTCTTAGTAGATAGAGTTATTTTCAATCAAGGTTGTTTTGTTTTATTGTTTCAGGATATCTCAACGTTAAGAACTGGAAGAATAAGCAATATATTAGCAAAATCGCACCTACTAAAAGTACTTGTGTGCAGTCGTATCTTGAACGGAAATGAGACAAAATGGAAAGCTAAAACAGTCTTGGCTCTGAATGATAAAATTGTAGAAGATGGTTGGTCTTTATATGAAAAAGTAACATGGAAAAAATGAACACTAAACTCAATAAAGTCCTGTACGGAATTCTTTTTATAATTGTAATTCCTGCATTGCTAATTGTTTGGGCTAGATATACAAGCAACCTGATACAGCTGCCAATTCCTGCTAATTCGGGTTGGGGCTATCTACTTTTAGTTAGCGGGGGATTTTTTGTAGTTACCGGTATGTTTCATTTATGTTTTTTGGGCAAAGGATTACCCATGAATGCATTTCCGCCTAAGAGGTTCGTAAAAAAAGGAATTTACGCTTTTATCAATCATCCTATTTACACAGGCGCTGTTCTAATAAGCTTTGGAGTATCTGTTTTAGCACAATCAGCCTCAGGTTTCTGGTTGGTAAGTCCGCTGTTCATATTAATGACAGTAGCCTATACTGTGGGGTTCGAGAATGAAAGGACGCTTAGTCTTTTTGGACCTCAGGAATACAAACCAGGCCTATCCTTGCCTATAAATTCGGAAGAACCTCCAACCATAAAAGAGAAAATCGCTTCTTACATACTTGCATACTTACCTTGGCTTCTGATATATGAGGCATTCATATTTACAGGTATACCCAAAGATGCCATTTACACCAATCTTCCGTTTGAAAAGGAATGGCCGGTCATTGAATTTACAACCATCTTTTATGTTTCAGTCTACTTGTATACATTGCTGGTTCCACTCATTATAAAGACAAAGAAAGATTTACGTTCACTTGAAATGGATATTTGGTTTGCTACAATAGTTACATGCTTTATTTATTTTATAATTCCTTTTATTGTTGATCAACGCCCTTTTACACCGCACTCTGTTTTAGGAAAACTATTAGCATTCGATCGTTCACAAGACGAGATAACTGCTTCATTGCCTTCTTTTCACGTAATCTGGGCATTTATAGCCGCGCGCTATTTTGCAATCAGCCTTAAAAAACTTAAATGGTTCTGGTACTTACTTGCCATATTGATTTCCATCAGTTGCATAACTACAGGCAATCACTCTTTACTTGATGTAATCGCAGGTGGAATAATGTTTGCAATGGTTGTTTACAGAATTCAAATCTGGAACTACATCCGTATACAGTCGGAATGCATAGCCAACAGCTGGATGGAATGGAGATGGGGGCCGGTAAGACTTATCAATCATGGCTTTTATGCCGGTGCTGCCGGATTTGTCGGAGCATTGATAGTAGGATCGTTTATGGGCAGCCACTATGCATTCATTGTTTTCTTATTATGCACCATGGCTATTATTGGAGCAGGGCTCTGGGCTCAGTTTGTGGAAGGATCTTCCAAATTACAAAGACCGTATGGTTATTATGGAAGTGTAATTGGGGTGTTTACCGGTTGTATACTAGTTACTATCTTTTTCCCAATCAATTTCTATGTATTGTTCGCAGCATTTACCGTTGCAGCTCCCTGGGTTCAGATATTAGGTCGCCTGCGTTGCCTGGTTCAGGGTTGCTGTCATGGAAAGCCATCAGAAGATTGGATTGGAATAAGGTTCACGCAGCCCTATTCAAGGGTGAACAAAATTTCAGGATTAAAAGGCGCAGCCTTACATCCTTCTCAACTCTATTCAATCGGAACTAATTTAGTAACTGGTCTGGCGTTAATCAGATTATTAAATCTTGAAATGCCGGCTACGTTTATTATTGGGATATATTTCATTTTAAATGGTCTGGGGCGGTTTGTAGAGGAGTCTTTTCGTGGAGAAGCACAAACTCCTTACTGGGCCGGGATGAGAATATATCAGTGGATTGCAATAGTTTGTATTCTCTTTGGAGCCGTCATGACTACCCTTTCAAATACAAAAATGACAGTTTTCCAATTTAACTTGCATGCTCTGTATTGGGCAATAGCATTAGGTATTATTGCCATAATAGCCTACGGGGTTGATTTCCCCTCATCGAACCGTCGTTTTGCTCGTTTAACCAGTGCGTAAAGATGGAATGATGTATTCATATCAATAATTTACATGCAATTCTCTTAGAAACGAATTTGTTATGAGAACTACTCCCGGGAAATGTATGAGACTTGCCTGTCTTAAATGCTAAGAAATCCTTTATTGGAGGGATAATCTGTATTCTATTTGGAAATTTAAGATAATATATAAAGAACAGCTTATATGAAAAGACCAAAAATATCCAGAATTTTATTCTTAATCATCCTGCTGCCTGCTTTGCTCTTTTTTATCAAATCATGTGAAATGCCGGCAACAAGTTTTGATGATCAGGAGAATGCCAGATACTTTGAAAAAGCTCAAAAGGTGAACTCGCCTCAGCTCGATTCAACAGTCAAAGTAATGACATGGAATATACGTTTCGGCATTGGCAGAGGACCATGGTTTGGCGATGCTTGTGGCTACAAAGTTATATACTCGGCAAATGAAATTATAAGCAATCTGAAACTTATTGCCGAAAAGATCAATCTTGTAAAGCCTGATATTCTGCTTCTTCAGGAAGTGGATATAAAATCAACACGTTCGGCTTATATCAACGAACTCAATTGGCTACTGGATAACACCTATTTTAATTATGCCGTTTACGGATCACAGTGGAAAGCACAATTTATCCCTAGCGATGGGCTCGGGAGAATGGATGAAGGAAATGCTATTCTTTCGCGGTGGCCTATCAGTGATGCAATAAGAATACAACTTACTCTGAGAACAGATCAAGGTGCTGCAGAGAGATACTTTTATGAACGCTGCTGTATGGTAAAAGCCAGAATTGAGATTCCGGGATTTGAGAATCTATATGTAGTCAACATTCATGCTTCTGCTTTTGCAACTGATGATACAAAGCACCAGCATTTGGTTGAATTTAAAGATGAGCTCGACCATCTCTCTGCCAGCGGATCCATGTTCGTGGCCGGTGGAGACCTGAACACTCTTCCTCCGGGAAGTGATTCAACAGATTATTGCATGGAGGATATGTGTCCGGACGAATCGTATCACCATCCAGGCGACAATCCAATGCACAAGGACGGAAGTAATTATACTCCCGAAAAAGAATGGCTGCAGCCTATTTATTCCGAGTTCAAAAGTGTTATCCCTTTGAATGAATATCTGCAGAACCAACAGATCTATTTTACTCATACTACTCGTCCTGAACATTTCTGGGACCGAACGCTGGATTATCTGTTTACTAACAACCGATGGCGAAGCGGTGCAACTGTTGTCCATCAGGATTTCACAAAAGAATCGGACCATGTTCCTGTTAGCGGAGAACTGATACTCATAAAAAAGTAATAAGTTGACTTTAGATATTGAGAATAAATGTTTATTAAAGCAAGAAAGCCCATGAAAACATATAAATTCTATATTTCAATCTTAATTCTGTTTCTGCTTACCAGTCTAATCTCAGCACAGGATACTACTCTTCGTGACAGATGGAGTAACAACACAGCCTTTTTAATGCCTGCCGGTAAATGGGAAAGCGGCATATCGCAATCCTTTCGATATGGTTTGAATAAAAGGTTGGAGCTCAGATCAAATGCAATCATATTACCCATATTTCCAAATGCAGGTATAAAGATTGGGCTTGGAAGAAGAAAGGGATTTCTTTTTGCAAGTGAACATTCCGTAAGCTATCCCACCCTTTTTCTGAATACGGTTAGCTTTAAAGGTACAGGCGGACTTATCTCCCCTCAATTCCATTTTCCTTTTATATTATCAGTAAGTAATTCACTGATAGTTACCAAGCTGATAGGCAGTGCATCCCTCCTATCTGCTGATGCAGGCATAAGCTTTGCTATAAGAAACAATAAACCGGATTATCAGTCGACAATTGATTTGCCATTATTATATCCACGAATGGCTCATTTTTATGAAGGTGCATCCGTGAAGACCGGCTTATCGTTTAAGAGTCTTATTTTCCAGAAACTATTTTACGAAGAAAATATGCAACTGTTTTGTATCACACGTAGCAGAGATAACCTGTTTGCTGAGAATTCCGGAACTATTATGTGGGCGGTTTGCAAATCAATACGGTTAAAAGGGGGATATACACTTTCCTGGGGCAGATATCCCTTTGGAAATCATATCCAGATGTGGCCCACATTTGATATTGTATTCGGGAGTAAAGTAAAATAGCTTTCAATGCTTTTAAAGCTATCAATTATATAATCATCAAATTAATTACATCATGGAAAAAGCCAAAAACTTCACACACGTTTACGGATACATTGTATGTATCATATCTGTTATTGTTTTTCTTAGTTGTGTAACTTCTCTTGTTAATGCAGTAATGAACAGAATAGATCCTATTCATTCAACTTATGATTCACAAAATCTGGCTTCTTTCGAGGCATACAAGCTCGACCAGGTAAAATCATTCAATGTAAGGGAAGGCGAACAAAAAAAAGAGATACCTAATGACCTGGAACTACGGAAAATCTATGAAGCTTTAAAGCAGGAAAAGATTGATCGGGCTAATTTTGAATCAAACAAATCAATTACTGTAAGTAGTGTGCTAATTATACTTAGCATTGGCTTCTTCGTAACACATTGGCATATTGCACGTAAAAACATTCATAAAGCCGAAGAATAATATCCATTAAAAAATATTATATAACTTTTCCCTCAATAGCTTGCATATTCCATATTTTTTATCGTATATTGTCTTTCTATAATAAGGATTGAAAACAATGGATAAATTATCAATATAATATATTCATTCAAGAAAAATAAGATTAGTATTTATCAATTAAAAAGGAGGACATTATGGAACCTAAAATGGCTAAAAAAGGACCTTATGCAGTAGAACTGGAAGCTGGGAAGAAATATCACTGGTGTACTTGTGGTGCCAGTAAAAATCAACCTTTTTGTGATGGCTCTCATGCAGGAACAAAGTTTACACCTATAGCTTTTACACCGGAGAAATCGGGAAAGGCCTTTTTGTGTGGATGTAAGAGAACAAAAAATCCTCCGTATTGTGATGGCAAGCATTCAGAACTTTAATCATTTAAAAGAATTACTTATATTCTTAATATGGCCTTTGACTTAATTAATCAAAGGCTTTTTTTATTGGTTTATTTACCAACACCCTTATAAATGCTCTGATAGAAACCTCTGATTGCACATTTTATAGATCGGATGCAATGAACAAACTCCGGAATATTATTGTTAAATCACGTAATTTGATAGAGTAAATTATCTAAAACACAAAAGAAATGAACGAACAGAATTTAAATAAAACAGAAGAATCATTTGATAACTCAGAGCAAATGCCAGTGCTGTTTGTTGGACACGGAAGTCCGATGAATGCTATTGAAGAAAATGAATTTGTAGCCGGCTGGCGAAACATAAGCAAATTAATACCAAAGCCAAATGCTATTTTATGTGTATCGGCTCATTGGGTAACAAAAGGAACTTATGTTACGGCAATGGAGAAGCCGAAGACAATTCACGACTTTGGAGGTTTCCCTGAAGAATTGTTTGAGATTCAGTATCCGGCACCCGGAAGTAACGAACTTGCTAAAAAAACAAAGAGTCTAATCACGAAAGCTACTGTTAGTCTGGACTATGAATGGGGCCTCGACCACGGTTGCTGGAGTGTTATAAGACATCTTTATCCGAATGCTGACATTCCAATTATTCAACTGAGTCTGGATTATCACCAAACTCCTCAATATCATTACGAGTTGGCAAAAGAACTTTCATCGCTTCGCAAAAAGGGAGTGTTGATTGTGGGCAGTGGAAATATGGTTCACAATCTTAGAATGGTAAATTGGGACAAACTAAACGATACGGAATACGGTTATGACTGGGCAATTGAGGCTATTGAAAAGATGAAAAAATACATCCTTGCAAACGATCATCAGTCACTGATAGATTATAAGTTACAAAGAGATGCGTTTAAACTGGCTATTCCAACAGCTGAACACTATTTGCCGATGCTTTATGCGCTGGCACTAAAAAAAGAAGATGAGAAGGTGAGCTTCTTCAATGATAAAACAGTGGCTGGTGCACTTGCCATGACCTCTTTTATCATTGAGAAAAAGTAAGCCAATATTCAGAAAAAGATCATAGCATTAACAGTGAAATATTAATGCGGCCCGACAGATTGGCTTAAGAAAGGTTCAATTGGCTAAAGATACAGGTATATTAAACGAATAGAACTAATTACATAAGCCAAAATAAAAGCAATAATCTGTAATATACAGTAGACTCTATTTGTTTAAGGTCTACTCCTTGCATTATATAAGAGTAGACTTATTTAATATAAGGAGTACATCTTATATCTATTTATTCACCAATCATTTGCTTAACATTGGTTACATATTTACTAAACATCGGTTATAAAACAGGAAAGTAAAGTAACAAAACGGATTAACTATTGCAAAAAAGAAAATAAACTCTTACATTCGCCCATAAACATTTAAACACACAATGGAATTTGCAATAATTTTGCTTCTCTTAGTTCTCAACGGAGTCTTTGCCATGTACGAAATCTCATTAGTGTCCTCCAGTAAAGCCCGGTTGGAAACATTGGCAGGAAAAGGAAATCCGTCGGCCCAAGGTGTGCTCAAACAATTGGAGAAACCGGAAAAGTTTCTTTCCACCATTCAAATAGGGATTACTCTTATCGGAATTATATCCGGTGCTTTTGGTGGAGTAGCCATTGCGCATAAAGTCACTCCGCTTTTTAAAATGATTCCCGGAGCAGAAGTTTATGCAAGCAATCTTGCATTAGTCACTACGGTAGCTGTTATCACCTATTTATCCCTTATTATTGGCGAACTTGTTCCAAAGTCCATTGGACTATCAAACCCGGAGAAGGTTGCAACAACACTGTTTCCTTTCATGTCTGTAGTTACTAAAGTCACCTTCCCATTCGTATATCTGCTCAGTGTATCAACAAGGCTGCTGAACAAAATTCTTGGAATAAAGGGACACGAACGCATCATCACGCAGGAAGAGCTGAAAGTAATTCTTCACCAAAGCTCTGAACAGGGAATTATTGATAAAGACGAAACAAACATGCTGAGGGATGTGTTCCGTTTTGCCGATAAACGTGCTAACGAACTAATGACGCACCGCACTGACACAGTTTTTCTTCACACTGACTATACCCAGCAAGAAGTGCTGGAGATTATTGACCAGAAACATTTCAGTAATTATCTGCTCACAGATAGTTCACAAGAAGAGTTAATCGGAGTGGTATCGGTAAAAAATATTATCACAATGATTGGAAATGAGCGCGAATTTAACCTGATAAGTATTGCGCAATCTCCACTCTTTATTCCGGAAAGTCTGTATGCAAAGAAAGTGCTGGAATTGTTCAAGAAGAACAAAAATAAGTTTGGCGTGGTGGTCAATGAATATGGCGGCATTGAAGGTATTATTACACTGCACGATCTCACCGAAAGTATTTTCGGAGATATTCTCGAAGAGAACGAAGTGGAAGAAGAATCGATTGTAAAACGAAAAGACGGCTCTTATCTGGTGGACGCATCTATGAATATTGGCGACTTTATGGAAGAAATGGGAATCATGTTTTATGATGACCTGGAAGGAGAAGACTTCAATACACTGGGTGGCCTGGCAATGTTCTACATCGGACGTATACCTAAAGCCGGAGATATTTTTATCTATCAGAATCTTCAATTTGAGGTTATGGATATGGATAACGGAAGAGTAGACAAACTGTTAGTTAGTATCAAATAAAATCTTTTTAATTACATTAATCAAATTATTATCATGAAAAAATTATTCTTTATCTTAGTCCTCGGGGCTATGGTTTCTTGCCAGCAAAAGGCGAAAGACGTTACAGCCACTGAAGGGGCAGCAAAAGACAGTACAGAAATGAAACTGGATCCTGCATTGGGTGCATTGCAAACTAAAACCTTTGAAGGAGTTCTTCCATCACAAGGTAAAGGGCTTCGTTACACACTTACCGTGAAAATACAGGAAAAGAGCGACAACGGACAGTATGAGCTGCTTAGAACCTATATTGAAGGAAACGAAGGAAAGGATCTTACATACGTAACCAAAGGTACAGTTAAAACTATCCACGGAACAGAAGCTGACAAAAGAGCTATCGTATGGGAGTTAACACCTGAGAAAAATAAAGAAATAAGCTATTACCAGGTTGAGAGTGATAAAGTTATCATGCTTTCTCAGAAGATGAAAAAGACTCCGGACTGGAAAAAATACGTTCTTTCGCTGAAAAAATAATATTACCTCAATCAATGTGCAACTTTATTTCAGAAAGTTGCACATTTTTTCAAAAGCTTTTGTGAACTCTTTATCCACTGCATCGGCAATAGAAGTCAGTTCCGGGAAAGGATCTTCGTGTTTGTAGATGTATGGAAAGTCCAGAATATCCACTTCAATTGGTATATCCCTTCTTATTCCCTGCAATGTATTGATAACTTCATAAGGCGGCACCACAGAGTCTTTTTCAAGGGTAACTGCAAGAATGCGGTCGTGCATCTGACGAAAACGCTCTTCCCTGAAATCGGTAAAGATTTTATAATTCAACATACTGCGAAAGTTCACCGCTTCAGGACGTGAATCATTTAAATAAGTGGCAAGCACTTTGTCGCGTTTCATATGACTTTCCAGATGTTCCACCACATAAGAGTAAAGACTGACATTCGCTTCACTGTCTAATATAAATTTAGAAACAGGAGAAAGCCGGTTGAATACCGCTCCGCCGCAAAACATACAGATTCGCGATTGGGAAAAGTATCCGTCTTTATTCGTCATCATCAGTACTTGTGCTAAAAGGCTTCCTATAGAATAAGAGAAAAAGTCGATTGAAGCATCAGGAGCAATATCTGAATGCTGACCGGCCTTAATGCTTTCCACTAAAGAAATCACATCATAATAGGTTTGTAATCCCGACCAGATAAAACGTTGCGGTTTATTATGAAGCCGCGTACTGATGGCTACATTGGAAAGTGTAGAGCAAATTACTTCAGGATGTCTTTTCTTTCGCTGCTGACTGATGGCATACATTTGATGTGAGTCGCTCCAGCTCAGCGGAGCACGATCCATATGGAAGGCAATAGGGAAGAGTAAGACAGCCTTACCAGTTTTATCTACCAGTGTTTTGGCCCACGTAAGGTATTTAGCCCAATGTTTCTCATTGAATCCATGAAACAATAGAATGACCTTTTTTACCTTTTCATCTCCGGCTGGACGAAACAAATGATAACGGAAATGAATATTTTCCGGAATCTCTGCATCGTTCATATTCAACATTGTCTGAATAATATCAGGTTCATAATCAGGATCATCTGATGAGCAGTACTCATACGTGTCATGATTATACTTCCCCCCAGGAAGTATATCCTTGAATTTAGAATCAAAATTGAAGTTGCGAACAATTACATTTTCATCAATTTTAATTTCCTCATCCTCATAATTAATCAGCTTTTTAAGCTTTGAGTGTAAATCAATATATTTCATATCAAAACTTTTTTATTTGTTTATTACACACAATGTCACATACAAATATAAAGATTTAATTTAGGATGGATAGAATCTCTGACAAACAAATTTATAAATAAAATACTCTTTCGAAATCAGTAGCCTAATTTTGTTCAGAAAGAATATCTCAATCCAAAGCGGACTTCGAAAGTTCGGTAAAAGACATTTTTTCTATAATAAGCATAATATGTATTCCGCAAATAATAATATAAGCCTGCGGTCATCAATAAATTGGGGCTCAGGTTAATTCCCATCTTTGGATTAATAACGGTAAGCCAGGCACTTCCTTTATCTCCCTGAACATTAAGATACAGCGAATCAATTCCCGCAATATTTTTATTCTCGTATCCTACCCATGTAAATATACGGTAATGCTGCAAATTCAATTCAAAATTTCCATATTTACCAAACCCTATGGAAGTACAGTTTTTTATGCTATATCCGCTTCCCATATTATAGTTGCGATCAATCCATTTATAATAATCCGTAAGACTTCCTCCCAGCAGAATGCCATTTAAAAAAGAACTTTGTCTTATATTCACCTTGTTCGTAGTAGGGAACTGGTAAATCATTCCCAAACCAAAAGCCACCGCCTCAGATATTTTAAACGGGATATTCTTTGAACCGTCAACCAGCAGTCCCGAGTCATAAAAATCAAAATGTTGAAAAAGTCCGATAAACATTTTATGTTCCGGTATAGGTTCTAAGTATTTCCCATATAACTTCGCTAAAAGATTTATGGAACCAATAACAGGCTGATTTCCACCTAAATTAAAAACAGAATTTAGACTAAAGTAATCAAAAGGATAATGAGTATTTTCCTTCAAGGGGTCTCCATAGAGTACATCAAATTCTAAATAAGGGCTGTTACTGTTTCTGAAAAGATGGTTATCGTCAACCATATAACGGTTGCCTATTGCTGCAGAGAACTTAACCGGATACTTATTATAATCATGATACATGTTATATTTATGTCTTACTTTCCATGCATCCCCTGTAAACAGCCGGTTAATTCCTCTTACAGGAGAAACCAGGGTTCCCACAAACTCACGGAAGAAACGGTTTACCCCCTGTTTGGAATCATCGAGTATCAAAGACGAAAGACGGTAGCTCACTTCTCCAAGGGCAACACCTGCAATAGAAGTACTAAGCAAATCATTAATAGCAGGAGGTTCAGCTTCCCCACATATTTCCCACATCATACTTCCAGCAATGGAATAAGGAACAGATCCCCAGAAATTCAGTCCATTAGCTCGGGCAGAACTAAAGTAAAGACTACCGTTATAAGGATGAGCTAGCAGATTCGTAGAAAAATTATCATTATCCCAAACTAAACCATTATTGATGTTCCTGCGAATACTTCGTAAACTGATCTTAGCAAATTTCTCATTCATCGCATAACAGTCGAAAGCCCAGACTCCAATATTTAACCCGATAGATTGAAAGGCAGCCCGCCAAGGACGTTTTATCATTCGTGAAGAGTCATTGTAAGCAAACAAAGAATCTGTTTGCTGAGCATAAATGTTCCCTATCGCTAATAAAAGGGAAATCAGATATATTGATAACCTTTTCATCTTTAAAATGGGAATTAGTTTAGTTATGATAAGGTATTCATATCAATAACAAACATGTTCAAATAAGAGTTCCGGATTTATTTAAGTTTACTATTTTTCAAAAAGAATATCCCAATCCCAAACGGACTTCGGAAGTACGTGAAAAGACATCTTCATAGTGAGCATAATGCGTGTTCCGCAAATAATAATACAAACCAGCATTCAATATTATGTTTGAACCAAGATTTAAACTCATTCTGGAATTAAGAATGGTAAAACTCACATTTCCTTTATCACCTTGTGTATTTAAATACAAATAAGCAGAACTGGTATTCTCAAAATCATTTTCTTTATATCCTTTCCAGGTAAAGATCCTGAAATGATGCACATTCAATTCTAAATTTCCATATTTCCCAAAATTAACAGTAGAATTGCTTTTTATGCTATACCCGCTTCCCATGTTATAATCACGCCCCAGATTATAATGATCTGTCAGACATGCTCCGAGAAGAATACCATTTAAATAAACATGTTGTTGAATATTCACTGTCTTCGCAACAGGTAGCTGATAGATTATCCCTAATCCCAATGCAGCCGGTTCGGATATTTTAAATGGTGTATTCTTAGATCCGTTGATACTTAATCTTGAATCATAATAATCAAAGTGCTGAAAGAATCCAATGAGTACTTTATTTCCGGGAAAAGGTTCCAGATACTTACCCAGCAACTTTGCGGTAAGACTTAAAGAACCTACAAACGGCTGACTACCATCCAGATTCAAGACCGAAATAAACTTAAAGTAGTCAAAAGGCTTGCTCATGCCATCTTGCAAAATATCTCCATAGATTAGATAAAATTCCATATACGGACTGTTGCCTTCTTTAAATAGGCTGTTGCCATATGCCATGTAACGATCGCCGACAGTTGCAACAAATTTAATCGGTAGCTTTTCATTATTATGACGTTCATAATATTTATGACTCACTTTCCATGCATCACCGGTAATTAAACGGTTGAATCCCCTTGCGGGAGAAATCACTGTTCCCAGAAACTCACGAAAAAAACGACTTGCCCCCCGTTTGGAATTATCAAGTACCAAAGATGAAAGGCGATAGGAGACTTCTCCTAAAGCTATACCTCCAAAGGAAGTAGTAAAAAGATCATTGATTGATGGAGGAGTTGTTTCCGCGCAGATCTCCCATGCCAGACTTCCAATAAAGGGATAAGGAGCTGATTCCCAGAATGTGAGTCCATTGCTGCGCGCGATACTATAATTAAGACTCCCGTGGTAAGGATGAAGTAGCATATTGGAAGTGAATAAATCATTATCCCAAAGGAATCCTCTTTTGATATTATCACCAATTCTGTGGAAACTGATCTTTGCATATTCAGCTTTATCCACGAAACGGTTATATGCCCAAACACCGGCATTCAGTCCAAGAGCATGAAAAGCAGCTCGCCACGGATGCTTTATTGCCTGGGAAGAATCATTAAAAACGGACAAAGAATCTATCTGCTGAGCACTGATATTGCCCATCGTTACTAAAAGAAAGATTATATATACCGATGCTCTTTTCATATTAACGAATTATCGCCTCCAAAAGCCATCAACTGAATCCGAGTATGAGGATTGATATTCACCACCTCAATCTAGACTGTAGAAATATCTTTACTGAGATTAATAAATTCCACCTGAGATCTGTAAACTTTGCCTATTTAAGACCTTGTTTCATAGCAAATAACAAATGATCTCAATAAAGAGTTCTGGTTTTCTGTAAATTCATATTTATCAGAAAGAGTATCTCAAGCCTAAACGGGTTTCGAATGTCTCGTAAGAGACATCTTCATATTTGTAGTAACTATACTTTGAATGACGTAAATAATAATAGAGCCCAAAGTTTATCTTTATTCTGGAATTAAGATTTACATTCATCATTGGATTAATGATAGTAAGCTGTACATTTCCTTTATCTCCCTGAGCATTGAGATACAACGGATCAATATTTTCCAGGTCCTTTCCTTCATATCCTTTCCAGGTAAATATACGGTAATGCTGCAAACTTAATTCAAAATTACCATACTTGGCAAAGTCTATATAAGTGTTGCTTTTTATGCTATACCCACTTCCCATGTTGTAATTGCGATCAATATTATTATAATAATCCGTGAGACTACCTCCCAGTAAAATGGCATTCAGATAAGAACTTTGACGAATGTTTACTCTCTTGTTTTTAGCCGGGAACTGATAAATCATTCCCAGACCAAAAGCTGCCGCTTCGGATATTTTATATGGAATGTTTTTTGATCCGGAAATCACTGATTCAGAATCATAGAAATCAAAATGCTGGAAAATACCAATAAGCATTTTATGCCCCGGTACTGGTTCCAGATACTTGCCAAACAGCTTGGCAGCAAGATTAACAGAACCTATCAGCGGTTGAGTACCTATGGTATTAAAGGTTGAACTAAAATTGAAGTAATCAAAAGGCAAATTCGTAGTTTCCTTCAAGGGATCTCCGTAGATCACATTAAACTCTACATACGGACTGTTACTTCCTTTAAAGAAATTATTATCATCAGCCAAATAACGATCTCCTATAGTTGCAGCAAACTTTACGGGAAGTTTCTCATAATCATGATGTTTATAATACTGATGTCTTACCTTCCAGGCATCACCTGTAATCAAACGGTTCAATCCTCTTGAGGGACAAATTATTGTTCCCAGAAGTTCACGAAAGAAACGTCCTGATCCATACTTTGAATCATCGAGCACCAAAGAAGATAGTCGATGAGTAACCTCTCCCAAAGCAACGCCTCCAATAGATGTGGCAATGAAATCGTTAATTGCAGGTGGTTCAATCTCTGCACACATTTCCCACATCAGACTTCCGGCAATAGAGTATGGAGCAGACTCCCAAAAGCTTAGGCCGTTACTGCGGGCCGTGTTAAAATAGAGGTTCCCGTGATAGGGATGAGCAAAAAGATTGGTGGAGAACTTATCATTATCCCAAACAAAGCCAGTCTTGATGTTTTTCCAGATACTATGAAGGCTGATCTTTGCAAAATCGGCATTCATGGCATAACGATCAAATGCCCAGACACCAACATTCAGTCCGGCAGTCTGAAAGGCTGATCGCCAAGGTCGTTTGATTGTTTGTGAAGAGTCATTAAAAGCGAATAATGAATCTGCTTGCTGAGCCCGGATGTAGCTTACCATTAGTAAGGACAGGATTAAGTATACTGATAGCCTTTTCATAATAACTAACTAGAATAGAACAACACCTAACTCCACTATTGGTTTATTTTCATAAATCCGATTAGCTTTATAGTACCGGGTGTGAGCAAATCCACCCGAAGCAAAAATTCCAAACCTGGATAATGGATGATATTCGAGGTTTAACCGAAACTGCAATGAATACATACGTTCTGGAGTAGTAAGATCCTCGTTGTTAAAGTTCTCTATATGAGAAAAACCGACATCGGAACTAAGAATCAGCTTCTTCATTAAAGGCAATTCAGCTCCTACCCGATAGAAAAAAGCTCCAGAGAACTTATCATTCAATCCCAGATAATGGGTGCCAATTCCTAAAATGCTATAAGTGTGATGGTTTTTAAACCGGACTCCCAGATTGATCTTGGTTGTATTTCCTCCGTAAGACAAGAACTGAATCCTTGTTTTTGGATTTACATTCACCAAACCAATTTTTACCGCAGAAGTATCTTTACTGTGATTGATAATTCCCACTTGTACCCCCCGCACTTCTCCTCCACAAAGGTTTAACAATCCCAATTGTACTCCATTTACTCCGCCGGCATAGTTACCCATACTAATCTGAATGCCATTTATTGGTTCGGCACAAACATTAACCAAACCACCCAACTGAAGAAGATCAGATGACGATGTCACTATATTTACTCCTGCAGATATCTGCACTCCACTGAAGTGAGAACCTGCCATATTTGTTACTCCTGCTAGCTGAACACCTCTGGCATCTCCAATGGCAAAATTGGTTATACCGGAAATCATCACTCCTCTGGCATGAAGCACATTGGTATTCTGCACTGTGGCAATTTGCAATCCATGCATATGCCCACTCACCACATTGAACATACCTGAAACCTCTATGCCATTCATATTCCCTTTTACAAACTCTCCCACCCCATTGAGCGTAAAACCGTTAACCCGATGCTCATTGAAATGAGCAAACAAATTTATTCCAACTCCCTTCAGCTTGTAAGTTTTTGAAGAGAGCCCTAATGTTACATTGGTTGTACTAAGCGAATCATACGGAGATGTGGCTATTGGATTCCAAAGAGAGATATTAAGAAGATCTTTTGACTCTCTTTGTGCACAAATCTGGCATAAAGGAATAATTAACAATATCCATGCAATCAATCTTCTTTTCATATTGTTTGTAAATAGAAATTAGTACAACTCTATTTTATTCTTTACGCTCTTCATCACTTTCCGTGATATTTTCCAATGTGAGTTTCAACGGCGCTACAAATAAAGTTTTTCTGTAAGTACAATCCACCATCTGGCAATGGCTGCAATGCTTTTCCAGACACGGATCAGAGTGTATAGTAACCAGTAAACGATCAGAATACCTGGCTGACAGAATATCTTTCAGTTCATCACAAGCTTGATGACCATCGGTAATATTATAAAACCAAGGCAATGTTAAGTCACAATCCACAAAAAGATAACTCCCGTATTTAATAACTTTCATATTGTGAATATCTACCCATTCAGGCTTTCTGACAGCAGATATCACATCCATCATTTTATGAAGAACCTCCTCATCGGCTTTATCCATCAGATTGGCTGTCGTTTTGCGAAGAATAAGAATGCCGGTAATCACGATAATTGAGCCAAAAATCATTGCCAATGCACTATCTATCCAGCTTAATCTCGTATAATAAAGCAGAAAAAGACCTATCACAAGACCAATCGTGGAATAAGTGTCCGATTGCAAATGCTTTCCTCCAGCTACCAATGCTATCGAATCGTATTTCTTTCCCATCCGAACGCTGTACCATCCCATGACATAGTTGATAAGACCAGCAACAGCTACCACAGCAATACCAATATCCAGTTTACCAATAGTAGCAGGTTCAAAAAGTCGTCTGATTCCTTCATAAATAATCATGCCACCAGCTATCATAATAAGCAGACCTTCTATAGAGGCAGAGATTAATTCAATCTTGCCGTGTCCAAAAGGATGCCCTTTGTCTTTAGGCTTGGCTGCATACCTTAAACTAATAAAGCTAATCAGTCCGGCAATCACATTCACAATACTTTCCATGGCGTCGGTCAGAATTCCAACTGAATTGGTAACATAGAAAGCAATAAACTTTCCAATTAGAATGAGCAGAGAAAAAAGAACAATCCAACCTTGAACCTTTTGCTTAATTAAATCTTGTTTCATTGAATAATTACATAAAAGTATTATTAATAATAGAAAGACAAATATACTTCTATTTTAATTTCTTATCTAATTTCATGTAAAAAGATTCAGCCATAAAGCCTTATTTATACTCTGTATGTTTAAGAAGAAAAGCTTTCACGAAAGGGCAAACAGGGATTACTTTCAGATTATTTTCTCGCGCATAATCCATGGCAAATTTTACCAAGGCAGAAGCAATATCTTTACCCTCCAGTTTTTCAGGCACCCAGGTATGAGTAAATTCTAACCCTCCTTCAACAGACGTATACTCTGTATAAGCAACTTGTCCACCAACAATTGTTTCAAATCGTGAAGCTTTCTGATTGTGTGTGATTATATATTCCATAATTGTCTGATTTTACGATTTACACAATTAACAATATCAGATATTATAATGTTTAAGGCTTATTTACAAAAGTATTTTATTGAAACATGGAACAAAATTTGGAATATTATATGTAAATTTGCAAATATTATAAAATAAGTTTCTATTATGAATACTAAAAATAGGGCAAATATAACTAATATAATAGGTGTTTTTGTCATTCTTATATTTATACCTTTATGTTCATGCAGAAAACAAACTTCTGCTAAAATAAAAAATAGTCAGCAAATAGAATCATTTATACAACAGGCTCAAGACTCATCTTACACTAATGTGCCATTATCCAGAGACTTACTAAAAAAAGCCATGAAGATGGCGCCGGATAGTCTGACATTTTACAGAGCCTACAGTTCCTATACTTTAACATACTCTATCATTAATCAATACGACTCATCTTATATCTTCTCACATAAAATTTTAAATTATTGCAAACATCAACCATTATCTCCCGGCATACATGAATTATCGGCTTCATCTAACAATACTATAGGCATCTATTATCAGGCAATGAGCCAGCCTGATTCAGCAATTATTTATTTTAAAGAAGCATTAAAACAGTACATTCTTGCAAATAAAAAAGAACGTATTCCAGACATGTATATCAACTTAGGAGACGTATTTGTAAGGAAAGGTAATTATGCTATGGGTGCATACTATTACAGAAAAGCCTTATCAAAAAGTAATTCCTTGCATCTGACAGATAAAATGGGATTTCCTATATATTCTGGACTAGGACAGATATACATGGAATTACGTGACTTTGAACTTTCCGACAATTATTTCCGTCTTGCAGAGAAGTTTTTTAATAGCAGAACATTAGTCGAAAAGTTTATTTACTGTAATAACCGGGGTAATCATTACTATTATAAAGAAGAATATGCGAAAGCACTTCCATGGTTTAAAAAAGCTCAAAGTCTGGTTTCAAAAGGAGATTATCAGTTCTATCTCAATTTATGCTATTTGAACCTTGGAGATATCTTTTTAAACCTGAACAGACAAGATTCGGTTTCATTCTATATAGATAAAAGCTATGCCTACTTCACAACACAACAGAATAAAACCGCACTCTATTATATTGCTACAATCAAAGCCGGGCTTGCTTTAAAGCAGAACAATATCCCCCTTGCCCAGGAACAACTGGAAGCAACCAAAGACTCTACTGGTATTGAATTAAATATACTATCTATCAGAAATAAGTATCTGCAGAAATACTATGCACAAACAAAAAATTTCAAACAAGCATACTATTACCAATCAAAAAACATTGCTATCAACGATTCTGTTCGTTCTGACAAGGTAGATAAAAGAATAGCAGAATTAGATCTGCGTTACAAACAAGATACTACATTAATTAATAATAAGTTGGTTATTCAGCAACAAACTTCCCAAATGAAATATCTGAAACTAATTTCTTTCATCTGGATATTGGTAAGTTTTATTGTTATCATAACATCTGTCTTCATTTATTTCTATATGAAGAGAAAGAAAAATCTGCAATGGGCAAAATATACTGATCAGGTAACAAAATTAAGAATGGAAAATATCCGAAACAGGATATCACCTCATTTCATATTCAACGTGCTTAATACCGAGATGAACTCTTTAGAAGAAAATAAACGCAAGAATTTATATACATTAGTAAAACTAATGCGAAAAAATCTTGAAATAACAGAGCACGTTAACATTACTTTATCAGAAGAACTGGACTTTGTAAAATCGTATATAGAACTGGAACAAAGAAATCTGGGAGAAGATTTTCATCTTGATTGGGAAATCGACAACAAGATTAGTCTGGACAACACCTCTATTATATCCATGATTATACAGATTCCTGTGGAAAATGCCATTAAACATGCCTTACGTCCAAAACAAGGAAATAAAATTCTGTGCATTCTTGTAACCCAGACAGAAGATGGAATAAACATTTTTATCCGGGATAATGGTACTGGATATTTTCCACAACAAATAAGCCAGACCAAAGGCACGGGAACAGGTCTGAAGGTATTATATCAAACCATTCAGCTTTTAAATATCAAGAATAAAAGCAAGATTCTTTTTTCGATACAGAATATTGACAAGAAAGAAGGTTTAACAGGCACTGAAGTTAAAATACATATTCCTTATGATTACAAATTTGAATAACTATGAATAACATATATAACGTAGTGATAATAGACGACGAAGCCATTGGTATATTTAACTTATGCACTTCTCTCGCTGTATTCAGCAATATAGCTGTTACCGGTACTGCACAAACGGCACAAGACGGGAAAAAACTTATTCTGGAAAAACGGCCAGATCTTCTATTTCTGGATGTAGAAATGCCTGAAATGAGTGGTTTGGAATTACTCCGTGAAATAAAAAATCGGATAAACTGGCAAATGCAAGTAGTATTTTACACTGCTTATGAGAAATATCTGCTTCAAGCACTAAGAGAATCTGCTTTCGACTATTTGTTAAAGCCATATGAGCCCAGCGAGTTTTCTGTTGTTATGGATCGTTTCTTTGCATCAGTTGCAAAAGAAAATAAGCTCTCCTCTTTCATGGATTCACTGTCGCGCCTGATACCAGAGAATCATACATTCTTAATTGCAACCATTACAGGGTATATAACCTTACGACAAGAACAAATTGGTTATTTTGAATACAACAAAGATAATAAACATTGGTATGTAACCTTACTAGATTCAAAATGTATTCAACTAAAAAGGAATACCAATGCAGAGGAAATTCTTAAATATTCCAAATCTTTTGCTCAAATCAATCAGCAACAGATTATTAATATAAATTCCCTGGCGATGATTGAAGGTAAAAAGTGCATTATGCTTCCTCCTCTTGAGAAAGAACAAAACCTGATTATCTCAAGATCCTATTTTAGATCTATACAAGATAAGTTTAGTTTGATTTAAATTATAGCCAACCCCACATAATTGAAGGGCAAACGTGCACAAAAATTATCCCAATCTCTGTGCATGTTTGCCTCAACATAACCAGTTATAAAAATTAATCAACGAAGTGATTCTACAAGAATCAACCTCAATTATCATCATTCCTTATAAAGCAACTTTATATATTTTATTCGCTACTTTAACAATATAAATCTGATCAGACGGAACATCTACTTTTATACTGTTATTTGTAGCTTTAATCGTTTGTACTAAAGACCCCAATAGAGTATAAACAGAGATCGTTTCACCTTGATCTATCCTATTAACTACTATTGCTCCCTGTTCTGCATATACAGTTATGTTGTTTACCTCAGTTTTAGAAATTGCAGTCGATTCTTCTTCAACGATATTTATAAAACCACTCCATGGTGCCGTACTTGCATAAATTGCCTTTGAACCTTTTGGAACATATAGTTTGCATGCTGTTCTATCAACGCCTGTGAATACTTCAGTTCCAGCACTTGGGGGTGTTGCATTTTTAATATGTATTTCTTTTAATCCGCTGCAATCCTCAAAAGCACTTAAATAAATATTAGTAACACTCTCAGGAATAGTTACAGATGTTAATCCTGTACAACCAGAGAAAACATACTCGCCAATGTAATTAATACTATTTGGAATAGATATTGACACTAACCCTGTACAACCAAAGAATGCATAATTACCGATAGAAGTTACGGAATTCGGAATCGTAATTGATGTTAACCCAATACAACCCGAAAAAGCACGATAGTTTATTGCAGTAGCATTATTGGGAACAATATAAGTCGCTGATTTAGCATTTGGGTACGTTACCAATTCTAATCCACTTTCTTTGTTAAATAAAACCCCATCAACATCCACAAATTCAGGATTCTCTTTTGAAACATTAATTTCTTTTAATCCAATGCAATCACAAAAAGCATTCTTATAAATCGAAGTTACACTAGCAGGAATAGCAATAGAGGTTAATCCTGTACAACCAGAAAAAGCATCCTGATCTATTGAAACAACACTGTTTGGAATAGTGACAGACGTAAGCCCTGAACAACCAGAGAAGGCAAACTCACCAATAGAAGTAACACTATTAGGAATAGTAATGGAAGTCAATTCTGTACATCCATCAAAAGCATCGTAATCAATAAAAGTAACTTTGTTTGGAATTACAATAGAAGTTAATCCCGTGCAATTCTGAAAAGAATGTTCACCTACATAAGTAATACTATTGGGAAGAACTACTGAGATCAGATTTTTTAAATTATAAAACATATACATATCAATGCAATTAATGTATGTTTTATTTTCGCCGTAATAATAATCATCACCTGTCACAATATTGGCATCAGCCAGGTTCAGCTTTATAAGTTTCCCCTCTGTCTTGCTAGACTCAGAAAGACCTCCTCCAGCCATTTCACGAATAAAAAGGATATCACTACCATTCAGATTTCCGGAAAGAGTCAGGTCGGTAATTAAGTTTTTGTCTGTAGATGATATTAATGCAGACAATGTGCCGGCAGTCTCTACATTTACAGATCTTTGAACCTGAGCCCAGGAATTGTTCAACGATAAAAGGCCTGTTATTACAAATAGCAATCTAAGAGTAAAATTTTGTTTCATAACAAATTAAAAACTAACATTTTGCGAACCAATAAATATCATTTTACCACAAATTTCCCTTTACCTACAATTTTATTCTGGTCGGTAATCACGCTATATAAATACAAACCTTTGGAAAGAGAAGATATATCTAATGTATTGCTTCCACTAACAAAATCCTTCTCAATGCATTTTTTTCCATTCAAATCGGTCACAATAACAGAAGCTGTCTCTGTATCCTTTAAATTTGACTCTATTGTTATTTCCTTTTCAGCCGGATTAGGGAAAGCATTCATCTTGGTAAAAACAGGTGCATTCAATGATGTTACATCGCTTGCAGAGACTTGATAGACTGAATAAGAATGATCTCCTGATATTACAAAATATTTTTTATCCTTAACCTTTATCAAATAGATAGAATAATCATTAGTACTCTCTTTTGGTAAACTAAATAGAGTTCCACCATTCTCATTTTTTACAACGATATTAGTTCTGTCATCAACAACTAGTTCCAATAAATCATCATCATTAAAAAAGTTTTGTGTTACATATTCTCGGTTGTTATCAATTTTAGTAGCACTATTAGGGAGTATATCACCAAACTGAGCTATCAATAATGATTTATATAATTTAAAATCAGATGTATAAATATCGAATGATTTATAATTGCTATAATTTTCTACTTGAAAAGAAGTCATAAAAGCATTTCCATTATTCATAAAGTTCGAACTCATGGAAAAATCCACTTCTGGAACTGTAGTAACAAGGTTAAATTTCTGGGAAAACGCTGATGTATATAAAAACGCAGACAAAAGGAGCAACAAGATTTTCTTATTCATAACATTCTATATTAAAAAATCAAACAATAACATTAGGGGGCAAAAGTACATAAATAGTGCTATGGGCACAAACCGGTTTTCCATAGAATGGATATATAATGCTATATAGTGGGATTATCTTGTAAAATAACGCATTTATCCTGCTATTCTTTTTTGGATGGCAAGAATAAAAAAAGCTACGCTTGAAACTTATTACCCAATAGCCCTTCAACCATTGGAATATAATCTCTGGTTATAAGGCAATCAAGGATCAGTCCTAATTCTTAGGGTTTAACCATCGTAAATCTCCTCTTTCCTTTTTTTATACATCTATTTTGCAACCCTGAATAAGAAAAATGTCATATCCGTTTCTTGCTGTAAGCACTTAACAAGTAAGTTGCAAAACCGGTCTGAATAAGGCTGATTCTTTTTAAATAATTAAGGACGCTGGATGTGTATTATATACCTATATTTCCTAAATTCAAGTGTTAAATGCAACTGATGGAATTTTAGATTGAATATTTTTTCAGAGAAGGGGAAAATGTTTTTCTTCCCCCCTTTCTCTGATGGGATAAAATAATTATCTTGTTCCCTCAATCTCCTACAAAATCAGTTACAAGATGAAACATTTAACCCAAGAACAAAGATATGAAATTTCTGCATATCTTCACAGTGGAAAAAGTAAAAGTGAGATAGCCTCTCTTGTAAAGGTTCATAAAAGTACCATAGGCCGTGAAATCATTCGTAATTCTTATGGCTCCTGGCATCAGTACATGCCCCGTGAAGCTCAAAAGAAAGCTGACTTAAGAAAGAAATGTCGCCCTGGGAAAGTAGTCTTTACCCAAGAAATGAAGGCTCTTGCAAAGGATCTGCTAATAGAATTTAATTATAGTCCGGAACAGATATCAGGTCGGTGCAAATTACAGTCGATTCCCATGGTTTCTCATGAAATACTTTATCAATGGATCTGGAAAGATAAACGTCAGAAAGGACGCCTTTATAAATATTTGCGCCGAAGAGGGCGAAAAAACAAAAAACGCGGCTCTGAATATAATAGTAGAGGGATACTTAAAAATCGCAGAACTATTGATCAAAGACCTGCCATTGTAGAGGAACGCAAAAGGTTTGGTGATTTTGAAATAGATTCTATAATTGGAAAGAATAAAAAGAGTGCACTAATGACCATTAATGATAGGCTTACCGGACGCTTATGGATACGCAAACTTAAGGGGCGTGATCCAAAATCAATGGCAGATACGGCTATTAAATGTTTAACATCATTTAAAGGGAAAATCTTCACTATAACCTCGGATAATGGGTTTGAGTTTGCTTTTCATAAAAAAATAGAAACAAAATTGAGAATTAATTTCTATTTTGCCAAACCCTATCATTCTTGGGAAAGAGGAGCAAATGAAAATATAAATGGATTAGTCAGGCAATACTTTCCTAAGGGGACAGACTTTAGTGAAGTAACTGAAAAACAGGTAGAAATAGTAGAAAATTTAATTAATTCAAGACCGAGAAAAAGGTTGGGATATTATACCCCAATGGAGTTTATTAATACATTAAAAAAACATAGGAGAGAGTTGCGTTTATAACTTGAATTCGGCTTTATAACCCCACGATTTTGTACTGGCAGACGCTGATTATTAGATAGTTATCCCCTTTGAATAAAATACCTGGACAAATGATTCAGTTATAAGTTGCCCTTTTTTTGGCAGTGTTTTTTGCATTTTGGCACCTGTTGTCCATTGTATTTACGAATAAAATCACACCTATCCCCTTTTTATTAATCCTTTTAAACTAATGCTTGTTGCAATTATTTTGTGGGTTTGCTTTTATAAACTGATCATTCATAGTCTTTGCAAACTAAGGTGTAAATGGTCTGAAACTCCTTGTTGGCAAGCTTTAAACGTCTTGACGCTTTTTGAAAACATCAAGACTTATTCTTCAACATCACTTGAGACTTTCAGAGAGATTATTTGGCATTCTTAATAGCCTTTTTGAAAAAATTGGTGTATTATTCAGATTTATTCACCAATAAATTTTGTTTATTGGTGTATGGTTTTTATTTATTGGACAATAAAATCAAATAATTCAGCAATAAAAGAATTATTTCTCATAAGTAACCATCTCACAAAAAAATATATTTAGATAATTGAAAGCCAATTATATCTGGCCTCCAATCGTTTCAGCTATTTTAGTTGCCTGTTTTATACGATCCGCCATGCCAATTCCATCCTTTATACCTCCGGCGAGGAACAAACCCGGATATTGCTTTTCTATGCATTCTATGCTTGCAAGTCTTTGTTCGCTATCGGCTTCGTATTGTGGGATTGCTTGTTCATGCCTAAAGATCTTTATCTTTTCGGGAGAGTAATTGGATGGGAATCCCAGCATCTTGTGCAATGAATCTTTCACCAGTTCCTTTAATTGCTCATCAGTATAAGTCAAGTATTCGGGATGTTTGCTTCCGCCGATAAAGAAAGAAAGCGTGCCTCCTCCTTCGGGACAACGATTAGAGAAACAGGAAGAAGGGAACAAGATGCCAAGCATCTTTTGATTTTCACGGGAAGGGACTAATCCTCCAAAAGCATTTGGTACATAACTACCAGCTTTCTCCACTCCCACTCCTACCTGAACAACCGGTGCGTAATGAAGGGAACTGATAGGTTTCATCTCCTTTTCTGCAATAAATGGTAGCAGTGATGGCAATGCATAGGCGGCTGCAGTAGAGACCATATAGCGTGAATGGATTTTCTCTCCACTTGGCAAAACAGTTTCCCAACCATCAGAGATAGGTTGAATGTGAATATCTCCTACTGACAGGCGGATATTCTCCTCTGTAATCTCATCGGCAAGAGCTTTTGCCAGCATTCCAAATCCACCTGGCACGGAGAATACTTCTTTTGTGGCCAGTTTATCACGATCTGATTTAGGTTCGGAAGCCTTATTAATAGCACCGCGAATAAAACTACCGTAGTTTTGTTCCAGATTATAAAGTTTGGGAAGTGCAAAACGGGTAACAAGCTTATCTGGATTACCGGCATAGATACCCGATATAAAGGGATCAATAGCATAATCTACGAATGATTTCCCCAGCCGTCTGCGAGCCAGGCTCCCGATACTCTCAAAAGGATCGTTTCCTTTCTTTCGGAAAGGTTCAAAGAGTATGCGTATCTTATCATTCCATGTAAACAGAGGTGTAGCAACAGCCGAAGAAAGACTTGAAGGTAACGGATGAAAAGCTCCATCTTTCCAGATTAACCGTACTTTTGCTTCTTTATGAGCCACTTCGAGAGAGCAACGACCTTGTAGCATCTGGAATAGTTCAACTACCTCAGCATTAGAAACTACTCCTGTATTGGGACCCGTTTCAAAAACAAAGCCATCTTCCCGGATAGATTCCATTTGCCCTCCTACTCTGGAGTTCTTTTCCAGAAGAAGCACCTTCAATCCTTTTTTAATCAATAAGAAAGCAGTGGTAAGTCCTGTGATTCCCGCGCCAATAACGACAACGTCTACATCTCTACTATTATCCATAAAGCAAATTCTATTTAAACAGGTTTCGAATATAATTTCGTATTCCCTTTCATCAAAGGGTCAAACGATGCAGCTACATTCCGCACAAAAAGGAATCCTTCAGGAGTGATTTTTATTTCTTCGGGAGAATAGGTAATAATTCCATCTTTAGCAAACTCAGCCAAACTATCTTCACTATAAGAAATTGCATGTTTAATGTCAGCCTCATCTACACCAATATGAGAAGAAAGCTCTTTCCAGTTCAGTCTGTTGTTACACATCAAGGTTGTAATCACCTCTTTGGCAATCTGCTCTTCCCTATTAAGCGTGTATCCTTTGATTATGGAAAACTCGCCATCGTTCATCTTCTGAATATATTCAGGGATGTTTTTTGTATTCTGACTGTAGGCCATGGAAAGCTGGCTGATTGCCGTCACCCCGAAAGCGTATACCTGACCGGTGGTTTTCCTTGTGCAATATCCCTGAAAGTTACGGTGCAACTGCCCAGACTGAAGCGCTTTATTCAGATCATCATCGGGTAACACAAAGTGGTCCAGTCCAACGGGCTGATAACCATTTGAAGTAAGAATCCGTTTAGCTGCATCGTACATACTACTCTTTTCCTGCGGTGAAGGCAGACCATTCTTTTCAAGAATAAGCATAGCTTTGTTTACCCAAGGCACATGTGCATAGGAAAAAGTAACCAAACGATCGGGTTTCAGCGAAGCAGCCTTTTGAAGTGTCTCCTCAAAACTCTGAACTGTCTGGTAAGGCAATCCATAGATAAAATCAAGATTGATAGAAACTCCGTGCGCTCTCAGCAAACCAAAAATGGTTTCCATGTTCAGCAACGAAGGCCTTCTGTTTACCCCCTTGAGTACCTTTTCATTAAAATCCTGCACACCTATGCTGCAACGGTTAAATCCCGCTTTGATTAACTCCATCCAATTATTTTCATCCAGATAACCGGGGTGACATTCAATAGCAATTTCGGGAGCATCTGTACACGAGAACTGAGAAAGAAGCAGTTCATTTATCTCTTTTAAATAGTGAAGCGGAATGCTGCTTGGGCTTCCACCACCATAATGTATCTGAGATATTTTCCTGTTTTTGTCCAATAACGGAAGCACTTTCATTATCTCCTTTTTCAATGCATCTATGTAAGCTGCAATTACTTCATCTTTAACCATGGGATAAGAGTTACATCCACAGTAATGACAAAGGTGGCGACAGAAAGGAATGTGAATATAGAAAGAAAGATTCTGCGGTTGAGTTTCGTTTGAAGCAATTACCGCTTTCTCAAAATCTTCATTGGTAAACTGATCGTGGAAATAATTTGCCGGGGGATAACTGGTATACCGAGGCGTAGGTACATTATATTTAGCTATTAAATCTTCATTCATGACGAGCTGGTCTTTTAAAACAAACAAGTATATATATTAACGATGTCACGGCCAAGGCAGTTTCTACAAGAAACAGTCCGTTGTAGCCTAAACAATCGGCAATTTTACCACTGCACACGGCAATAATCATACCACTTAAGTGAGTAATTACAGTTTGCAGAGTAAAATCTGTTCCTTCCCTACCGTCTCTCAGGAAATCCATGGCAACAGTATTAACCAATACTGAAGAAAGACCATAACTAGCCCACAAACAAAATATTGCTACATACAAAGCAATGGTTCCCGGTGTGGTGAGTGACAAGAAATAGAACAATAATGTAGTTGCCAGAATAGCACAGGCAAAGATAATTCGAGAATAAAATCTTCCCAATGAACGAATCACATATCCACCTATATACGAGAACAGACAACCGCATAACGATCCAAAGATACCAAACATAAATCCAATATCACCCGTTTTATATCCTAAATCTACCATATAAGGCTTAACCATTGCCAGAATTCCAATCAAACCGGAATAGCACAGGATAAGAAAGATTAACTGACGACCAGCTCCTTTCTGACTAAAGAAGAGAAGAAGGTCTTTCATACAGATCGGTGTACTCCCTTTCTTTGGCGTAAATTTTCTGTCTTTGTATGACATAAGCGGAACCAATGCCAACATTACAAATATGGAAACACTTATTAATAAAACAGTCCATCCAATGAGTTTATAATGCAATAGCAGTAACCCGCCACCCACAAGTGCCCCAGCAAAACTGCCCATACTTTGCATACTATTTCCCAGACTCTTCTCTTTACGGCTAAAAGAAAGAGCAGTTAACGCATCGGTAGCAATGTCCTGCGTGGCAGAAGCCATAAACGATAGAATAATCAGAATAAAGATGGTTATAAAGTTTGTCTTCAGGTCTAGAAAAGCAACTAACAGAATCAAAATGGCATAAACCATTTCAGATGAAAAGATCCATTTTTTATAAGTGCCCAAATCAGATGTTTTCTTATCGACAACCGGTGCCCAGAAAACTTTCAGAATCCAGGGAAGCTTAATTAATTGCAGCAGACCGATGGTGCTCAGTGAAAAATTATCCTGCCGCATAAGCACAGGAAGCAATGTACTAAACAAGCTCATTGGTACAGACTGAGCTATGTATAGAGAAAAGAAAGTAAGTAATTTATTTGTTTGTTTCGAGCTCATTCCGTTCTTGTTATAAAGTAAAGGTTAAAGTGGTACCAAATGTCATTGGTCTGCCTTTCTGTCCAAAAGAGTTCCCAGTCATCTCAAAGTAAAAAGCTGTGTATTTCTGTGATGTTGCATTTTTTGTCCACAAATCAACTGTCAGATTACCTTTATGCGCAGATACTTTTCCATTAAGAATCCCATAATAACCCTGACTTGCTGCATTTGTTTCATTCCAATAAAGCTTGCCAGTACCAATGTACTGAGTAGAGAAAACCACTCTATCTACATATTTTGAATGAAGATTCAATGTATAGTCACCTCCTAACATCAATGTTTGTCCGGGAATATAAGGAATAAAATTTCCAGAATAGTCAGCACTGCCATATTGATAAGATCTGAATTTTGCCTCTGTATAGCCATAACTCATCTGTAAGTTCAACCCTTTGTATATTCTTCCCTGCATAGTAAGTTCCGCTCCTTTGCTATAGGACTTTCCAGCATTTCTAAGCATAGAGCCTACAACTTTGCCTGCAGATGTTACTGGTTGAGAGATTTGTTGATTGTCCCAGTCAATATAGAAAAGAGACAAATCACCTTTCAGTCTGTCGCCGAAACAAGAGAACTTTCCTCCCACCTCATAGTTCCAACTATATTCTGGTTTGAAAGTCTGATCTTCAGCTACATCAAAAGAAGTATTAAATCCTCCGGTTTTATAACCTCTGGTTACAGTGGCATAAGTCATATTAACAGGAGTAAACTGATATTGCAAAGAGAACTTTGGAGTTAACTGTGTAAATTCAAGATTTGTATTAAGAGCCTGTACTGGCTGTATCGCTCCCGATACAATTTTCGCATAATTGTAGTCCTGCTTAGCTTTTTCATAGTCAAAACGCACCCCCACTGTTGCAGATAGTTTCTTAAAAAGAAGATCTTTCAACGTAGACTGGTGATAAAAAGCAAAGCCATCTGTTGGTGCATCATAATCTTTCACTGTGGGTGCTGCCGACTTTACATTAATGGTATTTGTGGTACCTTGGTGAAATGCGAAGAAACCATTCAACCAAGAGTAACGCTTATCTCCCAAAGATCTCATTTCCAATTCCTGTGAAATCATGTGCTGACGTTGTTTCTGAGTCACAAAATAAACTTCCTTAGGAGTAAAATCCTGATCAATGGCTTGTCTGTCATCAAAGTACTGGTATCCGGTAACCGATTTCAGCAAAAAGTGATCAAAAGAATAATTCATAGTCAGCCCACTAGTCAACACTCCACGACGATAGGAACTATAATCATTATAATTCACATTCCCAATCTTTCCGGTTGTCTTATCTATCAAAGCATAAGGATAACCTCCCTGATCTGAATTCTCATAATTCACAAGTAAGTTCGCGTTGAAGCGGGCACTCTTTCTCCAATATAATTTCAGTTTTCCTGAAGCAGCGTTCAAATTATCTGCTTCACTACCAGTATAGTCATTTTTAAAGAACCCATCAGAGTGCTTGTAATTCCCGGATAGAGAATAGCCGAATGAATCAGATAATTTTCCATAGTATGATCCCGAGAATTGTGTTTGTCCATAATTAGCAACAGTTGCACTCAATGTACCTCCATTATATGCCAACGGATTCTTGGTATACACATTAATAATTCCTCCCATCGTGTTACGTCCGTAAAGAGTTCCTTGTGGTCCTCGAAGCACCTCAATTCGATCGACTTCGTTTATGTCGAAATCAAAAACAGATTTATCAAAAAAAGGAACTCCATCCACATACAATCCTACTGAAGGAACATTTATCTTGGAGCCAATACCACGGATATAAATAGGTGAAGTTAACTTAGAGCCATAGTCCGGAATAAATAGATTTGGTATAGCTGAGCTGATATCTTTCATTCCCAAAATATTCTTATTCCGAATTTCACTCAGAGGGATTAATGACACAGAAGCAGGAATTTCGCGGATATTCTTCTTTTCTTTATACGAAGTAACAACCACCTCATCTAATACTACATGAGGTTTACTCAGTGTATCATTATCTATAGGGCTTGATTGTGCATACTGAGAAAGTAAAAAGAGAGAGAATAAAAGTGCTGACTTATACATTTTTTGCTCTAAATTATTTTTTTGCAAAAGTACTACTTTAAATTATATTCTGTCAATCCTCATTAATTAGGATTTAAAATGTTAATCAATCTTTAATTATAAAAAACATTAGTAAACAAGACAAACCATCTTCACTAATAAGTCTGCCGACTATAATATATAAACAACCTTTATAAAATCATTAAGAGGAACTCTTCATGGATCTCTGCATGATTATCTATTTTAGAAAATAAATGATGAAAATCAGGAATCAAAATCACAGCTAATGATTCGAGCATTAAAATAACAGGCAAATTCAGTTTTTATTTATGACTTACTCTCTGTATTATTTTTTAACTAAGCAACAAAGATAGCATAATCTTATCATTGTTCCAATCTGATTTTAATAATATAATAACGCATCATATAACAAGACACATCTTAACTTGCTGTATGGTAAAAGTTAAAACATTCTGTATATCATAGCATTACCTTTTCTTTAATTGAAATAATATTTAGGATATTTTTTCAATTATATCTCTTATATTTGCAGCTTTATAAAATAGCCATTAATGAATAAAATCTTTAAATACCCCATTAAAGGTATAGAGAGACAATGTTAAACATGACAAAAGTTTTCACAGGCGCTTTATATTATTATTTATTGAATATTACTTAGACATAAAAAAAGTCGGAGCTTATATTCTACAAACATGAAAAGACAAAACAGAAATAATATTACAATAAACAAATAAAACACGAAAGATTTTAAGAATTATGAAATTTAAATTTATTGTTTCGCTATTGCTATTATTTAGCATAGCCTCTTATGCCTCAGAAAACAGATTAGCTTCTGAGCCAACGGTTTTTGACATCATTATGCAACGGGTTCAACAATCCGAATGGGCAGGAGTAACAAGTGCCGCTTCACTGGATGCTGAAGTAAAAACATTGTCCGCTTCCCTTCTTGCAAATGGTTCCTGGACGGATATTAACTATACAAGCACAGCAACAACCAGTTGGGGGCCATTCACACACTTGAATCGGTTAACAAAGCTCATCTTGGCTTATACATTAAATACTTCCGCAAACTATGGAAGCAACGCCTTATACCAAAAGATTTCAGCAGCTTTCAACTATTGGTATACTACAGATCCGCGAAGTACAAACTGGTATCTTCAGGAAATAGCATGTCCTCAACGCGTGGGAGTTTTACTCATTCTGATGCGTGCAGGAGCAGAGCAGCTTCCTCAAACTTTAGAACAGAACCTGATTGCCCGTATGAAGAGTATTGGAGGAAGTCCCGATGAACCATATCGGGGAATAGGATCCAATAAAGTTGATATTGCAACTCATTGGATTTACAGAGGCTGTTTAACGAAAGATGACAGCGTTTTATCATTCGGCGTGCAACAGGTATATTATCCTATTTTTATGACAACAGGCGAAGGCTTGCAATATGATTTTTCTTATTTTCAAAATGGTCTGCAACTTTATGCTGGTGATTACGGCGTTCCATATATCTTAAACATAGCTAAAATAGCAAATTATACCTTAGGAACACAATATGAGATCAGCCAGGAAAAATCAGATTTAATAACAACGTTTACAAAAGATCATTATTTAAAACTCATCCGAGGAAAATATTTCCTTTACAGTATTATTGGACGTGAATTGAGCAATCCATCCGGCCTCAATGCCGCAGCATATTCAGAATCTATATTAATGGCATCCAAAGTTAAAAACCTGGATCCCAACCATGCTGCAGAATATGATGCTGCCATAAAACGTTTAAAGGGAGAAGTGTCTGCAAGTTATCAGATTTCACCTCAGCATATACATTACTGGAAAGGAGATTATGCATTATACAATTCTCCGGATTACACTTTTGATGTGCGAATGGTATCGACTCGTACTTGTCGAGATGAGAATGGCAACGGGCAAAACCTGAAAGGATATTTCCTTAGCGATGGAGCAAACTCTATTGTAGTGGATGGAAATGAATATCTGGATATCTTTCCAGTATGGGACTGGGCAAGAATTCCGGGAGTTACTGCTCCTCAGAAAACATCCATTCCTAAACCTGCACAATGGGGAAATCCAGGAACTTCTGTTTTTGCAGGAGGGGTATCCAATGGTACTTACGGAGTAACAACTTATCTTTTAAACGATCAGCAATATAGTGTTAACACCACAGCCCGAAAATCCTGGTTCGAGTTCGGAAATGAGGTTGTTTGTCTGGGAGCAGGAATAAAATCGACTGCAGCCGAGCAAATTAATACTACAGTAAACCAATGTTTACTGAATGGGAATGTTGTGGTGAAAACCAATAATACTGAAACGACCTTAAATACAGGTACATACAATTACACCAACAATGTCAGCTGGATTTATCATAATAAAGTGGGCTATTTCTTCCCAAAAGGAGGGAATGTTAATCTAACCAATAACCAACAATCAGGAAGCTGGTATTCAATAAACACTAATAGCTCAAGTTCCACTGTTAACAAAGACGTATTCAAACTCTGGTTTAATCACGGTACAGCTCCAACAGCAGCAAACTACGCCTATATCATTGTTCCGGGCAAAAGCATTGATCAAATAAGAAGTTATGATACTTCAGATATTGAAATATTAATTAATTCAGATTCGCTGCAGGTAGTTCATCATAAGAAGCTGAACCTGTGGGGAATGGTCTTTTACAAAGCGGCAAGCTTTAAAAACAGTCAGTTCGCCATAAAAGCTGATAATGCATGTGCACTTATGTTGCAAAATCCTGAATCGGCAAGCGTTCAGGGGTGGTTGTCTGATCCGTCACAAAACAAGTCTGAAATTAAGTTACGCTTTGTATCGTCGGCTATTACTGCTGAGAAAGAATTAGCCACTATTATGCCAACAGCGCCATCCGCTGGTTCAACTATAGAGTTTGTCATAGATAAAAATACAACCGATAGTAAACTTACAGGGAAAACACAATCGGATCCTTCTACGGGGATCGAATCTACCAGTTCGGATCTCAGTAGTTTATTTGTTCCAAATCCAGTAAAGAGAGGAGAAAATGCTCAATTGAAATTTCAGTCGATACAGGAAGAAAATGTTCAGCTTAAACTGAACGATATTAATGGAAGAAGAATAATTTCAAAACTTTGTCCAGTTGATAAGGGAGAAAATTTAATTCCGGTTGAAACCTCATCACTTAATTCTGGTATCTACCTTATTTCAATATTATGTGAGAACAAATTAAATATGATAACAAAAAAATTATTAGTTGATCAATAGAAAATAAATAGCCCTATAGCAATGTTGATAAACGAATTAATATTATAGCCTTCATTATTATAACATTAAAAGTAACTATCTTTGCGATTATAAATACTGAACTATAATATTAATTCAATAATCACAAAATGACTACATACATCATTATAGGCATTACAGTTGTTCTCTCTTACATGTGTTTCAATAATTCTGAATTATTTGGAAAGCTGGCATTCAGCCCTTACCGGACAATAAAAAGTAATGAATGGTATCGCTTGATTACCCACGGATTGGTGCATGCCGATACCACACATCTTTTTGTGAACATGATTACTCTCTGGTCATTCGGGACCTATATAGAAGAAGGCTTTGAATACTTAGGATTTGGTATAGGTGGTTATCTGGGACTCTATTTCGGGGGAATGATTGCAGCTTCACTTTATGACCTGATCAAACGTCGCAATGATCCCTATTACAGATCAATCGGTGCCTCAGGTGCAATATCAGCAGTATTGTTCACCTCCATTTTCTTCAATCCTTTTGGGAAAATACTATTATTTGCTATTATCCCAATACCCGGCATTTTATTTGGACCACTTTACCTGGTCTACTGCCAGTATATGAATAAAAAGGGAGGTGACAACATTAATCACAACGCCCACTTCTATGGTGCAGTTTATGGATTAATCTATCCTTTGTTACTGGAGCCTAAGTTAATCTATACTTTCTTATCCAATTTTTAGGAAAAGAGATTCTCTACTACCGTTTAAAAATACAAATAGCATTATCAAATCTTTTTAAGGATGATAATGCTATTTATGTTTTACACCAGATTTCTAGCAACACACAACGCTAGGTCAATACTCCTTTTCGTTCGCAAGTTTCCATACATTCAGGAAAGAAGCTTTAGTTATCTCTACAAGTTTCTCCCAGTTTAGACGATCCGCATGGTCGCTTGGTTTATGATAATCAGGATGTCCGTTTGTGTGATACCATATAATAGGAATACCTGCTTTGGCGAAAGAACTGTTATCACTACCACCAACAGGTTTATCCCATGCATGATAAATTGGTTCCAGCTTCAGGTTGTATTTTTTAATATCATTCTTCAGCCAATCACCAAAAGCGGGATGAGATTCAGTATAGAAATAGTCTACAAGTTGGGGTTTGGCTTCATTTGTGTTACGACCTATCATATCAAAATTCAGATAACCTTTGACAGACTGTATAAACGGACTGCTTTGCACAAAATAGCCTGACCCAAGCTCTCCCAATTCTTCGCCATCCCAGAAAGCAAATATTATAGTCCGTTCGGGTTTTTCTCCACTGGCAAGAAAGGCCTGAGCCAGTTGTAGCACAGCCGATACGCCCGAAGCATTATCATCCGCACCATTATAAATACAATCGCCAACTAATGTAGGGTCCATTCCAATATGATCATAATGAGCACCCACAATTACATACTCATCAGGGTGTTTCCCTTCAATTTTTCCCAGAATATTGTTCAATTGTAGCCGTTTGTGCACACCACTCTTTATTAGAACGATGGAGTCCGGATGCACTTGCCATTTACCTTTCTGCTGCCTTTCTTTGCGGTAAGTTTCGAAAGGCTGGTAATATGAATCTCCCAATGGTGAGATATTCATCAACCGAAGCAACGAAACAATATACTCTCCTGCAACTCTTCCACCCCGTGTTCCGGCTTCGCGGCCTTCCAGTTCATCGGAAGCCAGAAAGTTAATGCTTGCTTTAGCGGCCTGTTGGGAAATACTTTGCAATCCTCTCTCCAATGGTTTCTGAGCGAATATTGCTAAACTTGCTGTCAGAAAGAGTGAAGCTACAATCACTTTTTTCATGTTTATTGGTTATTGGTTGATGCAAAGATAAGAATTTTACAGATGAACCATAGCTGTTTCACGTTTGTTATAATCACTGCTCCTATCTAATTTCATCATGACATAAAGAACCAATCAATATTAATATTATGGATCAGAAGAAAAAACTGACAACTGAAGCTGGTGCACCAATCGGTGACAATCAGAACATTCAGACAGCCGGCCCGCACGGACCAGCGTTAATGCAGAATGCATGGTATATGGAAAAGCTTGCCCATTTCAATCGTGAACGTATTCCGGAAAGAGTTGTCCACGCTAAAGGATCGGGCGCTTTTGGAAGATTGATTATTACAAACGATATTACCAAATACACTAAAGCTGCCATATTCTCGAAGGTTGGTAAAGAGACCGACTTATTCCTTCGATTCTCCACGGTAGCAGGTGAACGCGGAGCTGCCGACACGGAAAGAGATGTGCGCGGTTTTGCCATTAAATTCTATACAGAAGAAGGTAACTGGGATTTGGTAGGAAATAATACTCCTGTCTTTTTTATTCGTGATCCATTGAAGTTTCCCGATTTTATACATACACAAAAAAGAGATCCGAAAACTAATATGCGAAGCAACACTGCCGCATGGGATTTCTGGAGCCTTTCTCCCGAATCGCTTCATCAGGTTATGATCTTAATGAGTGATCGAGGTATTCCAAAGAATCTTCGCCAGATGCATGGCTTTGGTAGTCACACGTTTAGTTTTTACAACGCAAAGAATGAACGTTTCTGGGTGAAATTCCATTTTAAATCTATGCAAGGCATTGCAAATTTCACCAATGAAGAAGCTGCAAAGATTGTTGCTCACGACCGCGAATATTCACAGCGCGACCTGTTTAATCATATTGAAGCCGGTAATTTCCCAAAATGGAGAATGTGCGTGCAGATTATGACGGAAGCCGAAGCAAAAATCTATCGGTTCAATCCGTTCGATTTGACTAAAGTATGGAGCCAAAAAGATTATCCGCTTATTGATGTTGGAATTATGACATTGAACAAGAATCCCGAAAATTACTTTGCCACAGTAGAACAGGCAGCCTTTAATCCGGCGAATGTTGTTCCGGGTATCGGATATTCACCCGACAAAATGTTGCAGGGCCGACTGTTTGCTTACGCTGATGCACAACGTTACCGTCTGGGAGTTAATGCCGGAAGTCTGTCGGTTAATGCCCCACGCTGCCCGTTCCACAACTATCATCATGACGGGAAAATGCGTTTTGATGATAACAACGGCGGTGATGTGAATTATGAACCCAGCAGTTTTGGTGGACCCAAAGACGATAAAGCTTATATAGAGCCCGGTTTTCCTCTGGAAGGAGAAGCGTATAACTATAACCATCGGGAAGATAAGGATTACTACACTCAACCGGGCGATTTATACCGTTTGGTTCCAGTGGAAGAAAAAGAACGCATCCATAAAAATGTGGCAGCAGCAATGGAAGGTGTTCCTGAAAATATAAAGATTCGTGCCATTGCCCGTTTCTATCAAGCTGATGAGAACTGCGGAAAAGGCATTGCTTCCCAATTAGGGATTGATATAAAAGCCGTTCTTGCAGAAGTAGAAAGGCAGAAGATGGAATAACCGTCTTTCATATTTAATACAAGAAAAGCTGTTTTAGATTACCAAACAGCTTTTCTTGTATTAAATTAAATAATAACTATTTTTAGTTTATAATAAAGTCTTTTATTCAGACTTCCTGCTCATCATATCATTACTTATCCAAGTAATCCATGGGTCTATTTCAGTACCAACTGTTTTTGGACTCGACAATGTGATTCTTACATCAGGTGCTATACCAGTTTCATCTATCCCTCTGTCGGGTAATCGCTTTGAGCGGGATATAGGATAATAAAGCGTCATTTTTGAATTTGGAAGATTAATAGGTACTATGTTTGAAAAATCAAGTACACCCATAGTATTATCTTTGCCGTAAACCGTAACTTTATCACTGCACGCTTTTGCATTGAGAACAAATTGCTCGCCAGAACTTGCCACATTACCATCTATAACAATAGCAACCTTGCGTGGAAAATCAGAGATCTCATTACAAGTAATTTCTTGCGTAGACTGGCTATTGTCAACAAATTCTCCAACATGCAATTCCAACCTTTCACATATACGATTATAATATTTACGAACTTTTTCATTGTCTATTTTTGAAACAATGTTCTTAAACGAATTAATATTATTTTTGGTTGATAACCATTCAACACCATCAACCACACCTTTATGTGTATATATCAAAGCTAATAATGAGTCGAAAGTAGAATCCTCACCGCCACCATTACTACGAACATCAATAATAAGGTTCTCACAGCCCGACTTTTTATATTGCTCTACCATATCTATAATAACCGGCTTCTTTTCTGCATCAAAATCTGATACACGAATCATAAATGTATGTGCATCGACTTTCTTTGCAATCATATCAGATGTATACTTATAACTCTTACCTTTGCTTACTCCAGATGTTGGATAACGAAGATGTGCATCATTGAACCATGAAATATAACGACCTACACAGTTATCTTCATTTTTACCTTTAGAAATAGCTTCACGGAGTGATAATTTAAGCTTCTCATATTCAGCGCGGTTCTTATCTGTAACCTTTGACGAATACCCGGCATAATCATTCTCGACTACCTGAACCGCAAAATCAAAATCTCCGCCTCTTGATGCTTGCGCATTAACTTCACCCAAATAACAAGTAGTAAATGCAACTAATAAAAAAAGGAATTTAAGTTTCATCGTTTTGTCCGATTTAAAATCCAAGACTTGCCATATTTCAAAAAATTTAAATATCGCATTCTTTGATTGTTCTTTTAATAATAAGCTTATAAAATATAGAAGTTCTACCTTTAGTAGTACTATTTCCTGACGAATAAATAGTACAAATGTATACTTTTATTCAAACCAAACAAATAATAAACAAGAAAAGTTATCGCATATATATCACTTACCCTCTCCTATCCTTCTCAAACTTCACAAATTTCAAATTCTTTTTCAGCTTTTTATCCGCCAAAAAGCAAATACGCTTAGCCTTCACTTTACTGGGAGTACATTCTTCTGGCTTATCAAAACCTTCACTGCTAGCAGAAAGACTGAAGATGCCTATACCTTCCAGGCAAACTTTATTGCCTTGATGAAGTTCCTGTTCAATGACGTACATAAGTTCAACAATGGTAGCATGGACATCTCCCGGCCTAAGTGTACACCGACTGGCTATATTTTCTGCCAGCTCATTTGTTCCGATGGTTCCCGACGAAAGAGGAACTGCATAGTATTTTACCTGTTCTTCACCCTGACTCTTGTCTGTTTTTTTGCGCACGCAGTATTTGTATACCATAATATTAGTTTGTTTTATCGTTTATTCATAAGACTTTTTAGTTTAGACCCGGGTCTAAAAACTATTGAGACGGGGGTCTAAAATATTTTAGACCCCGGTGTAAATACACTTTCGACCCGGGTCATAATTAAAAGCTATAAAGATAGATAAATAATTACAACTATACAAGTAGAAAACTTTTATACCGGAAAACTTGGGATATAGCCTTAAACTCCTTATTTTTGTATACAATCAACTAATCAGTCTAACTATAGCATAACCAATGATGAAAGAAATAAAAATTGAAATATGTGCCAATTCTGTGGCTAGTTGCATGGAAGCACAAAAGGGAGGTGCGAAGCGTGTGGAACTGTGTGCCGGTATTCCCGAAGGTGGTACTACTCCGTCTCAAGGAACTATTGCTGTAACCCGCGAATTGCTCGAAATCCCTATCCATGTAATTATTCGTCCGCGGGCAGGAGACTTCCTTTATTCTACCGAAGAGATCCGTGTAATGGAACGTGATGTTGCAGTAGCTAAAGATTGCGGTGCCGATGGTGTAGTAATTGGTTGCCTTACTCCGGAAGGCGAAATTGATCAGAGAGTTACAGAACGGTTGGTAAAGTGTGCCAATGGCATGTCGGTTACTTTCCACAGGGCTTTCGATATGTGCATTGACCCTATAAAGGCTTTGGAAGAGATTATCAATCTGGGATGCAACCGTATTCTTACTTCGGGGCAAATGCCAACTGCCGAAGCGGGTATTCCTCTTCTGAAGGAACTTGTAGAGAAGGCTGCCGGACGAATCATCATTCTGCCGGGCTGCGGAATCAATGAAAAGAATATTCTAAAAATTGCTCAGGAAACGGGTGCAAATGAGTTTCACCTCTCTGCACGTGAAAATATTGCCAGCGGCATGACTTATCGCAATCCGAAGGTTTCCATGGGCGGAACGGTGCAGGTAGACGAATATGCCGAGCCTCGCACTTCTGCCGAACGTGTGCGCCAGACGCTGAAAAGTCTGAATATCCAGTAATAGTTCACAATGGGGATTATTAGTTAAATCAAGAAATATGTTTCAGGAAAAACAATTTAATAATTAAACATGATGGATTTTCTAGAACTTGCCAAAGAAAGATATTCGGTTAGAATGTATAGCAATCAGCCGATTGAAAAAGAAAAGATTAACAGAATACTGGAAGCAGGAAGAGTTGCTCCTACTGCACACAACAACCAGCCTCAGCGAATTTACGTAATTCAAAGTGAGGAAGCACGCGAAAAGGTGAAAAAATGTACAAGATACAGCTTCAGTGCTCCCTGCATTTTACTGATATGCTACAACGAAGACGAAAGCTGGTATGGTCCGGACAATAAACTTGGTTCTATTGATGCTTCAATCGTTACAACACACATGATAATGGAAGCTACCGAACTTGGACTGGGCACAGTCTGGGTGGATCTTTCAATGCGGAGATAGCAAAAAGTGAATTTGCTTTGCCAAAAAATATAATTCCGGTTGCTTTTCTTCCGGTGGGCTATCCTGCAGAAATGGCTAAACCAAGTCCGATGCACGCCAATCGTAAAGATATGTCAGAGACTGTCAGTTATTTATAATCGCTGACAGTTTGTAATTAGACTTAACAAAAAACGCCCAACTTTACAATCATGATGTAATAGTTGGGCGTTTTGAATTGTATCTGACTTTTCAGTTATTCTCAATAGCTCTATTAATGAGTGCAGGAGGTAGGAGTACATCCATTACTATTCTGCTGAACCGGCTGTATCTGTTCGATCACTTTTACTAACTGTTCTCCCAATCCGATGCGGTATCCTTGTGATGCGAATACCACACGGTTAAAGGTATCACCCACAATAACAACGGGTAATTCTCCCTGACGGATACTTTCGGCTCCTTCTTTTACCTGACGCAATACCGATCCGTTTTTATCAATACCGAAAGTTACATTCTTTGGAAGCTCACCATAAGCCTTTGGATTAAATGCTTTCCACTCTTCCTCATCCGGGAAAAGTATAATGATTTGCTTGCCCCACTCTTCCAGTTGCTTTTTGCATGCTGCAATATCTCTCAAGGCATGGTTGGTTGGCTCGTGATTATTTCTGACCAAAGCTGCAATGAAGTAGCCTCTCCCGTTAGCACCCAAGAAGCTTTGTTCCTTACCTGTCAAAGCATCGGTAAAAGTAGCTTCGGAATTAAAGTTGCCAAGCACTTGCAACTGACCGGCTGACTCTCGCATTTTCAGCTGAAGATCAGTAGTTTTTCCTTCTTCAATGGTAAAGAAACTTAGATCGCTAAGCACACTGCCATCGGCCATGCGACTTCCGGTTACCATCAGATATTTTCCTGCATCCAGTTTCAGTGGATTGCTGAATATCTTGCTCCATGAGCTTTCTGCTTCTTCATCGAACTCAAGCAGATGTAACTTTCCATCTTCTATCCTGGAAATTGTGAAGTGCTTGTAATAAAGCGGATCTTTCAGAGAACTATTCGGTGTATAGGTTGCATTCAGAAATCCCTGCGGAGCATTTCCTTTTGCTGTATTCTCAAAGTTCACATCCATCCATGAGTCATTATAATAATATTGAAGTTTGGCGGTCATCAATTCAATACGTGCAGGCACGCCCAAGCTGCGAAGTACGGCAACAAAAAGCACATTCCTTGAACGGCTGTCGGCCACGCGGGCTTTCCATACACCAAGCGGTGACATATACAAACGATTGGAGTTCAGATTATCATTGATGGTAATATTATTACGGCACCAGTCAACCCAAGCCTTAGGATTGTTTCTGATATCGTTAGCCAAAGCCGACGGAATCACTTTCTGAAATTCCTGTTTGTAAGCTGTAAGAAACTCATCTCCTACTCTTGGACTCAGTACATAACGGTTATAAACATCACCCTGTCCGGCAGCAGTATAAAGCAAATGATCAGTCAGCACTTCGGCACGTGTATCGCGAAGATCCTTTGCCGAGATTACTTCCAGCAGATTCAAAGCCTTATCTCTGTTCTCAGCAGTTGTGGCAAGAAGGAATTTCTCAATCTCCATCCAGTTACCACGGGAAGCCACAAAAAGTTTCTTTGTCCGTTCCAGGTCAATATTCAACTTCCCGGCAACCTCTTTAATCTTATCTTCATTTATAAAGGTAGCAATATAAGCGTTACGGATAGAATCTTCCTTAGTCAAACGAATATTATTTGCTGCTCGCTGCTGTTTGCTTACATTTGTTTCAACAGGCATCTCAACCGGTGGAACAATATCGAGCGCCATTTCCCTTACAGCATCTAAATCTACTTCGGCGCCGTTAGCTATTTTCTTATCCAATGTCAGCGTCAGCGAGTGATCCTTGCCAACGGATACTTTCCGGAAATCGTAAACACCGTCTTTCGATGCCCATACCACAATATCTCCCTTTCCGGCAGTGAGGAATGACTTTCCATCTTTATCGCTTTGTTTTTTAGCTACGGAATAAAATTCACCATAGTTATAGAGTTTATATTCCACAGTAGCCCCTTCAATGAGCTTCTTGTCAGCATCCAGTATGGTTACATCAATGCGATCTGTAGGCGCATAGTTATCAATCACATTTATCTCGGTAAAATTCGGAGTAACAGTCATTATCTCCTCCTTACCGGTATAGAGTCCGAAAACATTTGTATGCATCAGCATTCCTCTTTTAGCCGGAGCAGTAAACCACGCCAGATTAAGCATTGGTTCCGGTTCACAAGCCCCAAGGAAATACCATTTACCATTTGACCACGCTTCCACCCAGGCATGATTATCATCGGTATGCGCCCATCGGGGAGTATAGACTTGTCGGGCAGGAATACCTACAGAGCGAAGAGCAGCCACCAAAAACGTAGATTCTTCACCGCAACGGCCATAAGCCGTACGCACAGAAGCCAGTGGAGAACTGGTTCGGGAATCAGAAGGTGTATAAACAACCTTCTCATGACACCAGTGATTTACCTCAAGAATAGCATCATACAGTGTGAGATTCTTTACACGATCTTTCAATTCCTTATAAAACACCTCACGAGAATTGTCCAGTGTTTCATTATTTACCCGTAAAGGCAACACGAAATGACGAAACAACTCCTCACTGATCTCTTTTCCCCAAGGCATCTCTTCCTTTGCCTGAAATGACAAATGAACATTTTTTAGATAGAATGTATCCGGATAATCTGTAATATCCGCCAAGGACATATAAGAATAAAGGAACCTCATAGCCTCCTTCTCCCTTGAAGGGAATTTCTTATTAAACACATCAAACATACCTCCCTGAGGTAATGCTGCTTTCTTTTCGGCAAAAGTTTTATCCACCGTTGCACGATACTCTTTGTTGCTGATAAAATGTGCTTCCGAGCATGATACGCCGAATAATATTATTATCAGACAGGTAAATAATGTATCTATTCTTCTCATAAAAAATATAGCTCTAAATTTTGGAGGCAAATATAGCATTTAATTTAAAGCGCATTTATTTTTAAACTTCTTATTTAAAACATTCTATATAAATAATTGCGATTAAAAATAAACTGAACAAAAAACCTGATAATAGAACAAACGTGAGATCTAATTGGAAGCAACTTTTGCATCTGTTTCATGTTATTTTATATTAAAACCGTGAGGGATCACACCTTTTCGTGATGTTTCAGTTAGGGATAAAAATACATCCATTACGAGATACAGAACTATTGGTCAGTATGTTAGCAAAGGCCGTGATGGAGTGATGGATAAAAATATTTTTTCTGTTTGTATTAGCTAAAAAGTACACACTTTCCTGTTCTAAGAAAAACAGAGAATAAAAAAACCTCTTCCGGTAAATAGATACCAGAAGAGGAGCTTTGTTGTTATCCTGATAAACAGAAATCTGATTACCTAGAACCTAAATCCTAAAGTCAGCAGGACTTGTTGTTTATCGTTATTAACTTTTGTCTTTTCAAGATTAAGAATATTAAATGCGTAGAAATCTTCCTTGTAAGCACTGTATTGATAAGCGATATCTGCATAGAAACTACCCGTTCTATATCCTAAACCAAGTGTATAGTTACTGATTGATTGCTGATTGGCATAGTCTGTATCTGTACGAACAGAGTTTACAGGCAGTTCTTTGTATGCATCATTAGAAAAAGCAGTGCTTCTATAGTTATATCCTGCTCTAATAGCAAACTCTGGAACCAACTTAATTTCAGCACCTAAACGTAATGTACTGACGCCTTTCAGATAACTATTTATCATCGAATTCTCATCATACATTTTTACACCGTCACTATAGCTTAACTTTGCAGTAGAATAATCCTGATATTCATATTCAGCGCCAAGAGCTACATTACGTCCAATGGTATAACCCAGACTTAAGTTATATTTCCAGGGAGTGCGAAGCTGGTATTCGGTCATACAATCACGATTGTGCATATCTTCGTAAGTATCGATGTAATATGATTTATATTTAGGATCAGTATCAACATAGCGTATAATATAACCGTCTTTATTGACATCAGCATTCGATGTTAAGACTGCACTATTATACATTGTCAAATTATAGAAAGTCGGTGTATGTATAGTCGCTCCAATTCTTAAAGGAGAATCTTCAACCGGGCGGAAAATCCCTCCTAATTTGAAGTCAACCCCTGTACCAGTTGTATTCATAAAACTTTCCAAAGAATAGGAATAGTCTGAATTAGCAAGGAAATATGGTAGTTCATTTTTATCTTTATCAAGAGGATTATAACTAGTAGGGAATTTTTCACCATAATAAATATCCTTTCTATAATTCAAATCGTAAGCACCAAGTGTAAATCCTAAGTAAACACGATCGTTTATATTGAACGACACGTTAAAGTCATATACATCAATTCCACCTCTCTCTCTGGAAGTATAACTGCCAGAAGGATCATTGCCTGGGAAACCGGTATATTCACCTGGAGTGTTTAAGTCCAAGTTTGGATGGATAAGAGAACCATTCCAGCCCAGAATTGGCAACCATCCAGCGTTGGCATCAACGCCTAAGTTATCACGACTCATGTCACTGGCAGTAAGAGCTGAACGGTATTGCGTAGAGTTACTCATGTTTGACATCTCATCTGTTTGAGAAAAACCATTCAGATTTCCTCCCATTGAAAAATCCCGGTCAAAGGATGCGGCCTTATGATAATTGAACCCAAAGTTCACATACTTTAATGCTGTTTGATTCCCTACTTTCGAGGAATAAACAAAACCGATGTTATCAAAGGAGCCACGGTACTTATCAGAATTCATTATGCTACCGTTGAAATTACTCTTAGAGCTTGTGTAATTGAATCCGAAAGAAGTCATCAGGTCATTGCTTCGGTAAATACCAATCCCCGCAGGATTAGACCCCATTGTAGAAATATCACCACCCAATGCTCCCATTGCTCCGCCCATTCCTACAAAGCGTGCGGTTCCATTAAGGTCACTGCCGGAGAATTTTGCTGCATCATATATTGTCTGAGCGCCGGCTTCTGTACTTAACAAGAAAGCACACGCTACAACTTTCATTAAATTTATTGTTTTCATTGAATTGTTCTTTAAATGAATAATTTAATCAATGTCACTACCTTCTGCCACCAGAACGTGAACTTCCACCACCTGACGAACCGCCACTTGAGCGAGAGCTACCGGAGTTTCCTCCAGAACTTCCACTACTGCGTGAAGAGCTACTATTACTTGGTGAATAGCTACGACTGGAAGAGCTACTGCTGTTATCATATGAACGACGTGATGAGCTCCCACCGGAATAGCTTCTTGATGTAGCGCTGCTTCCACGACTATATGTTCTTGTTGGCGTTCCAGATTCTGAACGGCTGTAAGAAGAGCTTCGTCTGCTTATGCCTTCACCCCCATTTGAGTAAGACCTCGTTGAACTTGGACGTGTGTAACCTGTCCTTCCACTACTTTCCGGACGAACATAATTACCAGATTCTGTGCGGAAGTTTCCTAAACGACGGCTGACTCCTGAATCATTGGTACGAGTACCTACAACCCTACCTACACCAGAACGACGGCTATAAGATGAAGTACGATCTTCTCCTACACGTGAGTAACCTGAAGAACGACGATTTAAAGATGAGCCACGACTAGATGAGTATCCAAAATCTGAGCGACGATTGTTGTAGTATCCAACATGACCGCCTCCCCAATGACCGCCATAACCGCCACCATACCACTGATTCCATCCGCCGTAATATCCGCCATAATAAGGATATCCCCAGCCACCATAGAAACCACCCCAGTAACCAGAATTATAGCCATAGTATCCATCATAGAAACCGCCATAATATGGGTAGTTCCAACCAAATCCCCAGCCCATGCCTAAAGAGCCAAAACGCCAGTCAGACCACAAACGGTTGGTAAAGGTTGGAAATGCATATGCATAATAATCATCAGTGTAAACGTTCCAGTCCCAGGAATTCAGGCCATATACAATATCCCAATAATAAGGACTACTAACACTTACAGCAAAACGCGGATTACGGAAGCGGATAATTCTTTGTGCATACTCATAATCATCTTGAGTTCCGTTAAATCCATTAATCCATCTACCCTCTTCCGGATTTTCTTTTTCATCAACGTATAATGTATCGTTTGCTACCTCAAAATCATTTTCTGAAGCATCATAACGGCGATTATATTCGTCGATATCACGAGCATTTCCCTGACGATCTCTCACTACAACCGGCATGTCAGAAGTAACATAAGTATGCCTTTCAACTCCTCTTTGCTTCTTAATCACTTTTTCCGGCAAGGTATCTTTCCTTCCTTGCACAGCATCCTTTTTTGGATTATAGTAAAGATCATCATAGCTTTGTGCTTTCACCATTGGTGACATACAAAGCGCGATTAGTAATAATCTTACAATCTTTTTCATGATTACCTTAATTTAAAATTAACTATATCTTTTAATTCCGCTACAAATATATATAAGGTAATTCTCTCTCAAGGAATAATTTCCCCAAATAGTAATAGGGATTTCCCTATTTTACCTATCTTTGTGCAAATAAACAATCATATTAAAGGCATATTATGAGATATTTTGAAGTTACACTTAAAACAACCCCTTGCACAACAACTGTAAATGATGTGCTTTCTGCTATTCTTGGGGAAATTGGGTTTGAAAGTTTTGTTGAAGACGAAAATGGAATCAAAGCATATATTCAACAGCCGATCTATGACGAAGCTACTTTAAAAGAGACCATTGCAAACATTCCTATGGAGAATGTTACTATCTCATATAAAGCCGAATTAATGGAGGACAAAGATTGGAATGAGGAATGGGAAAAGAATTTTTTCCAGCCTATCGTTGTAGGTGACCAATGTGCTATTCACAGTACTTTTCACAAAGATATACCTAAAGCAAAATACGAAATACTGATTAATCCTCAGATGGCCTTCGGAACAGGACATCACGAAACAACCAGCCTGATTCTGGAAGAATTACTGGATGCCGAATTGCAAAACAAATCACTGCTTGACATGGGATGTGGCACATCTATTCTGGCCATACTTGCTGCAAAAAGAGGAGCTAAACCAATCACTGCTATTGATATTGATACCTGGTGTATAGAAAACTCAAAAGAAAATATACTTTTAAATAAAATAGATAATATTACTGTGGAACTGGGAGATGCAGATTCTCTTCAGGGACGAGAGCCATTTGATATTATTATAGCAAATATCAACAGAAATATTCTACTAAGAGATATGAACAGTTATGCCGCATGCATGCATAAAGGATCCGAAATCTATATGAGTGGATTTTATGTTACCGACATCCCTCTTATCCGGGAAAAAGCAGAAAGTCTGGGATTAAAGTTTATCCACCACAAAGAAAAGAGCAACTGGGTTGTAGTTAAGTTTGTGATGGAATAATGACTAATTTTTAGTTACAGAAAACTGAGTAGTCTGAGCAGGGGAATTCGTTTTTTCTTTTGGATGTTCTGGATAGAAAACAAATACCAAAGCTACTAAAATAAGGATATAGAGAATCATCTGCCCGGCTATTTTAATTATTTCCTTTGCCATTGTGATATTGTATTTAGATTTATACGGAAGTTATTAAACTTACCATATAAACGAGAACATACTTCTCTTTATTGCATCTTGACTGAAATATTTTTTTTAATGGTCATTGCTTTTAACTCATCGAGTGTACCGTTGAAAATATTAAGATCCACATTTTCCTCAACACCAGGGATGGAGCCAACATCTGTATGCTGCCAGAACTTCCATTTTCCTTTATACTCAACTGAATCAACATAATAATGAGCAATCCAGTAAGGATAGTTCTTAAATATTGGATCATTTAAGTAGCTTGTCTTAAACTTATAAGAAGTATATAAAATCGGCTTTACTCCATAATGAGCCTCTACAAGGTCTAACCAAAGTTTTACTGCTTTAACCAGACTTTTTTTGCTATGCATTCCTTTTTTCTCAACATCAAGTACCGGCGGAAGATCGGCACTATCCAGATTAACCGTATTAATAAAGAATTGGGCTTGCTTGGCAGCAGGTGCTCCGGGATTAAAATAATGATATGCACCGCGAATAAATCCATACTTACGGGCTAAAGTAAAATTCTCCTGGAAATTATTGTCACTATGATCACCGCCTTCTGTTGCTTTAACAAACACAAACTGCAAAGGATACTCCGGTGACTGATACCGAACCAGTTCCTCCCAATTAATTTTCCCCTGATAATGGGAAATATCAATTCCATGAACTTCAAAACCTAAAGGCATGCAAACGCCATACTCTTTATCACCATTGCACGGTTTCCACCTATATGAGTAAGGACGAATAAAAAACCAATAAAATACTGCTGAAAAGAATAAAAAAACCAGTAAAGTCAGCGCACGGACTAGCCAACGAGGTAAAGTCCTCGGTGTTCTATTTCTTTTACGGCCTTTACGTGCAGAAGTTCTCTTCTTTACTGAAACCTTCTTTTGCGATTTTTGTTGACCATGAACAGCTGATATGGGATTTTTATTCATTTAGCAATTAGAAGTATCTAATTTGATTAAAAAAAATCACCACAAATTTCACAGATTAAACAATTAATTAATACCTGAATCTCATTTATAAATTTATGCAATCTGAGTAATTTGTGGTGAATTGCTTAAGTAGTCAATTTCTGAAATCGACTACTTATTTACTTTGTTCCAATTGTAATGTTTTAGTAGGTTGGTCACATACTTCAGTTGGACCAAAATACTGGATTGGACCTGGATATACATAATCTGTATTGATAGCCCATTCATCACGTTTTGCTGCAAATGTCTGGAATGGTTTGCCATCCAGTTTTACAAGTGCTTTTTGAATTACCGGTTTCATTTCGCCATGACGTTTTTCCATATTCATCATCATTGTAATAGGAACACCTCCGGCAATCCATTTATCAGCAGAAGCGGTAGTATTACGAACAGAAGACATATATCCTGTTTTGCCATTAGCAATTAATGCAGATGCTGCATAACCTAATGAATAACAATAGTCAGCATCGTAGTTAGATGGAGCTGCACAACGTCCTTCATATCCGAAGAAGTGTACTTGAGTAGCAAATTTGCCTACATACTTACCTTGTTCTTTCCATTCTGCCAATTTATTACCAACCATCTCAGCAAGCAACTTTTCTGTTTCAATCAATGAAACCTGAACGTTTCCGTGAGGGTCACGGTCTAATGTTAACTGACGAGCCACACCTTCTGGAAGGCTTGCGTAGATTTCAGCGTTTACCTTAGATAACTTAGAAATGATATAATCACGTTGGTGAGACTTCTTAATATGAGAGAATTCTTCAGCATTGCTTGCTAGGAAATCGTTCAACTCAGAAATCAAAGCCTTCATTGCAGGAATGAATTCGATCAATCCTTCTGGGATTAATACTGTACCAAAGTTATTGCCTTGTGCTGCACGAGCTGCTACTGCCTTAGCAATATCTGTAACAACATCATCAAGTGACATATTCTTAGCTTCAACTTCTTCTGAAACGATGCAGACATTAGGTTGAACCTGCAAAGCACATTCCAAAGCGATATGAGAAGCAGAACGTCCCATCAGCTTAATAAAGTGCCAGTATTTACGTGCTGAGTTACAGTCTCTCTGGATATTACCAATTACTTCTGAGTAAACTTTACATGCTGTATCGAAACCAAAAGAAGTTTCGATCATCTCATTTTTCAAGTCACCATCAATTGTTTTAGGACAACCAATTACTTGTACACCGTATTTCTTTGCAGCATAGTATTCTGCCAAGACACAAGCATTTGTATTTGAATCATCACCACCGATAATTACGATAGCTTTGATACCTAATTCACGAATAATTTTCAATCCCATTTCAAACTGATCTGCAGTTTCAAGTTTTGTACGACCAGAACCAATCATATCAAAACCACCGGTATTGCGGTATTCATCAATAATTTCAGCGGTTAGTTCCATATAATTATGATCTACCAATCCACCAGGGCCTAAAATAAATCCGTAAAGCTTGCTCTCTGAATTTAGCTTCTTTACTCCATCAAAGATACCAGAAATCACATTGTGACCTCCAGGAGCTTGTCCACCAGAAAGAATAACACCCACATTGACTGCAGGATAATCAACTGCTTCGTTTGACTCAACGAATTGTACAATAGGCATCCCATAAGTATTTGGGAAAAGTTCTTTGATTGCATGTTGGTCGGCAACGGATTGTGTAGGCTCTCCCTCACTTACTTTTACCGTTCCACGCAATGCTTTTGGTAATTTAGGCTGATAAGCAGCTCTGGCAATTTGTAATGCGCTTTTAGTCATTTTTATATATTTGTTTAAAGTGTGTCTTTAAATTATAAATTAAGCGTTGCAAATTTCGCTTTTTTTTCTGAATTATAAAAGCTAATCTAATTTAAAACCATCATTTATCAAGAATTTCATTAATGGTTAAAAAAAATCAGAAAACAAACAAATAAAATGCAAGTAATATAAAACCACGGAATAATGTCTGCAGGAAAAATTAATCTAAGTTATACGAACTTATAGCATCCACACTTTCTTCATATTATTTTTTAATCCTTCCAGTAAGTGGAATGCCATAACTTTTAGATAACTCTTCTTAAGAAACAATTATAAATATAAAGTGACCTTATAGTAAGGTGACTTTTACTTCTAAAAAACATTAAATCAACAAGAATAACCTTTATAAGCTAATTCTTAATAAATTAATAATATGCATGATTAATAAAACGATAAGAGATAATTATTATACAAAAGTATAACAGCGATTAAACATCTTATTCCCGTTTCTTAGGAATTATTAGTGCAAACAATGGAATAACTTCGGAAAAAGTCTTTATCTTTACCACAGTTTTTTTCTAATATAAACTTAATAAAAGAAACATTATGGCAAGCAGAAGAAATTTAAAAAAGCATGTAAACTATATCGCTGGCGAGTTATTCTCTGAATGTATGATTAACAGCCTCTATGTACCAGGAACAAATAAAGAAAAAGCAGACGAGCTAATGAGTAAGGTTCTTGAAATGCAGCAGGAATTTATTAGCCGCATCAGCCACACTCAACCTGGTCAAGTTAAACAATACTATAAAAAATTGCATGAAGATTTATGCGCTAGTATAAAGGCTATTGCTGATGGTATTGCTGCACTAAACTAATTATTTGCAGATCAAATAAGAATGAAGAAAGCTATTTGTAGTTTTATCTATCACAAATTAATGGGATGGAAATCTGTGGTAAAAGTAGAAGAATACGATAAACAAATTATCTGTGCTGCTCCGCATACGAGTAACTGGGATTTTATTATCGGCAAACTATTTTATGCAGCCATAGGAAGAGAAACCGGCTTTATGATGAAAAAAGAGTGGTTTTTCTTTCCACTTGGCAGCCTCCTAAGAGCTATGGGAGGTATACCTGTTAACAGAGGAAAAAAGAATTCCATGGTTGAACAAGTGGTGGCAGCTATTGAAAACAGAAAAAAATTTAGTTTGGCCATTACTCCGGAAGCTACTCGTTCAAGAAATCCACATTGGAAAAAAGGTTTCTATTATATTGCAATGAAAGCCAATATTCCAATTGTATTGGTGGCAATAGATTATTCAACCAAAACAATTACCTCGGAAAAGGTAGTCATCCCTTCCGGAGACATAGAAAAGGATATGCGTGAGATTAAAATCTATTACAGCCAATTTAAAGGGAAAAATCCAGAGAACTTTACTACTGGATTAAATGATCTGACATAGTATGAAGACGGCTTTGCGTATTTCACTAGTTCAAACTGACATTGTATGGGAAAACAAACAAGAAAACCTTCGCAGACTTGAAATCAAACTTCAGGCATTAAGCGGAAAGGCAGACTTGGTTGTGCTTCCGGAAATGTTTTCTACCGGTTTTACTATGCAAAGCCATCTTTTTGCAGAAACTATTAATGAAGAAACCCTGACTACTCTTCGGCAATGGGCAAAAAAATACAATCTTGCTATTTCAGGTAGTTTCATTTGCACAGAAAGAAAAGAATTCTTTAACCGGGCATTCTTTCTCTGCCCTGATAATGAAGAATACTTTTATGATAAACGCCATCTTTTTAGGATGGGTAATGAGCCCGAACACTTTTCTGCAGGAAACCAACGTTGTGTTTTCAATTGGCAAGGATGGAAAATTTGTTTGATGGTTTGTTATGACCTACGTTTCCCTGTATGGTGCAGAAATGTAATCAACGAATATGATCTCCTTATTTTTATGGCTAACTGGCCTGCTCCCCGCAACAGGGCATGGGAAACCTTACTTTGCGCAAGGGCCATTGAAAATCAAAGCTACGTATGTGGTGTGAACCGGGTTGGCAAAGATGCAATGGGTATCCACTATACTGGGAATTCAGCCCTTTATAATATGAAAGGAGAAAATATAGTTAACTTTACAGAAAATGAAGAGGGAATCCGGACTGTCTGTCTTGATTTAGAATCTCTTCGGGCATTCCGTACTAAATTTCCTGCATGGCGTGATGCAGACTTCTTCACTTTAGAATAAGGTCTTTTTCATGAAATTGAAATAATATTTAGCCTCCAATATTTAAATTAGTTTATTAGCGAGCGATTATTTTTGCAAAATATAAGTTAAGTAACAGGAATTATTTATCTTTGTGACTACTAAGATATAATAATCAATCGTAATAATATAAATGTATTATGAAAACTAATCTAAGTTCACAAATTACCTTAAATCGGGTCTCAACCAAATATTACAGACCTGAGAATGCCTTTGAACGTTCAGTTCTTACTCGTTTTGAAAAAATCCCTACTGACATTTATGAGTCCGTGGAGGAAGGTGCCCGTCAGATTGCTGCAGATATAGCTTTTACAATCCGGGAAAAACAAAAAGCAGGCCGTTTCTGCATTATGGCTCTTCCTGGTGGGAACTCACCACGTCCTATATACGAGGAATTAGTTCGTATGCACCGTGAAGAAGGCCTTAGCTTCCGTAATGTTATTGTGTTTAATGTTTATGAATATTATCCTTTATCACCGGATGCAGTAAACAGCAATCTAAAAACTCTCCAGAGTATGTTTCTTGATCAGGTTGACATCAATAAACAGAATATTTTCAGTCCGGATGGAACTATTGCAAAAGATACAACCTTAGAACATTGCCGTCTATACGAACAACGAATTGAAAGTTTTGGAGGAATCGATATCATGCTATTAGGCATCGGTCGTTTAGGAAATGTAGGCTTTAATGAGCCTGGATCACAGGTAAACTCTTCTACACGCCTAATCTTGCTGGACAATTCATCACGCAACGAAGCAGCTAAAATGTTTGGTGGTACAGAGAATGTACCTATAAGTTCTATTACAATGGGTATTGCAACAATCCTTGCTACCAAGAAAATATTCTTGATGGCATGGGGAGATGACAAGGCTCAAATGATTAAACAAACAGTTGAAGGAAAAGTTAGTGACGCAATTCCGGCATCATATCTACAGATGCATAATAACGTGCGTGTGGCACTCGATCTTGCAGCTGCTTCAAATCTTACACGTATTCAACGTCCATGGTTGGTTACTTCTTGTGAATGGAACGACAAACTAATCCGTAGCGCTATTGTATGGCTTTGCATGTTGACAAAGAAACCAATTCTGAAGTTAACAAACAAGGATTATAACGAAAACGGACTAAGCGAGCTACTTGCTCTTTACGGTTCTGCATACAATGTGAATATAAAGATTTTCAATGATCTGCAACATACAATTACCGGCTGGCCGGGAGGAAAACCAAATGCTGATGACACATACCGTCCGGAACGTGCAAAACCTTATCCGAAACGTATTATTGTATTTTCTCCGCACCCGGATGATGATGTAATATCAATGGGAGGAACAGTAAGACGGTTAGTTGAACAAAAGCATGATGTACATATTGCTTACGAAACATCCGGAAATATTGCTGTAGGTGATGAAGAAGTAGTACGCTTTATGCATTTCATTAACGGCTTCAATCAGATATTTGATGTCAAAAGTGACGTTATAGAAAAAAAATATAAAGAGATCCGTTCATTTATTAGTAATAAAAAAGATGGCGATTTTGATAATTCAGACATGCTTAGTCTGAAAGGGCTGATTCGCCGTGGAGAAGCTCGTACAGCTTGCGCATATGCTGGTATTAAATCAGATCATGTTCACTTTCTGGATCTTCCTTTCTATGAAACAGGCAGGATTCAAAAATCTCCTATTTCTGAAAAGGATGTTGAGATTGTACGCGCTTTATTACAGGAAGTGAAGCCTCATCAGATTTTTGTAGCTGGTGACCTTGCTGATCCACACGGAACTCACCGTATATGTACAGATTCTGTTCTTGCAGCAATTGATCTGGAGAAAGAAGAAGAATGGATTAAGGATTGTCGCATCTGGATGTATCGTGGTGCATGGGCTGAATGGGAAATTGAAAACATTGAAATGGCTGTGCCAATTTCGCCTGAAGAACTGAGACTCAAAAGAAATACTATTCTAAGACATCAGTCACAGATGGAAGGTGCACCGTTCTTAGGTAATGATGAGCGTCTGTTCTGGCAACGTTCAGAAGACCGTAACCGCGGAACCGCAGCACTATATGACAGTCTTGGATTAGCGTCCTATGAAGCGATCGAAGCTTTTGTAGAGTATATTCCTCTATAAGCTGATAATAAAAATAATACAGAATCCACAGATTAACACAGATTAGCAATAAATTCTATGAGAATCTGTGGATTTGGTTTGTTTAAAAGTGTACTTTTGTGTGTAAAATCACGCAAAATGAAGAAAATATATATAGTATTTATCCTTTTTATCGTTTTTTCGACAAGAGGTATTGCGCAAGACATAGATAAAAATGTAGAGGCACGTTTAACAGACTTTTTTGAGAATTACACCTGTTCCACTGCAAAAATCGGAAAATGTAAATTAAACAGCTACAAAATAGATTACGATAGCAGAAAACTGGATATTTATGCTTCTGAAAGTTTTGCTTACCAGCCATTCTTACCCGAAACAGTGGAAAGCATATACCGTTACCTTTCACAACTACTTCCCGGTCCTGTGTGCTATTTCAAGACAACCGTTTACAGCGATGGTAAACCCATAGAAGATCTTATTCCAAACATTTTTCGAAAAAAAAGAAAAGATAAATCCCGTTTGCTGGGAGATATAGACTATCAAGGTGCTCCATGGGTTAAAAACATTTCACGTCCAATCGATATTTCAAGAGGATTACAGAACAGACATATTGCACTTTGGCAAAGTCATGGAAAGTATTTCAAGAACGGAAATGGAAACAGCAATGGGAATGGGGCCAGCAATGGAAATGGTGACGGTAACGGACACAAAAACAGTAATGGCAGTTGGCTATGGCAACGTCCACGATTATTTTGTACTACCGAAGACCTTTTTACTCAATCGATAATACTTCCTTATGTAATTCCCATGCTCGAGAATGCTGGTGCAAATGTCTTTACTCCCCGTGAAAGAGACTCTCAAAAGAACGAGGTAATTGTTGATAATGATAATCCCCGGTCTAGCTCACTCTACATTGAAGCCAAAAGCAGAAAGGCTTACTGGAACACACCTGATATAGCTGGCTTTGCACAAAAGAAGGATGTTTATCAAAATGGCGACAATCCTTTCACTGATGGTACTGCACGCTATGCAAAAACAGAAAACAAAAAAAACAGAGCCTTTGCCGAATGGGTACCCAATATTCCAGAAGAAGGAAATTATGCAGTCTATGTATCCTACAAAACATTGCCCGAAAGTATAACTAATGCCAAATATACCGTCCTTCATAAAGGAGGTGCTACAGTATTTAACGTAAACCAGAAAATAGGAAGCGGCACATGGGTTTATTTAGGAACTTTTGCCTTTGATAAGGGATCAAACGACTATGGAATGGTAGTACTCAGCAACGAAAGTGATGAAAAAGGAGTTGTTTGTGCAGATGCTGTTCGTTTTGGCGGCGGAATGGGCAACATTGCCCGTGAAGGTAAAGTCAGCGGCTTGCCACGCTATCTGGAAGGCGCCCGTTACTCAGCTCAATGGGCCGGAATGCCTTACTCAGTTTACGGGAACGACAATAGAGCAAGTGATTATGCCGATGACATCAATTCTCGTTCGAGAATGATTAACTACTTATCAGGCGGATCGGTTTACAACCCCAAGGAGGAAGGATTGGGAGTCCCATTTGAAATGACCATGGCATTACACAGCGATGCTGGATATAACCTGAATGGTGAAACCATTGGTTCACTAGGAGTTTATACAACAGACTACAACGATAGCAAATTACATTCTGGTATTTCCCGTTATGCCTCCAGAGATTTGACTGATATAATGATTACTCAGTTAAAATCGGATATTAATTCACAGTTTGATGTGCAATGGAATCGTAGAGGTATGTGGGACAAGAACTACAGTGAGACCAGACTTCCTGCTGTTCCATCAATGATTCTTGAATTTCTTTCCCACCAAAACTTTGCAGATATGGCTCTTGGACACGATCCCAACTTTAAATTTGCAGTGGGACGTTCCATTTATAAATCTATACTTCGTTTTGTTAACTCTCAGCACGATGAAGATTGTGTAATACAGCCCCTTCCTGTGAGCCATTTTGCCATTAAATTCGAAAAAAAGAGAAATACAATTAGTTTATCCTGGAAGGCGGTGGGAGATCCATTGGAATCTTCTTCCAAGCCCCATAGTTATATTGTTTACACCCGCATCGGCAACTTTGGGTTTGATAACGGAGTGCAGGTAGAAGGAACATCATACACAACAAAGATTGAGCCGGAACTTGTATACAGTTTCAAGGTCACTGCCGTAAACAAGGGAGGAGAGAGTTTTCCTTCCGAGATTCTTTCGGTTTATAAAGCAAAACACGAAAAGGAAAGAGTACTCATTGTTAATGGATTCGACCGTATAAGCGGACCAGCCATCATAAACACACCAGATTCTGTTGGCTTTGATTTGAGAAAGGATCCCGGCGTACCTTATCAATATAATAGTTCTTATTGCGGATACCAAACCGGATTTGACCCTAAAAATGCTGGTAAAGAGACAACAGGAGGGTTAGGATATAGCGGAAGCGAACTGGAAGGTTTACGGATTGCCGGAAACACTTTCGACTATCCTTTTATTCATGGTAAGGCTATTCAGGCTAGTCCCGGATACTCATTTGTATCATGTAGTAACGAAGCCGTGGAAAGCGGACAAGTGAAACTAAATAATTACCATTTAGTGGATTATATTTTGGGACTACAAAAGGAAGATTCCTTGGCTGCCCGGTTAACCAACAAGAAATACAAGACTTTCACTCCAAGAATGGAGCAACTGATTACTCAATATTGTCTGAAGGGAGGTAATATTCTTGTAAGTGGTTCATATGTGGGCAGCGATATGAACAGTACAGATATGGACAAAAGTTTCACAGAAGATATACTTAAATACAGTTTCCAGAACAGTATGCAAAGCACTCATTCGGGAAATATCCTTGGATTAGGCCGCACATTCACAATTCCAAGAGAAATGAATGAGATAACTTATTCTGTTCCAGCTCCTGATTGCATTATCCCTGTATCTCCGGCATTCCCTGTACTAAAATATGTAGAGGGAAATAATGGCGCAGGAACTGCCTATAAAGGTGATTATCGCACATTTATCATGGGATTCCCATTTGAATCAATCGATACAGAAAAAAATCGGGCCGAAATAATGTCTGGAATTCTTCAGTTTTTATGCGGAAAATAGAGGGAATCTCATTATTATTTATATCTTTGTGAGAAGTAAAAACCTAAAAAATAAAGATACCATGTACACAATACAAGCAAACATGTCAGGTACCAGAAGTATGGAAATTTCTGATGAGAACCTGCAGACTATTAGTAAATATATGCTTTTACAACATTTAATAAGTAGTACTGGTGTAGTCGATGAACAAGATCTGGAAAAACTGAGAATGAATATCCGGGGATTGATTGCTGCACAGGAAACTGACTGCAAAGATTTACTGGACCTTTGCATAGATGTTATCTATCACAACAACATGAAAGCATTCGGCCTTCAACAATTAATCAATCTCTTTAAAGAATGGGAAGCCAAACTTCCCGTTGAAACAGAAGCTATTTCCGAATAATCTTTCGGATTTACATATTATCTTACAAGGCGAAGAGCGTGCATTTTACCTGAATATTCAATCATATTAAGGTAAAATCCGTATCTTTGCAGCCATGAAAGAATACAGATTAACAGATTGGTTGCCTACCACTAAGAAAGAAGTGGAGTTGCGTGGATGGGATGAGGTAGATGTTATTCTATTCTCAGGAGATGCATATGTAGATCACCCTTCATTCGGAGCTGCTGTCATCGGACGTATTCTTGAAGCACAAGGACTTCGGGTGGCTATTATTCCGCAACCTAACTGGCGGGATGACCTTCGCGACTTTAAAAAGTTGGGACGTCCCCGTCTATTCTTTGGTATTGCCCCCGGAAGCATGGACTCTATGGTTAATCACTATACCGCCAACCGCAGATTAAGATCGGATGATGCTTATACTCCGGATGGCCGTGCAGATATGCGCCCCGACTATCCAACCATTGTTTATACTCAGATTCTTAAAAAGCTTTATCCTGATGTTCCCGTTGTATTGGGAGGGATAGAAGCTTCTATGCGCCGACTAACTCATTATGATTACTGGCAGGACAAGCTGCTTAAAAGTATATTAGTAGATTCGGGTGCTGATCTTTTGATTTATGGAATGGGAGAAAAGCCTATTACAGAGCTTTGTCGTCAGATGCAGGAAGGGATCCCACTTCTTAAAATTACCGATATTCCGCAAACTGTGCTTATTCGAAAAAAGGATGAAGTACCCAATGAGGATAAAACGACGGATATCCTGCTTCATTCTCACGAAGAGTGTCTGAAAGATAAAAAGAAGCAGGCAGAAAACTTTCGCCATATTGAGGAGGAAAGTAATAAGATGGAAGCGTCACGCATTCTGCAACACGTAGATAATAATGTAGTGATAGTGAATCCTCCCTACCCTCCCATGACTGAAGCTGAGCTGGACAGATCTTTTGATTTGCCTTATACTCGTCTTCCTCACCCTAAATATAAAGGGAAAAGAATTCCGGCTTATGATATGATTAAGTTTTCCGTTAACATCCATCGCGGTTGTTTTGGCGGATGTGCTTTCTGTACCATATCGGCCCATCAGGGAAAATTCATTGTGTCACGCAGCAAAGCCTCAATTTTAAAGGAGGTAAAGGAAGTGATAGAGCTGCCCGATTTCAAGGGATACCTGAGTGATCTTGGCGGACCATCTGCAAATATGTACCGCATGAGCGGAAAGGATCTCAATGTTTGCCGGAAGTGCAAACGTCCTTCCTGCATTCATCCCAAGATTTGCCCCAACTTAAACACAGATCACCGACCTTTGCTGGACATTTATCATTCAGTAGATGCGATAAAAGGAATAAAGAAATCGTTTATTGGTAGCGGAGTGCGTTATGATTTATTGCAGTACGACAGTAAAGACCCGGCAATAAACCGTTCAACGGCTGAGTATACACGTGAACTGATAGCCAAACATGTGAGCGGACGACTCAAGGTTGCACCGGAACATACATCAGATCGTGTGCTCAATATTATGCGTAAACCGTCCTTTTCACAGTTTCAGCAGTTCAAGAAAACCTTTGATAAGTTGAACAGAGAACTAAACATGAACCAGCAACTTATTCCTTATTTTATTTCCTCTCATCCGGGATGTAAGGAAGAAGACATGGCCGAACTGGCTGTAATAACGAAGAATATGGATTTCCGTTTGGAACAAGTGCAGGACTTTACTCCTACTCCTATGACTATTGCCACGGAAGCTTACTATACCGGATTTCATCCCTACACGCTGGAGCCTATTTTCGCTGCTCATAATCCGAAAGAAAAATTAGCTCAACGTCAGTTCTTTTTCTGGTATCAGCACGAATATAAAAATCAGATTATTAATGAACTGAGAAAATTAGGACGAAAAGATTTGATAGACAAGCTATACGGAAGATAACCAATGGTTGTACTCCATCAACCATTCACCAATAAATAAAATCCATTGGTGAATGGCTGAAAATTATTGGTGAATAACCGGAAATTCTTTCCGGTTTGTTTTCCTCTAAACTCCCGCCTGTTTTTTGGGGAAACAGGCGGGAGTTCAAAAAAAGCAGACGGGATGTTTTTTACTTTGCACTTTTGCAAAATTATACAGGAAATGGTTCTTCGTCACTTTAGGTGCAAGCTATTGCATTAAGCTACTTATTTATGATTGTTTTGCAGACTTTTCATCAGATTCAAAAAATGGCTTATTAAAAAGCATGTAGAGTCTTTATTGAATAAGCATTTGAGACCGTTTGCTTGCACCTAAAGTGACGAAGAACCCAAGAAATTTAAAAGCTACCCTCACTCTCTCACTTTTTTTTATGCAACACACAGAATAACAACACATTAAGCCGTAATGGTTGCATTTTCTACCCTCACTTTACCCCAACTTTTCAGTAAGCGTCTCCGCGATACCATCTTGTCCGTGATGATTTAGCCTTTTATCTTTGTCTTCCAAAAAAGAAGAAAGATGAAATCATCCGAACTATACACAAAAACGATAGAAGGCTACAAGCAGGAAATTAGTGTCAGTCTTATTACTTTGCATGATTACTGTAAAACACATCATATAAATTATAAGGGTATTCAACTCTGGATGTCCAGAAATTCAATTACTGTAGCCCAGTTGAAAAGAGAAATCACTGTGCATTCTGATTCTCCTTCAGATTTTCCGGTTGTCCAAACAGAATCAGGGCAACGGATTTATCCTCTATCTTTTCAGACAGCGGGAGTTCAAAAAGAAGACATCCGTAAGAACACTTATTCATGCGTGAAAGGAGTGAATATCACTTTCCCGGACGGAGTGATTGTTTCGATTAAAGAGATAACCCAGGAAGATCTTAATAAATTTATTCTTTCATATAATACCCATTAATAGTATGTTTGCACTTACAGAATCCATGAGCTACTTTCTCTGTCCTCACTATGTGGACATGCGAAAAGGTATCTACTCTTTGTACCAGTTGGTAAAGTCAGACATGAAACGGAACCCGCTATCGGGAGAGGTTTTTCTGTTTGTAGGTAAGAACAGAGAGTCAATCAAGATCCTACACTGGGAGAACGGAGGTTTTGTTTTATATCAGAAGAAACTTGAAAGAGGCACTTTTGAGATACCCCGTTTTAATCCTTCCAGTGGTCAGTATGAGATGAAATGGACGACGTTCGTTCTGATAATGGAGGGCGTCTGCATCCGTTCCGTAAAGTACAGGAAACGATTCTATGCAGATTTAATACGTTGATATACAAATATATAGATAAGCAATAACCTTTATTTTTCTTGGTAATCCTAACAATTATTCGTACCTTTAAGGCATGAATTACAAACGGATTGTTGAACTATTAGAAGATCAGCTCAGACTTTCTTCCGAAAGAGAAAAGGTTCTGCTGGAGCAAAATAGGCAGCAGTCTGCACAACTTCAGCAGCAGTCTGCGCAGATAGAAAGGCTATCTGTACAGACTGCTATTCTAACCGATACGGTCCGTTCATTGGAAGAATCCCTTCTTCAGAAGAAAGGCGACATACAAGTGCTGACCGGTAAGAACCGGGGACTGGGCAAACTCTTGTCCAACAAATCAGAAAAGATAGTTCCTCAAATCAAAGAGGAGGATAAAGTGGAAGAAAAGCCTCGTCCGTCACTGAAAGAACGTGGTAACAACAACGCCAAACGTAAAGAGTATTTTGATCTGAAAACCATTATTGATGAGGTTTACCCCAATGATCCCGGCTTTGATAAGGAAAAATCCAAAATCATTAGTTATGTGGATTCTATCCGGTATGAATACATCCCACCTCAGTTTGTCAAACACATCTACCGACAGTACAACTGTTTGTTTAATGAGAAGATGTATACCGCAAAAGCGCCAAGAACTCCGCTGCAGAACTCTAACTACGACGGTTCTTTCATGGCTGGAATACTACAACTCAGATACATTTACTCCATGCCCGTTGAACGAATCATCAAATTGTTTGGCGAGCAGGGATTTGAATTGAACAAAGCTACAGCTCACTCCCTGATTAAGAAATCCGCCTGGATGCTGGATCGTTTGGATGAAGTCTTAAGAAAAACGATTCTTGAGGACAGTTACCTTTGTATGGATGAAAGCTACTATACCGTACTGACTCCAGAGAAAAACGAAAAAGGGAAAGGTGTTCGCAAAGGCTATATATGGGCAGCTCTTGCAAATCAAAAGAAACTCATACAATACTTTTATGAAAAGGGTTCCCGCTCACGCGAAGTTCTGACCAATTATATCGGGGAAGAGTACAAAGGAGCCATCCAATCGGACGGACTTATAGATTATAAAATCCTTGAAACTGATGAATATCCCGATATAATAAGACTTTCCTGCTTTCAACACTGCAAGCGTAAGTTCCTGGATATTGAAGCAGATAAGGATGCCACTCAAATAATAGATGTGATCAATAAGCTTTATAGGAAAGAGCATAAAATAGGGAAGCACTGGAAACCCGACAGGATATTAGAATACAGAAAAAAGTATGCCCCACCCATATTAAAGGAACTCAAAAGAAAACTCTTAAAAATACAATCCAATCCTTCCATGCTTCCAAAGAGCCCACTCTCGAAGGCGATTAATTATACCCTGAACGAGTATGACGCATTGTGCAATTATATAGACAGACCAGAATATGCCCTTGATAATAATGCCATAGAACGATACATGAGGTACATAAGCTTAAGCAGGAAGAACTCTCTGTTTTGCGGAAGCCACGACGGAGCAAAGAGAACAGCACTGCTTTACTCACTGGCTTGCTCATGCAGGCTAAATGGAATAAACACGTTCGAATACTTTACGGATATATTAAACCGGATGGCTTATATCAATCCCAATGCATCCGATGAAGTTTATCAGAAACTACTTCCGAATTCCTGGACAAAAGAATAAACCTACTATAAGCCCAGAAAATATTCTATAGGGTATCGCAGAGACGCTTACCTTTCAAAACCAATCAATCACGGCTATAATAACATGATTCACAATATATTATATCACATTCGTGAGGGAGTTAGGGATGAAAACACATTTTTCTCGGATGAATTTGTATTTTCAGGCTCTACATTACATACATCTCACTAAGAATGCCTACCGCTGTTTCTACTGTTTCAATGTTCTTTATAATCATGCTTCTGCGGTTATGCTGTTCACGAAGCTGACAGTTACGGGAATATTTCTGCAGATAACTAATAACCTTATCAAACGCTTCCGACTGATAATATGGCGATTCCGGATTGTTCACAAAAAACAGAGTCATTTTCCCTGCTTTCAGGAACACTTTCTCCACTCCTAACTTCTTTGCATAACGACGAAGACGAACAATTCGCATCAATTCAAGTCCTTCTTTCGGAATCTTACCAAAGCGATCTTCCAGACGACTTTGGAAGTTCTTAACTTCTTCATCGGTTTCCATGCTATCCAGTTCACGATAAAGCAGCATCCTTTCACTACTGCTTGGGATATATTCATTCGGAAAAAGCAACTCCAAATCACTTTCAACAGTACATTCCTGCACAAAGCCTTCCCCACTAATCTTTTCTTCTCCTGCAACAAGCTCTTCTGCATAAAGATCGGCAAACTCATCTGTCTTCAATTCATGCACGGCTTCATTCAGAATCTTCTGATAAGTTTCATATCCCAGATCTGCAATAAACCCACTTTGTTCGGCTCCAAGCATATTTCCTGCACCACGGATATCAAGATCCTGCATGGCTATATGAATGCCGCTACCCAAATCACTGAAATTCTCGATAGCCTGCAAACGGCGTTTGGCTTCGGGAGTGAGACTACTAAGTGGAGGAGCCAGCAGGTAACAAAATGCTTTCTTATTTCCCCGGCCCACGCGGCCTCGCAACTGATGAAGATCACTCAATCCAAAGTTCTGAGCATTATTAATGATAATGGTATTCACATTAGGAATATCAATACCACTTTCTATGATTGAGGTAGCAATCAGAATATCATAGTCATAATTAATAAAATCAAGAATAATCTTTTCCAGTTTATCTGGTTCCATCTGTCCATGTCCCACACAGATACGAGCATCAGGAACTAAGCGATGAATCATTGTTTCCAGCTCATAGATATTCTGAATACGATTATTCACAAAGAACACCTGACCATTGCGGCTCATTTCAAAATTAATTGCTTCGCTAATGATGTCTTCATTAAATGTATGCACTTCTGTTTGTATGGGATACCGGTTAGGCGGAGGCGTACTGATGACTGAAAGATCACGAGCTCCCATCAAAGAGAACTGCAATGTCCTCGGAATAGGTGTTGCCGTCATGGTTAATGTATCCACATTCACCTTTAACTGTCTGAGTTTCTCTTTCACAGATACACCAAACTTCTGTTCTTCGTCTACAATGAGCAGACCAAGATCTTTAAACTTTATCTGCTTCCCTATAATTTTATGCGTACCAATCAACACACCTATTTTTCCTTCTTTCAGATCATCCAGAATAGCCTTCACTTCCATCGGCTTACGTGCCCGACTCAGATAATCTACCCGGCAAGGAAAATCTTTTAAACGTTCACTGAATGTTTTGTAATGTTGCAAAGCCAAAACGGTTGTGGGTACCAAAACCGCCACCTGTTTATTATCAGTAGCTGCTTTAAAAGCCGCACGCACAGCAATCTCCGTTTTTCCGAAACCAACATCTCCGCAAACCAGACGATCCATAGGCATTTCACGTTCCATATCACCCTTTACATCCTGCGTAGTTTTCAGCTGATCGGGCGTATCTTCGTAGATAAACGATGCTTCAAGCTCATGTTGTAGGAATGAATCAGGACTAAAATTAAAGCCCTTTTCCTCCTTTCGTTGGGAATAAAGTTTAATCAGATCGCGGGCAATATCCTTGATCTTCGTCTTGGTTCGTTCCTTTAACTTTTCCCATGCACCGGTTCCCAGCTTATTTAATCGGGGAGGATCACCCTCCTTACCTTTATATTTGGATACCTTATGCAAGGAATGAATACTGACAAACACTACATCCTCGTTTTGATAAACCAACTTAATCACTTCTTGAGTAGTGTTACCGGTTGGAACACGGACCAATCCGGCAAATCGTCCAACACCATGATCGGTATGCACCACGTAATCTCCTACCTGGAACTGATTCAATTCCTTTAAAGAGAGAGCCACCTTCCCGCTTCTCGCATTGTCACTCTTTAAGTTATACTTATGATAACGGTCAAAAATCTGATGATCAGTAAAAAAGCAACAACGCAGAGTATCATCTGCAAATCCTTCATGGAGAGTTTTATCAACTGGCGTAAAAGGAATCTGGTCGTTTCTATCTTCAAAAATAGCCTGAATACGGTCCGTTTGCTTCGAACTGTCGGACAATATATAAATCTGGTAATTCTTTTCCAGATAGTTCTTTAGTGAGCTGCTTACTAAATCAAAATTCTTATGAAAAATAGGCTGAGCAGAACAGTTGAAATTCACCTTTGCCTCTGGCGTGCCGGTAGGTTTATTTCCAAACTCTATCCTGCGGAAATCCAACGCACGGACAGTAAACTCAGAACCATCAATCAACTTTTGCTCCAGGTTTATGTATTCCTGTCCATCCTCTTCCTGTGCTACAACTGCCTGAGGAGAAAGAGCTTCGTCATGCACTGCCTGAATCCGTTCGCGCAACCACAAAAAATCTTTAGTTCCTAAAATAGTATCCTCAGGAATAAAGTCAAGGAAAGAAACTTCCTCCCCCACTCCTTTTGTCAGTTCGGGCACAATAGAGATGCTTTCTTTTTTTTCTTTGGAAAGCTGAGTTTCCACTTCAAAGCTTCTGATACTTTCAACCTCATCTCCAAAGAAGTCAATACGGTAAGGATACTCGGAAGAAAAAGAAAACACATCAATAATACTACCACGCACCGCATATTGTCCAGGCTCATAAACATAGTCCACCCGTTCAAAACCGTAATTAAACAAAACTTCCATAATGAAGCTCGTATCCACCTGCTCTCCAACATGCAACTTTAATGTTTTATCAGTCAGTTCATCACGGGAGACTACTTTCTCTGCCAGCGCATCAGGATATGTCACTACGCATAAAGGCTCTTCTGTTTTTTGCAGGCGGCTCAGCACTTCAGTGCGGAGAATCTCGTTCGCGGCATCTTTTTGTCCGTACTTTATCGCCCGGCGATAGGAAGAAGGAAAGAACAATATCTTATCCGATCCATTTATCTGGGTAAGATCGTGATAGAAATATCCCGCTTCCTCGAGGTCACCCAAAATAAAAACAAACGAATTATTACTACTCTTAATGAGTGTGGAAAAGAGAAGAGGCGCGGAAGAGGCACAAAGTCCCCCAAGAAAAATCTTCTTTACCGAGGATTCTTCCAGCAGCTTTGCCATAGCTTCCGTACCAGGATGTTTGGCATATAAGCTTTGTAATTCTGTTATATTCATAAGATAGTCAGGTTTTTCACCTCAGATATTACGAACAATAGCTTATTCCTTACCAAACAATTGCCAACAGACATAACTGAGGACAATCTTCCAGGGAATAAATGCTAACTGTGGTGAAAAGAAATTAATCTTCGGAGCAAATTTACTAAAAATATATGGTTCTCTTTTGCAGGTACGATAAATTAACTACTTTTGTCCAACTAAATATACACAAATATATGCAAGCCTCCGACAGTATCGTTATCATTCCTACCTACAATGAAAAGGAAAATATAGAAAACATAATCCGCGCAGTTTTCGGATTAGAAAAGATCTTTCATATTTTAATTATTGAAGATGGGTCACCAGACGGTACTGCTTCTATCATAAAGCGCCTGCAAACTGAATTTCCAGAACGCTTGTTTATGATTGAACGAGAAGGAAAACAAGGACTTGGAACAGCATACATTACCGGTTTTAAATGGGCTATCGAAAAGAAATATAATTTTATATTCGAAATGGATGCCGATTTTTCTCACAATCCCGATGATCTTCCCCGACTTTATCATGCATGCACCGCATTGGGAGGCGATGTAGCTATCGGTTCACGCTATGTGAGTGGAGTAAATGTGGTGAACTGGCCCATGGGACGTGTGCTGATGTCTTACTTTGCATCTAAATATGTTCGTTTTATCACCGGCATTCCTGTTGCAGACACAACCGCAGGATTCAAATGTTACCGCCGGGAAGTTCTGGAAACCATAGAGCTGGACAAGATCCGATTCAAAGGATATGCTTTTCAGATTGAGATGAAATTCATGGCTTACAAGTCTGGCTTTAACATCTTAGAAGTTCCTGTAATCTTTGTAAACCGAGAGTTGGGCACTTCGAAAATGAATAGCGGAATATTCGGCGAAGCAGTTATGGGGGTGATCCAGCTAAAAATTGATAGTATCTTCCGTAAATACCCACAAAAGAAATGACACAAACACTTATTAAAGATGCCACTATTATCAACGAAGGGCGGAGTTTTACCGGTTCTGTAATAATAGAAGGCGATAAAATAGCCAAAGTTATTGAAGGAGCATTTACACCTGACGAAACATATGCAGAAGTAATCAATGCCAAAGGGAAATATCTGATTCCAGGGATTATCGACGATCATGTGCACTTCCGCGAACCGGGATTGACACATAAAGCAGATATTTTCAGTGAAAGCCGCGCAGCAGCTGCGGGAGGCGTAACATCCTTCATGGATATGCCGAATACGCAGCCTCAGACTACGGACTTTGAAACACTGAATGCCAAATTTCAGCTGGGTGCCGAGAAGAGCCTGGTTAACTACTCTTTCTATTTCGGAGCTACCAATACTAATTCCGACTTACTTTCAAAGTTAGATCCTCATCGTGTATGCGGAGTTAAACTGTTTATGGGCTCAAGCACAGGAAATATGCTTGTTGACCGCAGAGAAAGTCTGCTGAAAGTTTTTGGTGGAACCGATCTTATTATCGCGGCACATTGCGAAGATGCTGCAATTATTGCAGAAAACACCCGCAAGGCAAAAGAAAAATACGGAGATGATCCTGATATGAGATTTCATTCTCTTATAAGAAACACTCAGGCATGTTATGCATCTTCAGCTCTGGCAGTGGAACTTGCAGAGAAAACAGGTGCAAGACTTCACGTTCTTCATATTTCCACCGGAATAGAACTGGAACTATTCAAGAATGCCCCGCTCAGTGAAAAGAAAATAACCGCCGAAGTATGTGTTCCTCATATCGCATTCTGCGATGATATGTACAAACAGCTTGGCACACGCATTAAGTGTAATCCGGCAATTAAGACTGCTCTTGATCGTAGCGTATTGATAGATGCCATCACCGAAAACCGCATTGACGTAGTGGCTACCGACCATGCTCCTCACCTTTTATCAGAAAAAGAAGGTGGTGCATTGCGTGCAGTTTCAGGTATGCCAATGATTCAATTCTCACTCACTGCGATGCTTGAACTGGCTACTCCCGAAACATTCTCTAAAGAACAGGTGGTACAGAAAATGTGTCATGCTCCGGCAGAGCTTTTCAAAATTAACAATCGTGGATATATTCGTGAAGGCTATCAGGCCGACCTTGTAATAGTGAATCCAAATACTAGGTGGACATTGACTAAAGAGGCTGTTCTCAGCAAATGTGGCTGGAGTCCGTTGGAAAATTACTCATTCTCAAACAAGGTAGAACGCACATTCGTAAATGGTCACACAGTATATGCCGATGGACAATTGGATGATTCATATCGCGGACAGGAATTAAGATTCAGATAAACAATGGTAAAAGCTTATAAAATTCACGAACTTGTAGAGTACATCGACTGGCTTTACTTTTTCCATGCATGGAGACTGGGAGCACACTTTGGGCAGATATCGGAAATTCACGGATGTGATTCCTGTCGCGCTCAATGGCTGACTAGTTTTCCGGAGGAAGAACGGCCAAAAGCGGCTGAGGCTATGCAACTTTATAAAGAGGCAAACCGGATGCTCAACGAACTGGACAAGGATTTTGAGGTTAAAGTGATGTATGAGCTGTTTGATTCTAACTCCGACGGAGATAATCTCTTTGTAGGAAACGTTGTGATTCCGATGCTTCGCCAGCAAACACGCAAAAAAGACAATGAACCTTACCTCTGTCTGAGTGATTTCGTTCGTCCGCTTTCTTCGGAACAAAAAGACACCATCGGCGTATTTGCCTCTAGTGTTGACCCAGACATGGAAAGAATATATGAAAACGATCCTTATAAGCACATATTGGTTCAGACACTGACCGACCGCTTAGCCGAAGCTGCCGTGGAAAAAATGCACGAGTATATTCGTAAAGTGGCCTGGGGATATGCCAAAGATGAAAATCTGACCATTAAAGAAATGCTGAAAGTTAAGTACCAAGGCATCCGACCTGCCGTAGGATATCCGTCCATACCCGATCAATCCATCAACTTCTTACTGAACGAACTGATTGATATGAGTAAGATAGGCATCAAGCTCACGGAAAATGGTGCCATGTATCCACATGCTTCGGTGAGCGGAATTATGATCTCACATCCGGCTTCCTCCTATTTTTCAATAGGGAAAATAGGTGAAGATCAGTTGAATGATTATGCTCAAAGAAGAGGTATGGACGTTTCTGTAATGAGAAAGTTTCTGGCAGCCAATCTGTAAGGCAGACTATATAAATTAGTCGCCTTACTTAAGGCAACCTATAACCTATACTAAGGCAAAACAAGGCCAATAAAAATGTAAAACCTCTACTCCTTTCATAAACAAAGTGTAGAGTAAAAATATTAAAGGTCTACGCCTTATCATGATATGTCCTACTTCTTTTCTGGAATAATTCCCGATAAAAAGGCTTAGGTTTCACCAATAATTGTGATTTTCTCCTATATTCAGCATATGGACGAGACAAGAATGAATAAGGACTTAGAGCAGGAGTTTACGGCGTGCATCAAAGAATATGAGCGGGTCATATACAAAGTCTGCTATCTATACACCACTAAGTCAGCATCGCTTAACGACCTTTATCAGGAAGCGGTACTGAATATCTGGCGAGCTTTCCCAAAGTTTCGGCACGAATGCAAAATATCCACATGGATATATCGCATTACTCTGAACACTTGCATTTCGTTCATTCGCAAGGAAAAGAATATTCCTGAGATAGTTTCGCTCACACAAGAAGCTGAATGGCTAACAGAAGAGGAAGATAGTTTCCGGGAAATGCTGGCGGAACTATATCGGCTCATAAATTGTTTGGGACAACTCGACAAGTCTATCATTCTTCTTTATCTGGAAGAAAAAGACTATGCCGAAATAGCTGAGATTACCGGACTAACGGTAACTAACGTGGCAACCAAACTGAGCAGGATAAAAGATAAATTAAAAAGAATGCCTCACAACTAAATAATAGAACGATGGAACTGGATGAATTAAAAAAGTCGTGGGAAGTATTAGATGAACGACTAAAGAAAAACGAAATAATAGATGAGCAAACGCTAAGCAAGTTAATCAGTGAACGGACAAAGCAAACTCGAAGTTCAATGAATAAGATGCTGCTCTATGCAAAAACAACACTCATTCTTGGTACCTTTATTGCTATTGGACTGGGTTATTATCTGCTAACTACAGACCATTGCTGCAAGGAATACAAGTTGTGGCTATATATATGGATAATGCTTTGTATCGGACTAGTATGGGACGGCATGGGGTATTGGTATCTTAAAAGCATTAACGTAGAAAAAATGCCGCTTGTCGATGTAGTAAGGAAAATAACTGCTTATCATCGGAATTTTATCATTGAATGTTTTGTGGCTGCGTTCTTTTTTCTGACAGCCTTTCTGCTTCAGGCAATCTGCGTTGATCTTCTGACGCTGAATTTTCTTTCAATATTACTGTTTTCCACAGTATGGATTGCAGGACTCATTGCCGCAATCTGGATAATTAAAAAGCTATTTTACAACAAATTAAAAAACATAAAACGAAATCTTGCTGAGTTGAGAGAACTTAAACAGGATTAACGGTGTTACTTTACATAAATCACTCAAAAAGAGAAAGTCTTTCCTGCTATAGACAGGGAAGACTTTTATAATATACACTAAATTTATGATGCAAAAAATCTTTTTATGTCTGTTACTGGTGCTCGTCTTACCGGACATATTCATTTATAGAACCTATATCACAAATTATCAGATTAACACATTTGTGAAGTATCTCTATTTATTACCTTCGTTATTATTGCTGGCAGGCCTGATTTATCTGTTTTATTTTGCCAGTCATGATGAGGTGATTGAGCGGAGCCAACTGGTAGGATGGTTTGTCATGACATATTTCATTTTTACTATTCCCAAACTCACATTTACGCTTATTTCAATCTTTGATATTCCACTAAGGTATTTCTTTAAACAATCATTTACTCCATTTACTTACGCAGGATTTGCAGCAGCAGTAATATGGGTAGGGATATTGCTTTACGGCTCAATATGGGGAAAAACAAAGTTCGATATAAAGCCACTTACTTACCAATCCACTTTACTTCCAAAAGGGTTCGACGGGTATAAGATTGTGCAACTGTCCGACATTCATATAGGCAGCTGGAAAGGAAATGGAAAAGCCCTGCTTGAAGCTGTGGAACTGGTAAATGCCCAGCACCCCGATCTGATTGTTTTTACAGGAGATCTGATCAATAACAAGGCAACTGAATTAGATGGATATGAAGAAACACTCAGCCAGCTCAAAGCAAAAGACGGTGTGTATTCAATTCTCGGCAATCACGATTACGGGCCTTACTATAAATGGAAAACTCCAAAAGAACAAGTCGAGAATCTTACTTCTCTGAAACAGAAAGAAGCGAACATGGGCTGGATTATGCTGAACAACGAGCACCGCATTCTTCACCATAATGGCGATAGTATTGCTCTGATTGGTGTAGAGAATTGGGGAGAGCCTCCTTTTTCCGGAAAAGGTGATCTGCAAATAGCAATTAAAGGTACAGAAGAAATACCGTTTAAACTATTGCTAAGCCATAACCCGTCTCACTGGAGAAAGAAAGTTTTGCCTGAGAGTGACGTAGCACTAATGCTTTCCGGACATACACACGGCATGCAGCTTGCCTTTGGTTCACATTCTCTTTCCTCACTTATGTATCCACAATGGGGAGGGTTATATTCTCAACACGGAAGATCCTTATATGTCAACGTAGGACTGGGATTTCTGGGACTTCCTTTCCGTTTTGGAGCATGGCCGGAAATCTCCGTAATTACTTTGAGAAGTAAATAAATAACAGACTATTTACTTCTCAGTTTCATCGTTTTCCTTTTTATCCTGATAAGCCGACGGCAACATCCCGAACTCTTCTTTAAAGTATTTACTGAAATACTTGGGATTATTAAAGCCAACCTGATAAGCAATCTCGGAGATATTCAGCTGACTTTCGCGAAGTAACTGAGCAGCCCGCTTTAAACGAATGGTACGTATAAACTCAATCGGAGTTTTTCCCGTAATAGAAAGTAGCTTCTTATACAGATGTACCCTACTCATACCTAAATGCTTGCTTAACTCTTCTACTGAAAGTTCATTACTACTGCTAATGTTATCTTCCACGTACTTAATAGCTTTCTGAATTAATTTCTCATCCAGTGACGTTATCGTAATATCGCTCGGCTTTACCTCAATCTGTTTGCGGAAAGTCGCCTGTGCAGCTTCTCTCCGTTCCATCAGTTTCCGGATTCTAAGCATCAGAATGTCGAAATTAAAAGGTTTGGTAATATAATCGTCAGCCCCGGTTTCCAATCCTTCCAGTTTGTGTTCTTCTGCAGTTCGGGCAGTAAGAAGAATTAATGGAATGTGAGAGGTCCGTACATCACTTTTCACCAGACGGCAAAGCTCATATCCATCCATTTCAGGCATCATCACATCACTGATTATCATATCGGGGAGAGAATCCGGAATAGACTCCCAAGCCTCTTTTCCGTTACGAGCCTCCTGTATTACAAACTCAGATTTCAGACTATCCTTCATAAAAGTACGGAAATCATCGTTATCATCAACAACCAGAATCACCGGGCTATTTGTTACTTCAGAATTACTGTCAGAAGCCTCAGCCAGTTCCTCTGATTTTTCGTTAAGCACTTTAACCTGACCTTCAGAAATAATCAGTTTCTTTTCTTCTTCGCTTTTTCGGTTTACAGGAATAGTCACCACAAAGATGCTTCCTTTTCCGGCATTATTATGCACTTCTACCGTTCCTTTATGCAGAAGAACAAATTCTTTCACCATATGAAGGCCTATTCCGCTTCCACCAAACTTATGATCATCACTTTGTTTCACCTGATAAAAACGTTCAAAAATCTTCTCTTTCTCCTCATCACTAATGCCAATACCTGTGTCGGCAACACGTATCTCCAGTTTTTTATTTTTATCTTCTTCAGAAGCAGGAAGTAAGTTTAAATGCACTTCCACACGTTCCCCTTCATTCGTAAACTTAAAGGCGTTTGAAAGTAAATTCATCATGATCTTTCCAATCTTATCTTCATCAAACTCCATACGCAGCTCGTCTATAGAAGAATAGAAAGTTAGACGGATATTCTTCTTTTCGGAAAGTTCAGCAAATGAAGAACATATATTCTTGATATAAACCACAACATCACCACAGGAAAAATTTATCTGATGTCCCTGAACGTCTAATTTACGAAAATCAATGAGTTGGTTCACAAGATTAAGCAAGCGAAGAGCATTACGATGCACCATCTCCAGTTTTTGCTTCTGTTCCTCATTATTCATCGTTTTAATTACATTTTCCAGTGGAGAAATAATCAGAGTGAGGGGAGTTCGTAATTCGTGGCTGATGTTGGTAAAGAACCGCAATTTCATATCATCTATTTCATGATTTCGCTGTGCTTCGAGTTCAATCTGATGTAATTTATAACGACTTCTTTCACTTTTAAGAATTTGTTGTCGGGCACGCAGTAATATTCCAACTAAAAGAAAGAAGTAAAATATATATGCCAATTCAGAACGCCAGAATGGAGGTTTTATCACAATTTTAAGAGAAGTAGCCTCCTCATTCCAGAAACCGTCACTGTTGGCTGCTTTCACTTTTAACGTATAAGTTCCCGGTGCAAGATTCGTATAAGTAATTTTGTGAACATTCTCATCTGTCGTCAACCAGTCGGAATTAAATCCCTCAAGTTTGTAGGCATATTTTGTTTTTTCAGGCAATACATAGTTCATAGAAGAAAAGTCTATGGAAAAAATATTCTGGCTGTAATTCAGAACAATCTCTTTAGTCCAGTTTAATCCTTCTTTGAGAATACAGTTTCCATCGTATACCGAATCAACTTTCACGCTGGTATTGAAAAGTTGTAAATCAGTAAATACAACCTTAGGCAGAATTCTATTGTATTTAATAACTTCTGGATTAAAGATATTATACCCACGAATTCCTCCCATTAAAATCTCTCCGCGATAAGACCGGATAATGGAACGTATATTGAATTCACTACTTTGCAAACCATCTCTTTCATCATAATTATAATAAGTATAAGTGTTATCACCTGTCTTTGGGTTTGTGCCAACTATAATATTGGAAACCCCGTTGGATGTAGTTACCCACATATTCTTATTATTATCTTCTACAATTCCGGTAATTACATTATCCGCAAGACCGTTTGATTTATAGATAGGCGTAATCTTGTCATTCTTACGATCAAAGATATTCAAACCTTCACGTGTGGCCACCCATAAAAGCCCCCGGCTATCCTCATAAAGCTGGTTCACACTCAGATTAGAGAAAGTCTGATCTCCCCGCTTGTTACCATGGAAGCGTTCAAATACTCCGGTTCTAAGATTATAAGTTGTGATTCCAATTGCTGTACCTATATAAAGAACATTATCACGTCCTAGATAAAGAGAAGAAATACTCTCTGAAGAAAGCAGTTCTTTCTTGCTGTTATTAAAAGTAACGAACTCTCCTGTTTTGGGATTTAACCGTTGCAGACCGCTACCTAATGTTCCAATCCATATATAACCTCCGGGATCTTCCACGATAGACCACACATTATTATTAGCCAAAGAATTCGGATTCTTCGGGTCATGCCTGTAGTGAATAAAACGGTGACCGTCAAAGCAGTCCATTCCTCCAAGATAAGTTCCAATCCATACCTTACCATCACGAGCAGCACAAAGACTGACAATAACATTATTTGTTAATGATCCGTCGTTTCCTGCTAAATGCTGATACAGTTGCCGTGCTCCTGTAGACTTATTATAGTTTATCACTCCTACTCCATTGGTGCCAATCCATAAGTTTCCTTTTATATCTTCTGCGAAAATTGTCACATCGTTATTTAAATTCTTCTGGTTATTCAGGTAAGGCATGTGATCCACTTCAAACTTAAAGATGCTCTCACTATAATAAGAGATTCCCTTCTTATAGGTTCCTACCCACATAATATTAGTGTTATCCCTGTAAATACAGTTTATACTATTGTGCGAGATACTTCTCTCGTCTGTAGCATCATTTTGAAGGTAAGTAATCCGTCCCTTTTGTTTATCAATCAGATTAATGCCGCCATGATCTGTTCCAATCCACACATTTCCTATTGCATCTTGTTCAATACCTCTAATCACATTACTGGAAAGCATATAAACTGATTTGGTTGCCATATTGCTAATATACTCCCAGTTTTTTTCTTTTGCATGATAAAGCCACACGCCATAACTGCCATCAGAATAAATCCAGTAATCGCCATCTGAATCTACAAAAGCTGAAAATTTATTTGCACTAACACCAAAATGAGCGGGAATATAGTTATCTCTTTTAACCACCTTGCCTGATTTTTTATTCACACATTCTAATAATCCGGTTCTATAAAGTACCAGATAGCAAGTATTGCTTTCCCGAATATCTGTTATTATACCTCTGCTAAGATTTCCTCCCCGTGCATCTTGTTTGAAGAGAAGCAGTTTCTTGGAAGCATTCTGATATTGATAGATACCCGCCCCTCTGTTATAACACAATAAATTCTTTTGTTTGTCAATGTAGATTAATTCTCCTGTCTGATGAATTCCATATTTGTTTAATTCATAGGCAATGATTCTTCTGAACTTTTCTTTTCTTGAATCATAAATTGTATAACCTGAGCCAGTATTTATCCACAAGTCGGCATTCGCATCTTCCTGGATATTGGAAATATAATTATCGATAATGGAAGTTGTATCCTTTTCTATGTGCTGAAATAGTTTATAATTGTATCCATCGTACCGGTTAAGTCCCGAAACAGTGCCAAACCACATAAAACCCCGACTGTCTTTATAAATACAATTCACCTGACTATGGGAAAGTCCATTACTAACTCCCAAGTGTTTAAACATAAACTTTCCTTGTGCACAAACAAGGGATGAAAATATAAAGAGGTGTACAAAAAATATATATAGGTGTTTTTTCATTAGTTGATTTACTTTAGTGGGATTAACAGTATACAAAACTCGTAAAAAATCCTGGCTTTTCAAAGAACATTTCTGCAAAATGATAAAAGTTATCAATATATTCTACTAGAGAAGCCATTAAACTATTGAAAGGCCTATACTATATTGACTATTTATGATATATTTTTAACAATATAAATCCTTCTATTATTATTTTTTGTATTTTCGTCTCCGTATAATAAACCGGTCTATTATAAATTATGGAATCAAAATATATCTTCTTTAAACAAGCCCTATTGTTCTTGTTATCAATTACATTGCTTTCCTCAACAAATAGCCAGAATATTATAACTGAACGTGTTAAATGGATACAATACTAATTATCTAATTATACAATGAAAAACAAATTAAGTTATCTGATGCTGTTTGCTCTTCTAGCAACGGGAGCAAATGCCAAAGTTAAGTTACCCGAGATACTGGGTGATAACATGGTGTTACAACAAAACACTAAAGTAAAACTCTGGGGAGATGCTGACCCAAACAAAACAATTACAATCAAAACGTCATGGAGTAACGAGAATTTCCATGCCCTGTCGGATAAAGATGGCAAGTGGCTTTTATGGGTAACTACCCCAAAGGGAAGTTATGAGAACAGGGAAATTTCTGTTTCTGATGGCGAGAAGGTTACACTAAAAAACATATTAGTAGGTGAAGTGTGGTTTTGCTCGGGACAATCAAATATGGAGATGCCATTAAACGGCTTCTGGAATTGCCCTATTTTAGACGCTAACGAAACGATTGCTAATGCAAGCCAAAATAAAGGAATTCGTTTCGCCACGATTTCCAAGGCTCAGGAATATACTCCACAGAGTTCTGTTCAGGGGAAATGGCAGGTTTGCAATCCGGAAACTGCCGCTTGGTTCAGTGCAACAGCTTATCACTTTGCCAAGTCTTTGAATCGCGCACTTGATGTTCCCGTTGGAGTTATCAACTGCAGCTGGGGAGGTTCAAAAGTAGAGAGCTGGACCAACAGAGAAATCCTTGAAACATACAAAGATGTTGACCTGTCAAAAGAAGCAATAAATAAAATAGATGGTTGGTTAAGGCCATTGGTTATGTATAACGGAATGTTGAAGCCTCTGACAAACTACACAATAAAAGGATTTATCTGGTATCAAGGAGAATCAAATGTTGGAATGCATAATACCTATGCCCAACGGCTTGCAAATATGGTTGAATTATGGCGCAAAGACTGGGGATTAGGCAATTTACCTTTCTATTTTGTGGAAATTGCACCTTATCAATATGGAGAAGGAGAATGGGGAGCATACCTCAGAGAAGCACAATATAAAGCGCAATCATTAATTCCAAATAGCGGAATGATCTCCACAAATGATTTGGTTGAGGAGTATGAAGCCAGCAATATCCATCCTAAAAATAAAACATTAGTAGGAAAGCGTCTTTGTTACATGGCTCTAAATAAAACATATGGCTTTAGTACTGTAGCATGCAACGGACCGGAATATAAATCAATGGAGGTTAAAGATGGAAAGGCACATCTAAGCTTCAATTTCACCCAGGATGGTTTCAGTCGTGAAAAGGGAATCAACGGATTTGAGATTGCCGGAACTGATAAAGTATTCCATCCAGCCATTGCTGTAGCCGATTTTAATAAAAAGATAATCGTGGTTTCCAGTGAAGAAGTCCAAGAACCGGTAGCTGTAAGATATTGTTTCCGAAACTTCCAGATTGGGAATTTATGTAATAACAGAGAACTTCCGATGGTGCCTTTCCGCACGGACAATTATTAATACGGAGAAATAAACTGAAAAATACAAGAAAGATGAATAAAAGGATTTTCATAATTGTAATCTGTTGTCTTTGTGCACAAATAGGTTTTGCACAGAAAATGCTGACTGTATCGTCTCCTGACGGAAAGATACAAACAACAATCTCCATCGGAGATAAAATATCTTATACAGTAACCAGCAATAATAAAACCATTATTGCGCCATCTCCCATATCCATGACTTTAAGTACAGGAGAAGTCTGGGGTAAGAATTCCAAGCTTGATAAAAGCACCAAGCTACCAATCAATCAGTCTATTACTTCTCCATTCTACAAACGGTCAAAAATAACAGATCAGTGTAATGAATTAAACCTCCGCTTCAAAAAGGACTGGGGAATAAAGTTCAGAGTATATAATGATGGGGTGGCTTACCGCTTTATCAACTATCGTAAAGAGCCGTTCACGATTCAGAATGAGGAGGTAAAATATAACTTTACGGACAATTATCCTGCAACTGTTCCCTATGTACGTTTAGACAAAGTGACAGATGATACAAACAAGGAGATGCAATTCACAAACTCTTTTGAAAACACCTATACCACTGAAAATCTATCCAAACTGGATAGCAGAAGATTGATGTTTCTTCCATTAGTAGTAGAAGCAGGAAATGGCATGAAAGTTTGCCTCACGGAAGCTGATCTGCAAAGTTATCCGGGGCTATATCTGAATAACGCCCAAAAGAATAATTCTCTGGAAGGAGTCTTTGCTCCTTATCCAAAGCGGACAGAACAGGGAGGGCACAACATGCTGCAATTCCGTGTTAAAGAGCGCGAAAACTTTATTGCGAAAGTGAACGGTACACGCGAATTTCCATGGAGAGTAGCTATCATTGCTTCTGAAGATAAACAATTCGCTGAAAGTGATATGACTTACAAGCTTGCTGCTCCGTCAAAAGTAGCTGATTGTTCCTGGGTAAAACCCGGAAAGGTTGCCTGGGATTGGTGGAATGACTGGAATATTTATAATGTAGATTTCGAGTCTGGAGTAAACAACGCTACTTATAAATATTACATAGACTTTGCTTCTGCCAACGGAGTGGAATATGTAATTCTGGATGAAGGATGGGCTGTAAACCTGAAATGTGATTTAATGCAGGTTGTGCCTGAGATTAATATTAAGGAATTAGTCGATTATGCTGCAAAGAAACATGTTGGTATAATTCTTTGGGCAGGCTATCATGCCTTTAACCGTGATATGGAAAATGTGTGCAAACACTATTCTGAACTTGGAGTAAAAGGGTTTAAGGTTGACTTTATGGACCGTGACGATCAAGAAATGGTAGAGTTTAATTCTCGCGCCGCAGCTACCTGTGCCAAATATCATTTGATACTTGATCTTCATGGAATGTACAAACCAGCCGGACTAAACCGCACCTATCCTAATATACTTAACTTTGAAGGAGTTCACGGACTGGAACAGCTGAAATGGTCTCCTGCCACAACAGACATGGTGAAATATGATGTGACTATACCTTTTATCCGTATGGCTGCCGGACCACTTGACTATACTCAGGGAGCAATGCGCAATGCAGCAAAAGGATGTTATGCCCCTATCAATTCAGAACCAATGAGTCAGGGGACCCGCTGCCATCAATTAGCTATGTATGTTATCCTCGAGTCTCCTTTTAATATGCTGTGCGATAATCCATCAAACTATATGCGTGAAACAGAATGTCTGGATTTCATTGCAAAAGTTCCTACAGTGTGGGATAACACAAAAGTATTAGATGGAAAAATCGGAGAATACATTATTACCTTGAGACGTGCAGGAGAAACCTGGTATATTGGAGGATTGACAAACTGGACTCCACGCGACCTCACCATCAACCTGTCCTTCCTGGGAAAAGGAGACTATAAAGCCACTCTCTTTAAGGATGGGAAAAATGCTCATCGTGCCGGTCGTGACTACAAAAAAGAAGAGTTTACAGTCAATGCTTCGTCTACTCAATCCATTCATTTGGCTCCAGGCGGAGGATTTGCCATGAAAATTGAAAAAACAAATTAAGACGAAGTAAATTTTCTACTTCTATCATCACGAATAGAAGTAGAAATTATCTTTTAAAATTCAAAGCTAATAAAGACAGAGCAACTCTCCTTTTTTGATAAATACAGAACTATTTATTTTTAATCCTTACCGAAAAAAAATAAAAAACGAGTATCTTTGCTCGTAATTTATGGATGAACTTATTTAATTTTAATAATCTGATTTCACGAATTAATAAGCCATCTGGTAAACTAATAAATTACACTTATTTTTAACGATTAATAATTAGACAGTTATATGATGCACACTTGGTTTGAATGCAAGATCCGTTACGACAAGGTTATGGAAAACGGGATGAATAAAAAAGTTACTGAACCATATTTGGTAGACGCTTTAAGTTTTACAGAAGCCGAAGCACGGATTATTGAAGAGATTACTCCATTTATTTCAGGAGAATTTACAGTGGCCGACATTAAACGTGCCAACTACAGCGAACTTTTTGAAGATGAAACAGGCGACCGTTGGTTTAAATGTAAGTTACAATTCATCACACTCGACGAGAAAAGTGGTGCAGAAAAGAAAGTATCCACTCAAGTACTGGTTCAAGCGGGAGATCTTCGCGAAGCTGTTAAGCATCTGGATGAAGGGATGAAAGGAACCATGGCCGATTATGTTATTGCATCTGTAGCTGAAACAGCAATTATGGACGTATATCCTTATGCTTCCGAACCAGATGTTAAACCAGAATTTCCACAAGCCGGAGAAAATCAATAGAATAATGAGTATTAAAAGCAATTTACTGGATGTACTTTCTCAACTCCCCGCAGGAGTTAGATTAGTCGCTGTTTCCAAATTCAATCCCAAAGAATCAATAGTTGAGGCTTATGAGGCGGGACAACGGATATTCGGAGAAAGTAAAGTGCAGGAAATGACAGAAAAATATGAGTCTCTGCCTAAAGATATTGAATGGCACTTTATCGGTCATCTACAAACGAATAAGATAAAGTACATCGTTCCTTATGTATCTATGATTCATGCTATTGACAGTTATAAGCTATTATGTGAGGTCAATAAGCAGGCTGAAAAAGCAGGACGGGTAATCCCCTGCCTGCTTCAGATTTATATTGCACAGGAAGACACTAAATTTGGCTTTAGTTTTGATGAATGCAAAGAAATGCTGGCCCTTAAAGAATGGAAAGAACTTACTCATGTTTCTATTCATGGATTAATGGGTATGGCAACAAATACAAATTCCACTAAACAAATTGAAAGTGAATTTTGTTCTTTAAATGGCTTCTTTAACGAGATAAAGCAAACATTCTTTGCACAGGACCAGAATTTTAAAGAATTATCAATGGGCATGTCTCATGATTATCCTCAGGCAATAGCATCAGGGAGCACTCTTATCCGCGTAGGAAGTAAGATATTCGGAGAAAGGATTTACTAATTAGCTTAAATTATGGTGGATTTAAAAACGAAATTTGCGGGATTGCAGTTAAAGAATCCTATCATTATCAGCAGTTCAGGACTGACTAATAGTGCTGATAAAAATGAGAAACTGGAAATGGCCGGTGCGGGTGCCATTGTACTGAAATCGCTTTTTGAGGAACAAATCACACAAAGAGCTCAACAATCTCACGAGCAGGCATATTATTCTGAAGGGGGTAATTTTCTGAATGAACAACTGAACAAGCAAGACTTAACTGATTATTTAAAACTTATTCAGGAAAGTAAAAAACGTTGTTCAATTCCCATTATTGCCAGCATAAACTGCTGTTCAAGCAAAGATTGGGTAGAATTTGCACGTAAAATTGAACTTGCCGGAGCGGATGCTCTTGAGCTGAACATTTTAAGTATTCAGGCATCTCCTTATTATGAATGCGGTGAATTTGAAAACCGGCATATTGATATATTAACCAATGTCAAGAGCCGGGTACGGATTCCTGTTATCATGAAGCTCGGTACGCATCTTACTAACCCTGTAGCTTTAATCAACAAGTTAAGAGTCAATGGCGCAGAAGGAATTGTTCTGTTCAATCGGTTATACCAAACAGACATTGATATAATGAAGTTAGAATATATATCAGGAGAATTATTAAGTTCGCCGTCGGATATAACCCCTTCTTTACGTTGGATTGGAATGTCATCAGCAATTGTTAGCAATATTGATTATGCAGCTTCGGGAGGAGTGCACAATGGTTCAGCTGTTATTAAATCTATTTTAGTGGGAGCTTCCGCAGTAGAGGTTTGCAGTGCTGTTTATAAAACAGGAAATCAATGCATTCGTCCAATGCTCCAATCTCTGGAAAAATGGATGGAAAGCAAAGGTTACGAAAGTATTTCTCAATTCAAGGGGTTAATGAAAGCTAAAGATGTAAATTGTGCAAGCATGTACGAACGGACTCAATTCCTTCGTTATTTTAGTGAAAGAGATTAAAATTTGTAACATACAACTACAATGACTAAGGCTCCGTTATAATAAATTGGTTATAACGGAGCCTTAGTCGTTGTAGCTCTTATTTATAGCTGGTTTATAAGTATCCCATATTGGTCTGAATTCCACTTTTTTCTAATTTTAATTTGTAATACGAATAGAAAGATCTATATTTGCACAATTTTTAAAAAAATGTGCAAATAAGATGGAACAAAGTTTTATAGCATTCATAGAAGATAGTATAAAAAAGAATTGGGATTTAGACGCCCTGACTGACTATAAAGGAGCTACTCTTCAATATAAAGATGTAGCCCGGAAAATTGAAAAGTTACACATCATTTTAGAAGAGAGTGGAATTAAAAAGGGCGATAAGATCGCTATTTGCGGAAGAAACAGTTCTTTTTGGGCTGTAACCTTTCTATCCGTAGTGACTTACGGAGCGATTGCTGTTCCTATTCTTCACGAATTTAAGGCAGACAATGTACACAGCATTGTAAACCATTCTGAAGCTAAACTTCTTTTTGTTGGAGATGTGGTTTGGGAAAATCTGAATGAATCGGCAATGCCATTACTTGAAGGCATTATATTGATGACAGATTTCTCGGTACCTGTTTCCCGCTCAGAAAAGCTAACGCATGCCCGCGAGCATCTGAATGAGATGTTCGGACAAAAATATCCTAAGAATTTCCGTCAGGAACACGTTTCGTATCATAAAGACAAGCCCGAAGAACTGGCTGTTATCAATTATACATCGGGAACCACCAGCTATTCAAAGGGGGTAATGTTACCCTACCGTAGTTTCTGGTCAAATCTGCTTTTTGCGCATGAAGTACTGACTTTGAAGCCAGGAGATAAGATTGTATCCATGCTCCCTATGGCTCATATGTATGGAATGGCTTTTGAATTCCTTTATGAATTTTCCGTTGGCTGTCAGATATATTTCTTAACACGAATGCCAAGTCCAAAGATCATCTTCCAGGCATTTGCTGAAGTTAAGCCTAGTCTTGTGATTGCGGTACCTCTAATTATAGAAAAAATCATTAAAAAGAGCATCTTGCCTAAGCTGGAAACTCCGGCTATGAAGATTTTAATGAAGGTTCCTATCATTAACGATAAAATAAAAGCATCTGTTCGTGAGCAAATGATTAAAGCCTTTGGCGGTAATTTCTATGAAATTATTGTTGGTGGTGCGGCTTTCAATAAGGAGATCGAACAGTTCCTTAAAATGATTGAATTCCCTTATTCCGTGGGATACGGAATGACGGAATGCGGACCTATTATTTGTTACGAAGATTGGCAACGATTCAAAATGGGATCGTGCGGTAAAGCTGCTCCCCGAATGGAAGTAAAGGTACTTTCACCAGATCCTGAAAATATAGTGGGAGACATTATTTGTCGCGGAGCCAATGTAATGCTGGGCTATTACAAAAATGAAGAGGCTACTGCACAAGTTATAGACAAAGACGGATGGCTTCATACTGGTGACCTGGGAGTTATCGACGCGGATGGAAATGTTACCATCAAAGGTCGTAGCAAGAACATGCTTCTTGGCGCATCGGGACAAAACATTTATCCGGAAGAGATAGAAGATATGTTGAACAACCTTCCTTATGTATCTGAATCTATTATTGTTCAACAAAGTGAAAAGCTAGTGGGACTTGTATATCCCGATTTCGATGATGCATTTGCTCATGGTCTCACAAATAAAGATATAGAAAGAGTGATGGAAGAAAACCGTGTGGAACTAAACTCTATGCTTCCATCTTACAGTCAGATCTCGAAAATCAAGATTTATCCTGAAGAGTTCGAAAAAACACCAAAGAAGAGCATTAAGAGATTCCTTTATCAGGAAGCTAAAGGATAAAAGGAATATTAAAGCCTGGAAACAGGATTGTTAAGGCAACATAACAGGATAGTTAAGGCAATATAACAGGAATAATTCATAAAAAGGTGTACACTTTATACATATGAAGTGTACGCCTTTTATTTATTAAGTCTACGCTTTACATTGATTAGCTGTAGGTCTTTATCAAGATCTCTCATCAATAAATTGCTTATATATAAGGTTGTTTCATAATAAATATGTAATATTGTGATACAATGTATGTAATACAGCAAAAAAAAACAGATCTACGAATGAAATTAGCCTCACAGATTCTTACCATATTTGCAGCATCGCTAATCTTATGCAGCATGTCAGGCAATGCTCAAAACAAATCCGGAGGGATAAACCTTTCCCTATGGAAAGAGATATCTACTCAACCATGTGATTCTTCTCAGACATCCTACTTTAATCTAGGGTTTGTTTCTAAAATAAATCAGCTAAAAGGTGTTGGTCTGAATTTGTTTTATTGCAATCCAGCAAATAGTGTTTACGGAATTCAGGTATCCGGATTATCAAATATAGTAAAAGATTCCACGAAAGGACTCCAACTGGGCGGACTCACCAATATAACCGGAAACGATGCAACAGGAATCATAGGGTCGGGAATAGCGAATGTTACAGGAAACAATCTGCGAGGAATAGGAATCAGCGGACTGATGAATATAACCGGAAACGAAACAAAAGCATTACTACTATCCGGATTTATGAACATCACAGGAAGCACCTCCTCCGGTGTTAACATTGCCGGACTTTTTAACCTTGAAAGTGGCGGAACATCAAAAGGGATAAAAATTGGCGGAATAGGAAATATTATCGGTTCCGGGCTTTCAGGAATCGCTGTGGGCGGACTGATGAATATTGCAGGAAATGAAATGAAAGGAATTCAGATTGCTTCACTGATAAACATAACCGGAGGAAAAACAGATGGCCTTCAATTCTCAGGTTTGAGCAACGTGGGAATCAATGTCAACGGAATACAAATTGCAGGATTAGGCAATGTAGCAAAGAACCTTAATGGAGGACAGATTAGTCTGGTAAACATGGCCAAGTATGCTACAAACGGGGTACAGGTTGGATTGGTAAATTATAGCAAAAGCGCTGCTAAAGCGAAGTTAGGCTTAGTGAATCTGAATCCGGATACCCGTTATCAGCTCATGATATTCGGGGGAAATACAACCAAAGGCAATATTGCAATGCGCTTCAGAAATAATCTCTTTTACACAATTCTGGGATTAGGAAGCCATTACCTGGATTTTGGAAAAAGTTTCTCTGCAGCCGCCTTTTATCGTACCGGTTTGGGATTCGAACTATCCAGAAACCTTTTCCTTAGTGGCGATATAGGTTATCAGCATATTGAGACTTTCGACAATAAGGGGGTGAACGATATTCCTGCAAGGATGTATTCACTTCAGGCACGAGCCAATATAGAATTCCAGCTAACAAAGAAATTCGGAGTTTTTGCTTCAGGAGGTTACGGGGTAACCAATTATTATACAAAAAGCAAAAACTATGAGAAAAAGCCAATCGCAGAACTTGGTATTGTACTCTTTTAGGAAGCAGGAAAATGCAGAAAAAGAAATATATTACGCATATTCTATCTATAAAAATAACCTATTCATAAAATAGTTCCTATCTTTGCGGCCCGATAAAACCAATAAAAGAAAAGATAAGCATGGAATGGCTTGACACATTATTTATAAATCACTCGGCACTACAAGCTGTAGTTGTTGTATCACTTATTTCTGCCCTCGGACTTGCTCTGGGAAAAATTCATATCATGGGAATATCCCTGGGAGTAACATTCGTTTTCTTTGCAGGAATTCTGGCCGGGCATCTTGGACTTTCCATTGACCCTCAGATGCTTAATTATGCTGAAAGTTTCGGATTAGTTATATTTGTCTATTCTCTGGGGCTACAAGTAGGTCCCGGTTTCTTCAGTTCCTTTCGCAAAGGCGGCATGCAACTCAATATGCTGTCTCTTATTTTAATAGCACTTGGCACTATATTAGCCATAATATGTCATCTCACAACAGGAGTTTCACTACCGGATATGGTAGGAATACTTTGTGGAGCAACAACAAACACCCCTGCCCTTGGTGCAGCCCAGCAAACATTACAACAAATGGGACTTCCATCAAGTGCTCCCGCACTTAGTTGCGCGGTGACTTACCCGTTAGGAGTTATGGGAGTGATTATTGCAGTTTTGCTGATACGAAAATTATTCGTTCGTAAAGAAGATCTGGCTGAGAAGGAACAAGACAATGCAAACAAAACATACATTGCCGAATTTCAGGTTTTTAATCCGGGAATATACGGCAAAAGCATAAAAGATATAGCTCATCTCAGCAGTATTAAGTTTGTTATTTCCCGACTTTGGAGAGACAATAAGGTAACTATTCCAACCTCTGAAAAGATTTTGCAAAAAGGAGACCGACTACTTGTTATCACTTCTGAAAAAGATGTAGAGGCAATGACCGTTCTGTTTGGAGAACAAGAACATACAGACTGGAACAAAGACGATATAGACTGGAATGCTATTGACAGTCAGCTCATTTCTCAGCGCATAATTGTGACTCGTCCGGAGATAAATGGTAAAAAGCTTGGTTCACTTCGTCTGCGAAATCATTACGGAATAAATATCAGCCGCGTTTATAGGGCTGGTGTACAACTTCTTGCCACCTCTGAACTGGTATTGCAAATGGGCGACAGACTGACAGTAGTTGGAGAAGCTGCTGCAATTCAAAATGTGGAAAAGGTTCTGGGTAATGCTGTTAAAAGTCTTAAAGAGCCAAATCTTGTAGCTGTTTTCATTGGCATCATCTTGGGTTTGGCATTAGGAGCCGTACCTTTAACCATTCCCGGAATAAGTGCTCCGGTAAAATTAGGATTGGCCGGTGGCCCTATCATTGTGGGTATCTTGATTGGAACCTTTGGTCCGCGGCTTCATATGGTTACTTACACCACACTTAGCGCAAATCTGATGCTTCGCGGATTAGGTCTTTCCATGTATCTGGCCTGTCTGGGGCTGGATGCCGGTGCTCATTTCTTTGAAACAGTAGTTCGTCCTGAAGGAGCTCTTTGGATTGCTCTAGGTTTTGCCATCACCTTTGTTCCGGTAGTTATAACAGGACTCATTGCGTTAAAAGTGATGAAAGTGGACTTTGGCTCGGTATCGGGCATGCTCTGCGGAAGTATGGCAAACCCAATGGCTTTGAACTATGTGAATGACACCATTCATGGAGACAACCCATCAGTGTCTTATGCAACAGTCTATCCGCTAAGTATGTTCTTAAGAGTTATTATTGCTCAGGTTATTCTGATGTTTTTTCTATAACGAGTTTATACTTACTATTTTTCATTCAACATAATCAAATGAAGATCTTTTGAGACATCTTCAACTATATTCTTGGTAGCAAATGAAAGGCATTGCGCCATAGTATTAACACATACTTCCGTATGAGGAGCAACATCAGAATCATTTCTGCTGCAAACTTGCCTGTAAGTTGTAGTGTAAACTTTATGGTTAATTACTCTTCCGTCAAAACTTAAAGTAACATCAAGATTGAGCATTGTATTTGCCGGACGAACTTTATAATTGGTAAATTCCATATAATGACCAAATTCAAGGTTATCATCAAACCACAGAATTGAAGTATCATTGAATTTAATCCCTGATGATGTTTCACAACGCGCTACTTTTACATCGAGAATGTAATTGTCTTTTTCGCTTACAGAATCAGTTCTTTCAAAAAGATTAAAACATGTACTGTTATTGCATTCTGTAATAAGTGCCTTAGTAAGGAACTCCCTGAAATTCATGCTAAGAGACCCTTCGCCTAATTTCACATTAAAGCTTTCGCCCAAATAGTTCACTAATATCAGAGGAATTACTAGAGTGGATTTTCTTTTTACTGTAGTTTCATAATCCAGATTTGAATAATCTATAAAGTTCAGATAAATATCATGTTTTATGCTATCTGAATAGACAGGAGTTGTTAATTCATAAAAGAGATCCGAACGTATTGTACGAATCTCTCTCTGAAGAGTTTTACTGCTGTTGCATGAACTAAGAAACAATAATAAGATTGTAAATCTGAGTATCTGTGATGCAGTTTTTCTCATAAGTCATTCTATTTTATATTCATTTCAGGTTACTGAGCATTCCAGTTGAACACCTGAATTGTTCTGCTGTTTTCCGTGCTAAAGCCTAATATGCCAATACCTCCGTTGATGTTGGTAGGTAAATGAACCGGCTCTGATAAGATATCATCATCGGAATTATCAATAGACCGATTAAGTGCCTGAAGATAATAATATTCTGCTTTTGAAATACATTGCAAATATACAGTAACACTGATTGATTCTTGCTTTATATTTTGATAATAATAATATGAAGAAGAAGTATTTTCCGGACTAACAGTCATTGTATATTCGCTATTCAGGAAACGTGAGTCATCAAAAACACCATACGTATTTGATGGAGAAGAAGTAGTATAAATTCCATTTTCCTCATCATCTACAGTGGTGGGCCTTCCATCTGTTAGAACCACATCTTCTCTGGATACAAAACCATAATCATACGAATCAACGGTTTCGTCTTTTCCCGTTGTTTCATTTACAAAAACACATGTTTTCTTATTCTCAACAATAATCCTGTAATAACTATCCTTATCGGGAATGTCTTTAAATGTAACTTTAAAGCGAAGAAAAGGCGAATAGGAATCATATTTGTTTTTCATTCTAACGCTTGCCGTATCAATTTTTATTATGCTTGGCCGGTCTGGAACAGTTTCTTCTCCCCACGCATGATATTTACCATCTTTTGTTGAAGCTTCAATCTTAACTTTGTCGCCCGGCTTAAAAGTTGATTTAACAAGAAACGATTTTACTTTGGGGGTACTGCTGGAATCAGCAATACTTTCAGGCATTTCCTTCAGCACTCCGTTAACATAAAGATTAACTGAAACATCGTTAATCGTTTCTATATCGTACTTTCCTGTCAGACTTATAAAAATTCTATTCTCCAAACAATCTGTATTTATAAGAGCGTTGATAACCATTTTGCTCTCAGTGTCTTTTACATCAAAAGGAATTTCGTTAGTACATGCTGTCAATAATAACAGAAGGACAGGGATGATTATAATATATTTCTTCATAATATTTAAAATTTATATGTGTAAGTAAACGACGGGATACATGGTAATATCGTTACTTTCTTAATTATTGGACGTGAATATACAATCTTACCATCGTTTATTTCTTTTGTACTCAAATATATATAAGAAGGGTTCATCGCATTATATACATTATATACACTGAAGTTCCAGGTTCTCATACCGTGCTTCGTTTTCTTATTAAAGTTAATGCCAATGTTCAGACATTGACTGTTTGGCAGGCGGTAGTTGTTGCGGCTACTTATGTATTTATCGGTATAAACATATGAGGCACCATGAAAAGAAACTGAATTTTGCATAATCCACCATTGGGTATATCCAACATCTGTGGGACGAATAACCGACGTTTTTTCTTCAGCAATGGTAGCAACGTTTCCTGTTGAGAACGACCACGAAGCAAACACTTCCACTTTTTTCGTTAGTTTCTGATTCAAAGTGATGTTTACATTATGTCTTCGGTCATATTTATACGGGAAACGAATTCCATCATTAATTCCACCTTTTGAGAATTGCCTGTCACTTTTTGCCAATGTATAACCTATCCAGCCTGTTGTTTTACCAACTACTTTTTGTGCAAGAAATTCCAAACCAAAGGAACGACCTTTTCCCATTTCAACTTTATTTTCCCATCCGCTTGATGACCCAGAAAAAGATGCACCATCTTTATATTCCAACACGTTAGTCATTGCTTTATAATAACCTTCCACAGAAAATTCCCAATCCTTTAATCCAGTGTAATATCCGCCAACAGAGTATTGATGAGATATCATCGGCTTTATCTTTTTGGTGGTTGGGACCCATAAATCAGTAGGTAAAGAAATATTTGAATTTGACAATAAATGAATGTATTGATTCATTTTAGTATACGAACCTTTCATTGCAAAACCTTCAGCTATCTGATAACGAAAAGATAAGCGCGGTTGAATTGAAAAATAGCTCTGATTTTGCACGTTAAAACAAGAAATATGCGCACCGGCATTTATTCTAAACCGATCAGTCAAATTAAAATTATCTTCTCCATAAACAGAAACTTCATGAGCGTAAACATTACTATTTGATGCACCATTATAAGTGGTATCATTTAATTGCTCATTATCTTGTTGATGAATTTTTGACGTAATTACTTCAGGACAGAAATTGTGGAATAAATATCCAACTCCAAATTTCACATGATGCTTTGGCACAGGGTCATAATCAAAATCTATATTATATGTCCAGTCTCTTATTCCTGAATTATATTTTGCCTGATAATTGTATTCTGAATATTGATTATCGCGTTTTTCTTTCTCCAGGCTCTGCATGTTTAATTTGAAATGGTAATCATTGTAAGCTATAGTAGTATTACTAAAAAGCTTGTTGCTAAAAATATAGTTCCATCGTCCGGATACTATTGTGCTACCCCAGTTAAAGTTAACCAGATCTTTAGATCTTGTTTCAACAGAAACGCCATTTGAAGACTGTTCCTGAGAATTAGAAACATATTTCTCTGAACTATCATAATTATAGTGATATACATCCCTGCCATTATAAGTACTTATGAACAAGCGACTTTTATCAGAAAACTTATGATTAATCTTAGCATTCACATCGTAGAAATAATATCCAAACTTATCTTCTTTATCGAGAAAAGGAGCAATCAGTAGATCTGCATAACTTCTTCGGGCTGAAATATTGAAAGAAGTCTTACCTTTAACGATAGGTCCTTCTAAATTGATTTTTGCAGAAAGCAAACCAATGCTAAAACTCCCATGATATCGTTCCATATCTCCGTCATTAGTTCTCACATCTAGCACTGATGATAATCTTCCACCAAAACGAGCCGGGAAACTGCTTTTGAACAGACTTACTTTTTTTACTGCCTCTGGAGTAAAGACAGAGAAGAATCCAAAAAGATGTTCCACATTATACATAGGTACACCATCAAGCAAAATTAAATTCTGATCGGGGCCTCCTCCCCTAACATACATTCCAGCCGAACCATCCATGCCAGTCTGTACCCCTGGAAGAAGTTGTATTGATTTTATCACATCGGCTTCACCGAGGATTGTCGGAGTGTTTTTTATATGTTGTAAAGGAACATCTATGGTCCCCATTTGCGTTGCATAAAGTCCAGTTTCGGTTTTATCAGACGTAATAGTGACTTCATGCAGAATATTGCTATTGTTAAGACTAACATTAATAACTGTATCTTTTCTCAAACGAATAAAACAATCTTGAGATTTATAGCCAATATATGAGAATTTCAAGGATATTTCTCCTTCAGGTAATGTTATACTAAAGAAACCGTAAGGATTAGTGGTAGTTCCTTGCTGGTGGCTATTTTCATATATATTTGCTCCAATCAGTGTCTCCCTGGAGTTACCGTCTGTGATATATCCGCTAATTGTACACTTTCGGCCAACTGGTTTAATATTCTTCTTAAGCAAAAGAATATGCTTTCCAGTAATTTTATAACCAATTGGTTCTTTTGCAAAAGCACGATTTAAAACATCCTGAAGTGAAAGATTATTTGCCTCAAAAGAAATCCTTTGATTGAGTTTAACTTCTTCACCATAAATAAATGAATATCCGGTAGATTTTTCCACACTTTTAATGAACTCTTCAAGAGTAAAATTTCTGAATGTATTTGTTACTCTGCTTCCTTGATTTTGTGCTTGCATTAACGACATGGAAAAGGCTATCATACATGCTAAAAGTAATCTTTTGGCATGCTGACTTTTTAAAACATAGAAAATCATGTTAGTTTTATTTTAATTGTATCTTAATTTTGTTATCAACTTTCTGATAGGAGAAATTACCTGTTGATTTAAGCAAATCCAATATTTCATATAGGTTCTCTTGGTTATCAAACCGCGCAGTAAACTTATGATTTCTTAAAGATGCATTGTCAATTTCTATTTTAACATTAAACTTATGAGACAGAGTTAATGCTATTTCTTGCATTGAAACAGAGTTAAACAATAGAATTCCCTGACTCCATACAATATCTTTTTCTGCATCAACCTTCTTCAGATGGGTAAAAGTGGCCGACAGTTTATTGTAAATTGCAGTTTCGTTTGGTTTCAGTATTAATCTGCGGTTTTGTTTCTTATTGCTAACCGCCACAGAACCTTCTAATAATGTGGTTGTAACACTTGGATCATCTTTATAAGCTTCAACATTGAAATGAGTACCTAAAACTTGTATGTTTACTGATTGAGTTTCTACAATAAAGGGCTTTGCCGGATTCTTTGTTACCTCAAAATAGGCTTCTCCTGAAAGTTTTACATCACGTATTTTCTCCTTAAATCTTTCGGGAAACTGAATAGATGAATATCTGTCTAATACTACTTGCGTTCCATCGGGCAATTTTATCTTCTTTATTTCCGCAAGTGTACTTATTGTTTTTATTGATACAGACTGAGTGTTGTAGTAAAACATCCACGAGAAGCCTAAAATAAGAATAATTGCAGCTGCTGCTGAAATGTATTGATAAGGACGAAGTCTGTATTTTGCAGGATGAAGTTTCTTTTGTAACGTATTGAAACTTTTATCGGCAGTAAAACTCCCCTGAGGAGAGTGAGTTGAAGAGACGAATTTATTTAAAAGCTCGTTAACTTCGTTATCGGATTTTGGCAATTGATTCATATTGTCCTTCATTCTTTTTTGCTTTTATATTGCTTATCGTTCAATAATAAGCGCTTCAAGAATAAAGACAGCTAAAATCTAAAATCTCCCTATTGTGAATCTAAAAAAAATGCATTTATTTTTTCCTTTAATTTTAAAACAGCCTTTTGTAGTTGGGCATCAACAGTTTTTGGGCTGATATTAAACAGCTCTGCCACTTGTGCATAACTTTTTTTCTCTTCGCGAACAAGGAGAAAAATCTCACGACATTTTTCAGGAAGAGCATCTACAGCATTGATGTAACATTGAAACAATTCCTCATCTATCAATTGCTCCTCAGGTGAAGAAATAGAAGAAACCGGCTCTGCTATAGAGTCTAATGTACTTGTACTTGTACTTCTTCTGCCCTCTTTCTCAAGGAAGTTTACTGAGGCATTTTTGATCAGGATAAAGGAATAATTAGAGAAGTTTCTAACATCGTTGAGCGTTGAACGATTATTCCATATATTGAAAAATACATCAAGCACGACCTCTTGAGCCCATTCATCTTTTTGTAGGTAATAGAAAGCTATACGAAAAAAGCGGTTGTAACATTGATCATACAATTCTCTAAAAGCAGAATCAGAATTCCTTTTTCTTATTTCTGTTAGCAATTCGTCTACAGTTCTGTTCTTCATTACTAATACGTAAATCTGTATTTTTTAATTATAAAAGTAAGCTTATAGATGTATATTCTGTAGCTTCGGGTTCGAAAATGGCATAAAAAATGGTTCAGTTATAACTAAACCATTTTATGTTCTATATTTGCTTTAAGATCTCAAAAGACCAAACAATCATTTAGTGTTTTACCATTTTGTTACCATTCTTGTATTTGAATACAATAGAAAAAAGAACGCCAATAATCAATGCATATGCTGAGAAGATGAACCAGATAGAAGGCCAGTCGCGACTTACTAACTGAGTTTGCCCAGCAACAGTCTGATATTTAGAGAACCTGTCAACTACTGCCCCACTTGCGTAACCTCCCATAATTGAGCCTAAGCCATTAGTCATCATGAAGAATAATCCTTGAGCACTGGCTCTTGTCTGTGGAAGAGTTTCCATTTCCACAAAAAGAGAACCGGAAATATTGAAAAAATCAAAAGCCATACCATAAACAATCATAGAAAGAACAAGCAAAGGTAAACCACTTCCGGGGTTTCCTATTCCAAAAAGTCCAAAACGAAGCACCCATGCAGTCATACTAATCAGCATAACCTGCTTAATGCCAAAGCGACGCAAAAAGAAAGGTATTGCAAGAATAAATAGTGTTTCAGACATCTGTGAGATTGAGAGTAGAATCACTGAATGCGTTACTCCAAAAGAGTTTGCATATTCAGGTATGCTTTTAAAACTACTTAGAAAAAGATCACCATACGAATTTGTTATCTGAAGAGCTGCTCCCAAAAGCATAGAAAACAAAAAGAAAATAGCCATCGTTTTTTTCTTGAAGAGAACCAGCGCATCAAGTCCGAAAGAGGAAAGCAAAGTTTTGCTCTCAGTCTTTGCCGGTGGACATTTAGGCAAACTAAAAGAATAAAGTCCTAAAATCAATGCAGCTACGGAACCAACACAAAGTTGTGCACACGAATGCTTAAATCCGGTTAGATCAACTGCCCACATCGCACAAATAAAGCCAACAGTTCCCCACACCCTGATTGGCGGAAAGTCTTTCACTATATCAAAATTATGCCTTTCCAAAGCATTGTATGAAACGGTGTTAGTCAGTGAAAGCGTAGGCATATACACTAACAAATTAAGAAGCATAGCCCAATACATCTGATCGTAACTTGTTACCGTAGATGCGTAAAACAAGCAAACAGCACCCAATAAATGACAAATACCTAATAAACGTTCTGCGTTAACCCACTTGTCGGCAATTATACCTATTAATCCGGGCATAATTAAAGAAGCAATCCCCATAGTTGCAAAGATTGCTCCAATTTGTCCGCCTTCAAAGTGCAGATTACCACCCATATATCCTCCTAAAGAAATCAGCCAGGCTCCCCACACAAAAAATTGCAGGAAGTTCATAATAATCAAACGGTATTTTACGCTCATTTTAAACTCTTATTATATTTATATATTTTATGCATATTATTTCATATCTTGGCAAATATAAATATATTTTTCGAGAAAAATGAACACATTCTGAATTCTTAAAAGAATCTTTTTTCAATTAAGACTAAGATAATACTTCTTTATAAACAAATAAATGAGTTAAGCACCTTTTATCATTGTCAAAAGCATCTTAAATTTTTCTGTTGCAAATAAAGCATGAGTAATATTTGCAGGCATAATAATAGTCTCCCCACACTTTAAATTAATAGGATTACCACCAATAGTTATAACTACTGCTCCATCAAGAACCTGAACCATTGCATCAAAAGGTGCAGTATGTTCACTTAACCCTTGCCCTTTATCGAAAGAAAATAAGGTTACATTACCAGCTTCATTCTTCAGAACCTGTTTACTTACAATTCCACCTTCTGAATAATCTATCAGTTTCTCAAAATTAAGGACTGTTCCTTTTTTAAATAATTCTTCCATACCATATATTATTATATTATTAGATATGACAAAGTAACACATTATAGAAAGAATAAGTTGTCTCATTTGTTACAACTGAGAGAATTAATATAAAGTTTAGTATATTAGAGACTTAATTTAACAACCTACTATATTCATTCATCGGGTAAAATCATTCTTTTATCGATTTATCCTTGCAAATAGAGTGTTAACAACCTTATCTTTGTCACAAACTAAAAAGAACGATTATGAAAATTCAAAGACAAAATTATCGCAGCAGACACATCACTAATACTTTTGTATTCGCATTATTATTGATTATTGCAGGAATTGCTTTTCTGGGGTTCAATCTAGGCTATATTCCTATGCCTTATAAAAATGTTATCTTTTCATGGCCAATGCTTATTATCGCCTGGGGCATACTATCAATTAGTAAAAGTCATTTTTGGAATGGAAGCATTCTACTTATTATTGGAGGGTTCTTTATTATCCCTAACATTGCGACAGTCTGTCCCGGACTTCTAAATGTAGACGGTGCCAACTTCACTCATCTATACTGGCCAATCTTACTCATTGCAGGAGGCATTTTATTTCTGATTAAGAGGCTGATCCCTGGTTCTCACAAACATTGCTATGAAAAGCACTTCGAATATACTAAATACAAAGATGTTGAAGATTTTAAATTGAACAAAAAACATTTTAAGGAAGAAAAAGGATATTTCAATAAGCAAAGTGTATTTTCAAGTGGAAAACACATTGTACTTGATCCTGAATTCAAAGGAGGAGAAATTAATACCGTACTTGGGGACACTACATTAGATTTAAGAAAAACAAATTTGCCCGAAGGAGATACATTTTTAGAGATAAACACAGTATTAGGGAGCGTTGCAGTATTTGTACCAATAAATTGGGAAGTTAAAATAAATATGGAATCTGTACTGTACAATTTTGAAGATAAACGTTTTGAAACAGGAAATACCGGAGGCACAAAGAGATTAGTTATTATTGGAAGTGGGGTTTTAGGTAGCGGTGAGTTAAGAAACTAATAAATGAAAATACATGTACTCATTTCAGACAATTATTAAAGCGGTATCATACATTTCTATATGGGGAGGTCTCGTAATAATTCACGTTTTAACGATGATGCCGCTTATTCATATTTCCATTGAATTACTAATTCTTGACGGATTTGTCTTTTCATCCTTACTTATTATTATCGGATTGGCATACAAAATATTAATAAAAAGCAAAAGTCCGGATTTGGTTATTTACCCTCAAACCAGTTATAATTATATCAGCTTAGGATTATTCTTTATTATCTTATGGCTTGGAAGTGGATTATTTATTATGAACATTATTTTGACTCACAACAATTTCAATTTACTAGCGCCAACAATCCCGGTAAGAATTCTGGTTGGATTACTGATATATACCATTGCTGCTGTATATGATTATTTCAGTTCTCATAAAGAAATTGAAGAGGAAAATATCGATTGTACTGATGATTGTAAAGAAGTATGCGAAGAAGTATGCATAGAAGCAAATAAAGAGGGCCTTTTACCAGAAGATAATTCATCAACGAATAGTGAACTATTAGAACACATCGCAGTAAAATACGGACAAAAAATTCAGGTTATATTGATTCCGGACATATTCTACCTTCAATCAGATGGAGATTATGTTATAATTTTCACAGAAAAAGGTAAATATATCAAAGAACAGACAATGAAATTCTTCGAGGAACATTTGCCTAGAACAAAGTTTGTACGTATTCACCGTTCGTGTATAGTAAACATCGAAATGATATCGCGCATAGAATTATATAAAAAGCAGCAACAAATGCTAACTCTGAAAAACGGGCATCAAATTAAAGCAAGTACCAATGGGTACAAAGCTCTCAAATCAGTTCTTCAACTATAATATTTCGGCTTATAAAACATCTCAAACAATCCTCAGTATTAGATCATCTGAGTTCAAGAAACAGAATAATCACTTAAAATTAAATCTAGAAAAACTTATTAATTCTAAATTTGTTTATTATAAATATAAAATATTGATAAAAAATGTTTTGATATATAAATAATAAATCCTATTTTTGTTTCACTGATTACTTTTTCAGTAATAGGCTCACTACATATACATATATTCCTACAAAAGGGATGAATTAATTGTATTAATCTTATTGTCTACTAATTTATAAAATAGGAAATTAAGATGATATTAATAGCAGAAAGTGGATCCACAAGAACTGAGTGGGCAATTATTGAGGGCAATTATGTAATAGGGCACGAGTTTACCGGAGGGATAAACCCGTTTTTCCAGACAAGAAGGGAGATTAGCCACTCTGTCCGTTTGGGATTGCCTAAACTATTCTTTAAAAAACGTTATGATCAGGTTTACTTTTACGGCGCCGGTTGCACTACTGACGATCGCAAAGAAATCATTAAAGCATCATTAGTTGCACAGTTTAAATCTCCTATTCAGGTAGAAAGTGATTTATTAGCTGCAGCCCGTGGATTATTTAAAAAAGAAGCAGGAATTGCCTGTATCTTAGGGACTGGTTCTAACTCTTGCTTTTATGACGGGGAAAAAATAATAAAGAATGTACGCTCATTGGGATATATTCTTGGAGATGAAGGCAGTGGTGCCATAATGGGAAGAATGTTCCTGGCCGATTGTTTAAAAGAACTTGCTCCAAAAGAGATTATAGAAGATTTTTACAATAAATTTCATATCACATCAGAAAGTGCACTTGATTCTGTCTATAGTGACTCTTTTCCTAACCGTTTTTTATCTGATATTTCTTTTTTCCTGAGCAGCCATTTAGACAATAGTTATGTATACAATCTGATATATTCCAATATACGGAGCTTTTTTATTAGAAACATCTGCCAATATAATTATAAAAATTACCCTATACGTTTTGTAGGGTCTGTAGCTTATCTTTATGCTGATATATTGAAAGAAGTTGCCAAAGAACTTAATATAGAAATATCCAGTATTGCTGAAACTTCCATGAAAGGTCTGGTCGATTATCACTCCCAGACATATATTCTTTGAATTATTCGATCCAAACAAATAGATAGTAATATAAATAAACGATCAATTTTAGCCTTCCTTTTTTAAAATTAAATTGGATATATCTGTAAACCACATACAAAGAGTTTATATAAATTCGATATTCGAACTGAACCATAAATCGTAACGGAGCAAAAAAAAGGAGATCCATAAAGGTCTCCTTTTATAATCACAGCGGAAGCGGGGATTATGAATATATCGCTCCAACATCTTAGTCTTCAATCTATCACAAATCAGATAATCGCTATGGCAAAGATTTAGGCACGAAGTAACGCTCAGTTTTTATCCGCATTTGTCCGGCGCTTGTCTGCCTATATCTTGGGTTAAAAATACTACCATTATAATATATGGCTTTTTAAGGGTCGGCTAATTATTCTCGAGTGAACTTAAAATGTGATTACCTATCTTATTCGTTATAGCGTCATTCTCTATTGCAATTTCATTTCCACTTTAGTCCCAACATACAAAACTTTTTTTCCTTTTGAGCTTGCATTAATTCCAAAGCCCTTATTTTCATCAACAAAAACAACATTAAAAATACGTTTTATTAAACTGTCTGTATAATTTCCCTTTCTATCTGATATAGTTAATGATTGATGTTTTTCATCCCAATTGAACGAAACAATTGTATATCTCCCTTTCTCATAGTTATAATTATCTCCTTCATCCTCGTATAAATCAAATTTAGCATCAGCTCCTTTATATACACGAATTTCTAGTGTATCGGCCAACTTTTCACCTGAATATTGGATAATCTTACCTATTGAAATAATAGAACCAGCCTTAACAAAAAGAGGGATTTTATCTAATGGAGCATCAGTTTTTATACTTTGACCTCCATTAAAATGTTTACCCGTCCAGAAGTTGAACCAACCAGCCGATTTGGGTAAATAAACATTCCATTCAGACGCATTAGCTTCAGTAACTGGAGCCACTAATAAAGATTTCCCAAACATATACTGATATTGACGATTTACGGCAGTGGTATCTGCATTAAAATCCATCACCAAAGGACGCATCATTGTGGATCCATTTTTTGTAACCTGCCATGCTTCGGAATAAATATATGGAAGTAAACAATAGCGAAGGTTCAGCATCTTGCGCATATTGTCTTCTACTTTTTGTCCGTACTTCCAAGGTTCGGTTTCGGTTTGGTAACCGTGAATACGGAATATTGGATTGAACGTTCCCCACTGGTACCAGCGTGTAAGCAGTTCGTGATATTTCTCATCGGTGTATTGAGAATTTCCGGGACGGAAAAAGCCTCCAATATCTGTTGTCCAATATGGAAACCCTGTAATTGTATAATTTAATCCGGCTACAATTTGATTCTTGAATGTATCCCATGTTCCGCCAATATCACCCGACCAATTGATAATTCCATAACGTTGCTGACCCGAGAAAGCCGAACGAGTGAGGATACATACCCGCTTATCAGAAGTAGCCTCGCGTTGACCTTCATACACAGCTCTACTTACCATTAATGGATAGGTCAAACGATAGAAATCACCTGCACCAATATGTGTTTTTGTTCCTTTCAAAGCATCATTTTCTGGTTCAACAGCATCCATCCACCAGGAATCTACACCATTATCAAGCATATTTACCTTCAATGTATTCCAATATTCATTTCTGGTTTTCGGGTTGAAATAATCCAGCCATTTGGTATCTGGAATAAAACGGTTTTTAGCCACATATTCTTTACCTATTGTTGAGTTCTTATCCGGGTTCGACCAGATTGAGATGTTGAAATGTGCATTCAAATTATGCAGTTCTTTTATAAACTCTGAAGGGTTTGAGTAGTTTTTCTCATCAAACTGAGGAACACCCCAACCTCTATCACCCCAATATTGCCAATCTTGTACAATCACATCCAACGGAAGATTTCTTTTCCGGAACTCTTTTACCGTTTCAACCAAATGTGTTCCAGAGGTATAACGTTCGCGACACTGCCAAAAACCATAAGCCCATTGTGGCAACATAGGTACATTGCCTGATAAATTACGGTAAGACGCAATCACATTATCTGCTGAGGGGCCATAAAAAACTACATAATCGAGCGCTTTAGCAACTGGCGACCGAAATGTTGTTATGTTATCACTCAGCTTCCATGACAATTTGGGAGTATTATTTGACTTACAAAGTACCTGTACCTGATGTTCACCGGCTTTTAATTTCACCAATGTTCCTACAGTAGGCGGAAGCCACATATTACTTTGATCAATACAAGGTTTCCCATCAATAGCCACAAAGTGTCGGTTGCCCATATCGCCCAGATCCAGAAAGATAGAATACTCGCCATCTTTCGTAACATTAAACTTACCTTGATAAAGCGATTGGTTTTGTGATACTTTCTGAGTTCCAGAGGTAGTAGTTACTTCGGCCATTTGACTATTGCCTGAAGTTGATTGCTCCTGTTTCCCGAGTGCGATGAAATTATCTGCCGGATTAAAATCCGTTAACCCATACTGATGCCATAGCAAACCGTATCCTTTACTGGAATAAATAAATGGAATAGAAATCTGCGTGTTTACCTGTATTAAACGGCGAGCTACGTTTTTTAAGTTATATTGTCCATCCTGAAATTGCCCCAAACCGAATATATATTCATCGGATGGTGATTCAAAACTCTGTTCAGCCTCATAACAAGATTCGCCTTGAATAGAACCAGGAGTTAGTTTCCGGGTGCCTGCCTCTTCGCTCAAAAATACTTTGCCGGCATTATTGGCATACGATAATTTTCCTGTATGCTTATCCAATGACACAATAATACTTTTTGTTTTTATTTCAAGCTTAGTCGGCAAATCTAAAACTTGAAATCCAGGAGTTGCAACACCCGAAGTAAAAACTAGCTCTGGCAGGTTTCCTTCACTTTCTTTATAGAATTTGATCCTTACGGCATTCTCGCTCAAAGGAGATATACTGAGTGTTCCATCTGATAAAGTAATATTTACCTTGTTGGACAACCGTTTAAAGCCTTTCACAACTTGTCCCTCACAAAGTAGTGGGAAAAGACTAATCATTAAAAATAATTTTAGCTTCATTTAGTACTTATTTAATACAATCAATTTTATATTATAAAACGAATATAACGTAAATTCAACTCAAACAGATTAGAAAATAATAAAATCAAGAAACATCTTCCCTATCTGCTACTAAAATGCATAAAAAGCCTTTGTTTAAAGGCTTTTAGTTAGTGGGAGATAAAAAAAACAGACTATTCATCTGCTACTTACGAGAATTATCTGCTACCAGCATACTTTACTTTGATAAGCCCGGCAGACATTTTAAAACTTCCCAAATGAGATTTATTTTTTCTGGAATAACATTTATTACATCTTGTACAGAACATTGCATTATTCTGTACAAAAGAATTAAATGCCTTGTACAAAAGAATGCATTCTTTTGTACAAGGATTTATATATTAGACTAATCATTCTAAAAAAATCAGATCAGACATTGATCATTATCCGCACAGATATTTTCAAAAGTCCCCTTCATAGTTGTGACTGATAAAAAGTTAAAGGGAGATAAAGAGTTTAGCCTTTCTATTTTTCAACTAAGGTAAAACAGTAACAATTTTCTTCCCTTTATAAACTATTACTTTATCATATTCATTGGAGGTATTCTTACCAGAAGCAACTAGTCTGATCTTGAATTTACGTTCAGCAAGCATCCCTGGAAAAGAACCTCTACGATTACTAATAGTCAATGCCTTCTTTGCATCATTCCAAGTAAGGGTAATGGTTGAATATGCTCCCTTTTCGTAGTTGTAATTATCGTTTTCGTCCTCGTAAAGGGTGAATTCTCCATTAGCACCTTCATAAACGCGAATTTCGAGGTCATCCCATTTCTTCTCGGTTGCATACTGCACTTGCGGTCCGAAAGGAATTATACTTCCCGATTTAATGTATAAAGGAATCTCATCGATCGTTGTTGCTTTTACTATTTCCTGACCGCCATTGACTTTCTCATTAGTCCAGAAGTCATACCAGGCAGTTCCTTCGGGCAAATAAACTTTCGTTGATTTAGCCTGAGCGAAATTCACAGCTTCACCTTTATTTTCGCCGGAAGCATCTTTTTTATCCCAACCGGTTTCTGCATCTGATTTTACAATAGTTTCGGGAGTATATTGTGCATTAACAACCGGAGCAACCAATATTGATTTACCAAACATATACTCGTTGTTCATGTCTTTAACCTTCTTATCATTGAAATCCATCACCAAAGCTCGCATAATAGTTGATTGGTTATTTGTAACCGACCAAGAAGTAGAGTAAATGTATGGCAACAGAGAATAGCGCAAATTAATTGTCTTAGCTATTGCATTAAAGATAGTCTCACCCTTTTTCCCAAAGTTATATATTTCTCTGGGAATATCTGTACCATGCGAACGCATCATAGGAGTAAATGCTCCGAATTGAAGCCAGCGAACATACAATTCCTGAAACGACGGATTCTTAGTTCCTTCACTCCAGCCTCTATTATAAGCGCCTGCAAAAAAGCCGCCAATATCTGTATTCCAGTAAGGTATAGCACTCATTGAGAAGTTAAGACCTGCAGGTATCTGGTTGCGTAACGATTGCCAGGAAGAATTTACATCGCCCGACCATGTATTTGCTCCGTAACGTTGTTGTCCGGCAAATGCCGAGCGGGTAAGGATAAATATACGTTTATCTGAACTTGCCGAACGCTGATGTTCTGCAACCCCTCCTACCGTCATCAGTGGGAATGCGTTGCGTACCTTACGGAATGAGCCCAGGTAGGTTTTAAGATCGAAATCAGAAGGTTTAAAATCCAGGTGATCTGGTTCTGATGAATCCATCCACCAGCCATCAATTCCCAATGAGAAAAGTCCTTTCTGCAGATGTTTCCAGTATATATCACGAGCTTCAGGATTATACGGGTCATAAGGTTGTACACCTGATGGATATTCGCGGTTTGGCGGCCAGCTTTCCAATCCCGATTGTGGCCATGTGCCGAAATTCAAAAGCATACCCTTCGGTTCCATTTCGCGGAATTGTTTTGTTTGCGGTCCAAAAGAAGACCAGATAGAAATAATTAAGTGCGCATTTTGATTGTGAATATCTTCCACCATTTTCTTTGGATTAGGAAATTCAGTGTTAAGAAACTCCATTGCATTCCAAAGGTAATTGTTGCCCCAGTATTGCCAATCCTGAATAATACCATCGAGAGGCACACCTAGTTCACGATATTTATTAACTACACCCACCAGTTCGTTCTGACTTTTGTAGCGTTCTTTACTTTGCCAATAACCAAAAGTCCACAAAGGAAACATAGGAGCTTGCCCGGTAAGGTCGCGCATACAAGCAATTGATCCATCAATATTTCCACCAAACATAAGATAGTAATCAATGCAATCGCCAACTTCAGATTTAAATGATGTACTTTCGGGCTTATCTTCAAAAACAGTGGGGGAATAATTATCCCAGAATAACCCATACCCTTTTGTAGAAACCAGGAAAGGAACATAATCGTCAGTGTTTCCCTGCACCATATTAAGTTTTGTATTACGCAGAGATAATTTGCCGCGCTGTTGCTGGCCTAGACCATAAATATCCTCTTCTTTATCAAGTGTAAACGACTGATTAATGGTATAGGTTTTTGACCCTGCATCATTAAAATCAGTAAAGGTTGCACCCTCTTTTTCGCTTAAAAGTTGTTCTCCGAAAAGAGTATAATAGGATATTTTTCCAGACTTCATGTTAACATCTACCTTCAGCTTATTGCTTTTCAACGAAACAACATCCCCTTGCTGATTGATAGCAAGCTTTACAGCCTGAGGCTCTTTTACTACCGTTAAGCTTTTCTTTTCAAAAGTTTTTCCCACAGGAGATTTCAGTACCCTTACAGTTGAAGGTCCATAAAATTGAATCTCAACATCCGTTGAGTTAATTTGGGTTTTGATACCCAAATTGCTTTTTGTGTACGATTGTGCCTGACTACCGATGGCAAAAAGCATCAGTAACGAGAATACTAAATTGAGTCTTTTCATATATTATTTTTATAGGTTGCTTATTTTCTATTATTGAAATTTCCACCAGTCAAAGTTAAACAATTCACGTCCTGCAGTGATATTTTGACCGTTAAAATAAAAATAAATATCATGTTTACCTATTACTTTATGCTTTAATTCCGAAGTGAAAGTTTTAAATTTATCCCATCCTCCGGTACGAGGTAGTTGAATGGACGAAATAATTGATCCCGAAACACTATCAAGACGAACTTCCAAAATTCCGCCATCAACTCCTGCTGCTAACGAGACAGAAAATGATTTAGGAGATTGATTGCCAAAATTCACCTCACGAACCTTTATATAACCTTTCGAACGAGTGCCTGAAACATACACCCCTATTTTTTCATTCTGAGATATGGAACATTTTTCCGACCATGCCATTGTTTCCGCTTCAACGCGCTTGTACGGATTAATTTCTCCAATTGGTCTTGGGCCTTCGCTGGAAATGGATACAGAAGGAATTGTCCCATCAGGATTGTACGTAAATTGCTCCACGCAGGCAGCCCGTCCGTAACTTCCTCCATTGGGCAACAATCCCGTATGGTAGAAAAGATATGAGTTTCCTTTATAATCAATAATTCCACCATGATTGGTAAAACTATTGGTTTTTTGATTTTCCATGATTTTGCCCTGATATTTCCATGGTCCGGTTGAACTATTGCTTGTCGAATAAGAAAGGCTTTCTCCTCCTTTTCCCATTCCGGCATACATCATATAATAAAGATTGTTGCGCTTGTAAAACCAGGGGCCTTCCACATACATATCTTTATTGGGATTTTCGACACTTTTATTTCCCCTTACTCCTCCGAAAGATTCGACAGAAATCGGAACAGTAACAATATCACCCGAATAAGAAATCATATCTTTATTCAACTTAACATAAAACAAGCTTCCATTCCCCCAATAGAGGTAGGCTTGTCCGTCATCGTCAATCCACACGGTCGGGTCAATATTAGACCAACTTCCATTAATAATCAACGGTTTTCCAAGCGCATCTTTGAATGGTCCTGTTGGCGAATCGGAAACAGCTACACCTATTGCCATATCGTTTTTATCGCTTTGAGCACAGGTGTACCAATAAAACTTACCATTACGTTCAATACACTGAGCAGCCCATGCACGGTCGCGCGCCCATTTGAAGGATTCCAACGAAATGGGACTTCCATGGTCTGTCCAATTTACCATGTCGGTAGTGGATAATACATGCCATTTGGTCATGTAGTAAAAATCGAAGCCCGGAATATCATCACCAACATATGCGTAAAGCGTACCGTTATAAACCATTGGTGCAGGATCGGGACCAAAATGCGTCTGAACAATAGGGTTATCTGCCCGGCTAACGCCACAAAAAGTTATTGCCGCTAAAACTAAAGCTAAATATTTTTTCATTTCAAATGTACTTTCCTTTATAAGTTAATTTATTTGTTACTAAACTTCCACCAGTCAAAATTAAATAAGTTTCCATCTGCACCTTTGAACACAAAGTACAGGTCATGTACACCTTTGACTACATTTACTTTACATGACAGCATTTTCCAGTTTTTATCTCCACCAGTATTTTTTACGTCTAAAACACCTAACAAACTGCCGCCTTTCCTATCAACATGGATTTCAATCTTTCCACCCGTCGAAGCTGAAGCAACACCTGCAAGGAAAGTTTTTGCACCTTTTCCAAAATCAACACTTCGCACTTTAATGTAATCTCCGTTGCTGATGTTGGTAACGTACACGCCTGCATTTTCATCTTTCACAGTTTCAATACCTTCTTCCCAACCGATGGTTTCGGCTTCAACTCTTTTATATGGATTTAAATTGGATGCACTTTCAGTAACGCCTTCTTTTGTTGGTGCAATTAATGGGATTGAACCATCAGCATTAAATTTAAAAGGTTCAATGCAAACTGATCGTTTAAAGCCACCACCACCGGGTAGCGCTCCGCTATGATAAAACAAATAAGATTTTCCTTTAAATTCGATGTAACCCGGATGGTTAGTAAATGCCCCTCCTTCTTTGATTACGTGCATAATGGTGTCGCCATAAGTCCACGGCCCGGTAATGTTTGGAGCGGTTGAGTATGCCAAATGCTCGGGAACACCACCAGCGGGGTAAAGCAGGTAATACAAACTGTTACGTTTAAAAAGCCAAGGGCCTTCTTCATAAGCTGCTGTCCGATTATCATTTTTTTTGGCACGAAAACCAAAGTTTTTGTCTTTCAAATCTTCCTTCACAATGCCATATTCCTTATTGTATGAAACCATATCTGCGTTCAACTTTACATGCCAAAGGTTTGGATTTCCCCAATATAGGTAAGCCTGACCATCATCATCGATGTAAACCGTTGGGTCGATATAACCGTACCCAACAAGTAAAGGAGCACCAATGGCATCTTTAAAAGGTCCTGTGGGACTGTCGGATACTGCAACTCCTATGGCATTTCCTCCGTTTTTTTGATTTACCGGCAAATAATAATAAAACTTACCGTTTCGGTGTATACACTGTCCTGCCCAAGCATCTCCTCTTGACCAACTAAAATCTTTATACGATAAAATTGCCCCGTGATCGGTCCAGTTTACCATGTCTGTAGAAGAATAACATCTCCAATCATTCATCGTAAAAAAGTTCTTTACAGTATTATCTTCATCATGCGAAGTATAAAGATAAACAGTACCGTTATGCACCATTGGTGCAGGGTCGGCAGTATAATTAGTTTGAATAATGGGATTTTGAGCTTTTAATCCAAATGTCGAGACCTCGATCAAGACAAACACTGCAAATGCAGATGTTTTAGTCAATGCTTTAAACTTCATGTTTCATTTATTTATTAGTCCATTTCGGATTTACTTCTTAATAGAGAATTTATAAAGTAGAACACCGTGAACGGGAACTTTGAGTGCTAACTGCCCTGTTTGTGTATTTACATTGCTGATGTCTTTTTGTCTCCAAAGATCGCGCACTACAAATTGTCCTTTCAGTCCGAGTTTATCAAAGTCTTTGTATGCAAGATCAACAGTTTCGAGGCCAAAGTTGCAGAAGCCAATAACACGGCTACCATCTTCGAGTTCTTTCACGTAAATGTGCAAATCACCAATCGTCTGTACACAAGTTGCCTGCTTACCAAGCGGGTCTTGATTGACTTCGATAACTTCATCGTTAGTCAACAAATTCAATGTAAAATCATCTAGTTTCTCCATGTCACAACCAATAAGGAGCGGTGCAGAGAAAAGACTCCAGAGACTAACATGAAGATATTGCTCGTCAGGTTTAAGCTTGCTTGGGTGTGGATTGCCCCAACCTACAGTACCAATTACGAGCATATCAGGATCATTCCAGTTTCCGGGCTTGGCATAAGGGGCTGATTTATCCTGGTCAAGAACAATATTTTTCACGCTTGTCCAGGTGTCGGTAATATCATTGGTCGTGCGCCAGCAATTGCCATTAACTGAATCGCCCCATTTCCACACATCCGACATCCCGTACTGACATACGCTAAATACAATATCGCGGGGTTGCTGACGAAGAAATTTGCCCATAACCTTAAATGGTTTCATGGCTGTATTCAATTCGCTACCACCATTATACGACAAAGACGATACCTTATATGGATCATTGTCAGGCAGACTATCAATTACATTGCCATAACTGCACCAATCGTATTTCAGATAGTCGAAACCCCATTTGGCATAACTTTCGGCATCTTTTTTTTCGTAACCATAACTACCGGCACTACCTCCACATGTCCAAGGCCCCGGGCTTGAGTAAAGTCCTATTTTTAATCCCTGATCATGCACATAATCGGCAAGGGCTTTCATATCACTAAATCGGGAGTTAGGGATTATATTGCCAGCCTCATCGCGCAACTTACCACGCAATGTCTGATCTTTTGAGTCGCGATGATTTTCCCAGAAATCGTCAATATTTATATATGTCCATCCATGGTTGATAAGCCCACTTTTTACCATTGCATTAACAGCACGTTTTACCTTATCAGCCGAAACATCGTTGGCAAAACAATTCCAACTGTTCCAGCCCATTGGTGGAGTGAGCGCAATACGGTCACCACATTCTATGCGAAACTTTCTTTCAGCCGTACCTTTTGCATTTTTAGCTTTTAGGGTAACAATATACGTTCTAACTTTAGAAAGCTGACCGGTAATAATGCCGGTTTTAGCGTTGATCTTTAATCCTTTTGGCAAACCCAAAGCAGAAAAAGTCATCGGTCTGTCGCCTGTAGCTGTTACAAGATACTGAAAAGGCGAACCCGGACGCACACCAAAAACTTTGGCTCCGGTTATTCTGGGTTCAGCTGAAGGTTTAGGCGTTAGGATATATGGTACGCTTGCAACCGGATTGAAGGTTTTGAATGTGGTCACACCTATGGTTGTAAATCTTGCATCTACCCAGTCAACATGGTCGTAATAATTTCCGTTTCCGCCGTCGGTTACTATCAATTCAAGTTTTCGTAAGCCTCCAAGCTTAACATTACAGGGTCTGGCTGCATCACCCAAACGCATTACCCCGCTCGACCATAACTTTTCGCCATCGCCATAAACTACAAACTCAGCAGCCGGTTTCTGACCTGCGACCTCGTCATCAATGCCTACTTGTGCAATGAATTCAGTCGCTTTTCCATTAAGTTCAATGGTTAACGAACTTTCGGAATGACTTCCAAAACCACGCTCGAAAGTTTTACCAGCGATTGTGAGCGTTTTGCCATCGATGGATTTGTTTTTCATTGGAATTCCATATCCTTGTGTTGCTGTGCTAAGATCCAATTCGTCGAGCCATACTGTTTGGGCAGATAGCGTAGTAGTTCCAAACAGGCCGGAAATGATAAGAAGGCCTTTTAAGGCCACTATTTTAATATTTCTTGTTATTTTCATAAATGTAAGATGAATATAGTTGTTACTTTGATTTATATTTCAGTTGATTTGAAATCTGTTATTTAAAATTAAATTTCCACCAATCAAAGTTGAACAGTTCATTTCTACCTCTGAAAACGAAGAACAAATCGTGAACATCTTTAATGTTTTTCACAGGAGTAGTAATCGTTTTCCATAAATCTCCTTCAGCCGAGGTAGTTACGTCGATTGTCCCCAATACCGGCCCATCAATTTTGTCAGTATGGATTTCAATTTTACCACCTTTTAACGAAGCAATAATGGTACCATCGGCATTGTATGTTATGTTTTCAAGGCATATTGAGCGTCTTTCGTAATGCTTCGACATGGTTTGTTTCAGGATGGCATAATTGAAGCCGAACACATACGAATTTCCTTTGTAGTCTATGATTCCGGGATGGTTTCCGCTTGAGCGCTCGTCTCCTTCCATAATCATACCTTTATATTCCCATGGGCCGGTTGGAGATTTACTCATTGCATAACCAATACCTTCGGGACAACAGGTAGAAGCATACGCCAGATAATAATGTCCGTTGCGTTTCCATACCCAGGGGCCTTCCTGGTAATTAGCCGGCTTGGTAGGTTCATTTACTATTTCGCCTGAATAAGAAACCATATCCTCATTCAGCCTGACATAATAAAGATTGGGATTTCCCCAGTAAAGATAAGCCTGACCATCGTCGTCAATCAACACTGTCGGGTCTATGTCGTGTGCACTATTCTTAATCAGAGGTTTTCCAATTGGATCTTTGAACGGTCCATAAGGAGTATCTGAAACCAAGACACCAATTCCAACACCGTTTGGCATGGGGCAATACATGTAAAACTTATTATTGCGTCTGATACATTGCGGAGCCCACGCCCCATTATCATAGGGCACCCATTTAAAATCTTTCAGCGAGGCCACAACCCCGTGGTCAGTCCAATTCACCATATCAGTAGATGTGTAGAGCAACCAATTCTGCATTTTAAAACCCAATCCATCATCTTCGTCATGACTTGTATAAAGAAACACCGTATCATTGAACACTAAAGGAGCCGGATCAGCAGTATATTTGGTTTGGATAATTGGATTTTGTGCCTTTCCAGCAAAAGGTAGATTAATTGCAACCATAAAAATTGAAGCTATGATAAATACTTTATTTCTCATGAGATCTAAGTTTTATTTTACTACTCAAAACAAGTTAATAGTGTACGTAAATGAATTAGGCTCAGCAAAAACCTGATATTTTTCCAGAGGTCGAGGTCCGCAACTGGCAGATCCAACACCTAGAGTTTTGGTTGAAATACAGAACACTGTTGAAGTACTCGTAGGTAAGTCAATTTTATATTCTACCGGATACATTTGCTCGTCTGTATGAGGAAGAGCCGCCACTTGCATGAGTTTTTCATCAGATTGTATCATCAAAGAAGGTATATCCTTGCCACTTAGTTTTGCCCATCTTACTTCTTCATGGTTACCACGTTCCATAGGCTTTTCATATTCGTATTGTTCATTTACGCCCAATTCATAGACACCTACATCCGCAGCGCTTTTGCGATCGGAATAATTTTCGAATGGCCCACGACCAAAGAACGTCATGCGGTCAAGCTTCTTATCAAATAACATACGCACACCTATACGAGCCAAATTCATTCGGAAACCGACAAATCTAACCTGATTGTCAACTTTTATCGAGCCATCGCCTTTTATCAAATAAGTTGACGTGTGATATACTCCAAAACCATTTTTTCCGTCAGCTTTTGTTGTTGAAATAACTCTCACAGAAGAATTATCAACAGTCTCTACTTTAAAATCGACCAAAGCATATTGGAGGGCGTTTACCCCAAATTTTTCCCATTGGCTATAAGCCCATTCATCGTCATTGCGATGAGAAGCGCGCCACAAGTGCAGTTTCGGCGAACCATCAGCAGCAAGAAGATTAATACCTTTTTTAACCAGCTGTTTCATGAAACCGGTTGTCTTATCGAACTCTACCGAAAATTCTTTTCCCGAGATGGTTACAATTTGTGCGTTTTGAGCCAGTTTTACCGGTTGAGTAACTTTTGTTTCCACCACCGGTGGTGTGTTGACAGGAAGTTTGAATTGCTCGGATGCTACTTCAAAACCCTTATCGGCCCAAAGCGTTTTTTCTTTTTGTTTATATGATATTCGTAAAAAATATTCCGCTCCAGCTTTAGGATGTTCTATTTTATAGGGGATAAATGCCATGCCGGTGCTTCGGGCATTTATGGGTCGCATCATATTAATTGTACCCTTGGCTATTTCTGTCCCATTCTCTGTCAAACTCCATGATGTATCAAAACCACTCAAAGAAATAAACTGAAATTTATTCTTTATCGTAATCATTCCGGCAATTGGATCCGCCAATTCGGTATCAATCCATTGAAATGCTTTTTTCATTTCAGGATAATGCGGTTTAACTTGGTTTCCTTTTGTAGAACGATCATAAGAAATTACTCCTTTGTGAATGAAGTAATGGTCGTTCGGAGCTTCATCAAAACCGCCTCCATACGCCAAGATCGGATGATTGGGGTCACGTTTGTTCCACAATGCCTGATCCTGAAATTCCCAAATAGCACCGCCTAAGATTTCCGGATTGTTATCAAAAACCTTTGAATATTCATTAAGCGACCCCATTGAGTTGAACATAGCGTGTAAAAATTCACAGATATAAAATGGCTTAGTCATTCCCCAGTTTTTTACCATGTCGGCGTAATCCGCGGCACTACCGTACATTCGACCTTCCAAATCGGCAGGATTTTTGCTACCTATACCAAAGCGTTCATAATGAACAAAACGAGTTGGGTCAATAGACTTAATTGTATTCATTGCTGCAACAAAATTGGAACCTACGCCACCGCATTCGTTTCCAAGCGACCAAATAATCACCGAAGGACTATTCTTAAAATTCTCTACATTGGCTACATTCCGATCAATAATTGCCGCTTTCATGGTAGGTTCTTCATCAAAACGTCTGTCATATCCGTGACATTCACAATTCGCTTCAGCAACCAACCATATACCATATTCGTCGCACAATTCGTACCAACGAGGATCATCTGAATAATGGCAGGTACGGACATGATTACAGTTCCCTTGTTTGATTACTTCCAGATCACGAATCATCTGCTCTTCGGTGATGGCATGGCCTACATCCGCCCAGTGTTCGTGTCGGTTCACACCTTTTAATTTGATTGGCACTCCATTTACCGTAAAAATCCGTCCTTTGATTTCTATTTTTCGGAAACCAATTTTTGACGATAATATTTCGCCTTCAGAATTAGTCAGTACAACCGTATATAAATTCGGAGTTTCAGCAGTCCATTTAAGCGGGTTAGCTACCTGTATTTTCACATTCAGCGCCTCTTCCTGACTGGATTTGAGCGAGGCGCCAGTTGTGCTTCCTTTAGCTATTTCCGTGCCTTCTTTGTTGTAAAGAGTAGCCGTGAATGTTTGTGCTTTAGATGTTTTATCACTATAATTTTTAATTTTTGCTGACACATCCAACGTTGCATCTGTATACTCTTTATCCAAATCCGTTTTTACAAAAAAGTCACGAATATGTACTTGGGGAGCGCTCCAAAGCGTTACATTGCGGAAAATCCCGTGAAGGCGCCACATATCCTGATCTTCCAACCAAGTGCCCGAGCTGTATTGATAAACCTCTACGGCTATCATGTTTTTACCAGATTTTAGGTATTTTGTGAGGTCAAAATCAGCAGCATTTCGGCTATTTACACTATAACCCACTTTTTTTCCGTTTACCCACAAAAAGAAGGCACAATCAACACCATCAAACGTAATAAAGTTACGCCGACCGATCCATTCTATAGGGATATTGAACTCTCTGCGGTAGCTTCCCACAGGATTTCGCTCATTAAATGACGTGTACCATTTCTCAGGTTCACTCATTACATGTGGATAATCTTTTTTTATAGTATAACCCAGATTGCGGTAAAAAGGTGTGCCGTAGCCTTGTACTTCCCAGTTGGATGGCACCGGTATTTCTTTCCATCCCGAAACATCGAAATCGGGCTTGCTAAAATCAACTGGACGCTTTTCAGGCGTTGGAACCCAGTTGAATTTCCATAACCCGTTCAGGCTTAGACAAAGCGAAGAAGCATGTCGGTTGGCCGCCAATGCTTCTTGCAGGTTTCCATACGGCATCAATGTTGCATGATATGGTTCTTTGTTAACTCCTAAAGATTCGGGATTTTCAATTTCTGGCGGAATTGAAGCCTTATCAGCAAGTTGAGCCCATACGCCGTTTACGGAGAAAAGGGATAGGAACACTAACGCTGTAAATACAAGCTTTTTCATCAGTATTTGATTGTTTATGTATCAATTTTTATATATAGAAATTATTTTGCCCATGCTTGTCCTTCAGACGAACGACGCCATTTGAAATAGTTATCCAGTACTTTCAATGATTCAATGCTGGGCACGGAACCAATATGAGGAGTCTGGCTGAAATACATCAGTACTGGATTTTTATCACTGAAAGCCGGCCATTTGGATATCCCATTACCATTTGGAGTTCCATATTTGGTAAAATTAGTCCAATAAGTAGCCATAGCTTCTGAAATATTCAAATCTTCTTTTGTAGTTTGAGGATTCGATGCATTCAGATGTTCGAAAACATAAGCAACTTCCTGTCCATGAGGAGACCCATATCCATAGTGCGGTGAATCTTTTGGATAATCAGAGTGCTGATCAAAATAGTAATAATAGACTTTCGATTTTCCTGTTTTTGACTGAAGCCTTGCCCAGGCCCATGTTTGCCAGCCAAAAGCAGCATCACGCATTAAGTCACGTGCGGTTTTTGGTACATGATTTTCTCCAACCGGATAAGCTTTAATCAGATCATCGGCAAATTTTCCATAACGATTCTTCACTCCGGCAATATATTCTTCTGGAACCCGTGCCGGCGAGAAACTTGCTCCTTCGTCGGAATTGTATCCAATAAGCACTGATACATCATTATACTTACCGGCTTCATATAGTTTATATTGGTCATCGGGAATCACATATCCATCAACAATAGGCCAGCCGCCAGCCATACCAAAGCCTGAAGGGACTTTATCGGCTGGAATTTTGCGAAGATCAGCAATTGACGAAGCACCGGCTTTTTGAACATAACTCTGCCCTTCTGTTTCAGCCTGTTTCAGTGTTTTCATATTCTCGCCCGGAAAAGTGGTAGAACGTGTAGGCCCAAACGAGCCACCACTTTCAGAAATAGCTCCGCGGAACAATCCTTTGGCTAAAGGTGACGCACATAACATACTTACCGAGATAGCACCGGCCGATTCACCGAAAATGGTCACTTTTTCAGAATCGCCACCAAAAGCAGCAATATTTTTTTGTATCCATTCCAATCCGGCAATCTGATCAAGCAAACCGTAGTTTCCCGAAACATGATCCGAACTTTCCGCACTTAATTCAGGATGTGCCAGAAATCCGAATTGACCAACCCTATAAGCAAGACTAACGAGAATAACACCTTTTTTTGCCAGCTTTTCGCCACTGTAAATGGGTTCAGAAGTCGATCCGGCACAGAATCCACCACCATAAATCCAAACGAGCACCGGAAGATGATCGTTAGACGATTTTGCCGGTGACCAAATATTCAGATACAAACAATCTTCGCTCTTTCCAGAAGAAGGATTTCCCATCTGTATTGGAGCAGGAGCAAATTTTACAGTCTGTTTTATTCCGTCCCACTTGGCAGCAGGCTGGGGTGCACGCCAGCGAAGTTCACCTACAGGCGGTGAAGCAAATGGAATACCTTTATACACAGTCAAGTTGTCTTCATAAAATCCCTGTAACAATCCTTCATCAACCTTTACAGGCGCAGGCTGCTGCGCAAAGCTGCTCCCGGAACAGAATACAGCAAATATCGCAACTAAAAAATCCAATTTCTTCATAAGAATCATCTTTCTTTTTAATTAATTTATTTGATCGTTATTTTTAATATTTTCAGCATTTTGGCATCCGAACTGTTTCCGTACAAAACTTCGTACTCACCGGGAGTAACCATCATTTTTCTTTTAGCCCAGTCAAAGAATTCGAATGCAGAAGGTGGTAATTCAATAGCTGCCTGTCCGGATTTGCCAGCTGCTAACTCTACACGTTGAAATCCACGCAAAGTTTTAATAGGACCTTCAATATCATTTACTTTATGAATATATACCTGCACGATTTCCGTTCCGCTCCTTTTTCCTGTATTGGTTACTGGAACTGTTAGTTTTACAGTTTCGTTGGATTTAATTTCTGCTCTATCTAAAGTGGCTTTCCCTATTTTGAAATTAGTGTAACTCAACCCAAAACCAAATGAAAATAACGGATCGGACATATAACGATAGGTTCGTCCTTTCATTGAATAATTTTCAAAATCGGATAATTGATTCATGCTTTTGTAGAAAGTGATTGGCAGTTTTCCCGATGGATTATAATCGCCAAAAAGCACATCTGCTACAGCCTGACCTCCCGACTCGCCACCATACCAAGCCTGAAGAATGGCATCACAACTCTCAGTTTCAGGAACCAAAGCAATAGCCGAGCCTGAACAGTTCACAAAAATCACCTTTTTCCCAGCTTGTTTTAATGCCTTTAAGCAGTTACGTTGTACCACGGGAAGCTCAATATCGGTACGATCACCGCCCTTGAAACCAGGATATGAGACAGGCATTTCTTCGCCTTCCAATTGTGTAGAAAGTCCCCCAACAAATACCACAACATCAGTACCCTGAAGCTTTTTTATAAGTTCAGTATAATCAACACCAACTTCCTTACCTAAATTGAATTCTATATTTGCTTCCCAATTATTTAGTTGCGCATAGCGAATTTCTATTTTATATTTCTTATCGCTTTCAACTTTAAACGGAATTCGTGAAGGTAGCGTTCTCCAGTTGTTATATTTAGCAAGAGATTCTCCATTCACAAACAATTCAAAATATCCTGTGGCACCACATTTGAACACGATCTCTTCACTTTTAGATGGTGTGAATTCTGTTTCATATTTACCGGAAAATCCTTCTAAACGAACTCCGGTTGCAAATTCATGTTGACCTGCAGTAGTTAATTTTATAGGATTTACAATTTGTTGGGTTGCAACAATATCACCTGTAAAATCTTTATTATTCCAATAACTAACCTTAATGCCTTTCTTTCCATCAATTGAGCATTGAGAGAAATAACTTTCGGTCACTTTATCCTCTACCAAATCGCATCCTTTTTCATAAAGAACCTTATCTGCTGAAAGTTTAGAAGTAATTCCATCTAAAATTGTAATAGTTCTTACGGGAGTTCCATTATAGTTTCCCCAAAGCATAGGTTTATCATTAGCATTTGGACCAACTACTGCTATTTTTTTTGATTTGGTAAGTGGGAGAACATTGTTTTTATTCTGAAGAAGTGTCATTGATTCAAGAGCCATATCGAAGGCAAGCTTTCTGTGCTCATCGTTATTTACAATCGACATAGGAATTTTAGACCATTGAACCAGATTATCATCATCCATTTCACCCAAGTCAAACCGCTCAATCAATACCCTTAAAAGGTGTTTATTTATTTCTTCTTCTGTGATCAGACCTTTCGCAACAGCATCCGGCAATTGCTTATAAAGATGATCAGACCATTGGCATTCTACATCAGTTCCTGCCCAAACACCCTTGGATGCAGCATGAACAGCATCTGATGACACTTTGTGGCTGGTATAAAAATCGGATACCGCACCACAATCTGAAACGACCATATACTTATAACCCCATTCATCCCTTAGAATTCGTTGGAGCAATTGTGTGCTTCCGCAACAAGGTTCATCATTCAAACGCTGATAAGCGCACATTACCTGACGAACATCAGCTTTTTGAACCAATGATTTAAAAGCAGGAAGGTATGTTTCCCACAATTCTCGGGGATTAACATCGTTAATATTTAAAGAATGGCGACTCCATTCTGGTCCTGAGTGAACAGCAAAATGCTTGGCACAAGCTAGAAGCTTTTTGTATTTCGAGTCAGCTGGTCCTTGCAGACCTTTCACTACCGAAACTCCCATACGCGAAGTTAAGTAAGGGTCTTCGCCATACGTTTCCTGACCGCGTCCCCAACGTGGATCACGGAATATATTAACGTTTGGTGTCCAAACCGAAAGACTTAGAAAACGTGCATTTTCCTGACCGTTTTTTCTGGCTTCATTATATTTTGCTCGTGTTTCATCCGAAACTGCATTGAAAATACGATATAGCAACTCATCATCAAATGAAGCAGCCATTCCAATAGGTTCTGGGAAAACTGTAACGTTCCCATTATTGGCAAGACCATGCAAAGCTTCACTCCACCAATTAAATTTTTTGATTCCCATACGTGGAATAGCATCTGATATATCACACATTAAAGTTGCTTTTTCGCTTAAAGTTAAGCGAGAGATCAGATCTTTAGCACGCTCTTCAGAACTTAAATTAGGATTTTTATAAGGCAATTGCTGAGCCCAGGAATTTGCTGAAAATAAAAGGGTTATTACTATATACAATCCCTTTTTGATAATTAACTGTGTTGCTTTTTTCATAATATATATACATATTTACTAATGAATTGGTTTCAGAGAAGCAACAAAGCCACCCCTACCTAATAATCTTACTTTTACGGTGCTCGATTTATCAACAACCATGTATTGTGTAACGAGTTTCTTATCGTGTTCACCATCTGCTATTAATGTCAGTTTGTATTTTACATCCTCAGGCAAAAAACTGAACGTCAGAGTCTTGCTTTTTGGATTTTTTTCTGCACTTATACCTCCAACATACCAGACATTACCTTTATTTCGGGCTATAATTAAATCCTTTCCGGGATATCCGTCGATTAATTTGGTATTATCCCATGCATTAGGTACTTCCATAAGAAAATGTTTAGCGGCATCGGGCAAATCGTAGTAACCCTCGGGGCGATCAGCCATGTGCTGAAAGCCTGACTCAAACACTACACTAAGAGCAAGTTCGTGTCCATATGATGTAATATGTGGAAATTGAGAATTAGTAAATGTTACTGGTGTATAATCCATAGATCCAACTACATTTCGTGTAAATGGTAAAATGGTATTATGCTCAGGAGCTGTTGTGGTAAATTCCGGACCATTGTTATACCATTCGGCTCCACGTACGCCTTCATAAGTCATCAAGTGTGGATATGTACGAGCCCAACCACGAGGAACTAAACAACCATGAAAATATACCATCATCTCAAATTTGGCTGCGTCGTCTAAAATATCAAGATAATACTTAATCATATTTTGTTTTTCACTCTCAAAGAAATCAATTTTCACGCCCGCAACACCCATTTTTTTTAGTTTGGCAAACTCTTCCATTCTATTTTCATGGGTCAACATTCTATCTTTTGGGGTAGCAGAAACCCAGGTATGATCTCCTCCTGAGTTATACCACATCAAAGGTTTTACGCCTAATGAATGAATATACTTTAAAGCATCTTCCAAATTACCTCCATTGCCCATGGCATCCCATTCCCAATCAAGCAAGGTGTATGGCCATCCCATTGAAGCAGCTAAATCAGCAAACTTGCAAACTGTTTTGAAGTCCTTGGTTCCGTGATTATCCGACCAGTAATTCCACGATACTACGCCAGGTTTAATCCAATCAGTTTTAGTTATAGTTGAAGGTGCAGATACATCATCGATCAACGTAGATTCCACAATATCAGCAAGATTACCAATAACTATTACACGCCATGGCGATTTCCATGGAAGAGTAATAGTTGGTTTTGTCTCACCTTGTCCTCTTCCGTTCCATTGATCAGGAAAAGTAACTTTATATTTCGATTTTTCAGCAACATTAGATAGTTTTGTTCCACAATAATTCCTTCCCAAATCGGCTTCGTGAATCAAATACCAGCAATCTTTATCGGATGTATTAAAAAGTGCAGGATAACCCCAGTCTTGTTGAGTGTTCCCGTCGCCCATAGTTGTATAAAGACCTTCGTTGGCAGGGTTAAATTTTTCCATCCATCTTTTTGTACTATCCGGTATACAATAGGTTGTCAGTTCATCATTTACAACAAAAGAACCTTTCTTCTCAGGAAATTCATATCTGAATGCAACGCCATCGTTATAAGCCCTGATAATAATGTTTAACTTATATTTATCGGGATTTTCAAAAGATACGACCGCTTCACTTGCTGAATTACTGCATTGTGATCGTTTACCATGCGCTACAGAATATTGTTCGTTTATTAAAATGGGGTTACTTGCCTTCAGGATTTTTAAATCTTTCGAGAAATCCTGGTCAGCGCGAGTAAGTCCTAACGTTATTTGCGGTATAACTTCGCAGATTTTGCCATTATTCGAATACTTAACTTTCAAATACCACTCACCTGTTTCGGTATTCTTTGTATTGAAAAGTCCGACAGCGATCTTTTGATTCGGCGAAACAACTTTTATTTTCTGTGGAAACACAGCTAATGAACTGATAAATAAAAGTCCTGTTATTATCTTACATTTCATTTGGATATATTATGGATGTTTGTTTGATTATTAGTTAGATGCAAATGTAAGTTTATCCTTTCGATTGAAACATAACAAATGTTGCAAAAGTTGTCACTCTTGTTGATTTATAGCATCTTTGCATGTCCTCTTTCTGATGAGTTTGCCATAATTTTAGAATTTAAGGTTTAGTATGATTAATTACATGCTTTTCTTTCGTTTAAAACTTGGCTCAAAATAATTATTTCCTATTTTTACCAGACACTAATAGCTTTATTTAAATAATAAACTGGCATATTGTTTCAACGACCGTCTCCATGTAAGCCATTCGTGCGATGTACCCGGAGATTCGTAATAAACATGTTTGATGCCTGCTTTTTCAAGTTCCTTATGGAAATTGTTAACTGTTTGGTACATTCTTTCAGGTTCAGCTGTTCCAATACTTAAATACATCAATTTCACCTTTTGGTTGAAAGCATTTACATCCGACCATACACCATTGTATAGCTTAGAAAAATCGCCATCTTGCTGCATTTGGCCTGCGCCACTAAATCCTCCGATATAGGCAAATTTGTCGAGATTAGATAATGTAATCTGAAAGGTTTGAAAGCCACCCATTGAAAGGCCAGCCATAGCTCTATGATCACGGTCGGCAATAGTGCGAAATTCTTTATCAATGGCAGGAATTATCTCTTTAATAAATACATCTGCCAAGGTATTATTTTGAAACATTCCCCGAGGACCTGACTGCTGATTGTTTTTAGGTGCATCAGGATCAACTGCATATCCCTTATCCATCACTACCAACATAGGCTTTGCTTTTCCTTCGGCAATTAATTTATCCAGAATCATATCTACCTTACCTTGATTTGGCCATCCTGTTTCATCTTCACCTCCACCATGTTGCAAGTATAGAACCGGATATGATTGAGTTACATTTTTATCATACCCTGCCGGAGTATAAACAAAAGCTCTTCTCCATAATTTAGTAATATTTGAATAATAACGTATCTGTCTGATCTGTCCATGAGAAACATCCTTTGCCAATGTATAATCAACACCTTTTTCGGGAATCTCTATGCCACTTGCCATGCGTCCCATTCCGTAATAAGTCAGACTTGCCGGGTCGCATACAGCTACTCCGTCAATCAGAACAGAATAGTAATGAAAACCTTCAATAATAGGATCTGTAGTTACTGCCCAGGATCCATCTTCTTCTCTAAGCATATCATACTTCTTTCCTAAATCAATCTGCACTTTTTTAGCATCAGGCGCTTTTATACGGAAAAGAACGCTATTATCTGGCAAAACTTGTGGATATTGAGCACCGGATATATTTGTCGATGCAGGAACTCCAGTCATGACAGCAGTTTCACCTGCAGAAGCGTCGACAGTATTATATTCCTTAAAGACAGAAGAGGTAACGGGCTTAAAAATCAGTTGAGAGAACATGTAAAGATTCTGTTTCCAGACTTTAAAATCATGATACCCTCCAGGGATAACATAATAAATATGAGGCACTTGATTGGATACCAAAAAATTGTGTGTACGTTTACTGTAAGTAATAAGTCCATCTTTATCGCCACACGAAATCCAAAGCAAATTCAGTTTTTTCTTAGTCTCAGCGGGATTGGGAACAAGCTCCTGAGGTGTTTTAGTATTGGGAGCCGACGAAAAACCGCCTACCCAAGCAAATTTATCCAGATTGCCCAATCCGAAATTTAAAGATTGCCCACCTCCCATTGAAAGGCCAGCAACAGCACGATGTTCACGATCTGCCAAAACCGGATATTTCTTTTCGATAAATGGAATAAGGTCGTTTATTAAATCTTTTTCAAATGTAGCAAATGCCTGAACTCTAGTTTCGTCATAGATATTGCCCACTGCACGATCATCTTTCATAGCCCGTCCGTTTGGCAACACTATAATCATTGGTTCTGCTTTCTTATCAGCATACAGGTTATCAAGAATAACCTGCGGTTTTCCTTGAATAAGCCATTCCTTTTCGTCACCTCCAATGCCGTGTAACAAATAAAGCACAGGATATTTTTTACCTTTTGAATATCCTGGAGGCGTATAAACAAGTGCTTTTCGACTGGCTCCGACAGTTTTTGAGATATAAACAACTGTATCTATTTTACCTTGACGGATGCCGGTACGTGGAGTGTCAAAGCCATCAGGTAAACCATTAGACGGTTTACCATTAACATTATGTATAAATAAAAAAGCAACTAAAAATAAAAAAATAAGTTTTTTCATGATATTTCACAATTAGTTTTACAATCTCGCTACTGTCCCGTTAAGCTTCCCAAAGCAATAATTGTTTGTCATCGAACTGCATTTTCAAGTTAGTATTATTGTTAAATAAGTCATTTATAAATTCTTTTTCAAATAGAGTTAGGCCTATTGTTTGAGTAAACATATAAAGATTTTTATCTAAAGCTTTTATTAGCGATCGCAAGCAACAGGTAAATGAATATAGCAATCCATATTTGGTAGTATACTGCATTACTTGTTGTTCCATAGAAAGCCTTAATATGAAGGTGTTGTTTGATCCATTTTTTAATTCACTACTACTTTCCGAATAGCTAACTAAAGCTATAGTTGTCACCCTTGGCTGTTACTTGTAATTGTACTAGTCTAGATACATCATTTTTTCACTTGCAAGGATTACTGAGTTCCCTTTTTTCAGTTATTCGAAATAAAATGTATGTATCTTTTTTACCTTTGGTAATTCTAAAAACATAGTTAAACTTCTCGAACTGATAGCACACTAATCCAACCTGATCATTTTCAGTTTTTGGCTGATAACTTAATATTATTGTTGCTGTAATTTTTTTTTATTGCTATCTATAAAAGAGAGAAGACACTGGCTTTACTTCCTTAATATTCATTTGGGAAGGAACTATTTGTACGCCACCTTTTGAATTTATATTACATTACCTGTAAATATGCAGTTAATAGAATAGCCCTGCACAGTTTTTATAAAGGATGCAGGGCTTAGATCAAGTATAAAAATTAATCCAAACTATTCTTTTTTTTGCTAAACACTAATTCATGTTGTTACCTTTCAGGTTTGGATTATTGTTTAACTCAGCCTGAGGGAAAGGAAAATACATAGCCTTTTCTGACCATCCTAAAGTTTTCAATGGTTCAAGCCATTTGGCATCAGCCATACCCCAGCGGAGTAAATCGAAATAGCGCAAATACTCACCACAGAATTCAACATAACGTTCATGTTCAATTATATTCTTTATGCTATTCATGGCAACACCATTGATGACTTTACCACTTGATAATAACTCATCAACATTAGGAATTGTACCAGGAGAGTGTTGATACCATAAATGTGGTTGTTCAGATGGAACTACTTTATTAGCTCTATCTCTAACTTGCTGAATATAATATTTAGGACCAGTAGGATCTGTAATAGCCTTACTATCATTACCTGCCTCACTTAAACATTCAGCATACATTAGTAATACATCAGAATAACGCATTAAACGAGTATTGATATCATCATCAATATCACCAATCTGGTAATCAGGGCATTCCTTTCTGGTACCATAAAGATCATTATCTGAAGACAAATGCGCCTTCATATAATTCCAATCAGCAACATTACCTGATAGTTCAGTATATTTGGCTCCTCCAGGGCACCATAGAGTCATATATCTTCTAGGATCTCCATCTTCAAATTCATCATAAGTCTTTTTATTCGGAGCAATATTCCACCAAGAGCTACCTGTTCCGTCAGGAACTCCAATCTCTTCCCATCTCCAGGAATCTGAATTATCTCCACCTAGCCAACTTGTACCATTGAACATCTGGACTTCAAAAACAGATTCATCATTATTCTCGTTATCTCCACCCAAACCATTAGCTCTAAAATTATCCATAAGCTTATATTCTTTACTATCTATAACAGCTTTCAACAAAGGAGCTGCTTTATCAAATTCTGCAGTTTTTCCTTTCTCAAGAATAGGGCGATACATATATGCTTTTGCTAAATATGCTTGCGCTGTACCTTTGGTAGCACGTCCTTTGTTAGCTACATTAGCATAAAGTTCACTACGCAATGGTAAAAGTTCAGAAGCTTTTTTGAAATCATCAATAATCAAAGCATATATTTCACCTGGCTTTGCGTTAGTAGGATAATAATCAGATTGATTTTGTGCTGGATGATCAACCAATGGAATTGTTTCTCCAAAGAGAGCACAAAGGTGCATATAATGTAAGCCTCTCAAGAAATAAGCCTCACCTAACAATCTATTTTTAACCATTTCAGATATTTCACCACTAAAATTACTTATTTTTTCGATGGCTGTATTAGATGCATAAACACCTTCAAAGTACCCTTTCCATCCTGAGGTAATATTTCCTTGACTTGGAGGAGTGCTATATGTATCAGGATAAAGTTCTTCACCTACACATTTAAAAGTATGGTCGAAATCATCTCCAGGAAGTAACAAGTAATAATATGCCCCACGACCATAGCCACCTTCAACACCATTAAAACTAATTAAGCACTGATAAGCTGGTATTACGGCTAGTTCTAATTGTGCAGCAGTTTTGTAATATGTATCAACAGATAACTGCGAAGGATTATTCAAGTCCATTTCGGGCATACAGCTACTTAGAATTGCTGCAGAACTGCACAATAAGCAGAATTTTGATATTTTTTTCATTGTATTTTTAATTTAAAGATTCAACCTTTAGAACGACAATTGAGCACCCACGAAAAATTCTCTTGAGTTAGGGAATGTAGGATCCCATGAACTAGATCCATCAACACCTCTTGTTAAGTTTGTTCCGCCTGTATCCTGATCACCTACTTCTGGGTCAAAGCCTGAATATTTAGTTAAGGTTATCAAGTTTTTCCCACCAATATACACTCTCAGATTACTAATATTCAATTTCTTAGTTACGCTTTGAGGAAGTGTATAACCAATGGTCAAGGCTTTCAGTCTCAAATAAGATCCATCTTCTACATAACGTTTTGAATTACGCATATTCTGATTTGGATCCCCTATAACCGCTCTTGGCATATCTGTATTGGTATTCTTTGGATAAATGGTAGTTACTCCTGAAATTGGGTTCACAAATTCCAGATCTTCGGCACGGTAACGATTCAGCGTACTTGCGAAACAGTTGTAATAATGATACATGCCTTCGCCAAAATAACGGGTTTTATTATAAATATCATTACCCTCAGATCCTTGCCAAATCATAGCCATATCGAATGTACCACAACCAGCCTTATAACTGACATCTGCACTTAATCCATAACTGAATTTAGGTATTGGATTCCCGATGTAATCTTGATCTGCTACTCCATTTCCATCCTTATCAACAAAACGAACATCACCTAATGCTGCTTTTGGCGCAAATTTCTTATCTGCATCTAATTCTGCCTGAGTACGATAAAGTCCATTTGTTACATATCCCCAGAATTCTCCGATAGATCTGCCAACTGCAGTTTTAGAGATTCCATTGCCTGCCATGATCTGATTATTAGAACCAATACTAAGTACTTTATTCTTTACTGTAGAAATATTACCCGTTACTGAATAATCAAATTTACCAACTGACTTTTTGTATGAAACAGCAAGTTCAAGTCCCTTATTTTCAATACTTCCGGCATTAAGTGTAGGTTTATTATCACTATAACCAGCAGCATATGAAATAGGCACAGCCACTAACATATCTGATGTCTTCTTGTAATAATAGTCAAATATAAATGACAACTGATTATCAAACAAAGAAAGATCGAAACCAAAGTCTGTAGAATATTGACTTTCCCACTTAACATTTGGATTTGAAGGAGTAGTAGCAAGTGCACCTGCATTCTTTGTATTATTAAGATAATACCATATATTACTAAATGCTAAAGTGCTCTGATACTGGTAAGAATCGATATTAGAGTTTCCCAACATACCCCAGCTGGCACGCAATTTAAAATCATTAATAAATGGAAGTTTCTCCATGAATTTTTCCTGACTTACTCTCCATGCAGCAGATAAAGATGGGAAATTTCCGTAACGATTGGTTTTACTAAACTTGGAAGAACCATCACGTCTAAAATTAAATGTCAGCAAATATTTGCTATCATAACTATAGTTAATTCGTCCCAACATTGAGAACATAGACTCATGTCCCACTGAAGAATCAACAGATTTTGATTTATCATCCTGAGTAGCACCTAGAATAAGAATATCCTCACTTGGCATAGCACGCGCTCCTGCACTTACACTCAAACTCTTTGTTTCATCAGAGGAAACTCCAAACAAAGCATTTATATTGTGTTTGCCAATGCTCTTTTCATAAGAAAGAGTATTCTCATATAAGAGTCTGTTGGTCTTATAGCTTGACATAGCATAAGAATCAGGTGTATGGTTTTGATATGGAATTGAATACTCTGCCTCATAATCCTGAACCATATACCTGTACATGTCAACTCCCATATTGAACTTGTATTTTAAACCGGGAAGTATTTCATAAGTCATCCATGCATTACCATTTACGGAAGTAGTTTCACCTTTGTGCCAGTTTAAATTAGCCTGTGCCAAAGAATTTGCAACGTCTGTACCATTTCCAGCACCAGCAAATCCTGTTGAGCTATTAGCATCATACAAAGGCAAAGTTGGAGCCCATTTTAATGCAATTAGCAGGTTTTTATCACTCCAATCATGATTACTACGTCTTATTGATACAGTTTCACCGAATTTGAATTTACCTTTCGTAAAATCAGAGATAAACTGCATGCCATAATTTTTAGTCTCTTCTTTAATAAAAACAGGTTTATCAGTTGAATAAAGACTGTTTACTCTAAAATTGGCATTTTCAGAACCTCCACTTATAGAGAGATTATGTTTCTGATAAAAACCTGTACGCTTCAATGCATTAAACATATTATATCCTTCACCTATAGCAGATGGATTTTTATATGCATCTAAATAATCAGTAGCGTCTCTTTTGCCAGCATTCCATAATTCCTCATTTACTAGTTCTGCCAATTCCTGTCCATTCAGCATATCAATATTGTGTGACAAGTTTTTCACACCAGCAAATCCATCATAATCTACCTTTACTTCACCGGCAGTTCCTCGTTTTGTTGTAATAACAATAACTCCATTAGCACCACGGGCACCATAGATAGCACAAGATGCTGCATCTTTTAAAACCTGAATACTTGCAATATTAGCTTCATCAGGCACAGCACCACCAATCATACCATCCACTACATAAAGAGGATCTGTATTATTAATAGAACCAACACCACGAATCTTTATTCTTCCATTGGTAATTTGAACACCAGGAACCGAGCTCTGCAACCCTGCCTGCAATCCACCAGGAACTTTATTTAGTTCTTTGGTAGGGAGAACAGCTATAGCCGATGACAAATCCGCTTTTTTCTGAGTACCATAACCAACAACAACAACTTCTTCTAAAGTCTTATTATCTTCTTTTAAAACAACGTTCAACGTTCTTTTTTCTCCAACCGCTATAACTTGACCTAAATATCCAACGAAAGAGAATTGTAATTTAGCCTTTGGAGAAACTGAGATCTGAAAATTACCATTAACATCTGATACTGTACCATTGGCAGTACCAACCTGAGATATGTTTACACCAAGTAAAGCTTCGCCGGAAGCATCCTTTACTAAACCTTTTACTGTAAAGTTTTGGGAAAATGCCCAAAGAGGAACCATCAATAAAGCAATGATAATTCCTGGGACTTTTTTTAAATTAAAGCATTTCATAGATTCATTATAAATTATAAATTATACTAGATTTAATTCATTATTAGTTTAAGATTTTAATAACTTAATTATTCATTACTCTTCAACTATTAGATAAAAATTATCAACCATCATCAAATAAATGTCTCATAAAAATTAGATTTACAGATTTAAGGAGCAGTAGAAAGATATTTTGCAGCAATATTTCTACATATTCTCTATAGAATATATAGAATTCTTAGAATAGGAATCTCCATACTTTTGCGGGTGAGCTTTAAACAATAAAAAGGGATCAACTAGTGTTCATAATTATTCTTTAATGTTAGAAAATACTGACAATTAGTTTAAGAAACACTAAACACTAGGAATCTCATAAAATTGACTCTTTGCTATAGCAAGCAAAAGGAATCAACATATACAAAAAACAAGACTTTGTGTTCCCATTTGATTCAAAGGTAAATCCATAAGGACATATTAAGAAGAACCAATTGTTGTTAACTGATTGCAAAACAAATAAATTTATCTATCATAGAGTTTTGATAATAGATATTATATTTCCAATTTGAGATATACAATAAGCACACAAGTACTTAGAAATAATTAGAACTGCATTAATCATATAACATAAGTCTAATGATATTACAAAGACACAACTTACTGTATATCTCAAAAAACTACATAAAACATTTAATGAAGATGATCTTCATTAAATGATCATTTACATGTAAAAACGAAGTCCTTCAATGCAAATAATTCATCATCCTTTTCACCTATAAATTTAAGATAAACATCATGTCTTCCGGTTGTACGAATAGCTTTAGCAGTGAAAGTCTTTACATTCGATAAATTGCCCGTGTTTTTAATCTTACAAGTCGCAATTTTCTTACCTGTATCTATAGAGTCAAGCCATACTTCAACCTTACCGCCTTTAGTAGCACAAGAAGCAGAAATAGAAATATTTCCAGATTCTTTGTTATAGTTTTTATTTCCAAATTCAACTCCAGCATATAAAGCCCAATCATTATTATGAATATCGTCTAATAAAGCACCTCCGTTTGAAAGCACAGTCTTCATTGTTCCATATTGATTTGCCGGGCATTCTGCCAGAATAGGTGAATAAGCATCACGATATATGTATAGGTCGAAATCAGCATACTTTGTTCCCTGAACATATAACCCTTGCCTATTTCCACACCACCCATTATAATTACTAGTAAACCGATCGAGTGTTTCTACATTTATTTTATTACCAACTGGCATCCATTTCACACCATCCTGACTAAAAAAGCCGGTTAGTTCATGATTATTTCTTTCTAATTTTAGCCACACGATATTGCCTATGCTATTTTCGGTTTCATAATGAACCTGATCAAAACTAAAACAGATTACTTTTTCACCTTTACTATTTATAGTACTATATATTTTAGCAAACAAATTTTCCAATCCATTCATTATTCTTATTCCAGCTTCATCGGATGTAGAATCCGGTCTAAAATCAAGACGAGTAATTAATGAATAGTTATGCTCGGCATCCGTTTTTATAACTGTATTTGCCTTAGTCAAACTTTTAGGAGTTAATCTTAACCAATCTGGTCTATCAGAAAGTGAGACAAGTGAAGTTTCAGTATATCCCCAAAACGACCATTCCGGATTAAGCCTTTCAGTAGTAAAGAAATCAGATTTAGGAACCATAAATGGAATTCCGCCAGAAGGTAATAAAGGTGCTTTTTTAACCATATTTACCGGATAATCAGCAACTACGTTATTTTCAGAATCATATCTTACCTGATTCAGTAATCCTTGACGACCTTGTCCATACCATTCATTATTATTTGCTCTTGACCAAACAGGATGAATTACCCAACATGTACCATCGCTTAACTCTACGGCTGCCGAACTATGATTTGGCCTTCCAAAGATAGCTGTTGATTTATTCGGATCATTCTCATTAAACAGGTTTACAGGTGTAGTCCAGGCTGATTTATCAGCTGTTAGCGTTTTACTTCGCATAACTTTTTGTCCACCAGATACATCATGAGCAAATGAATAATAATAATATCCATTATGTTTCCACATAACCGGTCCTTCAGCCCAACTGTACGGATGATTTTCATTATCGGGATTCAGCCAGGATAAATTGTAAACAACTCCGGTTGGCTGTCCAAAGGAATCTAATTCTACAATTGCATTATTTGCTTGTCCATTTTTAACAACCAAATACCATTTCCCATCATCATCAATAAAAACTGAGTTATCATAACCAAGACCAAATGGAAGCTGAGATGGATTATTTACTTTAACAGGCATACTCCATGGTCCTTCAGGTTTATCTGCAACAACAAAATGCATTGCATTGGCTCTTGAAAAAAAGTCCCAATACTTGTTATTATAATAAACTATTTGTCCGCCCCAGCATCCTCCACTAGGAGCATCTCCATATGAAGACCATGCTGCAGAAACCGGTTGAGCAATGGCTTCCCAATGTATTAAATCTGTAGAATGATAAATAACAGGAGTAGGATTAAACGAAGAACCTGTTGTATAAAAATGATCACCAACTTTAGTTAATGTACAATCTGAATGATCTCCGGGAATTACCGGATTCATAAATGTTTTAAAGGAAGAAGATTGTGCAGCTCCTGTCAAGGGATAAAATAAGCTGCATAAGCCAATAAGAATTGTTGTAATTTTCTTTTTCATTGAATAAATTGGGTTTACATGGTTTATCTAGTATAACTTTTCTGTGCTTTATACTAATAATATATTCTTTATTTAATTAGTTAAACATCTAAAACATTTGAGATAGTAACCCCATGTAATAAAGATTGGAGTGAAAACTCACCCCAATCTTCGATCACAATAACCTAATTACTATTCATCAACTAATCATCTTTTATCTTAATTCTCTTAAAATTACATTTATAGATACTCTTCAAGCACTAAAGAAGTATATTGTTATTTAAGCAATATGATTATCAAACTAAAACATTTGATTCATTTCTTCAACGCAAAAGTATATCCGGATAGAATTTTTCACTTTAGAATTAAGATATTTAGTTTTCAATTTCAGACATACAATACATTCTTTGATTATTGCAATGCCTTTTTATCAATTTTCATGTATAAAAACGGCTCTAAAACTATATTTCAGTAGGAGATTTACCATAATACTTTTTAAATACTGTGCTAAAATATCCAAGAGACGAAAAGCCACAAAACTCACTTACTTCTGTAACAGTATACCTATGACTCTGTAATAGCTCTAATGCGTAGTCCAGTCGAACCATCTTAATAAAATCTGTAGGTGACTGATCTGTTAGCGACTTCACCTTTTTATAAAGCAATGATGAGCTGATATTCATAGAAGAAGCAAAATCATCTTTTCCAAATTCTGTATTTGCTATATTAGTCCGGACCACCTCCAGCATTTTCTTCACAAACTCATCATTAAGCTTATTGACCAAGATTTGTTCGTACTTATTCTCTGGTCCTTTAATTAACTTTAGAGCCTTTTCTTTGATTATCTCTCTATTTCTGATTATCGACTTTATTCTTTGCACAAGAAGATTCATATCAAAAGGCTTTGTTAGATAATCGTCTGCCCCTAAGCCTAATCCATGTAATTGCTCAGCTTCACCAGAAAGTGCAGTAAGCAATATTAATGGAATATGGGAAGTTTCATAAGTTGACTTCATCAATCGACAAAGTTCAAATCCATCCATATTCGGCATCATCACATCTGAAACGACCAAATCTGGCATCTGCTTTTGAATAATATCCCAAGCTACAACACCATCTTCGGCTAACAAGACATCAAAATCTGTTTGAAGGGGGGATTGCATAAAGTTTCGAAGATCATCATTATCTTCAACAATTAGAATGCGTATTACTTGTTTCGGCAATCCTTCTTGCTGTAAGAGAGGTTGCGAATCAACATTATTCACAACATAAGATACTGATTTTTCTATTTTGGCATTTGTTTTATTCTTCTCTTCAAAAACCTCTTTAAAAGGAATAACGATTTTAAAAATTGAACCGATATTCTCTTCACTGACGCAGCAAACATTACCGTCATGCATCTCCACATATTTTTTCACCAACAGAAGGCCGATACCTGAACCTACTATTTTAGAATTTATAGCATTCTCACCACGGTAAAATTCTCTGAATAGTTGATATTGAGCGTTCTTACTAATTCCAATGCCACTATCTTTTACTTCCAGGGTCCAATTACCTGGTTCACATTTAACATTTATCAGAACCTTGCTATCCGAATGTGAATATTTAATAGCATTAGAGATAAGATTATCAATTACTTTTTCCATCATAGATTCATCTACAGCTGTTTGATACCAATCCTGATCTGAGTAAAAATGTAAATCCACATTTTGTTTTTTTGCAAAAGATTCAAACATCAACCGACGATGCTCAATCAGACCCACAATATCTACCATACCAAGAACAAGCTGCTCTTTTCTGATATCCACTTTCTGAAAATCCATTAACTGGGTTACAACAGTAGAAAGACGTCTTGCCTGTTCAGTTGCCAACGAAAGATAATACTTACCTGCATCGGATATATTTTGTTCTTTCGATAACTCCTCTATGGGAGCTTTAATTAATGTAAGAGATGTTCTGATATCATGAGTGGTATTGGTAAAAAAGCGTATTTTTTCTTCATTATGTTGTTGTTTGAACCGCTCAATATAATATTTTAATGACAAATAAATGACACCCACAATAAAGGCAAAAAGAAAAAGTCCGAACCACCAGGTCTTCCAAAAAGGTGGAACAACAGTTATACACAATGATCGCTCTACTATTACATGTGAAAGAGAACAATCATATAACCTTATTTTCAATATATAAGTTCCATTTGGTATGTTAGAATAATGTATGAAGCGGTTTTCAGAAGGCTGACTCCAACCATTATCAAAGCCTTCTAATGTCCAGGAAAATTTAGCTCCCGAAACACCTTCTATAGATAGGAGTTCTAATTGAAGTGTATTTTGATCATAGTTCAATGAAACTTCTTGCAAGCTATCTAATGGAGCACTCAAACTGCTACGAATAGAGCGACCTGCTATGGTAAGATTCTGAAAAAAGATAGCACCTTTTGATTGACCTTTGGATAAGGATTCCGGAGAAAAACGTACCGCACCATTACTTGTTCCCCAAATTAATTGTCCATTATTTAGTTTGCAGCGTGAACCTCGGTTAAAAGAAACCCGTGACAACGGATATACTGTATTATAGGTGAGTACTTCCATATTCTTTGGATTCAATCGGCACAAGCCACTTTCAGTACCCAACCACAAATAGCCGTCAGTATACATTATGCTATTTACATAATTAGATGGCAATCCGGATGCAGCTGTAATCTTTTGGATTTTGTGATTCTTATAATTATATCTGATTAAACCCTCACCACTTGTACATATCCATATTTCATCTTTTATTGCAATTACATCATGAACTAAGTATCCCTCTTGTAATGTTTTGATTATTCCTGTTTTCTTATCAAGAATGCATAATCCATATGTACAAGCTAAAAGTATTTTGTTTGGTGCCAATTCAGCAAAAGCATTGATAGGCATCGTTGAGTAATTTCTAAATTTATTTTCCTTTGAAAGATAACATATCAGTTTACCTTGTACCCCTCCTATCCAAAGATCTCCGTTGCTATCTTTAAAAATATCCAATACAAAATTATTATCTAATGCAGATCCATGAGTTTCTTTGGAATAATGTGCTAATTCGCGACCTGTACGTTCATCAAGAACATAAATGCCCGAAGAATAAGTCCCTCCCCATATTCGTCCTTTATCATCTTCGCATAATGAAATAAATACCGGAGCTTGATTATGCTGGTTTTGATAAAATGTTTTCCATTTTCCAGTTCCGGCTTCCTTGCAACTAATGCCGTTATCTGTAGCCATCCAAATATTTCCTCTTTTATCTTGTATGATTTTGTTAACATTATTATTTATTAAAGAATTCGGATTATTAATAGTATGAGTTAATTGATCAACCAGGGGAGATGTTTTATCAAAAAAAGAGACACCACCACCATAAGTACAAATCCAAATACGCTTATTCTGGTCATTAAAGATGTCATAAACTCCATTCCCGGAAAGAGATGACGGATCATTAACATCTTCTTTATATATATTTAAAACCTTTGTTCCTTGTTTGTTCAGTTCCCAAATACCCTGTCCATCAATACCGGCTAAAATCGTGGAATCAGAATTTGTCTCTATTGCCAGAATTGGCTGTTTAGGAAAACCATTTATTTTCACCGGACACAGAGTATGTCTATTCAAATCAAAATAAAACAAGCCATTCCAAGATGTTCCAATCCAAAGTCTTTTCGCTTTATTATCATATAAAAACCTGCTAACATGTAAATCAGATTTTGGTCCATTTTTGTAAAGCCACTCCCCTTTCATTGTCTGTTTATTAAATAACCAGATTCCCTTTGGTTTAGCAACGAACAAGCAATTGGAGTCATACCAGGCTAGACTATAAGTATCTTCTGAATCTTGAATCTTCATAAGATGCCCTCTCTGATATCGGAATAAACCAGATGAAGTAGCAATCCAATAACAATTGGTATTATCAATAAGCACGCCAGCAACAACTAAATATTTGTTACTCATCACTTTGCCCATATTAAGGATCAATTCAAATTGATCCTTAATCGCGTTGTAACGAAATAGCTGACCATTATTTGAAAAAGCCAATAAGCCAGAGTTTGCATACACAAGTTTTACAGTAATTACATCTGTATTTTCATATGGAAGTTGATAAATGCGGTAATCATCTCCAGCAAGTCTTAAAATCCCCAATTTAGTAGAAGCCCAGATAAATCCTTTTTTATCTTTGCAAACAGATGTAGCAATTCGCATTGAAATTCCATATAAAGAGTTGACATCGTAGAACTTTACATTTGAGGGATGTAATGAGAATATAGTTAGTAAGAGAGTTACAAAAAAAAGTTTAGTTCTCATTTTAGTTTAAGTTTTTCATATATATTTCTCCACTCTTTATTTTTAAGGTCTATTCTTGGTTAACAAATGTACTTCACAATCTACTTCGAGTGGCAGAATTTGAATACACATCCATTTATATACGTTACATCGTCCTAGATTAATGTTACATTATTGTTTGTTCATGCTACATCATACCTTATATTTCGTTATTATTAGCCTGTTTTTATCTATGAATGATTAAATTTGCAATTGAATATTTAATAATCTATTTTATGAAAATCGCACAAATTTCAACCATCCTACTATTCTGCTTTTATATATGTGGATTTGCACAATCCGGGAAATTATTTACTGTTGACAAGGAATTATCCAGCAGTATGGTTAATAAGGTTTCTCAAGATTCGAAAGGAAATATCTGGATTGCTACAGAAGATGGTCTTAATTGCTATGATGGTGCCAAATTCCTAACTTTTAAACATAAAAAAGAGGATAAATCATCCATTAAAAACAATTATGTACTATCTGTTTTCAATGATAGCCACAATAATCTTTATGTTGGATATGTAAATGGTTTGCAACAATATGACTATGCTTCCGGGAAATTCACAGATATACCCTTACTATCAGCCAAGAATAACAGACCTTTAGATGCTTATATCCATATTATTTATGAAAGAAAAAATGGAGACATTTTAATTGGAACAGCAGGTCATGGTATGTTCTTATTAAAAAGATACAGCAAACAAGCCAAGCAGGTCATTCTTCGTTCAATACCTAGCTTTTTTATTACTGCTATTCAGGAAGATAAGAAAGATAATCTTTGGATAGGAACTGAAGGGAAAGGAGTGTTCTGTTTAACTTCAGGCAAGAAACAAGAAACTAAACAATATCTCAATGGACCAGGATTGGCGAATCTTGACATCTCATGTATGTGTTTAGGACCTGATAATAAAATATATGTCGGTAGTTTAAATAAAGGATTGTTCTCATATAATGCATTTACCAATTCTTTTGATGTAGTATCTTACCCAACTAAACTTCCAATAAAAACCCTTTATGTCAATAAGCACCATAAAATCATGGTTGGAACAGATGGAAAAGGATTAAAAATCTATGACCCAATTTATAAGAAATTTGTAGAAAACAAATACAACATTCCGACTTTCGACTTTACAAAATCAAAAATTCACTCTATTATTGAAGACAAAGCAGGAGATATCTGGCTAGGCATTTATCAAAAAGGAGTCATGTTATTACCAGCTAATCGAAGCAATTTTAAATATATTGGTCACAAATCTGTTCTAAAGAACAATATTGGCTCTAATTGTATTATGTCAGTATGCAAGGACCATAATGGAGTTTTATGGATTGGAACAGATAACGATGGCATATACAGTGTTGCTCCAAACGGAGAAGTTAAATCACATTTCAGCCAAGAAAATGGTTCAAATGTCCCTTCCACAATTATTAGTATTTTTGAAGATTCAGAACAAAATCTATGGGTAGGTTCCTTTTTTCAAGGTATGGCAAAATTGAATAAAAACACTGGTCATTGTGAATATATACAAGAAATCAATACTGCTTGCGTATTTAGTATTGTAGAAGACAAAAGTAAGAATCTGTGGATTGGCACAATGGGCTCCGGAGTTTATTCTATGAATATGAGAAATAATCAAATAGTACACTATCCTTCTATACAAGGACCACAATATAATAAAAAGCTTAATACATTACATAATCGTTGGGTTACAGCCATGTTGCTAACTCATAATAATAAATTATATATCGGAACGTTTGATGGAATAGGATGCCTGGATTTGAAAACTATGAATTTTGTATCAACGTATAATACAAACAAACTTTTGAGCGGATATATAATTTACACTATATTTGAAGACACAAAAGGATATATTTGGATTGGTACCTCAGAAGGTATATTATGTATCAATCCTCAAAATCATCAGATAACATCATTTGATATGAAAAACGGATTGCCGAGCAATGTTATTTGTGGAATTTGCGGAGACAAACAAGGGAATCTTTGGATTAGTACAAATTATGGTATCTCTAAATATAATCCTATAAAAAAAGTATTCACTAATTACTATGCAGACGATGGGTTACAAGGAAATGAATTCAGTAAGAATGCATTATTCAGGGATAAAAATGGAGAAATTATTTTTGGAGGTGTCAACGGAGTTACTTCTTTCTATCCTGAAAAAATAACCAATCCGGCAAAAAAACTTGATATACGCATAACAGGATTCTATATTCATGATCAAGCTATTATGAAAGGAGTTAAATCTGGTTCATACGACATTATTGATACTGCTGTATCTGAAGCAAAGAAATTCCACCTTGCCGCAAGCGATAATTCATTCAGCATCGAATTTTCAGCAATGGATTTTTGCAATCCTGAACGAATTACTTTTATGTATGCTCTGAACGACAAGAATTGGAATACTCTTCAACCCGGTGAAAATCATGTTTCATTCAGCAACTTGGCTCCAGGAGAATACCATTTCAAAGTAAAAGCTAAGTATTACGAGACCTATTCTGAGATAAAAGAAATTACAATTCTTATATCACCACCATGGTATGCATCAATGGGTGCTAAAATTATATATTTCATTATAATCATTACGATTTTATATTTTACGCGGCAGCAAATCATGCAACGACGTCAAATTAAGCAGAAACTTCAGCAACAAGCACATACAGAAGAAATCAATGAAGCGAAACTTCAGTTTTTCATAAACATTTCTCATGAGATACGAACCCCAATGACTTTAATTATTAGTCCATTGCAAAAACTTATGAAGATAGATAGAGATGAAGAACGTCAAAAGCTGTATCATACTATTTTCAGAAATTCTGAACGAATTCTTGCTTTAATCAATCAACTAATGGACATCCGTAAAATTGATAAGAAGCAGATGGTTCTGAAATTCTGTAAAACCGACATTGTAAAATTCATACAGAATCAGGCCGAGATATTTGAAAATCAATCACAAAGCAAGCAGATTAAACTAACGTTTCATTCTGATGTATCTCATCTAAATACATGGATAGATCCAACTAATTTTGATAAGATTATCTTAAATTTACTGTCCAATGCATTCAAATTCACACCTGAAAAGGGAGAAATAAACATAAGTATCCATATAGGAGAAAACGAGAACGAAAGTGGCGAATTACGTAACTATTACGAAATCATAGTTTCAGACAATGGAATAGCTATCGATAAAGATGAGATAGAGCGCATATTTGAACGTTTTTATCAAATCAAAAACAGCTTAAATAATTTCCATATAGGTACTGGCATTGGCCTTCATCTGACACGTTCTCTGGTACAACTGCATCATGGAATTATTAGAGCTGAAAATAATGAAAACGGGAAAGGCTGCCGTTTCATTATCCGTCTGCCTCTGGGTAATCATTTCCTGGCCCCTGAAGAAATGTTTATGGAAAAGGCAGAACAAGATATAACAGATAGCCGGATAACAATCCAGGAAAAATCTGATAACAATAATATTGTATCAATAAAAACAAAAACTAAGTATAAGATATTAATTGTAGAGGATGATGAAGAGATCCGCAAATATCTAGAAGATGAATTAGGAAATGAATTCCATATTACAGAAAGTTGTAATGGTAAAGAAGCTCTTGCTATAATATTTAAAAAAGCTCCGGATTTAGTCATCAGTGACGTAATGATGCCAGAGATGGATGGAATGACACTTTGTCGCAAGATTAAGCAGAATATTAATATAAACCATATTCCAGTTGTTTTACTAACAGCTAAAACCAGAGAAGAAGATAATTTAGAAGGGCTGGATGTTGGAGCTGACAGTTATATCACAAAACCTTTTAACATCGATATAGTAAGAAAAACCATTCAAAATCTTATCAAAAATAGAGAGACCCTGAAAAACAATTTAACCGGGCAACAAAATCAAGGAGATAAATTAGATAAAATTAGTATCAAAACGCCTGACGAAAAACTAATGGATAGGGTAATGTCTGTAATAAACAAAAACATCAGTAATGCAGATTTTAACGTAGAAATCTTAGCATCAGAAGTTGGCATCAGCAGAGTTCACTTACATCGTAAGTTAAAAGAGCTGACCAATCAAACTACTCGCGACCTAATCCGTAATATACGTTTGCAACAAGCAGCATCCTTATTAAAAGAAAAAGATCAGAATATTAGTGAAGTAGCATATGCTACAGGATTTGTCAGTACAACTTACTTTTCTACTGCTTTTAAAGAATTATATGGAATAACTCCCAAAGAGTATATCGAACAATCTAAAAAGTAATCTAAAAATGCGTAAGATATTACATTTATGATATCTTACGCATTTTTTAATAAAAAGAGATCAATCAACAGACATTATTTCATATTATTTGAAACAATGATTAGTACCTCTTTCAATGATGGGCGCCAATAATTCCAATCATGCCCACCATCCTTAATGCGTAATTCATATTTTATATTCTGAAGTCTAAAAGCACTTATAAGATCAATATTGGCATCATAAGTAAAATCATCATCGCCACAATCAATAAACCAATGAACTTTTCTCAACGAATCCAGCTTTGTAGCCGAAGCACTTTGTATTGACTTGATAGGATTATTGTCATCTATAATTTGTTGACGCCAAGTTGCAGAAGAATCTTTCTTCAAAAAAGCCAAATCCTGACTTCTCAAATAACTGCTCATACCGTATACGGTATTAAACATTTCAGGGTGATAAACCCCATAAACTACAGATGCGCCTCCTCCCATAGAATAGCCCGCTACAGCCCGATGCTTTTTATCTGAGATTACACGATAATGGCTTTCAATGAAAGGGACAAATTCCTTGAAGAAGAAATCTTCATATTTCCAATGACTAGCATTAAACCAGATCATATTGTTTTTATTACCTTCGGGGCAAACAACAATCATTTCTTTACACAATCCATTTGCTATTAAACTATCAGCAGTTGTTTGTAATCCACCGTATACGACCCAATCTGTATTCGAACAATTCCCACCATGTAATAGATAAAGCACAGGATAAGTTCGTGCTTTATCTGTATTATAACTAGGGGGAAGATATATGGTATACTCACGTTCACTAATTCCATTAAGCATTGTACATGTCATCTTTGTAAAATCGACTTTGCTTTTGGCCTTAATACAGGCTGGATTAACAAAAAAAATAAGAAATAAAAAAACGAATGATATCCTTCTTTTCATAATATATTAAATTGAATTCAATGTTGCACAAAAGTAATAAGGCTAATTAGATAACACAAAGAACTAAGTAACATAAACCTTTGCTGATGTGACACTTATTAAAATATTATCCTATCTCATTTTCATTACAAAGCAGCTTCAGATTTTACTCTATTAAAATATAATCCAACTTTTCTTTTCGTAACATACTTTTGTTTTCTCGTTACTTTTCACACGATTTTTTTAATAAAAAAAACAATTTCTTTTAATGTAATACCATTAATGAAGATGTAAGATATCCAATGGTATATGTAACATCATTATGATAATGAGTAATAATCATCAAAGTATCTTTGCCAAAGATTTAAAAGTCTATCTTAAATTTCTTTTCTCAATTAATAATAGTAATAATTATGAAAAACAAATGTTTTTATTTAAAGTCACTAATCCTGATGGCCTTTTTCTGTTCTATTCCTCTATGGGCAGCAGCGCAAGGACATTTAGTGAAGGGTGTAGTTAAAGATGTCACAGGGGAACCAATTATTGGTGCCAGTGTTGTAGAAGTTGGTACAACTAATGGTACAATCACTGACATTTCCGGTAACTTTTCTATTAAAGTATCTCAAAAAGGCAAAATTGCTGTTTCATTTGTAGGTTATCAGGCACAGACTGTAGATGTGGCTGGTAAAACAAATATTGAAATTGCTATGAAAGAAAATACGGCCTTATTAAATGAAGTGGTAGTAATCGGTTATGGTACTGCAAAAAAGAGTGATTTGACAGGTGCTGTAATGAGTGCAAACGTTAAGGACTTTGAAAAAACGCCGAACACCAACATTATACAATCATTGCAGGGTACTGTTCCTGGATTGAATGTAGGCCAAATTACTACTGCCGGTGGCACACCTAACATTTCCATTCGTGGTACAAACACGATCTCAGGTAACACCAACGTATTGATCGTATTAGATGGTATTATTTACAATGGTTCTCTTTCCTCAATTAATCCAGCAGATATAGAATCTGTCGATGTGTTAAAGGATGCCAGTGCTACTGCTGTTTATGGTGCTCAAGCTGCCAACGGTGTATTGTTGATTACTTCAAAGAGAGGTAAAGCCGGAAAAGCCAAAATTAATTTCGCATCTTCTTACAGTGTTCAAAATCCTACTCGCGATTTACATCCAATGAACCGTGAGCAAATGTTGAATTGGGATACAGAAGTATTATGGCATCAAGCGTATACAGAAGAATCTGGATATACACAAAAGAAATCAGATTTCAACCTAGCCAAATGGATGCCAGATCCTTCTTATCAGTTGGATAGCAATGGTAATATTGCTTCAAATGATTACAATTGGTGGAATCAATTCACTCGTACAGGTACAATCTTAGAAAATAAGTTCAGTGTCTCTGGAGGGAATGACGGTTTATCTTATTTGTTATCATTAGGAAATACGACTCAAAAAAATATGCTCTTAAATGATGATTTCAAGAGAAATAGTATCCGAGTTAACTTAGATGCACAACCACGTAAATGGTGGAAAATGGGACTTCAGGCATTCGGATCATTTGTAAATCAGGATGGTCAGGAAACTTATTTGCCATTCCTGGTTCAGATGTCACCTTTGGCACTCCCGTACGATGAAAGCGGTAATATGATTTCATACCCTATGCGTACAGCTGTAGAGAATCCATTTCATGGTTCAATGATAGATGATTGTGAACGTCATAACTACTTCTTTGCAAATCTTTATTCTGAATTTCAATTGCCACTTAAAGGTTTGACTTATCGTGTTAACTTCGGTAATAACTATACTGTAAACGAACATAATTATGCCAGTAAATATGCATATAGTGAGAACGGTGAAGCTTACAAGAATTACTCAGTCTATAATGATTATACACTTGATAATATCTTCAACTATAACAACAACTTTGGCAAACACAGCCTTAGTGCAACTTTCGTTTATGGTGCAATCCGTCGTAAGTATTCGTACACTAATGCAGATGCAAACACATTTGCACGTATGATCTTAGGTTATAATAGTTTGGAACAAGGAACCAACCAATTTACTTATTCAGATGCCTGGAAGGAAACCCTATTGTATCAGATGTTCCGTGTCAACTATAAATTCAATGACCGTTATTTAGTTACTACAACAGTAAGACGCGATGGCTATTCTGGATTTGCAGCCAACAACAAGAATGCAATTTTCCCTTCAGTTGCTTTAGGCTGGGTCGTTTCAGAAGAACCATTCTTCAAAATTCCATGGTTTAATTATTTGAAATTACGCGCCGGATATGGCGTCAGTGGTAACCAAACCTCAAGATATGCTTCATTGGCAAAAGTTAATTCTGAAACCGGCTATATCTTTGGTGATGGTAGTACCGGCGTAATCCGTCAGGAATTGACTTCTATGCAGAATAAAGATCTGAAATGGGAAAAAACAGATGGTCTAAATTTTGGATTTGACTACGCTTTTCTAAACAATCACATCACAGGTTCATTGGAAGTCTATAAAACAACAACTCATGACTTGTTGTATAATGTAGCAATTCCTTCTATTACTGGTTTTACTACTATTGCATCCAATGTAGGCAAGCTAAATAATAAAGGTATTGAATTTACAGTGACTTCACACAATATCAATAATAAAGACTTTGAATGGAACACTACGTTCAATATTTCTTCAAACTCTAATAAAATTGCATCTCTAACTGGACAAGACAGTAACGGAGATGGCAAAGAAGATGATTTAGTAGCTAGTGGTTTGTTTATCGGAAAGTCGATTTCTTCTCTTTACGATTACAAAGTTGACGGAATTTACCAGATTGGTGACAAGATTCCTGAAGGATTCTACCCTGGTAACTATAGAATTGTTGATACCAATAAGGATGGAAAGATTACGTCTGATGACCGTGTAGTTCTGGGCAAGACAGATCCTGCATACCGTTTTGGTATTATGAATAAGCTTAGATATAAAAATCTTTCTTTGAGCTTCTTTATAAATTCTGTACAAGGTGGCAAAAATGGCTTTATGGGTAGAAATTCATATTATGTAAATCAAGATGACAATGCCATTCGTTACAATCGTTTCTCAGAACAAGCAGACAAATTCTGGTCACCAAGTAATCCTGACGGTATTTATGCAAGATCTTATACTGGTGGAAAAATCACTCCTAACTTATATCAGAAGAGAGACTTTGTTCGCTTGCAAGATGTTACTTTAAGCTACGATTTGCCAAAATCAATCATTTCTCGTATTGGCATTGATGGACTTAATATCTACTTTAACTGCAAGAACCTACTAACATTTAGTGGATGGCATGGATGGGATCCAGAAGCAAACAATACTTACACAGACGATAGTGGTACACATATTACTGGAAGTACATATGACAATAGACCTGTTATGAGAAGTTTTACTGGTGGTATTAATATTTCATTTTAATTATTATAGACATGAAAAAGTATTTATATATGGCATTATTTGCCACTCTATTATGCGCGTGTAACGAGGATAAATTTCTGGAAGAAAAGCCATTAGATTTCATGAGTGGCGGAAACTCATATTCTACAAAAGCAGATTTTGATGCTTCGATTGTTGAGCTATACTATCTAACTCGTTTAGAATTTTTCTGCAATAGTGACCGAAGCATTGATTATCTTTATGGTACTGATATGATGATGGGAGGTGGAAGCCTTCAGTCCAATTTGGCGACTGATTTGGATCCAACAGGTTCGATTGCAAAAGAGCACTGGAATAAACTCTATTTGCTCGTTTCACAGTCAAATGTTGTTTTAAGTCGCTTAGCAAATTCGAGCCTTACTGATGAGCAGAAAGTTAAATATGAAGCTAAAGCAAAATTCTTCAGAGGCTTTGCCTATCGTACTTTGGCCTATCTGTATGGTGGTGTACCTCTTGAGTTAGAAGAAGTAACTTCTCCCAAAACAAATTATGTAAGATCTACAAAAGAACAGACTTTACAGCAAGCGATTGATGATGTGAAGTTTGCAGCAGAGAATCTTGATAATATCACAGCTGTAAAAGACGGTGAAATAAGCGCACCCGCAGCTTACTTTTTATTGTCTGAATTGTACCTTGCTACGAACAAAAACCAAGAAGCTGCAGATGCAGCAACCCAAGTAATTGACAATCCAGCTTTAGCTCTGATGAAAAATAGGTTTGGTTCACGCACTAATGAATCAGGTGACGTATATTGGGATCTATTCCAAAGGAATAACCAGAACCGTGCATCTGGTAATACTGAAGGAATTTGGGTCATTCAACTGGAAGAAGATGTACTTGGTGGTGGATCAAATACTTCATACTATTTCTGGACGAGCCCGGGTAACTATTTACTTGAAAGACATTGTGCTCCACAGGTTCAACTGTTTAGATTTAACATGCCTGATGGAAAACAACTTATTCCGTTTAACTGGCCTATTGGTGATTATACTGGAGGTCGTGGAATTGGTAATATGTACGCAGCTCCACATTTCTATACAGAAGTTTGGCAAAGCGATTTCAAGAACGATATCAGAAATTCTAATTACAACTTTGTAAGAAAAATTAAGTTCAACAACCCTGACTTTATAAAAAAATATAGAGATACCTTTGGCGATAGTATTGATTTGATGGACCCTAAACTCCCTGCAGGTGTAACAATGGTTGCCGGATTAGGTAGCCAGGCAACTCTTCCGGGACGTTATCTCTGTGGTTATCAAACGAAATGTACTACTCCATATAACCACCCAGCTGCTATTGTTGCTGATGCAAACACACACGCATTAAAAGGAACTGCAGGTGGAACATTCGTAGATCAGTATATGTTCCGTTTAGCAGAAGCTTATTTATTGAGAGCAGAAGCTTACCTGAAACTGAACAACAAAGACAAAGCCGCTGCTGATATCAACACAGTACGAAGCCGTGCACATGCTTCAGCAGTTAATGCCGCTGATGTTGATATGAACTATATTCTTGATGAACGCTTACGTGAGTTAGGCATTGAAGAAAAAAGAAGATTAACGTTATCTCGTACAGGCGAATTCTATAATAGAGTAAAAGAATATAATCCATTCTATAACGCTTCATACACTGCAGACAAAAAGGATTTTCAGGAAAAATACACCTTATATCCTATTCCACAGTCAGTTATTGAAGCTAATAAGGATGCTGTTCTGGAACAAAATCCGTTGTATAAATAACATACTTGATTATCTCGGTTCTCCTATAGAGAAAACATAAGATAATCTTGATTAATAAAAGCATAAGGTTGTGCCAGAAATGATACAGCCTTATGCTTTTATTTTTTCATACAGCAATTTTATAGCATCCTGAATAACGGGGCTCAGTCAATATTCCTGGGGGATAATGTTATAATCATTATTTTTGCATGTTGAAAAGGAAGAAAGACAATCCCAGTCCCATAGAATTGCTGAATTATTTGATTTTATTCGCCAATAAATAAAAACCATTCGCCAATAAACAAAAATCATTGGAGAATAAATCTGAATGATACACCAATTTTTCAAAAAAGACGATTAAGAATATATGCCGAATAATCTCTCTGAAACTCTCAAGTGATGTTGAAGAATAAGTCTTGATGTTTTTTAAAAGTGTCAAGACGTTTAAAGCCTGCCAGCAAGTAGTTTCAGACCATTTATACCTTCATTTGCAAAGACAATGAATGATCAGTTTATAAAAGCAAACCCACAAAATAATTGCAACAATAATTGGTTTAAAACTATTAATAAAAAAGAGTTTTAGAGTGATTTTAATCGTAAATACAATGGACAACAGGCACCAAAATGCAAAAAACACTGCCAAAAAAGAGGCAACTTATAACTGAATCATTTGTCCAGGTATTTTATTTTCAAGGGGTAACTATTTAATAATCAGTGTCTGCCAGTTAAAAATCGTGGGGTTATAAAGCCGAATTCAAGTTATAAACGCAACTCTCTCCTATGTTTTTTTAATGTATTAATAAACTCCATTGGGGTATAATATCCCAACCTTTTTCTCGGTCTTGAATTAATTAAATTTTCTACTATTTCTACCTGTTTTTCAGTTACTTCACTAAAGTCTGTCCCCTTAGGAAAGTATTGCCTGACTAATCCATTTATATTTTCATTTGCTCCTCTTTCCCAAGAATGATAGGGTTTGGCAAAATAGAAATTAATTCTCAATTTTGTTTCTATTTTTTTATGAAAAGCAAACTCAAACCCATTATCCGAGGTTATAGTGAAGATTTTCCCTTTAAATGATGTTAAACATTTAATAGCCGTATCTGCCATTGATTTTGGATCACGCCCCTTAAGTTTGCGTATCCATAAGCGTCCGGTAAGCCTATCATTAATGGTCATTAGTGCACTCTTTTTATTCTTTCCAATTATAGAATCTATTTCAAAATCACCAAACCTTTTGCGTTCCTCTACAATGGCAGGTCTTTGATCAATAGTTCTGCGATTTTTAAGTATCCCTCTACTATTATATTCAGAGCCGCGTTTTTTGTTTTTTCGCCCTCTTCGGCGCAAATATTTATAAAGGCGTCCTTTCTGACGTTTATCTTTCCAGATCCATTGATAAAGTATTTCATGAGAAACCATGGGAATCGACTGTAATTTGCACCGACCTGATATCTGTTCCGGACTATAATTAAATTCTATTAGCAGATCCTTTGCAAGAGCCTTCATTTCTTGGGTAAAGACTACTTTCCCAGGGCGACATTTCTTTCTTAAGTCAGCTTTCTTTTGAGCTTCACGGGGCATGTACTGATGCCAGGAGCCATAAGAATTACGAATGATTTCACGGCCTATGGTACTTTTATGAACCTTTACAAGAGAGGCTATCTCACTTTTACTTTTTCCACTGTGAAGATATGCAGAAATTTCATATCTTTGTTCTTGGGTTAAATGTTTCATCTTGTAACTGATTTTGTAGGAGATTGAGGGAACAAGATAATTATTTTATCCCATCAGAGAAAGGGGGGAAGAAAAACATTTTCCCCTTCTCTGAAAAAATATTCAATCTAAAATTCCATCAGTTGCATTTAACACTTGAATTTAGGAAATATAAGTATAAAATATACATCCAGCGTCCTTAATTATTTAAAAAGAATCAGCTTTATTCAGGCCGGTTTTGCAATTTCCTTGTTAGCTGCTTACAACAGCAAGAGACGGATATGATATTTTTCTTATTTGGAATTACAAAAATAGATGCATAAAAAAGGAAAGAGGAGATTAGCAATGACTTCTTTGTGTATTTATTACAAAGTCAATATTCAACACTCTGTTCGGTCCAGGTTGGCCCTTTAATGTAGAACATTCCATTTTTATAATATACAGGTTCAATTCCCATTTGAGGTAACTTCTCCCAATCCTGAAGATCCTTACAGTAAGGATAAGGCTGTTTTTCATCCATCATGAAATGACAAGATAACCACAATTTCCCATCCGGCCCTTCAAATAAGCTATTATGTCCTGTTTCACAATATGGATCTTCTGTATCCTGAAATTTCAGATGAGCATATCCCCCATCAATAGCTAATTCCGGGCGATATCCTTTTTTTCGGGTACCAAAAATTGGTTCAGGTGATGCCAAAGTCCAGGGGCCAAGCGGAGATTTAGACTTCAATAATCCAACTTCATATCCGCGAGTCCAAGTAGAGAAAAACATAAAGTAAGTTCCATCTCTTTTGATAACAAACGGTCCTTCAATACCACCAATCATCCATTCAGGATAACCAGGCTGTTTCTTATCCAGAAATTTGTGAACATCTCCGATAATTCGTCCCTTCGCCAAGTCTATTTTTGCTTGAAAAAGTCCGTTGCCACTACAATAGAGATATGTCTGTCCATCCTCATCTTCAAACAATGTTGCATCATTATTATATTGAGAAGTAAGAGGTCCGTTGACTAATTTATATGGCCCAGTCACCTGATCGGATACAAATAACCAAATACTATGCGTATTCATTCCTTTTGGATCCTCTTTGGTTACTTTTCCACTATTAACAGTAAGCCAATATTTATTCTTAATAAAATGAATTTCCGGGGCCCAGAACCTTCCGTTATAAGGACAATCAGCAGATAGTTTGTTGGCATCAATAATCCATGAATGCTGCCGCCAATGGATTAAATCATCTGATACCAATAGACGAACACCTGGATTGGGGCCTGTCCATACAGGATTGGAAGTACCTGTGCAGTACCACTGCTTACCAACCTTGATAATACAATGATCACGCATAGAGACAGCAGTATCTCTTGTTATAGGATTAGTGTAATGAAACACATGAGAAGATATTCCGGCCGTTGAATTATTATTTACCTGTGCTAGACAGATAAACGAAAGCAAAATTTGCCCTAAAAAGAGAACTATTTTTTTCTTCATTGTTGTTTGTTATTCAAATTTAATCCAATCAACTTCAACCACGTTATTATTGACTGAAGATAGGAACAAATTCTGAGCGCCTTGTTTTAAACCAGAAATTAAAACTTTAGTTTCTTTCCATTCTTCACTTTTTGGAATATTAATCTTTGCCAATATTGGACCATTAACACTATTCAACTTCAATTGTAGTATTCCTCCTTTCTGAGAAATAGCTTTTATAATAACTGATTTGAATTTTTTCTTTCCAAAATCAACCTTGTTATATTGTACCCATGCATTTTTCTCATTGAAAACCGTTTTCCAACCAGCAAATGTATTCAGAGTATCGACAAATGATATAGAAGCTCCTTTATCACTTATTCGACTATAACGATCTATCTGTATTTGCTTCGAAGCATCGGTCAAACCAACCCCACGGAAGGTAGGTGTAACTTTTCGGATTGTACCATCAGCATTAAAAAACAAGCTATCAATGCGTACCGACCTGTTTTTATCATTTTTGGGTGAAAGGTCATTACTGTGATAGAACAGATACCACTGCTTCTTAAAATTGATAATCGAATGATGATTAGTCCAGCATCCAACAGGCGATTCGTCCATTATAACACCAGTCATTTTAAAAGGTCCCATCGGACTAGGTCCCATAGCATACTCAAGTCGTTCTATTTTATTTTCAACATGCGGGAAAGTCAAATAATACACTCCTTTACGTTCAAATAAAAAAGGGCCTTCTTTTAATCCTTTTTCCGGCAAATTAGCAATAATCTGTGTTTCTGAAGCTAGTTCCACCATATTGCTTTTCAATTTGGCTACCATAAAGTTGCCAGCCGACCAATATAAATAAGCTTGTCCATCTTTATCAATAAATACGTTGGGATCAATACCACTAACCTTATCAATTGATTTTGGCTGTGGAATAAACGGGCCAAAGGGATTATCAGCTACAGCTACTCCAACAGAAAAGCCCTTTGAGTCTTTTGGAGGAGCTGGAAAATAAAAGTAATATTCCCCATTTTTATTGATACAGTCCGGAGCCCACATACTAAATGCTGTTGAGTCAGCCCATTGTACTTTATTCTGGCTCAAAATAACTCCATGATCTACCCAATCAGTGAGATTTGAAGATGAGAAAACATGATAATCTTCCATACAAAACCAGTTTGGACGGCCTTGCCCTTCTTTACCTAAAATATCATGCGATGGATATAGATAGACTTTATCACCAAAAACTCTGGCTGTTGGATCGGCAGAGAACTGGTTTCTAATAATTGGATTCTGTGCAGCGACATCTGCAAATTCAAACAATATAATGATCAATTGAATCAATATCGCTAATTTATTATTCTTCATAAATATTTTTTTTAAAAGGTTATCGGTTAAGTATAACAATTATATGTATAGCTTATTTAGACTGAGAAAATCTATATAACATTATAAAATGCACAACACATATATCTAGTTTAAAAATCATAGACTATACACAAATCGTCTCTTTATTATATGACAAGAACATTATAAGACTTACTTATCCTATAATGTTCTGTCACATTTTAAGTATATTATTTCATTTCAGAAATAGTATCTGAAATATGGAAATAGTCAAAATCTGCATATCCACCAATATTTTTAGTGGCATAATTAAACAGTCCAAAGCGATATCCAATAAATTGAGGAATGGTATATGCCATTTTTAATGGTTCACCAATGAAGTTCCATGCCTTGCCATCATAACTATAAAAGAATTTAGCGATATCTGCACGGTCTTTGAAGTTGCATTCTGCTTTGAAGTAAACAATATTACGAGAAAGCGGAACACTTTGTATTTCAACAGGCTTTCCTGTTCCGGCACTTATCATTACTATAGACTTGGTTCCTTTATTAACTCTAACCCCTAGCTGACCGAAATTCTTCTGTAACAAGCATAACCCAGCAAAATCTCCATCCTTCATGTGTGATGCATCGATTGATGTTGAGCCAGTACATACAGGTCCAATGGTACGTTGAGTCAAGGTATTTCTAGCCATCAGCAGAGTTGAATCTATTCTGCCAGTTGTAAGACGCAAATAACCTTTCCTTTGACTAACCGACCATAATTTATTGTCCGGATTATGGTTCCATTGCCAAACCAATGGTAAAGCAGCAGTTCCCGGCTTACGTGTAAATTCGTCAGAAGCAACAATGCTGGGAATCAAACCTTTGCTAACAGGCAAATCAAGTGTTTCAGGAACTTTTCCATTCACGCCAATTACAGGCCATCCATTTTCCCATTTAACCGGAACCAAATAAGGAATACGCCCTACTGCTCCAAAATCACGGAATAAATAAGCATACCATTTACCATCAGGAGTGTCAATAAGTCCTCCCTGGGCTACGCCCTTATCCTGAAACCCAACTTTACCTTCATACGGGCCGGTGATTTTATCAGCTCTGTGAATATTTACAGTACGCATACCACCGGCTGGCCAGGTTATATTGAAAATATAATACTTTCCATTCACTTTAAAAAGCTGAGAACCTTCTGCTCCAAGCCCCCCGTTACCAGACGGAGCACTGGCATTTTCTATAAGCACGCGATCTGTTTCGGGCTTAATTCCAGAAAGGCCATTTTTAAGTTCAACCAGGTGTAATTTACCATTACCATAAACCAAATAAATGCGACCATCTTCCTCGAAAAATAAAGAATGATCATGCAATGACGGAGCAAAAGAATGTTTTACCCAAGGACCTTTCTCTATACTTTTTGTTGTATAAATATATGTTTTCCCAGTTGTTTGAGCAAAGGTTGTAACATAGTAAGTTCCTTTATTATAGCGAAGACTACTTGCCCATGACCCTCTGCCATAAGTACTTTGACCATTATTAAGATTTAGTGCATCAACATCGTCTAAAGTATTATAGGCATAATTCACTAATTTCCAGTTTACCAAATCTTTAGACTTCATAATTGGAACACCCGGACTCATGTGCATGGTAGTGCTACTCATATAATAAGTCTCTCCAACCCGAAGCATAGACATATCAGGAACATCTGAAAAAATAATCGGGTTCTGAGCTTTCTTCACCTGTGCTGACAAATTCATAAAATGCCCAGAGACCAGAATTGCCACAACGCATAAAATATTTCTTTTTCTCATAATATTAAGTAATTTTACTCAAATAAATATATAACTTACTTTCTAACAAGATTTATTCCTCTAGTTGTCTGTACCACTTTTTTAATTGTACCATCGGGATTATAGTACATATAATCAACACAGATTGAACGACGATAACCAAAGTTTCTATTTTCTCGTTTTTATTCTGATTACTGTTAACGACATTGCCGGAGCAGAATAATCAAATGCCTTCTTTATTTTAACGGTTGATTTAGCAGGAACTACATTTTGTGGATTTTCGAGTGTATTTTCAGCCTCAGCATTACCTGTAAAGACAGTCTGTTCAGCTTTTGAAGCAATGTTGCTGAATCCTTTAAGGTCAATTTTCATCAGTTTGCTTTCGCTTCCGAAATTTACCATTTTCAAGATAATATCTCCGTTCTTGCTATCCTGAACACAAGAAGCTGCTAAGTTTGCATTCTTTTCATCTTTCAGAATCACATTATCAAAATAGTAATCCCCCTGATTGGCAGAAAACATTTTTTGTACATAGTAATTTGGTGTAAGATTAATCCTTGCGTTATCAAAGAATATCATATCTGTCTTCCACTGAGTAAAATCTTTCTTCGCAAATAAAGGAGCATACGAAGCCATTCTCACTACATCACCGTTGCGTTCAAGAGCTGTCATATAAGCTGCTTCGGATATAGCATTGCACATTTTATTTCCCCAGGAAGCATATTCTCCAAGATAAACTTCAGTAGCATTACGTTTGTATGAATCGTAACGGTGCTGATGAGAAATAAACCAATTCGGATCAGTGTAATAATGTTCATCTACTACCGGAACTTTCAAATCATCAGCCAGTTTCCATCCTTTTGTAAAATCTTCACCGTCGGGAGACGGACCAACTGTACCAACAACTGTTATTTCCGGATGCTTAGCTTTTACGGCATTGAAAATCATTTTAAAACGTTCTTCAAATTCAGGAGTTATTTTATCTTCATTGCCAATACCAATGTATTGAAGATGAAATGGAGTCGGATGTCCTGCAGCAGCACGTTTAGCTCCCCAGACAGAAGTTGCAGAGCCGTTTGCCCATTCAATCAAATCTAACACTTCCTGAATATAATCCTGCATTTCATTCATGGGAATAGCTTTTTGTCCGGTTCCACCTACACGCCATGTGCCTCCCGAGTTCTGGCAGCTGACAGCAGCCGGTAAAATGGGTAACGGTTTTGCACCTATATCTTCACAGAACTGGAAATATTCAAAATAGCCTAAGCCAGTTGTTTGGTGATATCCCCAGATATTGCGTTGTTCTTTACGTTGTTCAACCGGGCCAATTGTATTTTTCCAACGGTACATATTTTCCAGACCGTCACCATGAGAAAGGCAACCTCCAGGGAAACGAATGAAACGAGGTTTCATATCGGCCAGCAGTTGTGCCAGGTCTGCTCTCAAACCATTCGAACGATTCTTGAATGTTTTTTCAGGAAACAATGAAACTACATCAATAGCCAGTTTACCCTTAGTTGTAGCTAAAACAACTAAACTAACTGTATCATTACTTTCCGTAGGAATCAGACTTGCTGTATATTTATTCCAACTATCAGTTGATGTGGTAAATTGTGTTTCAGCAAGAACTTTTCCTTTAGGAGTCTGCAAGCTAATATTCAGTTCTATTGGCTCTTTGCTAAGCTGACGTGCAAACATTGAAAAATTGTACTTGTCACCAGCTTTTATCGCCATACCACTGAAGCCAGAGTTTTTAATACCCACTCCAGACAAACCAGTACTATTTGCTTCGTGTCCCACATGCTCAATATCAAGCACCATGTAATGAGGATTATTAGGATGAATAGGCGATGAAGTTTCAACGCTTATTTTGCCATAAGAAAATCCGGGAGTGATATATTCCCAGAAAGAGAAAGGATTCCATTCGCTGCGTTCTGTGGGGTTATACTCAAACGAACGGTTTTGCACAAACTCTGCATAAAGTCCACCATCGGCGGAATAGTTGATGTCTTCAAAAAAGAGTCCGAACAAATCAGAGCTAATCTTTTTCCCTCCTTTAGCTGCCTGAATGGTTAGCGGAAATAAAAAGCATAGTCCAACTAATATCAGACTTCGAAACGGATTACACGTTAATCTTTGACTAAAAAACGGATTAATGATTTTCATATTTATTAGTTTATTGTTATTAGATCTTTGGTTATACAATTAGTTACTACAAAGATGGGATATTTTTAGCTTTTTCATTTCTATTTATTGATAATCTACATCTAATTTTAGATAATTCTTTGCCTTTACAGGTAGAGCAACATAAGGTTTTTAATATTATTCGGCTTATTATTCTGTACATCCGGATGTACCCGTCTCATACACCCGGGTCTAAACAAGTCTTCCACCCGGGTGTACAAATTACATACACCCGGGTGGAAGGCAAAACATTCACTTTAAAACTTTTGATAGTAAACCAGTAAGTTGTTTATACTACATGATATCTACTAAATAATTCAGGCAGATGAATGAGACAATGGCGCTAGATCGCTAGATCACTGCCAGATCAAATTAAATTAATCTAGCACCCTTTTTATGTTTATTATCAGATAGTTATATACCTACTGCTAGATTGCTAGATCAATTTTAAACTTTCAATTTTTATATAGCTTTTTTATAGTAAATCAGTACTCACTTTTCTAGCAGTTTCTTTCCAATTACTTTTTCATTCTGACTTTTATCTGTGTAAAAGAGTGTGCTGGGAAGGAATAAGTAATTTTGTTTTTCTCTGCTTTAATCTCTTTGACAACAGGCACATATTGACTTTGTTTGTCATAAGTAAAAGTGTCATCAAGTATATTTCCTGCTACTAAAGAAGCCTCAGCTTTTCCAGTGAATTCTCCTGAATTAGATACTATATTCGTTGTAATGACTTTGTCTTTATGTCTGTTAATTACATTAATGCAAGTTGTATTAGTCTCTTTTGAATAGACCGTTGTAACATCAAGATAAGGTATATCTTTATATAACGGGGTATTGAATGTTTCACATTTTACATAAGTATCGACAGAGCTACCAAGGCAGTTATTAGAAAAAGATTTAAATATATAAAACAAAGGCGATTTATAGGTACCTTTCTCTTTATCAGTATTCAGCAAAGAGGTTAGCATTGTAAAATTAGCCATCTTTACAACATCAGCATGACGAATAAATGAATTGAAGCTTTCAGCGATTGGTAAAACAGACAAAGTATTCTTTGACATGATTCCCCACTCATCTACTGAAATGTAAATAGGGTTCTTTAGGCCTTTCATTACTCTTACATTTTCAATCTCATTAGCTGTTACTTTAATCTTTTCTTCAAAATCCATCGCACTCTGACCCATGTAATTGTAATAGTCGTCCGACTTTTCCCAATACCTGTGAATAGAAATATAGTTGATCAAATCTCCAAAGCTAGCCAGCACTTTTCTATTCCAATCAATCCAAGGTTTATTATCATAGCATGAAGATCCTGAAGCAACCAACTGGATATCCTTATCTACACTCTTAAGTGCTTTTGCAGCTTCCCTTCCTATTCTTGAATATTCTTCAATTGATTTATGCCCCAATTCCCAAGGATAACCATCAACTTCATTACCCAAATCCCAGATTTTTACGTTATAAGGTTCGGGATGCCCATTTTTAGCTCTTAAATCAGAATAGTATGTACCTTTTTTATAATTGCAATATTCTACCCAATAGCAGGCATCTAATATAGAACCCAATCCTAAATTTACACAAACTACATTTTCACTGCCTATTGCTTTATTTAAAGCAAACCATTCATCGGTACCCACATGATTATTATCAACGCCACCCCAAGCCAAGTTTATACGTGCAGGCCGATTTTCTTTAGGTCCTATTCCATCTTTCCAATCATATCCCATTAAAAAGTTACCACCAGGCCATCTCATATTGGTAATCTTTAGTTCCTTCATTGCATCAATATAATCTTTTCTAAAGCCATTCTCATCAGCCAAAGACGATTTAGGATCATAAAGTGTTCCATAAAGAGTATTAAAATCAACAGAGTCGGGCAATCCCATTCGGTCTCCTTTAAAATGAATAGGTTCCATGAATACACCGTAAATTTTAGGATCAATTTCGGCAATCTTCCTTTCAACATCAATTTTAATTTCAGCTGTTTGACCAAATAAACTAATTGGCAAAGCCAATAATAAATTAATTAAGATCTTCTTCATAGTATTTATTTCTTTTTATATTGTAACTTTTACCTAAATATGATTCCTAAATGGATTATATCTGGATTAAAAATCATCTTAGAATAATAGAACTGTAATCTCAGCTTCCATTATCAGAAGTACATGTTTGTATAAAAGATTATAAGTCTTGTTAGTTATGTTCCAAACTACTTTTTACAAATAATTGTATATGTTTTACCAGCTTCTGTTGGCAAATCATATAACCAGATTGATTTAAAATTAACAGAATTTAGCTTTGCAGAAGCCGATATCAAAGGATTCTTTACTTTAACTATTTCAAAGAATGGATTTGAATTTTCTCCTGAAGCCACATTCAATGTTTTACCGCCAGACATAATAACTTCATTAGGAACACGAATACGGCAATTTCCACCTAAATGAGATTTTATGATAATCTTCTGCACCTGATTATTGTCCCATGTAATGCTTACATCAAAACCACCATAAGCTCTCAAGCCATTGATGCTTCCCTTTTTCCAGTCATCAGGCAATGCCGGTAAAATATCAATAGCTCCATCGTGACTCTGCAAAAGCATTTCTGTTATACCCGAAGTACAGCCAAAGTTTCCGTCTATCTGAAATGGCGGATGTGCATCAAAGAAGTTAGGATAAGTACCACCACTCTTTTCTTTTACCGGGTCAACAAGTGTTAGCTGATCTGTAATCAGTTTTCGTGCATGGTTACCGTCAAGCAAACGTGCCCAGAAATTCACTTTCCAACCCATCGACCATCCGGTTGACACATCACCACGGTGAATTAGTGATGTACGTGCAGCATCAAATAAATCAGGAGTTGTATATGGGGAAATCTGATTGCTCGGGTATAAACCATATAAGTGTGACACATGTCTATTTTTATCATTCGGATCATCCCAGTCTCCTATCCATTCCTGTAGCTGACCATAACGGCCAATCTGCATCGGAGGAAGATTATTTAATATCTTTTGAAAATCAGCCATCAATGCTTCATCTTTTTTCAGCAGCTTAGCAGCTTTAATTGTTTTGGTAAACAAATCGAAAAGTAGCTGATTATCCATAGTCGTTCCGTAAGTAAGCGCACATCCAGAATGCCCTGAAGGAGTATTCTCCGGCGACATAGAAGGGCTTACTACCAACCATTTATGAGAAGGTTCTTCTATTAGAAAATCTTTATAAAATTCACAAGCTGATTTTAATACGGGATAAACTGATTCCAAATATTTTAAATCGCCACTATACAAATATTTCTCCCATAAATGCTGTGACAGCCATGCACCGCCCATCGGCCATAATCCGGCATTAGCAAAATCAACCACACCGGAAATACGCCAGATATCAGTATTGTGATGAGCCACCCAGCCATTACAACCATACATTGTTTTAGCTGTTTGTTTACCCGTTTCTGACAGTTCTTTTATCAATTGAATCAATGGTTCATGCATTTCAGACATGTTACATTTCTCGGCAGGCCAATAATTCATTTCCGTATTGATATTGATGGTATACTTACTATCCCATGCCGGATGAGTGCTGCCATTCCATATTCCCTGAAGATTGGCCGGTTGCCCTCCCGGTTGAGAAGATGAAATCAACAAATAACGACCAAATTGATAATACATAGAAATCAATTCAGGATCAAATGATTTTGAGAAATTCTTAATTCTTTCGTCAGTTGGCAGTTTTGCTGCCGATGAAGTACCCAAATCAAAATTTACGCGATTAAAATATTTCTGAAATGCAGCTATATGGTTCTTAAGCATTGCTGAATAAGGCTTATTCTGAGCTGCTGTAAGATAGTTGGCACATTTCTTGGTTTCATCTGTCGATAAAGTTTTATAATCGGTGAAATTAGTTGCAATAGATATCAGGATAACAACTTCATTAGCCTTACTTACATTGATCTTATTTGATTCAATTGTTGTAGTTCCACCTGAATTTAAGATTTTAGCGCGTGCATCGAATTTTACTTGTCCGGTTACACCTTCATGAGTACCAGATAAGCCTGTTATCTCGAGAGTTTTAGTATCCAGCACCTTCACCGATTTCTGCAAAGCCCCATCAAAACTTGCTGCAAAAGATAATTTTCCAGGTTTACTGGCTGTAAGTCTTACTACAATAACCTGATCTGGTTTCGATGCAAAAATTTCTCTTTTATAAGTTACTCCATCCACCTTGTAGGAAGTAGTAAAAACAGCTTTTTCCAGATCGAGTTCCCTGTAATAATCTGTATATGTATCATTACCCTTAAATGCCAGATTCAGGTTTCCAGCTATCTGAAACATAGAGCCATGTAATTGTTTTGCAGTAAGTCCTTTGTTTGCCAGAAAATCGGCTCGTTTGTAGTCTTCTTTAAAAATATAATATCGCACTGAGTCAAGTACAGATAAACCGTCAGGATTGTCATTACGTGATGGACCACCTGACCAAAAAGTGCTTTCATTTAACTGTAGTTTTTCATTAACAGGATCTCCGAAAACCATTGCTGCCAGTCTGCCGTTACCAATCGGAAGCGCTTCATTCCACACTTTAGCAGGTTTATCATACCACATTTTAAGTTTTCCTCCTTTTTGCGCCCACCCATTTGGGATAGCAAGAAGGCAGAATAATGAAATCAGTATTGAAATTTTAATGTTGTTCATTTTATATATTTAAAGATTTTACATAATTAAAAGGATTAACTGATGAATATTTCTCAGCAAAGATCTATTCTAACAGTTAATCCTAATTACTAATTCTATTTATTTCTGACTATACGAACATAATAAACTGCACCGGCAATATTACCAGGCATGGATTGAAACTTAACCCTAACGTAATCTTTGCCTTTCAGCATTGAATCAGGGATAAGATATTCTACATTTTGGAATTCTTTTTTATTCCATTTGTCACTTATATTCTCCGTTACTAACTTCTCATTATCAATGTAAATATCAAATTTCCTATTACCCGTTTCAGCTCCCCAGTAACGCACCATCAAACTCAGACCAGTTTCCTTATTTGTAGCAAGTTTATAGCTAAAATATCCTTCATTGCGAGCATCACGCCAAAATTCATCCAAACTATTTCCACTATTTGTATTTTGCTTTTCAGAAGCATGGTCAACTTCCGGTTGTTGCTCTCCCGGAGCCACAAAGTCAATGGTACGTTTCTGCAAATCGGCTTTTTGTTGTTCCAATACTGAAAGTGAATCAATATAAGAACGGTACTGACTGTTTGATAAAGTCATCCAATACATTTCATATCTCGCATCATGAATTTTATAAAATGGTTCAAGTACAACCTTTATCGGATTAACCATTTTAACCTGTGAGAAAGTAAAATTAAACGGTTTTCCAGCTACAGGTATTACCTTATCTGTCAATGATGCGATATTATCCTCGACAATAATCGGAGCTTCATTTAAAGGCAATTTCTTTCCACCGGCAATATGCCCCCATCTGGAATCGTCAGCAACCAATCCTTTCATATCCTCTGTGCCCGTTTTTGCACTCAGCAAGATAGGCCCATGCATAAAAGCTATATAATTAGGCACATTAGGCAGACGTTCAATATGAGTATTCATCGGGAATTTAATTTCTACTACATCCCCTTTTTTCCAGATTCTGTCAATGCTTACATAAGATGACGGATGCCCAACAATGTCAACCATCTTTCCATTAACCGTAATTTTCAGCTGTCCATCATTTACCCAATAAGGATAACGAATCATCAACCTGAAACGAGCATTACCACTGGTTATGGTAAGTTTTGTCTGTTCCTCGTTAGGGAATCCAGTTTCCTGTCTTACTTTTATATTTTTGTCTTTCCAGTTCAATTCTGAAGCAATAAACAGATTCAAAAACAACGAATCTTTAGAGTGGGTATAGATAAACTGACCATATTTACCATGGTTCTCCATACCGCTTCCTACACAGCACCACATTCCCTCATTCGGAGTAGAATATACCCTGTAATGACGTGGGCGAGCTGATGTAAAATATACATATCCTCCATGTTCGGGATGCTGAGACGAAAGTATGTGGTTAAATAGCGTTCTTTCGTAAAAATCGGCATATTTAGCCAACGGATTTACCCTGAAAAGATCTTCAGTTAGTTTCAACATATTATATGAATTACAACTTTCCGGACCTTCTACATCATTTACATAATCCGAACAGGCAGCTGCACTCGGGAAGATTTCCCTCCTGCTATTTCCACCAAATGCAAGAGAACGATTGGCTGTTACCGTTTCCCAGAAAAAGCTTCCAGCCTTTCCATATTTATCATCGTGAGATAGTTCTGCTATTCTTTCAAAACCGACCACCTTAGGCACCTGTGTATTTGCGTGTTTATTATCAAGATTATCTGTATTTGCTGCCATTGCATCAAGCAACATTTTATGAGAAAAACGCTTTGCAGCAATCAGATATTTCTGATCGCCAGTCATCTGATATGCATCGGCAAAAACTTCATTCATACCACCATGCTCATTACCAAGCATCTCTTCCATTTTCATATCAGAAAGACCAGAAGTGATATTAATAGCCCAGTCGCAGAATTTAATAAAAATCCTTTTTGCTTCTTTGTTACCGGTATATAGCCATGCGTCTCTAAGCCCGGCATACATTTTATGTACGTTGTACCAGGGCACCCAGTACTTCCAGATCACACTAACATCACCGGCCTTAATCTTAGGCCAAATAACTTTGCTATCGGGAACACCACCTACATATCCTTCTCCCCATTCCGGGTGCTTCTTTGCATTAGCATCCTGGCAAGCTTTTAGTTCCGCGATCATGTACTCCAAACGTTTCTTACACTCTGCATTACCGGTAGCAGCATAATTAATTGCCATTGCCGAGAGGTAATGTCCTCCCACATGCCCATCCAGTCCAATCCAGTTTTCATAACTCTCACCTTTGGGAGCCAATCCTGCTTCCTTACGGTAAGGAGCTAATAAACGATTAACATCATATTTCAAAAGTGTCTGAATATTCAGATCTCTGGCATGCTTAAAAGGACCATTAAGTAATGTCACATCACTTAATGGAAAAGTATTCTGATATAATTTATCCTGAGCTATAATACTATTACAAAATAATAAACTACAAATAAAGACACCAAGCTTTACCATTTTCGGCTTTGAAAGAATAGCAGATTTCATTTCTTACAATTTATTTTATAGATTCCTATCGCTAACAAAATTATTTAAATAATAACTGAGCAAAATTATAGAGATTATTTCTCCATACCGGCCAGGTATGTCCTCCGGGATATTCACTATAAGTATATTTAATCTTCATATCATTAAATTTTGAAAGCATAATCTGACAATTCTTATGTGCAATATCTTCTTTACCACCTTGAGCGATCCAAAATTGCTTTAGATTTTTGTTTATCAGATCAGAATTATTCTTCATAAACTCATATTGAGCTTCTGCAACACCATTTAAGTTAGGCAACCAACCAGAACTAAAAACTCCGAGAAAAGAGAATAGTTGGGTATTCTTTACTCCGGCATAAAGAGTTTGGATACCACCCATTGATAAACCGGCAAGCGCACGATTCTTTGAATCAGTTTTAACGCGATATTCTTTTTCAACAACAGGAATTATACATTCTTTTAATTCAGATTCAAATGCTTTCAATGATGATTCACTAAATCCTCCATTACCAATGTTGCCATCAACCATTACAATAAGCATTGGTTTCGCTTTTTTCGCAGCAATCAGATTATCCAGAATTAAATCAGTTTTGCCTTGAGTTGACCAGCCACGTTCATCTTCTCCACCACCATGCATCAAGTACAACACCGGATATTTTTGATTTATATCAGCATCATATCCTGCAGGAGTATAAATAAAAAAGCGACGCCAGGTCTTTGTAACAGATGAATAATAACGCTTCATTCTTACATCACCGTGTGAAACATCTTTAACCGCATAATATCCATCTCCTTTAAAAGGTACTTCTATGCCACTAGCCATTCTACTCATACCATAAAAAGACTCGCTAGCAGGATCAGCAACAGCTACGCCATCAATCAACAAAGAATAATAATGAAAGCCTTCTGTCAGCGAATCAGTAGTAACCTCCCATATACCTTCGTTATTTTTTATCATATCGTACTTCTTCCCTAAATCAAGCTGTACTTTTTGTGCTTCAGGAGCTTTTACATGGAAAACAGCACGGCTATCAGGTAAAATCATAGGATATTTTGAAGTTCTTACATTCGATGAAGCAGAAGTTCCTATACTAGAGTTATCATTATTTGCAGTTATAACAGTCTGACTATTTATATTTAAACTAAAAATAAGAGCCATAAAAAATAAAAAAGTAAGTTTTTTCATGTTATTAGTTATTATATTTAAGATTCTAAAAAAGCTAAAGGTAAAAGCGACAACTATTTAAATAAATTCAAATCAATTGATTCTCCCATTCTTTTATAACCAGCTTGATTAGGATGCAGAAAGTCACCGTCGTGCATGTCGGACAGAATAGTTGTCGGAGCATCCGGATTCTGCATTATTTTATCAAAATCTATCACCGCATCAAAGCGACCACTGTTCCTGATCCATTCATTGACCTGATCTCTGGCCAACTGGCGAAAGTCTTTATCATAAAAAGACTTTGCAAATGGCAGAATTGTAGCACCATACACTTTTATACCTTTAGCATGAGCCTTGTCAATCATTGAACTGTAAGCATCAATTAGACTTTTCACCATAAATGAAACATCCTCATTGCTTCTGATTCCTCCAATATCATTGATACCTTCTAAAATAATGAGCCAGCGCACATTACTTTGTGACAGAATATCCCGGTCGAAGCGTGTCAGAGCTGTTGGGCCAAGACCACCTCTAACCACGCAGTTGCCTCCTATACCCAGGTTCAGTACTCCATATTGGCGTGTTGCCGGATTCTTCAACAATTTCTCTGAAAGAATATCCGTCCACCGATTTTGCTTATTGGTACCCGATCCCCTGCCGTCTGTTATGGAGTTACCCAAAACGGCTATCGTGGCAGCTTTGGGTGAAGCTTTTACTTCAATGCCATTTATAACGTACCAGTGATCTGTTTTAATAGCTTTATCAAAATCAATAGATGAGATTTGATTTCCTTCTAAAATATAAGATGTAGTACGTGAGCCAGGATGCCCAGTCACCTCAGGAGAAGTATTGCCAAAATATATAGTTATAGCTAGTCTTGATCCTGCAGCCAGATTAAATGACAGTGGATCAGATGTTACCTCTTCATTAGGAGCCATCGTCACCTCATTCATTTTTTTAAAGGTAAGCATCTTTTGTGTTGAAGCATCAACAGTTCCTCCTTCCTTTGAAACAGCAATTGCAACCTTCTTCATCGTGACAGGACTTTTGCTGAAAACATTCGAGAAACGAAGTCGGACAACATTCCCTCCTATTGATACATGAACCACCTGACGCAAAGTGTTGTTCGTCAATCCCGGTGCAGGTGGCATGTTATTCGGTTCAACCAACATAGGAGACGTACTCCAGGTACCCACCCATATCTTTGAATACTTAGTCTGTTTTACATTTACCGGCTCGGCAGCCACAGATAATTCAGTACTTATTATTCCCAGAAGAAAGAGTGCAAGCAGCAATTTTGTAAAAAGGCTGATATTCCGCCCAAAACGCCTTGAAAGTATCTTCTTTGATTTACGTTGAAAATCAGACATATTCGAAATCATATTTAAATTCTTCATTTAATATTCATAGTATTCTTTACCTGAAATAACAGGTAGCTACTCTTCAGAGCTAACCTTTACACCTAATAAAGAAAGCATTTTTACGGCATATCTTTTACCTAGTTTTCTATAACCTTCGGCAGTAAAGTGCAGTCCATCGCCCGCAGCAGTGCAATCTTTGGAAGAGACAACGTGTGAATTTGGAATTGTTTGAGGAAGTTTATTTATAATAGTATTCATGCTTGCACATTTGCCACCCTGATCAGCAGCAACAAGTTCTCCGGCAAGTAGTGGCACCGATTTAGGATTCAGTTTCAGGTCCTTAATCAGATTGTTATAAACACCATTCACCTTTGATGGCCAAGTCTCATCATTTGTATTTGATTCTCCCTGATGTAACAAGATACCTTTTATTACGCCCGATTTTTGAGCTATTTTAGCCATTTCAACCAATCGTGCATAAGGATTACCATCATATTGATTTATCATACCAGTCATCCATGATGGAGCAGTAGCTACATACGACTGATAATTATCTTTATCATAAAGCTCAATTTTACATCCACCAACAGCAACATTTATAACACCAATTCTGACATTCTTTGGCAGATTAGCAATCATTGTTCTTCCAAAATAATCAGCAGGTGTTAAGCCGGTATTGCAACGGCACAATGGTGGAACGGCAGGATACCAGTTAGCTTTGACTCTTCCCATGTCGGGACAATCAACTGTTGACAAAACCTGAAAACGGTTATCGGTCATAATCTTATCCTGTGGTTCAATTTTGGCATTTCCCTCCATATTAGATTGTCCGAAACAGATGAAAATATAAAAGTTCTTATCCTGAGAATAAGAATTCAAGCTCAATGCAAGTAATCCTACAAGTGCCAATAAAGTAATTTTTGTTTTTCTTTTCATATTCTATTTTAGTTATCAATTGCAATCATCCTGAGACTAATATTTATCTAAATAACAAAATTAAACCAATTATCTTATCTCTAATTGCAAAATAAGATATTTAGTTTTCAATTTCAGATAAAAGAAAACTAAATTCACATTAAAAAAACACTTATAATGTATAGCCCTAAAATTATGAAAGGATATTGAACTTCTTTATAAATAGAAGTACAAATGCTTCGGTTGACAAAGGAATAGAGTATTCAATCATAGTGATTTTCTATTGTATTTGCTACTGATGAGAAATTCTTTTCTCCCATTTCTCCTGTTTTGTCGTATCATACTACTTCGGCAAGAAATTGCTTAAGGGTATCGCCGTTACCTAATATTCTGGGTTGATATAACTCTTACGTGTGGATTTCTGATCCTACATGCTTAAATCGCTCAGATGCTCTTTGTTGTGTTCTTGCTGGAGTTTGCCATCCGGACAATTGTGTTCTGCTACGTTTTGAGTGCTAACAGCATGATTCTTTTTAAATAATTAGGATGCTGGATGGTATATTTTATACATATATTTATAGCCCCTCGATTTCGTACTGGCAGACACTGATTATTAAATAGTTACCCCTATAAAATAAAATACCTGGACAAATGATTCAGTTATAAGTTGCCTCTTTTTTGGCAGTGTTTTTTGTATTTTGGTGCCTATTGTTAATTGTATTTACGATTAGAATAACTCTTAAACTCTTTTTATTAATAGTTTTAGACCAATGCTTGTTGCAATTATTTTGTGGGTTTACTTTTATAAACTGATCATTTATTGTCTTTGCAAACTAAGCTCTAAATGCTATGAAACTCTTTGCTGGAAGGCTTTAAACGTCTTTATAATTTCTGAAAACATCAAGACTAATTCTTCTACATTACTTGAGACTTTCAGAGAGATTATCCCGCAACTATTCTTAATCGTCTTTTTTGAAAAATCATTGGTGAATCATTCAGATTTATTCTCCAATGATTTTTATTTATTGGAGAATAAAATTAAATAATTCAGCAATTTCTATGGGAGTGGGATTGTTTTTCTTCTTTTTCAAGATGCAAAAATAATGATTCTGATATTCCCCCCTTCAGAATATTGGCTGAGCCGTCATAGAACTGACCTACAGGTATAAAAAAAGAGACCCGTATAAAGGTCTCTTTTTATTATCAGCGGAAGCTGGGGGATTCGAACCCCCGGAACGGTTACCCGTTCGGCAGTTTAGCAAACTGCTGGTTTCAGCCACTCACCCAAACTTCCCTGGGTATGTGCTTTCTTTCAAATGCGATGCGAAGATAGGCAGATATTCTGAACTACGCAAATCTTTTTTAATCATTTTTTCAAGAACTTGTTTTCTAAATTCGTAAGATTCTAAAGATCAACGATTAAATAATTCAAAAGTAAACTTACATCCAATCTGTTTAAAACTTGTTTTGGCATAACTCACGAAAACTCCTGCATCAAAAACATGCGTACCTATTCCATAACCTAATTCTATATAGGGATTAAGATGAGGAACACTTAGAGCACTTGCATAAATTCGTTCATTAATAACAAAACGGGTGTATTTTCTTAAATGAGAAAGTAGCAGAAAAGGTGCCTGATAGGTAAAATGTGCACGGATATAACAATTGGAAGAGTTATACCAACGACTATCCAATAGCTGAAAGACGCCTCCAATATCATCATTCCACCCAACCGGAAGATTATGTTTGGACAGATTTGCATAATCTACGAAATAAAGTTCATGTGTATTTGTAAAAGCTCCGGTGCCTACCCTATAGTATATATCGCGCATCAGACCAAGAGAAATATGGTGCTGCATATCAAACTCTATTCTTTCGTATTGCCCCGTACTGGTCATCACTCCTTTCAATCCCCGTTCATAATCTAAAGAGAATGTTGGAAACTTAGAATAGAGATTAACTTTCCGTTTCCCTTTCAGATAATAAAATTGTCCTGGGGTCCAGATTAGCTGCAAACGGGGAGCAAAGCTCACGTATCGGGACTTAAGTCCGTCTAGTGCATCAATCTCACTCCTTGACGAGACCAAAGGAAGAAGGGTATTCATCGTTAATGGTTTCACAGCATCTCTTTGATGAATGGTAACACCTGCCTTAATAAATAGTCCGTTTAATATTTCCACACTATGGTTAAAGTCTAAGAACAGATCTTTAAAATAATCCAGATGCAACTCATCGAAATTAAACAAGCTATCCGGAATACCCTTAATACTTTCAACCACCTTACTACTATAAATACGGTTACCGTTACCAATGCTTAAATGAATAGATGCCCTTTTTTCAGGCCAGTAATCATAATCCGAATTAATCTTCCAGTAGAATTCGCTATGCTTGAAGTTATAACCAATGTTAGGAACCACACGTAATAAACGATCGTCTGCAAAAAGCCGGTTATACTTAAAATCCTGCCGATATGAAAAGCCATCATTGTGGCTATAACTCACAAGAAAAGGATTTATGATTGGTGAACATCTCAGACTTCCCATTGAAGAGGAATTTATTGTATAACTGTTCAACAAGAAATCCCCCATCTGTCCCCAAAAGCTAAGATCACTTTTAGCTTTCTTTTCTTTTATTTGTGATGAATCACAGAATACTGTATAATCACGATATAGTATTTTTTCTGCTTCGCTTAACGGGAAATGCCTTAAACTGGAGAAGCTTACGCTATCGTTAATACAAACATTTTCTCCGCGGCTAAAAGAAAAAGAATCTGAAAGATTATAATGATGTTTCTTTTTCTTTAACATGCCATCTTCAAGTAATCTGATATTCGAATATTTCAGACTGGCTGTATAATTTATATCAATGACATTTCCCAGCATCTCAATAAAAGCACCCATTGCATATCTTACCGGAAGGTATTTTTCATTTCCGTTTTTCCCCATCCAAATCATGACATTAAACCGCATATACTCATTGGTTCCCTGCATGTAAAGTTGACTCACTCTCCATGTTGGATTATTGACAATCATATATCCGCGAACTAATTGATAACTTCCATTTTTGGGGATAATCAGGATCTTATACTGTTTACCGCTTTTAGTTATGAAAACCGAATCTATCTTATATGTATAATAATCTTTTGCATTAGGAGCCAGAGGAGAAAGAAGTTTGTCATACAATAAAGATGGAGAATAAATATTTACTTTAAAATAAGGCGAAATAATTTCAGAAGGCCCGTAAAGATGCGGGCTATTTCCATACAATGCTTTAACTTTCTGATCATAGATATTGGGAGCTGAAAAATGAAGTTCACTTAGTGATTCTGTAATATTGTTCTTTATCCTTTTATCACCTTTTAATGTTAATGGAGCAAAATGAAGCAGGAAATTCTTCTTTTTAACCTGCATACTTTTCTTTATATACAATTCAGCATCATAACTTTCAACTATCTTCTCATACTTGGCTGAAGATCGCAAAATATTGTTTAGAATGGAATCCACCAACTCATGGCGTTCTTTCATTCCAACACTTCCCTCCGTAGACATTGCAAAATGAGGCACGGAGGTAAAGAAGCAAACGAATAGCAATATTTGTATTATATAGTGCTTCAATTAGTCTCCTTTTATTATATTGAGTTGCTCTATATCGAACAACTACAAATATAATGATTTCAAGCAATAAGCAATCAAAACGCAATCTCAATTTCATATTTTTAGATATTTTGATTAGAAAGGGGTAATTATATAGGAAAATGGCATAAGGTAAAGATACAATGATACTAAATTACGGGAAGTTTTATCGGAAAAAAAAGTCCACAAGACAGCGAATTATCTAGATAGCTAGAAAAAGAGGAGGCTTTGCTTGTAAGGAGAATGTATGTTTATCTTTGAAAACAATCCGGAAACACATAATTATTGGCGATAGTCTAAATCAAGCGAACTGCTATTTTCTAAATAACTGGTGAATCATTTTTTAATCCTTGTACAAAACAATTAATTCTCTTGTACAGAATAATTAATTCTTTTGTACAAAAGATTATTTTCTTTTGTACAAAATAGAATTAATGCTCCATCAATTTTTATATAAAAGCAAAAGAAGTTCTGCAAACTTCTACCGTCTGATTCTAGCTAAAACAATGAATTTCCTCTCATAAAATTCATTATTTCATTTTTAATATATATATTTGTGCTTTATAACACGGTTTTATAACACAGGCTATGATTAAAAAAAAATTGTCAGAAGAAGAAATATCAGAGCATATTGCTGATATGTGGTATCCCCTTAATAGCGAGCAAAGGGAGTACTTAATGAGTAATTTTACTATTCAGAGCTATAAAAAGAACGAAGTAATTTATTGTGAAGGAGAAACTCCCACCCAACTTATGTGCCTTCTCACTGGAAAGGTTAAAATCTATAAAGAAGGTGTAGGAGGAAGAAGTCAGATTATCAGAGTAATCAAACCTGTTGAGTACTTTGGTTACCGCGCTTTTTTTGCAAAAGAAGATTACGTAACAGCAGCCTCAGCTTTCGAGTCTTCCACAATTATGCTGATTCCAATGGCAACCATTATGACTCTTATCAGCCAAAACAACGAACTAGCTATGTTCTTTATCCGTCAGCTTTCCATCGACCTTGGTATTGCAGACGAAAGAACCGTGAACCTAACCCAAAAACATATTCGTGGACGCCTTGCAGAATCGCTGCTTTTTTTGAGAGACAGCTACGGACTGGAAGAAGATGGCTCTACACTTAGTATCTATCTATCGCGTGAAGACCTGGCCAATCTCTCAAACATGACCACTTCCAATGCTATACGTACCCTTTCCAACTTTTCCAATGAACACCTAATCACCATTGATGGACGAAAAATAAAGATCATAGACGAAGAAAAGTTGAAAAAGATCAGTAAAATCGGTTAATTACTTAATCGCTTCCCTTATACGTACTAGTTTTACAAGTAGTCCTTCAAGAAGGTCTAACTGCAGCATATTTGCACCGTCACTCTTAGCAACGACAGGATTTTCGTGTGTTTCAATAAACAGACCGTCAACTCCTACAGCAACACCCGCTTTAGCCACAGTTTCAATTAATTCAGGCATACCACCTGTAACCCCGCTTGTTTGATTTGGCTGTTGTAAAGAGTGAGTAACATCCAGGATAACCGGAAAGCCAAACTTTTGCATTTCGGGAATGCCACGATAATCAACAATTAAGTCCTGATAGCCAAAAGTGGTTCCACGTTCGGTAAGCATTACATTATTATTGCCTGCTTCCACGACTTTATTAGCAGCAAACTGCATCGCTCCGGGAGACAAGAATTGTCCTTTCTTGATATTCACAATCTTTCCTGTTTTAGCTGCAGCGACCAACAAGTCTGTCTGACGGCAAAGAAAAGCCGGAATTTGAAGCACATCTACATATTCAGCAGCCATCACAGCCTCTTCAGCCGAATGAATATCCGTAACTGTAGGCACACCAAACGTTTCACTTACCTTTTTCAATATTTTCAAAGCCTTTTCGTCGCCAATTCCCATAAAAGAGTCCAGACGTGAACGGTTCGCTTTACGATAAGAGCCCTTAAAAACATAAGGAATACGAAGCCGATCGGTCATTTTCACCACACGTTCAGCTATACGAAGAGCCATCTCCTCCCCTTCAATCACACAAGGACCGGCAAGTAGGAAGAAGTTGCCGGAATCAGTATTTTTTAAATCTTTTATATTCATAATTTAATTAGGTATAATCAATGTAATAGCTTCACTTAAGATACCAATCTCCAATGGGTAATGATTGGGAAGAATACGTCCATCTACATCTGCTGCCGCATTTCGTGCTTTATACACGCGTACCATCTTTGTCCGGTAAGATTTTACCATTTTATGATTCAGAATTCGTCCCTGAATCAGCATCCAAAGTCCGGCAAGCAGCTGTAACGGCTCTGAGCCATAGATAACAGAAACATCAAGCCAGCCGTTATAAGGAACTGCGCTTGGTGTCTGCCCGTATCCGCTTGCATTTCCCACACAAACTGTCATAATCCGTCCACGAATATGTTCATCATTGATTCGCAAATGCATCCGGTAAAGTTTCCGTTCAAAGAAAAGTAAAAACAGTGCAGCCAAAAAAGATAAAGACTTTACTCCCCAAAAACGTTTCGTCTGATCTGTAATCTTCACTATACGTGCTCCCAGACCAATATTCAATGCGTTCAGAAAATAGCGACGTTCATGTTTATAGGCATCAAAATAAGAGCAATACCCCACATCAATATTCTTCCGTCGGTTATTAATAATCCAGTCCACCGCTTCCTTATAATTCAAATTGATATTCCAGTAGCGGGCAAAATCATTTCCAATTCCATTGGGGATAACACCAATAGCAATGTCACTAATCTGTTCCGCAGAAGAAGTCAGAATACCATTTACAGCATCATTTAGCGCTCCGTCACCACCAACAACTACAATTATACGGTATCCTTCGCTTGCATATGCACGAGCCAAAACTTCCACCGTTCCAAAACCCTCTGACTGGACATAATCAAAAGCCACATGTTTACTTTCAATGTACTCTTTAATCTCCTTCCATCGTTTCTGAACTTTTCTTGTTCCTGCTTTGGGATTATAAATAATCCCCCATCTATTTGGATCTTCGTTCATATATAATCAGCTATTTAGTAAACCTTTTACTCGTTCTATTTTCTCTTGCATCGGCAAAGTAGCATCCAGCCAATGAATGGTAAAACCCCTGCGTTCCATTCCCCTGAACCAAGTCATTTGTCGCTTGGCAAACTGATGAATGGCAATCTCAAGTTGCGCAACCATCTCCTCGTAAGTTAGTTGAGAAGTAAGGTACAATGTGAGATATTTATATTCCAGTCCATAATAAATAAGATCTTCAGCCGGAATTCCCTTATCAAGCAACCGCTTTACTTCGTCCACCATACCATCATCCAGTCGTTGGCGAAGTCGGTTCGAAATCTTCTGCCGTCTAAGCTCCCTGTCAATATCAACCCCTATAATTAAACTATTAATTGCTGGAAATTCTCTTTGCTTAATATCATTCTTCAGATAATACTCTTCAATCTCAATAGCCCGGATTGCCCGTTTGACTGTATCAACATCTGTAGAGTTATGAAGAGCCTTGTAGTTTTTTAATATTTCGGTAAGTTCTTCCAGTGATTTATCAGCAAGCTTACCGCGCAATTCCTTATCCTCGGGAACAGGAATAAGTTTATAGCCTTTCAGAACAGATTCCAGATACATTCCGGTTCCTCCACAAAGAATAGGTAATTTACCTTTTTGTTTTATCGAATTGTAGGCAACAAGAAAATCTCTCTGATACTCAAATACATTATACTTGTAGCCAGGTTCTGCTATATCAATCAGATGATATGGAACCGGCATGCCGTTCACCGCATAATCTGCCAAATCTTTCCCTGTACCCAAATCCATTTGCCTGTAAATCTGCCGGGAATCGGCGCTGATAATTTCAGTATCCAATTCATTAGCCAAAGCAGCAGCAAAAGGGGTCTTTCCTGAAGCTGTAGGTCCTAGTATAGTAATTAAGTCAAAATTTGCCATGATTGCACAAGTAATAATGTGTACAAACTTACACAAATTTCTTGAAAATATAAACCTCTAACTTAAAAAAGGAGCTTTACATTTTAAATATTAAATAATAGAAAGAAACAAAGGGAGATAAAAAAAGCTGCTTCGGTTACCCAAAGCAGCTTTCTATTATGAAGAAATGATTTCTTACTTGTTTACTGTTGCCATGTGAGCGATCAAATCAAGAACTTTGTTAGAGTAACCGATTTCGTTATCGTACCAAGAAACAACTTTTACGAAAGTGTTAGTCAAAGCGATACCTGCTTTAGCATCGAAGATAGAAGTACGAGTGTCACCTAAGAAGTCAGCAGAAACTACTGCATCTTCAGTGTAACCAAGGATACCCTTCAATTCGTTTTCAGAAGCTTCTTTCATTGCAGCACAGATTTCAGCATAAGTAGCAGGTTTTGCTAAGTTTACTGTCAAGTCTACTACAGAAACGTCCAAAGTAGGAACACGCATAGACATACCTGTCAATTTGCCGTTCAATTCAGGAATAACTTTACCTACAGCTTTAGCAGCACCAGTAGATGAAGGGATAATATTACCAGAAGCAGCACGACCACCTCTCCAATCCTTTACTGAAGGACCGTCAACTGTTTTTTGAGTTGCAGTTGTAGAGTGAACTGTAGTCATCAAACCGTCAAGGATACCGAACTTATCGTTCAATACTTTAGCGATAGGAGCTAAACAGTTAGTAGTACAAGATGCATTAGATACGAATTGCTCACCTTTGTAAGATTTTTCGTTAACACCACAAACGAACATTGGGGTATCATCTTTAGAAGGAGCAGACATAACTACGTATTTAGCACCAGCTTCGATATGAGCCTGAGCTTTGTCTTTTGAAAGGAAAAGACCTGTAGATTCTACTACATATTCAGCACCAACTGCATCCCATTTCAAATCTGCTGGGTTACGTTCTGCTGTAATACGAATAGCTTTACCATTAACGATCAATTGGCTCTTTTCAACATCTGCTTCAACAGTTCCTTCGAACTGACCGTGCATTGTGTCATACTTCAACATATAAGCCAAGTAATCTACTGGGCAAAGGTCGTTAATACCTACGATTTCAATGTCGTTTCTTGTCTGAGCAGCACGGAATACAAAACGTCCGATACGGCCGAATCCATTAATACCTACTTTAATCATTTTGTTAAACTTTTAAGGGTTTTATAATATTCATTCTAAAATATCCGTTGTTACATAAAGGAAATGAAGTGAACCAAAATACATCAAAAATGTTATTAATACGACACAAAAGTTGTACAATTTAGCAATACTTAAAATAAACTGGTTAACTCTCAAAAGAGATTTCCTAATTGCAGCGCAAAAGTACTAAAATGTTTTTATATTAGCACACATTTTCATCTTAAATATAAAAAAATATGGGAAAAAGTAACATTCTACAAGAATTTAAAGCATTTGCTATGAAAGGCAATGTGATTGACATGGCTATCGGTATAATTATCGGTGGTGCATTTGGAAAAATTGTATCTTCCTTAGTGGCGGATGTTATTATGCCTGCCATAGGTGTTCTCTTCGGCGGCGTTAACTTCAAAGAACTTAAATGGGTAATCAAAGATGCTGTGTATGGTGCCAACGGGAAAGAGATAACCGCAGCAGCTACTTTAAATTATGGCAACTTTCTACAAAGTACTTTCGACTTTCTGATTATTGCATTTTCTATTTTTTTATTTATTAAATTAATAACTAAAATGAGCAGAAAGAAGGATGAAGTTCCAACACCTCCTGCTCCTAGCAAGGAAGAGAACTTACTTTCTGAGATACGAGATATATTGAAAGAAAAACGATAATATTACATTCAAAACCTAAGTCAATGTGCCTACTAACTTTCCAAGGCACATTGGCTTTATATGCATTGCATCCAAAGGCCACTTTGTTATCCTTCACAATTATAATTGAAGCACCCGATAATATGATTTACTAACCCAAGTATTGATGGTAGAATCCGTAACAACCGATGAATGATCTGCCCCGATAAGAGATAGGTTTTCGCACCATAAACGACAGGTATCATTAGGCACGCTCAATGCCGACTCAAACAACAGGTTTTCAATCATAGCACCAAGCTCCGACTCCTTAATTACAATCTTTTCCTTATAAAAAAGAGAGTAATACATCTGCTTTGTCTCAGGCGAAAGCTATTTTTGATAAAAAGTAAACTCATAAGCACCATCGGGTGATGTGAGTTTTTGTTCCGTCTGCTGAATTATTGCTTGCGCAAAAGCAACAAACGGCATTAAAATTAATAGTAAGGCAACAAAAAGTTTCTTTAAATTACACTTCTTCATTGGTATTATTTTATGCAGTTCATATTCGTTTTACATTATAATACGAAGCTACAAAAATAAATACTCAAAAAGAAGTGTAATTTAATTAATCCCTATTTTGTTCTAATAGTCTAATTGGGGATGTCTTGCTTCTTTAAAACTTTATAAATTTCTTCAGCAATACGTATAGCTCCAGCTTCGTTAGGATGTACATGATCAGGAAAATACTGAGGACATCCACTTAGAGGAGTATGCAGATCAATGGTTTCTACCTTCATTTTCTTAGCAACAGCCTTGATGTAAGGAATAACATCGTGTGTGATAATACTGTCGTTTATTCCCCATTGTATGGCATAAGCCTGAACTGGATAACAAAGATATATTTTTGGCTTTGAAGGTAATGCCTTAAAAGCTTTTACCATAGTCGTCAGGTCTTTTTTAAATTCCTTTTTATACTTCCAGTTCTGAGGTTTACTATCATTAGTTCCCAGCTTGATGGTTACTATATCCGGCATAAAATCCAATGCATCCTGATACTTTTTTTCCTTCATGTATGGATGGTCTCCTTTGTTTAATAAGGTTCTCCCACTGAAGCCAAAGTTATGCACTTCGTATCCATCGCCCAATAATCGTCCAAGTACGGCTGGATAACTATCTTTCTTCTGGTCTTTTACTCCAACTCCTTGTGTAATGCTATTCCCCACACAAGCCACTTTAATTACTTTTTGCTGAGCAAAGGTTAGGTTACAGCAAAACAACAGCAAGCATAAAAACTGCAAATAAGATTTCTTTTTCATTTTTTATTAGACTTATTAATTAGTTATTATAGACCTAGGTTTATTCCTTTATTATTTCAAATTTATCTTTTTATTTAAAAACACATGAAACAGGTAAATTAACAAATGCGCCTGGATAAATTGAAGGTATTGTACTTCATGCAATTCTACAAGGAAGATCCAAAGATGTAATCACCCGATAGAACTATATAAACAGCATATTTTCCTTCGGTTTTCAAGAAATGAATATTCTCACTGTTTCTTATTTTTTTTCCACTTTCAGTTATGTTCTTATAATCATTTGCCGGGATATAAACAAGTGCCTGACTATTTACAGGAATGGAGCAATTCAAGGTAAAATTTAAATTTTCCTTTTTCCAGTCAACTTTAATTTTTCCATATCCGGTTTCTTCATCGGACTTAACAAAGTTCACATCTTTAGCTATATACGGTTTGATAATAAATTGCTGGAACCCGGTTTGCTCAGAACTTTGTTGAATGCCTGCCAAACTCTTCATAAACCATGATGCTATACCTGTAAAACAAGTATGAATCTTACTGGGAACATCCACACTCCAGTATTCTGGCCAGGTTGTTTCACCTTGAGCCAAAAAATAGCCGAAACCAGGCAAGGTTTCTTTGGACAGACATTGATCCATAAAACTGTTCCCATCATATCTTTCAATGAGATATTTCAGCAAAACAGGAAGTCCGGAACTCCCCATGTCAAGATAGGGCTTTTCTTTCATGATCTCTTCAAATCTATCTTTTACTGCTGATTGACAAGAATCTGGCACAATATTGGTCAACAGTGCAAATGCCATTTGTACCTGAGTACCTTTAGAATAGATTCTTTGCTGAGGATTGTAGAAGCGATTATGAATATTGACTTTCAAATCAGCCAGCCGTTTATCATACAACGCAGCATCCTCTTCGTGGCCCAATAATCTGGCAATAGTGATAAAGTCTGTCAGGTTCATAGCATATGTACAGTTATTGAAATATTGTGCTTCCGGAGAATCACCTTTTTCCTTGCGATCACCAGGAGCCGCCCAATCACCAAGGAATTTGCCCCAATGATCGCCATACTGGCAAAGCAATCCATCCTTGCATTTTGAGTTCAGGAACTCCAGCCACTTTTTTGCTGAAGGATAAATAGCTTCAAGAATTCTTTTATCGCCCGTATTCTTGTAGAACTCGCAACTAACATTCAAACCCGCGCTACTCCACATTGCACCTCCGTAATGTCTATTAATTTGTGGGGCCGTATGATTAATCCATCCGTTATCTTCTTGTACATCCGTCCAGTCGCGAACATGTTTCTTATAAAAAGAGTTCACGTCATAATTAGGGAAACCTATTCCCCAGGAAGTTGCAAATACTTCTTCTCCATATCCAAGTCTTTCACGATGCGGGCAATCACTGGTATACCCTTCAATCGTGTTGCAGCGATAAGTCCAAAGGTCTGTGTCATAGATTTTATTGAATAATTCCTTTGAACAAGTGAAATGTCCGGTTTGCTCTAAATCGGTACCAATAGCATACCCCGTAATATTCTCCAATTGGGAACGTTCCTTCAGCCCTTCAATGGTAATATAACGACCAGCCTCATAGTTAAACCGGTTCCGGAACTGCTCAAGTCTCTCTCCATTACAGATATAAACCATTCGTTGAGCAAAATCCTGTTCTGTTTTATCATCATCGGCCACTTTTATAACTACCTTATCTCCCCGTTGCATACCTTTTAACTGCAGATTAATCCATCCGGTATAGTTTTTCCCCATATCTGCTTTGTATTTATTATTGGGAAGAGATGTAATGGACTGAGAAGGGATCGTTTCCAGAATTCTTGTAGGAGGCATAATCTGAGATGACAAAGCAATATTGATTACAGTATCTTTGACCTGTTGCCATTGGCTGTCATCAAAGTTCACTGCATTCCAGTCTGGAACATATTTGGTTGCATCTAACAGCTCGGCTCCATGATCTCTATATTCACATTTTCCATTGTTGGCACTATTACTGACGGCACATTTCCAGGAGGCATCCGATTGAAGAGAGAACTGCTCTCCGTCACTTGTAAAACCATTCATCTGTACTTTAAAAGCTTGCGGCATCCGAAAGAATTCATACATAGACCAACCGGGACCATACCAGACAGCAATTGTGTTGTTCCCTTTTTTCAGAAAAGAAGTTATATCATAAGTAACGTACATGGCCCGCTTATCCAAACGAGTTAATGAAGGAGCCAAGATCCGATCGTCTACTTTCTTACCGTTAACATACAGTTCATGATAGCCTATAGAGGCAACATAAGCAAAGGCGGAACTTAGTACTTTATCCAGCTTAAAGTTCTTGCGGAACCAGCAATGTTTCTCTTTAGATGCGGTTGGATGCTTTATCCATTGCCCTTTCCAATCGGAAGCTTGTAGCAATCCGATAGAAAAACGGGCAATATTGCTCCAGCACGTTGCTTTATTATCTTTATCATAAGCTCTGACTTTCCAATAACAGAGTTGTCCGGAATGTAATTTTATGGATTTAAGAGGGAGCAAAGTTGATTGAGGTGAAGCTATTTTTCCACTGCTCCATACATCAGCCTTCCCATCCTTCAAAAGAGTAGAATCACTTGCAATACAAATTTCATAAGCTGTTTGACGTTGCCCTCTTGTAAAATCAATAAGTTTCCAGCTTAAATTGGGTATCTCTACATCCACACCTAAAGGATTTTGCACGTACTCACATCTCAAATCGGTAACTTGCATGGATGATTTTGTCTCTTTTGCCATCAATGTAGATGTAAATAAAGGCAGTAAGAATATTAAAATCCATCTGCTGCAATGGGAAATATTAAAATTCATATTATTTCAAGATTTATAAACGTATATTACTATATGTCTAATTCAGATAGTGCACTTATTCTCTAAATGAGAATTAACCATTAAGTTGAAGACAAAATGAACGACACTAAATGAATAGAGAGCTTTTCATACTGGCTATATTTATAAGGTTAGTCACATATTATATAGTGATTACATTACTAATAGAAGCTGCCAAAGTTATTAAAAAAGCTGTAGAGCTACAAGGCTCTAAACATAAAATCACAAAATTAGATTTCATTGCCAGAATTCTAATATTATCAAGAAACAAATAATTGGCGAATGATTTTAAATAATTGGCGTAGAATTTTCATTTATTGGTGAATGATTCTTTTTTATTGGTGAATGGTTTTTATTTATTGGCGAATAATGTGTATTTTTGCACGCATAACATTCCAAACATATACATTACATCATGCAAGAAAAGATTATCATTCTTGATTTCGGATCGCAGACCACTCAGCTTATTGGCCGCAGAGTACGTGAATTGGATACGTATTGCGAAATCCTGCCCTACAACAAATTCCCTAAAAACGATGAGTCGGTAAAGGGAGTTATCCTATCCGGAAGCCCTTTCTCAGTATACGACGAAGCGGCTTTTAAAATCGATTTAAGTGAGATTCGTGGGAAATATCCTATCTTGGGTATCTGCTATGGTGCACAATTTATGGCGTATACGAACGGCGGAAAAGTTGAACCAGCTGGCACACGTGAATACGGACGTGCTAATCTTGATACTTTCTGCAAAGAAAACGTGTTATTTAAAGGAGTAGAAAAGAACTCACAGGTATGGATGAGCCACGGCGATACCATCACTGCCATTCCTGATAATTTTAAAACCATCGCTTCAACTAATGAGGTAGCTATTGCTGCTTATCAGGTTGAAGGCGAACAAATATGGGGCGTACAGTTCCACCCTGAAGTATTCCATACAACAGACGGAACACAAATTCTTCGCAACTTCGTTGTTGATATTTGCGGATGCAAACAAGACTGGAGTCCGGCTTCGTTCATTGAAAGTACTGTTGCTCAGTTGAAAGAACAATTAGGCGATGATAAAGTAGTTCTTGGTCTTTCTGGTGGTGTAGATTCATCGGTTGCTGCCGTACTGCTAAACAAAGCAATTGGTAAGAACCTGACTTGTATCTTTGTAGATCACGGAATGCTTCGCAAAAACGAATTCGAGAATGTTATGACCGATTACGAACACTTAGGTCTTAACGTAATTGGTGTAAATGCAAAAGATAAATTCTTCAGCGAACTTGCTGACGTAACAGACCCTGAACGCAAACGCAAGATTATCGGTAAAGGCTTTATTGATGTATTCGACGAAGAAGCCCGCAAACTGAAAGATGTGAAATGGCTGGCACAAGGTACTATCTATCCAGACTGTATCGAGTCACTTTCCATCACCGGAACAGTAATCAAGAGCCACCACAACGTAGGTGGTCTTCCAGAAGAAATGAACCTGAAACTTTGCGAACCTCTCCGCCTTTTATTCAAAGACGAAGTACGTCGCGTTGGCCGTAAGTTGGGTATGATGGAACATCTTATTACCCGTCATCCTTTCCCGGGTCCAGGTTTAGCCGTTCGTATCTTAGGCGATATCACTCCCGATAAAGTGCGCGTACTTCAGGAAGCAGACGATATCTTCATCAGCGGATTACGCGAATGGGGACTTTACGATCAGGTATGGCAGGCAGGAGTAATCCTTCTTCCAGTTCAGTCTGTAGGTGTAATGGGTGATGAAAGAACATACGAGAATGCAGTAGCACTTCGTGCCGTTACTTCAACCGATGCCATGACAGCCGACTGGGCTCACCTACCCTACGAATTCCTTGGTAAGATTTCTAATGAAATCATCAACAAGGTAAAAGGTGTGAACCGCGTTACTTATGATATTAGTTCTAAGCCACCTGCAACTATTGAATGGGAATAATTAGATTATAAAGGCATTTCTTTGGAGAAATGACTTGAGATATTAAAGAAAGAGACTAGACATTTCTGTTAGAATGTTTAGTCTCTTTTTATTCTAGATAAGCATCTATTCTTCAAAATCCTTAAGCTCTTCCGTAGCTTTTAAAAAATCATCAATTCTTTTAGATATTACTCCTTTATAAAGATAAATACCAAGTGATAAAGAAATAATCAAAACAGCTGTATAAACTATGATTGTAAACCAATCTTGATATGCATGTTTTAAAATAAAACTACAGCCCCATATTATTACTCCAACTAATAAAAATATAGTTTCTCGTCCAAATAATGATTCATAATGGAGTATCGCTTTTGATTGTTCTATTAACGTATTCTTATCAACATTAATTCTAGAAATAAGCCATACCTTGTATATTTCCCAGGAAGTTATTAAAAATGTACATATAGGGGCTACCAATTCAACCCAAAGAGGAAGATTTCGTATAGCAACTGCAAGACAAACAGATACAAATAGTAGAGCACAAATAGCTAACGATCTTAATTCAAATTGTTTTATTCTAGAAAAGGCAGTTGTTTTTTTTTGATTAATCATTTCTGTAATTACACGACGGCTTAATTCTTCATTTTCCTGTATCTTATCATTAAGCTCATTCCAGGCTAGTTTTAATTCTTCAAGTTCCATGATTATAAGTATTAATTGTTTGACATTTTTCTTAATTTTTCTCTTATTCTATTTAGTTTTACTGCAATATTATTCTTTGAAAGACCTGTAATTTTGGATATTTCATCATAAGGTCTTTCATCAATCCATAAAAGAATCAGAGCTCGTTCCAACTTTCCAAGACGACTAATAAGAAGATACATTTCCCGAATATTCGTATCACTCTCAGCTACCAAAAAATCCATATCTAAATTTAAGGGAATTGTGTCGGGGCGTTTAACTTTTTTTCTAAAATCTGAAATGCATGTATTTAATGCAACACGATATATCCATGTTGATAATTTGCATTCCTGTTTAAATGCAGGATAAGCTTTCCACAAATTTATTACTACCTCTTGATATAGATCATTTAAATCGTCATTATTAGAAGCATACATATAGCATACCTTGTAAATGATACGTTTATTTAGCTGCAATGCATCTACAAATTCTTTCTCCAATTCAATATTTGCCATCTTTTAATTACTTTTTACACGTTAGTCGTCAAAAAGTTTAAATGATTACAGTCTGTGCAAAAATTCTACTTTTAATTATACAATAATATATTTATCAAAATTATTCTATATATTTGGACAATATAAAGAATAAAAATCAGCCAAATGGAAACTATATCCAATAAACTTTTATTTAATTTATACCTAACCTTACTATTTATATCAGAATGTTTGGGATTATATATTGCAGGCTTAGTTATACACAGTATTGCTATAAGTAATTGGGACCTATTAATTGTGTTTTTGTCCAGATTTGGACTTTTTGCAGGCATAAGCATACTAATTTCTTTATTCCTAGACAAATATATACAACCTGATTATTTCGAAATTAGTATCTCGAGGAGAAATATTCAAATTAAATTATACAAACCAAACAGGCAAAATGGATTATATTTCTTTTCAATCTTATTTTATATAAAAAATATCAGTTTTGCAGAAATAGCTTTAAATAAATATGAATATTATACCTTCTCATATGATAAATTAAAAATAAGAAAGAATCTGCATTTTTATATAACGAATAACAACCAGATAAGACAACTTGAAGTGAATATCTCACGGGCATCAAAGGCTAAGTTTCAAGAAATAACAGAAAGTCTAGATAAGTTTAAACTTAATGTGCATTCAAATTAACTTCTTTAACTTGCGCCCCCAGAATCGGGATAGTTTCATTTTTATTTTGGAAATAATATAAGAAAAATGTTCAAACAATAAAAATGCGCCATAAATACAGAAATGGCGCATTTTTATTACATTTACTTCACAGTCTTCACAAACCAGTCAATCGTTTCCTGATTTAGTTTCTGAGCTTGCAGAACCATAGGTAAATTAGCATAATTAGCTCGGAATACTTCTATTCGTTGCTTAAACTGATTAGGATAATAAGTGATACATACACCTGTCGATTCCATTGTTCCGAGTTCTTCATTCAGTACGATGCCTGCTTGTTTTTGTTTAAGCTGAAGGACTGCAGAACGGACATCGCGCATTTGAGCCAAAAGACCGTCTGTTACATCAGGGGCATCTGTTGGATAAGTTATTTTAAGGACTTTTTCCTTACTGCAATCCGTCTCAGGTACATTTACAGTAAGACTTAAGTCATTACCATCGTATGTAAAGTCTGTCTGAGCACCATTCACCAATACATTTTCAGGAACTGCAGAAGCTAGAACTTTAACTTTGAAGTTTCTGTTTGAAGGCATATCAGGATAACTTCCCTGACGAGCAGCAATCTTCACAGTCAATACATTCCCTGCTTTTTCTGAAGACAACAGAGTTTTTGCATAATGAGTTGCATAATCTTTATCGTTGCCATTATCTTCGTACAATTCAAAAGATCCTTGTTTGCCGGGGAATACTGTCACTGTTACAGGTTCATCATTATTTTGCAGATTCTTCACTTTATCATATAAAGGCAATATTGAACCGGCTTTCACATAAACGGGATATTCATCAAGATTAAAAATTCGTTCAATGGATTGTCCTCCCTTTAATAAAGTACCGGTATGCCATTCATACCAATCATTTCCTTCCGGCAGCCAAACCTTCACAGTAGACTTGTCATTTTTCATCGGTGAAGTAATTGGGCAAACCAGCAGATTATCACCAAACATATATTCATTCTTATTCTCATAAGCTTCTTTATTTTCGGGATAATCATAATACATAGGGCGACAAAGAGAGAGTGCTTCATCGTATGTTTTACGAGCCATCGTATAAACATAAGGAGCCATCTGATAACGTTCAAGAATCGTATTGCGAATAACTTCAAGGTATTTCTGACTAAAAGCCCAAGGTTCCTTGTTTAAATTAGAGTTCTTTGTAGAATGGGTACGAAGAATTGGACTTAATGCTCCAAACTGAAGCCAGCGCACATAAAGCTCCGGATCTATACTATTGGCACCCATGTGGCCACCAATGTCATGACTCCAATAACCATAAAGCACATTAGAAGCAGTGGAATTGAAATATGGTTGAAAATCAAGAGAAGCCCAAGAGATATAAGAATCACCAGAGAAACCTATCTGGTAACGATGATTTCCTAACCCACCCCAACGGTGATAAAGTAACGGACGAGTCTCACGATTTCGTTCCATATCAGAAAAGACGACGTAATTAATCCACCATGTATTGCTCAAATCAGTATATTTTTCGTCATTAATCCTTTGCTGCCAGTCAAGCCACCAAAAGTCGATGCCTTTCTTTTCCATTGGACGAAGAATTGTGTTAAGCCATCCGCTCATAAACTTTTTATTAGATCCTTCATAAGGAATCAGCTTTGTTGAATCGGGATTTACTCCCATCCATTTTGCCATAGCAGGAAAGTTTTCTTCGTAATTGGCAATACCATCGGCAGGATGAAGATTGAGGGTTATCTGTAGCTTGTTTTGTTTCAGATATTTCAAAAATCCGTCAGGATCGGGGAACAGACGGCGGTTCCATGTATATCCGGTCCATCCACCTTTACCAGCCTCAGTATAATGCCAGTCCATATCTACAACCAATACATCTAATGGAATATTATATGTATTAAAGTTATTAATAAGGTTGCGTAGCTCATTATCGGAATAACTCCAGTAACGTGACCACCAGTATCCGAAAGCATAACGTGGAGGCAATGGCACTTTACCCGAGAAAGTTGTGAAATCTTTCAGAGCCGATTTATAATTATGCCCATAAACCATAAAATAAAAATCTTGCCCACCTTTATTTTTACGTTCAATAACCCATGGCCAGTCGGAATTATCAAATAAATAATTCTTTGAATCGTCAATAAATGTCCATCCATCGGTTGAGAGTAATCCGTCTTCTATGGGCATAGGCTTATTATCGTTATTGTGAATGCCTCCATTGTATCCATCCAATGTGCGGTAAGTACCTTTCAGATTTCCTTTCTGTACATCGCCAAATTTCCAGATTACATTTTTATTATCCTTTAGAAATTTGACACGGAGATTTTTGGGTGTAAAGCGCCCGCTGCCAATTTTATAATTAAGTTCCATTTCGGGCGTTTTAATGGTTAACCAACCTCCTTTGACACTTTGTGTAAACTGTGGCACCTGCAAGTTCCGATTTACAGCCAAAAAAGAAGCCTGGTCATTAAACTGCTGAATGCTATCCCATTCCATACGTATTACACGAGGGGTCAGTACCGAAAAACGGACATCCCCCACCCTGACTACTGCAGTCTGATTGACTTTGGTATGATTGATTGATACTGCTCGCCCGCAAAGAGGCTGTACAAGTAACATCATCAGGAAAATAATGTTTTTAAGTTTTCTCATATTAAATATTAATTTTAGTGAAATATCCGGCAACCTGGATATTCGTATTTGATTAAGATTAATTATCTTCATATTTATAAGTTATGATTGATAAACAATGTAAATATAGTGTTTTTATCAATCATAAATTATTAAAACACAAAAGAACAGCCAAAGATAAAAAAAAGTAAAAAAAAGAATCTATTACAGATTAAATATGTATACTTGCAAATCACTACAAACAAATTGATAAGAATCATGATATAATTGACATAATTCAGAAATGTAGCGGAAACTGACATAACATTTTCTATTAATAAACATTTAAAATTCTGAATATGAGAAACTATTTATTCTTATTAGTCTTACTCTTTTTATCCAGCTGCGGTAAAAAAGAAAATAAAGACGTTGAAGCATGTTTAGCTAATCAACCAGATCACTCTTCTTTCATGTTAGATACTATCAATACGAATAAATGGGATAGTGTTTATGTTATGGGACCATATCAATATGAGAATCTTGAAAAAAGTATTCCTTATCTATCAAGCAATCTTAAAAAGAAGTTTAAGCAAACAGCTATGTTAGATACTTGCTGCACTTTGATTTTTGTACGGAATCAGAAAGTTGTGAGCTATAGCACCATCAAAAGAGATATAGCCGACTTCTCAAGTCTGGGCAGCAAAATTGGCTATTCATCAAAGCAGAACTACCATATTGTTGCTTTCAGAAAAATTAATGCTATTTAGCCAATATCTTAAGTTAAAGGCAAAATGAGCTTTTACCACACACTGGTAGCAGTTCTCTGAAACATAAACGTAACAGAGATATATGCTTCATGGTAAAGACTAAGACAGACAATATATACACAAATTTTCATTTAAATTAGTTATAACTAAAAGATTATTAATACACTGATACAATACAACTAGTTACTTCTATTAACATATTAGCTTTATTAGTTGCACAAATAAACAAACATTGCACAAAATTAGTTTCAGATCCAACTATTTTATCTATAAATAGTATTAACTTTGCAGCGCATTTAAGAAAAACATTAAGAATGAAAACATTAACAATCGGAGACCTTAAGGCTCAAGTACCTATTATTCAGGGCGGAATGGGCGTAGGAATCTCTTTATCAGGCCTGGCATCAGCAGTAGCAAACGAAGGAGGCATCGGTGTAATCTCATGCGCCGGTTTAGGACTTCTATACAATAAACTATCCAGCAATTTTGGAGAAGCAAGCATTTTAGGGCTTAGAGAAGAACTCAAGAAAGCTCGTGAAAAAGCAAAAGGTATTATCGGAGTAAATGTAATGGTGGCAATGACCAACTTTGCTGATATGGTAAAAACATCCATTGCAGAGAAAGCAGACATCATATTCAGCGGAGCAGGACTACCTCTTGATTTACCTAGTTTCCTACCAAAGGGTAGCAAAACTAAGTTAGTACCTATTGTATCATCGGCACGCGCAGTAAAAATTATCTGCGAAAAATGGCAGAGTCAGTATAACTATCTTCCCGATGCGGTTGTGGTTGAAGGTCCGAAAGCCGGAGGTCACCTTGGTTACAAGGAAAACCAGATTACTGACGAACACTATTCTTTGGAAGAAATTCTGCCTCAGGTAGTACATGAAGTATCTCTTTTTGAAGAGAAATACAATAAGAAGATTCCGGTAATTGCAGCTGGAGGAATCTACACCGGAGAAGACATCTATCGTATGATGGAGCTTGGAGCTTCAGGCGTACAGTTAGGAACACGTTTTGTAACTACGGATGAATGCGATGCTTCTTTAGCTTTCAAAGAACAATATCTTAACGCAAAAGAAGGAGATATTGAGATTATTAAAAGTCCGGTAGGAATGCCTGGACGCGCAATTGGAGGTTCGTTTATTCAGCAAGTAAAGGAAGGTATTAAGCAACCAAAATCATGTCCTTTCCATTGCATCAAGACTTGTGATATTTCTAAAAGTCCATATTGCATTATGCTTGCTCTTTATAATGCATTCAAAGGTAACTTCAAGAACGGATATGCTTTTGCAGGTGCAAATGCTTATAAAGCAAATAAAATTATGAGCGTTAAAAACACTATTTCTGAGTTGATGAAAGAGTGGAAAGAAAAAGAACTTTTCTCAAAGAAATAATTTTTCTTTTATAATATAGATTGAAGCGAGGACTTTCTTTGGGATAATCCTCGCTTTTTTGTTTTTAAAATACTGTTTTGCAAACAGTAATTTCTTCTTTCTGATACTGCAACAGACTCATCTTTGGGATAATTGTTGTAAAATGAGCTGAATCCATGTGCGTTTTCAATATAGCTGCACTCTCCCACTCTTCAAGCATAATCAGTATCTGTTGATTATTCACATCCTGAACCAGGTTGTAATTTGCACAACCCGCTTCTTTTCTTGATTTTTCCACCAGCTCACCGGCCAACTTCAGGAATTCTTCAACTTTGTCTTCCTTAACAAAGAATTTAGCAATCACTTTTACCATTTTATTTTCCTCCTATTAAAATTTATTTTCCAGAAATAGAATATACAGTTCCAAAGGTACAAATAGAATTATTACCTCGCCACTTTCAATGTAATTTTATTTTTAAATGTATATTATTCTATTTCATTCGTTTCTCTCAATATGCCATAAAGTTAAAGAATATAAAATTACGGAGTCAGAGTAACACCAGATTATATTATTCGTATATTTGCGAACAATATATGGAAAAAGATAAAGATTACACAGCAGAACAGGAACAGATTGCCCGATATGCAAAGGCAATGGGGCATCCGGCACGCATAGCTATAATGGATTTTCTCGCATCACAGGAAAGTTGTTTTTTCGGTGATATTCACGATGAATTGCCAATAGCCAAAGCAACCGTATCCCAACACCTGAAGGAACTCAAAGATGCCGGGCTGATTCAGGGCGAAATTGAAGCTCCCAAAGTTCGTTATTGTATAAATAAGGAGAATTGGGCGAAGGCTCAGAACCTGTTTGCCAAGTTCTTTGATAGAAAAGATATTAAGAAGATCTGCTGCGGATAATATTTTTTTTCCGCAGATGTTCGTCGTTTTACGAATTACGATTAACTATTAAAATAAAGACTAATATGGAAATTAAAATTTTAGGAACAGGATGTTCCAAGTGCAAAACTCTTGAGAAACTAACACACGAAGTTGTGGAACAAAACGGTATTGATGCTTCTATATCTAAAGTAGAGGACATTATGGAAATTATGAAGTACGGAGTTATGGCAACGCCTGCTCTGGTTGTTGACGGAAAAGTTGAGATTAAAGGACGCGTTCCTTCTCTGGAAGAGATAAAAGAAGTATTAACAAAATAAAACCGGATATTCATGAAACGTATTTTAATGATCAGCTTCGCTATTATGATGATATTAGGAAGCTTTACATGTAACGCACAAAACAACAAGAAACAAAATACTTCTAAGGTTGCTGCACAGAAAATTGAAGTTTACTATTTTCACTTTACACGCAGATGCCCAACTTGTATGGCGGTAGAATCTGAATCCCAAAAGGATATAAGTGCTTTATACCCTGAACAGGTTAAAAAGGGACTGATTACCTTTAAGAGCTTCAACCTTGACGAAAAGAGCAGTGAAGCTATTGCAAAGAAATGTCAGGCATCCGGTCAGAGCCTTTTAGTGATAAGCGGTAAAAAGAGAACCGATCTTACTTCGGAAGGTTTTATGTATGCCCGCAACAGTCCCGACAAACTAAAGCAGAAAATCAAATCAACCATTGACCCTTTACTGGGTTCTAAATAATTCACTAAGATGGAGTTTCTTCAAAGCATTCTTGATAATTCACAGTACTCCTTTCTTACGGCGATAATACTGGGACTGATGACTGCCATCAGCCCCTGCCCACTGGCAACCAACATTACGGCTATAGGATTTATAAGCCGGGATATTGATAATAGCAAGCGGGTATTTCTGAACGGACTGGTCTACACACTGGGACGCGCAATAAGTTATACCCTTCTTGCCGTAATACTTTATTTCGGAGCCAACCAGATGAACGTGTCTATGCTGTTTCAGGGATGGGGAGAAAAGATTCTTGGCCCGTTGCTAATAGTCATCGGTCTGTTTATGCTGGATATAATAAAAATCAATTTCCCTGGAATTTCTAAACTGGCCGACAGAATTGGTGAAAACAGCAAAGGTAGTTACTGGAGCACACTTTTACTGGGAATGATCTTTGCCCTGGCATTTTGTCCTTATAGCGGAGTTCTCTACTTTGCTATGCTGATACCAATGACTATATCAAGTGCAAGCGGATTATATCTTCCGGTACTGTTTGCCATTGCAACAGGTCTGCCGGTTATCATATTCGCCTGGTTACTGGCTTATGCTGTGGGCAATGTAGGCAAACTGTATAATCAGATAAAGACCTTTGAACTTTGGTTCAGACGCGTTGTTGCTGTGATCTTTATTCTTGCAGGTTTTTACTATGCAACTATTTTCTTTCTCAATTAGAAAACATAAGTATGAAACGGAATTCTTTTAGTGAAATCACCACACAGATACTTGGAATGAATCGCAGGAATCTGATTGGGCTTCTGGCTTTACTGCCTGTGTGGTACCTTATATATTATAATCTGCAACCCGTAACCAACTGGATCATTGATTCCGTAATCGGTATGCAGAAAGGAGATCGCCTTACCGAGGCAATCCGCTTCTTTATATTTGAAGTACCAAAGGTGCTGATGCTTCTTGCACTGATTATCTTTGTCGTGGGCATTATCCGTACTTACTTTTCGGCAGAGCGTACGCGAAAGATGCTGGAAGGCAAATCTACCTTCACAGGCAATGTATTGGCTTCGATGCTGGGAATAGTCACTCCTTTTTGCTCTTGCTCGGCCATCCCGTTGTTTCTGGGATTTGTGGAATCGGGCGTGCCACTGGGTGTTACCTTCTCGTTTCTGATTGCAGCACCCATGATAAATGAAGTGGCAGTAATTCTCCTCTTCGGAATGTTTGGATGGAAGACTGCTCTTATCTATGTTATCACCGGACTAATCATTGCTATCATTGCAGGATGGGTTATCGGCAAACTGAAGTTAGAGCATTGGGTGCAGGACTGGGTATATCAAACTCAGATGGGTAATACCGGAGATGATGAAAACAAACTGACTTTCTCTGACCGCATTCGTTTTGGCTTTAACGGAGTAAAGGAGATTGTAGGCAAAGTATGGCTATATGTTGTTATAGGTATTGCCGTAGGTGCCGGAGCTCATGGTTATGTGCCCGAGGACTTTATGGTATCTTTAATGGGTAAGTCTGCTTGGTATAGCATTCCTTTATCAGTTCTTATAGGGGTTCCGCTCTATTCAAATGCAGCCGGAATAATACCTATCGTATCTGTACTGATAGAAAAAGGGGCAGCATTGGGAACTTCGCTGGCATTTATGATGGCAGTTGTGGGACTTTCGCTTCCTGAGATGATTATTCTTAAGAAAGTGCTCAAACTTCCGCTTATACTTACATTTGTTGGAGTTGTGGCTACCGGGATTATGATTGTGGGATATTTGTTCAACTTAATATTTTAAACTGTTATGAAGATATTAATATTGTGTACAGGAAACAGCTGCCGCAGCCAGATGGCTCACGGATGGCTTCAATCGTTCGATAAATCGCTGGATGTGCATTCTGCAGGAACAGAACCTGCATCGAAAGTAAATTCAAAAGCTTTAAAGGTGATGGCAGAAGCTGGAATAGATATCAGCAGCCACTTTCCTAAGAGTGTGAATCAATATCTGGATCAGGAATGGGATTATGTAATTACGGTATGCGGAGGCGCAAATGAAAGTTGTCCCGTGTTTACGGGAAAAGTACAGCACAGACTCCACATCGGGTTTGATGATCCGTCTCACGCAACAGGAACGGATGAATTTATCTGGAGCGAGTTTATCCGTGTGCGCGACGAGATAAAAAGAGGTTTCTATCAGTTTTATATCAACGAGATTTATTGAATTCAAGTTTCTAGTATGAAAACAAAACTAAAGTTTCTTGACCGATACCTTACGCTATGGATATTCCTGGCAATGTTTATCGGAGTATTTATTGGATACATCAATCCGGGAATTACAGACTTCTGGAGTCAGTTTGAATCGGGAACCACCAATATTCCTCTGGCCATTGGTCTTATTGTGATGATGTATCCTCCCCTTGCCAAAGTAAAATATGAAGAGCTGGGTAAAGTATTCTCTGATAAGAAGATACTTACAATATCTCTGCTTCTGAACTGGATTGTGGGCCCCATACTGATGTTTGCTTTGGGTATTCTGTTTCTGCAGAATTATCCCGAATATATGTATGGTATCATAATGATTGGCCTGGCGCGTTGCATTGCTATGGTGCTGGTATGGAACCATCTGGCTAAAGGAAGCTCGGAATATGCAGCCGGACTGGTTGCCTTAAACAGTATTTTTCAGGTGCTGTTCTTCTCGTTCTACGCCTATATTTTTATTGCAGTGCTTCCGGGATGGTTCGGATTGCCTACAACAAATGCGGTGGCAAACATAACAATCGGAGAGATTGCCCACAGCGTATTTATCTATCTGGGAATCCCCTTCATTGCAGGCTTCTTATCAAGATTCATACTTATACGCATAAAGAGCAACGAGTGGTATTACACTAAATTTATTCCAAGAATAAGTCCGTTGACACTCATCGCGTTGCTGTTCACCATCATAGTGATGTTCTCATACAAAGGAGAATACATTGTAAAGCTTCCCCTTGATGTGTTACTCATAGCAGTTCCGCTGATAGCTTATTTTGCTATCATGTTCTTTTTCTCGTTCTGGATTACAAAAAAATCGGGAGCCGATTATGAGAAAACCACTTCGGTGGCTTTTACTGCTACGGGAAATAACTTTGAATTGGCTATTGCTGTTGCGATTGCTGTATTTGGAATCAATTCCGGTGTGGCATTCGCAGCTGTTATCGGACCACTGATTGAGGTTCCGGTGCTTATTATTCTGGTAAAGTTTGCCTTGAAACAACAATCCCGATTTATAAAAAAGGCATAGTTCTTACTGTTTTTCCAAAACAGCAACTAGTTAAATATGAATCACTAAGGATCATTTCTACAAGCAAACCTTTCATATTTTCATTTACACCCGGGTGTAAACCTATTTTAGACCCGGGTGTAAATAGCATTGAGACCCGGGTCTAAAGTTACTTTACACCCGGGTCTTAATGATAATATCTAATCAGTAGTTTTCGAAGAATTGGCTTTCTCCCAGGTTTCTCTGGGCGTGATTGTCAAAGTCTCATCCTTGAGATTTAATACCGAAATATACTTTTGCCCCATTACAATATGTTCGGTCCACTCAATAAAATCCTTGTAGAGCAACAGCGTACATATATCCGTTGGAGCGATATACTCTGAAACTACGTGCGAATGAACGGTACTCTGAATCTCATTGCCGCTTTTTTCTCCTTTGCATGGCAGACTTATCAGCGAGTTGTGCAACTTCGTTTTCGTAATAAGCTCATTCTTCTTATTAAATGTGAGCAGGTAATCATTTCCGATGAGGACCACTTCTGAGGTCTGAGGTGCTGTAAGCAGATACACTTTCCTTTCCGTGGGAGTAATAACCGGAATAATATTTATCGATGTTTTTTTATAGAAAGAAAAGAAGTGGTTGGAATTCGTTTCAAGCAGATGGCGTACCTGAATTCTTAAAGCAATAAGTTCCTTTTCCTTATCAGTTGGCTGAGGATGATGTATATCCACTGATACAGGAACCTGATAAGAAATGCCGGAAAACTCATACCTGGCAAGTATCTTAGTGCCACCTTGCAAACTATAAAAGATTGTTGTTACATTCTTATCTTCGGTCTGATAAGATAGATAGCCATTCAAGCTGTCTTTTAACTGAGGATAATCAGCAATAAAAAGGTCGCTTGCATACCATGACGCTTTCTCAAGACGACAGAGGTATTTCCCCTCATCAAGCAATTGCTGCGCCTCGTGCTGCTGAGCAAATAAAAAAGTATTTGTCAGAAGTAATATCAACAATAAGACTTTTTTCCGCATAATGTTTAGTATTCTAAATTAAACGCAATAACAGAACATTCTTTGTGTCTTTATCAATCCGGAAACGATTATCGGTCCGCTCTCCCACCAGCCAGACTATCTGCTCATCTGAACAAAGTACATACATACTTTCTTTCTGAAGGATGGAGTATTTTACATCGGTCAGGTAATCGCTCACATTCTTTTTCCCTTTCATGCCAAAAGGTACAAAGCGATCTCCCGCCTGCCATTTTCTAAGAGTTAGCGGATAGTAAAGTTTATCAGCATCAAAGCAAGCTGTTTTCTTATCACGTGGAATTACAAAATCGGGAGTATATGGAAACCGTTCTTCTTCAATAACCGGCTTTTCCTCCGCCTCTACTGCCTGCGAGGTCAATCTCTTAATCAGCAAATAAGCGCGGTCTCTCACTACCATCCAGGCAGGAGAAAAGAATTTCCGTCCGGATTGCCGGTCAAGACTGAGAAATATATCATCGGCCTGAGCGGAATTAAAGCCTAGTGGATAAAGAATCTCAAAAAGTAATGCACGTGGCGAAGGTTCTGTTAAAAGCTTTTCAATAGAAATACCTTCATTGGTTATCACTCTTTTCTTTCCTTCTTCAATCACTTTATCGTAAATAATGGAAGCATCCAAAAGATGAGATGCAGTTGAAAAAAGACTCGGCTTTATAGACGGATTAATAGTTTCCATCATTGGAAGAAGGTTCAGGCGAATCTTGTTACGCGTATATTCGTCCTGCAGATTGGTACTGTCGGTTACATACTCTTGCTTCATTTCTTTCAGATACGCAAGAATATCTTCCCGGCTCACAGTTAATAGCGGACGAACAATAAGGTTGTTCTTTGGATGAATGCCGGTTAATCCGTTTATGCCTGTTCCCCGAATCAGGTTGAGCAAAAGAGTTTCCACACTATCATCCCGATGGTGGGCCACTGCTACCACATCAGCTTTCAATTCCTTACGCAGTTTTTCAAACCAGTCATACCGAAGTTCACGGGCAGCCATCTCGATGGAAACCTGATGCTGTGCCGCATATTCATTGGTGTCAAAATGAATAACATGAAGAGGTATATTCAAGTTATCACAAAGATTACGGACAAATGATTCATCCCTGTCCGATTCCTCACCACGTAAGCGGAAATTACAATGAGCAGCTTCGCAGGAATAGCCTAAATAAACCATCACACGAAGCAAGGCAACCGAATCGGCACCTCCACTCAACGCTATCAGAACTTTATCTTTAAGCCCGAAAAGCTTTTCTTTTTCAATATATTGGGCAATCTGAAGATGAAACATATCACAAAGGTAAGAGTTTTCAGGAAGATTAAAGCTTACTTCCTTTATTTAAAAACATTCTAAATAATTTGCCTGCTCGGTTATTATACTATATCTTTGCAGAAAATGATTAAAGTATGCGTTTATCCGAACTAAAAACAGGCGAAAGAGGCGTGATAGTAAAGGTTCTGGGCCATGGTGGATTCCGTAAAAGAATTGTGGAAATGGGGTTCATCAAAGGAAAAGTGGTCGAAGTGATACTGAACGCTCCCCTTAAAGACCCCATTAAATATAGAATTCTTGGATATGAGATCTCTCTTCGGAGAAAAGAAGCAGGGATGATTGAAATAATCAGTGAACATGAAGCTACCGAACAGCAGAATGCTTCTCCCGATTATCACGGTCCAATCAATGTTGAAAGACCTCTGAACGAGGAAGAACTGAAAGCACTTGCTCTGGGAAAACGCAGAACCATCAATGTGGCATTGGTTGGAAACCCCAATTGCGGTAAAACAACCTTGTTTAATCTGGCATCGGGTTCTCATGAACATGTGGGAAACTACAGCGGCGTAACGGTCGATGCAAAAGAAGGATTCTTTGAGTTTCAGGGTTATCGGTTTAAGATTGTGGATCTTCCGGGCACTTATTCCTTGTCAGCCTATACTCCCGAAGAGCTTTATGTACGCCAACACATCATCGAAGAAACACCGGATGTAGTTATAAACGTAGTGGATGCTTCAAATCTGGAACGTAACTTGTATCTCACTACCCAGCTTATAGACATGAATGTGCGAATGGTTATAGCACTCAATATGTACGACGATCTGGAGTCCAGCGGAAATAAGCTCGATTACAGGTTACTCAGCAAGCTATTTGGTGTACCAATGGTTCCTACTGTCTGCAAAAAGAATTTGGGAATAGATCATTTATTCCACTTAGTGATAAATTTGTATGAAGGTGCCGATTTCTTTAGCAAGAATGGCGAGATAAACAAAGAAGTTTTGCAGGAATTACAGGACTGGCATCATGCCAACGTAAATGAAGCTGAGCATGAAGAGCATCTGGAAGATTATATAAAGACGGACAAACCACGGCAAAAAACTTACCGCCATATTCACATCAACCACGGACCCGACATTGAAAAAGGCATAGAGGACGTGAAAGCTGTAATTTCCAGAAATGAAGAAATAAGACACCTCTACTCTACCCGTTATCTTTCAATCAAATTGCTGGAAAACGATAAAGGTGCCGAGAAAGTTATCAGCACGTTACCCAACAGCTCCGATATTTTTGCCACTAAAGAAAAGGCAGCTAAACGGATTCAGGTCTCTATGAACGAGGACAGTGAATCTGCTATTATGAATGCAAAATACGGATTTATCTCAGGAGCGCTAAAAGAGACTTTTGTGGATAACCATATGGAACAGCAACAAATGACCAAGGTTCTTGATGCTATCGTAACACACAAAATATGGGGATACCCTATCTTTATCCTTTTCATGTGGATCATGTTTCAGGGTACGTTCTCTATAGGGCAATATCCGATGGACAGAATATCCTGGTTCGTGGATCAGCTGAGACATTTCGTTGAGAATACAATGACTGCAGGACCATTAAAGGATATGATTGTAGACGGAATTATTGGCGGTGTGGGAGGAGTTATTGTCTTTCTACCCAATATTCTGCTTCTTTACTTCTTCATTTCCTTGATGGAAGACTCGGGATACATGGCCCGTGCAGCATTTATCATGGACAAAATTATGCACAAAATGGGGCTTCACGGAAAATCTTTCATCCCACTGGTTATGGGATTTGGATGTAACGTGCCGGCTATTCTGGCATCGAGAACCATTGAGAACAGGAAAAGCCGTCTTATCACCATGCTTGTGAATCCGCTAATGAGTTGCAGTGCACGCCTGCCAATTTATCTGTTGCTGGTAGGAACATTCTTCCCGAAGAATGCCAGTATGATGCTTTTATCAATCTACGTGATAGGCATACTTCTGGCTGTGATAATGGCCAGACTATTCAGCAAACTACTTATTAAAGGTGAAGATACTCCTTTTGTAATGGAACTTCCTCCCTATCGCATGCCAACCATGAGAGCTATCACGCGCCATACCTGGGAAAAGGGACAACAATATCTCCGGAAAATGGGAGGAGTAATTATGATTGCATCAATTATTATATGGTTCTTAGGGTATTACCCGAACCATAATGCATATAAAACTGTAGCAGAGCAACAGGAGAATTCTTACATCGGTCAGATTGGCAAAGCCATTGAACCGGCTATCAAGCCATTAGGGTTCGACTGGAAACTGGGAATCGGGCTAATCTCAGGTGTAGGAGCAAAAGAATTATTGGTTAGCACGCTTGGTGTTCTTTACACAAACGATGCAGGAGCAAGCAAGACTACTTTGGCACAGCGCATTCCTATTACACCGGTCGCTGCATTCAGTCTTATGCTTTTTGTTCTGATCTATTTCCCTTGCATTGCCACCCTTGCAGCCATTAAGCAAGAATCCGGCAGTTGGAAATGGGCCGCTTTTGCAGCGCTGTACACCACCGCGCTGGCTTGGATCATCGCTTTTAGCTTTTATCAAATAGGAGGTATATTATTATGAGTTTACAAGAATTAATAGTTTCGGCCATCGTTTTCTTTTGCGTATTCTACGTAGGCAATCGAATCGTATTTTTTTTCAAAAATGCAAATAAAAATGAGGACCCCTGTTCCAGTTGCACAACTGGCTGTGAATTAAGGGATATGATGGAAAAGAAAAAGCAACAGTGCAAAGAAATGAAGAAAGGAAATAAAAAAAGTTGCTGTCGGTGAACAAAAATATTATATCGGATGTTTGGTACTTAAGAAAAATGTATTACCTTTGCACACGCAAAACAAAACAAGGTCTCTTGGCCGAGTGGCTAGGCACCGGTCTGCAAAACCGTTTACGGCGGTTCGAATCCGCCAGAGACCTCGAAATGGGTAAAAGCTCCAATCTTAATTGATCGGAGCTTTTTTTTTACATTCATTATGCCATTAAGAGAATTGAAGGCTCACCCGATATTTAGTGGGGCTAGGCATAAAGCTTACTCAATCTAAAGAAGAAAAACTTTATATCAATCACTCCTCTAAGCTGTGCCCTAAATTGTTTGATCTTTGCATTAAAAGATTCTGCAAACGCATTGGTAGCCCTGTTTGTAAAGAAGTTCAATACCTCGTCGTAATGTTCGTACAATGTTCCTGCTATGACATTAAAGCTTTTAAAGCCAGAGTTGTCCACTTTGTCATACCAACGTGCAAGTGACATCCTGGCTGCATCCTTTACCGTGTTCTTGTTGAATATCATTCTCAGTGAGTGCGTTAGAGAATAAGCTTCTTTTATATCGGGATAGATATCAAACAATATTGCCGCTCTTTCCTTTTGGCTTTCCGTCCATTTGTCCATGGATTTGAACAGTAAATATCGACTCCTTGCCAACAATTGTTTTTGCGTATCACCGTTTGCAAATGTGGCAGGCTGATAATCTTCTCCTTTTTCCTTAGCTTCTTCTTTTGCATCCGTATCGGCTTGAATGGCATCCCAACGATGTGCTATTCTCATTTCCTGCAATGCATCACATGTCAGCTTTTGAACATGGAAACGATCAATTGTACGCTTGGCTTTGGGAAAACATCTTCGGATTATAAGATTCATGCTATTGGACAGATCCATTGTAACTTCTTCCAAGACAGATCGTTTATCTTCAGGTATAAGTTTTAAAGTATCGATTACATCATTTGAGGAAACACCTTTAACCAAAGCTACCAGTGACCCTTCTCTCCCACGTGCTTCGGGATTGGAAACGATGGTATAGAGCTCGCCGTCACTTATGGATGTCTCATCAATGCAAAGCCGTTTACCAACATTCTCTGGGAATATAAGCCACTCATCCGCATGAGAATATTCATTCCATCGACGATAGCCACTTAGGACTTCTTTATACTGTTTTTCAAACGTATCCCCGTTTATATGATAATAAGCATCAAGCGAACGGGAGGTCGTAGGTCTCGTCTCCATACACCTCTTTTAAAAAAGCCGCAAATTCTTTCGAATAGCGGGTACCTTCGGCTTTAAACTCATCATAAGGAACTGTAAAACTTTCATTTGTTTGCCGATTAATCCAACGGCGGCGACGAACCACCAAATCAACAGCTTTGTCACGAAGAGGAAAATCTCTGATGGTGACAGGATTCAGGAAGCCTTTGGATTCAAAGAGATCATTCGAAGCATATTTAGCATCTATTTTCTCCTCCAAATAAATAAGTATTGCATCTGAACTCTTTTCTACATTTACGATACTAAACCTTGATAAGATGTTTTCGGGAAGCATCAAACTTACTAATGATAATAAAACGTCCTTTTCCATACGACAAAGATAACATTTTATCTTATTGCCCCACTAATTATCGGGTGAGCCGAATTGAACGGAAATTCTGAAGCTTTTAGATTTTGATTATCAAAAGAATATTAGTGGATAGAAATACTATTTTTGAGGTAAAACAGTATTTTTTTTGCCTTAAATTCTTAAAATAAAAAGAATATTCCTTTTTTAGAGAAAATAATTGGTTTTATTTTTTGATATTGAAAATATAAATCATTCCTTTGTAGCATCAAACAAGAGGTAGTTTACATCGTTCTCAATACTCTAAATAATTTATCCGTTTATTCGGATATTTTAAAATGACAAAACAGATCTATTAAAACCCGCATTGTTTTAATCCAAAATTTATTTATTTTAATTTTATTCGTATGAATATTTACATTGGCAACCTTAGTTACAAGGTTAGAGAGTCAGATCTTAATCACGTTTTAGAAGAGTATGGAACAGTAAATTCAGTTAAATTGATCGTAGACCGCGATACACGCAGATCTAAAGGTTTTGCTTTTGCAGAAATGCCTGATCAAACAGAAGCTGAAAATGTTATTAAGGAATTAAACGGTGCTGAATTTGAAGGCCGTCAGATGGTTGTAAAAGAAGCTCTTCCAAAAGCATAACAACTAGATATAAAAATATTAGAGGTAGATATAGTGCAAGCTTTATCTACCTCTTTTTTTATGTTCTATTTTGGCAACCCTAAAAAAGTCATTGTCTCAGCCGGGATAGTTAAAGGTACTTCCAGCCCCATATTATTCATTTTGACACCAAACAAACTTCTGGTACAAAAATATCAAGAAAAGAAATAAATATAAATCAAAATTAAAGCATATTGATTGACATTTTGATTATTATTTTCTATCTTTGATTATTATCAACCTTAAACAATCAACCAAAGATATGAACAGTCAATTAGAAATGAATTCCAATGCATTGGTGAAGTTTCTTCAAAAACTTCCGGCAGAATTTACCAAAGCAGATATTATATCTTTCATTAAAGAAAATGAAATACACATGATCAATTTCATGTACCCTGCAGACGATGGTCGGCTAAAGACTCTAAACTTTGTTATCAACGATGCTGCCTATCTGAATGCCATACTAACCTGCGGTGAACGTGTGGACGGTTCCAGTCTCTTTTCTTTTATTGAAGCAGGAAGCAGTGACTTGTACACCATTCCCCGCTTTCGGACTGCTTTTGTTGATCCATTCGCAGAGATCCCCACATTAACGATGCTTTGCTCTTTCTTCAATAAAGATGGAGATCCACTCGAAAGCTCGCCAGAATACACCTTACACAAAGCCTGTGAAGTCTTTACTACAGTTACAGGAATGCAGTTTGAAGCAATGGGCGAACTGGAGTATTACATTATTGCACCCGACAATGGATTGTTCCCCGCAACAGATCAGCACGGATATCACGAATCGGGGCCATATGACAAGTTCAATCAGTTCCGTACTCAGTGTATGAAATACATTGCCCAAGCCAACGGAAAAATTAAATACGGACACTCTGAAGTGGGTAATTTTACCAAGGATGGATTAATTTACGAACAAAACGAGATTGAATTCCTGCCTACAAAAGCAGAAGATGCAGCCGATCAGTTGATGATAGCCAAATGGGTAATCCGCAATTTAGCCTGTCAATATGGATATAATATAACTTTTGCCCCGAAAATCACCGCTGGAAAAGCGGGGTCCGGATTACACATTCATATGCGTATGACTAAAGACGGAAGGAATCAAATGCTGGAGAACGGTGTTTTGTCAAACACTGCACGCAAAGCCATAGCCGGAATGATGTGTCTGGCTCCTTCCATTACAGCTTTTGGAAATACCACTCCTACTTCTTACTTCCGACTGGTTCCACATCAGGAAGCACCTACCAACATTTGCTGGGGCGATCGCAACCGTTCTGTGCTGGTCCGCGTACCTTTGGGATGGTCGGCAAAGAAAGACATGTGTACCTTAGCCAATCCTCTGGAAGCTCCCAGCAATTACGATACTACACAGAAGCAGACCGTAGAGATGCGCTCGCCAGATGGTTCTGCCGATATTTATCAGCTATTGGCCAGTCTGGCTGTTGCCTGTCGCCATGGTTTTGAAATAGAGGATGCTCTGAACATAGCCAAGAAAACTTATGTAAACGTAGATATTCACCGAACAGAGAATCAGGAACAGCTAAAAAATCTGGAACAGCTGCCCGACAGTTGTTGTGCTTCAGCCGACTGCTTGCAGCAACAACGTGCTTTCTACGAACTCTACAATGTATTTAGTCCAAGTATGATTGATGGCGTTATCAGCAAACTGAAAGCTTACAACGATATCAATTTACGGAAGGAATTACAGAACAAACCTATGAAGATGAAAGAAGTTGTGGATACTTACTTCCATTGTGGATAAAAATTATTAATGAAATTATGCGATCTTAAATCGAAAAAGTAAAACAATATCAGAATTGTTCTTTTTGCACATAATAGTATAAATTATATTAAAAGTAAATTATTGATAAGATTTTATTATAACAAATTTATATATCTTTAGAGGCAAATATTATCTGATAAACTAAAATGCATATGAAAAAGATTTTTATTGTATTATGTATCTTCAGTTTGTGGACATACAATGCCTGCTCACAAAAAGTCTTAAAAAGTTTTCCATTCAACATTAATGGCACACTTAAAAAAGACTATGAAGAATATAAGGCCGGAACTCCTGTCAACTTATGTAGCTTTGTCATGCTTGAAAGAACTCCAGATAACGAAAACTTCTGCGTTGGCATTTCAATAAATCACATCCAGATAGTAGTACCTTACAGCCAGTTGGATATACTCAATCTGGAACCTACAGAGAATAATTCGTTCTGGGAATATAAAGCCTTGCAAAACGATTTATATAAAAGGTTCATAGACAAGGGATATCAGTATAACCTTCGACAAGATTTAAGAGAAGAATCTGCTGACTATATCAGAAAACTTAGCAAAGAACGTTTATTATATGAAGATTCATATATTGAAGATTATGTAAACTCAATCTTTGCTTCTGTTATTTATCAGAATTTCAACGATAAAAGAACTGAAAGCCTTAAAGTATATATACTGAAATCACCAAATCCGGATAGTTACATGCAACCGGACGGTTCACTGATTGTTACCACCGGGCTGCTCTCTGTTTTGGATTCGGAAGAAGAACTAACAGCGATCATTGCATCCGAAGTGGCTCACCACGTATTAGATCACGCAGTAATTAACGTAAACAAGGAAATCTCCCGCGAAAGAGCTGCAGCTTTCTGGGGAAGTGTTGCTGCAGGTGTTTTGCAGGCTGGCGAAGAATATCTTATGGATAAAAGTCAATATTATGTTCCGGGAACAGCCACTGTTGCTGTAACACTTGTATCGGCAGCTATTGCTGAAAAGATGAGCAAAAGAATGGGAATGTCCTACAGCCGTTCGCAGGAAAAGATAGCCGACCGCTGTGCCATGGAGTTTCTTAGTATGAAAAAAATGGATCCTTCTGCGCTACCTTCCGCTCTTAGCAAAATAAAAAAATATTTTCTAGATCATAAGGACTATTACACTCTATCTAAATATGGAACTTATGCTGAATTCGACAAGCGTATTAATCGTCTGGGAGAATATCATGAATTCTCAAGCCACTCTTACCAGAAAGCAATTTCAAGTGTGAATACATTTAATGCAATTATACAGATTGACGGCAAACATTACGCTGAAGCCGCTGCTCTTGTTCAGAAGAATGTAGACCAGAAAGTGGCAACAGATGGTGATCTTGTAATTCTTGCTAAGACAAATATGGGAATGTATAACACTGAAGAAAAGAACCAAGAGAGTCTTTCATTGATTCAGCAAGCCAAATCAATAGCCGGAGCGCCGAATCTGAATACTGATAAACAGGAAATTCTGGCACTGCTGAGACTAAAAAAACAATCGAAAGCTGCTTCTGCTCTTCAGGAATACATTGATCATCTTACTGGTTTTCAGGAACAAACACGTAATACCGAAGATATTACATGGGCATCCAGTGAAATAACTTGGGCAAAAGATCTATTGCAAAGAGTAAATATTATGTAATAAGAAGCTATTTATCACTTTTATAAAAAGAGAGTCTGCATGTTTCAAGAACAAACAGACGCTCTTTTTTATATGCAATAAAGCTTTATCTACTTATTTCTAATAAGTGTAATTCGCTGGTCAATTGCTTTTGGCAACTCATTTTCATAGTGAGTTACATATATAATTGTTTTATCTTTCCTTTCACTAAAAGCTTCAACTATAGCCTTTACCCTTCTACGGTTAAATGTATCCAATCCATGAAGAGGTTCATCCAATATAAGGAGTTCAGGGTCTTTCACAAAAGCACGGGCTAAAAGAACAAGACGTTGTTCGCCGGAAGATATTTGTAGGAACGGACGATCTTTAAGGTCAAGAATGCCGAATATATCCATCCACCACTCACAAACAGACATTTGCTCGGGGCGTGGTTTCTTATATAATCCGATTGAGTCGTGCAATCCGGAAGCTACAATATCTATCGTTGGCAGATTCTTCAGGTAAGCACGGTGCATTTCCGGAGAAACATAGCCAATATGCTTTTTGATCTCCCAGATACTTTCACCCGATCCACGTTTTCTACCGAAAAGACTGATATCACAAGCGTAAGACTGTGGATTATCTGCACACACCAAACTTAGTAAGGTTGATTTTCCTGCTCCGTTCTCACCCGAAAGAGCCCATTTCTGTCCACGAAGAATGGTCCAATCCAGTTCTTTCAGGATAGTACGGTTACCATAACGGATAGATACTTTATTCAATTTAACCACTTCTTCCGAATCGAAAAGCTGATCACCGTATTCCAGATCAATAATGCCTTGTTTCATTTCCTCAGACAGTGCCGGAGTTGTGCTGGGTATGTATTCATTAAAATACTCTTCACGAGTAACCTTTTTTCCGCATGTGCGTTTCTTGACAGGCAGTACATGAGTAATAAAATCGGGGATATCATCGAGCATGGAGAGTACCAGAATAATTTGCAGGGAAGATCTTGAGGTGAGTCTTTGCAACACGTCATGCAATAAATCACGGGTCTTTGCATCCAGTCCGATAAACGGGTTATCCATCACCAGCACCCTTGGGTTAGTGAGTAATGTCTTCGTCAACTGAAACTTACGAAGTTCTCCACTGGAAAGAAGAATCAATTTCTTATCCAACATTGGTTCAATGGCAAAGAGTTCAAAAAGTTCATCACGCAGCTGAGTATAGGAAACTTCTCCAAAACCATCTTTTACCACCGGAGCATCATCCTGATCGTGCGCATTCCATCTTTGCTGGTAATAGTAATTGGCATCGGCAGCACCGTAGGTATCGCGGAAAGCAATGTATTTTATATTATCATAAGCCGTATTTGTAACAGATGGAGAGAAATCATATTTCAGTGTACCTTCCTTCAATGGATATTTACCCAACAAAGTATCTACCAATATACTCTTCCCACTTGCGTTGGGACCAACAATTGCCAGGTGTTCCCCAGCTTCCAGATTCATAGTCAAAGGATGAGTAAAGCGATACGCTTCATTACGGGCAACTCCACCTTCCAAACGAATAATTGATTGCATTTTGATTCATTTTATTCCAAAAACAGTGCAAAAGTAGTGTTTTATTCTTCAAAAAATATAAATATAGTCAGATAATAAAAGAAAGAAAATATTTTCTTACAGATTAGGTATATTAATCTCTTTTTTATGTACGTTTGTATTATGGTATTTAATTTATATTACAACTATTATTAAAATAGAGTTTATGATTAAAAGATTCTTCTTAGGTATTTTGATTCTTTCAGCTACACTGACTGTTAGCGCGAAAGAAGGCAGACTGCTGCGATTTCCAAACATTCACGGCGATAATATCGTTTTCTCCTATGCGGGAGATCTTTATTCTGTGAACAAACAAGGAGGAACAGCGCGTAAATTAACATCGAACATCGGTTATGAGATGTTCCCACATTTTTCGCCGGACGATAAACAAATTGCTTTTACCGGACAGTATGACGGAAACACGGAAGTATTTGTAATGCCTGCAGAGGGCGGAGAGCCAAAACGACTTACCTATACCGCCACCTTGGGTCGTGATGATCTTGGTGACCGGATGGGTCCCAACAACATTGTGATGGACTGGACCCGAGACGGAAAAAGTGTTTTATTCCGTACCCGTCAGAATACTTTCAATGACTTTACCGGTCAGTTGCTCACTGTTCCCGTTGACGGAGGTGTACCTGCAGAGATTCCTTTGAAGAATGGAGGATTCTCCACTTATTCACCAGACGGAAAACAATTAGCATATAACTATGTGTTTCGGGAATTCCGTACCTGGAAAAGGTATCAGGGAGGAATGGCAGATGATATCCGCATCTTCGATTTTAAGACCAAAGAATCAAAGAAAATCACTAACCATGTGAGACAGGATGTTTTCCCTATGTGGAACCAAAACGGAGATGAGATTTATTTCCTTTCCGATCGCGACGATGTGATGAACCTTTATGTTTATCAGCTTTCCACTCAGCAAACCAGGCAGCTTACCTTTTACAAAGATTATGATATTAAGTTTCCATCCATTGGTGGTGACCAGATTGTGTACGAATATGGCGGTTACATCTACCTTTTCGATACAAAAAATAAAACAGCAAGCAAAATAACAGTCGAGATTAATAACGATCAGGAATATTCACGTCCCGAATGGAAAGACGTAAGCACACAGATTTCCTCTTACAGTGTGGCGCCTAATGGCGAACGGGTACTCCTTACAGCTCGTGGAGATGTATTCTCTCTTCCCGGCAAAGAAGGGATTACCTATAATCTCACCAACTCATCGGATGCTAATGATCAGAATGCACTTTGGTCTCCTGATGGCAAACAGCTCTCCTACGTTTCCGATAAGGATGGCGAATTCCGCATCTACGTGCGCAATGCTGTTACAGGTGAAGAGAAAGTTGTAACCAAAGATATCAAGACCTATATTATTGATTATTCATGGTCACCCAATTCTCAGAAAATTCTTTGGAGTGATAAGAGAAATACGCTCAACATTACCGACATAGCTACAGGAAAAACAACCTTGGTTGAACAATCGGGAGTATATCTCTTTGATAGTTTCAACTGGTCGCCTGACAGCAGGTTTATCACTTACACTCGTCCAGAAAAAACGATGAGTAACGTTGTTGTTTATGAAGTAGCAACGGGAGTAAAACACCTCATTACGGACGGATGGTTCGATTCTGGTTCATCAAACTTCAGTTCAGATGGCAAATACCTGATATTCCAATCGGCACGTACATTCAACCCCACTTACGGACAAACAGAATGGAATCATGTTTATACTAACATGAATAAAGTATATATTCTTCCTATTACCAAAGATGCCAAGACACCATTTGCGCCGGTCAATGATATGATTGGCCAGACTGCTGCACCAAAAGAGAGCATTCCAAAGAAAGAAGGTAAAGGGAAAAAGAATGCTACACAAAAAGAAGAAATTACGAATTATAATTTTGAAAATATCGACAATCGCGTAGTTGAATTACCTATTCAGGCTAGTAATTACCAGAATCTTCACATGGTGGGACAAAAGGTTTACTATCTTCGCGGAGGAAGTACGTTTATTTATGATCTAGAGAAAAAGGCAGAATCAGACTTGGGCGCATATATTGTTTTTAGCAACGGAAACAAAAAAGCACTTGCCATTAAAGATCAGAAGATACAGGTGATTGATATTCCTACTGCTGCTGTAAACATCAGCGAGCCAATAAATCTGGGAGACATGAAAAAGCTGGTGGACTATCATCAGGAATGGATGCAAATCTACAACGAAAGCTGGAGGCAGATGCGTGATTTCTTCTATGCACCCAACATGCACGGAGTAGATTGGAACGAGGTTTATGAGAAATACAAAGCACTGATTCCTTATGTGAATCATCGCACCGATCTTACCTATATCATTGGTGAGATGATTGGTGAACTAAGTATTGGTCACGCTTACTCGCAGAATGGTGAGCACCCAGTCCCCACTCGTATTTCTATGGGAATGCTTGGCGCAAACTTCACTAAAGATGCATCCGGTTACTTCCAAGTAGCATCCATCACTGAAGGAGCCAACTGGGATAAATCTACCCGTTCTCCATTCACCATGCAGGGAGTCAACGTAAAGAAAGGCGATTACATTATAGCCATCAATGAACATTCACTCAAGAATGTTAAGGATCCTCAGGAACTAATGATTGGTCTGGCAGGAAAGACAACAGAACTTACCGTTAACACCATTCCTTCTGAGAAAGGGGCACATACAGTACTGGTTACACCTCTGGCAGATGTTGCCAAACTGAATTACTATAACTGGGTACAAGAAAATACCCGCAGGGTAAATGAAGCAACCAACGGAGAAGTAGGCTACATTCATATTCCTGACATGGGTGTTGACGGGCTGAATGAATTCGTGAAACATTACTATCCGCAACTAATGAAAAAAGCCCTCATCATTGATGATCGTGGTAACGGCGGTGGAAATGTTTCGCCTATGATTATCGAACGTCTGATGCGTACTCCGACTTACTTCACCATGCACGCAGGACAAAAGGAAGGCTCTGTTAATCCGGTAGGTACATTCATGGGACCAAAAGTGTTACTGATCAATGAATACTCTGCATCCGATGGCGATTTGTTCCCTTACCGCTTCAAGTACAACAAACTGGGAACAGTTATTGGTAAACGTACCTGGGGAGGTGTGGTAGGTTATAGTGGCACAGTTCCCGTTGTAGATGGCGGTTCCATTGTAACTCCATCTTATGCACCTTATGCAACCGATGGCAGTGGCTTTATTATTGAAGGTAGAGGTGTGGAACCAAACATCGAATTGGAGAACGATCCTTATAAGGAATACATGGGAGAAGATCAGCAGTTAAACAAAGCAATAGAAGTTGCTTTGGACAAACTGAAAACAGAAAGACAGGATATCCCTGCCATTCCTGTATTCCCAGATAAGAGTAAAAAGAATAAATAATACCAAGTTTTGATTTGGTTCTTCGTCACTTTAGGTGCAAGCTATTGCATTGAGCCTTTTATTTATAGTGCTTTTACCAACTTTTTATCAGATTCAATAAATGGCTTATTAAAAAGCATGTAGAGTCTTTATTAAATAAGCATTTGAGACCGTTTGCTTGCACCTAAAGTGACGAAGAACCTTTGATTTTTATTTGATAGGCGATGACAGAGCAGATCTGTTGTCGCCTGTTTTTCTTTTATCGTTTGCAAAACCATTGATTTTTATTACTTTTACACTATAATATTAAACCCAGCACATACCAGTGGAAAGAACAGAAGCCTTAGTGATTGTCGACATGCAGAAAGTTGCATTTACTGTAGCACGTTACAATTCTGATAATGTAATTCGTAGAATAGCTGCTTTGGCAAGTAAATTCCGTAAGCAAAACAAAAAAATTATATTCATTCAGCATAACGGTGAGGTAGACGGCTACTGCTACCCAAACACTGAAGAGTGGAAAATTGTATCAGAACTTCCGATTTATCCTGAAGATATTATAATTGAAAAGAAAGCAAACGATTCTTTCTATAAAACAAATTTCGAGAAAGTATTAAAGCAACATAGCATTGAGAAGTTGTATTTCACCGGTTGTGCAACAGATTTTTGTGTAGATGCTACTGTAAAAACAGCTTTAACAAAAGACTATGACATAACTATTGTGAGCGATTGCCATACCACAGCCGACCGTCCATCCTGCAATGCTAAAACACTAATCGACTTTTATAATTGGCTTTGGGCAGATCTTACTCAAACAAAATACAAGATAAAAGTAATTCCGGCAGCAGAAATCTGAAAATGTCAAAGTTTAGTTTCTACTCCGGAATTATATCATTAGATCTTATCAACTAAAGAATTACTTCTTAGTTGCCTTAGCTGCAGCAGAAGTTTTACTTGCTTCAGCCTTTTTAGTTAAAGGATAACCGCTACCGTTACAAGCATTTTCAGTTTTCCCGCTTTTATAATTTTTAGCTCTTGCACAAGCGCCTTTTTGACATCTGTCGCAGACATTATCTTTATTTTCATCAACAAAACAGCCTCTTCTTTTCACTGTTGTTGTAGTTGCGCTTTTATCAGCAGTTTGTGCAATTGATGCTGTTCCTAAAGAAAGGAGAAATAGAGATACGAATAAAACTACAATCTTCTTCATACTAATATTATATGTTTAATTTCTAGTTCAATATTAAATGATTATATAAATTCAATTCCAGACAAAAGTATAGATTCTATTCAATATTCTTTAGAATTCGGAGAGATTTCTATGAATAATAGGGAGTAAATACAAGGAAGAATAATAAAGGCGGAGAAATTTGTAAAAAAGGAGGTAGAATACATAATAAAGGAATGAAGAGTAGAAAAAAAGAAGAGGTTTAATTTTATAAACTTCTTCTTTCCTTAATTAAGCTAAATATACATCCGTACATTTTACTTTGCTGCGAGTAATTCTCTTTCATTTTCGTTATTGATAGACAAATTAATAATGGATACAAATTTCCGATACTGTTCTTCAGATAAAACGGCTTTAGCGTTAGCTAAGTTGAAATAAATGGCCTTATTTATAGCCTCACCCAATACAGCACCTTTAGCAGTTTCTTTCTCAAGTCTTTTTTCTGCTTCATTAAATACAAACTGCAAACTTTCTCTTTGCTCAGAATCCACACGTAAGAAATACGATAATTTTTCAAATGTTTTTTCATCATTCAACTTGTAGATAAAACTACATGGACTTTCTGCAAACAGAGCTGTTCCAAATCCGAATACAGCTAACGCTAAAACTAATAACTTTTTCATAACTTAAAATTTTAATTAAACAATTGATAAAATAAAAAGCAGACAATACCCTTAATTGTGTTTTCATGGTATTATCTGCTATTCGTTTTTATCTTTCGATGGTGCAAAGATATAAATATGTTTTATAACATGCAAATATTTAAGCATTAAATGTTGAAAAACATATTTTATTTATTGCAATGAACATATTTTAATGTATGCTAATTTAAAATTAACTATTATTTTATTATATATTTAATATCATATAGATCCATATTTTAAAATATAAATATCAAATATCAATATATAAAGCATATTTTTATATCATTTTGTATAATACACAGCATTTTTGCCATACAAATACCTAGCACATTATTTTGAAACAGAAATGAAACATCACATCTCAATAACAAGGAACCAATCATTAATCCACATCTGAATCAGATTCAGAGATATTACATCATATAAAATTAAAGCATCTGGCACTCAAAAATCAAAGAAACAAAAAGATCTGCACGTTTTCGAAGAGGATTTGCTAATTTTGCGTCCAATACGATAGAACAAGCATTATGAATATAGTTTTAGACATACATACACACACTTTAGCCAGTGGACATGCCTTCAGTAGTTTGCAAGAAATGGCACAAACAGCAGCCAATAAAGGTATCCAATTGCTAGGCATAACAGAACACGGACCGAATATTCCGGGAACATGCGATCCTATCTATTTTCGCAACATCTGGACTATCCCCCGTCAAATGTACGGTGTGGAACTAATGTTGGGATCAGAACTGAATATATTAGATTATGAAGGACATGTGGATCTGAATGAGGACTACTGGAAGCGGATGGATATCTGCATTGCAGGACTGCATTCATTATGCTATAATCCGGGAACGGTGGAACAAAATACATCAGCAGTGATCGGAGCCATAAGGAATCCTTATGTCAAGATCATAACACATCCCGGTGATGGAACGGCAGAACTCAATTATGAGCCTATTGTATTAGCCGCCAAGGAACACCATACACTACTTGAAATTAACAACAGCTCCTTAGAGCCTTATCGCGACAAAGTGGCGGCTCCTGATAATTTCAGGGAGATTCTGCAACTGTGCAAGAAGTACGAACAGCCGGTGATTCTGGGCAGCGACGCACATATTTCGTTTGCTATTGCTAATTATGAGTTAATCTATCCATTGCTTACCGATACTGAATTTCCAGAGGCATTGATTCTAAATGATAAACTGGAAGTCTTCAAAGCTTATATTGCACAATAGCTAATTCTATAACATACATCTACTAAGACTTTAGGGATATAAAAATGAAAGAGGCTACTACTTTCATTAACGAATAAAAGCTGCTCAAATACGAACAGCCACAGATACACTGAAATTAAAAATCAGATTCGCCGCAAACAATCTATCCATTTAGGGAAATTCCTATCAAAGAATGGGGAATATCACTATTCAGAGGAATAATCTCACTCTACATTTGTCACATAACAAAGAAACAAAGAGTATTAACAATTAAAAACTTGTTGTTATGAAAAAGATAATATTTACATTAGTTGCCATCATGATGGCATCAATGAGTTCAGTAAGCATGGCTTCAAACAAAGGTGGATATATCAACGACAACCGTCACGAGATACGGGTTGAGGACTATGAACATTATAGGAATCGCGACAACCGTAACGACGACAGAAGATACGAAGAAACCAAATATTATAACTATCGGGATAATCGTGACAGGGACAATTGGGACCAGAACGATAGAGACAGAGAATACAGAGAATGTCAGGACAGAGACTATAGACATCACGAACGCAAATATAGCCACAAAGATAATGATGCAAAGGTAGTTGGCACCATTATCGGAGCAGCAGCTCTTCTTATTTTAGCAACTTCTCATTAATCACTTACTTATATAACTGGTTTTAAGTCCTGCGGTAAATGCAGCATAGTGATATATTATTTATCGCAGGATTTATTTTATGCTTAAACTACTGGAAACGTTCAACCCTTTCAAAGAAGGATTCTTTATTCGCCAATAAATGAAAATAATTGGCGAATAAAATCTGTTTATTGGTGAATAAAATTAAATAATTCAGCAATTATCTAAAATAATTCACCAATAATTTTTATAGATTGGTTTATCGTTGAAAAAGCAAGAAACAGGACACTTTATTCAAAAGAGTGAGAGGTAAGAAACACTTCTGAAAAAGCCTTAATTTATACTTAATTTTGAGCAGACTTGCCCAGAACCAAGTATAAAATTAATGCTTTTCTGGCAGTAGATATTCGGATTAGTTTAATTATCTACTTATGATTATAATTACAGCCAGCTACTTTTTCTCATTAACAGAGAATGAATAAGGAAAATCCTCTTTTTGAATACCACGTTGCTTATTTGGGGTATCACTCATTCTAATGTTAATTTCCCCGCCATTAATCAGATCGGCATGCTTTAAATAGTTCTTTGTATAGGTTTTACCATTGAGGGTCATCGTCTCAACATAACGGTTTTCCACACTATTGTTAGGAGCATTGATTACCATTTTGTTTCCATTTTCAAATGTTATGGTAGCTTTCTTAAATAATGGAGCTCCCAATACATATTCATTTGTTCCGGGGCATACCGGATAGAATCCCAAAGCCGAGAATACATACCAGGCGGAAGTCTGTCCGTTATCCTCATCACCGCAATAACCATCAGGATTGCAGGTATACATGCGGTTCATCACTTCACGCAACCAATACTGCGCTTTCCAGGGCTGACCGGCATAGTTATACATATAAATCATATGCTGGATCGGCTGGTTACCGTGAGCATAATTACCCATATTCATTATCTGCATTTCACGGATTTCATGAATTACCTGTCCGTAGTAACTTGCATCAAATACTGGCGGAACAGCAAATACAGAATCGAGCATACTTACAAAAGTCTCCTTGCCACCCATCAGATCAATAAGCCCTTGCGGATCATGAAAAACGGACCAGGTATAATGCCAGCTGTTCCCTTCGGTAAAGGCATCACCCCACTTTAACGGAGAAAAAGGGGACATAAATTTGCCATCAGCATTCTTTCCACGCATCAGCTTCGTTTCCTTATCAAACAGATTTTTGTAATTCATGGCACGTTTAGCGAAAACATCAATCTCTTTCTTTGGACGTTTAAGTTCTTTTGCCAGTTTGTAAATACACCAGTCATCATAGGCATACTCCAGTGTGCGTGCAGCATTTTCGTTGATCTTCACATCATAAGGAACATACCCAAGTTTATTATAGTATTCATATCCAAGACGTCCGGTTGAAGAGACGGATGGATGAACATTTTCTGTTCCATGAATAAGCCCTTTATATAATGTTTGGAGATCGTCTACCTTAACTCCTTTCATATAAGCATCCACTAAAATGGAGGCCGAGTTATTTCCCACCATGCAGCCGCGATGACCGGGGCTTGCCCATTCGGGAAAGAATCCGCTTTCTTTATAAGCATTAATGAGGCCTTCCTGTATTTCCTTGTTTATTGAAGGATACATCATATTCAGGAAGGGGAACAAACAACGGAATGTATCCCAGAAACCTGAGTCTGTATACATATATCCGGGCAATACTTCACCGTTAAACGGACTGTAATGAACTACTTTTCCTGTTGCATCCATTTCATAGAACTTACGTGGAAACAACATGGAGCGATACATGCAGGAATAAAAAGTACGATATTGGTCTAATGAACCGCCCTCTACCTTTATCTTACTTAAGGCTTCATTCCATTGAGCCTTTCCTTTGGAAACAACCTGATCAAAGTTGTCATTGCCAAGTTCTTTCAGATTTAGGATTGCCTGATCAAAGCCAATAAAAGAAGAGGCTACTTTTGCATGAATCATTTCACCTTTAGCTGTTTTAAATCCAATAACAGCCCCTACATGATCGGATGTTTGTTCGGCATCCTGTTTTAAGGCGCCATCGGAAAAGGTATATTTATATGTAAACGGCTTATCGAAAGTGATTACAAAGTAGTTTTTGAAATTAGCAGGCACTCCCCCACTATTCTTTGTTGTATAACCGATAATCTTATTTTCACCGGGTATGATTTTAATATAAGATCCCTTATCAAAAGCATCAACTACGACAAAAGAGCTATCGTTCTCAGGAAAAGTAAAACGAAACATTGCAGCTCTTTCGGTTGGGGCAATCTCGGTAACTACGTCATGATCAGCCAGATATACTTTATAATAGTAAGGTTTGGCAACTTCTGCTTTATGGGAAAACCAGCTTGCCCGTTTATCCTGATCAAAAACAGGAGCGCCCACAACCGGCATAATGGAAAACTGACCATAATCATTGATCCACGGACTGGGCTGATGAGTCTGTTTAAAACCACGGATCTTATTATCTGTATATACATAAGCCCATCCATCACCCATCTTACCGGTCTGAGGAACCCAGAAGTTCATTCCCCAGGGACGGGCAATAGCAGGATAGGTATTTCCTGTTGATAACTGATAAGTTGATTGTGTTCCTATCAGCGGATTCACATACTCAACCGGATCAAGACCTTCTTCACTTTTTACTGAAGCTAACGCAGGCTCTGTAAACCAGCACAAAAATGCAGCAATTAAAACTGCCAAGACTTCTTTATTTCTCATAATATACTATTAATTCTATATTGGTGTCTGTTCTATAAAAAACAAATATAAATATTTCTTCTTATATACAATCAACAAGAGCAATATACCCTCTATCTTCACACATTTTTCATAGTAGAACGAATTATTAACATATTTCAGATAAACAGATAAAGAATAGAGACGATCCCTTGCTGATATCTAATAATAATACAACTATTCAAGAGAATACAATTTGCCCTCTTTGTAATAACAAAATAGAATGAAGAATAGGATAAAAAAGAAGGATATTATGAAACATAGACATCCGCATATTTTGCTCAGAAAATCAACAGATGTTGATTAACCATTTTTAGCTGATTAACTTATTAATAAAATAACTTTTATCAATCTTTCTGAAACACTGATTTGTTTAGGTAATAGCAGCTGTGTTTATAAATAAACTTGGCGTTTCAACTATCAATTAGTTACTTAAATTTTATTGAAATGGTAAAGAAAAAAGTTTTCGTTAGTTTCGATCATGACAATGACCGGCAATACAAGAATTTGTTAGAGGAATGGAATACAAATTCTGATTTTGAATTTTGTTTTAACAGTCTATCACCAAATGAAATAAAGAAAGAGGATATACCACGAGTAAAAAATACTTTAACCAGCAAAATCAACCAGACCTCATACACATTTGTTATAATCGGAAAAGAAGCTAATAAAGAAAGTAAATATCAGGAAGAAATTGGCTTCAGGAATTGGCAGAATTTTGAAGTAGCCATGAGTAAAGCCAACAAAAATAAATTAATAGGTGTAAAACTTGATAAGAAATTTGAATCTCCGGACGAATTAGTAGGTTGCGGAGCAAAATGCATAATGAGCTTCACTGAGGAAGCAATCTTAAAGGCATTAAAAGATGTGTAAGCACCACTTCCGAAAGTTTTCCGGAAAATAAGCTCTTTATTTTGTCACAAAAAAGCCTATCAGATATTTTCATACTCAAAAGTTTTAATCTGGATATTTTTATTTAATAATCAGGAAGTTTAATTCCCGAAATTATGCTAATTTTGCAATAATCTTATGTTCCATAAAAACTATAATATGAATGAATTATTTGATATAGCTGGTAAAGTGGCTATTGTAACCGGAGGTTCCGGTGTGTTAGGTAGTAATATTGCCCAAAGCTTGTTGGAAGCCGGAGCAAAAGTCTTTATTATCGGAGGCCATCAGGAAAATGTAAATAAAGTATTAGATTCACTTTCTTCATTAGGAGAGATTCAGGGTACAGCTTGTAATGTACTTGATATGGATCAAATCAGAAAAGTAAAAGATGAAATTATTTGCCAATGGGGAAAAATTGATATTCTGATAAATGCTGCTGGCGGAAATATCCCAGGTGGAACACTCAGAGATGATCAAAACATATTTGAAATGAATATTGATGATATGAATAAAGTGATTGATCTGAATCTGAATGGCTCAGTTTACCCATGTCTGGTATTTGGCGAGGTAATGGCAAAACAAGGATATGGTAGTATCATTAATGTATCATCAATGGCTACGTTTGCAGCATTAACACGTGTACCGGGATATTCCATAGCTAAAAGCGGTATTGAGATCTTTACTAAATGGCTGGCCATGGAAATGGCTACAAAGTTCAGCGAAAAGATCAGAGTAAACGCTATTGCTCCCGGGTTCTTTATCGGGAATCAAAACAGAGCTGTTCTTATAAATCCGGATGGTTCGTTAACCGAAAGAAGTAAGAAGGTCTTAGCAAAAACTCCGATGAAACGTTTCGGGGATATAAAGGAATTAAACGGAGCGGTTCAGTTCCTTTGCAGTGATGCTGCCAGCTTTATCACCGGAGTAGTTCTGCCTATTGACGGTGGATTTTCTTCTTTTAGTGGCGTATAGGTATCCTGTCGTTAATAATAAACCTTTTTTGCCATATATAAGTGAACCCCCAAAGTTATGTCTAACTTTGGGGGTTCACTTATATATGGGTGCCTTTTATTGAATATCAAACAGTTGAATTATTGGGCTAATTCATCTCTGACGGTAGCTATAATTCCATCAACCTGAGCAAGTGCAAACATACGTCCGTGAAAAGAGTAGCCAGGATTGTATTCTTTGTCACCATCATCAAGCATCAATCTTCCATGGTCCACACGCATAGGTAAAGCGGGATTCTCCTTTTCAAAGATACGAACCAGCTCAATAATATGTCCTCTTCCACTCAGATGGGATGACTCCATAAAGTTACCATCCGGCGTTGCTTCTGTGCTTCGTAAGTGAACAAAGTGTGTGCGGCTTGCAAATTTCTTTGCTAATGCAGGCACATCGTTATGAAGTCCGGCGCTCAGAGAACCGGCACAGAAAGTAAGTCCATTGTGAGGATTATTCACTGCATGGAGGAACCAGTCAATATCCGTCTCTCCGGTAACAATACGTGGAAGTCCAAGCATCTGGAAAGGAGGATCATCGGGATGCACGCACATGTTTATTCCATATTCATCGCACACAGGCATAATCTGCTCCAGAAAGTATTTCATATTCGCACGTAGCGCATTCTTGTCAATCCCTTTGTATAAGTCCAGTAATCTGTTGAAGATCGCTACCGGATTCTGATCACCCTCTTTAATATTTCCATTAACAAAGCCCTGAGTTTTAACAATAATAGTATTGATCAGATCGTCTTTCTCTGCTTCAGTTATGGTTTTATCCAGTTCACGAACCTTTGCTAATTCTTCTAGAGTATACTCCTTTTCAGCTCCCTCTCGCTTCAGAATATGACAGTCAAAGTAAGCAAAGCGAATTTTATCGAAATAAAGTGAGCTGGTACCATCGGGCCATGGATGTTCCAAGTCTGTGCGAATCCAGTCAATCACCGGCATAAAGTTGTAGCAAACAGTTTTCACGCCTGCCTTACCCAGATTAGCCAGACTTACTTTGTAGTTGGCAATAAGTTGATCCCTGTCCACCCCGGCATACTTGATGCTTTCACTAACGGGCAAACTCTCCACAACCGACCAACGAAGGCCTGCTGCTTCTATATAATCTTTAAGTTCGTTTATAGCTTCGAGTGTCCATATTTCCCCATTGGGCACATCGTGCAGGGCAGTCACAATGCCCTCCACTCCTATCTGTCTTAGCATGGAAAGAGTTATCTTATCCTTCTTGCCAAACCATCTCCAGGTCTTTTCCATTTATCTTTCTAATTATGATGTTTCAAATTCAATTTTATCTTCTTCAAGTCGTTCAGCTCATTCACAGGGCGTTCTATGTCATAAGGAATAGGTTGGTGTGAGAATGTCTGGAAATAAAGCAGACAAGCATCTTTCCACCAAACAGCATCCTTGCTTTGTATCTTCAGACGAGACTGCACTTCCTTGAAACGCTGCGCGTCAACATAAGGTTCCATTCTGTCCCATGTCTTCTGGAATTCACGTACTTGCTGTACTCCCTTGTCATAGGTATAACAAAGCTCTTCCCATAAAGTCTGTCCGTTATGCATTTTATAGCTCCATGGTACATGATGAAACCAAAGGATAAGCTGTTCCGGACAACTACTCAGGTCGTTGTATTCTTCCCGAAAAGGTGAATTATACTGACTAACGGAGTTGCTACCGGAAAGAGTACGATTAAAACCGATTCCCAATGAATCGGCTTTATGATAATAAGACGGTAGCCAGTCGGGTCTTGCACCTTCAACAGCGCACCAAGGCTCCGGGCCGTAATGATGTCCCCAGGCAAACAAGTGATGAAGCCCCAAAGGCATCATGTAATTTACTGCAGCCTCCCGTGATTCAAGCATCATCTCCTTTACAGGTTCCACAAATTCTTTCTTATCATTGAAGGTAAGCTTAATCCATTCGTCGGCAATCTGACCGGAAGTTAACTCATGATTCCATGCCAATCTACCAAAAGCATACCAATTAGCCTGAGCAAAATGATGTCCGCACCAGTTGGCATCTTCACCAATATTTGCTACTCCGGCAATGGCAGTAAGTGGATTAGGGAAGAGAGAACCATCCGTCACCTTGGCAACAGTAGAACCTTTCCCTGAACAATAAGTATCACTCTCAAGACATTCTTTATAAAGCGGAGCCAGAAAAGCCAAATGATTGGATTCTCCCAGGTATTCCTGTGTAATCTGAAACTCAGGCATGATGGGAGTTTGCTTCATGGCACCAAACAAAGCGCTGATTGGTTCGCGAGGTTGGAAGTCAATCGGACCATTCTTCACCTGAAGAATCACATTGGAACGAAACTTTCCATCGAGCGGAAGAAATTCTTTGTAGGCTTGTCCGGCTCTGTCGTCCATTCCGGATTTATAAACAAAGGCACGCCACATCACTATTCCATGGTAAGGCTTCAAAGCATCAGCCAGCATATTGGCACCATTGGCATGTGTACGCCCAAAGTCCTGCGGTCCTGGAAGTCCTTCTGAATTGGCTTTTACCAAAAATCCTCCAAAATCAGGGATCAGAGAATATATTTCCTTTGCCTTTGCAAACCACCAATGGCGAACATCTTTGTTCAAAGGATCAGAAGTTGGCAGTCCGCCGAGTGCAGCTGGCGAAGAAAAGTTAACGGAAAGGTAAACACGGATGCCATACGGACGAAACACCGCAGCCAGTGCTTTTACTTTCTGCAAATAGGCTGCGCTAAGAATCTCAGGACTGGCATTTACATTATTTAGCACCGTACCGTTTATGCCGATTGAAGCATTGGCACGAGCATATTCTTTATAGCGGGGAGAAAGTTTACCGGGAAGATCATCCCATTTCCAAAGTGAATATCCGGCATATCCACGCTCAATTGTTCCATCCGGATTATCCCAATGGTTAAGCACCCTGACTTTATAAGCCGGTTTTTCTTTTTTGTCCATAGAGGGAGGAAAAGGAAGAGCCGTCTGCACAATTCTCAAAAGATTAAAAACAGCATACAGTACTCCAGTTTCTCCTTCAGAAGCAAGTACCAGACAATCTTTACCCTGATGCTTCATTGTACGTATAATGAAGCCTTCATTTCCCAATAACTGCAATTCTTTGCTTAACCCAAATGGTTGAATAAGTTTACTATTCTTTGTTCCAATAACGAGCGAATGTTCCTGAACCGAACGAGTAACAGGCAGTTCTGTTCCGGTAAGTTGTCTCCACGCAGTCTGCAATTCACCAAAAGCCAAATTGTCTGATGGTTCATCACAAACCACAGATGTAATAACAGTTGATAAAGCCTTTACCTGATTATCAGGAAGTGACTGATAGCGAAGCCACAGTTGCGAACCATCCTCAGCAAAAACAATTCCGGGAATAAAAACAAATAATAATGTATAAAAATATAATTTCATCATATACTTTTTTAAGGTGACACAAATATACTTCTATTTTATAATCAGAATCACAAAACAGAATATTTTAATGAGATAAACCGGTTGACAAATTCGTATCTTACATGAACATCTTTCACATAAGATACGAAAAGTCACCAACTATGTAATCTAAGTCTAGAGTAATCTACAAGAAATTTATTCCTTCACATAATATGTATTTCCGATAACCTGAACATCCTTCTGCACCACTTGTCTGGAAGCAATAGATTTAGCATCCGGTTGCTTGCCACCTACCGAAATCTGAACAGTACCAGCCTCAACCACAGCAAAGTTATCATTGTTGCGTGCCGACATCTGGATAGGCTTCAAAATAAACTCAACCTCTTTGGTTTCTCCGGCTTTCAGATGAACACGTTTGAATCCCTGAAGAGAACGAATGGCAGTCTTTAATTTGCTATATGGAAGAGACACATAAAGTTCGGCTACTTCATCACCATCATACTTTCCAGTGTTCTTTACTTCTGCAGTTACCTTGATTTCTTCTCCGGCATTTATTGAAGATGGTGCATTCTTGATTGCATATTCAAAAGTAGAGAAGCTTAAACCGTAACCAAACTGATAAAGAGGTTCACCTTTAAAATAACGATAAGTCTTGCCAGTCATATCATATTCAGTAAAAGCAGGAATCTGGTCTATTGATTTGTAAAAAGTTAGCGGTAATCGTCCGGATGGATTATAATCTCCAAAGAGAACATCAGCAATGGCAGTTCCACCACCTTGCCCCGGGTACCAAGCCTCAACAATAGCTGGAATATTTTCATTTTCCCAGTTAAAGGCAAGTGCACTTCCGTTAAGCAATACCATTACTGTAGGTTTTCCCAGTTTCTGAATCTCACGAATAAGGCCGGTCTGTGTGTTTGGTAATTTGATATCCAGACGGTCACCACCCGAGAATCCTTCTACTTTTACAGGCATTTCCTCACCTTCGAGCAGCGGACTAAGTCCCATGCAAAGAACAACAACATCTGATTGTTTAGCCAACTCAATAGCTTCTTGTTTTAAATTTGGCTTTGGAGTATCCCACAACAGACGCATAATAGAATATTCAGTATTGTTCTGAGTATATTCCAGACAAATATTATATGCTTTACCAGCTTCCAAAGTCATCAACTCATACAATTTACGGGGATGATGAATATCATTCCATTTAGTAATTAGCTTATCATTTATATATAGATTAAATCCTGAAAAGCCTTCACCACCAAGAGCATACTCACCGGTAACCGGAGGAACAAGCACCCCACTCCACTTAGCGGAGAAATGGTCATACTTCAGATCTTTAAACGGAGGTGTTGTTCGCCATACAAAATCTACATTCTTATCAATACGTGAATGAACCAGTTTACCTTTCCAATCACTGTTATTGTAATAGTCAGCCTTTAAACCTTTTTGCTGCATAGCTGCATCGGTAAATAGATAATCTGTAGGAACAGCAGAGAAGTAAGGAAGTTTCTCTGCCAACGGGCAACCCTGTGCAAAGGTAACTTCAGCATTTGGTAGTTTTTCACGAAGCCCGGTAAGCGGAGTTTTAGGATTGGTTGGATAACCATTGTAATTTCCAAGTAATACTTCCAAGTCGTTAGCATTAGGTCCAATCACTGCAACCTTCTTCACATTCTTGCTCAAAGGAAGTATATTGTTTTCATTCTTCAGCAGAACAATAGATTTACGGGCAGCGTCAACAGCCAAAGCCTGATGTTCTTTGCTATCAACCACACTGAATGGAATCTTAGAGTATTTCACCATCTCCTGAGGATCAAATTGTCCCAGTTTCATGCGGGCAAGGATTATTCGTTTTACGGAAACATCCAGTTCTTTTTCTGTTACCAATCCCTTCTTAACAGCATCAGCTAAATGAATATAGGTGTCGCCACAGTTAAGGTCTGTTCCTGATTTTATTGCCATAGCAGCAGCTTCCTCGGGAGTAGCCACTATATGATGTCCGGTTTTCTCATAGAAATCGCGGATAGCCCAACAATCGGAAACAATATATCCTTTGAATCCCCATTGCTTACGAAGCATCTCTTCCAGAAATTTATTACCACAGCAAGGTGCACCACGGAAACTCTGATAAGCACACATCACGGAGTAAACTTTAGCCTCCTGCACTGTCTTCTTAAAATGCGGAGTATAAGTTTCTGCCATATCATAATCACTTGGCCATACATCAAAAGAGTGGCGAGTCGATTCCGGTCCGCTATGAACAGCGAAGTGTTTTGCTGTAGCAATCAGTTTATAATATTTAGGATCATTGCCCTGCAAACCCTTGATAAAAGGAACAGCCAATTCACCTGTCAGATAAGGATCTTCACCATACGTTTCCATTCCTCTACCCCAACGTGGATCACGGAAAATATTGATATTTGGCGTCCAGTAAGTAAGTCCCTGATAGATTCCTCTTTTCCCACGGGAAGCATATTCGTGATGCTTTGCCCGAGCCTCATCCGAGATAGCATCAGCAATGGCGAACATTCCGTCACTGTCCCACATAGATGCCATACCAATAGCCTGTGGAAAAACAGTGGCTCTTCCCGAACGGGCAACTCCGTGAAGACATTCATTCCAAAAGTTGTGAGCAGGAATACCCAGTCGTGGTATCTCCGGTGAGTCGAATCTCACAATCTGAACTTTCTCTGCCAGTGTCATTCTGGAAACTAAATCTTCCGTCCGCCGCTCAAAGCTCAGAGACGTATTCTTATACGGAGGTATCTTGGCACTCGATGTTCCAAGACCTATTAACCCACACGCCAGGAGAAGATATCTGCAGTACTTTTGTGCTTTCATTACTATTATATTATCTGTTAATCTTATTTTAATACTATTTATTTGTTCTGAACGGAGAAGCAGAAAGTCCCTCTTTGTTTCTCAGATTTGCACCTTCTGGATTATCAGCCCAGGCGTATCTCACTGAAACCGGATTCTTTATATCGTCATTCCATACAACTACCTTATCTCCGGCTATTCTAGCTTTTGCCCAGACAAACTTATTATCTGAACCAGCAATAGCAAATTCTTTAAGTTCTCCTTTAGCTGTTAACCCGCTTCCTATATTTGTAAAGGAAATAATCATCTGATTTCCTTTAATGACCATTGATTTATAGATAGGACCGGAACTAACCACATTCTTTTCTCCATAAGCTGTTTTCTGAGCAGCCAGAGATAATCTGTGGCCAACAGCTTTCTTATTTAGCGGATGAATATCGTTCCATTCACCTAAATCAATAGCAACAACCACTGCCGTATTTGGTATCTTCAGTGCACTTAGCTGAGCTTCCCTCAACATAGCCCAGTTACTTTCTGACGGTTCTTTCTTTGCTTCCATAAAATTGGGCAACTGCATACAGATAAAAGGCAGGTTTGGATTACCCCATTTATCTCTCAGATTGTTAATAAGAAAGGAAAGCATGAATTCATATTCACCGGAACGACCAGTATTCGATTCTCCCTGATACCATACTGCCCCTTTGATTGCATAATCTGTTATCGGTGCTATCATGGCATTATAAAGTCCAAAAGGTTTATATTGAAAGGTAGTTGTTGATTTCATCGGTTCAATTTGAGCGCCGACTTTATATTTCCATTCACCTTTCAAATCTATTTCACTATTACCGGCAATCAGTTTATAAGGTTTGTCTTTAACAAAACCACCTTGACCACTATAGCTAATCACCCTGATAGTTATGTTATTGGCACCCTCTTTCAAAAGTCCCGCCGGAACTGTATATATACGTGGAGGATACTGGTATGAAATTGTTCCCACAAAAGTTCCGTTCACAAAGACTGAGTCGCAATCAACAACACATCCAAGTCTCAATGTAGCCTGTCTCCCAGCCATTGAAGCCGGCAGATCAATTGTTTTCCTGAGCCACACGGAAGTGTTCAGTCCTTTCATTCCATTGTCCGACCAGAAAGAAGGAAGATTAAGCGTTCCCCAGTCGGAAGTATCAAGATCATTTCCATACCATTTTGTGGAACCGGAAATTCCTTTATCAGCTTTATAGAGCGCTATATTCCATTCTTTAACCATTTTGCCTTCGCTTGCCCGTATACTATCCATATATCCAGCTTTACGAAGCACTCTTGAACTCTCCTGATAAGCAGGATACTGGTTCAATCGTTCTTCTGGTAGCCAGGCTTCAATAGGTGAACCTCCAACAGCCGATCTGATGATACCAACCGGGAGACCGTATTTCTGATACAAATCCTTGGCAAAGAAATAAGCTACAGCAGAGAAACGAAGAACGTCCTTTGGGTTAACTGATTGCCACGTTCCGCCTGAAAGATCTTGTGTCGGAGCATTGAAGTCATATTTCAAAGGAACGGCAAACTCTCTGATTTTGCTGTTGTTTGCGTTTTCAACTTCTGCTCTATAAAGATCGAGAACTCTGTTTATAGGAAGCTCCATATTCGATTGACCAGAACAAAGCCATACTTCACCTACCAAAATATCTTTTATCAGCTTATCATTTACTTTCATAGTATAAGGACCACCGGCCTTCTGAGCCGGAAGTTTCACTAACCACTTGCCGGAAGCATCCGCAGCAGTGCGATACACTTTATTAAGAAATAAAATTTCAACCTTTTCCTGCGGAGATGCCCATCCCCACAATTTTAGTTCAGTGTTTCTTTGCAAAACCATACCATCGGCAATGAGTCGTGGCAACCTCACCTCTGCATTGGCAAAGACGACTGGAAGAATCAGGAAAAATAATAGAGCTATTCCTTTCCTCAGACTGATTCTATGTGTTTGAGATAATATTTTCATTTGCTCATCAACTTTATAAATGCTACTTTACTTTGTTTAGGAACGGACTTTCCGGTGCTCCCAGATAACTAGGTTTCAAACCGCCCATATCAAGCAATATTTTTTGCAGAATAATACCTGGTTCAATTGCACGATACTTTATTGTATGAAGTCCGGCACTGGAAAAATGATGTTTGGTTATCGATTCAATGATACTGTTTGCCACCCAATGTTCTCTTTCCCGCTCAGTAAACTTCTGATTAAAGTTCACAATCTGTTCTTCTCCTCCGTCAATAGATACAGCATAGCGCAATCCTTTATTGCCATTGAAGTTGAGCGTTGGTGAAAGAAGAAGTTTCAGCGTTGCATCACCCGAAGATTGCAAATAAACATCATATTCAAGTGATACCCCATTTGCCGCATCTTCTTGAGGAGTAGCCGTAACCGGAGAAGTTGTAATGCCAGAAAGCGTTTTTCCTAGTCCGGGAATTATCTGCCAGGAAACTTTATCGTTATTATTTGCTGCGGAATAATGTTCAGCTTCAATGGATACACAACCGTTACTCTCCATAAAAGTCCTGTGTTTCAGGTTCTCTGGAGTTTGTAAAGAGTTAGCTTTCACCTTTATAGTTATTGATCTACCTTTCGTCTTCACTACGATTTTTCCCTCGTGCTTTCCGACTGATAATTTATTCCAATCAATGCTGATATTTATTCGCCTATCATTTTTATTTATTGGCCTATCATTTTTATTTATTCCTTTATAATCTGAAATTATTAACCAATTATTTGAAGCTTTCAAAGTATATTTAAAAGGAGTTTCACCGGCATTAAACAAGTCAATGTAGTACTGTTGTTTAGCAAAAGAATCAAATGCCGGCAAACTGATTTCTGCTTTATTCAATGCAGCAACATTCTTGAAACCTTCTACCGCTATTCTCATATCAGCATCCTTGGGAGCAGTAACAAAAGAAACTTTCGGCATCACATTCTTTTCCGGTTGCTGCCAGTATGTATACCCTATATGAGTCTGATCCATCATGTGATTCCATTTACCCCCGGCTATTTCTTTATTGTAATGTATAGTCAGCAAGGAATCGCGTTCATAAAGTTGTTTCACTTTCATAGCCCAATCATTGGCAGAAATTCTGCCTTGAGCTGCATATAATTGATTAAGTGCTTGTGCGGCATACATTTCATTCAGGTTGGCACATGCCTGAATGGGGAACAACACTAACTGGTCGAATACATCACGAGTATCGGATGGCAAACGGTTATAAAGCTCTGTAGCCTCATTCTCCAGCTGTTTGTAATCTTTCACAACTCCGTCAAATTCACGGTAATTCACCGTACTGTATGTTCCTGCATTCAGTAATTCGGGAGTAACTCTTCTATTGTATTTAGTATATAGGTCAATCATTCGGGCAGCATCTTTGGCATAAGTATCGCCAAATTGCTGAGCGCACCATTTTTCTGTATGCTCAATCAGATTATTCGCACTGAATTGATCAGGATTCCATGCCATATCAAGGAAAAAGCTGATTGGATATTCCATAGGTTTAAGATCGCCCACATTTAAAATCCAAATCTTATCAACACCATAGCGATAGGTCAGGTTCATCTGCTCCCATATTCGTTGTATCTGGGAAACATTCAACCATTTATAATTACGTGGACCACCCACATAATCAACATGATAATACATCCCATATCCACCTTTACGATAAGGTGCACCTAAATCTGGCAACTTGCGTACATTGCCCCAGTTATCATCACAAAGCAGCAACGTTACATCATCGGGCACACGCATTCCTTTATCATAATATTCCTGTACCTCTTTATAAAGAGCCCACATCTGAGGAGTTTCTTCCGCATTTCGTTTAGTAACTTCAGTAATAATCCGGCGCTGGTCTTTAACTATATTCTGTAACAACTCTATGTTAGCATTTTCAGTCATAGGTTCATCACCATCGCCTCGCATGCCAACAGTAATAACTGATTCCCAGTCCTTGCAACGCTCTATACCTGTCCGCCAGAAATCACGTAACACAGCTCCATTCTTCGTATAATCCCATGCACCGGTTCCTCTACGTTTCCAGTCCTGCTGGGCTAACCCCATTGGTTCGTGATGTGAAGTTCCCACCACAATGCCCATTTCATTGGCTAAAGGTCCGCTGACCGAATCATCATCATAAAAAGCATTTCCCCACATGGCAGGCCACATATAGTTGCCTTTCAGACGAAGAACCAACTCAAAAACCTTTTCATAAAACTTGTGATTGAAACCTCCGAAAGTATCTTTGCTCCATCCACTAAGTGCAGGTGCTTCATCATTAAGGAAAATGCCCCGATACTTTACAACCGGCTCACCATCAGTATACTTTCCACGGATCACATAAATATCTTTTTGTTTTTTAACTGGCACATCCGCCCAATAATACCATGGAGAAACGCCTATCTGAGCCGAAAGCTCATATACGCCATATATAGTACCACGCTTGTCACTACCGGCAATAACCAATGCTTCGTCTACCCCCTGAAAAGGGTGAGCTATTGTCTGGATAAGATATTTTTCATTCTTTCCGCTTAGTTCGGCAGCATCTATCTTGCCCGATTTTACCAGTTGATTGATAAAGGTATTCTTTCCCAAGGTACCTATTATCAACAGCTGCTTTTCTTTAGGAAGTTTATTCTTTGATAAGAAAGGAACAAAACCTGTTACATTATTTATATCATTCCGTAGATTATTAACTGCACGAAGTACACCGGGAAAGTCTGTGCTATCCTCCACCATGCAGACTGGATTACCAGATGCAACTAAAGGGAATCTGTCATTGCCCCCGGTATTCAGAATAAACTTTTGAACAGAACTTCCAAAAGCACTGAATGACAACATAGTGAATAATGAAAATACAATAATACTTTTTAATCTCATAATAACTGCTATTTTAATATTCATACAGTTTCACATACTGGATGTCCCACTCTCCTACCGGAATACGTAAATGTCTCCCCTGATGACTCTGATCTCCGTTTAATCTTCTAATTGGAATAATTTTACCATCTTCAATCTTTATCTTGTCTATGTAACCAATCCCAGCTTTTTTCTTATTATCAAGAGTTTCAAAACTAAGAACTACTCCGGTTCCAGCAACAATATATTCTGTAGGAGACAATTCAATAATCAAAGCACCAACTTCAGGCCAAATGCTTCCGTCTTTGGCTTTCGGACTCCAACCCAGTGTATTGTCATGTTTGAATATGAACTTGTAATTATTTCGTTCAATTGTTCTTTCTCTGCTTTCATTATCAAAAAGAACTCCGTTTGTTTTACCTAATCCTTGTTTTTCTGCTAAAATAGGATAAAGCTGATGAAGAATAGAATAGCTTTTGGTCAGCGGATAATTCTCAGGATCAGCAACATCTTCAATAGAGAATGGACTAAATCCCATAGCATCATGTTCTCCAAAGGCATAAAAAACTCTGGCTGCATTTGCTTCTTCAAGTCTGATTTCGGGAATAAACAAAGGATTTCCATTATTGTGGTATTGCTTGCACCAATTTGAAAATCCGGGATCATAAATATCCGGAGCCTGTAAATCAATTGAAGGCGCTGCAAATCTCCATACATCCAGCAAATGAGCCAAAGGGCCAGCACTTGGATATGCACCGGGTTTTCTTCCTCTGGAGTTCAGAGCTGCATTCAGATACATAGGAATATTATATTTTTCTTTACCAGCCTTAGCTACTTGCTGAACATATTCAGCATAAACATAAGCCATAAATAATTCATCCGTATCAAGACCTTCACCAAAGATTTCACTCCATGATCCTTTAGTCTTAAATCCATTTGCTTCCCACTTCTTTAATAATGAAGGTTGAAGATTCTTTTTGTTTTTCTTCAGGTATTCTATAAACTTTCCAGGGACTTCCGAATTAAATCTCTGATCAGCCACTTTCCCATATTCACGGGCATCTTCAATCATTCCTATTTCGTTTTCAACCTGTATCATGATTACAGTTTGGTCTTTTTATCATATTCTGCCAAATGATTCAGAAAATGAGAAAAAACACGTTTATCAACATTCAGGTTAGATTCAGAAAAGGCACTCATCATTTCAAGTGGCTTACCTGATTTAGTAACTGCGCGGGGATATTTCTTTGAATTTTCCTTTATCCATAAAGGAGCATAGCAAGACATGGAATTCTTCCATGATCCAAACCATAGAAATATAATTTTCAGATTATTTTTGCGAGCCTGATCAATGGCTCCATCGATTATTGAATAATCATACTTGCCTTCTTCTTTTTCAATAAGCTCCCAGCAAGCAGGAACTAATACCGTATTGAGTCCCATCTTCTCAAGATTAGGGAAAATCCTATTTATATCATCCAAAGAAGATGCCGATGAATTTCCCAACTCTCCTCCTAACATAAGGAATGGTTTGCCATTGACCACTAACTGAGTTGCAGCATTCTTTTTTACTAAATATGGATTTTCTGTATCATTACCTGATTTGGCTGATAAGGTTGCAATGAATAGAGACAATGCAACAAATACAATACGGGTGTATAACATAAAAAGATTATTTTATTGAAAAACATGGTTGAATGGAGTTCAGACTCACGTAAGACCTCCAATCAACCATGTTTATTTAATTACACAAATTTACAACATTAAGCTCAATTATTAATAGTTCGGATTTTGATAACTAGCTTTTTGTGCCGGGTCACTCAATAAGTCAATCTGGCTCTGAGGAATAGGACGAAGCATGTGATAACTCTGAATGTTGGTTTTTGCTCTAACATTATACAATTTTGCTCTTTCAAGCAATTTGTTTGTACGAACCAAATCAATCCATCTCCAACCCTCACCACACATTTCACGAGCACGCTCATCCAATATAAAATCAAGAGTAACATTGCTTTCTGTTATATCCATTGCAGCTTTACGTACAGCCATGTCACTATCAGTCAAGGTCGGACGATAAGCAGCACGTTCACGAACTACATTTATCAAGTCTTTAGCTTTTCCGTTGTGCAGGTACATAGCAGCTTCAGCAGCAATTAAATATGTTTCAGCTAAACGGGCCAGAATGAATGGACGATTTGAATCATAATTGATATTCAAACGTTTTGTATCATCATATTTCTTCAATTCCGGATATATGTACTGAACATCACCATTCTTATATGTACCATCAGAGTTATAAAGCATACCCAAATAGTAGAGTGCATAAGGCTTGTATATTACACCGGTAGAAGCGACAGAATCTTCTGGTGCAGCTGTTTCTGTTTCGTTTAACGAAATCTTAATTGCTAATTCACCTGTTTTCACACTACGTCCCTTAACAGTAAAATTAACGCCAGCCTTCCAATCAGTACGGAAGGAACCATCCCAACGGGCATCATTTACTTTATCATTGAATGCCTGTAGTACTAGCCATTTTGTTGGCATAATCATACGCCATGGACGTTGATATTCCAAACAACGAGGAACCACTGCTATTGAAGAAGATCCCTTCAGAATCTTTACATTCTCATAACCTGCCGTAAAGTAGAAATTAGCACGATTACCTTTGTTAGAAACGGCAAAACTACCATCATTAGACTCATCAAATGTGAGGTTTGGGCCAGATGTACTCCAAGTACGTTGCACATTGAAAAGAACTTCAGGATCATTTTCATGTCCTTCCAAATTAACATTTGCATAGTCTTTTGTCAAAGAGACACCATAAGTTGCTAAATTGTTTATCAGATTCATAGCTTCATCATAAGCATTCTGGTAGTCAGAAGACTTAGCTCCTTCCATTGTAGCTCTTGATAAATAAGTTTTAGCCAGAAAATGCATAGCAGCTGGTTTTGCCACATGCCCAACAGCGGCTGGTTTGTCTGGCAAATTGTTTTTTGCATATGTAAAGTCTTCAATAACAGCAGCAAAAATATCTGCTCTTGAATCTCTAACTGAAGTTGTTGAAGGAGTTGAATTAAACTTCAGTTTTCCTGAACCTAAATCAAGAGGAGCCGCACCAAAATACATTGTAAGAAGATAGTAATAATAACCTCTTAAGAAATGAGCTTCACCTAACAAGGTTTTTCTATTAGCATCAGTAAGTCCTGTAGCTGTTTCACCATATTCTATTACACCATTACAGGTATTAATGTATTGCAGACAGTTTCCCCAATAACCACTCACAACACCATTTGAAGGAGAGTAATCTTTATCATAATTATCAAATGAGCCTAAACTTCCGTTCGTTGCATTTGTAGTTGTAAACTCATCAGTACCAGGAACTGTAAATACCATAGCACCATCAGGCCCATAAAGATATTTTAATCCTGAATATGCAGCAATAACGCCTGATTGAACACCTAGAGCAGTCTGAAAAAACTCTGGAGTAATCTTTGATTTTGGACTCTCTTCCAACATATCTGTACAGGATATACTTCCTAGACTGAGAGTTGCAGCTAATAATAAGCTGATATATTTTTTATTCTTCATAATTGCCTCGATATAAAATTATAATTTGAAATTAACTCCAAATAAGATCTGACGTGAAGGAGGAGTATTCAATCCTACCGTAAGTTGACGGCTCTGTTGTTTTCCACCACCATTTTCACTTCTGAAATAACCAGTTGGTTGAGGATCAATACCTCCGGCATCATTCATATAAGGTGAGAATAGAGTTGCGACATTATTGCAAGTAACATAGAATCTCAAACTGGAAATATTCATTCTTTTAACTAAATTATCCGGAAGAGTATAGCCTAATGTTATTGTTTTAATTCTCCAATATGATGCACTATAGTATCCTAAAGTTGAATAATAAGTTCCACTCATATCAGCATTAATACGTGGGAAAGCATTAGTTGGATTATCTGTTCTCCAATAATCAACCTTTAAATTATTACGACGACCTTCCAAACGGTTTAAGTATGCCTGATCCTGATGAATAGTACTAACCAACTGACCACCTACTTGTCCATAAGTTACAATCCCCAAATCAAAGTTCTTGAATCCCATACGGTTGGAAAACCCAAATTCAAAATCTGGTTCAAATGTACCTGTTATATAGCGGTCTTTAGCATCAATCTTACCATCAGGATTATGATCTTCAATCTTAATATCACCAGGTTTACATCCATATTTTGCAGCTTCTGTAGTTTCTTCAGTTTGCCATATGCCTACCTTCTTATAATCGTAGATAACATCTATTGGATGACCAACAAACCATCCGTTTCCTTCATCTTCTGTTACACCACTATTTAATTCAAGCAACTTATTGCGGTTTAAACTTAAATTAAAATCTGTATCCCAAGAAAAGTCACCGGGCTTATTTGCTACAAAATTCTGTAAATGCAAAGCTGTTTCAAAACCTTTATTCTCAGTTTTACCAACATTAACTAAGATAGATCCACTAACACCACTTGAAGCAGGAAGGCTTTGGTTAACAAGCAAATCGTGAGTTTTCTGAAGATAAACATCGAAGTTACCACTAATTCTACCACCAAGAATAGCCCAGTCGAGACCGGCATTATAAGATGTAGTATACTCCCAACCTACTTCAGGATTAGGCAATGAACTTACATAATAACCATATACATAACTGGTTCCATAATTATATTTATTTTGAGATAAACCACCCAATGTACTATAAGGGCTAACTGACTGGTTAGAAGTCTGACCATACCCAACACGTACTTTCAACATATCCAACCATGAAGTACTTTTCAGGAATTCTTCGTTTTTAGCATTCCATGCCAAAGCAACAGCTGGATAATTATGCCATTTGTGTCCTTTTGACAATACAGATGAACCATCTGCACGGAAAGTAACAGTTGCCATATACTTACTATTGAAAGAGTAGTTTAAACGTCCCATATATGAAAGCAAAGTTTTACGATAGTAGCTCTGATTATTCGCATCAACAGAAACGCCATCCTTAGCCATCCCCATATTATAGAACTGCATATAATTAGCAGTCATGTTTGTACCAGCTAAACTTGCATATTGATAATATGTATCCTCAACAGATTGCATCAAAGTAGCTTCTACATGATGTTTCTGATTGAAAGTCTTATCAAAGTAAAGTAAGTTTTCAACAGCATAATTATATTGTGTTGTATTACTTGTTGAAGCTGAAGATAATCCACCAGCTTTAAAACAAGATTCTGATGCATAAAAATCACCATAGTCATCATGAGAATAATTCAAACCAACATTTACACGATATTTCAGTTCAGGCATGAATTTAATTTCAGCATAAATAGAGTTTAATGTACTAATACGTTTACGTTCCTGAGCCCATGTACTTGAATCTTTTACAAATAGTGGACTATATGAATCTTCTCTAGGATTATGTGGTTGCTTTACTATGCTTCCATCTGTATTGTATGGAGCTACCAGTGGACTGGTTGCCAACATGTCGAACATAGGACTTGCATTTTCACCATTTGTTATACTAAATGCATTCTGAGTATTTAGACCAAATTTCAGCCAGCTATTTACCTTAAAGTCTAAAGCTGCACGTGCAGAAATACGTTTATAGTCCTGACCTGGCATAACTGCAGTTTCATCATAATATCCTAATCCGGCGCTTCCTGAAAGATTTTCAGAACCTCCTGAGAATGAGAGATCATGACTTTGAATCATAGCAGTCTTATAGATTAAATCCTGCCAATCCGTATCAACACCATTCGCTTTTCCTTCTTCTTCCTGAGATAATAAAGGCCATTTGCTAGCACCTGGTTGTGATTTCATCTGAAGATATTCTTCAGCATTAAATACCTGGTATTTCTTAGCTACATTACCAAATCCGGCATAACCATTATAGGAAACAGTTGCCTTCTGGTAATTTCCACGATTGGTAGTTATAAGTATAACACCATTGGCACCACGAGAACCATAAATAGCAGTTGCTGAAGCATCCTTTAAAATATCTACTGATTTAATATCATCTGGAGCTATGTCATTAAATGATCCACCAAAAGGAATACCATCAACAATAATCAGAGGGTCGTTACTTGCAGTTAAAGAACGAGTACCACGTATACGAATCTGAGAAGCTCCACCCGGACGTGTTGAAGTCTGCTGGATCTTTACACCTGCGATACGTCCCTGCATAGATTGAGCAACGTTAGCAACCGGAACTTCTTTCAACGCTTTCTCATTGATAGATGCAATAGAACCAGTAACATCCGATTTTTTGGCTGTACCATAACCTACAACTACAACCTCTTCCAATGTTTTGCTGTCTTCTTTTAAGGTTACAGTCATTTTTGTACGGCCATCAACTGGAACAGTCTGGTTTATGTAACCGACAAAAGAGAAAAGAAGCTTCGCATTACTATTTACTTTAATAGTAAAGTTTCCATCAAGATCTGTTACAGTTCCAGTAGTAGATCCAGCATCCCGGACATTAACGCCTAAAAGCGGTTCACCGTTTATATCTTTTACAAGACCTTTCACTGTTATGTTTTGGGAAAAGGCCCAAAACGGAATAAAACAAAATAGAAATAAGAGCCCTAAAGGCTTCTTTAAATTAGTGTTTCTCATAATAAAAATCCATTTTAATGATTAGTAATGAATAGTTTTTCTTTTTAATTAAGGAATAATCAAAAGGCATTTCAGGTTTTCATAAGTTTATAATTTTAGATATTCAAAAATTGTTTTTCTCAGTGATACAAAGATATAATAATGAATTCTATCACGTTTAAAATTGAGTATCCTAAATTTGATACATCGTTACATCTTTTATGGACTGGTAACAATTTATATCGTACTGGTAACATTAAGCTCTATTTCTTGCTATATTTTATTTATTTCTATAAATTTGTATCGAATCTAGTTTGAAAAACAAATTATGAAAAAGACAACAACATTCTTTTTTCTTATAATCATATTAATATCTGTATCCAATAAGAGCTTAGCTCAGGTAGAAAAATTCTATTCCACAGAAAAAGATATATCAAACAGCTTAATTAATAAAATCTATCAGGATAAGAAAGGATTTATATGGATTGCAACTGAAGATGGACTAAATAAATACGACGGAACAAAGTTTACCATATATAAGAATATATCTAAAGACAACACATCGTTAAAAAACAACTACGTAAAAACGATGTATGAAGATAGTCAGGGACGTTTTTGGATAGGTTGCATCAATGGACTGCTTTTATACAACCGGGCTAAGGATTCATTTAAAGAAGTTGAAGCATACAGAGGTAATCAGACTATTCATCCACAAGTAACCTCTATCATTGAATCCAAATATGGAGATATCTGGATGACTACTTCCGGTGAAGGTCTTGTTTCAATAAAAAGAGGGAGCGATAAATGCACTGCTGAAACGAATATATCCAGAAACTTATGCAGTCCTTTTCTAACATATGTTTTTGAAGACTCTAAACATCAGCTGTGGGTTGCATCTGAAAATAAAGGGTTAAATGTATATAACCCTTTTACGAAAAAGACCAGATGGTTTGGTGCACCCGGCGCTATTACAAATAATAATGTATCTTGCTTATGTGAAGATAAAACCGGGAACATCTTTATCGGAACTCTTTCTGGAGGGTTGAACTTATATAATCCTAAAACTGGAAGAATCTCAGCTATACCTTATAAAAGCTTATCAACCAAGCTCAGAATTAAATCACTCCTTATTAACAGTCGTGGAGAATTGCTTATCGGAACCGACGGACAGGGTCTTAAAATCTACAATTATTCAAAGAACGTAATTGATGATTATGAGATAAACACCATGCTCTTTGATTTCTCTCAGGCGAAAGTCCATTCTATATTAGAGGACAAGGCAGGAAATCTTTGGACGGGGCTTTTTCAGAAAGGAGTTTATTTCATTCCAAGTAATTCCAATAAATTCAATTACTTTGGATACAGATCGCTTAAACAGAATAACATAGGTTCAAGCTGTGTTATGTCTATTTTCAAAGATAAGAATAGTACTATATGGGTTGGAACGGATAATGATGGATTATATGGTATAAGTGACAATGGGAAAAAAGCAACACATTATACCCAGACCAATAATATTGCTTCTGTATCAAACACTATTATGAGTATTTTCGAAGATTCGAATAAGACTCTATGGCTTGGTTCATATATTAACGGACTAGAGCAGTTTAACAGGGCTACCAATACTTGTTTGTATACAAAAGATTTATTCCCAAATGAAAAAGATGTTCCTAACGACAGAGTATCATGTATCTCTGAGGACAGGAATAAGAATTTGTGGATCGGGACTTACGGATATGGCATATACAGCCTAAACCTGAGAACCAATAAGTTGATACATCATCCATCAAAGGTTGACGATAAGGATTTAAGGATTAACAGAGTTCCAAGTAACTGGGTAAATTGTATTATTGCCGATAGTGAAGGACTTATATGGATAGGAACCTACAAGGGAGTGTGCTGTTACAATCCCGTGAAAAAGACATACGTAACTTATTCAAGCGATAAGAATCTGTTGCCGGGAGATGTTGTGTTCACTCTTCTGGAAGATTCATTTCACAATATTTGGATAGGTACAACCGAGGGACTTGCTTGTTATGACAAGAGAACAAAAGCTTTCAAGCACTACACAATCAATGACGGATTACCCAGTAATGTTATTTGTTCCATGTTTAAGGATGAGAAAAAGAACCTTTGGCTTAGTACTCATTATGGCATATCAAAGTTTGTTCCTTCGCAAAAGAAGTTTATTAATTACTATTCATTCGATGGATTGCAGAGCAATGAATTTTACCGGGGAGCCGGATTTCAGTCGCCCGATGGGCAGATTTTCTTTGGCGGAATTAAAGGTATCACCTACTTCTATCCAAAAGAGATTGTTGACCGGATTACCCATCTAACTGTTTTTATTACCGACTTCTATAGATTTGAAAAGCCTGTAAGAGAAGGCGATAAGTCCGGAAGCAACAATATTATTTCGAAAGCTGTAATAGATGAGGATAAGTTTGTTCTTTCCTATAGAGACAATGCATTTAGCTTTGAATTATCGGTACTGGATTATAGTAATCCGGAACGTATTGTTTACGAGTATCAGATGGAAGGACTTAATAAAGACTGGATCAGCACCCGCCCTGGAATGAACCGGGCCAGCTTCACCAACCTGAGTCCCGGAACCTATAAGTTCAGATTCAGAGCCCGTAACAACGATAATATTTCAGAAACAAAAGAAGTTACAATCGTTATAACTCCTCCCTGGTATCAGTCATGGTGGGCGAAAATTATTTATGCATTGCTCATCTGTCAACTGATTTATGGCATAGTTGTATACATAAAATCTCGTTTCCGTCACAAACAGGAAATTATGAAAAGGGAACATGCTGAGCAGATAAACGAAGCCAAGCTGCAGTTCTTTATAAATATTTCTCACGAGATACGTACTCCGATGACTCTTATTATCAATCCATTGGAAAAACTGATTACAGAAAACAAGGATACTGAGGTACAAAAAACTTATCTGATGATCTACCGGAACTCGCAACGAATTCTGCGTCTCATTAATCAACTAATGGATATTCGTAAACTGGACAAAGGGCAGATGCACTTAAAGTGCAGAGAGACAGATATTGTGGGATTCATTGACGACCTGATGACAACTTTTGAATATCAGGCGCAAAGAAAAAAGATACAATTCACGTTTGATCACAAAGATGAAAATCTGAAAGTATGGATAGACCTTAACAATTTTGATAAAATATTGCTTAATATTCTATCAAATGCATTTAAATATACTCCAGAGAACGGAGAAATTAAAGTTGAACTGTTTACAGGAAAAGATGAATCAGCAAAAGAGCCGTTAAGAAACTATTTTGAAATTGTAATCAGCGACAATGGCATAGGAATAGACAGTGATAAAATAGAACAGATCTTCGAACGATTCTATCAGATTAACAATGACCAGACTAATTCTAATTTCGGAACTGGAATTGGGTTACATCTGTCACGCTCATTGGTAGAACTTCATCATGGTACTATCAAGGCTGAAAACAGAAAAGATAAGAGTGGTAGCAAGTTTATTGTACGTTTACCTCTTGGCTGCAACCATCTGAAAGCTGACGAACTTGAGAATCCAGAAGATATTAAATCACCGGTTCCAACCAATGTACACCATCCGATTATCGATACGATTGAACAATTCGACCAGGAAAATGAAACTAAAAAGAAAAAAATAAGATCTAAAACACATTTCAAAGTGCTGGTTGTTGAAGATGAGTTCGAAATACAGCAATACATTAAAGAAGAACTATCCGGAGAATACAAAATAAACGAATGCTGTAACGGCAAGGAAGCTCTTGATATGGCATTAAAAGAGATGCCAGATTTAATAATCAGTGATGTGATGATGCCTGAAATGGACGGAATAACGCTTTGCAAGAAAATTAAACAGAACATCAATATCAGTCACATTCCTATTATTCTGCTTACTGCCAAATCAAAAACAGAAGATAGAATTGAAGGACTAGAGATTGGCGCAGATGCTTACATTGTGAAGCCGTTTAATACCGATTTGCTAAAGACCACCGTTCAGAATCTTATAGAAAACAGAGAACGACTGAAAAACAAGTTCGCAGGCAACGAACAGCAACAAACTAAGATTCAAAAAATTGAAATAAAATCGTCTGACGAGATTCTTATCGGAAAAGTAATGAAAGTTATTAATGAGAATCTGGCAGATCCTAATCTGAATGTGGAAATGCTTGCCGGACATGTGGGTATGAGTCGTGTGCACATGCACCGAAAGCTAAAAGAGCTTACCAATCAGTCGGCCCGTGATTTCATTAAGGGCATCCGATTGAAACAGGCAGCATCACTCCTTGCAAGCAAAAAACTAAGTGTATCTGAGGTTGCCTATGCCACGGGATATACTAACCTTTCACATTTCTCGAACTCTTTCCGTGATTTCTATGGGGTATCTCCAACTGAGTATGCAGCAGAGCATGCTTCCGATGAGGAAAAGAAGGAAGTACCTTAGTTTTTCTTTTGATCTTTAAAGTGCACTAAATGCAGTAGGGATAGGGATATTTTTTTTTAAAATTAGGTTCTGTTAATCAATCCTTTAGAAATGCTAGGTGGCAGAAAGGGGTGTAGATGGTGTACATAAAAAGAGTTTTTTCAGCTTTCAGAAATAAAATTTCAAGAATTCCGCAAAATGCAGAATTTTCATTTTTTTATTTCTCAGAACGAAAAAAGAACGATTTATGTACACCATCTACACCCTCAGAAACTTATCTTATTGATAATCAATTATGTTTATCTGGCTATAAAGTGCTTAGTTGGTAATAGTAGGATAAAAGCAATATGGATTATTGCAATACAGATCTGGAATTATTTATATGAAAAGGAAGATTAATAATTCTCAAAGGAGGGTGCAGTCCAAACATGTACATGATTTACTTTAAACATGTACATGATTGAGGGCAAACTTGTACATGTTTGGATAAACTATAAACCTGAAAAAGCCTAATTACTAAAGGGAAATCCTTTAGTTGCAGCACAGAATAAGCTTAGTCCGCACTCTGTCCAGGAATTTGCAGGAGGTTTAGTTGAAAAGTATGCAACTTATGCTGGTAAATAAAACCATAAAGCAGCTTTAATATTTTCCATCATGTAAGGCTATCACAATATTTTTTCTAACTTTGAGGCAGTTTAAGTTTCACAAAGATGATGAAAAAAGTTGCCTTACTATCTATTTTTACTCTATATTCAATTGTTTCTCTGGCAGGGAATCAAATTGATTCTTTATTGAATGTATTGGATAAGACAATAAAAGAGAGCAAAACCTATGTAGAAATAAGGGAAAAACGCATCAACAACCTAAAAAAACAGCTAAACAAAAAAACGCTCTCGTCTGGACAAATTTATGCTATCAACAAGCTGTTATATAAAGAATACAGAACTTTTGTCTGTGATTCAGCAATACATTATCTGAATAAGAACCTAGAAATAGCCGAAACTTCAAATAATAAAAGGTGGATAAATGAAACAAAGTTATTCTTGTGCCATCTCCACTCCTCTTCCGGCATGTACAGGGAGAGTACTGATATATTATACTCCATAAATAAAAATCAACTGACCAAAGATCTGATTCCGGATTATTATAAGTGTTATGAGCATTTGTACAATGAAATGTATCTTTATACTCATGACCAGAGACTAGCAAAGAAATACTTCAATCTATTTCAGGTTTATCAGGATACCTTGCTGACAGTTTTTGATCCTTCTTCTGAGAATTATCTGGCAATAAAAGAACAGGAAGCGCTTGAGCAAAAGAAACTAGTTGAAGCGCGAAAGATAAATGACCTCAGACTATCAAAAGCCCCGTTTGGTACTCCAGAATATGCTTTGGTTACTTTCCAGCTTTCTCTCATTGACAGAGAAGAAAAAAAACCGGAAGCTCAAAAAGAGCATTTAATTTATTCAGCAATGTCAGACATTAAAGCTGCAATAAAAGATAATGCCTCTTTGTCCAGTCTTGCTAATCTGCTTTATGATGAAGGAGATATTGACCGTGCATACCAATACATTAAGTTTTCTCTGGAAGATGCTAATTTCTATAATGCGCGTTTGCGAAACATTCAAATATCAAATACTCTTCCAATTATTGAAAAGACTTATCAGATAAAGAGTGAGAAACAGAAAAATGAATTAAAAATCAGCCTTCTATTTATAAGCACTCTAGCACTCCTTTTGGTCGGAGCCTTGGGCTATATTTATAAACAGATGAAAAGGCTGGCAAAAGCACGTAATGAATTAGGTGTTATAAACAATCAGCTGAATTCTCTGAATGTTGAACTGGCCGAGGCTAATCACATTAAAGAGGAATATATTGCTCATTTCCTTGGAATATGTTCTACTTATATAGATAAGCTGGAAAGTTATCGCAAAATGGTGAATAAGAAAATCAGTGGCGGACAAGTTGCCGAATTACTTAAAATAGCGAAGTCGTCTGATGTTATTGAGAATGAACTAAAAGACTTCTATACTAATTTCGATAACACCTTCCTACATCTGTACCCCAGATTTGTAGATGAGTTCAATAACCTTTTAGTAAAAGAAGAGAGAATTATTTTGAAGAAAGGAGAATTAATGAATACCGAATTACGCATCTTTGCCCTCATTCGCCTTGGCATCGATGATAGTTCTAAAATTGCCAATCTTCTACGCTATTCTGTAAACACTATCTATAACTATCGTGCTAAAGTAAAAAACAAAGCATTGGGTTCAAGAGAAGATTTTGAAAGCCTGGTAATGAAAATCGGTGCCTTTTCTTAACTCTGCGTAAACCTGGTACTAATTATGGAACATTAAAACAAGACACTGGTTCTTAAAATTTAGTTATAATTGCAAAAATAGTTCTTTTTTTATTAATATACCTTCCACTTTTTCACAGCTATTAACAGCTGCTAATTATTTATGTATAAGCTATTTATACAGTTTAAGTCATCTCATTAATCCACCAAATAACCACAGAGGATAGGAATATACTTGTTTCTATCCTACATTTGCTTTCAAGTTATTCGAGACAACGAATGATCGAATCCAATGTTAACTAATTAAATTATTTATTCATGAAAAAAAACAAGGAAAAACCAATTACGAAGAATGGTATGAACTTCCGTAGAAGTACCCTTATTATTCTTATGGGTTTATTTGTATCACTAAGTGCCTTCGCACAGAAAATAACTATTACAGGGCAGGTTAAGGATCCTTCAAACGAAGGCGTTATTGGAGCCAGCGTTGTTGAAAAAGGGACAACGAATGGAACTATGACTGACATAGATGGAAAATTCTCCCTTTCGGTTTCGCCAAAAGCAATATTAACTATTACTTATATTGGCTATAAAAACCAGGAAGTTGCAGTAAAAGGAGCTACTCATTTAAATGTTGTATTACAGGAAAATGCAGAGCTATTAGATGAGATTGTGGTTATTGGTTATGGTTCAGTAAAGAGAAAAGACGTAACTACTTCTGTGGCAAGTGTTTCTACAAAAGACTTGGACGAACGGCCAATTATTTCTGCAGCAGCAGCTATTCAAGGTAAAGCCGCCGGAGTTAATGTAATTCAGCCTAATGGAGAACCTGGTGCAGGAATGGTAGTAAGAATTCGTGGTAATTCTTCCATCAATGCCAGCAACGATCCGCTATATGTAGTAGACGGAGTGCCTATGACTGAAATTAATTTCTTGTCGCCTAATGACATTGAAAGTATGCAGATTTTAAAAGATGCATCTTCTGCTGCCATCTATGGTTCAAGAGCATCAAACGGTGTAGTACTAATAACTACAAAAGCCGGTGCTAAAGGTGAAGCAAAGATTAATTTCTCTGCTCAGGCAGGTGTTACAGACGTTGCAAAACAAATGCATTCTTTAAATGTGGCTCAGTACAAGGAGTTAATGGACGAAATTGGTTCTGTAAACCTTCCCGAGGGATTAAAGGATGAAACAAACTGGTTTGATGAAACTTATCGCACAGGAGTTACTCAGAACTACCAGCTTTCAGTATCTAATGCTAATGATAAACTAAAATATTTCATTTCAGGTGGTTATACAAAAGAAGACGGAATTATTAAAGTTGCCTTTTATGAAAGATATAACTTAAGAGCTAATCTTGAGAATCAGATTCGTTCATGGTTGAAGATAGGAACGAACCTAGCATACTCTGATTATAGTAGCAACGGCATTATCTCAGGACAAGGTGCAAACCGTGCCGGAGTTATTCTATCTGTAATAAACACACCAACCTATGCCAAGATATGGGACGATAATAAACCAGGTCAGTATTACAATAACTTCTATGGAGCAAATGTTACTCATCCTTTAGAAAACATGTCACGTACCGAAGACAATAAAACAAACAACAACCGCTTGCTGGGAAGTGCTAACGCAGAAATCACTTTCTCTCCAAAGTTAAAGTTTAAAAGTTCAGTATCCATTGACCGCGTATATTACAAAAATACAAGTTTTCTTGATCCTCTCAAAACAGAATACGGACGTTCTCAATATGGAAGCGCTTCTGATGACCGTTCATTAAGCACCGTCATGGTATATGATAATATCCTGACTTATGACACAAGTATAAAGAAACATAACTTCAATGTCATGGCCGGAGCATCAGGAACTACATCTAAATGGTCTCAGACTTATCAGACTGTAAGCCATTTCTTAAATGGTGATATTAAAACACTGAATGCGGGAAACAAAGTTGAGCAAGGTAATGGAACTACTGCTTCCGACTGGGCTATTATGTCTTACGTAGGTCGTTTTTCTTATAACTTTGATAGCAAGTATTTATTAACTGCCAATTTCCGTGCCGATGGTTCATCAAAACTAGCTCCGGCAAAAAGATGGGGCTATTTTCCTTCTGTATCTGCAGCATGGAGAATTTCCTCTGAAAAATTCATGAAAGACATTAAATGGATTGATGACTTAAAGATTCGCGGTGGTTGGGGACAAACCGGTAACCAATCAGGAGTTGGAGATTATGGCTATTTGCAACTTCGTAATATTACCCGTCAAAACTGGTGGGAAACAGGAAAATCAAATGCACTTCCTATCACATCTCCTGCAAATATGAGTAATAGTGATTTAACATGGGAAACAACAACTCAAACAAATATCGGAGTTGATTTCACCATACTTAAGAACAGATTGACATTTACTGCCGATGCATATTATAAACACACAACAGACTTATTGATGGATGTGCCTCTTGGTCCTACTGCTTCTTTTAGTCATATTTATCGTAATGAAGGTGAAATGGAAAACAAAGGTGTTGAATTTGGTATCAATTCAAAAAACTTAGTTGGCAGTTTTAAATGGGATACTGATTTTAATATCTCTTTTAACAAGAACAAGGTAAAGAAATTCGATACACGTCAGTCTTATTTCTACGCACAATCAACAACAGGTGAATACATTACTAAACTAAGTACTGGAAAACCTCTGGGAATGTTCTGGGGATACATCTCTGATGGAGTTAATCCTGAAACTGGTGATATAATTTATAGAGATATAGATAAAAGCGGAACTATTACTCCTGCCGATAAGACTTACATTGGTGACCCAAATCCTGATTTCACTTTCGGACTCACAAATAATTTTTCTTATAAAGGATTCAATCTGAATGTATTCTTCCAAGGTTCAGTAGGCAACGACATTTATAATCTTTCACGCATGGAAACAGAAGGTATGTACGATGCCAAGAATCAGTCTACATCAGTACTTGCCAGATGGAAAATACCCGGACAGATTACTGATATGCCAAGAGCAGTTGCTTCTAAAGAAAACCTAAAGACATCAAGCCGATTTGTAGAAGATGGTAGTTTTTTGAGATTAAAATCATTAACACTATCATATAACGTTACCGGAAAGCTATTGAAGAAATGGAATATTGGTCGTCTTCAGCCATATTTCACCGCTCAGAATTTGCTAACGTTCACCAACTACAAAGGATTTGATCCTGAAGTTAATCAATGGGGAGGAAGTGCACTGGTACAGGGACTCGATTGGGGTACTTATCCTCAGACAAAAAGCTATGTGTTTGGTGTAAATGTTGAATTTTAAATAGAATAATACAATGAAAAATAAAATAAAACTTAGTTTACTATTGGGCACAGCTCTTCTTATGGGAAGTTGCTCACTGAATTATGACCCGATATCTGATTATAGCGAACTCACCTTTGGAAATGAAGCCGGAACTTCCGGCACCAAATACCAAACCAAAGCAGAAATGCAACAACAGTATGATAACATCTATAAAAGTATTCAGGATGCACAGGAATCATGGTACATGGATATGCTGGTATTTGCAGAAACTCATGCAGATAATGCATATAGCGGAGGCACAGATGCAGAACTTGTTCAATTAGAATCTAATAAACAGGATGGTACAAATAAAAACATCGAACGCGACTGGACATCTTTCCTTGAATATATAGTTTCTGCAAACAGGGTAATCTGTAACGTAGATTCTGTTCCTGATAATACACTTACTGATGCAGAACGAAAGCAATGGAAAGCAGAAGCTTCTATCTGGCGTGCATGGGTATTATTCGACATGACCAGATTATGGGGTGAAGTTCCTGTGGTTACTCAGGAAACTCCAAATATAACTGCTACAAACGTAAAAGACATGTACCCTATCCTTTTCCCTGCCCGCAACAGTGTTGAGGATGTGTATAAACAGATTATCAGCGATTTGCAGTACGGACTTCAGTATGCTCCGAATGCGGATGCAACTAACAAGTTTAAACTGACAAAATCAGTTGCAAAGACCCTTCTTGCCAAAGTATATGCTGAAGCTCCTGCAAGAGATTATGCCAAGGTTATTGAATATTGTGAGTCCATAAAGAAAGATGGTTTTTCACTTGTAGCTAATTACTCTGATTTATTTTCTGTAAACGATTCTAAGACAGATGTGAATTACCGGAATACTTCTGAATCTATCTTTGAAGTTGTTTATCCTCTAGGTAGCGGAAGCTGGGTAACCTGGATGTTTGGAATTGACCAATGCGATCCAAGCAGTACATACAACTGGGCTAAATGGATTACTCCTTCACGGGATCTGATTCAGGCTTATGAGAACGAAGGCGATAATGTTCGTATGAATGAAGCAATTGTGTGGGGCCAACCATCATGGAGCATTCATTATCCATCAGATCACTATCCGTTTATGTACAAAACCCGTTCAAAATATAACAGCATCCTCAAGTTCCGTCTGGCTGATGTTCTGTTGCTGGAAGCTGAAGCTTATGCGGCTCAGGGAAATCTTACTTCAGCTGCGGATTTAGTTGATCAGATCAGGGTTCGTGCGAAATTGGCTAAACTTGATGCATCTGCCAAATCTTCTAAAGATAACATGGTTAATGCTGTACTCAAAGAACGTCGTCTGGAACTTGCTTTTGAAGGACAACGCTGGTTCGACCTTGTTCGTACAGGAAAAGTATATGAGGTGATGAACTCATTGAATTCACGTGATTCAGGTCGTAAGAAGATGGCTACGTTCACAGAAAGCTCATTGCTTTTGCCTGTTCCACAGACTCAGATAGACAGTAATCCTAACTTGACACAAAACAAAGGCTACTAATAATGAAAATTGATTATAGAAATAAACTATTGTCGGCATTAACCGGGTTGTTCATCTCAGGATTTGCATTCCTGGGATGCGGCAATGGAACTGTTCCTACTCCCGATGAAGATAGTAAGCCAGAAACCTCTGACGTGGATTTGTACGTAACTACAGCTAATCAATCTTTGCTATTCAAGAAGATTCCATTGTCATTCAGCACTAAAGATAATATGTCTCCTTCTACTATCCAGATGAATCCATCGGAAGTTTTCCAGGAAATGGACGGATTTGGGGCGGCTATGACAGGTTCTTCCTGTTATAACCTGCTTAAGATGACAGCAGAAGACAGAGCCAAACTGTTGAAAGAGACATTTGACACTAAAGATGGAATGGGATATAGTTATATTCGTGTTTCCATTGGTGCATCTGACTTCTCATTGAGCGAGTACACATATTGTGATACTCCGGGCATCGGAAACTTTGCTCTGCAGTCTGAAGATAAAAATTATGTAATACCTGTACTGAAAGAGATTCTGGCTATTAATCCCAATGTGAAAATTCTGGCTTCTCCATGGACTTGTCCAAAATGGATGAAGGTGAATAACTTGACAGAGAAACAGCCTTTTAATTCATGGACTAGTGGACAGCTAAACCCTGACTATTATCAGGATTATGCTACATACTTCGTGAAGTATATTCAGGCTATGAAAGCAGAAGGGATTAACATTGCTTCTATGACTGTTCAGAATGAACCTCTAAACAGAGGAAATTCGGTTTCGCTGTATATGACCTGGCAGGAACAACGCGATTTCATTAAAACAGCACTGGGTCCGGCTTTACGTAATGCAGGAATCAATACAAAGATTATCATTTTTGACCATAACTATGATTATGATAACATTGCCGATCAGATAGATTATCCTATCAACATCTACAAAGATACTGATGCTGCCCAATATATTGACGGAGCCGGATTTCATGCTTACGGAGGTGATAAGGCCGAATTAAATGATGTTTACAATGCGAATCCCGAAAAAAATCTTTATTTCACTGAAATGTCTATCGGTGAATGGAATTACAGCTTTGCCGGAGATTTAATGTGGAACATGGCGGAGGTATGTATTGGTACCATTAACAACTGGACTAAGGCAGTTATTGTGTGGAACTTTATGTTGGATAAGAATCGCGGTCCTAACCGTCCTGGCGGCTGTACCACTTGCTATGGAGCTATTGATATCAATCTGGATTACAAGACCATGACAAAAAACTCTCATTATTACACCATCAGCCATTTGGCAAAAGTAATAAAACCGGGAGCGAAACGAATTGGAACTACCGGCTATAAAGCTTCGGGGTTATACTATTCCGCTTTCTTAAATACAGATGGCTCATACGCCGTTGTATTACAGAACGATACCAACAGTACAATGAGCATTACTTTGTCTGACGGGAAGCACTCTTTTGCTTACTCCGTACCAGCTAAAGCAATTGCTTCTTATAAGTGGAATAAATAAAAAGGTTAATCATTAAATAAAATAAGAATATGAAAAAATATAAATCAATCTTATGCTCACTTATTGCTTTGGCTACATTTAGTGCCTGCAATAATGAAAATTATTCGGAACCACCGGTAGAGGGAACTCCGGTTATAAACCTCAAATCACAGATAACTTCTGCAATGTTTGGAGATAGTCTGACTTTCAATGCCAACGTTGCCGATGCTGAGTTTCCTCTTTCTACTTTGAAAGCTCAGCTATTCTTTGGCACGGATAAAGTTTCGGAAACAGTTATCCGCACAAAGGCAAATGGAGACTATACCGGTAAGGTATTTGTTCCTTATCTGGCTAATATTCCTAATGGAGCGGCTACATTAAAACTTGTTCTTCAGAATACGCACTTTGGTACTACCACACAAGATATCAACTTGCCGCTGACTCGTCCGGACTATGATCACCTCACTTTGGTAACTGCCGAAGGAAAGGAATACACAATGGCTCGCACAGGTCTTTACCAGTATAAAGCAACGGCCGATTTCCCTCAAAAAGTAAAAGCGTATATCAAAACACCCAAAGCAGGAACTCAGGGAAATAAAATTACCTTTGGTTGGGCAAGCGGAGCCATTACTCAGGGAAGTACTAATGCTATTACTTTCTCTAATTCAAATGCAGGAACGTTTGATATTACATTTAATACACTTACCTATGCGGGTTCTCCATTCATCAAACTGCTATTTGGCGGTGAAGAGATGGCAATGGTTGATGATAATAACTACAAGATTGAAAAGAACCTAACAACTGGACAAATGCTCGAGGTTAAGGGCATCAGCAATTTCAGTTCATGGTGGATAGATCCTGACTATTTCTCAAAAGATGCTCAGGGCAAACTTACATTCTTGCCTATGAGTGGAAAGTATCGCATTACAGCCAACTTTAAATATAATTATTTCATTGTTGAACGTATGACTGGTAGTGATCTTGCCACACTTGCCGACGATGGAAGTGGTGCAGTTTGGATTATTGGTGAAAAGATTGGTAAGCCATCACTTGCCAATGAAGTAGGATGGAATACAGATAAAGCTCTTTGCATGGCTCCTATTACCCCCGGTAAATACCAAACAACTGTTGTTGCCGGTAAAGGTGCCTTAGGTAGTATAGACACAGATGCTATAAACTTTAAGTTCTTCCACCAGAAAGGATGGGGAGGTGAATTTGGTGAAACATCAATCACTTCAAAGAGTACAGATATTGTTGTTATTGCTGGAGGAGGAAATCTTGCTTTGGCAACTGGGAAGTCTCTTACCACAGGAAAAACATATGTATTTACACTCGACGTAACAGGTGGAAAAAGTGCTGCTGTACTTACGGTAGTAGAAAAATAAAAAAGAAGTTTTGTAAACGAAAGTAAAACAAAAAACAATGAATGGAATCAAACAGCTTATCGTTTTAAGTCTGTCCCTTCTTGCAGCCCCCTCCTTTGCACAGCCGAAGGGAGCTGTTTATTTGGATGACAAAAAACCGATAGAAGAACGTATTGAAGATGCTCTCTCACGTATGACACTTGAAGAGAAGGTAGCTATGTGTCATGCTCAGTCTAAGTTTAGCTCTCCGGGAGTGCCTCGTCTTGGCATACCGGAAGTATGGACAAGCGACGGTCCGCACGGAATTCGTGCCGAAGTATTCTGGGATGAATGGAACACTGCGGGGTGGACAAACGACTCTTGCATTGCCTTCCCTGCCCTAACCTGCCTGGCTGCCACCTGGAATTCTGAAATGGCTGCACTTTATGGCAAATCCATTGGTGAAGAAGCTCGTTACCGTAACAAGAATGTGCTGTTGGGTCCGGGGGTAAACATCTACCGTACTCCGCTCAACGGACGTAACTTTGAGTACATGGGTGAAGATCCATATCTGGCTTCAACCATGGTGGTACCTTACGTTCAGGAAGTTCAGAAGAATGGCGTGGCTGCTTGTGTGAAACATTTCGCATTGAACAATCAGGAAAAAGATCGTGATCATATAAATGTAAATGTTAGCGACCGGGCTTTGTATGAAATCTACTTGCCTGCCTTTAAAGCTGCTGTTCAGAAAGGCGGAACATGGGCCATAATGGGTTCATACAATAAGTACAAAGGTGAACATTGCTGTCACAACCAATATCTATTGAAAGATATTCTTCGTAAGGAATGGGGATTTGACGGTGTAGTAGTGTCTGACTGGGGCGGTGTGCACGACACAAAACAGGCCATTTATAACGGGCTAGACATGGAATTTGGCAGCTGGACCAACGGATTGACATGGAGCGCAAGTAATGCTTACGACAACTATTATCTGGCTATGCCGTTCTTGAAACTAATCCGCTCGGGAGAAGTAAAAGAAGAAGAGGTAGACAAGAAGGTTCGTAATATTCTTCGTCTCATTTTCCGCACTACAATGGACAGAAACCGCCCATTGGGCTCATTCGGAACAGAAGAGCATGCCCTTGCAGGACGTAAGATTGCTCAGGAAGGTATTGTGTTATTACAGAATAACAGGAATGTATTGCCTGTTGATCTCACAAAGGTAAAAAAGATTGCCGTTATCGGTGAAAATGCAATTAAGAGAATGACTATCGGAGGCGGAAGCTCTTCTCTTAAAGTAAAATATGAGCAGTCTCCTTTAGCTGGCATTCAAAATCGTGTAGGCAAGGACGTTGAAGTTACTTTTGTCCAAGGATATGAATCACCAGCAGTAGCTGAACAGGATGTGAAAGGTGCAAAAGTACCGGAAAAGAAAGTTATAGACGTAGAGGGGTTGAGGAATAAAGCCGTATCTGCAGCAAGGAATGCTGATGTAGTTCTTTTCTTTGGAGGGTTGAATAAAAATGAGAATCAGGATTGCGAAGGAGTAGATCGCAAGGAATACGATTTACCATATGACCAGAATGAACTAATCAGTGCACTGGCAAAAGCAAATCCAAACCTTGTAGTGGTACTGCTTACTGGTAATGCTGTGGCAATGCCTTGGGTGAAAGAAGTTCCTACCATTGTGGAAGGTTGGTATAGTGGCACTGAAGCTGGAAATGCTATTGCTTCGGTGTTAATGGGGGATGTAAATCCATCAGGTAAACTGCCGTTCACTATTCCTGTAAGCCTGAAAGATAATGGTGCTATTACTATGGGCGAGTATCTGGGTAACGGCAAAGAAGAGACTTATAACGAGGATATCTTTGTGGGCTATCGTTGGGCCGACAAACATAAAGCAAAACCTCTGTTCTCATTTGGTCACGGATTGAGCTACACCACTTTTGCTTATGGGAAAGTGGAAATAGACAAATCGGATATTACCGTTAATGACAAATTCACTGTTAGTGTAAAAGTAAAGAATACAGGTAAACGTTCGGGAGCTGAAGTGGTTCAGCTATATATCAGTGATTTAAAATCATCTCTTCCACGCCCAATAAAGGAACTGAAAGGGTTTAAGAAAATTCTGCTGAATGCCGGAGAAGAACAAGTTGTTTCTTTCACAGTAGACAAGGAGGCGCTACAGTTCTTTGATGACAGTAAGCACGAATGGATTGCAGAACCGGGTAAGTTTGAAGCATTGATAGGAGCTTCTTCTACTGATATACGTGGAAAGGTAAGTTTTGAGTTAAAGTAAATTGTAATTGTGCAGCAATTACTACACAATTACAATCATTCCTTCTTATGAGAGAGTTGGAATATATAAATATCTGAAGGTAATCAGATTGGATTTCAGAATAACGTTAGTAATCCTTCAGCATTAATTTTTAGCGACCTGCGCAGCTCAATGAATCGACTTGCGCAGGCTGCTTTCTCAGGTTGCGCAGCTCGATAGAACGACCTGCACAGGTCACCAAAAAGACTCGGGCTTTGATATAATATTGCCCGAGCTACATTTAAAATACTGCCGGAGATTCTTTAGCAGAAATATTTGTAGATTTATCCCTTTTTCGATTTAAAACAAAAGTAAAAGAGGAGACTGTATTTGCAGCCTCCTCTTTTACTTTCTGTATCTCAGAAAGTATGTGAACTATTTATGGAATATCAGTGCCGATTGTCCGGGCACATATACTTCACCTCCATACATTGTTCCCAAACCGTATTGATTCACCAATCCATTCTTGCAGACAACGGTATATTTACCGGGCTCTATAGTAAACTTACGGGGGGCTCTGTCGCCATTAAGCGCCACAAAAATTTCTTCCCAGCTATCACCATTGGCATATCCCTTCAGGCGGAAAACAATCAGATTGCTTCCAGCTACCGGAAGGAATTCCATGTGCTTGCGAACCATCTCTGCATCTCCCATGTGAAAGGCCGGATGTGCTTTGCGTAAGGCAATCATTCCTTTGTAATAGGCAAAGACATCTCTATAAAGTGTTTTGTTGCTCCAGTTAATGGCATTTACATCATCCGGACTATTAAAACTGTTATGAACAAGTTTCTTATCCCTCAAAATTTCATCGCCTGCAAAAATAAACGGTACACCCTGAGAGGTAAGAACAGCAGTAATCGCAAGTTTGTCTATATTGGCAATCATCAAAGGAGAAGCATCGGGAACTGAAGATTTAATTCTGTCTGCCAGACACATATCGTCGTGACAACTCACATAGCTGATCATCTGTGTAGGTTGTAATGCCCAAGGTGCTTTACTGTAATTCACCGAATCATTGATTATCTGTGGATGCTTTATAGCTCCCACCAGACCAAACATCACGCTCATTTCTTTTCCCGGAACACCTGTCATGAAGCCTCCCTTCTGATCGTCATTGAAAGGACCACGAAGAGCGTCGCGAAGCTCATCGCTAAAGGCTGCAATACGTGGCATCCTATTGATATTCTCTTTCATAGCCAGTTTTGTTTTGGGAAGCTGAGGTTCTTGAGCCGCCCACCCTTCTCCATAAACATAAATGCTTGGGTCTACTTTATCCAAAGCAGCCCGTATCTGGTTCATTGTTTCAATATCGTGAATTCCCATCAAATCGAATCTGAAACCATCCACATGGTATTCCGTTGCCCAGTAAACCACCGATTCAATCATAAACTTGCGCATCATTCCCCTTTCCGAAGCAGTCTCGTTACCACATCCGGATCCGTTGGCCAACTTTCCATTCGCTTTCTTACGATAGAAATAACCGGGAACAGTGAGTTCGAAATTGCTGTTATCCACACCGGCAGTATGATTGTAAACCACATCCATCACCACTCGGATGCCAGCCTTGTGCAAACTTTCTACCATCTTCTTGAATTCTATGATACGGGTTGCCGGTTCTTTGGGATTAGTGGAATAAGAACCTTCGGGTACGTTGTAGTTCTGCGGATCATATCCCCAGTTATACTTATTCTTCTTTAGTTCTGTTTCATCAATCGATGCAAAATCAAACGACGGCAATAGGTGCACATGCGTAATGCCTAGTTCTTTAAGATGATCAATGCCTGTAGCATCTCCAGCAGAGTTCTTTGTACCTTTCTCTGTCAGAGCCAGAAATTTTCCACGATTCTTAATGCCTGAAGTTGTATCCATTGAGAAATCACGGTGATGCATTTCATACAGAATAATATCGGCATCACTCTTCAATGGGGGACGCTTATCAGAAGCCCAGCCTTGCGGATCCGTCTCCTGCATATCGATAATAGCTGCCCTTTTACCATTCACACCAACAGCTTTGGCCATGATACCCGGAGTCTCGCCCAGCCATTTCTCTTTGATTTTCACATTAAACGCATAGAATTTACCTTTCAGGTTCTCTTTTACTGTGGAGCTCCAAAGACCGTCTTCCCCAGCCTCTAAAGTAACAGACTGATATGCTGAGCCTTCTTCACCCGATTCAAAAAGCATCAGCTCTACTTGTTCCGCTGTTGGAGCCCAGAGAGTAAATGTGGTTTGCGAGGGTGTGTACACCATTTCATTAATCGGAGCCGAAGGAACCGGATATTCATCGAAAGACTTATAGACCTTCTTCTCCGACGTACAGCTTACTGCAACAGCAGTTAATCCTATCAGGAAAATTGATTTAATTTTCATAATGGTCATTATATTATTGTTTACTTAACTCTTTACTTTATCCGGATTCTTACTGATGTAATCTTTCCAGCTATGATAAGCATTGTCCAGTTGCGGACGGCCTGATTGCAGAAAGTGACAGTAAGCCGCAGCCAATCCATCCGTAGCATCCATCTGAGGAAGCATACTTTCTTTGGGAATTTTCAGCATCCGTTGCAACATATCCGCTACCTGCTCCTTGCTTGCCGAACCACTACCGGTAATAGCCATCTTTATCTTCAGGGGGGCATACTCGGTAATAGGAATATCTCTGATAAGTGCAGCTGTCATAGCAACCCCTTGTGCCCGTCCTAATTTCAACATGGATTGCACATTCTTACCAAAAAAAGGAGCTTCAATGGCCAGTTCGTCAGGTAAATATGCATCAATAATACCTTGCACCCGTTCAAAGATGCGACGAAGTTTCAGGTAATGGTTTCCATATTTCCGGAGATCAACAACTCCCAGGGCTACCAGTTCTGGTTTGGTGCCAACCACTTTCAGCACCCCATATCCCATAATGGTGGTTCCCGGGTCAATGCCTAGGATAATCTTCTCCTTTACAGGTTTTATCATTCCATCACCTCCAGTAAAGTGGGGAATCCCACCACTTTATCTCCGAACATATTAACCAGTTCATCATTCAGTTTGCGGCCTATTTCTGTATGCCAGCTATGCAGCAATGCACTGCTTTCCACATCCCATTGCATGGAAAAGCATTCAGAATCTTCTTCCCTATGACTCAATACACGAAGTAACCGATGGTTCTTTAATATTCCATTCTTCTCACATTCAGGAACATAAACCTCATGCAGCCAAATAAGGAAGTTGCTTAAAACCTCTTCCTCAATATTATAAGTTGTATTATATACTAACATAATTAAATTGTTTTTCGCAAAGATAGCTTATAAATCGAAATAAATATATATATTAGCAACGTATTTATCGGGGCATTAGCTCATCTGGCTAGAGTGCGACACTGGCAGTGTCGAGGTGATCGGTTCGAGTCCGATATGCTCCACGAATTTCTTACTTCCCACAATTCTTTCTATTCTTAAAGATCACACTTTATTTTTCTGAATCCCCCTGAGTCCTATTCCTTAACATAAAATCTCATCATTTACAGATTTTAACCCATGCTTTAAAAACAATATATTAGAAAAATTTGTTGTCTATTAACAAACAGGAACTATTATCAAAATATAAAACATCAATTTTTATTGATCTTTTTATTTAAGAACTAATGTGGAGTCCAGAAATCATGCAAAAAAGGGATATATCCGAAAGTCCTTATAAGTAATAAAAATTTAAAAACTAAAACCAAGATGAAAACACATTTTACCCTATTACTTTTGCTCTGCGGCATATCTTATAATGCATCCGCACAAAACTCGATCCCAAATGCAAGCTTTGAAAATTGGAATTCAACATCCTATGAGGTTCCTAGTAATTACCTGATATCATCTAATAATCGGACTTTTCAAAAATTAGGTATTTTCAATATTATTAAAACGGCTGATAGTTATCAAGGAACATCTGCTGTAAAACTAACAACCTTATCCAGCGAAAACGATACAATTGGAGCTTATTTGGCTAATTCATCATCTGATCTTGGTCCAGATCCAAGTACATGGCAAGGCGGAATACCATACAATCAGCGTCCCACAGGAGTAAAAGGTTATTACAAATGCAATATTACCTATAAAGATTCGGCATTAATTGGGATAGTCCTTAAAAAATCAGGTTCACTTCTTGCTTTCAAAATGATTGCTCTAGGAGGACTAAAAACTGATTATACACCTTTTGAGTTTAGTATTCCTACGCTTACACAGGATCCGGATACCATTATTTTTGTAGCGACATCGAGCAATCTAATGAAATTTAATGGGATTCCTGGAAGCACTATTACATTAGACAATATAAGTTTGCTGGGAGTTAGCAGTCAGCCAGACTTGTTGAATGGAGATTTTGAAGAATGGACAACACAACAAACGCCATTAATACCAACAGGCTGGAACAGTGACGAAGAAGGGCTTAGTGCTGTACGTGCAATAGACAAATATGATGGACAATATGCCCTAGAGTTACGTACCTTAAAGTTTAGAGATGATAATGGGGAATATAAAGCCTCAACCGGTTGGGCACAAATAGGGACATGGAATGATGCAACTCAGTCTTTTACTAATGGGTTCCCTTGCAACAAACAGAATGATATATTAACGTTCTATTACAAATATACACCAACTGTAACAGGCAGCAAAGCAACTGCAAATATCAATCTTAATAAGAACGGCAGGCAGGTTGGTGGAATGTGGATGGAACTTGAAGCCACAAATACCTATAAGTACTTTGAAGTACCTTTCTCTACCATGGAGATACCTGATGAAGCATCAATCAGCTTTCAGTCAAATAATAATGAAACGCTTAGTCTGAATGACGTTGGTTCTGTATTAAAGGTAGATAAACTAGCATTTAAATCTGAATTGACCAATATTCCTGAGAGCAAAGCTAATAATGAATCGGTTAAATTGTACCCTATGCCATTCAAGACATCTTGTACTTTAGAAATCAATCCTACACTTGATATCTCTGGCATGCAACTGAGTATTTATAATTCAGCAGGTAGTTTGGTGAGACAGGATAAAATAACAAACTATCAAACAACTATCTACAAGGGAAACTTGGTTTCAGGTACTTACTTATTGGAGGTTATAAAAGATAAGGCTACTATCTTTAACAAAAAAATCATCGTTGAATAAATGTTTTATAAAGAAGAAGAGAGCTATTCATTGTTCTTAGGATAATCTATTGAACTGATTTATATTAATACATATCATGAGCCTCAGACAACGATATAGCTCTTAGTTATAATGGAAATATAAGGCATTGGAATAACATGGTATTTATTAAAAAGTAGGAGGAAGACTTAAATAAGTATTCTCCTACTTTTTATATACTAATTATCTGATTGATTGTCTCAGAATTCATTAATTGCTCTTTACCATTATACTTTCTGAAGTTCCATCCGGATAAGACACTTTAGCAATAGCAGCTTTTTCATAATTCATATTCATTTGACAAGAGTTTTTCCTCTTTATAGTTTTGAAATAGTATTTCCAGACATAGTGAATACTGTTTCATTATAATTTCTTAGAAAAACAGACATCCTAAAGAACTATTTCAAAAGCGTACTTGTTACATAAATAATCCAAGTTATTATAATCTAATACAATAGTTTTCTTTAAAAATAAGAACAATAATAAAGAATCACGTTATTATAATTATAGTTTTCAAAACCTATCTACTATGAAAAAAATATTATACTTGATATTATTTATTCCTTCTATATGTCTTGCGCAAACAAAGAATGATTTATTATACCTGATAGATAAATTTCCCGTTGATAAGGGAGGCAATGTAGACTTTTGTATAATGGATTCAATAAATGATGTCAGCCAGGAAACAATTCATACAAAAGCGATCCAGGCTATTGGTCACTTTTTCAAAGATACTCCGTCACCAGCAGTTCCCCTTTTTGTTGAAAAAGATAATGCAATAGTCTATAGAGGCAGATTTGGGCGATATGAAAGGGCTAAAAAAACATTTTCCACGGTCCTACATACATATATCTACAGATTCACCTTAAAGATTAAATATAATGATAATAAGTATAAAATAGATATATATGACATTTCAGAATCAGAAAATAATATTACTACTGATCTTTCAGATCTATTAAACAAGGATTATTATATAAAGGCTAATTTATCCTCTAATTCAATAAAGACTAAGTATAATTCTATCTATTTCATTTACAATTATCTGACCAATAAGATTTATTCAATTAATCAATATATGAAGGCTACAGAAAAAAAATCTGGAAAAGAAATCAAACAGCCGAGATAATCATCATATCCCGGCTGCTATTTTATCATTAAAATAATAACATAAAGCTATTTAGCAATACTTACTTACTTTCCAAAATGATCTTTCCACCCTCCACTCCTTTTGCTGAAGCTTCAAGAGTTATATTCCCAGCATTATCCGTTGTCTGAACAATGGCAGTAAGCATTCCGTTAAACAAAGTCATCTGGGGTAAATGGAATAAGTCCAAAGAGGTAGGATCTCCATTTGCACCCGCGCGATATGTTCCGGCACCTTTTACTTTAAACTTGACCAATTGGTTTGCATCCGGACAAAGATTGCCATCCTTATCCACCACCTTTACAGTAATGTAAGAAAGGTCTTTCCCATTGGCTGTCAAAGAAGTTCTGTCGGCTGTCAGTTCAATGTGATGTGGTGCCCCAGCTGTATGAATTTCCTTTTCAGCCACTGCTTTACCATCCTTGTCATAAGCAACAACTTTTACCGTTCCCGGTTCGTATTTAGTGTCCATCCACATCAGGCGATAGCGTTTCTGTCGTTTAAGTTCCTTCATAGAAGTATCGTCTTTGCTATTGTCTATCGTAACTGACATATCTTTTGTGCGCTTACCCTGACTTTTGCCATTGATAAAGAGTTCGGCAGAAGGATAATTAGTATACACAAACACGGGAGTAACTTCCCCTTCGCGACCTTTCCAGTTCCAGTGAGGAAGAATGTGCAAAGTCTCCTTTGTTGGATTCCAGTGACTGCGATACAGATAATAACGATCTTTAGGAAGACTGGCAAGATCTACAATACCAAACAAAGAACTATGATTTGGCCAATCCTCATAATACGGAGTCGGCTCACCCAGATAATCGAAACCGGTCCACACAAACTCACCAATACAATAAGGCAGGTCATCATGTTGAATATAATCATCTTCCGGCAGGTTAGACCAATCACAATACTCTACATCGTATGAAGATGATTGATGATCGCTATACTTTTGCATATTTTTAGGTTCCACCGGAAATTTATAAATTCCTCGCGAACTGACTGTAGAAGCAGTTTCACATCCAAGGATTAATTGCTGAGGAAGTTTTTCGTAAGCTTCAGGATATATGCTTGTATGATAATTAATTCCGGCAATATCCATTATTGCAGCAAAGTTATTCCCTATATCTGCTTTAGGGCTATTCATACCTTGAGTTACAGGACGGGTAGGATCTTCACGATGACAGATGTCTTGTAAGAAACGTGCCATCCTGGCTCCGCCTTTGACTCCTTGCTGCGGCACTTCATTACCTATACTCCACATTACCACACTCGGATTATTGCGATAATGTTGTACCAGATTTACTAAATCTTTCTCTACCCATTCATCAAACAAAAGGTTATATCCATTCTTACATTTGGGAGCTTTCCACTCATCAAACGATTCAGCCATCACCATCATACCCATTTCATCACAGACTTTTATCAATTCGGGAGAAGGCATGTTATGAGAGGTACGAATTGCATTGCTGCCCATATCCTTTAACATACTAACCTGATGACGTAAAGCTGCTTCATTGGTTGCTGCACCAAGAGGTCCCAGATCATGATGCATACAAACACCTCTGAATTTGATCTTCTTTCCGTTCAGGAAGAATCCCTTATCAGGGATTATCTCAATGGAGCGAATTCCAAATGTTGTTGTATATTCATCTTTCAAAGTACTACCTTCGTATAGCTTAGATACAGCCTTGTACAAATATGGAGTTTCAATATCCCATAATTTAGGCTGAGGTACAATTATGTTCTGTTCAAAGAGATCACCATCGTATTTGCTCAGGTTTGTTTCGTTTGTTGCAACAATTCTATTATCAGCATCCTTTATATCCGTAACCAACCGGAAGTTTTCAACTTTGGTATCTGCCGGACGAACAACCTTTGTCTTCAGATTTATTTTCGCAAAATCTGAAGTTATTTTAGGAGTTGTCAGCTGTGTTCCCCAAACAGGGATATGCGTATCGTCTGTTATAATCACGTGAACATTACGATATAATCCTGCTCCGGGATACCATCGTGATGATTCTTCCTTATTTTCTAAACGAACAGCCAGTAAATTATTCTCTCCTTCATTCAGATAAGAAGTAATATCCAGATAAAAAGAGTTGTATCCGTAAGCCCAATGACCTACCTTCTTTCCATTTAGAAAAACTTCGGGATTACTCATAGCTCCGTCAAAAAGTATAGCCGCTTTCTTCCCTTTTGTAAATTCAGGAACTTTAAAATTGATTCTGTACCACCCTACTCCAACAAAAGGCAATCCGCCGGTTCTTCCGGCATGTTCCATTGCTTCTTTTTGTCCATCCTGAGTAATAGCAACCTTTTGCATATCATTCTTTGAACTGAATGGCCCATAAATAGCCCAGTCATGCGGAACAACTACCGATTGCCATTTAGTGTCATTAAAACGAGGAGAATAAGATTGAGGATTGTCTATTCTGGTAAACTTCCATCCTTTTTCTAATAAAAACTCTGTACGGACTTGTGCTGAAAGTATACATAAAGAACAACACCATCCTAAAACAAGAAATAATAATTTTCTCATAAATGTTAGATTACTTTGTATTTTTGAAGCAAAAATAAGAAAATAAAAGTAATGCAGCAATTAAAAAATAAGAGGAGCTATAGTACATATAGCTAATATATACACCTTTCAGAGAATAACTCGTTGTCCGGCGTAACTTTGGAAGCCTATAATTTAATAAGTTTCTTTGAAAATAAAATCAAAGAGCCCTTGATAGCTTCACTAAACCTATTAGAGAAACTAATTTAATACTAAACTAATTTCTCCAACAGGTTCATATTTCATTAATTTTGAGACAATCGTTCCAGAATTTGCTTTCGCATATTTCTGAAATAGACGATATCTTCATCATATCGATCAAAGTCAGGAACTATCTCGTTGGCAAATGTCTTCGCCTTTTCAGGATCTATTTTCTCTAACATCCGGAGTAATTCATGATCGAAGATACCATCGCGCATGGCTTCGAAACGGATTGAACTATATAGTTTGTGATAACCTGGATATACGATAAAGGCATCTCCTCCAGGTATTTCTCCCCTATGACGTGCTGTTTCTACAATCGGCATTTGATATTCCGACCAGAAATTTAGCCCCCAATGAAGATAGCCTGTTGCATTATACTTATAATTCACCCAATGCATATATCGGGTAAGAATTAAAGGTAACTCAACATACCTGTTTGCATAATTGCCCCGAAGCGGAGCACAGGTATACATCCAGACTTCTTTGCCTTGCTTCTGCAAATCCATAAAGAAGTCATAGTCTTTTTGGAATATATCCAGCAGGGGAACCCATATATCAACACTTCCTGTTAGTTTTTTAGAAGCCATCAAGGCATCTATTGTTTTAACTTCGGGCATGTACTGCTTTATGTATTTACTGATAGCTATATAAGAATCGGCATTAGCATCAATAGGTTCGTCACCAATATGTTGCACGTATTTATCGTACCATCCATTTTCTTGCAGATGCTTTTTCAAAGCTGGCAGATATTGGTTGTAGAAATTCTTACTGCGTTTATCATCTAGAGGTAACAACACTAAATCAAGGCCATTATTATAATCCAATCCCTTCAGGTAATTGCTACCGGCCGAACGCTGTTCCAATTTCTGAGGATCAGAAATGGGAACTTCAACGGAATAAGGCTCATCCCATTTACCTGCTCGCCATCCGAAAGCGCCGCCCTCAATTCTATCCAAAGCACCAACCTTTTCGAAAATTCTCACTTCTCTGTCAAAATTGCTAAAATCAAAGGTATATTGTCCCTTTTCATCCAACTTATATTTAGTCAGCCAAAGAGGGAATATACGATGCATATTTTGTCCATATTTAGAAACCATGACAGCAAATTGCTGTACAAAATTCCAATATAGGTCACTAAAAGTTTCCACATTCTTTCCATTATTCATGTAAGCCAATGCGATTGGGCTGAAATTCATCCAGTTAGTAATCCATAATGAAGGTTTCTTCACTGTAACTGGATACACTTTGATTGTAAATGGTTTATCATACAAAACCTTTTTGCCATCTACCATACCGGAAACCAATACTTTTCCTGTATATATCCCTGATTCACAATCTGCAGGAATTGGAATGGTAACCCATACCGGCTGTAGCTCTCCGGGAAGAAGGTTTGCAATTGTATCAGTGTATATGGGATCTGGGTAATAGTTAGACGGAGAATGAATCATGTATACGGATGGTGGGCTGTATCGATGTGATGATTTCACATACCCTACCAATCCCACTTGTTGGGGCTTTAAAGTTACTTTACCATTTAAAATTTTGCTTACGTCGGCTTTCAGTTGTTCCACCCCCTTAATGGCTTTCACAACAACCTGTACAGAAGCATACTCTCCACGTGCTACACGTATTGTATCCGCATCATCTTTTAAAACTCCCCTTTCTTTTAAGACCTTATCCATACTATCAACGTTATAAAGATAGAAAGCGGATTCCTTTTTTTGAGTGAATCCAAACAAAAAAGGAGTGATTAACAGGCAATAAATTAGTTTTTTCATTATTATAAATTTATGGTTTAAAATAAGTATTTCAATTATTTTATGACATTTGCTTACTTTACTAATTGAAAAATTCCAAGTAAAGCCTTGTGATCAGTAGGCCATCCTCGTTTGGGTAAAATAAACTTGTCTTTACTATCATTCTCCACACTCTTTCCATATAGTATTGATTGTGAAGGGCCAACGATTTGTATATCTTTGAGTACTAATCCAAGATTGGGATAATAATAGATAAAATCTATTCTATCTCTTTCGTCTGAAGTAGGAGCCCACGATATTTTTTTTGTACTTACCAACGGATTATAGGAAGGGAAGGTAAAGCCCGGATTGACTATTGGATCTGGATACAATTCACGATAGCAATCTTTATAGCCTGCTTTTTCAAGTAGAATGGAGCAATCCCAGTTTAAAATAACACCATTATGATCGCGGATGTCTTTTGTGTTTTTCTGCCAATCTAAATGAGAGGGTTCATTAAAATCTCCGCCTATAATAATAATATTACCCTTTTCTTTTTCTTTGGAAGCATCAGCTATAAATTTCCGGATTTGTTCATCTCTGTATGAGTCTCTGTTGTTTGCCGAAATTAAAGTGCTGTCTACAACCGGTGCATCAAGTTTTTTCCAGGTAGTTCCATCATATCCTCGGGGAAGATAACAGGCATAGTTTAACCAGTCTAAATGAGCAGAGTAAAGGACTATTTGTTTTTTTCCAACTTGGATATGAACCTTAAGAACAGACCCCCGATCGTTCACAAGAGGAAAAACTATCTCCTGGGCGCTTATCTTATATTTAGAAATTATACCTGTGCTCAGGCTGTGCTGTCCGTAGTACGTTTTCCCTTTTTGTTTAAGTGCAGCTGTTAAATGGGTTATAAAGTCTTGCCCGTTATAGTTTCGAACTTCACTAAGTGTGACTAAATCCGGATCTAAATCAACTATCTGATTAACAAGAATATTAAACCCATCGTTAACCATGGTTCCTTCCTGCCAGATATTTATCTGTAGGACTTTTAAATTTTTTGCTTGCAGATTCTTTTCTCCACCTAGAAAAAAGAGAATCAGGAAAGGAAGATATAAATAAAAAAATTTATTCATAGGATTACTTTATTGGATTTGTAGTTGATAATAAGATGTAAAAAAGTCTGTCCTAAAAGCTTTTAAGACCCCGGACAGACTTCTTGATAACTGTTTGCTTGGATTATATCCTTTAGATATAAGCCCAAACCAGGAGTATACTATTCTTACATCTTTTTTGTTATGGAAAAATTATTTAAGCAACCACATTACATCATTTGGAGTATCACTTCCATTATACTGTCTTTTTATTGCCTCTTCAATATTTGTGCGGTTAACCGAATATTCGGATTCTGGATACATCCAGCGCACAGGCATTTTGGTTTTCACTTCGTTCATATTTGTTTCCGGATTGATTGGAATTTTCGGGAAACCGGTACGACGATAGTCAAAATAAGAATTCCAGGCCAGCTGTAAGAATGAGGCAATATATTTCTGATTAAAGATTTTTTCCATCAACACCTCTTTTGATTCATTTGCGTTAAATGCAGCTTTTCCTTTCAGATAAGCATCAATATATGCATCATCAATTGCAACGCCATGAGTATAAGCCTGTGGTGTATATTTTGCTGTAAATGTCATAGCAGCCTTTACTCCCTTTTCGTAATGTTCTTTGGCTGTCAACGGAGTTTTCCATCCATTTAATGCAGCCTCAGCTAAAACAAACTGCATTTCTGAATAAGCAATCTCTTTAATCGGTTCGCAGGATGCAACTCTGTGATATCTGCGATTGATAAGGGAATGTTTACCTTCCGAACATTCAACCTGAGCTCTTCCATTTTCCATTACAGGGTCCACTCCACTATACGCATCAAACGAACTTTCTCCATTTGAAGCTAATACTACCGCTGGTTCTGCATAGTAGAACAATCTGTAATCGTTCAGGTCTTTCATCATATTAACAAGAAAAGAGGACATCACCGGGTAAACCCAGAACATATTCTGTTCATAATAAAAAGGATACCGTTGACTACTTTTATCTGAATAAGTACGCTGCAAACTGGTACCTTCATTCTCAATAAGAGGTTGTTGCGCTACTGTCTCAAACATATTTTTTACTACAATATCTTTTACCTTATCCTTTTTGCTTAGCATACTCAGTACACGTAAGGTAAAACTGTTAACAGTCCGCATCCATTTATTAGGATCGCCATTATATACAAAATCGCCCTTAAAAGTAGTCGCCTTGTTAAAATAGTCTGCTGATTGTTCCAAATCTTTTAATATGGTATAAAACACATCTTCTTGTGTATCATATTTGGGCATAAACAGACCTTCTGATTCTCCTTTTAAGGATTCAGAGCAAGGTACATCTCCCAATGCCATCGTTTCATTGTAAAATGTTAATGCCTGAACAAAAAGATTAAAACCACGGAATGCATTTGCTTCACCTTCAGTTCGTGTTTTATCTTCTTCTACGAGTTTCAGCATTTTATCGGCACTAATCAACTGGCTATAACTCCCAAAGTCAGCACGATCAAACTTATTATACACATAATTTTCCATAAGTTCTGTATAACCAGTGCTTTTCATAAGCCATGAATCATGAAGAAATGCTTTATTACTAGACGACGCGGTTATATTAAGAATCAAATTTGTAGCAAGGAATTCCGGAGTAACAGAAGTTGTTGAGTCTGGATTAGTGTTTATCTCATCGAAGTCTCCGCACGCTACCAGAAGCAGAGACATTAGTATGAATGCTATTTTTTTCATAAGTCTGAGTAATTATAACGTAACATTAATATTGAACCCTATATATCTCTGAGTAGGAGAGTTTAAGTTTTCGAGTCCACGATCAGGATCAGAGAACTTAAATTCTTTAGTCCACAACAAAAGGTTTTGCCCAATAATACCGAAGCTTAACTTCTTCATGGATAATTTGCTTACAATTGAAGTTGGCATAGAATAATTCAAGGCGACTTCTCTTAACTTGATAAAAGTTGCATCCTTAATATTATGTAGTGCTTGATGATCCCATGGATTGGCGTTGTAGTTCTGTATATAATTCTGATAGGATACCTGAACATCGTTGGGAGCAAAGACACGGGTGTCTTCCAATACTTTACCATAAGGATCGTATTTTGCTGAACCACTTACTACTTTTACTCCATTTCCTATATAGTTCTGCTTTCCATTAACCACTTCATCATATCGCCACTTATTATCACTGTCGGGATGTGCGCCTGAGTTCCACAAGGCTTGTTCGGTCCATGAATACATTAATCCCCCAAATCTTCCGTCTAACGAAATATTCAGATCGAAGTTCTTATACTGGAAATGATTTGAAAATCCAAGAATAAATTTAGGATCATAGTTCCCGATCACAGTTGTGTATTTATTTTTAACAGGAATACCAGCCTGATGAACAATGTTCCCTTCATGATCGCGTTCCCAATCTATAGCAAAGAATTTATCACATCGGTCTCCTTTTTGCAAACGTGGATCCTGAGAACTGTAATTAGGATCTAGCTGATCATAATACCAATGCCAGAATGAATAGTTAAAGGTTGCTTCCCATGTGAAGTCTTTTGTGACAATAGGTTTACCGTGAAGAGTAAGTTCCATACCCCGTTGGTCTAATTGTTCTTGCGAATTAGTAACCATGGAAGAAAATCCAGATGATTGCGAAACCTGAGCATATACTGTACGATTGTAACGCAATTTATTAAAATATGTATAATCAAGACCCAACCGGTTATTGAAGAATCTGAAATCAGTTCCGAATTCATAAGAACTTTCTGTTTCCGGTTTGATCTTAGGGTTACGAAGTGCGTTAGGATAAGCAGAAGTTGACAAACCGTCCCACTGATCTACCGAAACACCGTAAGTCATATTACTTTCGTATACACCTAAATCTTTTTTAGCCATAGTCCAGGATCCTCTGATTTTCCAGAAGTCAAGAACTCCCTTAAACGGATTATAAAATTGAGTGGGAAGGAAACTGGTAGCTACAGACGGATAGAAATAAGAACGTGAATTTGATGGCAACGTAGACGACCAATCGTTACGTCCTGTTACATCAACAAACAGACTATTCTTCCAAGACATTTCTGCCTTTCCATAAACACTATACTGTGCCTTTTGCGTAAGAGATTTCCAAACACCCGGACGATCAATAGATGAATTCAAAGAATAAAATCCTGGAATAGATAAACCTCCTCTTACATATCCACCATTGGAACTATTCTTATAATAAAAAGTAGAAGCACCTGCTACAGCTTTTAGTGTAAACTCTTTCCATTTAAAGTCTCCATTAACCATAAAGTCATTATTGAAACTATAACCAGAATAGCTGGAAAAATCGTAGTAACCTTTTTTTGAAGAACTATCTCCCATAGGGGTACGACTCTCGTTCTCATTATTATAATTGTCAAATCCAGAACGGAATGTTGCATTAATTTTATCTGTGATCTTATAATTTAACGTAAGATTCGCATTAAACAGATTATAATCCTGTGTCTTCAATCGTTCGTTTACAAGATAATAAGGATTATCATACCAATCCGAGAAGCCCCAGTTTTCTTGCTGATCTTTTACTTTCCAGTAATTTTTAAAATCACGTATGTCATATTCGGTTCCACCCCAAATCAACATGTTATATAAGATATTACCATTGCCATAATTGGTTATAGGCATATTAGGTGATTTCTCCTTCTTATACCCAAAGCTGGCATCAATTTTAAGGTTCTTATAATCAATATTTCCACCACCGTTCACCAGATATTTGTCTAAATCTGTATTAGGGTATTGATCTTGGTCATGAATCTGGGTAGCAGATACTCTGAACCCTCCCATTTTGCTTTTCTGGGAAATGTTTACATTTGTATTGGTAACCATACTGTTCCGAAAGAAATTTGACAGATTATTTTTTCCTTTAGAAACAAGAGGCATTGACTTATAAGTCATAGAGATCGGATCATATTGCACAACTTCGTGACCATCCATGTAATCACCCCAAACATAACCACTGCTATATTCCATAGTCCCATAATTACCGGTACTATATGAAGATTGTACTTTGGGCAATGTGAGGTATCCGGCGCTAAACATAGTGTTATTTGAAATATTGACACTCAGTTTACCTTCTTCTCCCTTTTTTGTAGTTACCATGATCGCACCATAACTTCCTCGTTGTCCGTATAAAGCCGAAGCAGTGGCTCCCTTTAAAACATCCATACTTTCAATATCGTCGGCACTGATATCTTCTAATGACATATTTCCGTAAGCTACCCCATCGATAACAATTAACGGAGCAGCACCTCTCAAACTGATCGTCGGTTTTTCAGATAATTCCGTACTGTTAGATATCAACATTCCAGCCACTTTACCGGTAAGACTGGAAGTTAAGCTAACGCCTTTTACTGTGGATATATCTTCTCCTTTTATTTTCTGCACAGAGAATCCCAGTGCTTTTTCTTCGCGTTTGATACCTAAAGCGGTCACTATCACTTCACTCAGTACTTTGTTGTCTTCTTGAAGTGCGACATCAACTTTCATTTTTTTATTTACAGCAACTACTTTAGTTATATATCCAATGTAAGATACAATTAATGTAGGATTGCTTATTTCAATGGAATAGTTCCCATCAATATCAGTTACGGTACCGTTTAAGGTTCCCTTTTCAATAATATTTGCTCCGATGATAGGTTCTCCTTTTTCATCTGTTATTTTCCCTGATATTTTATTCTTCTTCTCACCTGCTTTTTTCGAGGCATCATTCGGTTTGTTTTTACTAACCGAAATTGTATTATTTTCCCGTATGAAGTGAAGATTTGTTTGGGACGTTATTTCTGATAAAACAGAACTTAAAGAAGCTTTATTAAAAGATAGGTTAACTGTAAGATTTGAGCTTACCACACTTTCTCCGTAGAAAAACTTAATATTGGTTTGTTTAGTAATATCTTTAAATACTTTTTCAACAGGTGTTTTTTCTACAGAAATGGTAATTCTTTCTAACTGTGGTGATTGCGCTGTTATTGGCTGTGCCCTGAAAACTATTAAAAAAACAAAAAGGGCAACAGAACAAATCACATTTCGTCTTTGTAATTTGTGTAAATTCATAGCTTTGTAGGTTAAATAGTTGATTTTAAATTTAAGGCAACTATCCGGATATGATTGCCAAGGGTCCAAGCGAGGCATTCATTATCGGACTTCTAAGAAAGGGAGAGTACTTGTTGATCTTCCTTTCTTTTAATTATTTACGTGGTGTTTTTCATACGAGCTTTATTTAAGGTTAATACTATTTATATAATATGATCTTTCCGTTTTCATTTCGGTATTTAATGCCGGTAGCGAATTGAATGGACTCAAGAACAGATTTAAGATTTTTATTATCATGTTCGCCATATATGTAATCATCAAATTTTATACCAGGTTCAAATATTATTTCACAGTTATAGATTCGGCAAAGTTCGCGTACTACGCTTTTAATCGGTGCTTTATCAAAATAAAGTTCCCCCTTCATCCAGGCAGTTGCCTGATCAATTTTTTCAATACGTTTGGAAAATTCACCGCTTTGCTTATTTAGAACTACTTGTTCGTTAGGATTCAACCGCATCATAGCTTCATGCATATCAACCTGCACCTTTCCGGTTTTTACACTGACTGAGAGCAGTTCGTCTTTTTTATAAGCTTTTACATTAAAGGAGGTTCCCAATACTTTAATATTTGCTCCTTCAGCTTTGATAATAAACGGTTTTGATTTGTCATGAGTCACATTAAAAAAAGCCTCCCCGTCTATCTCAATTTTTCTGTCATTTCCTACAAACCGATTCGGATATTTTAAGTAAGAACCTGAATTAAGCATTACTTTTGTTCCATCAGGTAGTTCTATCTGTTTTTTCTCTCCATTTCCAATCATAATTTCGGTATAGCGAATATTTTGTGACATAAACTCATCTGCATAATAATAGACAGCCAGACTGGCAGATATTATAAATAGAACAATTGCAGCATATTTAATTAGAGGAGCAATATAGAAACGTAACTTTTTTCTCTGAATTCGTTTCAATAGCTCTTGTGCTTCACATTTATAAGCCTGAGTATCAGATTCTGTTAATGCAAATAGTTCGGTTTCGTTCCAGACCTGATCCATTTCCGATGCAATATCATGCTTCGTCTGATCGGAAGTAGTTGGAAAGAATAGATTTTCGACATCTTCTTTTGTATAAAAGCCGTCAATGAATCTTTTTAATGCATCCTTATGAGTATTATTGTTTGATGTCATATTATTTTCTGCGTTTCATATACTAATACAGACCAGCTAAGCAATGCTGGGATACGATTAACATATTTTATGAATTAAAAAAGAAAAGAAGAATGATTATGTCTGAATATATGTCAGAATACTTGGAGAGATAAGCACGTATTGTTTTAAGAGACTCAGAAATATGTTGTTGTACAGTATACACAGATATTCCCAGTTCTGCTGCTATTTCCTTATGAGACATAAATTGCTTTCGGCTCATTGTAAAAACCTTGCTTTGCCGAGGAGTAAGAGACTGTAGTGCTTTATCGATGATTCCTCTGATATCATCATTTTGCAGAGACTCGCTGGCATCGTCATCTAATTCTATTGCTGAAGAAAGGATGGATTCTTTAAGCCTTCTGTCGCATTCAAGAGTACTTAGTAGATTTAAAACACGGTTGCGGACAATTGTGTAGATATAGCTTGAAAATGGCATTCCCGGATTAAGGAACCTCCGGTTTTGCCAGATAGCAGCAAAAGCGTCCTGAAAAACATCTTCAGCGAATTCCCGTGACTTAAGGAACTTCATTGCGAAATACATCAATTTGTTTTTATACAAAGCATACAATTCACAAAAAGCAGATTCGTCTCCTTCTATTAGTCTTTCAACTAATTCTTTTTCTAATTCAGCTCTTTCCATCATTTTATTTGTTCTATGGATATTAAAGAGATGTTATTTTTAACAAATACCATTTAACAAACATACACAAAAACTTTGAATATACGTCACCAATTGTTGTTTTATCTAAAAAAACTAAAATAAATTATTTCTTACCATTCCCACGATTAAAAGCTTTGGTTTAAAAAGTTTGATTTTTTTAATCAAGCAGTATGGCTTTTCGAATCCAATTCGGGCTGTTTTTAAATAAAATAAGCTAAATCATTTTACTAAGACATCCTTACATTCTGGGAATCACTTTCAAGTTGTGCACATTATTGTATTTGTATTTTAATTGTTTTAAAGTTATTAAAATACAAACACAACAATATGCACAACTTATAATTTTCAATTTTCTCTATTCCTGTTTTGCCAAGATATAGGATAATTTCTACGAAATCATTTCTTTTTCTCTACAGGAACTGTTTCGCTACCTAGAACACACGATCCATCGGCAACAATCTCATCAACATAATTTTTCTTAGTACTCTCCTTGAGACTCTCTCTGAAACTTTCCTCGCTACTTACCTTGCTCTTTTTTTTCTCTACAGGGATTCTCATTCCATAGAATGACCGCCATACAAAGATTAGACTGAGAATCAAGAATGGAATCGCAATATACATGGAATAATCGAAGCTCGGATTACGTTTCATCTCAATACAAATTTCTGTAGCAAGCAGTCCGAACAACGTTGAGAACTTAATGATAGGATTCAATGAGACAGACGAAGTATCTTTAAATGGATCACCAACAGTATCACCCACAACAACAGCTTCATGCAAAGGTGTGTTTTTCTCTTTTAGATCTACTTCCACCACTTTCTTGGCATTATCCCAGCTACCGCCTGCATTAGCCATAAAGATAGCCTGAAATAATCCGAATACAGCAATAGAAACCAGATAAGCTACAAAGAAATTAGGATCCATAAAGGCGAAAGAGAGGGTAAGAGAGATCAATGCTATAAATATGTTCCACATTCCTTTTTGGGCATATTGAGTACAGATCTTCACAACCGCTTTAGAATCCTCAATATCTGCTTCAGTCTTATCCATATTAAAGTTCTTCTTAATAAATTCCACCGCACGATAAGCTCCGGTAGTAACTGCTTGCATGGAAGCTCCACTAAACCAGAAAATCACTGCGCCTCCGCAAATCAAACCAAGAATGACCGGTGCATCCGTGAGAGACAGTTTAAGCATTCCCACTTTCTCAAGCAATAAGATAATAGAGAAGATCATGGTCGTTGCGCCAACAACTGCTGTACCAATCAACACAGGTTTAGCTGTTGCCTTGAATGTATTTCCGGCAGAGTCATTGGCTTCAAGAAAATGTTTACCTACTTCAAAATTGGGAGTAAAACCAAAATCTTTCTCAATAGATTCGCTGATGCCAGGAATTTGCTCAATTTGTGAGAGCTCAAATACCGACTGTGCATTATCCGTTACAGGCCCATAACTATCAACCGCAATGGTAACAGGTCCCATACATAAAAATCCAAAGGCAACTAATCCAAAAGCAAAGATCGAAGCATGAGGACCTAGTATTTCAACCAGACCCTGTTCTGAAGTAAAATATGCGATTGTCATTAAAGCGACAATAAGCAATCCTGTCCAGAAAGCGCTTAAATAACCGGTTACAATACCTGAAAGGATATTTAAAGATGCACCACCTTCGCGTGAAGCAGTTACAATTTCCTGTACGTGATTTGATTTTGAACTAGTAAACATCTTAGTGAATTCAGGAATCAGTACTGCAGCCAAAGTTCCACAACTGATAATAATAGCAAGTTTCCACCAAAGAGTAGTATTAGATAAGTCAGACAATAACAAATGGCTCATGAAAAAGCTGACAGAGATACAGAGAATAGCTGCAATCCAGATTAAACGCATCAGGGGAGCTTCAAAATTGAAATCTTTTTTATTTGCATAAAGTTTCTTTGAAATGGCCTGATTAATAAAGAAAGAACATCCGGAAAGAAAATCCATTAAAAAACGCATACCGAAAATCCACACAATCAACTTAGCCTGTATTTCAGGATTATTTATGGCAAGAGTAATAAATGTGATTAATGCCACACCGGTTACTCCATAAGTTTCAAAACCATCAGCAGTTGGTCCTACACTATCTCCGGCATTATCACCTGTACAGTCAGCAATTACACCCGGATTACGAGGATCGTCTTCCTTCACTTTGAAAATTACTTTCATTAAATCTGAACCGATATCAGCAATTTTGGTAAAGATACCTCCGGCAATACGTAAAGCACTTGCACCCAAAGATTCGCCAATGGCAAATCCCAGGAAACAGATCCCTACTCTGTCACGCGGAACAAACAACAATATAACAACCATCATTACCAGTTCCAGAGAAATCAGAAAAAGTCCCACACTCATACCAGCTTTTAAAGGTATATTTACCACATCAAGAGGCTTTGCCCTCAAAGAAGCAAAAGCTGTACGTGCGTTCGCATAGGTATTCACACGAATTCCGTACCAGGCCACACTATATGATCCCAGCATACCAATGATAGAAAACAGCAGTACCTCCATAACCACAAAAAATGGTTTTCCCAACAGCCCAAAGAAGTATATGCAGAGAATCGCACCTACAATCGAAAAAAGCATTAAAAGAAATTTGCCTTGCTGAAGTAAATAAGTGCGGCAGGTTGCATAAATAATTGCAGCTACTTTCAGCATAGAATCATGAGCTCTTAGTTTCTTAATTTGATGGAACAGGAACAAACTGAATCCCAACGTTCCAACAATAATCATAGCTCCATAAAACAGAAAATCCCAGGAAGATACTGCCCCACCAAAAATATGGTAAGTACCTTGATGCAGGTCTGGTATTGCTAAATCAGCCTCACTTGCCTGCGCGTTCAAACAAAGTCCCAATAACATACATGTTAAGAAGAAAAATTTCATGAGTTTATTCATGGCATTCAATGTTTAAGATTTAAGATTTGTGTTCAAAAAACAAAAAAACAGCCTAATGTACTCATTTTTTAGTATTAAACAACAAATTTATATAAATTTAATCTTTGCCAATATTTGTAAATAATTGTCTGCACACAAACACATTTTACAGATAGCTTATTCATCTATAAATAAGATACATTCACCAGCAAATAAAAATCATAGGCAAATAAGCTTGAAAGGAATAATCAGTCTTCCAGATAGTAGTCAACAGTGGTTACTACGCGCACGCTTTTTATATAAGGGGTATTAGCATCCCGGTCAGTGATGGAGAACTGTCCCTGATTTGCCGTTTTAATTTTCCCCAGTTTGCTATCTGAGTCCTTAGCAAACTTCTCGGCAGCCAGACGGGCATTCTTGGTAGCATTCTCAATCATCTGAGGCTTAACCTCGTTTAGTTTCGTAAAATCATAAGTTATATTATAACGATAATCACCTCCCGTAAGAGCGATTCCTTGTTTTAACAGTTCACTTTGTTCTCTCATCATGTTACGCACCTTGCTCACCTTATCCGAAGTAACAGTAATTACAGAAGTTATATTATAGCGAAAAGGAGAAGTCTTATCAGCAGTATATCGTTCGGCTTGCATATCAATAATTTCAGGAGCAGAAATGCTGATTTCTTTTTCAGTAATTCCTTTAGATTTCAGGAAACTCACAATGGTATTATTCTTTGCTTTGATATTGTTATAGAGAGTTGGAAGATCATTACCCAGATCTTTAAACATCAATGGCCAAATTACTTTATTGGCAGGAACCTCCAGTTCCGCCAGTCCTTTTACACTGACCACACGGTCTTTATCCTTAAAATCATTAATTCCATTCCTGATACAAATTCCTAAAAGAAATAATCCAAGAGCAATAATAGCAGCTTCTTTCATCCAGTTCTTCATAATTTAGTCCTCCGTTCATTTGGTTCAATATTTTGTCAAACATACAGATTCCAAATGATATTTCCAAATAAAGATCAAGATTTGCATACATAGATAATAAATTTAATTATCTTTGTGAATAGCTAAATACCATGATTATGAATACAGAATTAAAGGAACACAATGAAAACGAGACTTCTGATGTTCAGGTAGTAATCGACGAGAATTCTCCAAGTACAAAGAAATGGAAAAATGTGGTAATCGGAGTGCTTTGTACACTTACCCTGTTTACTGTATGGGGGGGATACCTTATTATAAACGGTTCTCTCACTTACATAGAGAATCCGTTAAGCATAAATATTTTGGATGACATGGCTATCCTCTGCATCCTGTGGTTTGTAGGTGTATTCATTGCACTGGCAAACAGATTGGGAATTCTGGGCTTTGGGAAAAGACAAAATAAGAATCACACTGAATCGCTAACAGAGCCGGATGTTCAATCGGAGACATTGGAGACACCAGAGAATACCAATGTATTTAAGAAATACATTTTTCCGGGACTGACAATTTTTGTATTTGTGCCTGTTATTGCTGCCGTAGTGCTTTATTACATTATCTATTTTATAGTCTTCCTCTTTATAGGAGTTCTTCCTTATCTGGTTGGCATCGGAATGGTAGTAGGACTAATATTATCTATCATACGATTGTCAAAAATGATATATAACCCCAAAAGAGGAAAAAAAATCATGGTCTTCTCAACACTTATGATTTTAAGCTATGCGCTTATTATATTTATGATGTATGAGTTTGATGCAAAAACAAAGAAACCAGTTATTGATCATCAGGAAATAGTAAATCCTGTTGCCGAGAATCAGAAATAGATCACCTCACCGCCATCTGATGCGGCAAACTCCCGAAGTAAAGATTGCATGTAAGCCACAGCTTCGGTTAATCCGTCTTTTCCGCTATAACCATTGATTATAGCAAGCAACTGAGTGGTTTCCACTGATAACTTGGTTCGCTCGTTATCACTGGTTGGCGTGCCAATACCTCCAGTTGCATCACGGTAAACAGGTAGCCCTTCAATATTGAGCATACCTCTTCCTATACCTTCAAAAGGCTCATCAGCTCTTCCTACGCCCAGTTCAAGAACATCCCCTGAAATTTTCCGCGCATCAAAACCTCCAATGGAGTATCCGGTACGAATAGATACCAGATTAATAAGATCAACCAAAGTATCTATTTTGTAGAGTGGCAAGTCTCTGAGTATTCTTCTGCAAAGAGCTTCAGCTGACGGACGATAACGATTAGGATCTTTTCCAAACTTCTTGTAGGCATTACGCGTGGCAAGTATATGAGGATTCTTTTTAACTTCATCGATCTGATGAGTCGTTTTATAATCTGCAGCTGCCGCATCTATCTTTTCCCACAACCCATCGCTAAAGGGAAAGTTCTTCACCGTTGCATAGATAACCGCACCATTGTAATCGGGACAAGCAGTGCGGATTTCTTCAGATACTTTAAGCGTAAACATCTCGTTGACTTATTTATTCAGCATGATCCCTGAAAGAATACGGCCTGATTTAGTTCCCAGGCGACGTGCAGAAAAGAAACGATCGTGTTGTTCGTATGTGCAGATACCTGATATTTCAATATTCTCAGGCAATACTCCGGCACTGGTTAATTGCATGCGGTTGGCTTCCCAGAGATCCACATGATATTTATGTGTATCCTCATTCCATGAAGTAATTTTCGTCATGTCATACCCTATTTTCTGAAAAGCGTCATACACTTCGTCTCCCACCTCAAAGGCTTCCATGGAAATACTTGGACCAATGGCAGCAATCACATCATTTGCATCGGTATTATAGGTCTGTTCCATCAAATCCAGCGTTTGCTTCACGATCTTAGCCACTGTACCTCTCCATCCTGCATGAGCAATACCTATTGCCTTGTTTACCGGATCATACAATAGAACCGGATCACAATCTGCCGTTGAAACGCAGAGACAATAACCTGGAATATTAGTGATTAAAGCATCTACACCATGTAGCCTGCGTTGCTGTTCTTCCGTAGAAAGGCTCAAATAGAAAGGGTCTATAGAACGGATTGTGTTACCATGTGTCTGAAACGGGATAACCAACTGTATTGGCTTAATACCCAGTTTAGAACAAAGTTGGTCCTGATTGCGTTTTACCTTTTCAGGATCATCCCCTGAAAAAGGCGCACAATTAAATGAAGCGAAAGTATCTTCGCTACAGCCACCGTGACGGGTGGTTACGAAATGAGAAATTTTAGGAATTGAACTAAATTGCTCAAAACCCAAAATTTCCTTATCTTCTGTTAATTCAGTCATCATTCCTCCCATTCTTCTTCTTCATCCTCGAAAGGCTCTTCTTCTTCCTCTTCATAGGAATATTCAAAGTCTTCATCCTCACCCATTTCCATCAGCTCGGCCTGTAATTTAGTTACATCCTTGGGACGGTGAACAATACTTTCGATCTTGTTCCCCTCTTTATTCAATTCTTCCCATAGAATATCTTTCAGAGCCGAAATGCCCAGACCGGTGATTGACGAGATAAACATATGCGGAATTGTATCGGGCAGTGTTTTTTCTATTTCGTCCATCAGTTCCTGATCCAGCATATCACATTTGGTAACAGCAAGGATACGTTGCTTATCGAGCATTTCAGGATTGAAGGTGGAAAGCTCGTTGAGCAGGATTTCATATTCTTTTTTAATATCATCCGCATCCGCAGGAACCATAAACAGCAAAAGGGAATTTCGCTCAATATGGCGCAGGAAACGGAGTCCCAGCCCTTTTCCTTCACTAGCGCCTTCAATGATACCAGGTATATCAGCCATCACAAAGGATTTTCCTTCGCGGTAGGATACAATACCCAGATTGGGTTCAAGCGTAGTAAAAGGATAGTTTGCAATCTTAGGTTTTGCAGCTGACAGAACAGATAACAAAGTAGACTTGCCCGCATTCGGGAAACCTACCAGCCCCACATCGGCCAGCAACTTCAGCTCCATAATTATAGTGAGTTCCTGCATAGGTTCACCGGGCTGAGCAAAACGAGGAGCCTGACGGGTAGCAGTCTTAAAATGCGAGTTACCCTGTCCTCCCCTACCACCTTTCAGCAGCATTATCTCTTGTCCGTGTTCCGTAACATCGCAGATATATTCACCGCTTTCGGAATCGTATACCACGGTTCCGCAAGGAACTTCAATATATTTATCTTCGCCGTCTTTACCAAAGCTGCGCTGCTTGCCTCCTGATTCCCCGTGCCCGGCCATCACATGACGGTCAAATCTCAGGTGAAGCAGTGTCCAGTAATTACGGTTTCCACGTAATATGATATGACCTCCTCTTCCGCCGTCGCCACCGTCGGGTCCGCCGTTAGGGATATACTTTTCTCTACGCATATGCGTAGAACCCCTGCCTCCCTTGCCGGAGCGGCAATAGATCTTAACGTAGTCAACAAAATTCGATTCAGCCATAATAATATTTCCTTCTTAATTATAATTTTTCAACAGCAGTAACAATATCAGCAAAAATGCTTTCCAATGTTCCTAAGCCTTTGATATATTGATATTTTTCTTCTTTCTTATAGTAATCTTTCAATGGAGAAGTCTGAGTGTTGTATACAACCAAACGTTTTTTGATTGTTTCCATGTTGTCGTCAGCACGACCACATTCTTCACCACGTTTCAGCAAACGAGTGATCAGTTCTTCTTCTGGAACGTCAAGATCAAGCATTACAGAAACATCCTGTCCTCTTTCATTAAGCATCACTTTCAATGCCTCAGCCTGAGGAATTGTTCTTGGAAAGCCATCAAAGATAACCCCTTTGCTTTCTTTCAGATTGTCTAATACACTAGCCAGGATGTCAATAATCAAAGAATCCGGAACCAATTGTCCCTGATCAATGTAACCTTTTGCAGTTTTACCAAGTTCAGTATTGTTTTTGATTTCTGCACGAAGTACATCTCCAGTAGAGATATGATTAACACCAAATTTCTTAATTATGAATTCGCTTTGTGTTCCCTTTCCAGAACCGGGAGCACCAAAAATAACAATGTTCAACATTTCTTTTAACCTATTTATATTTGTAATTTATTCTGCAAGAGTGTATATCTCAGGAAAATTCCTACCGTATCCATCATAATCCAGTCCATACCCAACAATAAAATCATTGGGAATCCGCATTGCACAATATTTAATATCCAGTTCCACCTGTAGTTTGTCAGGTTTCACAAGTAAAGTTGCAATATGGATAGCTTTTGGATTTCTTGTACCAAGAGTTTCAAGCAAGCGTTGCATGGTAAGACCCGTATCAACGATATCCTCGACTATAACTACTGTTTTTCCCTGAATATCTTCCGACAGACCAACAACTTCCTTGATAACACCTGTAGAAGCAACACCTTCATAAGAAGCCAGTTTTACAAAAGTCACCTTGCTGGGAATATTGATTTGTTTCATCAAATCGCCGGTAAACATAAAAGAACCGTTGAGAACACTGATAAAAACAGGATCCTCGTCCTTCAGGTCACGGCTAATCTCATTTGCTACCCGGGTTACTTCCTTTTGAATGCTCTCTGCATCAATAGAAAGAGCAAATGTTTTATCCTTTATCTGAATTGTTTTCATAACAATTGTTTTATTATATAATTGAAAGGGCAAAAGTACTACTTTTTATGGAAAGGGATGCAAGAATATACCCTCTTTTTCCATAAGTGATTCCAGTGAAATCTAAAAGTAACTATTTTACTCCATGCATTAACTTCTGCAGCCATTTACACAACAAGAATAATATTACAGCGGAAATTCCAGACATTACAACAAATACCATAAAGAAATCGTATAAAGAAACCACCTCAAAGCCTAAGATAACTTTAGATTTGCCTGCCTCCGGATATAAGCCGCTAAGTATACCTGCAAACTTATTTGCCGCTGCATTCGAAAGGTACCAAACACCCATCATTAAAGAGGCAAAACGAACCGGAGTTAATCTGTTAACCATAGATAAGCCGATAGGAGACAATGCCATTTCACCCATTGTATGAATGAAATATAAACCTGTAAGCCAAAGCATACTTACTTTAACACCCGGCTGAAGGTCTTTTACTCCAATGGCGATGAATAAATAGCCTAAAGAAAGGAGGAACAAACCTATTGCCTGCTTAGAAGGAGAAGATGGCTCCATTTTTCTCTTGCTCAGGAAACCCCAGATAAACGGCATCACAAAAGCCAAAGCTACAACAAAAAGAGGATTAAACGCCTGAAAGTAAGAAGCAGGCATTTCCCATCCAAAAATAGAACGGTTTGTTTGTTCATCAGCAAAGAGAGTAAGTGAAGCACCAGCCTGTTCATAAGCAGCCCAGAAGAAGATTACGAAAAAGGCGATGATATAAATAACAATGATTCGTTCTCTTTCAATTCTTGTAAGCGAACTGTCGAAAAGGATGTATGCCGGGATACCTATACATGCGGCAAAAATACCGGCACTAATATATTCAGCATCAAAAACCCATTTAAATATGGCAAACAGAATCACTGTAACTCCGGCAAAGAAAAGAGCTTTCTTTATTGCATCTTCCTTAGAGATAGTTGGCTGTTCTTGTTTATCTTCATCCTTCTTATGTTTTTGTGCATCCGGTATAATACCAATTTGTTCTCCTGAAGGTGAAACAAGGTATTTATTTTTCTGAGTTTCAAATACTATAATGGTAAACAACACACCGATGGCTGCTGCAAGAAATCCCCATTTAAAATCTTCCGGAGTACCAGTATCGCCAAAATACCCACAAACAAGTGGAGCAATAAACGCACCCACATTTATCCCCATATAGAAAATTGTGTATGCTGCATCCAGACGACTGTCATTAGGTTCATATAATTGCCCTACCAAAGTAGTAATAGTGGGTTTAAAGAAACCATTTCCAAAAATAAGAAATCCCAAACCGCCATACATCAGCCAGTGAGACATCTCAACCGAATTTAAGAACGAGGCACTCAGGAATAAAAGGAACTGACCAAGCCCCATCATCACAGCTCCCCAGAATACAGAACGTCTGATTCCCCAATATTTATCGGCAACATAACCACCAATCAGCGGAGTAAGGTAAACTAAACCTGTATAACTACCATAGATAGACGAAGCAAGAACTTTATCCATCAACAAGGCTTTAGTTAAAAACAAAATGAAGATAGCCCGCATACCGTAGTAACTGAAACGTTCCGCAGTACCTGTGGCAAAGATGAGGTAAAGACCTTTGGGATGCCCTTTAGAATGACTCATAAATTTTATATTATTCTTTAATATTTTATTAATTGGATGCAAAAGTAGTGAATTTGCAGTAGTTTAAAGTTAAACATTCTACTTTTTTATAGGCTTTTTACTACTTTTGCGCTACAAAAAAATACAAATAACAATGAAAATACTTCCAGGCATACAAATCAAACAGTTAGATGCTTATACCATAGAACACGAACCTATTGCCTCCATTGACCTAATGGAGCGTGCAGCCAAAGCTTTAACTGGCGCTATAATGAAGTACTGGGGAAAGGAAACTCCGGTTGTTGCTTTTGCCGGCCCGGGCAACAATGGCGGCGACGCGTTGGCAGTTTCACGTCTTCTGGCAGAACAAGGATATTCAGTGAAAGCTTTCTTGTTTAACACCAGTGAAAACATATCAGAAGATTGTACTTTAAACAAAGAACTCATAGAGGATAACAGTCTGGTAGAATTCACAGAAGTAACCAGCAAATTTGAGCCACCGGTGCTCAGTAAGGAATGTCTCGTTATCGACGGACTTTTTGGCTCAGGACTCAAGAAAGCACTCTCTGGAGGCTTTGCAGCAGTAGTAAAATACATCAACGCATCCCCGGCTACAGTCGTTTCTATCGATCTTCCTTCCGGTTTAATGTGCGAAGACAATACATATAATATAAAGAACCATATTATTCGCGCATACAGAACGCTATCTTTGCAGTTACCCAAGCTTTCCTTCTTTTTTGCTGAGAATGCAGAATATTTAGGTAAGTGGGAACTTTTAGACATTCAATTGAGCAAGGAAGGACTACAAGATACTTTTACAACATGGCATCTCACAGAAGAAGATGATGTAAAGAAGCTGATTAAGCCACGCAAGCGTTTTGATCACAAAGGAAACTTCGGACATGCACTGCTTATTTCCGGATCGTATGGCATGGCGGGAGCCTCTGTTCTGGCAGCAAAGGCTTGCCTGAGAACAGGTGTAGGAATCCTCACCGCTCATGTGCCATTAAAGAACAACGACATTCTTCAGACATCCGTTCCGGAAGCTATTGTACAACACGACATAAACGAGAACCAATTTACCACACCTGTTTATCCCGACAGCTATAATGCAGTAGCCATCGGTCCAGGGTTGGGACAATCGGAAGAGACTGCCGCAGCATTGATTGAGCAGATCAAGCTTTGTCAGGATCCGATAGTGCTTGATGCTGACGCCCTGAACATTCTTGCCACTCACCGTCACTGCCTGCCCTCCATTCCCCGGGGCTCCATACTCACTCCTCATCCCAAGGAGTTGGAACGCCTGGCGGGTAAATGCGAAAGTAGCTTCGAACGTCTTTCCAAAGCACGAGATCTTGCTACGAACTATAAAATCTACATCGTACTGAAAGGAGCTTACACAGCTATTGCCACCCCCGAAGGTAACTGTTACTTTAATCCCACAGGGAATCCGGGTATGGCCACCGCAGGTAGCGGAGATGTGCTTACCGGAGTTCTGCTCTCTCTCCTTTCACAAGGATATTCTCCCGAGGAAACTTGCAAACTGGGAGTTTACCTGCACGGATTAGCCGGCGATCTAGCTAAAGAGAAGCTGGGCGAAAGAGGGTTGCTATCAGGAGACATTGCAGATAATCTGCCATTTGCATGGATAAAATTAGTCAAAGACACTGAGATGTAGAAGAAAATAATATGTTCTTAGAGAATTATTCTCTACATTTGCGTCAATTATATAGATAAAGTTTAAAACAAAGATTGTATATGAAAAGATCTATAGCATTATTGAGCCTTCTTCTTTCGTTAAACTCGTTTGCACAGACAGATGTTTCACTTTACGGAGGAAAGAATCAGGAATATGGCGTAACATACGCACTTCCTAAAAGCGTCATTGAAATTGAAGTAGAGACTGCAAAATCCACTTATACCCCCGGTGAGTTCTGCAAATATGCCGAACGTTATCTGAGACTGACTAATATTTCGGATACAAAAGAAGAACATTGGGACTTAACCAGCGTAAAAGCAAAAAGTCTCGGTATCCCCGATCCAGCCAAGACCTACTTTGTAAAGCTGAAAGATAAAACACTGGCTCCGTTAATGGAACTCACTGAAGATGGAATTATTAAAACAATCAATCTTCCGCTTTCGCCCAAAGCTGTACCGGTTAAAGAGATACCGGTTGCCAAAAAGGCAAAGCTCAATGCCCGTGATTACATGACCGAAGAGATTTTAATGGCCGGTTCCAGCGCAAAGATGGCAGAACTTGTGGCTAAAGAAATCTATAAGGTAAGAGAAAGTAAGAGCGCGCTTCTCAGAGGCGAAGTTGAGAATATGCCTAAAGACGGCGCATCTTTGAAGCTGATGCTGGAAAAGCTGGACGAGCAGGAACAAGCTATGACAGAGCTATTCTCGGGAACAGTAGAGAAAGAGACAAAGACCTATAAGTTCACCATTGCTCCTACACAAGATATTACCAAGGCTGTGGCATTCCGTTTCTCGAAGAAACTGGGCGTTCTTGGAGCCAACGATCTGGGAGGCTCACCGGTATACTATACACTGAAGAATCTGAAAACAGTTCCCGAACCGGCACCTGTAACAGGCAAGCCTAAAAAGATTGAAGGCATTGTTTATAACTTACCAGGAAAGGCACATTTCAGTGTGTTCAGCTCACAGGAAAACCTGTTTGAAGACGATTTCATGATTGCCCAGTTTGGTAATACCGATACATTGACTGAGGAATTGTTTGAAAAGAAATCAGTGGTGAAGGTTACGTTTAATCCCGCTACCGGAGGTGTTATTAAGGTAGATCGGGAGACTCTTAGTAAATAGCATCTGATAGAGTATTTATATAAAACCAGCATTCAAGCATATTTTGATTATACTTGAATGCTGGTTTTATAGTTTTAAATAATATTATCAGACAGTATCTTTACTTCAAAATCTTCAGAATCACCTGTTCCATAACCTTATACCCTTTCAAGTTAGGATGCACTTCATCATTTTGATATTGAATATTTAATCCCTGTCTTTCGTCAACCATAACCTTATAATAATCAGCATATGCTATTTTGTTTTGTTTAGCATAGGTTTTAATCTTTTGATTAAGTTCATTTATCTGCTTAACAGATTCTACTTCTTTACGCCATGGATAGCAATAAGCTGGCAACACCGAACATAAAACAACTTTGATTTTGTGAGCCTTAGCCAATTCAGCCATTGATACTATATTTTCAAAAATATGCTCTATAGAAATATAACCATTGTTCAATGCAATATCGTTTGTACCAGCTAATATAACAACAGCCTGAGGCTTTAGCTGAATAACGTCAGCCTGGAAACGAACAAGCATTTGAGAAGTAACTTGTCCACTGATGCCTCGCCCTGCATAACCATTCTTTTTAAAAAATTCAGGATCTTTGTTTTGCCATCCTTCAGTAATAGAGTTCCCCATAAATACAGCTTTAACAGGATGCTTTACAGTTTTATTAGCTTCAGCATACTTATCAAACTGGGCCCAATCATTCACATTTTGAGCCATCAAAACAGCGCTGCTAATCAACAGCATAAGCAATAAAATAATTTTATTTGTTTTCATCGTTACTAGATTTTGTTAGTAAATAAAGAAATAACATTTGCAGTATCTAAATAGCAGGGAGTATTCTTTATTAAATATTAACACACTTGACAAAGTTAGTAAATTGTATTAAATCATGATTATCTTTTTGTTATAAATCTTCTATTAAATTTTCGTTTGCATCATACTTATATTCGATCTTACACTTGTCGTCCCTTCTGAGACATGTATTTGTATGCCCATTTTCAGATTAGAGTTCGTTTTGTCAGCCTCTTGATCACTATATACTGTCTATATCATTATTTAGATAATTTACCAGAATTATATCTACTTACAATATTGTTCTTTATATTCTTTGAGTTTTGCTTTACTATCGCTATTCAAACTTTCATATATTCTACAGAATAGACTTTTATTATTCTCTATTATTGATTCAACATCAACGTAATATCCTTCGGCATACTCACCATCTACAAAGGGTGATAATTGAAGATATAATTTCAAAAAAAGTCCTCTATTTTTTTTTGCATATTTAATTATTAGCAAATCTATCTTACTGAATGATTTATTGATTAACTCACCTTTTTCTGGGTCACTAAATGAGTAGTAAATCCAGAATTCTTCTTGCGACATCGGTATTGCATTTTGTAATTCATTAATAGACACATATTTACCTGTTGAAAAACGCAGAATAACATCATTTATGATTAATTGATAATTACTTCTTGTATTAGTTTGGTAAATAATATTTTTGCTTTTATTGGCATTTATTGAAGATACAATTAGAAATATCGTCATTAAAATAAAAATTGTTTGTTTCATAATTTATTATTTTATATGTAAAACATATTTATATACAAAATCTAAAGAAACAACCATATTTTATTCTTCAGACCCTGGTTTTATACTATTCACAAATGTACTATTTTTTGACTCTTTATTATTTTGAATAATTATACTTTGTAATGGTCCGTATTCATCAATTGATTTATCAATAACTTTCATTGCTTCAGGTGTTGTTCTAATACAACCCATAGTCACCCTTTTCTCAAAATCTTTATATTCTCTACCTGCATGTACAGCCATCCCACCTCTTGTAACGCCTGTATTAGTTTCTTTAAATGGTTTTGCTCTGTAAATGCCTCCTTCTCCATAGCCACCATTTTTAGAATCTTGTGGCGTTTTCCCATCTTTTTCAAACTTTCCAGTATGGGTTTTTCTAACTTTCTTATCCTCCATTTCGTATTTCCCATCTTCCCATTTTCCTTTAGATTTTGAAGCAACATTATTGTGAGCCTTGAATGTTCCTAGAAGCTTATCGTCTTTATATTTCCCCGATGTATCATTATCATCATATATTTTTATGGTTTTTGTCTTCCCATTATAAATTAAATATATGTCCATTCCATTAGGGTCAACAAACCTAATAGGATTATTCGCACAATACGCATACGGCGAAATAGAATAACACTTCTCTGCCAAAGGATCTACAGTTCCCCATCTACCAATAGCCGCATCATAATGCCGTGCTCCATAATCATACAAGTCCAAGCCATGCATACGGTCAAGTTCCTTGTTATTGTACTTATACCTGTTATCAGAATTATCAATACCTTCACCGAAAGTCATCCGAAAGGATAGAAATGATTAGTTTGCTCAACCGTTCCGTTTTGATTGAATACCACACGGTTATTTCCCTGATGATCCTGTATATAGTAATGATAAGTGGGTGTTGTGCCATTCATCGTTATATAGCCACCATCCACAAGTATTCTGCTAAGAACTCCGTTTTCATAGATCACATTACCGCAATAATCGGTCTGAGTGCTCACCGCTATCTTATCAGTGGGTACAGGAAGAGTGCTTCCCATAGGAACATACATATTGGGCACAGCTGTTATTTGCTTTACTCTCCGTTTCACTCCGGCTGCATCATAAACATATTCGGTGGTGTAACCTTCTGTAAATTGCAACCGGTCCTGCAAATTTAATAAATTGTATTGAATTTTTGCTATTTTTTTTGCAACCCAGAAATGATATTATTCCATATAAAAGACTTCTATGCTTCTTATTCCACTTTTTATTAGCTGCATTTCTACTATTTGGGTCTCTTTTAATGGCTTCAAATCTACAGCTTCTTTTAGAACTGCAAAATTATTAACACTTGTTTCTAATTTTGGAAAAAAGCAGTTACCACTAGGTGCTGGATCAAGAATAGTTGAGCCAAAATAAAATACAACTAATCCGGTAAATTGATAAATACTATACAAATTATCACATCCGTCTTTGGTGAAAAAAGATATACTTTTAACAATCTTACTTCCTAATTCTTCTGTAAGAAAATTATAATTCGATATAGATAAGTCATGTTTATAAATACCTTTACTCCACTCAAGCAAATAATCATAGTTATAATCAGCATAATCTCCTAATACATTTTTAAGGCTTGGATATTTCTCTAGAAAGTAAATATTAGCAACTGATTTTTGAAAAAGCCTAATAGTATCCCCATTATATATTAAGTAAGTTTCCATTTCACAGTAAGATCCAAGCGTATTTTTGGAATATTTACTTATAACAATTCCATCAACAAGTTTTATTTTTGCTGAATTAAGCTGTGTAAAGGCATTAATACTTAGTAGTAAACATAGTAGACTAAATATGATCCGTTTCATTATTCGATAATTTTATATTTTACTTGCGAACCCATAACATGCATTTTAAACATATTATTTTTCAAACTGTTTGCACAATTAATTATCCTATTTATCAATTTTGTACTTCATACAGTTTAACGGTTCTATAGCAGCTATTACTCATTATGCCATTTGTGGTAGAACTTTTCTCGCCATTATCAGATTGACTAAAAATTGGACTTTCTGGTATAGCATTTCCATTCTCATAGATCACATTATCGCAATAATCCGCCTGGGTTGTTATCAAAAATTTTATAATGATAAATTATTACAAATAAATTACATAATAACTTTTTAAGGGCGGACTATTTATCCAACTAACTCAAAAAAAATCACTCATATCGCTTTAATATTTTTCATTCTATATTTTCATCTGGACAAACCTATTCTATAAAAATCATCATCTGTATTATTACTAGATCATATTTGTAAGATTATCTAAGCAATAAGTATATTCAGAAACCAAAAGTTTTAACTCAACCAATCGATCTACAAACTACAAACTGAGTTATCATTCATTATTTTCCCTAACAAATCGCCCTCTAGATTCATTTCATTCTCATTAGGAATTAAAATCAAAATATACAGACAACTCTTTTTTTTGTAAAATGAAATCATTAAAGGATACGTATTTCTACCTCCAAATAAGGTTTCTTTGCCACCAAAAAAAATATCAGTTGGTGCATTTTCACCGTATCTCAAAGAAAAAGTAGAAACAGGTAGATAGTAGCTGACAAAGTTTTTATTGAATACATTTTTTTGTATCTGCGTGCCATCTCCTGTCAAGCTAAAGATTATTTTATTGACTTTAGCTATCTTTTCACCGAGAATAGAAAAATCAAATTTATTTCCTGAAGAAAAGTCACAATAAGAATGCATAGTACTTTCATAAGAAGCAACTTCACGAAACCATATAAATTTATCCATTGGAAGATTACTTATCAGATCTATCTTTGTTAAATATAATTTCCCTTGATTATTATAATTATAACATTTTATAGGATTTCTATAATTACTTTTCAGAACAAAAATTAAATTCATTTTTTTTAATCCAAAACTATTAAACAAAGTAGAATCTTCCATATTAAACTTTTCATGGTAGCAATATTCACTATTCAACATTGAATTTTCATTCAATTTATCTGCAGTTATAATTCTAGAAATGATAAAACAAACTCCGGCTATTGATAAAATTAATAAAATAATTGTTTTTTTTGATTTCATACTTTGATGTTTTTTATTTTACTTAGAATTAAAATGCCATACCTGCAACTGGTACAACTGATCCACCTGTTGTTACTATAGCAGCTCCAGTTGCTACTCCAATTAAAGCCCCGCCACCAGGTCTAACATTAATATCATTACCAGCAGTATTGCCATCTTTTGATTACCAGAGGATAAAGAAAATAAGGCAACAAACTAAAGCATATAAAATAAATATGGCAGGATCAGTTTGTAATATGCATTCTCATATCAATATTTGATGATGGATGAGGTAAAATTTCTATTTCTCCTTTTATATTTCCGTAACTTTGAATTCCAATACCTAACACACCATTTCCAATTGCTAAAAGCTGATTACAGGCCTCACCACCAAATCTGATACATTACCGTCTCATTTTATGCTATCCATCATAGAATGATCAACAATTCCCTTCTCAATTTTAGATTGAGTTGACTTAGTATCTGCATGATTGCATGAGAAATTTTGAAATTGCTTTATTGCTTTATAAGGAACTTGTCCATTATTTACCACTACATATTTAAAGGTACTTTTACAAATCAAAACTATCCAGGAATCCTCATTACGTTGACTATCTTCACATTCTTTAAATAAAATCTTTGGAATTTCTCTTTTCAGCAAAGTGTCACCTTTTCTTTTATATATAGCACAATACACTCCGTTCTTCTTTACCAAATAAGAAGGTAAAATAGAATCTGATAATCCAGTATCTGAAAAGTATACAGTAAAACATTCAAATTCCTGGAACTCTTCAACCTCATTAATATTGACAAGTAAAGGATATTTCTCTTTTGTTAGTTTTTTATGTTGGCAGATATAATCCTTATTCTCATTTAGAATAAGATCCAAAGCTTTTTCTAATATTAATATCTCTTTGGGAGTCTTGCTATTTATTGAATTATTCTCCCCCTCTCCCAAGCTATTTTGAGATAGAAAAAGAACCAGTACGATTAAACAATAATATCTTTTCATTTTTTCTAAACTCTTAAATGGGTTTTTAATAAATCTGGAAGTGAATTCATTAAAATTAGCTTTCCATACTTCCCCGATTATTACCCTGATAACCCTTGCAGTAATGAGTCTCTACAGTATCCATATTCAAAGTTATACACAAACATCCGGGTATCCTGATTATAGTTCATAAAACCAAATCGTATCGGCAAATTTAATAAATTACACCAAACAAACAACTCAATATCACTATTTTTTCTCATGACTATTAATTATTCAATTATTGCTTAATTATTTAATTTTATTGTCCAATAAATAAAAATAATTCACCAATAAACAATATCTATTGGCTAATGAATCTGAATAATACACCAATTATTTATCAAAAAAGATATCAGAAAAATATACCGAATGATTTCGCCGAAAGTTTCAAGTTATGTTGAAGAATATGTCTTGATGTTTTCTAAAAATGTAAAGACATTCTTGCTTAAATGCTTAAGCGCAGAATAGTTTGCACAGCAAGTAAATTTTCAGTATCTTTATTGCTTAACCAATATAAAATTTATGCTACGAGAAATTATTTTAGAAGTCAATGAAAAAGAATTCTTAGGAGATGCTCTTAAAAGACACGGATACAAAGCTTTACCAACAAACATCATTTTAAACAAACGATTACCTGGACTGGGAGCCACGCATTGTGAGATTATGGCTGAGCGCGATTCGATTATTATTGAACCCAATGTGCCGGTTATACAGTCGAAAAAGAAAAAACACCCAAATGTACTGGGGGTATATGCCGGGGTGAAGGATAAAGAGATAAGTGATTATTTTGAGAAACATACCAAGAACAGAAAGGTGATTACCACCCCGGAGAGTTTCTCAAGAATAAAGCGCGTTTTCGATGAGTTGAACATCAACATCCGGGAGGATTTCTTTCTGCTTTTTGACGAGTGCGAAAAACTGGTGCAGGACATTAATTACCGGGAGACGATTGAGGATCCGATGGATGATTTCTTCAGCTTCAGAAAAAAGGCATTGGTTTCTGCCACACCAATTGCGATTGACGACCCGCGACTAGAGCTACAGGGATTTACAAACCTGGTTATTCGTCCTACATATCCATACAAGAAGGAACTCACACTGATTACCACCAATAATATTGCTGAATCATTATCGGAAACAATCACACCGCTCAGGGGCAAGGTTTGCATTTTCACAAATTCAATTGATACAATTGACTCTCTCTACCGGGATATCCCCGATCTAAAAAAGAGTATTACCTTTTGCAGTCCCGACGGCACTAAAAAGTTATTCGACTGGAAGAGCCGGAAATCTGAGGTGTTTATCACCGAACTGGCTCAATACAATTTTTTCACGGCACGTTTTTTCTCTGCAGTGGATATTGATTGCGCATCGAAACCTCATGTTATTCTGATATCAGATCTTTATGGTGCGCCTCAATCGGTTATTGATCCCAACACAGAGGCTATTCAGATTGTGGGGCGTTTCCGCAACGGAGTGAAAAGCATTACACACATTACCAGTATTAATCCAGAAATGGAATGTATGAACTCCCGGGAGACGAAGGATTATATTGAGGGAGCGGATGCTCAATACCGAAAGTGGGATAAGGAAAGAGAGGCTTCCCATAGCGAGGGACAGCGAACCATGCTTCAGGAGGCGATGCTAAACTGTAGCTACAGACAATATCTGACGCCAAAAGGAGAACAGAATCCGTTTAAGATTGCCAACTTTTACGAGGATCAGCGGGTAAAACGGTTATATACTTCGGGAGAGCTGCTAAGCAACGCTTACAAGAAAAACAGTTTCTTTGAAGTGGCATGTAAAAGAGAGGCTCATCTTTTTAATGACGAGGACAGGCTGGCCATGCACAGGACAATAACAAAAAAGGGAAGAGCATTTCTCCTACTGATGAATCTGGAAAAGATTAATTACCTGAGGTTATCGACTAACACCAATCAGCGCAGAAAGCACGAAAAAATTCTGAGTAAGCTGATTACAAACCCGGCGGCAAGTGCACTTTACGACTGTTACATCAAGTTTGGAGCGGAGTTTGTACGGGGAACAGAGTTTAATGAGAAAACAATAGCCAGAGTATTAAACCGGAAACAGGATTTGGTAATCCGGAACTCGAAGGAGTTTAAAGACTTACTGTATCAAAAGTTTCAAGTGGGCAAAAGGTACACCAGCAAAGAGCTTCAGGCTATTTACTCTTCTATTTGCAAGGATAAAGAAATATTCGTTTATAAAAGCAAACCCGCAAATAAATTAAAACAGTTCTTTGAGCTAAAGCCAATAAGAATAAATAATTTAAGAATGTTTGAAATAGTAAATATTAAGGATAATGGAGGTGAAAATTCAAAAAACACTGCCAAAAAAAGTGCAATTCATAACTGAATCATTTGTCCAGGTATTTTATTTATAAAGGATAACTATCTGATGATAAGCTAATTCCAGTACGAAATCGTAAGGGTATAAAAAGATATATTTTTTAGAGTGGTTTTATGTAAAAGCCGGTTCAGATTATGTGCTTTAAAATAGCAGAAAACAAGAAAAGGAAACAGAATAACTCCATTTCCTTTTTTTTTGTTTATAAACCCTCTGTTTAAAGAGCTGTTTTATATTTTATAAACCCATTGCTATAAAGCTGACCAATGTACTTGGTTATGCGATACTCGTAGTTTTCTTCATGGTCGAAATGTTCGGCCAGCAGTTCCGCAATCTCCTTTATGGTACGCTTGCCATCTATCAAATCCCATACAGCAGTTCCATGATCTTCCAGCTTCACATGGAGATAAGCCGATCTTCCTCTCGGCACAAAATATCTCTGCATAAACTTATTACGGAAACGGGGAAAGACTATCACTGATAAATCACCTTCCTTCTCCGTGGTAACATGTTCACTGATGTATGGAATTACATCAAATAGGTTTACTTTATCTTTTTCCTTCATAATCTATTATTTCATCGAATCGGCTTTCTTGAGCGGAACCCGAACAAAGAAGTAACCAATTACCAATATAATTAACAAACCAACTGCGTAGTTTGGATTGGCGAATGGAAGCATGTCGGCAAAGAATACGTTGAACATGGCAAAGATGGCTACAACCAACCCCATTAACGCTTCCCCGGCAATTAATCCGGAGGCTAGAAGAACCCCGGTATTTTCCACTGCAGCAATCTGACCCACGCTATACTTACGGCGTGCCACATAAAGATCGAGCACTCCTTTAATCAAACCGCCCACAAATATAGCAAATACAGTGTTAAATGGAAGATACATTCCCACAAAAATTAGCATCGGACTGGTAATTCCCATCAGAATAAATGCAACGGCCATAATCATTCCGGCAATAATCAGCACCCATGCCATTTGTCCACCAATGATTCCCTGAGAAAGTGCAGCCATTAAACCTGCCTGAGGTGCAGAAAGGTTCTTACTTCCGAAACCTCCTTCGTAACCTTGCTGAAGTCCCATGTTGATATCACCCTGATTAAGGATAATCAAAACACCGAACATCACAAAACCTGCGATCACAACACCAATCAAGTCGCCTACCTGCATCTTCCAGGGTGTACCACCCAGAATATGTCCGGCTTTCAGATCCTGGAACATTTCACCACCTACGGCAGCAGCTACACAAACAATGGCTGCTATTCCTAATACGGCTGCAACACCACCATTATGAGAATCGACACCGCAAGCAACAAGGATCAATGCTGTAACAACCAAAGCTGTCAAGGTTAATCCACTGATAGGATTGTTACTTGAACCTATGATTCCAACCAGATAACCTGAAACGGCAGCAAAAAAGAATGCAAGCACAATCATGATAGTTGAAGCAACGATAGCTACCAAAATGCTTGTATTAAATATGAAGTATGTGATTACAAATGTAGCAATAGCAGCAAAACAGATACCTAAAAGGATCCATGAAGATTTAAGATCTTTTTCTGTACGTTCTACATCGGCTGCAGTGCCCTGAGTAGCACGCTTTAAATCTTTAACGGACCGTTTCAATCCAGTTCCCAGACTACCACGCATTCTGTATAATGTATAGCAAGCCGCAACAAGCATACCGCCAATTGCAATGATACGTACCACTTCTTTCCATACTACATTTGCTGCATTCATCCATGCATCAGGAGAATCAACAGGCAAAGCTGCGTTTTGTGGAAGAGATCCAACGAAAGAGGAACCCAGCACGGTAAGCAACATTGGAACCATTAATCCCCATGCCATTACAGAGCCACTAAAGTTGAGCGCAGAAAGACGTGGGCCGATGATATAACCAACACCTAAATATGCAGGACTTATTGATGGTCCACCTGCAAGGAAACCACCATCAAGAGTTTTGCCACCGGCAAATTTAGCAATAGAAGATTTAAAGAAGGTGGTCCATTCTGTTGCAAAAAGGCGAAGGTCACCTGCTATTTTAACAACAGCACCAACAATCATGGCAGAGAATAAATATTTAGAACCGCCCGAACCGCTCTGACCACTCTTGTGAATCTCGGCAGCTGCCACACTTTCCGGGAAAGGAAGTTCTTTATCTTCCACCATTACCCTACGCAACAAGGCTACAAACAAAACGCCAAGAATACCACCGGTAATCAGGATTAGTGAAGCAATAAAATAACTACCAATGGAACTGAACTGTTGCCCGCTCCACACACCGGATATATAAAATGCCGGTAAGGTAAAGATAGCACCTGCGGCTACCGACTCACCAATAGAACCTACGGTACGGGTAATATTCTCTTCGAGAATTGTTCCTTTGAAGAAACGCAAGATTGCCATACCAATCACTGCTGCAGGATAAGTAGCGGCGATTGTCATACCGGCTTTCAAACCCAGGTAAGCATTCGCGGCTCCCAAAATCACGGCCAGCACCAAACCGATGAGCACTGCTCTACCGGTAAACTCCCTCATGCTCTTATCCGCCGAAACGAAAGGCACGAACTTTTTTTCATCTGCCATATTCTATTTTGTAATTAGATTGTATATAAATTAAATATATTTTCTATTTATATTCCACAAAGATACAACTAATAGATCTTTTTGCAATTAATGCTTAATAATTTTATTAAAATGTAGCAGAACAATAAAAAAAAATCCTGCCCGGATACCCGGACAGGATTTTTTATACTGATTTTATCTATAAATTACTTTGCTAATTTACCAGCTGAACCAAGAACGTTTTCAAGTTTCTTCTTATAAAGATCTTTCAACAAGTCACGAGCAGGACCTAAGTACTTACGTGGATCGAATTCTCCTGGTTTTTCTACGAATACCTTACGTACAGCAGCAGTCATAGCCAAACGACCATCAGAGTCGATGTTAATCTTACATACTGCAGAAGTAGCAGCTCTACGAAGTTGTTCTTCTGGAATACCGATAGAGTCAACTAATTTACCTCCGAAGTTGTTGATTTGAGCAACCAAATCCTGAGGTACAGAAGATGAACCGTGAAGAACGATAGGGAATCCTGGGATTTCTTTTTCAATTTCTTCAAGGATATCAAAACGCAATGGAGGTGGAACCAGGATACCATTAGCATCACGAGTACATTGAGCAGGAGTAAATTTGTTTGCTCCGTGAGATGTACCAATAGAAATAGCCAATGAATCAACACCTGTACGACCTACGAAATCTACAACTTCAGATGGTTGAGTATAAGTGTGGTGTTCAGCAACTACGTCATCTTCAACACCTGCCAATACGCCAAGTTCACCTTCAACTGTTACGTCAAACTGGTGAGCATATTCTACTACTTTCTTAGTTAAAGCAATATTTTCTTCGTATGGGAAATGAGAACCGTCGATCATTACTGAAGAGAATCCCATATCAATACAAGATTTACAAAGTTCAAAAGAATCTCCATGGTCTAAGTGAAGAACGATTTCAGGATTAGCACAACCTAATTCCTTTGCATATTCTACAGCTCCCTGAGCCATGTAACGAAGTAAAGTTTGGTTTGCATATTTACGTGCGCCACTTGATACCTGAAGGATAACAGGAGATTTTGTTTCTACTGCAGCTTGAACAATAGCTTGCATTTGCTCCATGTTGTTGAAGTTAAATGCTGCAATGGCATACTTTCCAGCGATAGCTCTCTTAAACATCTCTTTTGTGTTTACGAGGCCTAAATCTTTGTAATTAACCATGTTTTTTATATATTTAGTTAGTGAATTAAAATTCTTCGCAAAATTAAAAATAATTGTTTGAAACGAGATACGATACTAAAGATTTTATATGATAAAACACTATATTTCATCATTGTTGATGTTAATTTAATAGAAATCAAATCATATTGTAATCTCTATATGGCAATAAAAACAAAAAAGGCTGGATTTAAGTTCAACTTAATCCAGCCATTTTATAATTTATTGGGTGTTCAAAACTTATTTTATTTCTTTAATCAGATAGATGATAGTTGGCAAGTGATCACTATAGCCGTTTAGCCAAGTGCTGCCTCCAAAGGTTCTTTTGGGTGAACCCTTATATTTGCCTTCCTGTTCAATCATGAAATCGCGATAAAAAATTTCATTCTGACAGAATTTCAAAGTGCTTCTATCATCACCTAACAGGTTAGATGATACAACAATCTGATCAAAAAGATTCCACTTTCCTCTGTATGTGAGCGTTCCCATTCCTTTCGCCAATGTATTCCACCATGGATTATACAGTCCGCCTTGTTCAACATCTTTAATTTCACGTTTTGCTCCTAATGCCTGGCTCATACTCTCGTCCATTGGATCGTCATTCATATCTCCCATGATAATTACCTTGGAAGCAGGATCAGCTGTAAGCAAAGAGTCTTTTATTACGCGCACCTGTTGTCCGGCAAGTACACGTGCAGGAGAGTCTGCTCCCCTGGAGGGCCAGTGGTTTACTATTACTGTTACCTTTTCATTTGCCAAGATTCCACTGACAATAAGAAAACCACGTGTTTTATGAACAGTATCATTTGGATTCACATAGAGATCAAGTTTACTTGTAGTTACCTGAAATAATGCAGGATTATATATAAGCCCACAGTCTATGCCGCGCTTATCCGGCCCTTCATAATGAACAAACTGATAACCGGTAGATGCAAGAGCTGGTTGCTTGACCAAAGCCTCAAGTACTTTTCTGTTTTCAACCTCGGCTACACCTATAAAGGCAGGGCCCTCAGGTTGTTTGTCTCTTGCAAGCTGGCTTATCACCTGAGCCATATTATGTAATTTGGATACATATTTTATAGAATCCCATTCATTCTTCCCATCGGGTAGAAACTCGTAATCGTCCTTACCCTGATCATGAGTGTAATCAAATAAGTTTTCCAGATTGTAAAAAGCGGCACTATAGAGTGCATACTTCTTTCCCTGTGCATTCGAAGATAATGAGAGGAGAAGAAGTAAATTTAATACGATTAGCAATTTCTTCATTTTATATCAGCTTGATTAATGACATTAATAAAAAATTTATTTCAAAAGAAAATGAATAACTTTCACCTGACAAAAGTCTTAAAAAAAAATGAGATAATCACATTTTTATAGGGAATATATGCCAGGCAAAGTATGAATTCAGACAAAAACAAATCAGATTAAGAAAGAAAATATATTCATCTCTCTTAATCTGATTACATTATAACTAACTTAATTTCTCTTAGCTTACTCTAAAAAGAGATTCTATTTACAGAGATATTAATTTATAATTACTTTCTTTACTATTCCGTCTCCACTCAATATATAAAGACCCTGAGGAAGTGTAACAGAAGTAACTCCCGGCATGAGTTTTTGTTTATATATAATCTGTCCGGAGATTGTATAGATGCAAAGTATCTGAGTTTCATTATTCTTAATAACAAGCTGATTGTTTTGCACATAAGAACTAAATGAATCGCTTTCTTTCTGAGAGATACCGGTTGAAGTATAATCTGTCATAGAGATATCATCAACATTCACACGGGAAGTACTTCCCGAGCTAGTTAAGTTTGTAACCTTAACCCGTACCGGACCCGATACGTCTACTGAATACCTGTACTCCTTTAATGAGTTGGACACAGACACATTGTTGGCAACTGTACTCCATGTTGTTCCTCCGTTAGAGGAATAGTAAACTCCAATAATTGTTGCAGCATCAGTTCCAAAAGTTCCGGCATATAGTGAAAGTGCGCCAACACCATTCTGCTTATCGGTATTCATATATACAGCCCCTGCCGGTTTTAAACGAGCAGATTTTGCACCATTCTTCAAATCTTTGGGTTCAGTTGACATTACCAATGAATTATCAAAAGTCCAGGATGTCATGGTACAAGCCACCGAAGCAATAGGATAAGCTCCTTTTGCCCCTGCTTCAAAATCCTCAAAGAATGTTTTGGGTAGTTCAGCAGATCCAGTAACCGACAATTCTTCCGGTTCATCAATATCAGAAGTGGTTAGTGTAAGGGCAGACTGATAACTACCTGCTGCAGAAGAAGCCATACGAACATAGAAAGTTCCTCCTACCGTTCCAAGCGTAATAGCATTAGACCATGCTTGCTGATCTACCGACAATTCAAAAGGAGCATCTACCTTTACAGAAATATCATTATTCAGGCATTCCGTAGAAACAGAAATACGCTTTGCATTAGACGTTTCGTTAGGCAAAACCGTAAAATTAAGCTCTCCATCTAATTGGGTTACAGCCATAGCCGGTATCGGTTCTAATGTTTTCACTTCTACTAATTTAGAAGAGTATCCACCACCTGTAAGCTGATAATAATAGGTAGTTGCCGGAGTGAGGTTAGCAATAGCAGACTTTTCGGTAGCTGCATCTACACTAATTGGATAACCGCTGACTGACGTTACCTTATCTGACTGATAAAGATTTAATTGATAAGTTGTAGCTCCACCTATATTCTTCCAGGATACAACAAAAGAATTCGAAGTAACATTACCCGGAGATAAAGCGGGTATTCCGTCTACCGCTTCTGCTTTCAGATTAACAGAAACAGAGACCCCACCTCCCGATAAAGTCAGAATTCCTGTAGAAACAGCAGGCAAAGCTGATGTATAATGTACCAGAATTTTAGCACCCGCCGCTACTTCTTCTTTTGTTAATACTGATTTATCAACGCTGTATCCTGTTCCGGAAACGGATACAGAAAGATCGCCTGTAAGGTTCTTCCCACTTACAGTAAATTCTTTTTCAAGCATTCCATTCAGAACCGATATTCCCATATCAGTAGTAGAATTATTCGCAGGTGCATATAGAACAGGATCTGTAGTTCCTGTGGTATACCATGCAGTTGCGGTTTTATCCCCCCAAACATAATCGGCTAATTCAGGATAATCAATATACGGATTACGGTTCCCCTGTATTTTATAAATTTCGTTATTTCTATTCAATTCTTTCTGGCTTACAGGATCTGCTTTGCACCATTTCAAAAGGAGTTCATAAGCCCATTGTTCAAACACAGGATACGTATTCTTCATCAAAAAGCCAGCAGAATTTCCAGTCCAGTCATTTGCGTAATCTTCGTAGCAAGTAACCATATACATATATTGACGAGCAAAATCTCCCTTATATTCATCTGCGGGTTCCCAGGCATCAATGACTCCTCCCGGACGGCTATTGGACTTTCCTACCTTTATTACACCGTTATTATAAGTTACAGATCCATCTACCACAGCCATCGGCCAGCTGCCTTTTGCCGAATTAGCTGCTATATCAGAGGGATTTAAGTGATGAATATCCCTATAAGCCTGACGTTCATCACCGCCCCACCAGCTCTTTGCAAAAGAGTGTTCGATATTCATACCGGTTGCCGCTGAATTACCATTCGGCATAACTCTTTTATTTGAGTACATATCCCAAACAGTTCCATCCTCAGGACGAATATCTGTTTTAGCAAAACCCGACCAGGTTCCACTACCATATCCCAAGACATTTGCATGTTGAATAATTAAATGCAACGCCGTTTTAAGTTCGGCCTTTTTCTTACCTTCCGCAGCAGAATAATAGCTACTCGGTATCTGCGCAAACAAATGTCCATTGATACTGATAATCAGTAGCAGCATCAATGATTTAAAAAAATACTTCTTCATTCTGATATATTTATTAATAGACACAAACAATTACGATACTTTATTTTATATTCTTTTAAACAATCACCCCCTTTATTGATTTCTTCAATCTACATAATTGAATAAACAATAAATTTTATAAAGGACTGCAAAGATAATAATTGTAAAATAAAAAACACTGTATTAATATTAATTCTTTATGTCATTTCGTTTTCAAACATCAAAACTGCTTTTTTTACTTATTTTACTAAAGCATCTATACTTTAAAAATTAAACAAATAGCAGACTCAATTAGCTGCAAACATAATTTTATTGATAATCAATAACTAAATTAGAAATTTAACAGTGATTTGTGCAAAACGCACAATTATTGATTGATAAGCATAAAAAGTTTCTCAAATTATTTTCCAGTTTAAAGAAAAGCATTATCTTTGCGCTCTGAAATAGACCATTACACTATTCTTACCAAATAGTACAAAGTAATAATAATTAAAAAAACAAATACTGAAATGAAAAAAGGTATTCATCCAGAATCATATCGTCCAGTCGTATTCAAAGATATGTCTAACGGCGATGTATTTTTATCTCAATCAACTTGCAACACTAAAGAAACTATCGAACTCGAAGGTGAAACTTATCCATTGGTTAAGCTTGAAATTTCTAACACTTCTCACCCTTTTTACACTGGTAAATCTACAATGATAGATACAGCTGGTCGTATTGATAAGTTTAAGAACCGTTACGGAGATCGTAGCAAAAAATAATATTCAGATTTTATCTGATAAAAAAGCTCTGATACAAAATTGTATCGGAGCTTTTTTTGTTTTATCTGCAACATGATCAAATAAAAAAGGGCATTCATATTGAATACCCACTGTTATAGCGACCAGACTAGTCTTTCTATTAATCTTTCACAACGAAACGTCCGTCTTTCCAGACATACACCAATACCTTTTTCAGAAAAGGTTCCAATGCTTTTGCTTCACTTCCATCGAGATATTCAGGAGTGGTAAAAGTAAAAGTAAGCTCGTTGTTATCCTTCGATAAATCTGCTTTTAACAAATAAATATTCAAAGGAGCACGTGCATTATTGTAAGCCTCAACCTGAGTGGAATCCGGAGCAAGAAAGAAACGTTCTATTCCCGGCATTTCTATATAATCTTTGGAAGGAATTTCTTTCCAGTTGGTGGTATAAAAGAGAACACGACTGTCACATACCGGAGCGCACGCCGTATTGACTACGCAAATAATTTTAGTCGTATCGTTCAACTGAAGCAACTTTAACTGAAAACTGCTTTGTGAGGTAGTCTGCAAAAAAAGATAATCCTTCGTCAGCACCTTCATCTCTGACATCTTTTCCATCTTATTCTTTACCACCGCTTTCATTTTACTTTCCAGAAAATCAGAAAAATCCTCCCGGTTTACTTTTGTAAGCAAGGGTGATAGTGAATCGGGGATATTGATAAACACGGATTTCGCATCTTGCGCTTTCAATGAGATGACACAAGAGATCAAAAAACAAAGAAGAATAATCTTTTTCATCTTATTATTTTATTTTGAGCCCAAATATAGGAATATCATTCCAATTAGCACTAATATAAGGTCGATTGCTTTACTTTTTAAATTCTTTTCACGGAAAAATATTGCACCAAAGATAAAAGAAACAACCACACTGCTTCTTCGGATCATGGAAACAATGGATATCATGGAATCCGCATAACTAAGGGAATAGAAGTACACAAAATCAGCAGCCGCCAGGAACACGGAGATCAGAATAATACTCCAGTCCCAGCGAAAAGGAGTAGTTTCTTTCCGTTTGGGCCACCACAGAACAAGCAGAATACTTCCCATTATAAACAGCTGATAAATATTATACCATGACTGGATGAGCATAGGATTAAACTGCTTCATCAAGTATTTATCATACAGTCCGCTAATGGCACCAGTCACAGCAGCCAATATAATAAACAATATCCATTTGTCGCGTTTAAAATCTATTCCTTCTTTTTTACCCGAACGGCTCAACAAAAAGAATGAGGCTACAGCAAGCAAAACTCCTATCCATTGATAAAGGTTTAATCGCTCACCAAAACACAGCATAGCTCCGACCAGAACCATAACCGGACGAGTAGCATTAATAGGTCCGACAATGGTAAGCGGCAAATGCTTCATTCCAAAATAGCCGAACACCCAGGACGAAAGAACTATGAACGATTTAAGCAACACATATTTGTGCACTTCCCATCCTTCAATGGGAACGTAAAAAATTGAATGACTGATCCAATCCTGTCCGAAAGCGGAAAGAACGATAAACGGAACAAATATTAAACTGGAGAACAGTGTATTAAGAAATAATACCGGTAATACCGCATTATCCTTTAACGATTTCTTCTTAAATACATCATAAAAGCCTAGTAAAAAGGCTGAGATAAAAGCTAAAAATAACCACATAATTTATATAAAAATCTCTGCAGGATATTCAATATCTACAAGGAACAACGCATGTCCCGGAACAGAAGTACCTGCTTTACATCTGTCTTTATGTTCTATCACTTTACGAAATTCATCGACATTCATCTTACCACGTCCTACTTCTACCAATGTTCCAACAATGGCACGAACCATATTTCTGAGAAAACGATCCGCTTTGATGGTAAAAACCCAGGTTGTTTCATTCTCTTGAGTCCATTCCGCCTGCATCATCCGGCAATTATTCGTCTTAGCATCTGTATGCAGTTTGCTGAAGCTTGTAAAATCGGTATAATCGAACAGCAAACGGGCTGCCTGATTCATTCGTTCATAATCAAGTGTTCCATGCATGCGGCATTTCAGATGACGATCAAAAGGATATTTAACTGAGGTAATATAATACTTATAGGTACGTGAGAGTGCATCAAAACGAGCATGCGCCTCCGGTGTAACTTTACAAACCCTGAACACTGAAATATCAGGAGGAAGGATACGGTTCAGTTTATCGGTAAGCAATATAATATCGGGAAAATCTTTCTCATAATCAAAGTGGGCCACCATCAGTTTGGCATGAACACCGGCATCGGTCCGTCCGGCACCCACAACTTCAATATCTGCCCGAAGAAATGTAGAAAGTGCTTTCTGCAGACGCTCTTGTACGCTCACACCATTAGGCTGTACCTGCCAACCGTGATAATTGGTCCCCTCGTAGGCTAAATAAATAAAGTATCGTTGCACGCGTATTTATATTTTTGCTGCAAAGATAGGTATTTTTTCGTTAAGCCACTTTCTATCTGGCAGTAATATGAAAGCAGCCCTGCTTCAATTCATACTTCACATAACATTTATCTGCTTTCCGAAAATCCCGCAATACCTCGGAAAGAACCAGTTTTAAAGTATCAGAACTAACATCCTGCATCGGACGGTCTTCCTCTACTTTTTCAAAACGCTTCCAGCTAACATCAAATGTAGTTCCATAAAAATGAGCGGACTTTTCGGAAGCATTTCCGTTATGATGACGCAGCTTACGAACATCATCCAAGGTTCTAAGCACCGATGTTACAATGATTTCATTCGGATTAAGCCCCTTTGCTTTCAATGAATCCAGAAAGTTAGAACCAATGTGAGTCAGCAATTCACTTGCTTTTGGAACCAGATAAGGAAGAGAATGTGTCAGTGAATCCAATATATAATATTCATTATCTTCAAGGTGTACCAATTTACCCTTCATTGCTTCCACAGCTTTCCGCGAAGACACCGGTCTGATGCCAATACTTTGGGCTACAGCCAGTTGCAGATCATTTAAATCACCGAAAGAACGTTTATAACTAATTACCCCTCTTATATTTTTGGGATGATTTAGTTTCAACGTTTTGTCTTTACAGCCTGAAAGACCACAAATTAGCAATAACATACAGATTATGGGAATGAATTTGCGCATCGATATAAGAATTGTTTAGGGGTTATTTTCTATAATTTGATGTGCAAATATATATTAAAATAATCTTATGAAAAATAATTTCGGAATAAACTCTATAAAAAAAGCAAAAGAACGAGGAACGAAAAAAGAAGATTCTATATAAATAAGAATACTACGCTTAATTTTCATCTAACGCACTTATATTTCGAAGTTTTTATGTAAATTTGCAATCAAATTAGAAATAAACATTTGATCCTTTAAATTGATTCAATGATAGAAAAACTGATTGTTCTCGAAGATATTGATCCGGTTATCTTCTATGGTGTAAACAACACCAACATTCAACTAATTAAAGCCTTATATCCCAAACTAAGGATTGTAGCCCGTGGAAATGTGATAAAGGTGATGGGGGATGAAGAAGAAATGTGCGCTTTTGAAGAGAATATATTAGCGTTAGAGAAACATTGTGCACAATACAATTCTCTGAAGGAAGAAGTGATTATTGACATTATAAAGGGAAATGCTCCGCAGACTGAAAAAAACGGAAACGTGATTGTATTCAGTGTAACCGGAAAGCCTATCATTCCACGCAGTGACAATCAGTTGAAGCTGGTGGAAGGATTTGAAAAAAATGATATGTTATTTGCCATCGGCCCTGCCGGTTCAGGTAAAACATACACTTCCATCGCATTGGCTGTCAGAGCTCTTAAGCAAAAGGAAATCAAGAAGATCATACTTAGCCGTCCCGCTGTTGAAGCCGGTGAAAAGCTCGGTTTTCTTCCGGGAGACATTAAAGAAAAAATCGATCCATACCTGCAGCCGCTTTACGATGCGCTTCAGGATATGATTCCCGCTGCTAAGCTAAAAGAATATATAGACCTTAACGTGATTCAGATTGCACCGCTGGCTTTTATGCGTGGCCGTACACTCAATGACGCTGTGGTTATTCTCGACGAAGCACAGAATACTACCACTCAGCAAATCAAGATGTTTCTTACCCGCATGGGCATGAATACAAAAATGATTGTAACAGGAGACCTTACACAAATTGACCTTCCTGCTTCCCAGACTTCAGGACTGGTTCAGGCTATTCGCATCCTGAAAGGGGTAAAAGGAATCAGTTTCGTGGAACTTGGGAAAAAAGACATCGTTCGCCATAAGTTGGTGGAACGGATTGTCGAAGCTTATGAAAGATTTGATGAGAAGAAAAAGATAGAAAAAGAAAAAACAGAAGAATCCCAAAAACAAATACAATAATGAGCAAAGCATTAGTAAAAACAGATTTTAATTTTCCGGGACAGAAGAGTGTTTACCACGGAAAAGTACGTGATGTATATAATATCAATGACGAATTATTGGTGATGGTTGTAAGTGACCGCATCTCTGCATTCGACGTTATCCTGCCAGAAGGTATTCCTTATAAGGGACAAGTGCTGAATCAGATTGCTGCAAAATTCCTGGATGCAACTGCTGATATTGTGCCTAACTGGAAAGTTGCAACTCCGGACCCAATGGTTACCGTAGGTATCAAATGTGTGCCTTTCGAAGTGGAAATGGTTGTACGCGGATATCTTACCGGTCACGCATGGAGAGAATACAAAAAAGGGAAACGCACTCTTTGCGGTGTTGCAATGCCTGAAGGAATGAAAGAAAATCAACCGTTCCCCACTCCTATTATTACTCCTACAACCAAGGCTTATGAAGGTCATGATGAAGACATTTCAAAAGAAGAAATCATTGCGCAGGGCATTGTAAGCAAAGAAGATTACGAGCAACTGGAAAAATATACATTGGCTGTTTACGCCCGCGGATGCGAGATAGCAAAGCAAATGGGACTTATCCTTGTTGATACAAAATACGAATTCGGAAAGAAGGATGGTAAGATTATCCTGATGGATGAAATTCATACTCCTGACTCTTCCCGCTATTTCTATGCTGACGGCTTTGAAGAACGTCTGGCTAAGAACGAGCCTCAGAAACAGTTGTCTAAAGAATTTGTTCGTCAATGGTTAATCGAAAACGGTTTCCAGGGTAAAGAAGGACAAACGGTTCCTACTATGACAGAAGAATATGTAAACAGTGTAGCCGAACGCTACATCGAACTATACGAAAACATCGTTGGAGAAAAGTTTGTAAAAGCTAGCATTGATGATGTAGCAGCCAGAATTGAAAAGAATGTAACTGCTTTTCTTACTAAGTAAATAGCATTGAATGAATAATAAGAGAAAGTATCTCTTATTATTCATTCCTTTTTTCTTGCACACACATATTTATTTTTAATTTATTCATTTTTCTCGTTCATGAAATATCCTCAGGAAGAAATAAAACCTTATAGCTCCAACGGCAAAAAAACCGTCCAGGTGGAGAAGATGTTTGACAACATTGCTCATCATTACGACCTACTGAATCACGCTCTTTCATTGGGCATTGACAAGGGATGGAGGCGTAAAGCAATTGCCTGGCTCAAACCTTTCCGCCCACAAAAGATGATGGATGTGGCTACCGGGACCGGAGACTTTGCCATTCAGGCATACAGGGATCTTTTGCCTGAAGAACTGATTGGTACGGATATCTCTGAGGGAATGATGAAGATTGGAAAAGAAAAGGTGCAAAAGATTGGTCTGGATCAAAAGATCTCTTTCGCCAAAGAAGATTGCATGAATCTGACTTTTGCTGATAACACATTTGACGCGATTACTGTAGCTTTTGGCATCCGTAACTTTGAGAATCTGGATAAAGGTCTGTCAGAAATGCATCGGGTACTCAATAAAGAAGGACATCTGGTGATATTGGAGTTAACCACTCCGGATTCTTTCCCGATGAAGCAACTATTTGCCATTTATTCAAAGATTGTGATTCCTACGATGGGTAAGCTTCTTTCCAAAGACAACAATGCTTATACCTATCTGCCTCAAACCATCAAAGCTTTCCCCCAAGGTGAAGTAATGAAGGGAGTAATTGAAAAGGCCGGATTCAGAGACGTTGCTTTCAAACGTCTTACGTTCGGTATCTGTACACTTTATACAGCTGCAAAATAACAAAAACAAAATTTATTACCTATGCAAAAGTATGGTTTAATAGGCTATCCGCTCAGGCACTCTTTCTCGATTGGATACTTTAACGAAAAGTTCAAATCAGAGGGTATTGATGCCGAGTATGTAAACTTTGAGATTCCTGATATCAAAGACTTTAAGGCAATAATTAAAAACACGCCTAACCTTTGCGGAATGAATGTTACTATTCCGTACAAAGAACAGGTGATTCCTTTTCTTGACGAACTAAGCGAGAATGCAGCTGCCATTGGTGCGGTTAATGTGATTAAGATTATCCGTCAAAAAGGAAAAATAAAACTGGTTGGCTATAATTCAGACATCATTGGTTTTTCACAATCCATTGAGCCTTTTATATTAAAAGGAAATCACAAGAAAGCGCTTATTCTGGGTACCGGAGGTGCTTCTAAGGCTATATTCCACGGATTAAAGAATCTAGGTGTAGAAGGTACTTATGTTTCCCGCACCAAAGAACCAGGTATACTAACTTACGAAGAGCTGACTCCTGAAATTATGGTTGAGAATACGATCATTGTAAACTGTACCCCCGTAGGTATGTATCCTAATGTAGATTTCTGTCCTAATATTCCTTATGAATCGCTTACTCCGAAACATTTGTTATATGATTTGATTTATAATCCTGATACGACACTTTTTATGAAAAAAGGAGCAGAACAGGGAGCAAAAACAAAGAATGGTTTGGAGATGCTTTTGCTTCAGGCTTTTGCCGGATGGGAAATCTGGAATAAATAATTGTATATGAATAGAAGAAGAGTTACTAAAGTTGTAAGATATGTGCTTCTGGCCCTGTTGACTATTCTCCTTGGAGGTATTACGTGGGGAAGCTTTTATATGCTTGATTATTCACTGACTTCTAATCATAACGGAAAAGACGAAACCGAGTCATACAAGTATATGTATGACAATTATCCTTATCTGCATCAATGGGTGGACAGTCTCAACCAGGCTTCCGCCTTGAAAGATACTTTTATTATCGGCAACGAGAATAAAAAGCTTCACGCTTATTATATTGCCGCCAACCACCCTACAAGGAAAACAGCTGTGCTTATTCACGGATATACAGACAATGCCATCCGTATGCTGATGATTGGTCATCTGTATAATCACGAAATGAATTATAACATTCTTCTTCCTGATTTGCAGGCACATGGACGAAGCGAAGGTGATGTAATTCAGATGGGATGGAAAGATCGTCTGGATATAATCAAATGGATTAACGTGGCAAAAGCTATTTACGGAGACAGTATCAACATTGTGGTGCACGGCATCTCAATGGGAGCCGCTACTACCATGATGGTCAGCGGAGAAACGCTCCCTGCTAACGTGAAATGCTTTGTGGAAGATTGCGGTTACACAAGCGTATGGGATGAGTTTTCCCAGGAACTAAAGAAGCGCTTTGACCTACCTGCATTCCCATTGTTAAATTCCACTAGTCTGTTGTGCAAAATAAAATACGGCTGGACATTCAAAGAAGCTTCACCACTGGATCAGGTTAAAAAGTGTCATCTTCCAATGTTCTTTATTCACGGAAATGCCGACACGTATGTTCCCACATGGATGGTTTATCCGCTCTATGAAGCAAAGTCTGCTCCAAAGAATTTGTGGATTGTTCCGGGAGCCGAACATGCCAAATCATATAAACAGAATCCAAAGATGTATCTTGCAAAAGTAAAAGCGTTCACTGACTCTTATATCAACTAGCTTTTTCTTCTTTTATAAAGTTTTTCTAAATAAGCATCAGTTATTTTGCAAAATACTTTTATATCTTTGTCACTAATTAATTTTCGGCAAACAAACGAAATACACACTAAATTCACACCTGTTAAGAAGGTTATTTTCAAGCAAAGAAGGAGCTATACAGCGCATCAATGCAACTGGATCTAAACGCCTGATAAAAAGAATGGATAAAAAACGGAAACAAATGAGAATGAAACGATCAAAAAATATAATATTATTCCTTTTGCTATTCCTTAGCTTTCAGGTGAATGCTCAGGAAAAAGAATACACACTGGAAAACGTCCCCAATGTACGTCTGCAAAACAAGATGCACTACGTGAGCAATCCCGGAGGAATTTTGTCGCAGGAAGCTTGTGATTCAATTGACAGTATGCTATGGAAACTAGAGCAGAAAACTTCCATAGAAGTGGCGGTAGTTGCTCTTCCTTCAATCGGTAACAATGATTGTTTTCAGTTTACTCACGATCTGCTTAACAAATGGGGAGTGGGAAAGAAAGGAAAGGACAATGGACTAATGATTCTTTTGGTGGAAGATCAGCGCAAAATTCGATTTGAGACCGGATACGGACTGGAAGGTGATTTGCCGGATGCTATCTGTAAAAGAATACAAACCCGTAAAATGAATCCTTTCTTCCGTAATGACAACTGGGACGGTGGAATGGTTTCCGGAATTCAATCTGTATGCGCCCGTCTTGACGGTTCCATGACAAATGATGAGGCGGATAAAGATGAAGAAGGCGGAAACATTATGCTTTTGTTCTTTGCCGCGGCTGGGTTTGTTATGCTGGTTGGCTTTATTGGAGGTATGGCTTCCTGGAGAGCAACCCGTTGCCCTAACTGCAAACAGCATAAACTGATGCGGACAGATTCTAAACTTCTTTCATTACGTCAGGGAGTAAAAAGAGAAGAAGTGGTGTACACCTGTCAGAATTGCGGGCACAAAGTGGTTCGTGAAATAGAATCGTCCGATGATAATTACCGGGGTGGCGGAAGAGGTGGCTTGGGCGGAGGAATATTTATGGGTGGTCTGGGCGGAGGTCTCGGCTCCGGAGGCGGAGGATTTAGTGGTGGAAGCTTCGGCGGCGGTATGTCCGGCGGTGGAGGTGCTGGTTCAGATTTCTAAAAAATAATACAAAAGAAAATAAATATGAAAAAATCAGTAATTATTACTCTCGCAGTCATTGTACTGCTTATTTTACTTGGTGCAGGTTCTTATAATTCAATGGTAGACAAACAGGAAGGTGTAACAAAAGCCTGGTCAAATGTAGAGAACCAATATCAGAGACGTACAGATCTTATTCCAAACTTGGTTAATACTGTGAAAGGCTATGCCACTCATGAAAAGAGTACACTGGAAGGTGTAGTTGCCGCTCGCTCTAAAGCAACACAAATTACTATCGATCCTGACAAACTGACTCCAGAAAAATTGCAGGCTTATCAAAAAGCACAAGGCGATGTAACTACAGCTCTTGGCAAACTGTTGGCTATCACCGAGAATTATCCAGCTCTGAAGGCTAATGAGAACTTCCTTGAGCTACAGTCTCAGTTGGAAGGCACCGAAAACCGTATAGCTGTAGAACGTGGACGTTTCAATGAATTAGCAAAAGAATACAACGCTTACATTCGAAAATTCCCTAGAAACATGTTTGCAGGAATGTTTGGTTTTGAAAAGAAACCATATTTTGAAGCTGAAGCTGGTGCAGAAAAGGCTCCAAAGGTGGAGTTCTGATATAAACATTTGCCTACTAGAAAAAAATGCAGTACTTTTGCATCCTGTATACAAACATCCTTTTATTATAAACAAAAATGAGTAATCAACGATACATGCAGCGTGGTGTTTCAGCATCAAAAGAAGATGTGCATAACGCTATAAAGAACATCGACAAGGGTATCTTTCCCCAGGCTTTCTGTAAAATCATTCCTGATATTTTAGGTGGCGATCCTGAATATTGCAACATTATGCATGCTGATGGCGCCGGAACAAAATCCAGTCTGGCTTATCTTTATTGGAAAGAAACTGGTGATATTTCTGTGTGGAAAGGAATTGCGCAGGACGCGTTGATTATGAACATTGATGATTTACTGTGCGTGGGTGCAGTAGACAATATTTTGGTTTCTTCCACAATAGGTCGCAATAAGTTACTGATTCCCGGAGAAGTAATCTCGGCTATCATTAACGGAACAGACGAATTACTGGCAGAACTTCGCGAGATGGGTGTTGGTGTTTATGCCACCGGTGGTGAAACTGCTGATGTGGGCGATTTGGTTCGCACCATTATTGTGGACAGTACTGTGACTTGCCGCATGAAACGCAGCGATGTTATCGATAATGCCAATATCCGTCCGGGAGATGTAATTGTAGGATTGGCTTCTTACGGACAGGCTACATACGAAAAAGAATACAATGGTGGTATGGGTAGTAACGGACTTACTTCTGCCCGTCACGATGTATTTGCTAAATATCTTGCAGAAAAATATCCGGAAAGCTACGATGCTGCAGTTCCTGCAGATCTTGTTTATTCAGGTGGACTAAGATTGACAGATCCAATAGAAGGTATCAGCATTGATGCCGGAAAGATGGTGCTCTCTCCTACCCGTACTTATGCTCCGTTCGTAAAAAAGTTGCTTGATGCTCTTCGTCCGGAAATACACGGAATGGTACATTGTTCCGGTGGCGCGCAAACAAAAGTGCTTCACTTTGTAGATAAGGTAAGAGTTGTTAAGGACAATCTATTCCCTGTACCTCCGCTGTTCAAGACTATTCAGGAACAATCGGGCACAGACTGGAGCGAGATGTATAAGGTATTCAATATGGGACATCGCCTGGAAGTATATCTTTCACCAGAACATGCTGAAGAGGTTATTGCTATCTCTAAATCATTTGGTATTGATGCACAAATCGTTGGTCGCATTGAAGAATCAGATAAGAAAGAATTGATCATCAAGAGTGAATTCGGAGAGTTCAGATATTAAAATATGGCAGATTATAACAATACGATTTTAGATAAACTTGAAGGTTTGGTAAGCCGCTTTGAAGAAATATCTACCCTCATTACCGACCCTGATGTAATTACAGATATGAAGCGTTACGTGAAACTGACCAAGGAATACAAAGAATTGGAAAATATCATGAACGCCCGCAAAGAGTATATACAAATGCTCGATGGAGTTGAGGAAGCCAAAGTAATTCTGGATACTGAACAAGATCAGGAAATGCGTGAAATGGCAAGGGAAGAACTGAATGTCTGCCAATTCCGCATTCCGGAACTGGAAGAGGAAATAAAACTGCTCCTTGTTCCTGCCGATCCTCAGGATGGTAAGAATGCCATTGTTGAAATTCGTGGTGGAACTGGTGGAGATGAAGCTGCTATCTTTGCCGGAGACTTATTTCGCATGTATCTGAAATACTGCGAAAACAAAGGATGGAAAGTAGAAATAACAAGTACCAGTGAAGGAACATCCGGAGGATTCAAGGAAGTTGTCTTTACCGTAAGCGGTGAAAACGTATACGGAACTTTGAAATATGAATCGGGCGTACACCGTGTGCAGAGAGTTCCCGCCACTGAAACTCAGGGGCGTGTTCATACATCGGCTTCTTCCGTAGCTGTACTTCCGGAAGCTGAAGAATTTGATGTGGAAATCAATGAAGGCGAAATTAAATGGGATACATTCCGTTCAGGTGGTGCTGGTGGTCAGAACGTAAACAAGGTGGAATCTGGTGTCCGCTTGCGTTATATCTGGAAGAATCCTAACACTGGTGTTCCAGAAGAAATTCGTATAGAATGTACTGAAACCCGCGACCAGCCAAAGAATAAAGAAAGGGCTCTTACACGACTTCGTTCTTTCATCTATGACAAAGAACATCAGAAATATTTGGATGATATTGCTTCCAAGCGTAAAACGATGGTTTCTACAGGTGACCGTTCGGCTAAAATCCGTACCTACAACTATCCGCAGGGACGTATTACTGATCACCGCATAAACTATACTATCTATAACCTTTCTGCCTTTATGGACGGAGACATTCAGGATTGCATCGACCGTCTGATTGTAGCGGAAAATGCAGAACGAATGAAAGAAAGTGAATTATAATATTACTCCCAATGAATAAACAACAATTATTTGAAAATATAAAACGCAAAAAATCTTTTCTTTGCGTAGGTCTGGATACTGACATTAAGAAAATACCGGCTCACTTATTAAAAGAAGAAGATCCTATCTTCGCTTTTAACAAAGCAATCATTGATGCTACTGCCGATTTATGTATAGCATACAAACCAAATCTTGCTTTTTATGAAAGTATGGGAGTAAAAGGTTGGATAGCTTTTGAGAAAACAGTTGCTTACATCAAAAAGAATTATCCGGATCAGTTTATTATCGCTGATGCAAAACGTGGTGACATTGGAAACACAAGTGAGATGTATGCCCGTTCTTTCTTCGATGAACTGAATATTGACTCTGTAACTGTTGCCCCTTATATGGGTGAGGACAGTGTGAAACCATTCCTTATTTATCCAGAGAAATGGGTTATTCTGCTGGCTCTGACCTCCAATAAAGGATCACACGATTTTCAGCTGACTGAAGATGCCAACGGAGAACGTTTATTTGAAAAAGTACTGAAGACTTCTCAACAATGGGCTTCAGACGAACAAATGATGTATGTAGTTGGTGCTACTCAGGGAAAAATGTTCGTAGATATCCGTAAACATGTACCTCATCACTTCTTACTGGTTCCCGGAGTTGGTGCTCAGGGCGGTTCTCTGGAAGAAGTTTGCAAGTATGGTATGAATGAAATGTGTGGCTTGATTGTTAATTCATCCCGTGGCATTATTTACGCAGACAAAACTGAAAACTTTGCTGAAGCAGCAAAAGCTGCAGCAAAAGCTGTTCAGGCTGAGATGGAAGAGCAATTAAAAGCGATCCTTTAATTCATCTAAATGACAAACGAACGAAAGATAGTCAACGACCCGGTTTTCGGATTTATCAATATTCCGGGAGGACTACTATATGACATAATCCGCCACCCATTATTGCAACGGTTAACCCGAATTAAGCAAATGGGACTATCTTCGGTTGTTTATCCAGGTGCACAGCACACCCGTTTCCAACATTCATTAGGTGCTTTTTATCTGATGAGTGAAGCTATCACCCAACTCAGAACCAAAGGGAATGAGATTACCGATAAAGAATCCGATGGAGTGCTGGCAGCCATTTTATTACATGATATCGGGCACGGTCCTTTTTCGCACGTATTGGAAGATACCCTTGTAAAAGATGTTACTCATGAAGAAATATCGCTCCTGCTTATGGAGCGAATGAATAAAGAGATGAGCGGACAGCTGGACCTTGCCATGTGTATCTTTAAGGATGAATATCCTAAAAGATTTCTTCATCAGTTAGTGAGCGGACAACTGGATATGGACCGTCTTGACTACCTTCGCCGGGATAGTTTCTACACCGGAGTCATTGAAGGAAACATCGGTTCTGCACGCATTATAAAAATGCTCGATGTGAAGGATGACCATCTGGTTATTGAATCAAAAGGAATTTATTCAATCGAGAACTTCCTTACTGCCAGAAGATTAATGTACTGGCAGGTTTATTTGCACAAAACGTCCGTTGCATATGAACAGATGCTGATTAGTTCACTTACACGGGCAAAAGAATTGGCTGGTAAGGGTATAGAATTGTTTGCCTCTCCTGCTCTCCGTTTTTTCCTATATAACAATATAGACCCAAACGAGTTTTATAGCAATCCGGATTGCCTGGAGAACTTTATCCAATTGGATGATAATGATATCTGGACAGCTCTGAAAGTGTGGAGCACTCATTCGGACATTGTTCTTTCCACACTAAGCTGTGGTTTGATTAACCGGAATATTTTTAAAGTGGAGACCTCATCCGATCCGATAAGTGAGGAAAGCATAGAATACTTACTGGATAAAATTAGTTGCTCACTCAATATAAGCAAGAAAGAAGCTGTATATTTTGTTTCAACTCCAAGCATAGAAAAAAACATGTATGACCCGGCAGATGATAGCATCGAAATCATCTACAAAGACGGTTCTATAAAGAATATAGCAGAAGCTTCAGATATGCTAAACATATCTCTCCTCTCAAAGAAAGTAAAGAAATACTACCTCTGTTATCAAAGATTAGTTTAAAAAAGAACGAAATATTTATTAAACAATACGGTAATATGAAAAAAAAACACGAACTTTGTTCCCTAATGGACAAATACATAAAAATGTAATCTCCGTTTAACTTTAATAAAAAAAGCTTAGAATCATTCAACAATAGAAACATGGAATTTTCGGCTAAACAAATTGCAGAATTTATTCAAGGAGAAATAATAGGAGATGAAAATGCCAGCGTTCATACCTTCGCAAAAATAGAAGAAGGAGTTCCGGGCGCAATATCGTTCCTCTCTAATCCCAAATACACACATTACATATATGATACTCAAGCAAGCATTGTATTAGTTAATAAAGACTTCACTCCTGAACAAGAGGTTAAAGCTACGATTATCAAAGTTGATAATGCATACGAAAGTCTGGCTAAGCTGCTTACTTTGTATGAAATGAGCAAACCTAAGAAAACAGGAATTGATTCCTTAGCGTTCGTTGCTCCTACCGCCAAAATTGGTAAAGATGTATATATCGCTCCTTTTGCATGTGTAGAAGACAATGCAGAAGTGGGTGACAATACAATTCTGCATCCTCACGTAACAGTTGGAACAGGAGCTAAAGTGGGAAACAACTGCATCCTATATTCACATGTAACCATTTATCACGAGTGCAGAGTAGGAAACAATTGCATATTACATGCCGGAAGTGTTATCGGTGCTGACGGATTTGGATTTGCCCCTACCCCAGACGGATATTCAAAGATTCCTCAGATTGGAATCGTTATTCTGGAAGACGATGTTGAAATCGGTGCGAACACTTGCGTAGACAGAGCAACAATGGGTGCTACTGTAATTCACAAAGGTGTAAAATTAGACAATCTGATACAAATTGCACATAACGATAAAATAGGTTCTCATACAGTGATAGCCGCTCAGGCAGGTATTGCAGGTTCAACCCAGGTGGGAGAATGGTGTATGATTGGCGGGCAGGTTGGTCTGGCCGGACATATCAAAATCGGAGATCAGGTAGGTATGGCCGCACAATCAGGCATTGCAGGCAATATTCCATCACATACAAATGTAATGGGAGCTCCGGCTTTTGATGCAAAGAAATACTTCAAATCATCTGTTGTATTCAAGAAATTACCAGAAATGTATACTACGCTCAATAATCTGGAAAAAGAAATAGAAGAACTCAAAAAACAATTATTAAATAAGTAACCAATGTTGAAACAGAAAACTCTAAAAGAGAACTTTTCACTAAGAGGAAAAGGTCTTCACACTGGACTTGATCTAACAGTAACTTTTAATCCAGCCCCTGATAATCACGGGTACAAAATTCAAAGAACCGACTTAGAAGGACAGCCAATCATTGATGCTGTTGCAGATAATGTTGTTGAAACAACTCGTGGTACTGTTCTTGCAAAGAACGGAGTTAAAGTTAGCACAGTAGAACATGGAATGGCTGCACTTTATGCAGCCGGCATAGACAACTGTCTGATTCAGGTAAACGGCCCGGAATTTCCAATTCTTGATGGCAGTGCAATATCATATGTACAGGAAATTGAAAGAGTAGGAATTGAAGAACAAGCTGCAGTTAAAGACTTCTATATCATTAAACAAAAAATAGAATTCAAAGACGAAGAAACAGGTTCTTCTATTATCGTTCTTCCTGATGAGGATTTCAGTGTGAACGTTCTTATATCTTATGATTCTAAAATCATACCTAACCAGTTTGCAACATTGGAAAGCATGAAAGACTTTCCAACAGAAATAGCAGCAAGCAGAACATTTGTTTTTGTACGTGAAATAGAACCATTACTTTCTGCCGGACTTATTAAAGGCGGAGATCTGGACAATGCAATTGTAATTTACGAACGTCAGGTTTCACAGGAAAAACTGGATAAATTGGCAGATGTAATGAAGGTTGCTCATAAGGATGCAAATCAACTTGGATATATAAATCACAAGCCACTTGTGTGGGACAATGAACCTGCACGTCATAAGTTACTTGATATCATTGGAGACCTTGCGTTGATTGGTAAACCAATCAGAGGTCGTATTATTGCTACACGTCCCGGACATACCATTAACAATAAGTTTGCCCGCCAGATGAGAAAAGAGATTAGATTGCACGAAGTACAGGCTCCTACCTACAACTGTAATGAAGCTCCAGTTATGGATGTTAACCGTATCCGTACATTGTTGCCTCACCGTTATCCATTCCTTTTGGTAGATAAAATTATAGAATTAGGTCCAAATCATATTGTCGGAATTAAGAATGTTACAGTAAATGAACCATTCTTCCAGGGACATTTCCCACAAGAGCCGGTTATGCCTGGCGTACTGCTTGTAGAAGCAATGGCTCAGACAGGGGGATTACTTGTATTAAACTCTGTTGATGAACCGGAAAGATATTCTACTTACTTTATGAAGATTGACGGTGTGAAGTTCCGTCATAAAGTAGTTCCGGGAGATACATTAATCTTTAAGCTCGAATTGCTCGCGCCTATCCGCCGGGGAATATCCACAATGAAAGGATATGTTTTCGTAGGAGAAACTGTGGCTTGCGAAGCAGAGTTTATGGCACAAATAGTTAAGAACAAATAAACCAACAAATGATTAGTCCATTAGCATATATACATCCCGAAGCACAAATAGGAAAGAATGTAGAAATTGCACCTTTTGTTTTTATCGACAAAAATGTAATTATCGGTGATAACAATAAAATTATGGCCAATGCCAGTATATTATACGGAGCTCGCATTGGAAATGGGAATACAATTTTCCCGGGAGCTGTAATCAGTGCTGTTCCCCAGGATTTAAAATTCAAAGGAGAAGAAACAACTGCTGAAATTGGTGATAATAATCTGATTCGTGAGAATGTAACTATTAACCGTGGAACAGCCGCCAAAGGAAAAACAATAGTTGGAAGCGATAATTTATTAATGGAAGGGGTCCATGTAGCTCATGACGCTACAGTAGGAAGCAGATGCATCATTGGTAATTCTACTAAAATGGCCGGTGAAATCATTATTGATGACGATGCTATTATAAGCGCAGCCATTCTTATGCACCAGTTTTGCCACGTAGGCAGTTTTGTAATGCTTCAGGGTGGATCACGCTTTAGTAAAGATATCCCACCTTATATTATTGCAGGCCGTGATCCGATTACTTATTGTGGAATTAATATTATCGGGCTTCGCAGACATGGTTTTTCTAATGAATTAATAGAAAAAATTCACAATGCATACCGCATCATTTATCAGAGTGGTCTAAACACCAGTGATGCATTAACAAAGGTAAAAGAAGAAATAGCTTTAAGCCCTGAAATTGAGTACATCATTGATTTTATAGAGAAATCAGAAAGAGGAATTATAAGATAAACATTGCTATAGTAAGGTTTATATTCAGCAGAAAGGGGAAGACTACTCAAGCGGTAGATCTTCCCTTTTTTTTTATAAACGAATAATACTTATCTATTGTACTTCTTAAGATTTTTACTACTTTTACAGCATCAATAAACTCAAAAGAATATGGTATACAGATTTACAATCATATCTGATGAAGTCGATGATTTTGTCAGAGAAATCCAGATTGACTCGGAAGCAACATTTTTAGAATTCCACGAAGCGATTATAAAATCAGTTGGATATACAAACGACCAGATGACCTCTTTCTTTATCTGTGATGAAGACTGGGAAAAGGAAAAAGAAATTACCCTTGAAGAAATGGACAATAATTCAGAGGAAGATAGCTGGGTTATGAAAGACACTTTGTTAAGTGATTTAATCGAAGATGAAAAGCAAAAGCTTATTTATGTATTTGATTACATGACTGAACGTTCTTTCTTTATTGAATTATCTGAAATTATTACAGGAAAAGATTTAAATAAAGCTGTTTGCACTAAGAAAGCAGGAGTTGCACCCAAACAAACAGTTGATTTTGAAGAATTAGCAGCGACTGGTTCTTCCATTGACCTGGATGAAAACTTCTATGGAGATGAAACTTTTGACAAAGAGGACTTTGATGCAGAAGGATTCGACATAGATGTAAATGAAATTGCCGATGATTCATTCGACAAAGAGAGCCTTTAATGACTAAAACATTACTTGTTCTCATAGGGCCTACAGGTGTTGGAAAAACGGAACTAAGCTTACGCTTGGCCGAAAAATTTGGTTCACCCATTATTTCTTCCGATTCCCGACAACTGTATGCCGATCTTAAAATAGGAACGGCTGCTCCTACCCCTGAGCAGTTAAATAGAATTTCCCATTACTTTGTAGGTACACTAAAACTAACTGATTACTACAGTGCCGCACAATATGAAACTGAGGTATTAAAACTCCTCGACGAGTTATTCAAGACAAAAGATGTTGTAGTAATGACGGGCGGATCAATGATGTATGTTGATGCCGTTTGTAAGGGTATTGACGATATCCCTACTGTTGATAAAGAAACCCGTGAACTGTTAATTCACAAATACGAGACAGAAGGATTAGAAAATCTTTGTGCGGAATTAAAACTTCTTGACCCAGAATATTATAAGATTGTTGACTTGAAGAATCCTAAAAGGGTGATTCATGCATTAGAGATTTGCTATATGACTGGAAAGACATATTCTTCTTTCCGCACACGTTCTGCAAAAGAAAGGCCATTCCGTATCATAAAAGTAGGACTTACCCGCGATCGTGAAGAACTTTACGAACGTATCAACCGTCGTGTTGATATAATGATGGAAGAAGCTTTGCTGGATGAAGCCAGATCCTTGTATCCTTATAAACAGCTTAATTCTCTGAATACAGTAGGCTACAAAGAACTCTTCAATTACTTTGACGGCATCTGGGAACTTCCTTTCGCCATTGAAAAGATTAAGCAAAACTCCCGCATTTATTCTCGCAAGCAGATAACCTGGTTCAAACGAGATGAAGAGATTGCCTGGTTTCACCCTGACCAGGAGGAAGAGATTCAGACTTATATACAAAAGATGCTTAACGACTAATTGATAAATCAGCCATTAAGCACCATCTAATAATTATCCGGATTTAAATTGTAATATTCCCTAATAAGATCTAGAAAATATTACTTTGCCTCTTAATTGTGACAATTTTCAGAGCTATCCATTATTGGGCTTTCTTAGTCGTGATAATTATCACTCCATTCTTTGCTTTTTTACCATACTCTTTTGTCTGATCACCTTTAAGCACATTAACAGAAATAATATCGTCTGGATTCAATTTGCTGAATTCAATATCTGACGATTTTTTCCCATCAATTATATACACAACATCTTTAATATTGCTTTGAGTTCCTTGTCTCACCCGGATAGTGTTATCGTTCAGGTTTTTAGCATTTTTATCTTCTTCCCGAATAGAGCTCTGAGCTTGTGAAGATGAATTGCCTTTAGTGTGGATTTCTATAACTCCATTCTTCCCTTTGTCTCCATACAAGGTGGTAGCAGATTTATCCTTTAAAACATTCATCGATTCAATCTTATTAGGATTAATCTTCTCTAATTCTTCATAAGCTACTTCTTTTCCATCTACTATAACCAATGGATGAGAACCAAGTCCAGAATAACTATCTTCAGCATCTTTCGTATATACTTGTACCACCCCATCTTTAGCTCGATCTCCATATAAATCTGTAGCATTTTTGCCCTTTAAGACATTTATGCTTTTAGCTCTGACCCGTATAACTTTTTCATTAGAGACCTCTTTCCCGTCTACAATAATCAACGGATGAGCGCCAGCTTCAAAGCCACTTTCCTTACTGCCAAAAGCAACTTCTTCCCCATTTAATAAGACTAAAGGATTAGTGCCAGATTTAAGACTTGTTGTTGTATCACATGCAACAGTATGATTCTTAACATCAGGAAGAAGCTGTTTTGCACCTTCGTTACCGAGATTCGTCGCATTTGGAATATTATTCCCGGAATTTCCTTTTACAATTGAGGATAAATCACTAATTTCGACAGCTGATATCTCGTTCAACTGATTAGAGATTTCAGGACGGGCGAAAGCTGTAACAGCTAATGCGGCTAGTGGAAGTATGTATAAATACTTCAGCCGCGCCCACGGATTCGATTTTTCTTTTAACATCATAGTAATTCTTTTTTTTAGTTTGCTGTGATTAAAGCTGTTGGCCATAGAGTAGAGCCTTGTGCCAACAGCTTTTTTGATTAATAATAATTGATATTGTTTTGCATCGATGCCTTTATTAATAACCGTCTCATCCGCTTCATACTCATGAATGTTCTGTAATTCCTGCTTCATCAGCCATGCGGCTGGATTGAACCAATGGAAAAGAATGCAAAGTTCTGCGAGCAAAAGATCTATGGAATGACGATTTTGTATATGCGCTATTTCATGAATTAATATTTCCCGGCCACTTTCCTTCATGTCGGAATCCAAAATAACCACGTACTTCATCCAACTAAAAGGAGCAATTTTTTTCTGATGAATAATAAGAATAACTCCCTTGCTTAATATTTCACGTTTACTACCTTTCAGTAACCGGATAAGTCTTACCAGAGAATAAAGATTCCGGCAAAAAAAGAAAAGGAAACCTGCCAGATAAATCAGTAAGACAATCTCTGTCCATGAAACAGAAGTAGCTTCTGCTCTTACAGAAATATCTGGACTATTTGCCATAAGAAGAAGTTTTTGCCAGTCTATTATGGTTTGCGGCTCTTTCGTGCTCACATCACAGAATGGTATAAGCAAAGACAAGACCAGAGTTCCCAGTAACGCAATTCTGTTAAACCGATGAAATGTTTCTCTACTAAGAAGTAATCTATAGAATAGATAAAAAGCGACCAAGCAGAAAGATGACTTTAGTATGTAGACAAAGAAGGTTCCCATTATGCTTTTACTTTTTATGTGCCTTTTCCACTTCTTCAATTAGCCGTTTTAATTCCTCCAATGAAATATCCTCTTCTTGAATTAAAGAAGAGACAGCTCCCAAATAAGAGTTATTATAATACTTATTGATTACATTCTTCAGTGTTCCTTTGTGATAATCCTCTTCGCTGATTACTGCAAAATACTGATATGTATTTCCAAACGTTTCATGACTGAGATATTCCTTTTCCTCCAATCCTCGCACAATAGTTGACAGCGTATTAAAATGTGGCTTAGGTTCTTCATAAAAATCCAGCATTTGCTTCACAAACAGAGGACCTTTCTCCCAGAAAAAGCCCATTACTTCTTCCTCTTTACTTGTTAATCCTTTCATAGTTTTTTAACTTTAGCACAAATAAACTAAAACTTTTAGTTTTATAACTAATATATATAGTTAATAAACTAAAACAAATAGTTTTTTATGAAATATAATTATAAAACAGAAAGAAAAGGAGTCTATCTAAACCGTCTGGCAAGAAAATAATAAATAAGGATAGAAAGTACTAACAAGAGAACAACGATACCGGAAAGCACAGTAAACAGACCTTGACACACAGGGAAAAGAGATTCTGACATGCTGCATAAAATAACTACAAACAGTATTCCCAGAAGAATATTCAGTATTCGTAGGTAATGGGAGGCTAGTTTTACTTGAGGAAGGATGTTTTTCTCTGTAATTCTTATCGGGAAGTTAGTCATACGCGTTGGAAAATAAGAGCTTACTCCTGTTCCTATCATGGCTAATGTAGCAATACCAGCCATAAAAAATAAGTGACCTTTATTGCCCCATTTATCAGCTTCCCCTAAAACATTAAAATGGATAGGAATAATATCAGGCAACTTATGATAAAAGATTACGGCAAGCCCCCATATTAATACCAGAAGGATTGCAGCAGCCACATCCATTATCTTATCAGCAATTGTTCGCGGAACACGAACATTAGGTAAATTCCGTTTGCACCTGGAAAAAATATTGAATATCATTCAGAATCCTTTCTTTGTTATTAGTTTTGCTTATTCAGCTGGCTATGACCATCCTATAAGATACTATAATAGTTTCTCTGGCAAAGAAGTTTTATCTTCAGTCCTGCGAGCCGAAACAGACAAGCCGATCAGCAAAAAACGCAGAGATATAAGCAATACCCTTTATTCCTTATGCAAATAGAGCAATAATTAATCCGACGACGAACGTCACGATACCAACTAAAAGAACAGTCATAGGTTTTAATTTTTAAAATTAGTAAATCGCTACTGATTCAAAGTACCAGTGTTAACCACCGGCTGAGCTGCTTCATCGGCACAAAGTACAACCAGCAGATTGCTCACCATTGCAGCTTTTTTATCTTTATCAAGCTCAACAATATTTTCTTCCGAAAGTTTTGTAAGAGCCATTTTTACCATAGAAACCGCACCTTCCACAATCTTTTCCCGAGCGGAAATAATGGCGGATGCCTGCTGGCGGCGAAGCATCACTGCTGCAATCTCGGGAGCATACGCAAGATAGTTGAGACGTGCCTCAACAACTTCCATTCCTGCCATAGCCAAACGTTCATTCAGCTTTTGCTCCAGTTGAGTATTGACTTCCTCTCCTCCTGAGCGAAGTGTCAATCCATTGATATCTCCTTCATTGTCATCATAAGCATACTGTCCAGCCACCTGGCGAAGGGCAGCATCGCTCTGAATTTTCACAAAGTTCTCGAACGCAGTCATTCTTCCGGCCACAGTATGTCCTACAGTTGCAGCGTTGGCAGGTGTTCCGGTAGCAGCCTCGGCCAAAGTCTGAGAATCGATCTCGAACATAGCCTTATAGGTATCCTTGAGTTTCCACACCAAAACTAAACCAATCATTATTGGATTACCGGTTTTATCATTCACTTTGATGGGTTTAACGTCAAGATTCCTGGCACGCAGTGAAAGTTTCTTCTTATCCAGAAAAGGATTTACCCAGAAAAAGCCGGTTTGCTTGAACGTTCCTTTGTATTTTCCAAAAAAGACCATGGCTCTTGCCTGATTGGGCTCCAATTGCATAAAACCGCCCAGGAGAAATAGGCTGACAATAATTCCTGCCACACCCAAAATAATTCCAGGAACGCCAAAACTGTTATAAGTAAAAAGCAACGCCACACACAAAAACATCAAAACAAGGTTAATAAAGAGCATTAAAAAACCACTCATTTTGAGTCCTTTGAAATCAAATTCTTTTTCGCCCATTTTAGTTTTGTTTTAGTATTTATGTGATTCTACAAATATTGTATAATATATTTAAGAAAAACAAGTCTTTGTGACATTTTATTAAGGAACTTAACATCATTTATCTAATCAGCTTAGATGTTTATTCACCAATTTTCCATAAAATGACTTACACCTATTTCCAATAAGGTGTAGTCTTTACTCATATTTAGTCTACACTTTAAACGTATAAGGACTACAGTATATAAAAAACATATGCTTTATAATTGGCTTAGCTAAGGTTAAGAAAGGATTTAACTTACATGGAAAAATAAATTAAGGTACTCATTGCATTAGAAATTCATCTTAAACTAAACGGAATATTATTAAGCAAACAAAAAAAGAGCCCTACTTTTTAGTCCTGTTTGCCAAGTAATTTATATAATAAATTGTCTTGAGTACACAGAAAGAAAAAGTAAAGCTCTCTTTTCCTAAAGGGAATATTCTTTTAAACTACAGTTTAATGGTAAGACCTATTTTACCGCCACTGAATTCATTTCCGCCACCTAATTCAAGATTAATTCCTACTTTATTATTAAAATAATAACGGCCGCCTACTTGAGCTCCAAGCCCTAAACCCGATGTACGGTTCCCTTCATAGCCTTTAGGTGAGTTCCATACATAAAAGCCCACATTTAAACCCGCATAAAAATCCCAGTTTCTTGGAATGTTCAGAACGCTGTTAAAATGATAATTAGCATTTCCTGAAAGTCCCCAGGCATTAAGATGGTAATCATAGTGATCCCAATTATCATTATATCCACGATAAGATAATTCTCCACCAAGAGTAAAATCACGACTCACAGAATGATCAAGCCCTATATAAACCGGCAAGCCATAATCTGACAGTCCAAAGCCGAAATTTAATTGAGTTCTTCCTATTGGAAGAGGACTTTGAGCATAAGTTATTGAGAACAAAAGCATCAGCCCTAAAGATAAGAATAGTTTTTTCATTGTTGTAATTGTTTGGTTTCATCTATAAGAACAAGGAAACACAGATATTTGTTGTCTGTATACAAGTCTTTTTCATGATACTGAAAAACAGTTGCAAATTTATTTAATATTTTGTTTTATTCACCTGGCATTAGAATTTAATAAAATCATTTATTGTATTTCCGCAATATATCTTATCTTTGTAATTTACTAAAAACGTAAGAACGTGAAATTTACTATCGACACGGATAATAAAGAGTTTCAGGATGCGCTGAACTTAATTCAATATACCCGGCAATCAGTTTTTCTAACCGGAAAGGCAGGTACAGGAAAGTCCACGTTTTTGAAATATATCTGTGAAAATACCCGCAAGAAGCATGTGGTGCTTGCCCCAACGGGTATCGCTGCAATCAATGCAGGTGGTAGCACGCTTCATAGTTTTTTCAAGCTTCCCTTTTACCCTCTCCTACCGGATGATCCGAATTTCAGCCTTCAGGGCGGACGAATTCATGAATTCCTGAAATATCGCTCTGCACACCGCAAACTGATCAAGGAAATAGAGCTGGTGATTATCGACGAGATATCAATGGTACGGGCAGACATCATCGACTTTGTGGATCGTGTACTAAGAATCTACTCCAATAACATGAGGGAACCGTTTGGCGGTAAACAGATTCTGCTGGTGGGCGATGTTTTTCAACTGGAACCGGTAATCAAGAATGACGAACGGGAAATACTGAATCGCTTTTATCCTTCGCCATTCTTCTTCTCGGCAAGGGTTTTCAATGAAATTGATCTGGTATCCATTGAACTAAAAAAGGTATACCGACAAACAGATAAAGTATTTGTCAGCGTTTTAGACCATATCCGCGACAACACAGCAGGGGCTGCTGATCTGCAATTGCTTAATACTCGATACAACTCCCTCATAGAGGAGTCGGAACAAGATATGTACATCACTCTTGCCACGCGACGCGACAATGTAGATTTCATCAATGAAAAGAAACTAGCGGAACTACCAGGGGATTCTGTAATTTTCAGAGGAGAGATTACCGGAGATTTTCCGGAAAGCAGTCTGCCTACACAGAAAGATCTGGAGCTTAAAGTGGGCGCTCAGATTATATTCATCAAGAATGACTACGAACGGCGTTGGGTAAACGGAACCATTGGAGTTATCTCCGCTATCGACGAAAAGGGCACTATCTACGTACTTACCGACGACGGAAAGGAATGTGATGTAAACAAAGACTCATGGCGAAACATACGTTACGTATACAATGAAAAAGAGAAAAAAATAGAAGAAGAGGAACTAGGCGTTTTTATGCAATATCCCATCCGGCTGGCATGGGCCATTACCGTACACAAAAGTCAGGGACTAACCTTCAGCAGAGTGGTAGTTGATTTTACCGGAGGAGTCTTTGCTGGCGGACAAGCTTATGTGGCACTGAGCCGTTGTACCTCACTGGAAGGCATTCAGCTAAAGAAACAGATTTCCCGCGGAGATATATTCGTAAGACAGGAGATTGTGGACTTTGCCACACGGTTTAACAACCAATTAGCCATTGAGAAAGCATTGAAACAGGCTCAGGCAGATATTCAGTATGCGGAAGCAGTCAGGCTATTTGACAAAGGAGACTTTAATGAATTCCTTGAGCAATTCTTTTTAGCAATTCATTCCAGATATGACATAGAAAGACCTATCGTAAAAAGATTTATACGAAAAAAGCTTGAAATCATAAACAAATTAAAGGAGGAAAACGTTGCTATTAAGAGAAAAATGGAGGAACAACGGGCGAGCCTGAGAAAATATGCAAAAGAATACTATGTTATGGGTAACCAGTGTATCACTCATGCCCACGACATCCACGCTGCCTTAGCCAATTACGACAAGGCGCTAGAGCTGGATCCAAAGATGGTAGATGCGTGGGTAAGAAAAGGAGTAACACTCTTTGAGGACAAGAAACTGCCGGAAGCAGCAGGTTGTCTGAATGAAGCAGTGAAACTCAGCCCCAGATCTTTCAAGGCCAGATACAATAGAGGAAGAATGCGTCTGGAAATGAACTATACGGAAGAAGGCATTTCCGATCTCGAAAAAGCATGCCAGATAAAACCTGAACACGAAAAGACTCACGAATTGCTGGGTGACGCTTATGCCCGACTGGGAGAAGAAGAAAAAGCAGCAATCCACTGGCGAATAGCTGAAGAATTACGAAAAGAAAAAGAAAATTAAAATAACTAAGACACTGACATTATGAATCAAAAAGCGAATAAAAGTTTAAAAATTACAGGAATTGTAATTGTTTGTATTCTGGCGCTTATGGCGATTCTTCCTTATGCTTTTCGGGGAAAGATAGAGAAGATTGTAATAGTCGAAGGCAACAAAATGCTGAATGCTAAGTTCGGCTTTGAGGACCTGAATATTAGTCTATTCAGGAACTTCCCAAAAGCATCTATCACCCTCAACGACTTTTATATTAAAGGAGTGGATGAATTTGCTAAAGATACATTGATCAAAGCTCATGAAGCTACTGCAGTCATTGATTTGTTTTCTTTATTCGGAAGCAGTGGCTACGATATATCTAAAGTTAGCCTGTCAGATGCTTATGTGCATGCCATTGTGCTGAAAAGCGGAAAAGTGAACTGGGACATCATGAAACCAGACACCACAGCTAAAAAAGCTGAAGCAGAAACAACAACACCATTTAAGCTGAAACTTAAAAAGCTGACAGCGGACAATATTAACATAATCTATGACGACCGTCAGGCTGGAATGTACGCTTCCGTCAATGACTTGAATGCAGAATGTTCCGGAGACCTCACTTCCGATCGTACTACTCTAAAAATTAATGCAAAGAGTAAGGCATTGACATTCAAGATGGGGGCTATTCCTTATATTAAGGATGCGGTAGTCTCTGCCGATATGAATCTGGATGCCGACTTGGCTCATAGCAAATATACATTCAAAGAAAACCAGTTCCAGTTGAACGCTATTAAGACGAATGTAGACGGATGGGTAGCCATGCTGAAAAACGGCGGAATGGACATGGATTTAAAAGTCAACACAAACGAAGTAGGCTTTAAAGATGTTCTGTCTCTGATACCGGCCATTTATGCGAAAGATTTTGAAAGCATTAAAACCACCGGTGCCGTATCACTTAAAGCCAATGCAAAAGGTATTATGCTGGGTGACACATTGCCTGCTTTCAATGCAAGCATGGTAGTAAAGAATGCGACATTCAAATATCCTTCCCTTCCCATGGGGGTAGATCAGATTAATATCAGCGCAAGTGTGAAGAATCCGGGGGGTAGTGCCGATTTAACTGAGATAAATATCAATCCGTTTAGTTTCCGGATGGCAGGTAACCCGTTTAGCATCACTTCCATAATCAAAACTCCGGTCAGTGATCCTGATATAAAAGGCAGTGCAAAAGGAACCCTGAATCTGGGAATGATAAAGCAAGTATATCCTTTGGAAGAAGGTATGCGTCTGAACGGTACCGTCTCTGCCGATGTGAATATGGCCGGACGAATGTCTTACATAGAAAAAGAACAATACGACAAATTCCAGGCTTCCGGTTCATTAAAGTTATCTAATATGATACTGAAGATGAAAGATATGCCCGATGTGGATATTCAGAAATCCACCTTCACTTTCACCCCGAGATATCTTAATCTGAGCGAAACAACGGTAAAAATAGGCAAGAATGATATTACTGCAGACTGTAAACTGGAGAATTACATGGGATATGCTTTAAAAGACAAAACCCTGAAAGGAACAATGAACATAAAGTCCAATCATTTTAATCTGAACGACTTTATGGGAACTACCTCTACAGCTACAAAAGCTGTATCAGGAACTGCAACGGCTGCTCCGGCAAAAACAAGCGCTGCTACATCGGCCTTCGAGGTTCCTAAGAACATCGATTTCAATATGAAAGCCAACATGAAGGAGGTACTCTTTGATAAAATGACATTCAACAACATGAACGGAACACTGCTGGTAAAAGGAGGCAAGGTAGATATGCAAAATCTGTCAATGAATACCATGGGCGGTTCCGTTGTGATGAACGGTTCTTATTCCACAGCAACAAGCGTAAAGAATCCCGACCTGAATGCAGGATTTAAAATGAACGGCCTCTCTTTTGCACAGGCTTACAAGGAACTGGATATGGTTCAGAAGATGGCACCTATCTTTGAAAACATAAAAGGTAATTTCTCCGGAAATATGAATATTGTCACTAAACTGGATCAACAGATGTCTCCGGTGTTCACAACCACTCAAGGCTCCGGTAGTTTATCTACCAAAGATATCAGCCTCAGCGGTGTAAAGGTCATCGATCAGATTGCTACAGCCGTTAAGAAAGAGAGCCTGAAGAACATGAGAGTAAAGGATCTGAAAGTGGACTTCACCATCAAAGACGGACGAGTAGCGACAAAACCATTTGACATCAAGTTGGGTGAAACTGCGCTCAATCTATCGGGAACCACAGGATTAGATCAGACTATCGACTATTCAGGTAAGTTGAAACTACCGGCTTCAGCAGGAGCAATTGCACAATTAACCACGCTCAATCTTAAAATAGGCGGAACATTCACCTCCCCTAAAGTTTCTATTGATACAAAAAGCATGGCAAAACAGGCAATCAGTGCCGTGAAAGGAAAAGCCCTGAATGAACTGGGAAAGAAACTTGGAGTAGATCTGGGCGATGCTCAGAAACAAAAGGAGGCTTTAGTTGTCAATGCACAAAAAGCCGGAGATAAACTGGTAGCCGAAGCACAACAACAAGCAGATGCACTGGTAGAAAAGGCCGGAGGTAATATTTTTAAAAAGCTGGCAGCCCAGAAAGCCGGAGAGGCTTTAGTGAAAGAAGCAAAAAAGCAATCGGATAAACTGGTGAAGGAAGCTGAGAAAGAGGGTGATAAACTGATCGAAAAAGCAAAAAGTGAGTAATCATAATTCATTCTATAATGCTAATTAAATTATACGAGAAGAATAATAACCCGAAGGATATAGAACAAATTGTTCAGGTCCTCCAGGAAGGAGGAGTGGTTATCTACCCCACGGATACGGTGTACGCCATTGGTTGTCACGCCCTGCAGGTTCGTGCAGTAGAAAATATTTGCCGCATAAAGAATATTGACCCTAAAAAGAAGTATCTTTCAATTATTTGCTATGATCTGAGTAATATCAGTGAGTATGCAAAAGTAGAAAACTCCATCTTTAAACTAATGAAGCGAAACCTGCCCGGAGCTTTTACTTTTATCCTGAGTGCCGGAAGCAGATTACCTAAAATATTCAAGAACCGGAAGGAAGTAGGTATTCGTATGCCCGATAATGCAATTATCCGCGAAATATGCCGGCAACTGGATGCACCAATCTTAACCACGACCGTTCCCTGGGATAAAAAGGAAGATATTGAATATCTCACAAACCCCGAACTGATTAACGAGAAGTTTGGCAACGAAGTGGATCTGGTTATCAACGGAGGAATTGGAGGCATTGAACCTTCAACTATTGTAGACTGTACTTCCGGTGAAGCAGAAATTGTCCGTCAGGGGAAAGGCATTCTGGAAGAAGCATAGTGTTTCTTCACAATTGCTCACCAAAGACATTTTACAACAGCCTTCTAAAATGGGGATATGTAAAAAACTTTGTCCACAAAAAGAGAATAAACTGATTTAAAATTCATGTTATCCCAGAAGATTCTATATAAAAAGTCTAAGTATTGGTGAATTGGATATTTGATTTTAATCCCAAGTAAATACGAACAAGAAGAGGGTGGCTAAAAAGTATAGCCACCCTCTTCTTGTTATATTCTGATTTAAATTACTTAAGCAAAGTTTCAGGATCAAGATGATCTGCTTCAATATCTTTGAAGTAACGGTAAGTGCCAACCTTTAATTCGTCAGCAGCAGCATCGTCACAAACAACGATACCTTTTTCGTGAAGCTGAAGTGCACTGATAGTCCACATTTGAGTGATAGCACCTTCAACAGCATGATATAAAGCACGAGCCTTGTTGTGTCCATTCACAATGATAAGAACTTCCTTTGCAGAAAGTACTGTTCCCACACCTACAGTTAAAGAAGTCTTTGGAACTTTGTTCACATCATTATCAAAGAAACGGGAGTTTGCGATAATTGTATCGGTAGTCAGGGTTTTTACTCTGGTACGGGAAGTTAGAGAAGATCCCGGTTCATTGAAAGCGATATGACCGTCAGGACCAATTCCGCCAAGAAACAAGTCAATGCCACCGTATTCCTTAATCTTTTCTTCATAACGGGTACATTCAGCTTCCAGGTCAGCAGCATTACCATTCAGGATGTTTACGTTTCCCTTCACGATATCCACATGATTGAAAAAATTGTTCCACATAAATGAGTAGTAACTTTCAGGGTGTTCCTGTGGAAGTCCCACATACTCATCCATATTAAATGTAACTACATGCTTAAAGGAAACAACCCCTTTTTTGCATAGATCAATCAAAGCTTTGTACATTCCCAGAGGAGAAGATCCTGTAGGCAAGCCAAGAACAAAAGGTTTCTCTGCAGTAGGACAAGCCTTGTTAATTTTTGCTGCTACATAATTTGCAGCCCATTGTGATATTTTCTGATAATCAGGTTGAATGATTAGTCTCATAACAATGTTATTTTAGATTATAATTAAATTAGTGTATTTTTGTTCTGTCAACCTCAAGGCGTTCGGCCATGGTTTTTGCCAGGTTCTCGCATTGGGTATAAGTAATTTCCTTCATACTTTGTTTCATCTCCACAGGATCACCAATCAGTTCAAACTTACTTTTCTCGGCATATTCAGCCAGTCTCTTGACTGCCGCGCCCGCCCAGCAAAAAGAGCCGAAGTAACCCAGATAGCGTCCTTTTATCTCTCTTACACTTATTTTTGAAAGAAGAGATTCCACTTCCGGAAAAATTTGATTGCTATAAGTAGGACTTCCAATAATCAATCCTTTGTATTTAAATATATCAGCCAGTATATAAGAAGAATTCGTTTTAGAAACATTGTGCATCACAATATTTTTGATGCCACAAGCTGAAAGTTCTGAAGCTATGGCTTCGGCCATTTGTTCAGTGTTTCCGTACATACTTCCATAAACAATAACCACGCCTTCATCGGCATCATACCGGCTTAACTTATCGTATATTCCAATTACTTTATCTATATTCTCCATCCATACCGGACCATGTGTGGAACAAATAGCCGAAATATTCAGCCCTTTAAGCTTTTCAAGGGCTTTTTGAACCGGCGAACCATATTTTCCAACAATATTTGAATAGTAACGTACCATTTCATCCCAGTATTTATCCACATTCATGCGGGAATCAATAAAGCCTCCGTCGAGTGTGCCAAAAGCCCCGAATCCATCTCCTGAGAAGAGAACTCCGTCTGTTTCGTCATAAGTCATCATGGTTTCGGGCCAATGAACCATTGGGGTAAGGTAGAACTTAAGCTTATGATGTCCCAAAGCCAGAAAATCTCCGTCTTTCACCAGATATTGTTCACCTGTAACGCCATAAAAGCCTTCTATCATTCCAAAAGTCTGCTTGTTACCCACAATAACGATATCAGGATAGTGTTGCTTTATCAAACGGATAGAACCGGAATGATCTGGTTCCATGTGATTTATAATCAAATAATTAATAGGACGATCGCCTATTACATTCTTAATCTTGCGTAAAAAAGATTCAAAATAGCACACATCCACAGTATCTACCAGCGCCACTAAATCATCATCTATTAAATACGAATTATAGGATACGCCGTAAGGTAACGGCCACATACCTTCGAACAAATGTTTGCTTCTGTCATTTACACCTACATAGTGAACTTTTCCTTTAATTGTAATCTTCTGTTGCATAATTTGTATTCATCTAAATTTAATAGCAAAAATAGCCATTTTATCTTAATATCTATATAGTTTTCCCTGATAAGCTTCCCGTTCACGCATTCTTTTTTTCACCCTCTCGGTAAACTCATAGTTTTTTAGTCCCCAATCGGGAGCAATCAGCAGTTCTTTGGGAGACTGCGAAACAAAACGTTCCAAAACCATATCAGGGCGAAGCCGCTCCACATAGTCAATTACCAGATCAATATATTCATCCACCTCATACAAATGAAATTCTTCGGGATGCTCTTCAAACTCATGAGCCATCTTTGTTCCCCGGATCAGTTGCAACTGATGAAGTTTCAGGGTAGTCAGCGGAAGTTCAGATAACTTTGCTGCCTGATTCACTATCATATCATGTGTCTCCCCCGGTAATCCCAATATCACATGACCGCCGGTAAGAATTCCTCTGGCAGCTGTTCTTTGCACGGCATCTACCGTGTCGGCATAAGTATGTCCGCGGTTAATCCGGCGAAGAGTATCATCATTCGTACTTTCAATACCATACTCTACAATAAGAAAAGCATGTTTCTGCAGTTCCTCAAGATAATCAAGCAAATCATCCGGCATACAATCCGGACGAGTTCCTATCACAAGCCCCACTACCCCATCCACACTAAGTGCATCTTCGTATTTCTGTTTCAAAGACTCAAGTTCCGAATAGGTATTTGTATATGCCTGAAAATAGGCAAGATATTTCATTTCAGGATATTTGCGGGAAAAGAACATACGCCCTTCTTCTAACTGTTCCTTTACTGATTTCTCAGTTCTGCAATATTCCGGATTAAAAGTCTGGTTATTACAATAAGTACAACCACCATTGCCCTTTACGCCATCCCTGTTGGGGCAGGTAAAACCGGCATTGAGCGAAATCTTCTGAACTTTACAATCAAAATACTTCCGCAGGAAAGAAGAAAAGTCATTATAGGCAGGCATATAATTCGCTCTTTTTATTTAGATTACAAAATTACGAATTTTATTTAATAAGGCGAAAGAATTTATGCTCTAGAATTAAAAAAGCATTATTCAAAACTGTCTAGATGATATATCATATAAAGAACAGTAGCTTGCACAAATATATTTTGTAAAAATAATATATATAAGATTCTTTATCACTGAGTAATACACAATAAATCATCTAATGTTTTATATTCTGTAGATAATAATATTATGATTTTAGTGAGATAAATCTGTAAGATCTTTAATGTGGTTAATGTAGCAGGAATAAAAAACTCATTATATTTTTAAGTTGACCTTTTACATCTTTAAGCGGTATTTGTGTGGAAGAAGTCAATTGATCATTTTCTTCATCTTCTTCAATAGATGAAATTTCTATTATTTGGCCAGCTACAATTCTGTAAGCAAAGTGCAGATTTCTAAAATCAGAGTTTAATTGCTCAGTAAGCCATACATAGATATCCTTATCAGCCTTTTGGGCAAAATCAATAATCTTCTCTATATAATCCATTTTCTCATACCATTGATTATTAGTATCCTCAATATATTCAATTGAAACAGATTTGTATCCTTTAGTAGGATTACCAAATTCGTTAAATCTTTTATTGAAAGTTTTGCACCACATATATTGTTCAAGATTGTAATAAAATAATCCGTATTTCTTTTTAAGTAGTTCCAGGTCATTACAGATTGATGTTATTAATTCTGGAGTTAATTTTTCTCTGATTAATACACTTTTAGAAATAATATATCCATTCCTTTCAGAAAAAGTAATTGTAGCATTTTTCATTTCTTTATATTTTAGTACCCCTTAGCTATATAAAACCAGCACATATTTAATGTCTAATGGGGGTTGTTAGTTTATCAGTTAATATATTGCAGGATTGTCATAGCACCAACCTTTGCTTTTATCCTTGTAAATAGTACTGTAGTTTGCTTTGAATAAATGTTATGAGCACTGATTCTAGTCAGATCAAATGAATGAATAGCGCCAATTATAATCCACAGGTACTATGAAGTTTATATCAATAATTTTTTAATATCTTATTCGTCGATCCTTAAAAAGTCACAATGTATAATTAAGAAAAATTGAGTCCAATAATTTAATTCCCTTAATTTCTACTTTATGGCTTTAAAAGGTTGACTGTATAACATCAATTACTTACTCTTTAGCTTATCTGCAAGTTTCCTTGCTTCTTGTTGATTAGAAAAATATCTTGATTTTACTTTAAAATAAGAACTTTCCTCTACAACAAACATGCTATTGGATAACCTTGCATTGACTTTTTTGCAAAGATTCTGAGCATTTCGACGCAATTTAAAAGCACCAATCTGTAAATAATACTTGCCATTTTGAACAATAATCAATACATCTTTAAAAGCATAATTTCCCAAAATTGGTCTTTCACTCTTTTTATCCTGCTCATCACTTAATGATTGAGAATCTATTTTTTTCTTTGATTTGATAGAAAGCTTATCTTGATCCTTTATATCTGCTCGTAACAAACTATCCATGTTGACTTTGCAATCTGGAGATATATTAATAAACTCTATACGTCGATTAGCAGCTTTTTCGGCTTTATTACGATTCTTGTTTAAAGGCTTATTTTCTCCATAGCCAATGATCTCCAAGCAGCGGGAAGGAACACCTCTTTTCATTAAATAATCTTTAACCGCTTTAGCTCGTTTTTCACTCAACTTCTGGTTATATTCTTTTGTTCCGTCAGAGTCTGTATTTCCTTCTATACTAAGCGTTAAACAAGGATATTGTTTTATTATTGCAGCCATTTTTGATAGGAACAGATCATTTTCTGGTTTTATGTCTGCCTTATTTGAATCAAACAAAACAGGATAATCAATTTTCTGCTTATAGTTTTTATTTACAATCGACACAGAAACTGCATCTGCTGTTTTTGGTTCTATGTCACGTAATACAATATCACCTAAATCGATAATGTCACCAAAAGCATTCGCATGAATTGTAAAATCCTTGCTATTAGCTGTTTTATTTAACCTCGCTAACTGCATTGAATCAACACGGGCTGTATATTTACCTGGAGGCAATCCCAGAAAAGAAATGTATCCGTCCGACTCTGATTGCATTTTAGTAAATAGATCTCCATTTTCTTTATATATATCGAATAGAACATGTCCCATCCCATTTTTATTCTCATCAAGTGCAAGACTCGTTATTTCACCCATTGGCTGAACAGCCACCATAATCTTTTTAAATTGATTTGGATCTGTTGTTACTCTAATATTCTTTTTCAGGACTTTCCATGCTAAGTTATCAAAGTTTGATTCATCCACAGTCAATGAATAATCAACAAATGGTTCCAAACCAAAAATTCTTATAATTGAATCCTTACGGGCATTTACAATCTGTCCTCCATTGCATCTTACATTTGTTCCTTCAATTGCCGGTTCTCCAATATCACGGCATCCGTTATGGTTGACATCCAAAAATGATTGAATGGATATACCGCACCGACCAACAGCATTTTGCTTATCTGCATAAACATAATCGTGTCCACTTCCAAAGGCCATACTTCCTCTTGCACTTTCTGATGTCTCAGTACGCTTGTTATTAAAATAGGTCGACAAATATGTAGTCATGAAAGAAAGATCATACTTAAAAGAAATGTTAACGCTGTTATAATTTGCTAATAAGTTCTTTTCGTATCCTACTGTTACTAATCCGTTTCTAAAAACTTGTTTCTCAAGCTCTGCTTTATATGAAATAACACGTTGATTTGTATAACTATATTGTCCATTCAAACGGACATTACATCCTCTGTTAACCCTCATACCAAATGCTAGATTTGAATACATATTTAGTGAGCCCAAGGCAGTCCAATTATAAGAATTATTCAGATTTGCATTGTAATTCATATAATATCCGGACATCATAAGTTCACCGGTATTGTAACTAAAATTAGAATATTTATTTTGTCGGAAACCTCCTTTAAATAGTCCAGAAATTATATTTATACGGTAAGGAACAGATAAACTAGCAACTCTTTCCTCAAGATAATTATAAATTATAGCTGTTTGATCCTTATTATATTTCGAATAATTTAGTTCTAGCACTGAATTATGAAGAAACATATAATTCAATGTTCCTTTTGTGCGAACCTCATGAGCATATTCTCCTGTTAATACTAATTTAGGTATTGGCTGTAATGATACATTTGCAAAAGGAATATAAGACTTATTATTTTTAATTGAAGACAAATATTCAAAACCGCCACCAACAGTTATCCCACGGGTAATACCCAAATTAACTTCAGCCCTGCTAAATTTAGAATGTGAAGAATCGAGAAGAGTACCTCCTGTTAACCGATACTCAAATTCACCTTTCGGTAAAAGATTGTACGGCATATTAATAATCTTCTCTTCTGACCGTTCTTCTCCATTAGGACCGTAAAAACGAAGCATAACATTTGTTGTGCCATATACTATGGGAACTTTGAATGAATAGAGGCCAGATGCATCAGCTCTTGTATAATCCATCAAAACATTATTGATATAAAGCTCTACTAACCAATCTGGCTGAGTATAATCTGATATCTGATAATCTCCCAATGCTTTTCTTACAGTTGAAGGAGCATTAGTTATCATAAACCCATCCACGGGATAAAGTAACGATGAAATACTTTTAGTGTAAATTCGCCCGAGTTGAACTTGTTTTGCCACTTTCATTTTATTATCAACCCATCGCCAATAGTAACGCTGTTGATTCCTGTTCAATCCATAGCTATCAGAATAATTTAACCATACATTTGTTTCTCCACCTAATATTTCAGCACCTGTCCCCAATCCAATCCGTGTTTCTCCTGTGTATGTTTGTGATCGGTTTGAAGTTATTGACCAATCTACCATTCCAAATCTAAATAAATGGTAATCACGAGGCATTATGGAATCATAGACTATCTCATTTTTTATTTTCATGAGGCTAGCACGGGCATTTTCCAACCTCATCTGTTTTATCAAAGGCAATTCGAAAGATGCTCCCAACTTAGCTGACAAACTCCTAAAATTAAAATTAATATTGAAACCAAAAATATGTTCAAACTTCTCTTTTAAAAGGTATAACATACCCATATCAAGAATGAAGTCCTCATCTGAAAGAGCATATGTAACTCCTTGATAAACAACGGCCTTTTCTTCAGCGTTAATTATATAGTTTTTTTTATCAGTTTCAATATAACCTTTTATTACCTTACCGTTCTTCGATGGTTGATATTTTATTTTTAAATCATTAAATAATTCTTCTACAGGTAAAAACACTCTACCGGATTGATCCTCATATATTGCTGAAAGATTCTTTCGACCGACTTTATCTATTTCGAGAGCAATATTAAAAGCATCATAGTTAGTGCTACTTTTTTTTGAATTCTGAGCATACGTACTTGTACACAGTAATGTATACAGAAAAATCCGCAACCCGTATTTAGCTATATTATTTAATTTACACATCGATCGTAAAAATTAAGTTCCTTTTATTCTTGCACAAATGTTAATGAAAAACTTCCTGTATATAAACCTGCCGGATTTGATGCAATAGAGCCTACATCTATGGTTCCTCCCACATAAATCAAATGCACATCATCACATCCTTTATTTGAAGTAAAAACAGAACCACTAGTTCCAAAATTAGTTGGTCCAACATGAAGAGTAATACTTCCCCCATTGCTTCCGGTCAAAAGTGTTGTTTCCGGATAAGTTATAGTAACTGTTCGTCCCGGACAAAGTTTAAACTCAAAAATGGCTTGATGAGGGGTATTGCCTAAATTTAATAAGCATACATTTCCCGTTGCAGTACGCGATCCATCATATCCCACAGAGACTGTTCCACCAGACGATCCTGATTGTATTGTCAGATCTCCGAATTGTAGATTTTGTGTAGATGAAACAGTTCCTGAACGCTGAGGCAAATCTGGAGCATAATTCTGCCCTTTTACCTGAGTTGAATAAAATGACAGGCAAAAAATAAACGAAAGAAGCAATACTATCTGTTTCTCTCTGAAAGAAAATCTTAATTTATTCATTGCAGCTTATATTCTGTTTTTGCATATTCTTTATTGCCATCCTCATCAGGGCTAACATAACGAAGAACTAACTTACCGGACATTAGTTTCAAACCATTTTTTAGTTGAAGTAACATTACAAAATCACGTTTTTTTAGTTCTGTATAAACACCTATTCCATTAGCTTGTCCCACTTCTATAGATTTACCTTTATCTGGAACATAAGTTACTTTCAGATTTCCATAAGATGATCTTTCACCCTCACGATTAATAGAGACCTTTAATCGGGCAACCGAATCATTTACACTAGATAAAGAAACATCAGAAAGCCGGATCTTCATATTTAAGTTCCCGTTTCGGATTATAACCGGAATACTAATACCAAAAATAGGAGTTATTCTCACAGCCATTTTTGTAGAATCAATTTTAGGATCTTTTACACCAAGTGGCATAACATCTTTTTCTGCCCGGAAGTAAAGGTGAGATCTATACTCACCAGGTTTCATATCAGCTGGCTTACGGAATTGTACCCGAATAACTTGTGATTCGTTAGGTGCTAATGTTACTCTGCGAGGAAATATTCGTAAATAATCGTCAGCAAAAGCTATAGTAGTATCTGTTTTTGCAAGTTCACGAAAACTACCGTCCTGCAACATTGTATAATGAAGAAAAGAAGCCATATATACAGCTGTATCACGACCTATATTAGAAACATTCAAATCTTCCCGCATTTTTCCATTTTCAAAAATAACGCGAACAGGAGTTACCAATAAATTTCCTTGCGCAAAAAGAGAACAAGCTGAAAAAAATAAAATCAGACCGAGGATACTCCTTTTAATTCTAATCATAATAATATAAGTTTAAATAACTAATTATACATAAATACTGCTTCATACGTTCCCGTATAAAAACCGGCTGGGCTACTCGACCAGTTACCTACATACAGGGTTGCACCAACATTCATTTCAGTACGACCATTAGACTTACTGATTGTTTTCCCACCTATAGGAACATCCGATGTAAAGTGATCTACTGTTAGTGTATAGCTTCCATTCTCAAGGCGAAGTTCTACCGGAGACTGAGGAAGAGTTAAGGTAACAAGAGTGCCAAGACTTCCGGTTATTAAAAACTTGCCTGCGCCAAACGCCCCTTCAACAAGTCGAATTGATCCGGTAGCAGTCCGTTCTCCCTGAGGAGACAGTTGAATAGTACCTCCTCCCATATCAGAAGTAAATTTACCAAAACCCATTTGTTCAGTTTCTACCACTATTAGTGGAGCTACTATTTCAGTTTTTATTCTTCCTGTAACACCGACTTGAGCAAATAAGGGAAAAGTAAGAATGCCTAAAAAAAATAATATTCCATATTTTAAAATATTCATGATATTCCATTTTTAAGAAAAGAATCCATACCAGCATTTTAATGCATGGTATGAAGATTCTTTTCAGTTGTCTGGTTAGGTAATTGGATAAGCAGTAATTAGTTATACGCTACCGTAACACTAAAAGTCCCATTGTAAATGCCTTCAGCCTGAGAAGCACCAACTGCCAATGTTCCCCCTACGGTAAATGTATCAGTCCCATTTGTTGCATCAAGAACACCTGTTAATTTATCACCGGATACTGAAGAAGCCGGAAGTGCTGTTAATGAACCAACAGTCATCGTTTCTGTTCCTCCTTCACGGGTAATAGTAATATCTGTTGCTGGAAGTGTGATGGCATAGGTTGCCCCTTTTTTACCAGTTATTCCAAAAGAAGAATTACTGGAAGGAGATGTAGTTACCACCGTCACGCCACCACTTGCTGTGCGAACATTGGATGTTGAAAGGATACAACTACCTGCAGTAGCAGAAATAGTCATAGCACCAAAGTTCAAAGTGGGACCACCAGCTAAACCTGAATTATCAACAATCGTAAGCGGTGCAACAATCTCAGCAGATGCTTTACTTGTCAATGTACCAGAAGCTTGTGCCATAATGCTATTTGGCAACGCTAAAGCTGTTGCTATAGCAAAAAGAAATACAATTTTATTTTTCATATTCCTAATTAATTATATGCTACTGTTACATTAAAATTACCCTGATAAAGGCCAGTCTCTTGTCCAGCATCAACTGTCAATGTTCCTCCAACACTAATAACATCTTTCCCAGTACCATCAAGTGTTCCGGTTGTACCATTGGCAGATGCAGATGCAGCTTTAGCTACTGGAGCTATCGACATTGTCTTAGTACCATTTGACACTGTAAAAGAAGCAGGTAATGTAATAGAATACCCTACTGCTGGAGCTCCACTAACATTATAAGATGCACAATGAGATGCAGGATTCGCGGTTGAAAGGCTCACTCCACTTGTTGAAGTTCTGGTTCCATCAGTAGCTAAAACACAGGTTCCACCTGTAGCTGTTAATGCACTCATTGTTCCAAAATGCAAAGACTGTGTTTCGACCAAAGTCAATGGAGTAACAATATTAGCTGCTGCATCTGTGTTCTCCGTTGCTTGTGCCATCATGCGACTTGGCATAGCAGCTATAGCTGCAATTGCCACAATTGATAAAATAATTTTCTTCATAATAAAATTAATAAATTAAATAAAAATTAATAAAAAATATATATTTGGTTATTTATATTTTATGTAACAATACTTTTTACAAACGAACTACTTTGTATTCCTTTTTTATTGTTGGCGAACTAAGTGTAACAATATACACACCACGTTTAGAAATAATCTGGGAATATTTTTCACCTCCGGTTAGATTCATCTGACTTACTATACGTCCGCTGGTATCTGATATTAAAGTATTGTAATTACCTTCAAGTCCAAGTAAATCAATCACTAGATTACCTGAAGACATATAAACTTTTGCACATATGTCTGTAAGAATATCGGTTGTTTTAGAATTGAGATACAATACAAAACGGGATACATTATTATCTGTAGTGGCCGTAAATGAATATTCTCTTGAAGAAGTAATATCTGTTACAGTACCAGTAAGACAATCTTTGAGAATTATATTGTTAATTCCTCTTTCTGTATTAGAACATTTAAGAGTATAAGAACCGGCATTTCCTGCTTTAAACTGTATAGGAAGCTCACGGGAACCTATACTATCTGCTAGATGGCAAGTAGAATAATTCCCGTCATTAGCTGTCAAATAAAGACTTGGTGCGGTTTTAACCGGACTAAACAGTTTTATAGCCCCTCCCTCATCGAAAACCTTATCAAAGGTATAAAGCACTTCATCACTTCCCAAGCCAGCTGCAGAAGTAACACTGAGGCTCAACTTAGGTTCTGTAATTTTAAATCCTTTTGTCCAAATGCTTGCTCCAAAGTTTGTCCTGGAAGCATTGTTAATGCTAAACATTCCTGCTGAAGCTGCGCGTACAAAAAAACCTTGCATTGGAGCAATGTAACGTGTCACATTATTTGTACCGTCATCTGAGGAATAAGCTGAATTATAAACTCCATAATTATTTGCTGTAGAGCTCCAAACCCAAATATCATAACCTCCCCCATTGTTATAAAGTATATCACGGGTAAAACCTGCTTCTGTTTTCCAGTCAATACTACTAGGATAAGGATTGCCCAACAAATTAAATCCATTGTATTTGCCTAAAGCACTTGCAGTAATCTCATTTACAATAGTTCCATTTCCTAGATTACCTATAAACGTTTTAGTTGGATTTGTTTCCTGCACAGCGTATAAATATCCTCTTCCAGATACAAAAGAACTCTGCGGATGAACGCTAGGCCAGGTAGGCGTAACTGTTGTGTTAAGATTATAGATCCAGCACGACGTAGGTTCATTCCACACATATAAATCATACCCTGTTCCATCGCCGTAAGTTCCAGCTGGTTTCCAAGCCCCAGTAATATTCTGTCCTATAACCGGGGATGAAAGAAAATGCCATGAGGCAGCTGCTCCGTCAATATAACGTTTCACGGTGGCAGGCACATTATCAGATGTATGGATTAAGGAACCGGTACCGGCAGATGTTGAATTAATAATCAAACCTGAACTTCCTGCATTATTAATGAGTCCGCCAACGGTTAACGTTGCTGTTGGTTGAATAGTAACTGAAGCATTATTGGGGAAAATCTCCAGATTAAGAGCTTCCGCATTTACTCCTGCCCCAATATTGGCATTTGCTTCTATGGTTGTATAATCACCGGCAACAGAAATATTATTTTGATACCAATTAGAAGCTGAGGTCCATTCTCCGGGCAAAATAAAACGAACAGCTTGTTCATATGCCCCCTTATTTACTAATGCACTTACCCTGCGCGTACATCCTGCTATATCTTTCGTTAATGATATTTTCGAGTTGTCACCGGAATTGCAGGCGGCAGACATTTTTTGCAAATAATAATTTGTACTGCTTGTAAACAAAGGATCTAAAGCTATATGATTTGTATTATTATCCGACAGATTCTTATTCGTAGCCTCCGCATTATTGTTCCATATAATATTATTATATAGATTGATCGTGTATCCCGACAATTCATGTACAGTAACCGTAGAAGCATATCCGGAATTTATTATTGTATTTCCTGCTACAGTAAAACTCTGTGATGTGCTTGCTGCACCATTTACAGTGTAAGCGGATATATAGAAGCCCGGATTAGGTGTCAATATTAGACTTAACTCACTACCTACATCAACCAAGTCTCCTGTTGTAAGAACCGTATTTCCATTTTCCACCATTAATATTCCATTATCCGGTGTATTAAATGTTACAATACATTTAGTTGTAAACGTAACCTCTTTACCATAAACAGTACCATAAATATTTGTTGCATAAGCCCGCGCATAGTAAGTTTTACCCGGAGCTAAGCCTGTAATGGAGCAAGTGAAAGCCCCCTTAGCTGAAGGTGCACCCTTGTCTACCTTACTATCTGAAGTTGTGGGCATACCAGTAGTATTCCAACATATTCCATAAGCTGTAGCATCAGGATCACCAAAAAAAGAGATTGTTCCATTGGCTGTAGCAGTGGATATTCCAATATCACTAGTAGCCAGAGTTTTTACTATAGGGAAATACTGGAACATATTCACAAAAGCATCATCTCCACTGGTATAAGCCCTTGTAGGCGATCCCCATGTAGCATTGCTTTTTCCACAAATGTATACATAATCTTTAGCTGCAATGCTATAGGCATAGTCATTGCCGCTTCCTCCCTGAAAAGTATTCCATAAAAGATCTCCATCTGTACTAAATTGGGCAACAAAAGCATCATTACCACTTGTATAAGCCCGTATAGGCAATCCCCATGTAGAATCACTATATCCACAAACAAATACACTCCCATTTTCATCTACTGCTATACCTTTAGTATAATCAATGCCACTTCCTCCCATAAAAGTATTCCAAATTAAGGAACCCGAGGAACTTAGTTTGGCTACAAATGCATCTTCACCACCACCAGCATATGCCTGCACAGATGTCCCCCAGATAGCATTACTGTACCCACTAACATACACATTATCATTTGTATCAATTGCTATACCTGTAGAATAATCTTGACCATTTCCTCCCAGGAAAGTATTCCACACTAAAGTACCGGCAGAACTAAGTTTAGCTACAAATGCATCTTGGCTATTCCCTGAGTATGCCCGTACTGGTGAACCCCAAGAAGAAGATGCTAAAGAATAAATAGTATGCCCACAAACATAAACATTACCGCTACCATCAACTGATATACCTGTAGAAGTATCAGAAGCACCGCCACCCAAAAAGGTATTCCATGTTTGAACTCCATTCTCATTTAGTTTAATAACAAAACAATCAGCCTTGCTGACATATGAACGTATTGGTACCCCAAAAGAAGCATTAACATTACCGCAAACATATGCATTATTATTATCAACGGCTATACCCGCAACAGAAAAATTAGAACCACTAAGACCTTGAAAAGTATTCCAGATCAATGTTCCTGTAGAACTAAGTTTAGCAACAAATACATTTACATTTGTCGTAACAGGAGCCTGTACCGGTACTCCCCAAGAGTTCCAGCCAACTCCGCAAACATACACATTACCACTTGCATCAACTGCTATACCTGAAGAATCATCATTGCTAATTCCTCCCAAAAATGTATTCCAAATTAACGCACCAGTTGAACTCAGTTTAGCTACAAACGCATCAGAACCTCCACTATACGCCCGCAGTGGTGAGCCCCAGCTAGCAGTGCTGCTACCACAAACATACACATTGCCACTTGCATCAACAGTTACACCTGTAGAAGTATCAGTACCAGTGCCACCCAAAAAAGTATTCCAGGAGAGAGTTGGATCAATAACCACAGGAATACCTTTGGTATATTTACCAAGAGTAAACCCTACTTCTTGCTTATCATACAATTTATAAACTATACTTACAAAATGTCTTTCCCCGTGAATTACCTGCCAAGCCACAGGAGCGCTCTCGTTCATCATACCATTTTGATACGATATTACCAGGTTTCCTTTCTTATCTAATGTTAAAGGGCGATTGTAACCCAATCTAATATTTCCGACATTTATGTTTCCTGTTTTATTGGGATTCAGGTGGTAGGTCGTTTCATAAATTCCATTACCCGAAGCTTCATATTCTAAAGAAACGTTGTCCCAAATATTTGTATAGGTCACTTTTCCAAGCGATACACTCTTTTGTGAAGTTGGATCATTAGTTGCAAAAGATCCAACCTCTGTATTTTCGGCTTTTGGAGTTACAACATTCGCATGAAGAAAACTCACCTTTAGCGCATGGCTCGTAGAAGCCACCATTACCCCCTTATTATTGAATATCAGTGCATGCCCCGAAGAAGTGAACTGCAGATCTTTGGTTACACCAGTACCTGACAGATTTAGACCAACTAAAGGCAGCACATCTGCATAAGCTTGTGATGCTATAGCAATGCACAAGCCAACTATTAATATTATTTTTTTCATACTATTGGTGAATTAAAAAAAGAAAAATAGTAATTCATCGTATTTTCACTTTTTCCAAATAGAAGTATTCTATTTTTTGTTTTTAATTAGCTTAATCTCAATCTATCACGGAACAATTATCGGACGAAAACCGTAACCGCCATTAGCAGCAGTCGGTTGACCTGCATTATGAAAAACGACAGAACAAGGCGTAGTAGATTCCCAGCTGCCACCAAGAACAACGCGGTTAGCTCCAGACAAAGGGCCTGTAGGATCAGTAGCAGAAGAAGGGTAAGTGCTACTATCCCAATCACGAGACCATTCATAAGCATTACCGCACATATCATACACATTTATGCCATTTCCAAGTTTAATAGCAACAGGCTTAGTGCTCCCTCCTGAGTTGGAAGAAAACCAATCTACATCATTAGCAGTAGCACTACCGGCATACGTAGTATTACTATATCCTATATTTGTCTTTCTTGCCGCATATTCCCACTGAGCACGAGTAGGCAAAGTTCCTCCTAGCCATATACTATAAGCCAAAGAACCATACCAGTTTACCCACACCATTGGAAAATTCTCTTTACCACTGACAGAAGCCCAGTTACCATCCACGTAGTTTAACCCCCAATCAGTACTTGTTCCGGAGGACGTAGCAAAAATAGGATATGTAGCAGCTGTAAAATGACAAGCTGTAGCCGATTCAGTTGTAAATGTATAAGTAGGAGTTGATCCGAAACCTAAAGCTGCTGCAAATACAGCATATTGAGCATTTGTGGTTTCCGTTTGCGCTATGCTGTATTCCGAGAGAGTTACATTGGTAGCAGCACCATCAGTAAGATCTCCTGCAGCAAAGGACCCAGCCGGTATCTTTATAAACACAGGTGCATTGGTATTAGAAGTAATGGTATTATTCACCAAGGTTCCGTTAGCTCCAGCCACACCGTACCCATCGCTTGCCATATTAAATGCAACCACGCTATTAATCAACGTTCCACCGTTTTGCAAATAGGCACCTCCGCCCCGGCTGGGCGTAGTAATATTAGTATTCCATGCCTGATTACCTTTTATAATGCAGCTTTGCACCGTTCCACCGTCTATTAACACACCTGCGCCATTACCCGTGGTTTTCCCATTGCGAATAATAAAGCCATCAAGTGTGCCTCGTACAGTAGCAACTCTATGAGAAGCACTTCCATCTAAAATAGTCAAGGTTTTGTTCATTCCGGGATAAACGCGATCTGAATTTGTTTTGGAATTAGAAGGAAAGCCTCCTATAACAACAACTCCTACAGGAACAATAAGCTCAGATTCAGCATACGTTCCGGCAGCTACCCAAACAATATCTCCACTTACAGCTACCGATAGCGCTGTTGTAAGTGTTGTGTAATTAGTAAAGCCGGAAGGTACATTTGTAAACCCAACACTACGATACACAGCATTTGCTTCTTCACTGATAAGTAGCAAAATGATAGATAATAATAAGTACACTGTTTTTCTCATAAGAATATATTTGATGCCATATATTAAAAAAAGAACCATTTCCCAGATCCTCCCTCTTTTAATCTGTTGCAAAGATAGATGTAATAAGAAACATCTATTTTATACAAAAAATACTATAATTTATATATTTCTGCCAGGACCATTTTTTACATGAATAAATAATTAAATTGAATCCAATAAAGACAAACGTCAATTATTATAAAAGTTAAAGAATAATAAGTTGTAATCATACAATCATCTTAAAACATTAACTTTGCAAAAAATACTTTTTACTTTAAATATCCAGTCAAGAACAACTTATCTTCATGAAGCAATATTTCAAGAGTTTAATAATAAAAACCTTAATATCTTACTTATACATTATTTTCCTCTTTATTATTAATACTCAAGCTTCTGAACATATAAAATTCAAGAACATCAAAGGGAAAAAAGAAACACTTACTAAAATTCTACAATCCATAAATAGTAAAAAACAAGTCTTTATAAGTTTCAATCCTTCTCAAACCAATTCTATCTATCTAACAGAAGAAAGTATAAACAATAAAGAGATTGCAAAATCTCTTAACAAGTTAATAAAAGAATGGGATCTTGAAGTAAAGATAGGTACACGCAACTTTTTCTATTTACAATCTGCGCAGAGATTTCAGTTAAATGGATTATTAGTTGAGCAAGGAACAAAAAAAATAATTGCAAATGCAACTGTTATATTAGATGGAAAAGAAAAGACACGAACAGATAATCATGGAAATTTTTATTTAAAACTTAAAAAAGGAGATTATCAGTTGTGTTTTACCGATAATAATTACAAAAAAAAGAGAATCCGAATATCTATTGGCAAACAAGAATATATAAAGGTTGAGATGCAAAGAATTAAAATTAAAAAAGATGTTCCAGTTCTAAAAACAGAAAAAAGATTATCTGATACACCCATAGTCTCTTTCTACCAATACCCTCTCACCTCTTTTAAAGCTCCGGATACAATACCTACTATATCAATATATAATAAGGTACGCGAGGAGGTACCATCCGATTCAAATAAATATGCAATAAAAACCAATTTACTGGAATGGGGATTTTTTACGCCCAATATTACAATAGCAGGGAAAATAAGCAAAAAATGGACCATAGAACTTTCAGCAGCATCTCACAACAAAAAGCTTAGTAGTACAAATCCCTTGAAACTAATGTTATTTGAGTCAGGGATTCACTACTGGACAAAAGAACGTTTTAATGGAGGATTTATCGCTATAACAGCTCAATGTGCCACCTTCGACGCAAGAGACCTCAAAAGTTCAGGCATATTTAAGAACATGGACAACAACCGTTACCAAGGGAATCTATATGGATTTACCCTTTCTTACGGATACCAATGGAAGCTTATCAACAGATTGAATATAGAAGCTGTAGCAGGTCTGGGTTATGCGCATATTATATACAACAAATATTCGATAAATAACCTAAACGAGAAAATAAAAGATGGAGATTATAACTACTTTGGACCAACAAAAATTACAATTAACTTCATTTACACGCTAGGTCGTTAAAATATTATTTCTCTAATAATCAACTAATAACAAGATGGAATATAACAAATAATTCATTTTTTTACTAAAAAAGCAGTATAATTTACACGATCCATTGTCATTATTAATGAGATCAAGAAAGTGATAACTTAAAAAGAATGAAATGAATTTATTAATTAATGAAAATCTAGAAAATAGAACACCCCATCCTTATTATAATAATCAGATAGAAAACTATCCTATCAGTTTTGAACAATACAACCTACAAGAAAACAAGGTTCTTGAGAAAAGAAAGCCCAATGGGAACCTTATTATTATCGTATTATCAGGTAAAATATCAATTTCAAGCGGTGAATATATTAACAAATTTGTATCTGCAGGATATATGGCCTTTTTGCCTCCAAGTTCTCAATACAAGTTATCCGGGCTTGAAAGTTCTGTTCTAATGAATTGTGAAATACCTACGAAGACAAGAATAAAAGCAAACAAATGGTTCGAAACATTATCTTTACATTGTAAAAAGAGAAATTCAATATCTATAAATTTACCAATAAAACAGGGTATCAAACAGTTTATTGATATTTTCCAAAACAATTCCAGACAGCCGAGAATTGGTTCTCCTGAAATACAAGAATGGAAACAGGAAGGATTTCTACTTCTATTAAAAAGTTCATACTCACCAAAAGAATTAGCAGAGTTTTTCTCTCCAGTTCTTGGATGTAATATGGAATTTAAAGAATTTATATATTTCAATATTGATTCCGTGAAATGTTTACAAGATTTTGCAGATTTAGCCAAATGTAGTCTCACATTCTTTTGTAGAGAATTCAAAAAGAATTTTGGAGAATCGGCTTATCAATGGTTACTAAAGCGAAAATCACAACTCGTTTTACATGATATAGAGAACACAGCTATCCCATTTCAGGAACTAGCTGAAAAATATGGGTTCTCATCACAACCTCATTTTACCAGATTCATTAAACAATGGTATAATGATACCCCAAAAGAAATTCGAAGCCGCAAGCAAATTATTGGAAAATGATCCAATAATTTGCTTGCTGAAACGTAAAACCCTGACAGAAATCTCAATTGCTATCTAATAAAAAAGAACCTTTCACTACTAATCTTTAGATAGTATATAGTTAACTATATTCAATTTTTCTAAAAAAAATATTCAAAGACAACATGTTTTTCTCATTTACATTAGTTGAAATAATAAACTTTTTTTATATCTTTCACCCAAAATTCAACAGATCTGCCAAAATGCATCTACCATATTTACTTAATTAAACATATAAAAGGTGTTTCAAAGAAATAAAGAAGTCCTTCTTCCCATGTTGAAAATAAGTAAATATTAGACACATTTAAAGGCGATTCTATAATTCACAAAATCAGAGAACAAATATTTATGTCTGTATCTTGGAATGAAATTAAAAAAGGCAACAATAATGAGTGGAGAATACTATTCCGAGAAAATGCTGAATTTCTGTATGCATACGGGATGAAAATGGTGCATAATGAAGATTTAGTAAAAGATACTGTACAAGAATTGTTCCTCCACATTTATGAAAAACGTAGTACTCTAAGCAAGCCCCAATTTATAAAAGCATATCTCTGTTCTGGATTGCGAAATAGACTTATAAATGAGTTAAAAAAGGAATCTCCGGAATCTCTTGAAGAAGGAGATTATAGGTTTGATCTCTATATTGATGCGGAAAATTCGGAAAAATACGAAGAAGAAAAACAATACAAAAAGATACAAACACTTCTAGATAGACTAACAAACAGACAAAGAGAGGTTATTTATCTGAAATATTTCAAAGGATTATCAAATGAGGAAATTGCTAAAGCACTTGATATAAACAAACAGTCTGTTGCAAATTTGATATCTGATGGATTAAAGCAAATGAAAAAAGATTTATTGTTTGTGGCATTTATATTGCTTATTTTAAAAATGGCTCTTAGACTATGAAAAAAAATAAGATCATTGCTTTACTTGAGAAAGTTTCTTCTGAAAAAGAAACTCCTTTAGATTCGGAAGAAGAGACTCAACTAATGAAAGCCTTTTCAACAGTTCCATTGATGGACGAGAAGTTAGACTATAACTCCTTAGCTAGCATGGAAAAATATATATTCAATAACATCAATATAAAGCCTAATAAAAAAAGTAATAAATATATATTCCAAAGAATAACGGTGGCAGCAGCAGCATTGCTGATACTAGTATTTAGTTTCGATTTGTGGATAAAAAGTATGGATGTAAAATATATATCAATAAATAAACAATTGACATTTATACTTCCTGATCAATCCGAGGCTACACTTAGAAATAAAAGTTCTTTATCATATAATAAATTTCTCTATTATTTTAACAGGAAAGTTCAAATGGATGGCGAAGTATACTTTATTGTTACCAAAGGACAAAAATTCACAGTTGAAACACGTACGCACAATATAACAGTACTAGGTACCCGTTTTACTGTATTTGATAAAGACTCATTCAATGTTATTTGCTACGAAGGCAAAGTTTTAGTTGAAAGAAAAGATAAAAAGGGGAAGAGAATACTTATAAAAGGACAGAGTTACACATTAAATAAAGAGAGAAAAAAAGAGAAAAAAAAGGAAAAAGAGCCTAATAATGAACGTATATTCAATAATGCTGAACTAGTAGACGTTCTAGAGCAAATAGAAACTATTTATAAAATATCATTTGAGAACAAAGAAATAGCTAATAGCCTATATTTTACAGGAGCTTTCCCGACCAATAACCTTGATGCAACATTAAAAGTAGCTCTAGCTCCTTACAATATGACATGGAAACAGACCAGTTCTGGTTACAAGATAATAAAAATTTAGATTGACTAATAAAAGCTAAACTATTCTAATGAACAAGAGGATTTAAAAAAAATTATCCTGTTTAAACAATAAGCTATTTAAAGATTCTATATTATACTTTATCTAAAAAAAACTTTTAATAAATGCCACAATACTTAATCGATTAAAATGTTTACTTTTGTAATGTATAACAGAAATCAGAAGTATTGTAAAATGAAAAAGATTAGTTTACTATTGATATTGTGTGCCCTCTCACTAGCAATTAATGCTCAGGGCACAGAATTAACATTAGAGAATGCCATAAATGGTAAATACAGTGGAGAAAGATTAGGAAACATTGTACCAATGGCCGATGGAGAGCATTACACAATGATAAGTAATGACAGGAAACGTATTGTAAAGTATTCATTCAGAACAGGAAAAGAGGTAGAAACATTGTTTGATGTTTCAAAAGCGCGCGAATGTACGTTCAAAAGTTTCGATGGTTATCAGCTGTCTCCTGACGAAACTAAAATATTGATTCAGACAGAAACAAAACCTATATACCGTCGCTCGTTTACTGCAGTTCACTATGTTTATACCATAAAACGTAATCTGGTGGAGAAACTTTCCGATGGCGGTCCTCAACAGGTGCCAACTTTCTCTCCGGATGGAAATATGGTAGCTTTCGTAAGAAACAATAATATCTTCCTGGTGAAGTTTCTATATGGCAACAGTGAATCACAAGTGACTACAGACGGTGCCTTTGGAAAAATCATCAATGGTGTTCCCGACTGGGTATATGAAGAAGAGTTTGAATATAACCGTGCTTTCGAATTTAGTCCAGACAATAAAATGATTACTTTCGTCCGTTTCGACGAAACAGCTGTACCCTCCTATTCATTCCCTTTGTATGCCGGACAATATCCTGCAAACAAGAATTTTGAGTACTATCCCGGTAGTTATTCATATAAATACCCCAAATCCGGACAAACAAACTCCACTGTAACTGTGCACTCTTTTGACATCAAATCAAAAGTGATCAGAAAACTAAATATTCCGATTAAGAAAGAAGATTATATTCCCCGTATTCGTTTTACTAAAGACGAGAACAAGCTGGCTGTTATGACATTAAATCATACACAAAACCAGTTTGATATGTATTTTGTGAACCCTCGTTCCGGAGTTGCTAAGCTGATCTTAAGAGATGAAAGCAAATATTACATTAATGAAGGAAACTTCGACAATATTGTTTTCTACGATAACAACTTCAGCTTCCTAAGCGAGAAAGACGGATATAATCACCTTTATTGGTATTCAATAGGAGGAAATCTGATAAAACAAGTAACGAAGGGCAATTTTGAAGTCAGAAAATACCACGGATGGAACGCTGTAACGAACACATTCTATTATGAGAGTAATGAAGGAAATGTACTTCGTAATGCCGTATATGCAATTGATATCAAGGGCAAAAAAAGCAAGCTTTCGGAAAAAGAGGGCACAAACAATGCTATCTTTAGCAGCACAATGAAGTACTTTATCAATACCTACTCTAACCTTACCACTCCTCCGGTGGTAACACTAAACGATAATAAAGGGAAAGAGCTTGATGTACTTATCAGCAATAATAAGATAAAAGAAGAAATAAGTCAGATGGCAATGCCTAAAAAAGAGTTCTTCACTTTTACGACCTCTGCCGGCGTTCAACTAAACGGGTGGATTATGAAACCAGCCGACTTCTCTGAATCAAAGAAATATCCCGTGATTCTTTACCAATACAGCGGACCAGGTACACAACAGGTAACCGATCGCTGGAATATTGGAGAAACAAGAAGCGGATTGGGCTGGGAAGCTTATATGACCACACAAGGTTTTATTGTTGCTTGTGTAGACGGACGAGGAACCGGCGGACGTGGTGCTGAATTTACAAAGTGCACTTATATGAATCTGGGTATTAAAGAGGCGCAGGATCAGGCAGAGACAGCTAAATATTTCAATAACCAGCCATACGTTGATAAAGGTAGAATTGGTATCTGGGGATGGAGCTATGGCGGTTATATGACTATCATGAGCATGAGCGAAGGCAGTAATGTGTTTAAAGCCGGAGTAGCTGTTGCACCAGTAACCGACTGGAAATTTTATGATTCAGTTTACACTGAACGGTTTATGCGCACTCCGGAAGAAAATGCTGATGGTTATGCATCTTCTTCAGCATTTACACGCGCTAAAAATCTAAGTGGAAAACTATTGATTGTACATGGTATGGCAGATGACAATGTTCATTTTCAAAATACAGCTGAATATAGTGAGCAATTGGTACAATCAAACAAACAATTTGACATGCAGGTATATACAAACCGTAACCATGGTATCTACGGAGGAAACACCCGCAATCACTTGTTTACCAGGTTAACTGAGTTTTTCAAGACCAATCTTTAAAGCGATATATTAAGCGATATATTATCTGAGCACAATACAAATGGAAAGAGTCAGGAAACCGGATTGGTTGAAAATAAATATTGGTAGCAACGAACGCTATACAGACACAAAACGTATTGTAGAATCTCACAAGCTTCATACGATTTGTAGTAGCGGGCGTTGCCCGAATATGGGCGAATGCTGGGGCAAAGGAACAGCCACTTTTATGATTTGTGGTGAAATCTGCACACGTTCCTGTAAGTTTTGTAATACCCTTACAGGTAAACCGCTTCCTTTAAACAGAGATGAACCGCTGCATGTGGCTGAATCCATTCTTTTGATGAAGCTTTCACACGCCGTAATCACTTCAGTGGACCGTGACGATTTGCCGGATCTGGGGGCATCACACTGGGCCGATACTCTTTTCCAGATAAAACGCCTGAGCCCCGAAACAACTACAGAGGTACTAATTCCTGATTTTCAGGGAAGAATGGATTTAGTGGATATAATCATTGCAGCCAAACCAGACATTATTTCGCATAATATGGAAACTGTTCGCCGCATTAGTCCAACCGTTCGCAGTGCAGCCAACTATGAAACCAGCCTGAAAGTTATCAACAGGATTTCTCAAAGCGGACTGGTTGCAAAATCCGGAATCATGGTTGGTCTGGGAGAGACACCCACTGAAGTAGAAGAGCTGATGGACGATTTATTGCAAAACGGCTGTCAGATACTCACCATCGGGCAATACCTGCAACCATCGCATAAACATTTTCCAGTTGCGGCCTATATCACGCCTGAACAATTTGCATCTTATAAAGAAATTGGACTAAAAAAAGGATTTAACCAAGTGGAAAGCGCTCCCTTGGTGCGTTCCTCTTATCACGCGGAAAAACATATTATTAACAAACACAAAATACAAGAACCTATTCTGTAGAATATTGTTCTAAAGGAAAGAATAGAAGGAAAATCAGGATGATCAGAGCTTTTATAAAAAACGCACCCAGATTGATTATTATCAACGGAACAATCGGGCTATTGCCAATCATATTATGTATGATTCTAAGTGAATTCATACGTGATACAATAGCTATCTATATTAGTTCTGCTGTAGGTGTATTATTATCCATTATAATCTATTTTTTGATGGGATTTAGTGGCAGTCTTGTCCTTTTATCTGCATATACTATTCTGCTCCTGCTACTTGGAGGCGCTACATTTATCCCCTTCACAGCAGGTTTCCCTAATGAAATGCTTCCCTTCTACGCAGAGATTGGAACCATTATATTTGCTTCGGTTATTCTATACGAAAAAAGGAAAATAAAGAAACTGTTCCTAAAAAAAGACAGTACCCATTATGACGTAAACCTAATGCAAAGCATAGATCTGGGAGCGATATATTCCAGACTAATACAGATTCTATGCATTCCTCATTTCATAATAGCCTCTTTATTTATCATCTTCGGATCGCCACTAGGCAAAACCGCGAATCTTGTTCTGCTACATATCTTGCCTCCGGCTATTCTTATTATTGCCATCATCATTAGTCAGATAGGACTGACAATGATCCATTCATTATCAAGCAGCATTGAAAAGTATCCCATATTGAATGAGAAAGGAGATGTGATAGACAAGAAATATAGTTTCGAAACTTACTTTTATAAGAATCACTTTATAAATCCGATTATCCGCATTGCAGTCATTTCTAATGGCATGCTGTTTCTTAGCCGGCGCCCCGAGAATGTTTGCTTTAATCCATACAAGATTGATCTTCCTATGGAATCTTATCTGCTTTATGAAGAAAATCTCGAAGAAGGAGTAAATAGGACTATGGAAGAGATCTTTCCCGACAATGCAGAACTAGAGCCTCGGTTTAGCCTAAAATACCGGTTTAAGAATGCTGGAACAAACCGTCTCATCTATCTCTATATTCTCTATATTGAGGACGACAGTCTGCTTAGTTCTCCCAGATTTCATGACGGAAAGTTATGGACATTCCAGCAAATAGAGACAAATCTCGGGAAGAATTACTTTGGTGAGTGTTTTGAAAATGAGTACGAGCAATTAAAAGATGCCGCACTTATCATCGAGGAATATAAAGGAATAAAGTAGTTCCCGGTTTCTTCTTTTTACTTATATATTAAGAAGATACATGGTTTTTTAGTAAGATCAGGAAGTTTTCCCTGCCATTCTTTTACGGTTCTTGTTTTTATATATTCCCCTTCACAGGTTATATCTGCCGCAATACATAATTTTGTCTGAGGGCGACAATTGTGTATAATATCCTCTGCCATCTTATTGTTACGGTAGGGTGTTTCAATGAACAATTGCGTTTGATTTTCGTTGTAAATCCGTTGTTCCAGATGTTTAATCATTTTCACTCTTTCAGAAGGATCAATGGGTAAATATCCGTGAAACGCAAAACTTTGCCCGTTAAAACCGGAAGCCATCACAGAAAGAATGATAGAAGAAGGACCAACTAACGGAATAACTCTTAGATTTTCCCGCTGTGCTATTGCCACCACATCGGCGCCGGGATCGGCCACAGCAGGACATCCAGCCTCAGAAATCACACCCATTGGCGAGCCCGCAATCAAAGGTTTGAGATAACCGGATATTTCTTCAGGAGAAGTATGCTTATTCAAGGGATAAAAGGTGAGTAAATCAATATCTATCTCCTTATCAACCTTCTTTAAAAAACGACGAGCTGAACGAATATCCTCTACTATAAAATGCTTTAGCTGAACTATAATTTCTTTATTATAAACAGGCAACACAGACTCAATAGACGTTTCACCCAAAGTAACGGGTAAAAGGTATAAGGCAACTTCCATTCTTATTTTTTAAATTAAGGGTTAAATCTTGCATCAGCAAGCATCTTGGAATAATCAGTTATCTCCAGTAACTCTTTCAAAGACATTTCTTTATGACTTTTCATATAGGAATCCACTATTTGCATACCCATCCACGTGCCCACCATCATAGGAGAGTTATCTCCAAAGAAGGCTGTATGAGGCGCTGGTTTCATATATTTACGCAAAAGCATAGGATCAGTGCTATTAAGATGTCCATTCTGCAGAATGTATTCCCATATATTCTTCCGGTTATGATCACACCATGCTTCTTCGTCCTTGGTATAGTCAAGCTCTTCTCCAAGAGTCTTATAATCCAGAATCTTTGAAACTATATAGTGTATTGTTCCTAAATGAATCATTACATCAATCAGACGACCTTTTCCTTGTTCGGGCAAAGGATATTCACTTTGCAGATAAAAGTTAAAACAATCAGGAAGTATCCGTTCCGGCTTCATGCTTTTAAGCTGATAATCATAAAAGTATTGTTTGTACAAAGGATAATCCTCTCCCATGTATTTATCAATACTGAAGCCTAAAAGACTGTCACCCACGACAACCGATTCGTTTAATGCAGATACCTGAGAATAAACCCGAGGAATCTTGAATGAAGGAACTTCTTTCTTTAATTTTCGGAATCCTCTGGAGAATCCTTTTTCAACTTCGCTCATATCACTATATTTGGCTAAGGCATCTGCTGAAAGTTTACGAAGAGTGGAATCAGAATAAAAAACTTTCAGCTTTTCGTTAATCTTATCATCATTCACTTGACCCAGCCGTAATACATCTTCTATAAGATATTTGGTTTCCAGAAGATACTCAGTATTCATTTTCTGAAGAGCAGAGAAACTATTGAATTCCACATACTCGTTCAGCACTTTATCATAACGGATTATTTCTACCTTTTTGCCCACAACACACTTATCCTTATTTCCCGGAGTGAAATTACAGGAAAAAAAGACTAAACAAGAAAAAAGGACAAAGAATAGAAACTTTCGCATATAAAAAGGTCAGCAGTGAAAAAGTGATTACTCACTTTTTCACTGCTTAAAATTTATCCATAAATAATATTACCATTCTCATCACGGTACTGATCAAAACTTTTCTCGTATTGATCCATAGCGCGAAGGCTCATTCCCATGCTGGAGAATCCTCCATCGTGGTACAAGGTCTGCATTGTTACCTTACGAGTCAGATCAGAGAACATAGTAATACAATAATCAGCACATTCATCAGCATCTGCGTTGCCCAGAGGAGACATACGACTAGAAAAATCCATAAGTCTGTCCATACCCTTAATTCCAGAGCCGGCAGTAGTCATTGTTGGAGACTGAGAAATTGTGTTAACGCGCACGTTGTGCTCTCTACCATAAATATATCCAAAGCTACGAGCAATTGATTCTAACATAGCTTTTGCATCAGCCATATCATTGTATCCAAACAAAGTACGTTGAGCTGCAATATAACTTAAAGCAACAACGGAACCATATTCTGCAATAGCATTCATTTTTTTAGCTACCTGCATCATCTTATGAAATGAAACAGCAGAAATATCTATTGTTTTATTAAGTAAATCGTAATCCAAATCATCATACGTATGTTTTTTACGTACATTTGGAGACATACCGATTGAATGTAGAACAAAATCTATTTTTCCACCTAATACTTCCATTGAACGTAGAAACACAACTTCAAGATCTTCCACATTTGTGGCATCTGCTGCAATTACCTCGCAATTAAGCTTCTCAGCAAGTGCTGAAACTTCACCCATTCGTACTGCAACCGGGGTATTTGATAATGTGATGATGGCACCTTCCTCAACAGCTCGCTCTGCTACTTTCCAAGCAATAGATTGATCGTTTAGTGCTCCAAAAATTATACCTCTTTTACCTTTTAATAAATTATAACTCATACCTAACTAATTAGTTAATTTAGGACGCAAAGATACAAACAATTATCAAAAACAAAGAAATAGTTGCTAAGTTTAACTAAACAGGCATACTAATCGACAGAAAAACTCTTAAACCAACAAAATATACACGTAAACCAACAAAATATACACATCATAATCCTGCATCGGTCCTATATTTGCATTTGTTAATACGAGAAGTTTTTTCGCAGTGATAATTTTTATGATTTAGATTAGATTAGGTTATGATGAATTATTTCTTTCGAGGACTGTCCGTGAGAATAGTTTTCGAAAGGAATAATTAACTTCTCAAATCCAGCAATTATTTTGTATTTAGTATTGTGATTTTATAATAAAAAAAGAAAACCATAAACATGAAAAGATTGATAAGAAAGTATTTACTACTCTCTACGGCAAGCGTATTTAGTCTATTATATTGTTCCAATGTACAGGCATTTGGAAAAAAAGATGCGGGCATTGATGCGGGCATATACAATAACTTACCGTTTAAAATGTCTAAAGTGATACAACCCTCCTTTCCTGATTACCGGGTTAGCATTACCAGCTTCGGAGCAAAGGGAGACGGAATAACGGTCAATACAAAAGCTATCAACGATGCTATTAAGAAAGTTAATGCCCAGGGAGGGGGAACCGTTGTTATTCCTTCCGGATTATGGTTGACCGGTCCCATTGAACTACTTAACAATGTAAATTTATATACTGAGAAAAATGCTTTAATCGTATTTACAGAAGATTATAATGCCTATTCCATTATTAAAACCTCTTTTGAAGGACTTGAAACCCGTCGGTGCCAATCTCCTGTTTCTGCGCGTGGAGCCAGTAATATTGCAATTACCGGGATGGGAATATTTGAAGGTTCAGGAGATGCATGGCGTCCAGTAAAGAAAGACAAACTAACGGAAAGGCAATGGAAAGATCTTGTTAACTCAGGCGGAGTACTAAGCAATGACCAAAGAATCTGGTATCCTACTGCTAAATCAATAAAAGGAGCCATGGCTACTGAGAACTTCAACAACCCGACTGGAATTAATACCGATGAAGAATGGGAAAGCATAAAAGACTGGCTTCGCCCAGTGATGGTAAGTATCGTTAAGTGTAAGAATGTTCTTTTACAAGGCGTTACTTTTAAAAATTCGCCAAGTTGGTGCCTTCATCCACTTTCCTGCGAAAACATAACAATAAACGGAGTTACTGTCTCTAATCCATGGTATTCGCAAAATGGTGATGCATTGGATATGGAATCGTGCAAGAACGCTTTAATCATTAACAGTACCTTTGATGCGGGAGACGATGCTATCTGCATTAAATCAGGAAAAGACGAGGAAGGACGCAGAAGAGGCGAGCCCTGTGAAAATGTAATTGTAAAAAACAACATTGTTCTTCATGGTCACGGAGGTTTTGTAGTGGGAAGTGAGATGTCCGGAGGAGTAAAAAATATATTTGTGTCAAACTGTTCTTTTGTGGGTACCGATGTGGGACTGCGTTTTAAAAGTGCCCGTGGACGCGGTGGTGTTGTTGAAGGCATCTATATTGAGCATATTAACATGATTAACATACCTAACGAGCCTCTTCTATTTGATTTATTCTATGGCGGAAAAGCTCAGGATGAAGTGACAGAAGAAGATAAGAAAAGTTATCAATCAGAGGATGTTCCTCCTGTAACAGAAAAAACTCCAGCGTTTAGAAACATCCATATTTCCGACATTTATTGCAAAAAAACAGGAAGAGCCATGTTCTTTAACGGTCTGCCTGAAATGAGAATCCAAAATGTAACAGTTAAAAATGTAGTTATTACCGATGCTAAAGAAGGTGCAGAAGTAAGTCAGGCAGACGGCGTTACAATGGATAATATTAAAATCACGTCTCCATCAGGGAATAGCCTATCAATAAGAAATTCAAAGAATATTAAAGTTGACGGCATTGTTTTCAAAGAAATCGACAAAAAGGGCAAAACAGTAATTTTTAAATGATTTCAATCAAAAAGAGCAGGGATTGTCAGGGCTTTTATTATACATTTGCACTTTACAGAAATTTATTAACCATGAATAAGAGTATAAAAATTGCCTTGGCAATGTATTGTTGCCTTCCTTTATGTTCATTCGCCCAGAAAGCAGAAAAAAGCATTTCTATTGAAGTTCGTAACGAATGGAATAAAGCGAAAGAAAATGAGCCCGTTGTTTTAAAGGTTAAAGAGCTGAATGCAGGATTCACTGTAAAATCGGCTGTTGTTTGGGAAGGGAATACTGAAATTCCCTCTCAGCTTGATGATTTAAACGGAGATCGTAAAGCAGATGAAATCGCTTTTGTAACCAATGTACCAGCCAAAGGAAATAAAACTTTCAAAGTAGTTCTCTCTTCTGAGAAATCAACTAAGAAATACCCTTCAAAAGTATATGCTGAAATGCTGGTAAGCGATAAAAAAGGTCAGCATGTTCCTATTTCGTCTGTTTCAGTTCCTGGTGGAATACTTTATAATCAGCTTCACCACCACGGTCCGGCTTTTGAATCGGAATTGGTAGCTTACCGCATTTACTTTGATAAAAAGCAGACTGTAGATCTCTATGGTAAGTTTCATAAAGGATTCGAAATTAAAGAATCTCAGTTCTACCCTACCGATGCACAACTAGCCAAAGGATTTGGTGATGATGTACTTCGTGTTAACGCCAGTTGCGGACTGGGTACATTGAAAGGATGGGACGGTAAAAAGGCTCTTCATATTGATCCTGTAAGCAACCGTACGGAAAGTATCCTGGCTTACGGACCCGTTCGTACAGTAGTTGATGTAATTGCTAACGACTGGCAATACCAAGGCGCCGAGCTGAATATGACTACCCGTTATATTTTATATGCAGGACACCGGGATGCTGAAGTAAAAATTATGTTCGACGAATCTCTGAAGAATAAAGTTTTCTGCACCGGAGTTCAGGACATTATAAATTCTAAATCTTTCTCTGATCACAAAGGGTTAATTGCTTGCTGGGGAACAGATTGGCCTGTAAATGATACCATTAAATATGCCAAAGAAACAGTGGGACTTTCTACTTGCATTCCTCAGAAATATGTAAAGGCTGAAGTGAAAGATAAAGAGAATTATCTCTATACAGTAGGAGCAGACGGTAAAAAGTCTTTTGATTATAACATTGTATTCACATCTATGAAAGAAACATTTGGTTATAAAACTCCGGAAGCATGGTTTGCCTATGTTCAGGAGTGGAAGAAAGAACTTGAACATCCTTGTAAAGTAACAATTAAGTAAATATCAATATTTACACATATCAGTCCGGGAGATTGCACAAATAATGCACATGCAATCTCCCGGATTTTTTTATTTTTGCAACAAAGAAACAATTAAAGATAATACCACATGAAGAAGTTTGCACAGACTTCAGGTTTATGCCTGTTCCTGTTAATAAGTCTGCCCGCCATGGCGCAGAACTATGTTTCAAAAGTATGGGTAGCCGACAAGGGAGACGGCACCTACCGCAATCCTATTATTTATGCTGATTATTCTGATCCTGATGCCTGCCGTGTAGGTGACGATTATTACATGACAGCCTCCAGCTTTAACTGTATCCCAGGATTGCAGATTCTTCACTCCAAAGATCTGGTAAACTGGACCATTGTTAATGCAGCCATACCTTACGCACTTGAACCGGTGGAAGCTGTTGAAAAGCCGGAACATGGTAACAGAGTTTGGGCACCAAGTATCCGTTATCATAATAATGAATTCTATATTTTTTGGGGCGATCCTGACCAGGGAGTGTTTATGACCAAAGCAAAAGATCCTAAAGGTCACTGGAGCAAACCGGTTCTTGTGAAAGCCGGAAAGGGAATTATTGATACTACTCCTTTATGGGATGAAGATGGTAACGTGTATCTGGTTCATGCCTTTGCAGGAAGTCGTGCCGGACTAAAAAGCGTGCTTGCCGTATGTGAGCTGAATGCAGAGGCAACTCAGGCCATCACTGAATCGAGAATAGTATACGATGGTCACGACCACAACGAAACATGCGAAGGCCCTAAGTTCTATAAAAGAAATGGTTATTACTATATTTTCACCCCTGCAGGCGGTGTAGCTACCGGATGGCAGTTAGTGCTCCGTTCAAAGAATCCGTATGGTCCGTACGAGGAAAAGGTTGTAATGGCTCAGGGAAAGAGTTCCATCAACGGTCCTCACCAGGGAGCTTGGATAGATACAAATACAGGAGAAGACTGGTTCCTTAATTTTCAAGATGTTGGTGCTTACGGTCGCCTTCTTCACCTGCAACCAATGAAATGGGTAAAAGACTGGCCGGTGATTGGCGTGGATAAAGACGGAGATGGTTGCGGAGAACCTATCCTTTCTTACAAGAAACCCAATGTGGGCAATACTTATCCTATCTGCACTCCGCAGGAAAGCGATGAATTTAATACCCAAACTTTATCTCCACAATGGCAATGGCATGCAAACTATAACCCGAAATGGATTTTTCTTGCACCGGATAAAGGCTATGCACGCCTATACTCCTACCCTGTTGTTAAGGATTATAAGAATTTATGGGACGTAGCCAACCTGCTTTTACAGAAGACTCCTTCAAACGAATTCAGTGCGGTGATGAAACTACGGTTTGCTCCCAGTCCAAAATACTACGGAGAACGCACCGGTTTGCTGGTAATGGGACTCAACTATGCACTTCTTTCACTTGAGAACACGAAAGAAGGATTAATTCTCTCACAGAATGAGTGCAAAAATGCAGATAAAGGATCGGCGGAAGTAGTCAATGAATCTGTCACATTAAAGGAAAGCACAGTTTACTTTAAGGTAACATTCAATAAGGCAGCCCAGTGTGAGTTCAGTTACAGCACAGATGGGAAGAACTTCAAGAAGTTTGGCAAAAGTTTCCAGGCACGTGAAGGTAAATGGATCGGTGCAAAAATTGGAACTTTCTGCACTCGTCCGGCAATTGTAACCAATGATGGTGGATGGGCCGAGGTTGATTGGTTCCATATTGAGAAATAAAGTTATTTTTCATTTAGAATAAGACTGTTTGTTTTGCTTATAGGTAAGGCAAACAGTCTTTATTGTTTAGGTGATTTATGGGCAATAATTCTTAAATTAATGTAGAGCATTCCATAAATAGGTCTACACTTTATAAAAACATAGCGTACACTTTTATAAATTTAGGTGTAGACCTTTCTATTATATTATAAGGAATAAATAGCTTAACTATCCTGAAGTTTCACCTTAAATAAGGCCTGAAGAAGCATTAATCATTCTTGTCCCTGCTTTATTTTCCGTAACTTTGCATCAAAACATAAGTTAGAATGAAGAAATTAGTCATATTCGATTTAGACGGAACCCTGATTAACACCATTGCCGACTTGGCACAAAGCACCAATTATGCGCTGAGAAAGACCGGTTTCCCGGAACACGAAGAGAGTGAATATAAGTTCTTTGTAGGCAACGGAATAAATAAACTTTTTGAGCGCGCACTTCCGGAAGGCAAAAAGAGTGAAGAAAACATTGCAAAGATTCGCAAACACTTCCTGATTTATTACGGTGAGCATAATATGGATCGAAGCAGACCTTACCCGGGTATACCTGAACTGCTGTCTGCACTTCAGGAGAAAGGGATAATGCTTGCGGTTGCATCTAATAAATATCAGTCAGGAACAGAGAAACTTATTGAGCATTATTTTGGCAATATTCCTTTTGTTGCTGTATTCGGACTACGCGAAGGTGTAAAAGCTAAACCAGACCCTACGGTTGTAGAGGATATTCTTGCCATAGCAAAGGTTGATAAAAGTGATGTTCTCTACGTAGGCGACTCTGGCATTGACATGCTAACAGCAAAAAATGCCGGAATAACTGCTGCCGGAGTAACCTGGGGTTTTCGTCCATGTGTGGAACTGGAAGAGTTTAAGCCTGCACATATCGTAAATCAGGCAGAAGAGATTCTTTCACTCATTTAAAAGGCAGAAGGAATTCTCTATAGATAAATAAATTAGGATGAACTGTAGAAAAAGGCTGCCCGAGAAGTCAAAATATCATCGTGCAGAACTGGATTATAAATGGAAACTCTTCACATTTTCCCTGGAGGAGGATATGCATTGCTTTACGGAAAAATCCGGAAACAACAAATAAATGGGCTTTACCGGCTGAAGAATGGTTAAGTGACATTGCAATGCTATCTGCAAAACAATTTAGAACGGCATATTGCTATCAATCTACAAGTTAAAAAGGTTGCATCTATACTAACGGTCCATCATTTACAAACAATGAACAATCAGTATAAATACAACCTTTTATATGAAGAATTTCTATAACTCGTTATTGTAGGGCTCCCAGAAAAAGAGCAAAAAGAAGCGTTGCTAAAGCTGCGAGCAAAACAACAACGATGATCCAGAAAATCAGTTTATGAGTTTTCATATATACATGATGATTAATAATTCTTTCCTATACTGTCTTTATATTCCGTAGGAGTCATGCCATATTTCTGCTTAAAGCATTTACTAAAGTAACGCGGATCATTAATTCCAACCATATAAGAAATTTGCGTCATATTATACTCGCCTGTTTTAATAAGCTCAGCAGCTCTTTTTACCCGCATTTCTTTTATAAATTCAATCGGAGCCAATCCGGTCAGCATTTTCAGTTTCTTAAAGAATACAGAACGACTAACAGCCATTTCCTGCACTAAATCATCTACAATAAGATCTCCATTATCCATATTCTTTTCCATCAGTAACAGCAGTTTATCCATAAACCGGCGATCGTACAACGACATTTCCGGCTGCACAGGACTTTCTTCCTTGGGCTTAGCCATCAGATTTGCACGATAAAGTTCCTGTAACTTATGTCTTTGTGCCAGTAAATTCTCGACTCTTGCCTCCAGATAAGTCGCACTAAATGGCTTAGTTATATAATCATCGGCGCCAAATTCCAATCCTTGCAGTTTGCTCTCTATATCCGATTTGGCTGAGAGAAGTACAATAGGGATATGGCTGGTTGCCATTTCTGTTTTCAGTTCTTTTGTCAGCTCAATTCCATCCTTCTCTGGCATCATTACATCACTGATAATCATGTCCGGTACATACTTCAAAGCTTTTTCGAATCCGTCTTTACCATCAGAAGCCTCAATTACCTGGTACGTAGAACTGAAAATAGAGCGAAGGAAATACCGCAGTTCAGCATTATCTTCTATCAGAAGCATTGTTTCCTTCGACAAATCAATATTCTGATCGCAAGTATCAGTTTCTTTCAACTGTGTTTCATCGCTAAAATCTGCACTATGCAACACTTCATTCTTTTCCAGATAGTCAGTATCCGAAAGAATGAGCTCTACACTTTCATCATAATGATCCTTGCCTTTAAGAAAATGCGTTGTGAAACAACTTCCCTCGCCCAACTTACTATCTACCTGAATAGTTGCCTTGTGCATCTCTACTAATTCTTTCACCAAAGAAAGCCCGATACCTGTGCTAGGCTGATTGAAAATATTTCTGTCAACCAGATTCTCAAAGCGGGTGAAAAGAGAATTTTTCTTATTATCAGCAATTCCAATTCCCTGATCAGAAACTCCAATAGCTAACGTAGTGCCCTCATCTTTGATAAAGACCTTAATCATTTTGCCTTGCGGAGTAAATTTAAAGGCATTAGAAAGGAGGTTAAACAAAATTTTCTCAAATTTGTCTATATCTACCCAAAGAATCATCTGCGGCTTTTCGTTCTCGAACAGAAACTCTATACGATGATTTTCTGCCAATGATTCGAAGTTATCCATAATACGACGAACAAACGGAACCGTATTAATCTCCTGTACCTGCATTTTCATCTTTTTATTCTGAATCTTTCTAAAGTCCAGAATCTGGTTAACCAGCCTCAACATCCGGTCAGTATTACGTTTTACCAGATTCAGTTGCTCACGAGCATCCTCCGGTATCTGAGAATTTTTCAGGACCTGTTCCACCGGACCCGAAATCAGCGTCAAAGGTGTACGCAGTTCATGAGAAATATTAGTAAAGAAACGGAGTTTTATATCAGATACCTGCTGTTCTACAGAGACTTCATTTTTCAATCGGTAAATAGTAAACAGGATAAATACAGCCACCAGAATGATACCCAGAATAAAGACAAAATAAATAAGATAAGCCCAAGAAGTTTCCCAAAATGAAGGAAGGACATTTATTTTGAGGCAGCGCTCATTGTTCACCCAGACTCCGTCACTATTAGTAGATTTCACATGGAAAACATAATCACCTTTCGGGAGATTTGTATATGTGGCCAACCGCTGCTTATCTACATACGTCCACTCCTTATCAAACCCTTCCAGATAATACGCATACTTTATGTTATCGGAGTTTCTAAAATCAAGCGCAGAATACTGAATAGTAACGGTATTTTCTTTATGTGAAAGGGTTAGTTCCTTAGTATCGTCCAATCCCACCTTCAAAACAGAGTTTACACCAGGTCCAACTTCTTTATTAGCTATCATTAACTCTGAGAAAGTTATGTAAGGCACATAGGTACTTTTACGGATAGCCATCGGATTAAAATAGAGAAAACCGGTTGTGGTTCCAAAATAGATTTCGTGATTAGCAGTTGTTTCAGATGTACCTTCACTGAACGAAGCTTTAAACGAGAAGCTTTTATCATCGTAGTTCTCAAACTTATGTTGTGAAGGAATAAACTTACTTAATCCGTTCTCCGTGCTGATCCACAAATTACCTTTTACATCTTCCTGCATAGACAGCATTACATCTGAAGGTGCTCCATCCTTAACCGTGTAACATTTAAACACAGCCTTATCTTTTCCTGAGACATAGAGTAATTTATTGAGCCCCCCGCCAAAAGTTGCCAGATAGAGCTCACCATTCTTTGTAGCATGAATCCAATGCACATCATTATTGCTTAGACTAGTCGTACTACTCGGTACACGAGAATAATGATTAAACTGTATTTCTTCCGGATTCGTAAAACTATCTTTAAAAGATAGTACCCCTGAGGTGGTTCCTATCCAGATATTTCCTTTGACATCTTCCGTAATATAACGAACACGATAGCATTGATCAATAGGATATCCTTTCAGATTATTCCGATGATTAATAAAAATAAAACGTCCATTCTTATCCTGATCAATATAATTAATACCACCACCAAATGTAGCAATCCATATTTTTCCTTTATGATCTTCAAAGACACAGTAAATATTATCGTCGCTCAGACTGTAAATATCATCTTCGTTATATATAAAACGGGACAGATGGTACTGATTTCCTGCTTTTTCAGCGCGGACCAATCCTCTTCCTTTCGTGCCAATCCAGATAACTCCTTTTCTGTCCTGAGTAATTGAATAAACCACTCCATCGAGTTTCGCACCACTTTGGGATATTGTTCCGGATTCCGTAAGGTAACCCATATAATTACGGTTGGAATCATAAATGCGCAATGTTCCATCTTTCAACGCAACCCACAAGTTTCGGCTTTTATCTTCAAAAATAGCACGGGTTTCATTACTGAGCGATTCATAATCATGTGGATCAGGTGTGGTTAAATGAAACTGACTATCCTGGAAAGTTATCTTTTCCAAACCTCTGGAGTGAGTACACATCCACAGATTACCCTGCCGGTCGGACATGGCTGAATGAAGTTTATTTGAAAAGCGCCAGTTTGATGAACCGAATTCATTATAGAAAGGAACAATCTTATCCAGTTTTCTGTTAAAATAAGACATACCTCCGCCATAAGGATGTACCCAAAGATATCCGTTAACGTCTTCGTGTATATGAAAAGCCGGTCGTGAACGGGAAGCCCCCCCTTGTTCAGCTGGAACAATCTCTTGCTTTACCTTGTTTGTGTGCGGATTAAAATGAGTAACGCCATCAGCTTCTTTCAGTTCAAACCAGACCTCTTTACAGCGGTCTACATAGACAGATACTATTTTATTTGAAGGCAGATTGGCACAGGTAGTTGTATTATAATGAATTATTTCTTTATTACCCAGACGATAAGTAAAGAAGCCATCGTCGGCCGTTGAAAATACTATTTCATCGGGAGAAACAGAGTTCACCGATATAACATTTGATTTAGTAGGCAACTCCAGTAGCTGAAAGTTTCTTCTCTTCTTTTGATAACTCCATACACGCCCCATGTCCGAACCAAAAAAGATTTCTGTGGGAGTTTCCTGCAAAGAATAAAAAGATTGCTTATGCCGATGGCGGTTTCCGTTTGTCTCTACAAAATATAAAACAGGCACTTTTTGTCCCGGCCTGATCAATCCCAGCCCGTTATCTGTTAGCATCCACTCATTTCCTGAAGCACTCAGATGAACTTTATATACCTTCTGAGCAGGAAACAGTCCGGCTTTCAGCGAATAGACATCCGTAGTCAATTGATGCGTATTTAAATTTGTTAACACCCGGATAGCTCCTTCATTTTCCGTGAGCAGCCACACTGATCCATCCTTCATTGCTTCGATGGACAATATATTGGAAGTACTTCCTTCGCCAGAGGAAGGCACCTTAATAAACGTCTCCGTGTTGGGATCAAAGCGGTGAGCCCGGTTATCATACGTCAGCACCCAGATGTATCCATAGATATCTTCCACCATGCGGTCCACCCGGTTATTTGTCAGACTGATCAAATCTCCCTGACGAGCCTTGAATGTTTTAAAGGAATATCCATTGAATTTATTGATTCCGTCCCATGTTGCAAACCACATAATCCCCTTATGGTCCTGCAGCATACTCATCACAGTGTTTTGTGATAGTCCATCTTCAGAGGAATAATGTGTAAATGAACACCTTTGCTGTGCATAACCGCACAAAGATGCTATCCATAATAGGAATATAAAAAGAAGGTTTTTCATAGTAGTGTATTTATTAACCTGAGATACTAAATTCAAAAATACACAATTTAATAGTAATCGTTCTCATTCTTCGATCTTAAATTATTCACATTACTGATTAAGGTACTTTTTTCTTTATAAAAAAAATAGTTATCTTTATAAGGATACAAAAATGTAAAGTGAGTAACTTATAATTAACGGGCTTTCAGCATTACTTTATCTGCCCCGTTCTTTACAGGGTTCCAGTTATCATCTCCTGCAAGGACTTTTTCCATATCATAATTATTAATATCCTTCAACTGATGAGAGTAAAAAGCCCGGGAATCTGCATTAGCCCCTTCCCCACTGCTCTTGTATTCTGCAAAGAAGCTATTCTTTTCCGCTTCCTTCTTTCCCCAATTGTCCCATCCTTGAGAAATAATATGTTTTCCCATTTCACAGCGGATATAAACAGCTTGTGCATACGGTCTCCAAGGACGAGCAAGACATACTTTGTTTACTCCTTCTGAAGCAGTCAGCTTACAATCATAAAAGACATAACCGTAAGGTTTGCCTTTATCTGTAGAAGGGGCGGTAACATAACCATTTCCTTTGCTATGAATGGTGCAACGGTTAAAAACAGCAACCGACCATCCAAATATAAAATCGACTGTGCCCTCAATATAACAATCTTCATAGTACTGACGACTATCTTTTCCATAGGTGTAAAGAGTATCCTGAAATCCAAGAAAGCGACATTTACGGAACATCACTCTGTCGGCATCAATAAAAACTGTAACTGCCTGTCCTACCGGACCGGAAGTATTCTCAAAAGTGATGTTTTCAGCAAAGAAGTCGGGTGCATAGATGTAGCAACTTGCCGAACCTGAGGTAGATTTGTTCTCGCCAAACAAATTCTTTTTCGAAGCATAATCATCGTAAGAGATTACTGCTCCTTCTTGTCCGATAAGCGAAATATTTATTTTGGATGGAGGAATAATTAATTTTTCCTTATACACCCCTTTGCGGATTAAAATAGTGGTGCGAGCCTCCTTCCGGAAATCAGGAACGGCATTAATGGCTTCTTGTACAGTGAAAAAATCTCCACTTCCATCTTGAGCAACTACATAGTCATAATGGCGCACATACTTAGCCAACTCAGGTACCTCTTTGGCTATAGCTTCAACTGTTAACCCGGCAATCACACGAGCACCGTAAATGTTTAAGTGAGTATTATCCTCACGTCCCTTTGGTAATGCCACAAATTTATTAGCGGGAATCCACATATAAAGTTTCTTAGACTCTACCGGACCTAGTCCTTCTACCAAGTCGTGAGTAATCTTATTCATATCTACAAATGCAACTCCTAATTCCTTTGCCACCTTGCGGGGAGAATCCAGATAAGCTCCATGTGTATCGAAAAGTATCTTTCCTTCTACAGGAAGAACCTCCTCTCCGGGAACCTGAGTATCTTTATTTATATCTTTATCTTGCGGACGGATAAAATTCCGACGAACGATGGAATTGAAAAGAACCGGTATTCCACCTTTGGCACGCGTTTCGTTTACAAACCTACGCAGGTTTGCATCAAACGTTGTTCCTGGATCAGTATGGCGAGTTGAATCAGCCTTTTCATCATTATGTCCAAACTGAATAAAGACATAATCACCTTTTTTCACCTGGTTGATCACCTTTTCCCAACGTCCTTCGTCAATAAAGCTTTTAGAACTTCTTCCATTCATCGCATGATTATCTATTCGGACATCCTCAGTAAAGAATCCGGCAAGCACATGCCCCCATCCTCTTTCAGGGTTTCCACCTTCAAGTGATTTATTGGCCATGGTAGAGTCGCCAATCATAAACACAGTAATCACACGATCTGCCTTAAAGGCAGAAAAAACAAGGAAAGCCAGTAGTATAAAAAAAAGTTTATGTTTCATGATTTCATAATAATATCCAAGGCTACAAGTTTACAAATAAAGCATCAACCAATAGTCTATTTTTTATTGTATTATGTGTAAATATTGAATTCATCTTAGAAAAATAAGACGAAGTTAATAGTTCACATATAATATTACTTTATTTGTGAGGATACCAGTTGTTGTTTATCTTAAAGATCTTCTCTACAGTATATTCAGCAGCCTCTTTCTTATTTAATTGCTTGCTCCATTTTACCCGTTCCTTTGTAGATGCCCCTTCACCGGTATTCATATACTCTGCATAACGGACCGTTTTCTCATTTTCCGGGTTCTTCCAATTGTGCCAACCAACAGGAAGAATATGTTTACCCAACTCACAATTCATAAAAACAGTAGCAGCATAAGGCCTCCAGGGACGTCCCAGATATACTTTCGTTACATCAAGTGCAGCGGTCAGCTTACAATTTTTAAATACATAGCCATACTTTGTATCCTTCGACGTTGAAGCTGCAGTGATATATGAATCTCGTTTGCTATAAATAGTACAATGTTCAAACAATGCGGTAGATGGACCAAAAATAAAGTCGGTTGTTCCTTCAATATAACAATCGGTAAACCAAAGACGTGTTCCCTCTGTTCCGGTGTAAACAGTATCCTGATTACCCAGGAAACGGCAGTTGATGAATATCAGCCTGTCACCCTCGGTATGAAGTGCGACAGCCTGTCCCAGCTGTTCCGCATTATTCTCAATTGTCAGATTTCGGAAAGTAATATTGTTACCTTCCACTTTCACAGTATAGGTACGAAACGTTCCCATCTTATTCATGTTTGCATGATCATTATTGGTAATAACAGTCTTAAAGGCATCTTCACCAATAATTTCCACATTCTTAATCCAAGAAGGAATAACAATTTTTTCTTTGTACACCCCATTCTTTATATAAATGGTAACCGTATAATCCATAAAAGCACGTACACTTTCTACAGCTTCCTGAATATTTCTGTACTTACCACTCCCATCCTGGGCTACAACAATAGTATCTTGCTTTTGTGCCTTAACATTAGCACAAAACAACACAAATAAAATTAGTATTTTAACTGCTTTAGCAAACATAAGCTCCCTGATTAGTATTTAGTTACTTATGAAGCTTTTCCCATTCAAGACTAGCCATAATAAATGGCCCTACAGCCTTAGGATCGTTAGACCGAATCTTTTCGTGGATATAATAGTCATAATCTCCTGAACGATAAGGATTACCTCCCAGTCCGGCAACGGCACAAACTTTTGTTATAGAAACAATTCCTTGTTTATCCACTTCAATCAAATTACTGAGTATTCCTTTGTATCCCTTTTCAGCCACTTGCAGGTAAGATTTATCAATATAACCCATACGAACCGCTTTAAACAGAGTGTATACAAACATTGAAGAACAAGAAGCCTCCAGATAATTTCCCTTGTCTCCGCTTCTGTCAATCACCTGATACCAAAGACCGCTCTTCTTTTCCTGATATTTTTTAATCTGAGTTGCCACATTATTCAGGATATTTAGCATAGAATCACGACCAGCTTCATGTTTTGGGATAAAATCGAGAGCATCCACCAGTGCCATAGCATACCATCCCATAGCTCTTCCCCAGCAATGAGCACTTTGTCCGGTCTGCTTGTCCGCCCATTTCTGTTCACGGCTTTCATCCCATGCATGGCGGTAAAGCCCATTAGCCGGATCATAAGTATGGCGAGCTATTACTATAAATTGCTTTATTACATCAGCATAATCCTGTGGCCGGTTATTACGGAAAGAATATTCAGCATAAAAAGGAGATGCCATATAAACACCATCCAACCACATTTGGTTAGGATAGACATTCTTATGCCAAAAACCACCTTCTGATGTACGTGGATGACTATCCAGCTGACTTCTTAACAGATCAAGAGCCTTTTTATATTTCTCATTCTTAGTCTGTTCGTAAATACGGAAAAGGATCTTCCCCGAATTAACACGATCTAAACTATACTCTGACATTTTGTAAGTCTTTATACTTCCATCATCATTAATCGTTGTATCAGCATACGTAAGTGCATATTTATAGAACTTATCGTCACCATATTTGTCATACACATCGAGCATTGCTTTCAACTCCAGCCCCTGACAATAATTCCATCTTAAATCTTTTGAGAAATCTAATTGCCATGCGTGAGGGAAACGAATCATTTCAGATTTGGCCATACGTACAGACATTGGTAATTTATCCGAAATCCCCACTTGTGAGAAAGCTTGTGCGGTACATGAAAAAGCACAAAAAAGAATAACTTTACAAATTGTTTTTATCATTTCTTTATATTCTATAATATTATATCTATTGCATTTATAGGCAAAAATAAAGACTCTTTTCCATATATTAGTGGACTTTTTATCATAAATAATGCATTTTTTGATAAACTTATTATCCAGATAGCTGTTTATGAATTAAAAGGTGTTCTTTTTATCTTGAATAACCTTTTTAATAGACAAGTTTCTTAATTTTGATTTTATTCATTAGTTAGCCTTATGTTTAATAAAAGAGCAAATAAATATGGAAGATTATAAAATTTGCATTGCATTTATTATTGGAGGATTTATTTCATCCCTTATCATTGAAAGTTTTATTTTACCCAAGATCATTATTTTTTCTCGGAAAAAAGGTTTATTTGACATGCCAAACGATAGAAAAGAACATGAGATTCCTGTTCCCCGCTTAGGTGGTATATCTTTCTTTCCAGTTCTGCTTTTAATTACAATAATTATACTGTATATAAGATTACAGATGATGGGAAATGCATACCTTCCTATATTTTATAAAGTTATAGGTGATTTAATGATGATAATTTGCGGCTTCTTAATATTATATATAGTAGGTATAAAAGATGATCTGTCAGGTGTAAGCTATAAAAAGAAATTTATAGTACAATTAGCCGCTTCAATTTTTATGATTGCAAGTGACACATACATTGATAACTTTTACGGTTTGTTTGGGATATATGAGATTCCTATATGGATAGGCATTCCACTTAGCATGTTTCTCTGCATTTATATAACAAATTCCATTAACCTTATTGACGGAATAGATGGATTAGCCTCAGGTCTTAGCAGTGTTGCGCTAATTGTTTATGGATGCTTGTTTTTTATAAGTGAACAATGGACTTTATCAATTCTCTGTTTTACAATGTTAGGAATTCTTGCTTCTTTCTTCTACTATAATGTATTTAGCACTAAAAATAAAATATTTATGGGAGATACAGGTTCTCTTATGCTGGGTTTCTTACTCTCATTTCTTGGAATCCGACTAGCAATGGATCTTCCGGAATCATCATTTGCTCAGCCAACAGGTGCCATTTTAGTAGCAGCTTCCGTTTTGATTATTCCCATGTTCGATACTGTTAAAGTAATGTATGCCAGATTCCGTTTACATAAAAACATATTTACTCCAGACAGAAAACATCTTCACCATAGACTAATTGATATTGGTTTCTCTCATCGGACCGCCATGATAATAATTATTTCGAGTTCCATAATAATAACCTTAGCCAATATTTATGCATTACAACACATGGATATTAATATTGTATTTGGGGCTGATTTAATTACTTTATTAAGTTCAAATGGTTTAATCTCACATCAAAGAAATGTGAAGGTCCAAAGAATTACAGCTCTTGCAAGATTCCCTAAAAAGGAACTTCAGGAAAACTAAAAAGGAAATCGGATAAGCATCATTTTTACAGATTGCTTACCCGATTTTCTATTTTTATAAATCACCTGCAATAACTTAGGACAGTAATTGCAGTTTATTCTCTTCGTCGAGTTTAAGGATTAGTTCACCAAATGTTGAATTTACCCAAGCAAACCAACTTCGTGTAAACTTCATTGGATTATCCTTATAAAATGATTCATGCATAAAACCGGTATCAGCATCAGTATCTCGCAAAACCTTCATGCAAGCTTTTATCTCAGCATCATCCTTACTAGTCATAGCTTTCATTAATATGCTTAACGGCCAGATCATGTTAAGTGAAAAATCTGAAACGTGCGGTCCACCAATCCCTTCTCCGGCTGTACCTTTGAAGAAATACGGGTTATCACTGCTCCACACGTATCTACGGGTATTCTGATAAATCTCATCATCAACAGATATACAATCAATATAAGGCAATGATAACAAACCAGGAACATTGGCATCGTCCATTAAAAGAACACCTCCGAAACCATCTACTTCATAAGCATATATCTTTCCATATTCCGGATGATTTATGATTGCATATTTGTTAATTGCAGCCATTACTTCATCGGCCATAGCTTCGCACTCACCAGCAAAAACTGTGTCCATTGTCACTTTGCGTGATATTTCTGCTAATTGTCTCAAAGAAGTTACAGCAAACAGATTGGATGGAATCAAAAAGCCAAACACAGAGGCATCATCAGAGGGACGGAAAGTAGAAAATATCATTCCGACAGGTTTCACCGGAGAGCCATACCCATTATTAGCCTGCGTATCCGACTGTTTCTCAGTAACGCGCTGAAATTTATAAGGGCCTAATCCATCTTTCCGTTGTTGTTCCTTAAAGGTACGAAGTACAGCATGCATGGCTTGTTGCCAGGTAGAATCAAACACCGAAGTATCAGAAGTCTTTTTCCAGTAATTATAAGCCAGACGAATAGGGAAACACAAAGAATCAATCTCCCATTTACGTTCGTGAAGTTCGGGCTTCATAGTGGTTAAATCCTTGTCCCACTCGCTGCCTGTTGGCCCTTCATTAAATGCATTTGCATACGGATCGATCAGAATACACTTAGCCTGACGATGTATCAACCCCTGAAACAAAAGTTTTAATTGGGGATCTTTATTTACGAGCGGCAGATAAGGCCAAAGCTGACCAACAGAATCGCGCAGCCACATAGCATGAATATCTCCGGTATATACAAACGTATCAGGTGTATTACCAATCATCTTGAAGTAAACAGTAGTATCCAATGTATTCGGATAACAGTTCTCAAACATCCAGGCCAGTTTGGGGTCCTTGATCTTCTTTTTTATTTTTACAATGGTTTCTTCAACTGCCTTTGATGTGAAATGACGCTTAGACAGTTCCGGACGTTGTGAAATATATTTCTCATCTTTAAGTATTCCGGATACAGTTTTACTGTATACATCCAGGCTTCCTCCAAGAGCTAAAGACGCAAGTCCCAATCCCCCTTTTTTTAAGAAATCTCTGCGTGTAGTCATAATATCTATTTATTTAATTTTTGATAAGGAAATCTTTTGTAGTTCAACATTCCATCCTGAAACAGAAATAAGAGGAACTGACTGCCCGATGTTATTGCAGTCTATTTCAATTGTCTTCACTCCCCCAGGAACCACAGAACAATAATTATCGCTGTAGAATGAAGGCAGGATTCTTTCACCCGTCTTCTTATCTATCACGGAGATACGGTTAAAGAATGCAACCGGATTGCCCGCAGGGTTAGCAAGCGTAACCTCAATCTTTCCGGATTTTATAAATTTAGCAGACACCCGGAGCTTGGCTTTGCCCATTTCCCCTAGGCCACTGTATTTACCGGTTCCGTCGGGCAGCCAATAAATGTTTTCACTTACAACCTGCTTGGTTTCGTCCATCAGTTGAAGTCGGAGGAAACCGCCTTTCTCTTTAGCAAGAGCATCAAGCTCTTTTCTTATGGAGAACAGTTTCTTGCTACTGGAAGCATCAATGGAGGTGGATTTTTGGGTAATCTCACGGCTCTTGCCGTCCATATCAAACCACGTTGCTGTCAGTGTCAGGTTCTGGCAAGCCTTGAAGCTGTTATTGACAAGCATAAGGGTTCCGTCAGTAGGATTACACATGGCATGAAGCTTTTCACTTCCGTTTCTTAGTCCGAACAGGCAGGCATTAGGATCAAGGTAGTAATCGTACATCTGACCACGCATAGCTGTCCATGGATTCTGGGTTTTCCAGATTATAACTCCCGTGTACCAGTTCCACATGTGAGAGCTGAATCCTTCCATCAGTCCGCGGTACTGATCATAGTTAACCAGCTGGGCCTTCATGCAGAAATCTTTGATATCAGATGGGGTTCCGTAAGGTTCCAGGAAGCCTTCATAGCCTACTCCGGTATAGGTATGGTAAGTCCATACGGAATCGGCGGTTTCATTTGGCTTTTCATTCGGGTGATAAACAGGAAGCACCATGTTCTTCTCCGGTATGAAACGTTTCAGTGATTCATAATCGCCTACTCCCACTGAACCGACTTCCGAGTTGAAAGGCCAGGTTTTGTAGTTCCAGAATACACTCAGGGGCTGAATGGAGTATGGACCATCACCGTTTCCACCAATGGTATTTAATGACATCTTTTCGGTATTGGAAAAATCGAAGAACATACGGGTACCGTCCAGTTTGGCGATAATTGAATCGCGCAAAACAGTCAGGATATCATCAGGGGGAGCAATTTCATTTCCACCGCACCAGATTGCCAGTGATGGGTGATTGCGTACCATTTTAACCATATCGGCTGCACATTCCAGGAACAGACTGTGGTTATCCGGATACTTTCTACGTGTCCACTGATCTTCCTTTTTCATTGGATCCAGCCATCGGCCATTGCAGTCGCCGGACATCCAGAAATCCTGGAACACAAGCATACCATAACGGTCACAAGCTTCATAGAATTCAGGACGTTCTACCAAAGCGCCTCCCCAGATACGGATCAGGTTCAGATTCATATCACGGTGATAGCGGATTTCAGTATCGTAGCGTTCAGGGGTAAAACGAAGCATTGCATCCGAGATGATCCAGTTACCACCTTTGATAAAGATCTTCTGACCGTTGACATGTATTTCACGGCTGCTGGTTATCGGGTTCCACTGAGTCTGGATTTCTCTTACACCAAACTGAAGGTTTTCACTGTCTGAAATTCCCTTGTTTTTTTCTTCAAAAGAGATTTCGGATTTATAAAGATTCTGTTCGCCGTAACCGGAAGGCCACCAAAGGCGAGGATTCTGCATCTTGTAAACCGGCAAGGAAACGGTCTGCCTTGAATTGGGTTCAAGGGTTACTTCTTTGGAGATTACGTTTCCTTCAACTGAAAATTTAACCACACCCGACACTACGTTATCCGAAGCATTTTCTACTTCTGCTGAAACTTTGATCAGGGCTTCGCTCTGTTTGCCTTCGGGGGTGCGTTTGCCGGGAACCTGAGTAATGATATGCGGATCACTTAAATTCACACTGCCTGTCTTTTCAATATATACCTTATCCCAGATTCCGGTATTACGGTCACGGATCGGGCGGATCCAGTCCCAGCCAGCTACATACTGGTGGGAGACTCCACGTGCTATTGTTCCGTCACCTCCCTGGCCTCCGTTAGGATTACCAACCGGATCGGGAGGGAAGACAATCACAGCAAGGCGGTTATCTCCTGTCTTTGATAAAAGTTTTGTGATATTGAATGATTTGCGAAGATACATACCTTCATACGGTTCCTTGTTTACAAGCTCACCATTCAGGTATATCCTGCAGCTATAGTTAATGCCTCGGAATTTAAGCCATACCTGATTTCCGTTTTCAGGTTGTTGTTCCTTAAAGTTCTTTACAAACCAGAAAGTATAGTAATCCCTGCCGGTTTTATAGATATCTGGTATCTGTTCGTTGTTCATGCCATAGAAAGGATCCGGTATCTCTTTGTTGGCAAGCAGGGTTGTTAGCACCGTACCGGGAACAACGGCATTTTTCCATGCCGATAAAGAATAAGATGGTGTGGAGATATCCTCTCCCGAGGCTTTTTCTTCTTTTATTGATCTGCACTTCCAGCCACTATTGAGTTCATAGCGGTTCTGAGCAAAAGAACCGGTTATACAGAACAAAGAAAACAAAGCTACTATAAAACTGTGTCTTTTCATCATTATTATATTCTTGCTATATACATTTCTTAAAGTTATGGTTATGCTTCATTCGGTAAACATTTACATTTCCGAATGGGGACGGTCAGCCGGAGCTGTGCCCCATGAGGATGGTTTGTTGCCCATCTCAATAACCAGCTTTCCTCCGTTCATTATATCTTTGTACAGGATATAGGATTTTGGATAGTTCTTTCCGTTCAGGGTTACTTTCTGAATGTATTTATTCGCAACACTGTTATTCAATACATTCATGGTAAATGTCTTATTGTTACCCACGCTGATGGTGGCATTGTTCACTACCGGGCTCCCGAAGACATAACAGCCGTTTGAAGGGTTAAGAGGATAGAATCCCAATGACGAGAGGACATACCAGGCCGACATCTGTCCAACATCCTCGTTTCCGCAAAGGCCATCAATCTTATCTGTATATAATGTATTCATTATCTCACGTACCTTATCCGCCGTTTTCCAGGGTTGTCCCACATAGGCATACATATAGGTTATATGATGGCTCGGTTCGTTGCCATGAGCATATTGTCCGATCAGACCGCTGATATCAGGGGAAGCGTCTTTTCCAAGCTCGCCTTTGGCCAGAAAGAGCGAATCCAGTTTGGAAGTAAATGCTTTTTCTCCCCCGAAAAGTCCGATCAATCCTTCCACATCCTGGGGTACCAGCCAGGTATATTGCCAACCGTTTCCTTCGGTATAGTCGTTCTGACGGTGAATGGAAGTAAACGGGTTAAACGGGGTTCTCCAGGTATTATCGTTTACACGTCCTCTGGCAAAGCCTGTCTGGGTATCGAAATAGTTACGGTAGTATTTCCCGCGTTTATCGAAATAGTTGTAATCTTCTGTAAAGCCTTCTTTCTTTGCTACCTGTCCGACGCTCCAGTCGGCAATGGCATATTCCAAACCCATAGCTACGGATTCAACGGTACTGTCAGCAGGTATATAGCCGTACTTCCTTACGTATTTCAAACCACGGCTGTCCTGCATCATGGTCTTCTTCATTGCCTCGTAAGCCAGTTTCTTATCAAAGCCCTTTATTCCTTTCAGACAGGCATCGGCAACGACCATTACAGCCGGACAACCGACCATGCAATAGGTCTCATTACCCATCAGATGCCATACCGGAAGTTCTCCCTGCTGCTGATAGATGGCCAGCATCGTATTCACAAAATCGCTGGTTCTTTCCGGTTGAAGGAGCGTAAAAAGAGGATGTGCGGCACGGTAGGTATCCCATAAAGAGAAGGTGGTATAATTGGTAAACGTTGCATTCCTATGTATTTTTTTATCGGCTCCCCGATAGTCTTTATTGCAATCACTGAAAACCGAAGGGGCAATCATAGTGTGATATAATGCTGTATAGAAAGTGCGCATACGGGCAGCATTATCGGCTTTTATCACCACTTTATTCAGTTCCTTATTCCAGGCATTATCGGCTTTAACTGCCGTCTGTCTGAAATTCCAGCCGGGAAGTTCCTCTTTCATATTTGCTTTGGCATTCTCTATGCTTACCGGTGAAATGGCAACCTTTACAAATATTACCTCTTTAGACTTTGTACCAAAATCTGCCACTCCGTAAACCCGTCCTGCTTTCAGGGATCTGCCAGGTTTCACTGAGGTGGTATCTGATACGGTAAAACTCTTAAACGGCTTTGAAAAGGTTGCGTAAAAATAGATCCGTTGATCACTGGCCCACCCTTTTGAATAACGGTAACCTGAAACGGTACTGTCGGTCTCTGCTGTGATAAAGGTTTCCACTGGGGTATCCCAGCCTATTCCCTGTTCCAGATTGATAATGATCTTTGATTCCTGCGAAGCCGGGAAAGTATATTTATGGAAACCGCATCTCTGAGTAGCAGTCAGCTCCACATCCACATTATAACGGTCAAGGTGAACTGCATAATAACCCGGACGGGCGGTTTCACCGGAATGACGATAGAGTGAGCCAATTCCTGAAAGATATTGTTCCGGAGTACTCTCTTTGGTTGACACACGGCCTGTAGCGGGCATTAACAGAATGTCTCCCAGATCACCGATTCCGGTACCGCTAAGATGCATATGTCCAAAGCCTGTTACTATTGAATCCGAATAATGATAACCTGAGCACCAGTCCCATCCGCGGGTATAATTATTGGGACCTAGCTGAACCATGCCAAAAGGTACATTGGCTCCTAAAAAGGTATGACCATGTCCTCCGGTGCCAATATAAGGATCAACATAACGAGTCAGGTTTTCCATTCGGAAAGATTTCTGTATTGGCTTACTAAAACAAGCAGGAGTGATAAATGCTATAAGCAAGCTCAAAAGCAAAGCCTTCATTACACCACCTGGAAAACTTCTATTTCTCATATTATAGATATTTATTTTTATAAATCATGCAATAAGTCATTAAAAATCATTTTCTGACTTCAATTAATCCTTCATCATTAATACTCCAGGTTTTATTATTCTGTGAACTGATGGCAGCATTAAACTGATGTGCCGTTGCTTCCATTACCAGAGAGTTCTCAACATTATCTAATTCAAAAGTTACCGGATTAATGTTTAGTTCTTCCAATGTAGATGCATATCTTTTATGTTTATCCATATATTCCTTCTGGCGATAATAGACAAGCCATAAGTACTGCTTTTGTTTTTCAGCATAAGGTAATTTGAAATCAGGTAACTGATTCGGATCTTGTTTTGCAGTAAAAAGCAAATACCCCCAACGCTCAGGATAATGCATATTGATCAATCCTGGTGGGGACCATACCCAATTATTCTCAGGTAAGACCTTCCCCTCCGGGCTTTTCTTCTTCACATATTTTCCATTAATTATATCTGTATTCCACTCAACTCTTGAGAAATTAATCCGCCATAAAGTTCCTTCTTCAGGAATAACCACATTGCCACCAATTGTCAACGCTTTAATTGGAATGGCAATCTCAACTGTCCATCCCTTGTCTTTATCCTTTGGATTATTCAATGTCCCGTGAATTTTAACAGCAGTACGCATACCTTCTGCATTCCATCCAACTAATTCGTGTGAGTTATTGCGGTAAGGTTTAGACAGAAACAGGTCAAAAATGGTATTCAATGCATTCACTTCCACCTCAAAATACTGATGAGTATTATTATCCGGATCAATAAATATCTCAAAATCGTTATCGTTATAAACCACTTCATCGTGATTGCGAAGATTAGCCCATACATGGTTATCCTCAATATCAGCCGCAAAATATATATAATTATCGTCCCAAAGCATTTTTACCCGGGTTTTATAATAAGGATCAGGTTTTGATTTTCCTTCTATATCCCTAAAGAAATTACTCCATGAAGCATTCTGCCACACTGCATCAGTTATATTTCCATCAATAACCGGTTTAACAGATGTATGTCTCACCACATAACTTTCTGGAGATGTAAACAAATTCTCTAAACCTCTAAATGACGGCTGTGCCCAACAAGATGCTGTTCCAAAAAACAGAAACAAATAAAACCACCATTTCTTCACAAAAATAAAATCTGGTATCTTCATTACTTATTTTTAAATTTTAATTCCACTTATTGGGGAAAAATCAATAACATAATTAATTGTTCAATCAGATTGAGCACATTCAGACTACTAATAATCTAATAATGTTCTAAAGCCCAATCCAATTTTGGAAAATAAGCACTGATCATAGGACTAATCAAATGCATATTTAGCCACTATCCAGACAAAGGCATTCCAACTGATAACAGGACAAATATAATAAATTCGCTTAATTTGAGGCATGCCGTCATATGCTTTTTAATTATATATGCCATATATTAATAAATATTTTTATTTATTGAAAACAAATTTGACCTGTCTCTATCTTCCAGATATTTCCCAAACAGGTATTTCTATTTTTGTATTTAATAACTATCCAGAATCTATTTCCCATACAAATTCTAATAAAATCAATTAATTCCAATTATATATAGGTTTACAACAGCAAATTTACACCAACAGGCTCTATTTTATTCAATACCGCCCTTCATGAAAAATACATGCTAAATCATGCAAACCATGATTCTTTGGCTTAGGATAATTACAAACGGAATATTTCGTCCATCATTTGCCATTTTTCTGCAGAAGAAGCTTCTGGAGAGGCCATCTGAAAGATAGACATATATTCTTCCCATTCAGCCTGACGTGGTAACGTTGCAAGTTTAGTCATCGCTGTATTCCAATCAAAATCTAAAGGTGTTTCAACAATCATAAAGAGTTTTGTTCCCAAAAGAAATATCTCCATTTCAAGAATACCAACCTCCCTGATACCAGCAGGAATCTCCGGCCACGGATTACTGTGACGCTTCACATATTCAGCTATTAGGGCAGGATCATCTTTCAGGTCCAATGTCTGACAATATCTTTTTACCGGTTGATGATACACTTTCACCTTGTAGCCTTTTTCTTTTGTTTCCATATCAATTAACATTACAATTTATAAAAAAAGAGAACCAATTTATTAAAAACAGAGAGGAACGAAATCAATATATATCCTTTTATCAGCATTATATTCTGTAGCTAAAATCTGTTACAAACAATAAGCCTACAAGCTCATAATCCAGACTGCAAATTTAAATTAAATTTTCATCTAATCATTAAAAGAGTTTAGACAAATAGATAATCAGTAAACTAAAAGCTTTCTTTGCTGACTTCTTTTACAACTAAAAGATCCCTGAATATCAAATTTTCTTATAGAAAAGATATCCAGGGATCTTTTTCCAGCCATTAGATTAATGGCTATCCTCATAGTTTATTGACTCTGAATTTAACAATTTATTCTCTTTCGGAATAATCTGGATAGAAAAATAATTAGCTTTTCCATCATAAGAATTCCACCAGATTTCATCAAAACCTCTTCCAGAAATTAAAAATTCCACGTTATGTTTTTGAAAAACTATTCCAGCATTTTTCCAGAGTTGGTATATTCCAAGCACGCGTTGATAAGACGTTTGAAATGCTAAATCGGAGTCTTTTTGAACGTTGTTATCAAAGTTATCTCCCATATAGCCCTCCAGAATCACCATGAAAAAAAAATTGGGATCATCACGATAAGATTTCTGAAGAAAAGATTCGAGTGAATGACCAGCTGTTATCATTTCCTTTAAATAGACATCCTGAAGGTCGGCTTCGTTTCTTACAAAAATATTTTTTGCTTTCAACGATCTAATTATAAACTTATTACAAGAAGATACATACTCAAAGGTTGTATCAGAGCAGAATGACTGAATCTTGCTATTAACCCTCTTTATACTTGAATATTCTCTTTCAATGGAAATTAATTTTTTATTCTGGTCAGTAATTTCTTTTGTTTTTCCACTAAACACCTTGAAACTTAAGCAAAATAAGACAAGCATAATAACAAACATACTTGTTAGTATGCCCACAAATCCCGGCCAATAAAAGTCTTTACTTTTCATTAATATTTTTTCTTAATCGTCAGTATCACCTTCATAAGAATCATACGGATACATATTATCTGACTTCAACGACTTAATATCATCACCTATCCCTGAAAGCAGATTCTTCAAATCTTCTTCCTTTTGTGCATATAAAGATAACGTTTCGTTTATTCGCTTCATTTCATCTGTAATCACTTCCAGATAGGTCAACTTCTGGAACGGACTTTCATGGTTTGTAATTTCAAAAGCCTCCCTTATGGCAATCTCAAAATTATCCACTAAAGAACGGACGTTTTTCAGATTTGATTTCAGATATTCTTCAACAACCTCATTACTTTGGTTTGTATAACTCTCAACCAGAGATTGCTTCTGATCGAGATCATCTAAATGCTTTTGAACCAGATTCAGTTGTTTGTTGCCTAATAACTGATTATCACTAATTGACTCACCTAATTCATTTATACTCCTCTCAAATGTTGAAACACGATCAAGAAGCTTATGCATGATTGTCACGAACTGAGTACTATTTGCCATAATTTTGTTCAGATCGTTCTGCTTTTGAACAAAGTCATCCATTGCGGGCAACATTTTGTCAACTCGTTCAAATATCTGCATATTAGTTTTGATGAGATCCTCATATCTACTGCTATACAGTTCATTCATAATTTGCTTTTGAGTACCTATTCCCACGGCAATAGTCTGCATATTTTCAGCTAAATTGACTACTGTAGTATTAATATTGCCAATATTACCAGCAAATACAGTATTGAAATTATCTAAAGTTCCTTTTAATCGTCCTAAAGCATCAATAATACTGCTTCCCATTCCCGGCAATAGCTTTGTCTGAATAAATGTGTAATAAAGATCTTTTCTCCGGTCTTTTTCTCTGATGGCCCCTGTTAACTTATAATTAGCAATCGTTGATAAAAGGAGTCCCACAAAACTTCCTGCCATAGCAATAACCACGCCCCACAAGAAATTATTCAGTCCTTTTTCACTTAAAATTCCGATAAAATTGAGTGAAAACAAACCCACACCCACTCCGGCAAAAGTTCCCATCAGCCCAATGTACAGAGGAATAGAAATCCCAGAAGCAGCTTCCTCCTCTTTTGATAAGGAAACCCTCTCTGATAGATTCTGAATAATATAAAAATCAGTGGTGCCCTGATTATTTATAAGATATGCATTTGTTGCATCAATTATTGAAGCAAATTCTTTTGATAACTTATTACTGTGCACACGGATTAATTGCGTTTCATTATCTGTTATAACCGCCAGTGTGTTTACAACAGGATATAAATGTTTAAGAGCCTTTATACTAACAGCCGACTTAAGGAAGAAAGCTATCTGAGCCCAGAAAACAAGTACAATTATAACAATAATTAAACCTATATGCATAATTATATATTAATTATCTATTTAAACATCACTCTTCCTTTAGTCTGAACTTCCCATTTATTATCATTCAAATACAATTTTGCCGGTTCAAGTTCTTTCACTATTGTGCAATCCGATGTAGGATATTCTTCAAATTCAAGAAAAGGCTTAATCCAATTTTCCACATTCGGGATCAATTTGGAAGAAGTACTATCACTAGAAATAAGAGAAAGAGTAGCCACTGTAGGTTTTTCCGTTTCCACCATAATTTTGTAAACAGAATCCAAGCGCTGTTCTTTAGATAAATTCTTATGATAGAAAAATCCATTTCCATCCATATTTTTAGCAAAGAAAATCTCCTTATTAATAAACAGATCCAGATCATCTTTTGTAAATGCGGTCATAAAATCAATCAAACCAACAATTGGATAGAAGAACAATGTTTCAGACAGTTCTGCCTCATCTGCCTGACCTTTTGTATATTTAGAGAAGCCATTGTTGTAGTATCCCTCAACCTTACTTATCAATATACCTTCAAAGGCTTTCAGGTTAATATTTTCATTGAACTCCCTTCCCAGATGCAAATCCACAAACATCTTGCAATACAACTGAATAAACGATTTTACGTTTTCAATGACGCTATTCTTTAGTTCATCTCTTTTTTCACCTCGTACCTCCTTATAAGTATGGAAATTATATTTATCTTCATAATTAAGTTCGCAACCCATGAAAAGTGAATTTGAAAGTTTTACTGAATTGTCTTTGTATAATCCTCCATAGCAAGTAGATTCTTTTCTGTCTTTCTCAGGAAGAACGATCTGTATTTTCCGGTTTTTATCACCAAATATCTCCTGGAAAATATAACTGCAATACTCGCCAATCGTCTTCTGGTTTCTGCTTAAAAGATCAATATACTTACTACCATTCCCACTAAAAATAATGCAAGAAGGGCAATCTTCACCCGCATCTTTTATAAATTGTGCGGCATGATATATCAAAGCCGAAAGATGAAAAAGAAAGATCTTTTTATACACTCCATTAGATAACTGATCACTTATTTTAGAAGCATTTTCGTTTGCAAACCAGAAATTAATAATTTCAGCCGAGCTGTATTTCTCATTTGTCAGATACTGCTTGTTCAATCCATTAAGATTAGTAGATTTAAAATTGTCCGCTATCTTCTTCTGAATGCTTTTATAAATACCATTCTCCTTTACATTAGAAAAACTATTATATCCATTTCGCCACAAATCATTGCAAGCAAAATTCACTGAAGTTCCCTTCACGGGTATTTCATTCTTAAAGATCATAAAGTCTGTAGATCCACCACCGATATCAACGGTCAGAACAGAATCATTATTCTCTAGTATACCACAATTTTTATAATAATAATACGGCGCTTCAGACTCTGTTACGTTGTAGAGCCCTGCTTTTTCACCAAAAAGAGTTGTGTAGTTTTTTTTCCACATCTGTTTGTAGTTCTCTTTTGCAGTCTGAGAGAAGCTTAGAGGATTAAACCAGGTCATTTTTGTCAGTTCAGGGTTCCCTCCATTCATTATAATCTTATACTTCATCATTCTGAGAATCTCATTGATAAAGATTGAAACTCTTTCTTTATCCTTAATCTCCTCACTCCACTTAATGTTGCTCACTATGGCCTGTTCTTTCCGAATTTCTCTTTTCTCATAAGTAAAAGATATATTACTATTATTCAACAATTTAAGTTCCCCACTTTCATTGCTTTTTTCACACAATGCCGTACGAATGGGGAAACTGTATTTTTCATTTCCCCTGCTCATTATTACAGGAGGGATAAATTCGGAAGCCTGGATATCAAGTGTAGACTCATCAAAACCGAAAAATTCCTCATAAAGGGAAGTTATCTTCTTATCATTTCCCTCATTATTAGCTGGGGCATGCAACATCACCACCTGCCTGTCATCTGGTGTAATCTCAAAAGGTTTGGGTTTAATACCATTATCTCCCGTAAATGCAATGAAGGTGTTTGTGGTACCGAAATCCACGGCAACATGAAACTCTTTCGGACCAATCTTCTTCTTGTTCCATTTTGGAATAATCAAGCCTTCGGCTTTGTTCGCAAAATCGACCGGGAATGATAAACGAATAAGGGAAAAAGTAGAATTGTTTACCTGATAGTACACCGATCCCAGATCATTACCTTCATCAATAAGTCGTCTCTCATATCTCGTACAATAGATATTCATAGACTCATTCTTCTCAACTTCCTGAATCGGTTGATAGTATTCATTTACCTTTCTGAAGAAAGTCAGGTTATATAAAGAAACTGGTATTTTTTTATTCGCATCAGCAATGGCAAGCATTATCTTGTAATAATTATTATCCTGAGTAGGATTATCATAAGCATCCACTACCTGTAAAAATGGGAAAATGCCAAGGTTCACATTAGCCACATACTCTTCTAAAGCAATTATTGTGTACTTTTCTTCTGAATCCCCTGTACTTATCTGCTTCCTGTATATCTGAGTCTTCTGTTTATTATCGCCTGGCAATGTCAACAAAACTTTCACCTCTTTGGCTGATTCCTGGAATTCAACCTTCAGGTCCTGATAATCTACGCTATTAAGAGCCTCAACACGCAATGGCAACAGATAATCGTAATTACGTTCTTTCTTATCATTGATATAAGTACCACAGATAAAGCAATCAGTATCTATTTTAAAACGTACTTTTATCAAATGATCAGTAAAGAAGTTCATCGAATTAATTCCAGTGCTCTTACAAATCTCCACCCCATTGATGCAAACATTACTATTATCTTCACTCAGCACAGGCTTTGTCTCAACCATATCAATATTACTCAGATTAATCTGCTGTGCCCAGTATTTTATATAATTTCTAAAATTAGCGACATGATCAGAAGTGCACTTTTCCACTATGCTCAGCACATACTTCTGAAACAGCACGTCTCTCTCTTCAAACAAGCGTATACCTGTAAAATATTTCTTTTTAGTATTGGGATTTATCAAATCAAAATTTTCCTGATAACCAGGATTCATAAAACTTCTATCCTCATATTTATCCAGATTAGGAGTTGTAAAAAAGAACGTAAAAGGCGAAGAACCAGCCAAGATCTGATTTTTATATTTAATCATCACGAATTCATCCATTGCTCCAAAAGAATTATCAGTCAGATAATTTTCCAGAGAATCTGCCAAATGGTTTGAATCAACGTTTCTTAGCTCCTGAAGTCCCTTTTGTTTATTCCAGATCTTTATTCTCAATTCGTCCTTATTATCTTCATGGAATTTCAGATTGAACATTATCTCAAATGCATCCAGACAATCAGAAACAATAAATTTATAACATTCTCCGCAATTATTAGTCTTATTCAGCAGATCATATGTAAGCATAGAAAATGCATCGTTCACTACATACAGTCGGGCCAATGGAGAAGGAACAGCATTCAAAGCTTTGCCATCTTTTGTACTCTTATCCTTCACCTTACCGGCAATCATCCCCTGATTTATCGGTCCGCATGAGCTCCATTCATTTTTAGAAGCACCGGTAGCACATATATTCAGTTCTTTCATACAGCCGTTTTTTACTTTATAAACTTATTTATATTATCTATTGCTTCATACATCATTTCTGTGTATTGTTCATACACATTATCCATATTCTGCTTTTTATATTTCTTTTCTAACAAAATCATCTCATGAAGATAGTAGGATAAACCATACGGTATTTTAGTCCACAAACAGTTCTTTGTATTTGAAAACTCATGCCCCTGAAGCGGAAAATCATTAAGTATTCTGTTCTCACTCAAACGAAACGGAGCAAAAGTTCTGTCATTATTACTTAACTCTTTCAGCCACTTATAAAAATCCTTGTTAAATTCATCCAGGAGCTGAAAAAAGCCACTGTTATAAAACGTATCATTAAATCCGGAAGTTTGCCTTAACGGAAAATCCTTTTCTCCTTTAACCAGATCATTGACAACCGTAAAAGTGTAATAGTTCAACAAGGAATAGATAATTTCCTGATGAGCCATACCAATATTATCCCAGTTAAGCACTTCTGCATTCTTATCTATACAGATACTATAATATTCAGTTTTACGATCTGCGGGCTTTTTATTTTGATTAGCCGGCGTATTCTTTATAAAATGGAGTACAGAAGTAGCCGACATAAACTCAATGAAATGAGTTCCATTCTGCTGCGACTCTTCATCGTTGATATATGGTTTCTGCTGTTTATCATCTGCTATATAATATAAACTGTCCACCTTCAGCTCTTTATCATAATAACTTAGTGCAGCTTTGGTTTTGGTAATAAAACAACTGGAATTAATATCATTATTAGGGTCCTCCTTTTTAGGAGGCGTGAGTTCAAAATACGGCATTACAGCGATAGCCCCTATACTGGCATTCTGCAGATATGTGTTTCCGCAAGAGCGAATTTTTTTTACCAATAATGGAAAACCACTTGCACCAGTACCACCAAAGACAGAAGCTACAATAAAGACCTTATCGCCCTGACCAAATTTAGCTGTAAACTGCTGAAACCAATTCTGACCTTCAAAATTATTAAGTACCACACACCCTACATTGGGGCTTCCCTTAAATCCCACAGCCAGTGACCTGTTTATATTTGATTCGGAATAAAGCAGATTAATTAAATCCTGACTAGCAGAATCTGTCGGCAATTTACTTTTCCGGATAAACTCACCAAAGCTGCAATCCAGGCGCAGATCATAATCAAAATTAGGATTCCCATCATCATTAAGCCCAAGATTGTCCAAGGACACTAACCGGGTATGAAAGAAATTATCTCCGGGAACAGTTCCCATCGTAATCATGCTTCTTATTTCGCAATACTTATCTAGTGTCTTTTTACAGTTCGTAAACTCATCCAAAGACTTATGAGGATCAATTAGCACTGGGATAATATCCTCATCTTCACCTTTTTCATTACACGCTTTATAGCCTGATGCCAGAAGCATTGTCAGGGATTTCATCACCCTGAGCCCGGTTCCACCGATACAAAACAGGAATGTACTCATAGTCAGAATAGTTTAAATGGTGTCGTTTTTGCATTTGTAAAGCCATTAAATAAAATAGAGAAAAAGAAGTATGCAATTATGCTGTACACACAATTGATAATCACTATTCCAAACAGATACCTACCAAACGGGATATTGATATTAACCTGGAATTTTATTATAAAAAAAGTAATAATTCCGGTTAGTATAGAACAAAGGAATCCAGCCATTAACCAATATTTCTTTTTATAAAACAATCCCGGCAGGTTATTCAGCCAAATATAATAAAACACCCATGTCAAAGCGACTAATAAGAACATTACCGTTCCTATAACCAAATACTGATTTTCGAACAGAACCTGAACCTTTTTTGCAGCTTCCATTTCCATCTCATCAGGGGAAAAGCTGTTGATAAAATCAGACCATTTCCCTATAAACAGTTCTAGTAATGAATCGTACATAATTCATATTTTTAAGGTTATCTTTTTCCTTCAGAAATTAAAATCACAAAGGGATCTTTATAATAATATTTACTTTGTTTATCTGTATTATAAGCCCTCTTCAACCCAGCCTGCAGTTGTTCAAAACTGATTGTTTTATCATATTCAGACTCGTATTTAGCTCCACAAACAGACGAAAGCCAATCTGGTTCCTTTCTGCTTACAGAAACAGAAACTTGCGTTGATCCATTTAAAATATCAGAGACCTTAATCTTTATAAAATGAGTTGCATGCACCTTATAAGCAGCGTCCTTACTTCCGTTACCAAAGTCAAAACTTGCACTATCAAGGACTTCTTCAACAGCAGCTTTTGCATTTTCAGCTTTCACTTTCAGCTGCTGCATTAGCAATGTTTTATCATTTAAAAGATGCTGAGGTAGTTTACTCAGATCTACTGCCAGATAAAAACTAACAGGCGATTCCTTGTTTATATCACCAATTGTGTAATACAAATTATTAGTAGATTCGTATGTAATGCCATTCACTATACCTTTATTGGCCAGCAGTGTATACATAGGAGTTTTAAATTCATTCCTATAAAAAGACAATTCGCCCAATAGATTTTCCTTACTGATACATTGTATAATCTTTTGTTTCATTTTATTCAACGGAAGATCATTTCCAATTAAAATGATATAGTAGGGACTTCTATCAAATATTTTACCTTTTCGGGTGATATAAGAAGAAGTCACTCCAATAATTGAGAAAGCATACGGAGTATTCTGTACAGCATTCTTTACATCAGTACCATACTGAGTAAGAAGTACATCTGCCTGACTACCTGTAGGAGAATATTTCATATCCGAGATAAACATCCCTACATCATTTTTGCCTAGAGACTGAACTACTTGTTTCAGCATTTGCGGGATATGCGTAGAACCTGCAAAACGGAAATTACCGCCATTCATATTTTTTCTAAAATCGGCCAGTGTCATTTTTGCTACTGGTTCACTGGCATCTCTGAAAAGATGCACTGAATCAATCTTATTATAAAATTCATTCAGCACCGACCATACATCAGATTTAAAGCCCGTACTTTTGTTAGCCTGAAAAAAGCCACTCATACTTTCGGAGCTTTCTATAAAACATTTTATCTTCCCCTCCTTGTAGTTAACATCCGGCAAAGGAGAATCTTTCAGCATTCCCTTATCGTCAAATAAGCTATAATTATCCGGGTTGATATTTTTGTTATATCCACAGCTTGAGAGAAGAGTTAAAGCCAGGCAGATAAAGAGTGTTTTTTTCATATTAATCAGATTATAAATGAACATCTTATGTTATTTAAGGATAACTGTTTAATAACTACAAATATATCAAAAAAAAGATACAATGCTACTTTTTTATCAAAAATCTTTAAATATAACAAAAAAAAGCCATCAAATGTTGATGACTTTTTCCGATTTCTGCTTTATTCTTTTTCTTTCTCGTAATAGCTCCAAACAATATCTGAGAAAGTAGTTCCTATTGATAAAACAACAATAAAGTACTAATTACTGCATTAAAGCACACCTTTGTGCAAAAAGAACGAAATATAAAAAGGCTAATATCATTATTATTAAAAAGGATCAAGCAAAGTTCCAAAGCTTAAGATATTTTTTAGAATTTCCGGAACTGAAGGCGTGCATATGAAGAGTTCAATGTCATCTTTTCCGTACCAAGATTTTCAATTCCAAAAGATTGAATAGTGTCATTCATACCATAAGCAGCAATATCACTTATCCTGCATTCACGTATAATCTTCAGATCATTATCATCCCATGTCTTACATTCACGCATAATGATATGAATAGAATCTCCCTGATGATTAAAAGATCCGAAACAATCATTTGAACCTTGCAGATAAACCATATGTAATTGAATGCAGTAATAAAGCTGATCAGGAGTTTCAGTAGGCTTATCTTTATACTCAATGCTCATTAGTTGCCACATGCCATCGAGTTTTCCATTGATGGAAGCTTTCTGGCAAGAAGTAATGCCTGCAATTACGAGCAGGAACAAAAGGACATATTCTCTTTTCATACACTTTTATTTAGTCAGCAGACCTGTTTTACGAATAGTAAGCATTCCACCGGTATTGTCCCCCATCAGGGAACCACGATCTATAGCACCGGAGATTGTAAAACTCAAGCCGATAAGCTTACAAGGTGAGTAAGTAAGTTCTACTAAAGCGGAAAAATTCTTTTTTATCTCTTTGAATGGTTTTTTATACGTACCCCAATTACTACTTTGTGAGAGAAGAATTCTATACTGCATCTCATTTGTGGGACAACCTGAGACACCAAAATGATGCGCTATGATACGATTATTATGAAAAACAATGCTTCCATCAGTATTATAGACAGGTGAAGTAAACAATGGATTTCCAAGCCCCATGCCCCAGTGTTGCCAACCTGTATAAATACTATGGTTATAATAATCGTCACGGGCACTAATCTGCTCGTTAATCTGGCTGTTCTTATCCCACATTATAGGACCTGACTGATCCTTGCTACCTACATATTCATACACCAAACCATTTACAATAGGATTTGCTGGAGGAGTAATTTCAAAACCAACCATTCCGTCTTTCCATGGGTATTCCATCACTAACATTGAAGCATCTTCATAGTAGTGCTCGTAATAGGCACGTAGGTTCCATCCTTTGAGACGATAATTAAGCGAAGCATGCCAACTGCCTAACAAATTACCTTCTATATTATCCTGTTCGTTAAGTGGTGTATCTTTTCCTCCTGGCATAGGAAAAAGAGCTTTTAAGTAATTTTTCAATCTTGCAGGCATATTGAGTGTCTTTCCATTCCTATATTGTGTACCCCCAAATTCTGTTTCCATTTGTAATCCAAACTCAAATCTGAAAGGATACTTATTCACTTTCTCTACCTTAAAATAAATAGCCTTGGAGTGATAAAGCACATTCGTTGTACGATCGTTCAAAGGTGCGGCAAACTCTTTTTGCCAATTATCATCTGTAAAGCGACCATAAGCAATATGCCCTCTAAAAGAAAGCCATCCACTAGTTCCGGGTATAATAACATACTCAGGGAGTCCTGCCCATACCTGAGGAATAGGTCTTGCATTACCCGATAGAGTGAGTGCCCCGCTGGAAAGACAAGGATTTACAAACTCCCCATCGCGTTCCTTGCTGCCAATACTGACGCCTATTTTGTGATATTTTAGATCCAGATAGGCCTGCTGCACAATAAAACTTGAAGTAAAATTATATGCACTCGCCAGCTCTAGTCCATAACCATATGTCACATCCTTTTCTTTATCAATCGGACGAAAGACTCCTACAGCCAAATATCCGTTGTTTCTATTTATGGAAGATAGCCCTTGTTTATTGGCATTGAGCCACAGCGGAGAATATTCACCGGAAGCAGTTGTTATTCCGCATTCAACAGAATAAGTCATCCCTTTATTAACCTGAGCATCCGCTATTGTAAAACAAAGGAGAACGGTTAAAAAATTTGCTAAGTGTAATTTTCCCATATCAATAAATGCAAAAGAATCACATCCTAGGATTTTTCTCTCTCCTCATGCGTTCAAAGTTAACCAATATTTTTTACGAAATTGACTATTTTGCTATAGTAAACGACGAAGTTGTACTATAATAATTTATCAAATTCTTGCTCATTTGAAATATCTAGCAAACACTTTTGAGCCAGGAAACTTTCCATTGAAACATTCATCCATTCGGGTTTTGGAGGCAGTCCCTTTAACCATTTATGAGGTAAATCACTATCCGAAAAAAGAATCACCCAGGCAGTTAGAAAAATAAGTTTGATATCAAGCCATGTAGAAGCATTGTTAAGGTACCATATCTCAAGAGTTCCTTTATAAGGCGCAATATCTTCTTCATAAAACTTAACAGGATCAACGCCCGGAGCAGAAAGATATTTCTCCTCATCACGAAATATGATAGATCCTATCCCTGTAATCCCAGGTTTTGAATTATAAATTACCTGCTGCACATATTCCGGATACCGATAAAAATCCACTTCCATTTGTGGACGTGGGCCAATCATACTCATTGATCCGGTAAAAACATTAAAGATCTGAGGTAACTCATTAATTTTCGTTTTTCTTAGTAAACGTCCAAAAGGTAATACTCGTGGATCGTTGCGTAAAGTGAGACTACAAGTCCCCATTTTAGAAGATCCCTTCACCATTGTAGTAAACTTCCACATCTTAAATATATTATTCTTATACCCCACTCTTCTTTGCAAATACCATATTTCATGCTCACCTGTACAAGCAAGAATTAAGATAGAGATAATAAAAACCGGAGATACGATTAATAAAGCTGTTATTGACAAAAGGATGTCAATAATACGTTTTAAGATTCCATACATAAATATTAGGTATTAAAGTATTAACTGGCTCAAATCAACTTTAATATGAAAACAACAAAATGACTTATAAAGTTTACCTCATTTTTCAATAACAGCCTTTAGAAAAAACTAATTAACCTGAGTTCGAAATAAAAATTAGAATGGTAGAAACATCTACCTGTTCTTTTCAAATTCAACATTGATAGATGGTTTCTTGGGCAGAAAGGTATATGTAGTCAATCCATCAATTAAGTTAGAGATGAAATGAGCAAAGCGCCGATGACTTAATTGCTGAATTATTTGATTTTATTCTCCAATAAATAAAAATCATTGGAGAATAAATCTGAATGATACACCAATTATTGACCTTTCAAAAAAGGCTATTAAGAATATATACTGAATAATCTCTCTGAAAGTCTCAAGTGATGCTGAAGAATAAGTTTTGATGTTTTCAAAAAAGTGTCAGGACGTTTAAAGTATTCCTGCAAGGAGTTTCAGACCATTTAGACCTTAGTCTGCAAAGACAATGGATGATCAGTTTATAAAAGCAAACCCACAAAATAATTGCAACAATCATTGGCCTAATAAGATTGATAAAAAGGGCTTAATAATGATTATAATTGTAAATACAATGGACAACAGGCACCAGAATGCAAAAAACACTGCCAAAAAAATGGCAACTTATACTGAATAAATTTGGCAGGTTTTGAGATTTTTTCGTCTAACTACTTAATAATCAGCGTCTGCCAGTTAGAAACCGTGGGGTTATAAATATAGGTATATAATATGCATCCAACGTCCTTAATTATTTTAAAAGAATCAGCCTTATTCAGACCGGTTTTGCAATTTCCTTGTTAAGCGCTTACAGCAAGAGGCAAGAACTTCTTATCTCGGATTCAGGTTACTTATCAACTATCTATTGACTTCAGCACTAAATTTCTTTCCAGCAAAGACTTTAAACATGCCTATCCAGTATCCCCACCCGTAACTTAAATGAATAATAAAAAATACAAAAGGCAAAATAAATATCAATTTCCAATCACTATTTTTGTTAGCACTTTGAATAGCACAGAATAATGCAATAAGGATATACAATGCAATTATTGTTAGATAAAAGGCTAAAAATATTTTTGAAAAACAGCTAAGAAATGCGCCTAAAATCAAACTTAGTACAAACATAGCCGGAAAAACTTGACGAGTCGTTGCCGGGAATCCCAGCTTCTTATTCACCAAAGGTTTGAATAAACCATACTGATAATACATCTTTGACATTTTTCTAATTGTATCCCGGGCCATGTAATCAATACTTATTTGGGGGATAAGAAACACCTTACCGCCATTTTTTATTATGCGGGCATTAAATTCATCGTCCTGGTTACGAATTAGTTCTACATCAAACAACCCAACTTTGTCAAAGACTTCCCGACGAAAGCAACCAAATGGCACCGTATCAGTTTCTATTATTCTCGTCGTACCTGTTTTATGAGTCGAATTACCTACGCCAAAAACATGGCTGGAAGCAATAGCAATCGCTTTACAAACTGAGCCATTTTTTGCCGGTATAGTATTTAAACCACACCCTACATTATCGGCATTCAATTCAAAAAGACACTTTACAAGGGTAGATATATAATTTGAAGGATAAATGCAATGTCCATCAAGTCGAACTATCACATCGCCACGTGAAACTTTAATTCCTATATTAAGAGCATAAGGTACTATTTTCTGTGGATTATCTAATAACTTTATAAAGTTATATTTCTCAATGTATTGCTCCACTATAAGTCGAGTGTCATCATTACTCATGCCATCCACAAACCACACCTCTAATTTGCTTATAGGGTAATCCTGAGAAATAATAGATTCCAGACATTTTACGATGAAAGATTTTTCATTGTAAATTGGACAGATAATTGATACCATATGCATAAATGTTCAGTTTATCATTGAATAAAAAAACTTAAGTTTACCTGAATCAGGACGTTCTATCTTCTCTTGTCTATTAATTATTAAATGCAAACCTGGCTCTAAATAAGTTTCCAAATCAGCATTTAAATTATTAATCTCATCGGACGTTAAATCCCGTTCAAGTACTGCATCTAATTCAAACGTATCAATTTGGATCTGCTTAACAATAAATTCACGAAGAACACCTTGCTTTTCAATCATCGATTTTTGAATATAGTGAAATGTTTCCCCAGCTGCTATCCGTCCACTTGGCAGCCTTATCAGATCAGATATTCTTCCGGCTAGTTTTTTTAGGAATAATTTGCCATTTTTTTCTTCCAGTATACCTCTGTCACCAACTTCATAGCGAATAATTGGAAAAGCTTTATTAGATAAACATGTAATCAGCAATTTCCCTTCCTGACCGTAAGGAACTGGTTTGTTATTTTCATCTACCACTTCACAATAAAGATCATCGGTCATAATCTTCCAGTCATCCCTGTCATCACCAAATGCGATAATCCCAACCTCAGATGTACCATATTCATTTATTACATTAACCCCAAAAACGTTCTCTAATAGTGCTCTGTTTTCAGATGTACAAACCTCACATGCAACAATACAGCATGTTACATTGGGAGCTATTTCCTTAAATTTTATTTTATTTCTATCCAGATATTTTGCAAAAAGGACTATTGCGCTTGTATATCCATAAATGTAATCAAACTTTATTTTCTTAAATTTCTGCACAGTACAATCGAGTTGCTGATCCGATAAATCAGAAGTAGAGAAGCAAACTCTATTTGCCAGAATATCTTTCAATAATGCTCTATATTTTGAAATCCCAGATAAAGGAGAACCATAAAATCTAGCTTGTTTGCATAAAGGAGTAATACCATAATCGGCCATTCTTGAAAGGACTATTGCATGAGACAATGCATGAGAATATTTATTTTTTGCATAAGAAAGAGGGCAACCTGAGGAGCCGGAAGTACAGCCAATATATAAATCACTCTTTTTATATCCGTTAGAAACAATTTCTTTGATAGGTCTTTGAAAATCTTTTTTAGTGATAACTGGTAAATCCTCAAAAGAATTTATCTGAAGACCTTCTGTTTTTTTCTTGTAGATTGGGTTGTTTTTTCTGTGAAAACATACAATCTCATCCAATCTTTGCTTTTGGAATTCTAAGTACTCCTCATCTTTTAATTTATGTAGAGCTTCAAGCTTTCTTTTTGCTTCATTTATATTATATCCATTAAGAAGCAAAGCCATTTCAAAAGTATTCATAATGGTTCTGTTTTAAATTATTCTAAAAGCGACATAAAAAAATAAAGCATCTTATATAGTCCAGACAAATTATTAAGAAAAAGTTATATAATTCAATTTATCATTGAATAAAAAAGTTTAAATTTTCCGGAAACAGGACGTTTAATCTTATCAAGTCTATTTATTATTAAATGCAGGCCCGGTTCTAAATAAACAGCCAGCTCAGAATTTAAAAAATTAATTTCATCAGTTGTTAAGTCTCTTTCCATTACTGCATCTAGTTCAAACGTATCAATTCTTGTCTGCCTTACAATTAATTCATGGATAATGCCTGTATTCTTTAATAATGGATTTGTAATATAACTGAATATCACTCCAGATGCCATTCTCCCACTTGGTAGTTGGATTATATCCCGGGTTCTCCCTAACAGCTTTTTTAAAATCAACTTACCTTCTTTTTCGTCTAATACTCCCAGATCACCAATCTCATAGCGAATAATCGGGAAGGCTTTATTTGACAGGCATGTTATTAATATTCTACCTTCTTTTCCGTATTCCAAAGGTTTATCCTGAGCATCAACTACTTCAACATAGAGATCGTCTGTCTGAATTCTCCAATCACCTTGAGTATCCTCAAATGCTAATATACCAACTTCTGACGCCCCATATTCATTTACGATCTTAATTCCAAAAGCTTTTTCCAATATTTCTTTATCATCTGATGTACAAACTTCTGATGTGACAATACAACATTTTAGTTTTGGATCAATATTGTTTAATACAATATTGTTTCGAATAAGATATCTTGCGAAATGCACCAAAGAAGTTGTATATCCATTAATATAGTCAAATTCTTCTCTCCTGAATTTTTCAACAAATGCATTAAACTGTTTATCAGAGATATCAGAAACAGAGAAGCGCACACGATTCAGCACAATATCTTTAAGTATTTCATGATATCTTGACATTCCAGATCCAGGAATACAATAGAATCGTGCTTGTTTACTTGATAAACTTATTCCATATTCAGAGTAACAAGAAAAGGCTATAGCATGAGCTAGTGCATGTGATTCTTTGTTTTTCGCAAAAGTTAGAGGGTGACCCGAAGAACCAGATGTGCTGCCTATATATAATTTCCTTACTTTGTATCCTTTAGAAATTATTGATTCAATAGGTTTTTGAAAATCCTTTTTAGTAATAATCGGCAAGTCAGTAAAAGAATTTATCTGAAGTCCTTTAGTTTTATCCTTATAAGTCAGGTTATTCTCTCTATGAAAACTGACAATTTCATCTAACCTTTTCTTCTGATGAACCAAATACTCTTTACTACTTAATTTGTGTAAAGCATCAAGCTGCTTTTTTGCTTCATTTATATTAAATCCATTAAGGAGCAAAGCTATTTCAGATATATTCATAATACTTCTATTTAAATAGTTGACCTTTAATGAGAATAAAGAAAATACAATAAGAACTTTAAAAAAGAGACTGCTAAAATGCTATTAAATTGAATCAAAATTCACAAGTTCAATACCTTTTGAAATAAGTACATCTTTTGTTCTTTGAGAACTGTACATTATGTATTCGTCAACTCTAATATCAGATAGTACGCCAAAGGACTTATGCTTTCCACTAACTGCAGGATGAATAACGATTTCTACAATGTGCTTTTTTCCAAAAAGCACATTGTCGGTAATATTTAAAATATTCAGGTTCTGCTTCTCTACAAAATAATACATTCTTCCATCTGGTAATTTAGTTCCGGAACATGGTATTATATAACCAAACCATATATCAATAACATTCTTTTTTAATGATTCTATTATACTTTTCGTAAAGCCATGAATTCCTTTTTCTTTTATATAAACTCTTTTAAATGACCGTGTTTTATTTATACCCAGTTTAAGTGCCAGCTTATTAAATATACTAAAAGACTGAAAATCAAGGGCGCTATTTTGATGTGTATTCCAGTAATCAGGTTGTCCGCATAAGTCTTTGAATCTGTTGAACTGTTCTGTCAATTCAAGAATAAGCTCTTGCTTACTAATTTTGTTCTGATGCAATAACTTAATAAAAACAGGGAAAGGATGAAAATTTCCATCATCAGCTACTAATGTTGGTATTTCTGTTTTATTCAATAAAGGCTTCCCTGCAGTTACATTCCAATGAATGCCAATAGATATTTGTGGAAATCTTTGACGAAGTGTTTTAGCTGCCTCTACATCTTCCATATTCAGTATCACATTGGTTGATGTTACTAGTCCGGCAGAAATACAGTCATCAATAGCTTTATCAACGATTGAACACATTCCATAATCATCTGCTGTAATAATATACTTCTTCTCCAAACAATTACTTACACAGTCTTTCATACAACTCTTTCATTTTTATTTCTTCTTTTTCCCAATTATATTTTTCTTCCACCAACTTCCTCCCCAAATCGCCCATTCTACGCGCTTTGTCTTCATCATTGAGTAGTTCAATAACTCTATCAGTATATTCCGAACAAGAATTTGGATCCACCAGATATCCAAAACTATCTTTCGCAAGAAACTGTCTGCTTGGAGGAAGATCACCAGTTATAACAGGAAGTCTGCAAAACATATATTCAAATATTTTAGTTGGAATATTTGCTCTCAACTTTGAGTTATCTTGCAATGGAATAAGACCAACCTTTGTTAATTTGAGATATTTAGGTACCTCGTAGGGAGGAATTCTGTCCATTAATAAGAATTGTTCTTCAATAGATAGTTCCTTTATTCTATCAATCACCCATTGCTTTCCACCACTAAATATATAAGGAGAAATTAACAAGCACTTGATAAGGTAACCGCGATCCTTAGCTTCTTTTACTATTCCAATAATTAATTCAACAGTAAACCGGGTTAAAGAACCGGGAAATATTATATCATACTCTTTCTTACTGACACTATCATTTTTTTCTTCTGCATCCTTCATTAATTTTAGTGAAGGGAAATTGTATAAGATCGTTGTTTTCTCCGGATTGAAATGTTTATATACGAAATTATCGGCAACGACTATTGCATCGAAATTTTTATCAGATATATGTTCAAGAAACTTCATTAAGTGAAACAGGACTTTTTTAGACCATCTTTTTAAATAATATTTAGTTAACATTGCACTAGGATAATCCTCATGTACATCGTAAACAACTTTTGAATGAGTAAACCATTTAAGTAACAAACCAGTCGGTATTAATTCCGGATCATGAAAATGATAAATAAAACATTCCTGCTTTTTAGCTAACTTGAATATTCTATAAAAGCCAAGCCAACGTTTAATTATTTGCTTCGGTTTTCTTACATTAACGTATTTAATGCCGTTTTCAATTCTATTCTGCAAATTGGGGGCAATATAAACCACATTATATCCTAAATTACGAAGAGAAATAACCTCTTTGTAGTAAACACGGTTATCATTATTAAAATGAACCGAGGTTAACACACACACACGTTTTTTTTCCATAATTTTAAAGTCTTCCATCAATAAAATTCATAGGTAGTATGCTCTTCACATCATAAACCACACCATTTGTATTTGCCAGGAAATCACGGATTTTGCAATCTTTAAAAGCGTTGTGAGCTACAGCAAGAATCACAGCATCATATTTGTATTTCAATGATTCTATGGATTTATTGATTATGCTAATGCCATATTCATGCTTTACCTTCTCAGCATTAGCCCATGGATCATATACTGTTATGTTGTTGGTGTATCCAGCCAAAGTGGAATAAATATCAATGATTTTCGTATTTCGAATATCCGGACAGTCCTCTTTAAAAGTAATACCGAGTATAAGAATCTTTGAATCCTTTACCAATATACCTTTCTTATTCATTAACTTGATTACCTGGCTAGCAACATAATTACCCATACCTTCGTTCAATCTGCGAGCTGATGTCATTATTCTTGGGAGAACTTTAAAAACCTCTGCTTTTTGAATCAGATAATAAGGATCCACGCCAATACAATGTCCACCAACCAATCCTGGTTTCAACTTTATAAAATTCCATTTAGTAGATGCTGCTTCTATTACTTCAGTAGTATCAATTCCCATAGCATTGAAAATCTTGGCAAGCTCATTCATAAAGGCAATATTCACATCTCGCTGAGAATTTTCTATTATCTTGGATGCTTCTGCTACTTTAATAGAAGATGCTTTGTGCGTACCATTTACCAAAACAGAATTATAAACACGATCAATAATATTTGCAATTTCAGGTGTAGAGCCAGAAGTAACTTTCTTAATTTTTTCTACAGTATGTTCTTTATCACCGGGATTAATACGTTCAGGAGAATAACCGGCATAGAACTCAACATTATACTTCAAACCAGACACTTTTTCTACAACTGGGATACATTCGTCTTCAGTTACACCCGGGTAAACAGTAGATTCATAGACTACAATATCCCCTTTTGAAATGACATTACCAACAGTAGTGCTGGCACCAATCAGTGGAATCAAGTCCGGACGGTTATCCACATCTACAGGAGTAGGAACAGCAACTATATAAAAATTGCAATCTCTGATATCAGCCAGATTAGAAGAACAAACAAAACCATTCTTTATTGCATTTTGTAATAGTTCATCACTTACTTCCAACGTTGAATCGTGTCCGGTCATCAAAGAATCAACACGAGTTTTGTTTAAATCAAAACCAATTGTTTTATACTTGGTTGAGAATAATCGGGCCAAAGGAAGACCTACATAACCAAGACCGATCACTGCTATCTTAATATTAGTATCCATATTTATTTATTTGTTTCTACTTTTTCAAATCTTAAAGCATGAGTAAACTTTAGCAAAACAATGTGAAAATCAGGGAAATATAACTTAATCCACATTTCAACAGCTATAAATGGATATCTGTACCAAAAATGTCTTTTAATAAATATAAGCCGTTCTTTCGCATAAAATCCAAAAGGGGAAAACAACATCTTTTTTCTTTCGGCAAAGCTCATTTTTGAATAACCATCTAAATTAAAAGTATGATCATTGCTGCATCTTCCACAATAAGAAGCTGTTAATAAGACTGGCATTTTATTTTTCTTAGCAACCAAGGAATAATCATAATCAGCTAAACACTGAATATATTTTTCAAAAAATATCCCAATCTTATCCACAACAGTTGCATGAACCATTAAAATATTAGCATTTGCTACATCAATCATTTGTGGAATCCCTATTGGATCTAATCTTTTACTAATGTTTAGAAATTTATTTATATATACAGTTCCTCCATAAGTCGTTTTATTGAAGTTCTCTTTTGAAGTTGTACAACCGGAGTAAATACCTGCTACAAGATAATTCTTCAAGCAATATTCGTGAGTCTTAAATAATTCTTCAAATAAATTGTTTAATACGTCTGTATCATCGTTCATAAGCAAATAAAAATCAAACCCACCTTCTTTTAATGCATGCTTCCAGGCAAGTCTCATTCCGCCATTATAAAACAAAGAGCCGGATCCTTGAATAATTGTTATATAAAAATCAGGAAATGTTTTACGAATTGCATCTGCTGTTCCATCTGTACAACCATCATCAGTTATATAAACATGAATATCCACAGCATCATCGATAGATTCTTTTGAATTATACTCCAGCTCTGCGGCAAAAAGACTTTTCAGGCATGAGATAGTTTTATCTTTCCGATTAAAGCATGTTAGAAGTGCTGCAATCTTTTTCATATCATATCATTTTTATGAATTTTGCGGGATTCCCTCCGTAAATAGTATGTGATGGAATATCCTTACAGACTACAGAACCAGCTCCTATCACCGCTCCTTCTCCAATTGTTACACCTTTTAAAATAATGCATCGTGCCCCAATAAATACGTTATCACAAATTGCTATTGGCATAGAACTTGTTACATCTGATTTATTGTTAATTCTATCATCAATTTTCAATGGATGACTGTCTGTATCAGTTATAATACATCCAGATCCGATAAGTACATTATTTCCAATTGCTATCAATTTCGTAGCATTTATTGTGCTACCAGATATTCCCACATTATTTCCAATTATAATTTTACTATCTTGCTTGGAAATATTAAATATATTGGGCTGTATCAATCCAATGGAATTACTTGTTGTTTTGCTATTTGCAGTAAAAAACTTTCCTATAAAGATTTCTCCTCCCTTTCCTGGTAGATAAAAAGGATGCCTAATTACTCTTATCCTTCCTTTTAAATTATAACTTGCATCAAAAGGGATCCTGCTGCGTATGCAATAATAAAATGTTGGTATAACAACAAGGAAAAAACGTGCTATATATTTAATAAGACTCATCATATAAACATTCATTTAAAGCTGTTATAAACGTGTATAATCTCATTAAATTTACTACTGTTCTTTTTTATTTTAAGCATTTGTTTAAACTGATCAAGATTATTATATACATTTAGAATAGCCGATAGAAAGTCTGAATTATTATTTAGCCTATAAATAACACAAGAATCTATACGAGGTACTGCATCAGAAGCTATAACGACACAATTTGAATCTACGGCTTCACGTATTGAAATTGAATCACCATCACTTGTTGTTGGCCTTAAATATAAGTCGGTTTGTTTAAACAATGAAACCATTGATGAAATAGGCGATGTAACAATCAGGATATTTGATTCCAAAGCACTTTCCTTAATTTTTTCCTGCAAAACAGACTCTAATTCACGACTGTTTGGCATAATCATTACCAATCCAAAATCCGCAATATACTTTTTTAACAATTCAGCTATTTCTATCACTTGACGAACTCCGTACACATCCTGATTTTCTAATTGATTAGAGAAAGCATAAAAGCTAATTTTCAGGCTCTTTCCAGATAAGAAAGATAATATTTCATTAGGCAGAATATCATTATTCAGAGTTCCAATATATGCAGGTATTAAATTAATATTCTGCGAAGTAATTTTCAAACTCTTCAATTGATTCTTAACGTTCTCATTAACGGCAATCCACCTGATCCGTTTTTCAAATCTGAGTAATATTCTAAATCCAATCTTGAAAATGTAGGGATACTTAAGCAGTAATTGAAATTGGTCATGAATAGTGAATACTAATTTCTTCTTAGAAAAAAACAAAAGAAACAAGAATGAATAGCTTTCCCAAATCGGTAAATGATGAAAATGAACTATATCACTTTTATCTTTAATTAACTGCCTTACAACACATACCAAAGATGAGAATATGCCATATTTTAGTATCATTTTATTCTTTAATAAAGCACATTTCACATAAGAAGGAGCGTCTGGCACCTCATATTTCAAATAAGAATATACATATTCTAACATATTTTCTTCAAATAATCTTTGAGATAACTGCTTAACATGTATGCTAACACCCCCAATTGGAGGAGGAAAGTTCCCCATAATCGAGATTTTCATAAAATAGTATTATATTTTTAGTATTCGCATTAAATCTTCCTTGCTAAATCTTTCATTTTCCTGATATAAGATAGCCTCATGCTTCATTATATCAGCAATATCCCATCTGAATTTTAAAACCTTGGCAGGCACTCCTGCTGATATAGAATATGGAGGAAGGCTCTTGTTTACTACACTTCCAGCTGCAACAATAGCGCCTCTGCCGATTCTTACTCCTTTAAGAATTATGACTCCTGTACCCACCCATACATCGGTATCTACAAAAACAGATTCATCATCAGCAGGCCGTTTATCTATAATTTTATAATCCTTTAAAAACTTGCCGACTATATGAGATGAGTGATTTCCGCCTATAATTGTTACATTAGGTGCAAAGAGAACATTATCAGCAACATGAATTTCACTATTGGATGCCATAAAAACGGCTCCACACCCAATCTGAATATGATTACCTAAATAAATATTACTATACCAGAACTCTGATTTATCAGAATAAAAAGAAACATCTTCACCACAAGATGCAAATAATGATTTATAATATGGCCTCATTATTCGGTTAACAACTTTCCTAAAAAGGAGAATAATTCCAACTAAAATTCTCATAAAATGCATTATTTAAGATTAATTCAGGAATTATGTCTATCTATTTTTGTTAAACACATACAAAATCCTAAAAAGAGAGGGAAGCAAGCAAACTGAAAGGGACAAACAGTCATACAAGTGAGAACTGTATATAAAATGCAAATAAAAGACATACGTTTGTATTTTGAATACGCGATTAATCTATAAAGAATTATCAGGAACGTTATTAATCCAACTATGCCGTAATCAAATAATATTTGCAAGAAATTATTATGAGGAGACCAATCTAACGGACCTTTTCTACAAAGAACTAAAGACCAATCAGATCCACCTCCCAGAAGAATCGCAAATATATTCTGGTCCAGATAATTCATTATGCCAGTATACCAAATAACCATTCGTCCTGATCCACCAGAATCATCTGAAATCCTCATTAAAATTGCATCAAAAAAACCCATTTTATAAAAAACGAAAGCTGCAAAAAGAAGTAATATTGTTACAAACGTTTTTTTCAAAAAAGACACTTTCGACATAAACAAAGCTAAGGTACAGGCAATTGCTGTTGAGATTAAAGCTCCACGTGAAGATAATTGCAACAAAGTATATAGACTAGCCACAAATGTGAATATACTAAGAATATCCATATATATACTGTTGAAAGGCCTATATAATCTCGAAATATATACAAACGACAATACAGTACCTATTCCAATTGTAGCGCCTAAATAATTGGGATCTGTCCAATAAGAGCGGGAAATTTCTTCAAAAAAAGAATTGTACTGAACAAGCTCAAACGTAATGCTAAAAAAATATGAATATATTGATAATATAAGTGAATAAACTATGAAACTCGCAAAATATAATGACAATGAGAACTTACTCTTTACAAAATAGTATAACAAACTAATAATTAAAGTATATTTAAAGAATGCAAACTTATCACTTAGATTGATAAGAGTTACAACAGTAGTATATAAAATAAAAGCAATCCAAATCTTATCAATTCTATTTTCATCTTTAAATAAGCTATTTTGATTTCTGGTAAATATTCCTGCTATTATCAGAAAAATTAAATAAAGAAGAGATTCTGTAGGTAAATAACCAAACGGAGCAACAGAATTCACACGTATAGTAAAAAAAACAGTTACTAAAGCTGGTATAGCCTGAGAATAATACAACAACGGAGCGAAAAAAAGGATAGTATACAATATTCTTATAGACATGGGTGGTGATACCATGTCTATATTTACCCATGAAACAAGAATAGCTAATAAGATAATATAATGGCCGATTATTATTTTTACGTCTGGCTTCATTTAATCAAGATTTAAGACCAATTATCCATAATCTTTAAAACATGTCTCTTACCATTTTCTATTCATCATTTTAAGCCACATACAAAACCGATCTTCTATATATATCAAAAAGTATTTTCACTTATTTTTTTACGGGATTTATATATCTTCTCCCAAAACGCTTTAAATCCAAGTTTAATTTGCCAGACATTATATATAAGTACAATGTCTAATTAATCAGATTCAGGAACTGTTATTTAGAGGGAATTATAATTAAAAAAAATCTGAGAAAATAAAAATACTTAATTAAATATGCAAAAGTCATTTTAAAAGATATAATACCTGAATTCCGGATATCTTCATAAATTTCATCTAAAGGCATTTTTGATTTCAATAGCAACAAGAATTTGGCATATAAGAACTCTTCTATAACTTTTTTTTTCAATCTATCGATTTCTTTGCCATTCTCTTTTGAAAGATAAAACATTCTAATTTTGTATGTACTTTCATTAAAGGAGAGTTGCTTATATACATTTTTAGAATGGCTGGCAGAGTTCTCCAATATTCTATAAACCCCTTGAATTTCATTTATAAATTTCACCTTTGAATGTAATGCAAAGTATAACCAAGTAGGATAATCTCCCATTACCCAGCTTAATTTTTCAGGATGTATATCTTTCAAATAATTGGAGTAAATATCTTTTCTATAGCAAGTTGTTAACGAAGGTATTGAGTTAAATAAAATCAGATTTCTAAAAATACAATACTGATCTCCAATTCTTTCCCTTCTGAATTTATTTGTACTTTGTTGAAAACATCTAGCTTTAGAATAAACCAAACCAACGTCTTCATATTTCTCTAACAGATCAACTTGATTCTGTAATTTCAAAGGATCAATCCAATAATCATCCCCTTCACAGAATGCAATGTATTTTCCTTTTGCTCTTGGATATTGGAAAGTTATGGATATAGAAATACCCTTTGAAAATTGATTTTCTGTTTGGTAAATCGGTTTAATAATATCAGGATATTTAACCTCATATTCACGTACAATATCGGCAGTTTGATCAGTTGATGCATCGTCATGAACCAGAACTTCAAAAGAGAAATCTGTTTTTTGCATCAAAAATCCTTCTATACACTGCCTTATATAGGGCTCATGATTGTATGTTTGGCAAAAAATACTAACTAGAAGGCCTGCCATTTTTTATATCTATTATTTGTTACAAAAACAATTCTTTTCACTGCCATATAGTTGATTAACCAGAATCAGTATAATCTTTTGTTTAAAATCATATTCTATACTTTAAATATTACACCATCCCAACACATCTGTCCAACAGGTATTCACTTGTCCTAATTAAAGTCAACTTAATTACATAAAAAAGGTGGTCACTAACATATGTAGCAACTAAATTTATTCAAAACATCTCATTCATAATAAGTCAACAAAAGTTTTAACTTTTAGACTATTTTTATAAGAAAGATAGATAAAAGAAGATATTTATACATCATTTAAAACAAATAGAGCAATGAAAATGTTGCACTAAGTTTCATAATTCAGCCAAAAAGATAAAATGTACAATCCGCTCTAATTTCCATATAAAAAAGACAACAAATAACAACAATGAAAAATGATAGATTCTAGTTATATTTGTTTTTGACATTTATGATTATTCTGTCTTATACTATTCAGGAAAGTCAAATAAAAATCTCCCGCCATCCTTTTAAGAAAGATGGCGGGAGATTTAAAAAACATAACCGGAGTTCAGATAAAACATAACCGGAGATGACCTTTTCTGGAATAGGTTTACAGTTTTAGCAGTTATTACTAAGATCAGTTTAAAATATTTTTCTTATTTCTAAATACCGTTTACGTTATAGTTTTTTGTGGTTATTACTAGAATTAAATTATAATATATTCGTAATCCTGATGATATACATTCCGGGTATAAAAACGAATTATATTACCTATTCTTTTAATGTATAAATATTTATACTCTTATTACACAAGTATATAATTTTACATTTTAGAATCTAAATTTTTACCTTTCTCCACATGATCAAAATTAATCAGGAATTTTTTCACGATATCCACTATCTCGCTTTTAGTAGTATAGGATGAAGAGAACGCAGTGTTTAATGAGCTGAATAGCTCATCAATATCCTTTATTTTACGACGAGAGCCATTCTTTACAACACCTAACGATTGGTATTCTCCCCATAACACTGATTCATCTTTTGTATAAAACTCCTCATATTCTTTTTCACCTGTAGTATCTGAGGTTGAATAAAATACCGGATAATTTATATCATCGTCCTTTCTTTCGGCAGCCATCTTGCGTGCCTCTTCTTCCGAGCCACATTCATAAGCCTTATAGCCTAACTCATCCAGAAAACGGGTAGCTATTTCTGAAAAAGTAAGCATCTGATCCTGTTTCAACTTAGGAAAGAAAATCTCTCCCGAACGTCCCAGCATACAAGCCATCATGCAAATCTGCCCACTTTCTTCAGGAGAAACAAAATAACGACGCACATCCGACGGTGCACTTAAAGGCTGACGTTTCATCACACGGTCAATGAAACCGGCTAAAAGAGAGCCATTCGAAAAAGCCACATTGGCAAAACGAGCAGTAGCAACTGAATATTGCTTCGAATAAGTCATAATCACATCTTCCATAATCTTCTTACTTCCTCCCATGATATTCACCGGATTCGCGGCTTTATCAGTAGAAACACAGAAGAATCTCCGAGGAGGAATCTCTGACAACAATTTTAGGAGTTTACATGCATGAAGCACATTATTCTCTAGCAAAGCCTGAACGGAGAACTCATCTTTCTCACTCCGCACATGCTTATGAGCCGAGAAATTGGCAACAATATCAAAACCTCGTTCACGGCGAAACATCTTCTTAAACACCGGATCGGCATAATTAATCGGATATGTTTTAAATTCCTTTGGCACATAGGTCCCATACGAACTATGCAAGTCTCTTGTAAGCTCAGCTAAGCCATTTTCTGAGATATCCACCACCGTCAGTTTAGCCGGTTTAAATTTCAGCACAGCTCTGATATAAGAAGACCCAATTGTACCAGCACCCCCGATAACCAGAATGCTTCGCCCTTCTATTTCCTCACGAAGTTTTTCTTTATTCGCAATAATATCTTTTAGAAAAAGACTTTCATTACGGAAGGTTATATTCCTCTCAATAAAACGATTAACATCAATCATGACAATCTTTTTTTTCAGTTATACTATAATTTATAAAATCCGGTTTTACCGACAATTCTTTTAAATTTCCATAAAGCGTGACACTTTCTCTGGCAGAAATCATCCATTCTGGTTTTTCAGGTAAATTCTTTAACAATCTATGAGGTAAATTGTTTTCCGGAAAGAGAATCGCCCATGCGGTTAAGAAAACAATCTTAGTGTCCACCCACAGAGATGCATTGTTTTGATACCACATTTCAAGAGCACCTTTGTAAGGAGCTACCTCGTTTATGTAAAACTCAATCGGATTTATACCTGGATTAGAAAGATACTTCTCTTCATCACGGAATATAATAGAACCAATCCCAGTCATCCCCGGCTTTGAATTATAAACCGTTTGCTGTACCTGTTCCGGATACTTATAAAAATCAACTTCCATGAGTGGACGAGGACCCACCAGACTCATTGTTCCGTTGAGAACATTAAAAATCTGAGGCAATTCATTAATCTTTGTTTTTCTAAGAATACGACCAAAAGGCAATACTCTTGGATCATTTCGTAGAGTAATACTCCCCGTGCCCAAATTAGTGGAGTTACTTACCATTGTTATAAATTTAAAGATATTAAAACGTTTGTTTTTATATCCAACCCTTTTTTGCAAATACCATATTTCATGCTCTCCAGTAGAAGTAAGTACTACAATACAAATAATAAAAACCGGGGATATGATTAATAGCGCAATCGCTGACAAAAGGATGTCAATTATCCGTTTTACAAGTTTATACATATGATTTAGGTATTAAAGTTAACAATCTATTTATAAAATGTACAACAACATACTAGTATAAAAGTTCAGTTTAATTTCCTGAAATTGTTTTATAGGCAGCAACTACCGTATCTACCACAAAATGCAGTTTTTCTTCTGTAAGCCCATTATAGACAGGTAATGAAATTTCGTTTTTATATAAATCATATGTAACAGGATAATCTGCCATTTTATATCCTTTATTTTTAAACAGCGTAAGCATTGGCATCGGGATGTAATGTACATTCACCCCAACTTCCTTTTCACTAATAACCCTGATCATTTCATCTCTTTGCTCTTCGGAGATATCACTAATTCTTAGCAAGAACAGATGATAGGAACTTTCAGTCGAGCCCTCCTTAAAAGGTGGAATAATAGCCCAATTATAGCTAGAAAGAGCATCTACATAATAATTATATATTTTTTTTCTATCCGGCAATAATTCGTTTTTATATTTTCTTATCTGTGCCAAACCTACTGTAGCACACAAGTCAGGCATATTTATTTTTAATCCCTGATCAATTATATCATATTTCCATCCACCAATCTGGTTCTTTTCAAATGCACTTTTATTCTGCCCATTCAAAGATAGTACTCTTAGAAAAGCCAACTCTTTTGCATTATCAAAAGGTTCCGGTAAGTTGACAACAATCCCTCCTCCTTCACCTGTAGTAATGTTTTTCACAGAATGGAAAGAAAACACGGTCACATCGGATACCAACCCACAGGGAACACCTTTATAAGTAGCACCCAAAGAATGAGCAGAATCAGAAAGAATCAGAATACGTCCTAACATTTCTTGTTTCTCATTATCAGATATAAAAAGTTCTTTTATTTCGGGTGCATTTACCACTTCTTTTATAGCATCATAATCGCAAGGATAACCTCCAAGATCTACTGGGATAACAGCCTTTGTTTTAGATGTAACAGCCATTCTCATTTTGTTAGCGTCTATTGTAAGATCCTCCTTCACATCCACCATCACAGGAGTTGCTCCAAGGTTCATTACACAAAGAGCTGTTGCACTATAAGTATAAGAGGGTATAATAACCTCGTCGCCTGGTCCCACACCAAACCATCTAAGCACAAGCATCGCTCCCGATGTCCATGAATTTACACAAAGGGCATTCCCTCCCCCAATAAATAGCTCAAGCTCTTTTTCCAAAGCTTGCACCTTTGGACCACTTGTCAACCACCCTGTATTTGTCAGAGTATCATGCATTTCAGCAATCACGTCGGCATCAATCACCGGTAAAGAAAATGGGATTTTCATATTTCGTTATTTTATGTTTTTTATTAATCTGTACATTCGTCTGTTCGGATAAGTAGAAAAATCATATAACACGCCATAGCCTAAACTATTATAAAGGCCAATAGCTTTATCATTATTAAGAAAATCTGTTGTGAGAGATAATTTTGCGCTTCCCATAGTCTTTAATTCTTCTTCTACATACAACAGCATTTTTCGTCCGATACCTTTTCCTTGATTACCAGGGACTACCCCAATTGAAAGAACCTCTGCATATTCACCTTTATCTTTTCCATCAGACCCTTTTTTAGTAAGGTTGCACAACAATCTGATTAAAGCTGGAAAATCAGTAAAGAATAATCGTACCCCAATTAAAGCAAATCTTAAAAAATTATCCTTCACCAGATGTGAATAATAGCCTTGGGAAAGAAAAGTAGCAGCACAGAACCCTATTAATTTCCCTTCTTCATAAGATCCGATCAATAAGCCTTTATCATCTTTACGTATACAATCATAATACACGTACAGAAATTTATCACCTAATTTAGTCAGAAAGAAGTCTTCAAAAGCCTCTTTATGAGCTACTACTAAATCAGAAAGATCTTTTTTTGCTATTCTTTTAAGTTCCATAACACACATTTTCTATTAGTGAAATAACTTTAGGTAAATTTGCTTTCTTAGAAAAAGTCTGCATAGCATAGCTAAAGCCTGCTTTTCCCTTACTTTTTAGAAGATCACGATTCCATTGAGAAGATTCAATCATTGCTTTCATAAGGCTTTCCTTATTTTCTGGTTCAACCACAATACCACATCCCGCCTTTATTATAGACTTTGCTGTATCACTTTCTAAGTCCAGGCTCCCAATAATTGCTTTTGCTGAAAACATATATGCAGGAAGTTTGGATGGTATTGAACTAAGAGCACCACCTTTCTTTACTGGAAGAAGCATCACATCGGCCCTATCCTGAATAGAAGGAACCATACCTTCAGGAACTGGAATAAATTCAATATTTCTTGCTTTATAATTCTTTGCCAATTCAATACAAGCATTTGTTCTTGATCCAGTTCCGGCTATTACCAGCTTTGAATTAGGAATGTTTGCCTTTACAAATGATTCAATTAATAACTCAACACCAGCCAAAGGACCGTTATTACCAAGATACATAAAAGTAAAAGGTGCAGATAAATTCTCCTTATCATTGACTTTCAAGTTTCTGAAATGAATAAAAGCCTTTTCATCCTGCCAATTGGTTACCACTATTGCTTTCTCTGGAGATATATTCCGGGTTGAGACTAAAGTCCGTTTCATATTATCAGAAATGCATAAAACTGCAGTCGAATTTTTCAGTACATAAACATCAATAGGCAAAAGAATCTTAAAGAATAAAGATTTCGCAAACCGGAGTTTATTTATCAAAGATTCAGGATAAATGTCCTGTACATGAATTACACAAGGTATATTTAATCTTTTAGCTGTTTTCACAATCAGGTATTGCGAAAACAATGGCCAGGCATTCAAATAGATGCAATCCAGATCTTTTGAATTACTTTTTATATAGTTTGCACAATGTGTTCCAAAGCTATAACTTTCCCATAACCGACCTAAAATATTACATGCCGAACAGGTATATGAATTTAGCCTGATAACTTTATGATTTTTAGATTCATACATAGATGAAAACTTAAAACCATGAGGTCTTGTCGGTTTTGGACAAAGAACCACTACATCATTTCTTTTTGCCAACTCATGAGCGATATCACGAGATAAGGAAGCAGAAACTACTGGTTCGGGAGGAAACACCGCTGATACAATTAGAGTTCTTGACATTTAGATAAAATAATTAATTTATCAACAATTAATACAATGTAATCTGGATAGTCATTTAATCCTAAAAAGAGTCAAGACATTGAATCTAAGGATCGTCCAATTATTATACACATATTCCAACATTATAGAAAACCATAAATATTGGATACTTACTTTCAATTAATAGCTAAGTGTTTTAAAATCCATCTTTTAAATCTTAATTCAGACAATAATATATTATAAGAAGAAAAAGTGAAGTCAGGTTGGAGAGTAGTAGTGGTCGTGGTATGAGATATGCTGATCTCTGATGCGATAAGATTTTCAATTACCGGAAAGATATTATACTTATCTAATATAAGGGTACGATCTTGTTTTAGCAACTCAATCTTTGAAGAATAATATTGTTCCGGTTCATAAAGTATTTTTTCTATTAAATCAAATATCTCATTTTTCCGTTCTAGTGAGAAATGATAAAATGAATTGGTTGGGAAGTAGTCGGATATATTTGTACAGCCAATATATATTGGAATTGAAAGGCCTAAAATAGGGTCAGCTAATTTCTCTGTCCAATAGTTTGGTATTTCAGAATTTTCAATACACAAATGAAAGCGATAAGGTAAAATAGCATCCGCTTTATCATTTACCGGATTTATTCCTTTCCCATAAAAATCTATCTGACCAGGAAAATTATTTTTTAATTCTTCCAGGAACTTAATTCGCTTATTATGACCGGGCATCATTGTCTTGGAAGATGTAATAACAGAGATGTTTTTAGTTTTTGGTCCTATTTTCATCTCTTTTAATTCTCTTAAATTGTAGTTATATGAACTGTCATTGAAATTTTTGCCAAAGTGCCAGGGCAAAGCCTGCTGACTCTGAATATTCTTTTTATGCTTTAGTTTTGGATGAGCTGTCAATAAGCAATCAAATTGATCAAGGAAATTCTTCGTATAAACACTGGACATCGGAGGCTCACCTGAAATAAATAACAAACCGCCCTTCTTATGTTTCACCACCTTGTTTACATTAATGCCTTCGTATACAATAACAAGATCCCATACAATATCTAATTCCGAGTTTTCATAAAAGGAAAACACGCTACTATATCGCTCTATATCTAATTGGCGCAAAAACCAATTGTCTGAGGTTAAGGATGGAGTTAATATATTAACGTAATACATATAAAAACAATTATTTCAAAAGCATTCGGAGTAATAAGATGATTATCCCTGATTACAGTTATAAATATTTAGTGTAATGATAAAGCATTAATAACTGAAATCTCAAAAAGTCCCGCATCCTGCTCTATTTCCCTCAAGCATTCTTCACAGCCATTGTTAAAACTTACAGCATCAAACAAGTTCATATATTCAATAATCTTATCACAGACATTATCTCCGGATTCAACTACAACTCCAAGATTATATTTTCTCACATACTTAGCCTGATAGCTCTCTGCATTTACAATCATGTGTTTATGATGCAGTATGGATAAATAAAATCTATTGCTCATCAAAGAAGTTCCATTTATATCAACCGGTAAAAGAATATTAATAAAATCAGAATCATAAACAATCATCGGTTCATCGTTTTTATTATACCGGCCGGTAAAAAGTACATTACTGATATTATTCATTTTTGCATAGTTCTCCAGAGGAACCTTAGCAACTCCATCACCAGAGAATACCAAAGTAAAAGTATCCTTATTACCTAAATCATGCAATAAGCGTTCACTCTCACTTATATCTCTCAAACCGCCTATTGATAGTACTTTTACACAACTCCTATTAAATGGTTTTATTGGGTATAAGCTTTTTAAGAAAAAGCTCCTTATATTGTGACTAATGGTATATTTGCCATCGGGCAACCATGTTTCAAAGCCCTTAGAAGAAATACAATTTATAGAAGAGTGATTAATAAGGAACTTTACTCTTGATTTAAAGAATTTCAGTACAGGAGAATAATCACGAATATCAAAAACAAATTTCCCATCAAAATTATGTTTCAGATAAGTAGATAGAAAAACAGCATTTACTATTGTAAATACTATAATATAATCGTAATGAGCTGATTTTAAATGTTTAATAACAAAACGAGAATAAAAATAGCAATCTATTAACTTTCTATAAGATGGTTGTAATTCCAGGCTTATCAGATCATAAAAATAGAAGTTTGATTCTTCATGTTTTATTGGATAATGCTTATTCCAGCCAATAATATCATATTCTATACCTTGCGTGGTAAGGATATCAATATAATATTGGGCATATGGTGATGTTTCAATATCTGTAGATAAGATTAAAGCTGCTTTCATATTAAAAAATAGATTTAAGTCAGAAATAAAATACAATTATCTCATTTGCAGAATGCACGGTCCAATTAATCAGGATTATATTTATTTTATTTTGTTTAGCAAAGTGTATATCCAGAGACAATGACAAGGAAACAAAGAAAACAAAACACCCTCAATTCTATATTTTTTTATCGAACTATTCTTCATTGCCGAAAATAAAAACTTACTTTCAAAAAACATATCAGACAATATTTTCTTATCATCAGCGCTTATGTTTAAAGAATTATTCAATGAATTATTAAGGGCAAGAGATATCAGATTATTAAAACTCTGCTTATCGTTCTGATCCACTCTGGTGTCTGAAAATTCCATTAAAATACCTGCTATTTTTATCATATCAAAAGACCTCTTCGGATTAACAGATTGAGTTATAGACCCTTCCCTATTTAAGTAATTATATACTATATTCTGGCAGACCTTTAGCTTGTCGGCATAATACAACATTCTGGGAGTAAATTCATAATCTTCATGAAAAATACCAGGCATAAAGTGGAGCTTGTTTTTCTCAAGAAAAGATCTTTTATATATATAAAACGGAGCAGCCAGGAACGAAACCGGATAAGTTATGGAATAAGCCAACAGTTGGCGACCATTTTGCACTTTCGCATCAGTTACAGATCTAACTATAATCTTATCATCTTCAATCACCCTATGTCCCATTAGAAAAATATCAATATCTTTTAATTGCCCAATGATATTATTCAGGCAATTGGCATCGATCCAGTCATCAGAATCAATAAACCATACATATTCACCTTTTGCCAAAGAGAGTCCCTTATTACGTGCAGCACTAAGACCTGCATTAGATTGTGACGTTATATGCACATTATCATATCTCTTAGCTACAGTTTCTGCTATTTCAAGACTTCTGTCCTTTGTTCCATCATTCACTACAATGATCTCGTAAACAGAAGAATAAGAATCTTGTTCCGCACAACTTACAATACATTTCTCAACATATTTCTCTACGTTGTACACAGGTATAATAATTGATAGTTTCAGCATCGTCTCACAATTGATGTACCTTTTCTATAATAATAGATTCTCGAACGTTTTTTCTCAGCAATCTTTTCATAAACGCACCAGAATATGGCAAAAACATACATTTTCTGGAACATTGGAGCCCAATGCATGAAATAAAAAATTCCCATGAATAAGAACTCAAAAGAGAATATGAGTAACAAAACACTAGGCAAATTCCCTGAACTAATTTTAGAAATACATTTAAATAATAAGTAGAATGACAAGCTAAGCAATATTGTACCCCAAAATCCAAAATCCATGTAAAAGCTACCTACAAAAGAGTAAAAAGAATTCAATGAAATCAAAGCATACCTGAAGTATGGCATATTATTCATTTCATAATGCCCTAATGCTTCCGATCCCCAGAAAATAGGGAAGGTGAATTTCCCATAGAAGTCGAAGTTGAAAGCATAATCATAAATATATGAGAAATTAATAAATCCCTGACCAAAATAATCAATAACAGAATTGAAAGATGAAATAAAGCCTTTCAACATTCCAGCATCGCGTTCCGTTGCAAATCTTGCAATAGTAATAAAGATAACAGGTAAAAGCAAAAGAGGCAATATACAATAAAAAAGTCTTTTTAATTTCCTTTTTAGCGATATCTGGAGATAGGCTGAAAATAAGGTATAATTCAGCATTAATAGAATAAGCCAATGCATGGTTGCGTTTCGTCCCACAATTGTGAGATTTTCCAGCACAGAAGTCAAACTACATATTAATAATAAATAAGCCAGTTTAGTATGCTTGTATCGAAAGAAATTAATAAGATAAAAGAATAAAAATATCTTTATACCGTTTAACACATTCGCAGGACCAACAATATATCCGAGCAATCCTATGCTCTGATTCTCATTATTAGCTGAGTTAACATTATAATCATCCCGAATTTGTGTAACCTTATCCAAAGAGCCCAATTGATCACTGCTAAGTCGGCTAAAAGAGTAAAAGAATGAAATTAAAGAAATAGCGATAAGAAAATAACTAAAAAGAAGAATTATCTTTTCATTCATTACACTATTATCAAGAGGTTTAAAAGATCTCTCAATCGAAATTACGCCTAAGATAAACAGTAAAAAGATACCGCAATAATAAGCAACTGATTCCAATGAGACAATTCTACCTGGGTACAGATCCGTACAATAAAACAGATAGACTGAACAAAGGGAAGAAATTAGATAAAATAATACGAGAAACCGTGATATTCTCAATTTCTTCTGAATTCTGGTATAAATCAGAATAAAAAATAATACATATAATACTAACATTATTTTATAATATATGATTAAAAAAACTGTTCCATTTTGAAATAACAGAGTCTTTATCCAATAAATTAGTAATAATAATTTTATTTATTTCTTTTTCTTTTTCACTAAGGAAGAATTCCTTTTTATTCATATCGGTTTTAAACTCATCTGTATGAGAAATTACCGCGCCCAGCTGTTTAATATATTCATAATTACTTCCTTGCAAATATATTTTTTTCCCTAGAGCAAGGCTTAAATATATTGCCGCCAGTCCGGTCTGGGTATCATAAGGACAAAGATATATATCAAAGGAGTTTAACATAACAACATACTCCTCTTTACTCAGCATTTTCGTTAACAAAGCGAGATCTCCCCGTTCAATGAATTCTGAATAAGCAGACCTAAAAGATTCAATCTGGCTTTCTTCAGCACCATAGCTCACCATACATGTTATTTTATAATCAGCTCCTATATCCCCTAAAGAACGTATAAACTGGTCATATCTCTCTATACTGTATCCATTATTCCCCAATAAAACACTTATCCCCGCTTGCCTGTCCCCGGGATTGCTGAGCGCGTATTCAACAAGATATTTGTTATTTCCCGGATATGGTATATAAAAAAATTCAGCTTTACTCTTTAATTGCACTTTTATATCCTCTATATCCTGAGGCATTAAACAGATAACATTCTTATAGATAGAATAATTCAAACGATCTATATTATTAAACAAGAATGCCTGTAACGTCTTGGATTTATTGTAGTACCAGCACCCCCAGCAAACCCAATTTACATTTTTAAAACCGTGAATATTAAGTAAGATATTGAACCAACGAGAGCTAAGTGCATGTAATAGGAAAGTAGTCGATTTTGGCAATTCCGCCATATAACTCACCAGTTCTTTGTCGTATTGGTTAACAAATTTCTTCTTTATTAAGAATTTTTTTAATGTAGGATATTCACGATCTTTATCATTCATCATTATGATCTGGAATCTGTCAAACTGAAAATGTTTAAAAACATCCTCATAAAGTGGCCTTGTTTCTTCAGTGGCACCGGCAATAATGAAAAATGATAAATCGCCGAAATAAGTAATGAATGTTCTCAACATTCCAACTACATGAAATGGCACATCTGCAGGGAATATATGGTAAACCATCTTATTATTATCTGAATCCATAATCTAATCTCCTGATTTAAATCAGTTTATATTTATCCAACATACTATTGACTTCTTCAACAGAATTGAACATCATCACATCCAGAATTGACATACAAGGTATAAACTCATTCTTTAGTTGTTTATAGGGTACAATTTCAGAATTAATGAATCTCAGATCAATTCCATGAGAGGCAAATTCCTCTTTGTCGTATAATTTTTGCCCTCCAATAGCATTGATATATACATCTGCTCCTAAGATATCACACATATTGATAACCTTATCCTTGCCTTTGAATGAACAATTTTTTTTTAACTGTGATGATATTAATAAAGGAGTATCAATATGCAAATAAGAAAGTATCTCTTTTAAACTATTGATTATAAAATCAGAAAGAGATCTGTTTTCATAAGAGACCATATTTTCCAGCAAAGAAACAACATCCCTAAAATAAGGTGCTTTAGCATAGTTTACCTGAATAGTTTTTAGCCAGCTCCTGAAATCATCCTCTATTTCTATCTCATTAATCAGTTTGTTCTGACTGGATTTTTTCAACTTAATGGTAAACAGCTTCTTTTCGTGATTAACTAAAATATTATTTCTGTTAATCCACCCATTTTTGATATAATTCACGTCGTCACATATAACATATTTATCAACTGCCTTTATCAATTGAAAATATCCTATATAAGGCAAGAAATAAGGTTGCATTGCTCCTAATTTCATGATTTATTTTTTTATTAGGTCCAGAACCCGTTCCACATCTTCTTCACTCAGTTCATGGTGCATAGGCAAACAAATCACACTATCGGCAGCCTTAAGGGCAACAGGTAAGTTTGACGGCTTTGCCGATTCCAATCCTCTATAAGTGGAGAATGTACTTATCAACGGGTAGAAATACCTTCTTCCCAACACATTATCATCTTTCATTTTTTGGTAAAGTGCATCCCGGCTCATTCCATATACACTTTCATCCACAAAAATGGGGAAATAAGAATAATTATGCTTTACGCCCGGCATATCTTCCATAAACGAAATTCCCGGTATATCTTTTAGCACTTCTCTGTAGCGTATTGCCACCTTGTGCCTTTTTTCAATGGCCGAATCAATATATTTTAATCCCAGCAAACCATAAGCAGCCCGCACCTCATCCATTTTGGCATTAATTCCCGGAGCAACAACCGTTGTTTCGCCTGCAAAACCAAAGTTCTTTAAGTAGTCAATCCGCTTTTTCATCTTTTCATCATGGCAGATTATGGCCCCACCTTCAATCGTGGAATAGGTTTTGGTAGCATGAAAACTTAAAATACTCAAGTCTCCGAAATTCAAAATAGAATGTCCATCCTGTTCCACTGCAAACGCATGAGCTGCGTCTATTATTACACGAAGGCCATATGTATCAGCAATCGCTTCAATCCTCTTTATATCAGCAGGATTTCCATACACATGTACAGGCACAATTGCTGTTGTATTGGGCGTTATAGCTGCTTCTATCTTATCTGGATCCAGATTCAATGTTACCGGGTCCACATCCACAAATACCGGTTTTATACCATTCCACCAGATAGCATGAGTGGTTGCCACAAAACTGAATGGAGTAACAATAACTTCACCGGTAATTCGTAATGCCTGAAGAGCTGTTATTAAGGCCAGCGTTCCATTAGAAAACAGACTGATATAGTCTACCCCTAAATATTCACACAAAGCTTTTTCAAGCTTCTGATGGTAGAAGCCATTGTTAGTTAACCATTTCCGTTTCCAGATATCTTCCAGATAAGGGATAAACTCTTCCAAAGGGGGAATCAGTGGGGAAGTCACTGTAATCGGTTTCTTTTCCATAGCATGAATAAGCTCATCAATTGGAGCAATCAATGGGGCGGCTGTTGTTATTTGTTTCTTTTCCATAATCATGTTCTATTATTGTTTTACATCAAATAATACTATTATCTTTTAACACTAACCTTTGTATCTTACCAGATGATGTCCTGGGTATTGCATCTATTCGTTCAATGGCAACAGGAATCTTGTAATTTTCCAGTTTACTCATCAGAACTTTAATCATTAAAGGAAAAACGATTTCATTTTCTGAAACAACGTATGCTTTAACGACCTCACCTAAAACTCCGTTAGGATCTGCAATTCCTACACATACAGACTCTTTTATGCCAGCAATTGAGTTAATCACCTCTTCCACTTCAATGGGGCAGACTTTCTTCCCTCCAACGTTTATCATCTCTTTTAACCGGCTTTTCAGGTATACATACCCTTCTTTATCTTTATATCCCCAATCACCGGTTTTAAAATATTCACCATAAAAGTTTTTAGAAAAGTCTTTCCTGGTTTCTCCCCAGTAATCATTGCACACATGTAATCCTTTTACGCAAATTTCACCATCTGAGCCATCCTGCAACTCTTTTCCATGTTTATCAAATATTTTTATTCCCACATTGGGAGAGGGTTTACCTATCGAATCAAGATGCATCTTATCAGAATGGAATTCCATAAAGGAACTTCTAGACGCCTCTGTTAACCCATAATGCATGCAAATCTTTGTATTTGGGAGCAGTTCCATCAATATTTTTTTTTCTTCTACAGGCATAGAAGCGCTTCCAATTTCAATATATTTAATTTGAGAGGCAAAACCGGCTATTTTATGTTCACTCAACTTTTTTAGGTAAGCCCAGTTGGCCGGAACCATACCAAATCCAGTAATCTGTCTATTTAAAATTTCCGCATAAAACTTTTTAATATTTGCAAAACTGCCTAGAAGATCCAATGTTCCACCCATGTACAATAGACATCTCAATCGTCCCAGACCAAAAGAATGACTAACCGGAAGAGCCAGCAATTCAATATCGTCTTCTGTATTGCCTATAAAAGAATTAATATTCATGGCAGCTGCTTCCTCGTTTGCATAAGTCAAAGTCACACCTTTCTGAAGACCGGTAGTACCAGTGGTATAAAGTAGATCGGCAACCGCATTCTTGTCGGGAAAACGAAAGTCTTCATAACCAGATGCTTCATCAAATGTAGAAAATGGAGTTACCTCAAAATCGGCATTCAGAATCTGTCCAATAAAGAATGAAGGATGAGCCGACTCTATGATTCTATTCAACCTTATCAGGTTAGTCTGCGGATCAATGGGAATACAGATGCAACCAGCCAGATGCAATCCAAAGTAAGCATAAACAAATTCTATCTCATTACTGGCAGAAACAACCACGCGACTTCCCTGGGGCAATGTTCTTTTATATTTGAAATAACCGGCCCATTGAACTATTTTCGTCCATAATTCGCTGTAGGTAATGCTTTTGCTACCAGAGATCACAGCTATCTTTTGGGGAAATCGTTCCTTATTCTGAAAAATCTTCTCTTCAACGCTCATAGACTAATCCATTTTTAGATTCTTCTTAACCGCATTAATAATATCATCCACACTCTCTATCGCCATCATATCTTCAGCTTCAAAATTTATATTAAAAGCATCTTCTGCTGCCGACAATATAGCCAGATGTCCCACTGAATCCCACTGTAGATAATCTCCAATTGAAGTATCACCATTTATTTGGGATGCAATTGTCTGACAGACATCTGCAACAATTTCTTTCACTATTTTCTCAATTTCCATGTCTTACAATTTTGGGTATGTTAAACACATTAAATCTCAATCAGGGGGGGACAACAAATTTGATTCGTTTTAAGAAAAGCGCTTCCCCACGACAAACCGGCTCCAAAAGAGCACATAATTAAAGACAACTCCTTTTCCTGCAATACAGCATTCAATTCTGTGACCATAGTCAATGGAATTGTAGCGCAACTGGTATTGCCAAATTCTGTTAAGCTATAAGGAATCTTACTCTGGTCAGCTTTTAGTTTCCGCCCTATCTTTTCATCCATATAATGATTTGCCTGATGAATCAGGAAATAATCAATATTATTCAGGTCAAGATTAAAATGCTCACACAAATCCATAATCGACTTTGGTGGCTGAGTGATTGAAAAGGCAAAGACATTCAGACCATCCATAATAACCTGCATCCTGTTTCTTGATATCCCGGGAGCAACTTCTTTCATTATGAATGATTCATTTGTCACCGGATTTCTGGCACCACCATCCGGGCTAATGATTGCATTGCCTTTAGATCCATCTGTTCCCATCTGAAAAACAATACCTTCGTTACCCTCATCAAACTCAATTGCAGTAGCGGTACCTGCATCGCCAATCAACGGCCATATCGTTTTATCTAAAGGTGAATGAAACGTAGAAGTAGTTTCACCAACAAGCAACAGGGCTTTTTTTATACTGCCATTCGAAACCAGTCCGCTCACTACAGACAATCCATAAGTATATCCGGAACACCCAAGCGGAACATCAATGGCATAACAATCTTTACTCAACCCTAATCTGTCCTGCAATAAACAAGAGGTAGCAGGCAACAGATAATCTCGTGAAAGCGAAACAAAAATAAGAGCTTCAATTTCATTACGATCCCATTTCAATTCGTTTATCAGCTTATCTGCAGCTTCAAAACATAAATCAGAACAGCACAGACCTTCAGGAGCAATTCTCGCCCGCTCAATATGAGTCAGACCTATTACCTTTTCTGCTTCACCCGGAACAAAAACCGGCCAATCCTTAACCTCCTTTATCTCTTTAGGAACAGCAGCCGCTATTCCTGCGAATTTCACATTTGGGAATGAAAGATATGCCATAATTTAAGCCTTAATTTTAGAATTTACACTATTGAACAAATCCTGGATAGTAGATGAATTTGCAATATCTTCACCTGAAATCATCACGTCGTATTCTTCATCAATCATTGACATGATGGATAACGCAGTTAACGAACTCCAGTCTTCCAGCTTTTTGAATTCTGTATCTGCGCTTAATTGATCCATGCTTGTATTATCGAATTGATCTGCAACTTTTCCTATAAAATCTTTTAATTCCATAACCTTATATTTAACTAACTATTTATGAATAAATCCATCATTTATCACTTTAGAATTTCAATGTCTTTGCAGGAATGCCAAATGCTGTTACATTCTCTTTTATATTAGTCACAGCAACACTGCCTGCACCAATAATCGAATTATCCCCCACTTTTTTATATGGAAGAATAATGGCACCGGTATAAAGTGAAACAAGCGATCCTATCTCACAAAAACCACCAATAAAGGTATGAGTAAACAAATGGCACCAATCCCCTACAACAGAATCATGACCTACTACTGTATAAGGTAAAATAGTAACAAAATTGCCTATCTTTGTATCACATGACAGAGCAACCCCCATTTTGATAAGGCAGCCTTTTCCTATCTCAACATTTTGTTCAATATTCACAGTCGGATGTATCAGTGATATAAACTCTCCACCCTTTGCCAGAATAACTTCAGCATAATGCTTTTTATAAAGTACATCCCCCAACGCACAGACAAACACATCATCCGGTTGAATTTCATAATCCTCTACAGAAGATATAATTGGCGGATAGCCTTTATAACCATCCAAGGCATCAGACTTATCATCAAGAAAGCCCTTAACTTTATAGTCTACGAGATAGCCTTTACATTGAGTTGCAAGAAAATAAATCTCACGTCCAAATGCTCTTCCTCCAATAATTAATAAGTTCTTCATTTACTGTTTTTTTGTTACGATTGGTTATTTCTTTTTTTTCATTGAGTGAACAATCTGTTTTATTTCCAGATACTCTTTCAGTTTCAATTTTTCGTATATAATCAGTGCCAGTATGATTCCTGATAAACATTGTGCTATCAAAGTTATCCAGTTTGCCATGCCCAGCAAGGATAAGCTCCACATAAAGGCAGCAACGATACACGATATAATGAAAGTGGGCAAGATATCCTTAATTTGTATCAGAGACGGATAATCAATTAAATCAGCAGAATAGTATGCATTGAGAAAGTAAGCAAAAAATGAAGTGAATACACTTCCCCACAACATACATTTAATTCCGTAAAAAATGCCTAATACAATAGGAACAACCCCAATAATCTTTTTTAAAACCTCCAGCTTAAGAAACAAATCCGATCTTCCTTTTACCTGCAGGATATTCAGGTTAATAGCGTGCAATGGATAAAGCATTCCGGCAAAACAAATAATCTGCAGATAACTCACACATTGCAACCATTTCGATCCAATCAGGACAAGAACCAATGGCTTTGCTATAGCTGCCAGCCCCAGCATACAAGCAAAAGTAACAAGCATGGTAACCTTAATAACCATTCGGTAAGCCTCCTTTAATCGTACCTGATCTTCCTGGATAGTGCTCAGCACAGGATAGCTTACCCTTTGCACTACGGTTGTCAGATTACTGGAAAAAATCGCATTGAATTGTTCTGCACGAGTATATTGCCCTAATTGTGAGGCCGAATAAAAATGTCCGATAACCACGTAATAGATATTATTATAGATCGTGTTCAGCAAACCTGAGAGCAACAATTTTGATCCGAACCCAAAGAGTTCATCAAAACTCTTTTTTGAAAATTCAAGAGCAGGACGCCAATGACTGTAAATCCACAAAAACAGAGTATTAAGAAACTGCCTGGATATTTGCTGACCCACCAGGCTCCACACCCCAAAACCTTCCGCAGCCATTCCAATGCCTACAATACCACTTGAAACCGACGCTATAACCGATACTTTTGTTTGCGTTTTGAAATCGACTTCCTTAACTAAGATTGTACGTTGAATAATTGCAATAGCATTGATCAGCAAAATACTTCCCATTACCCTTGTAATCTCTATCAGCTGGGGTTCCTTAAAAAAGTTACTGATAGCCGGTGCAGAGAAGAAAAGAATCAGATAGATAATAATGCCTATAAATAAATTGAAATAAAAAACAGTGTTATAGTCTATATCTTTGGCATCTGTTTTTCTGATCAGGGCATTGGAAAAACCGCTATCTATAATGGATGTGGAAATAGCAATAAAAATAGTGATCATCCCCAGTATTCCAAATTCGTGAGGCGAAAGTAATCTTGCCAGTACAATACCTACAAGGAATGACACACCTGCAGTTACTAAATTATCAGCAAAACTCCAGCTTACTCCATTTACTGCTTTCTTTTTTAAAGACTCGCTCATTTACAATACCTGTTTTACATACAAAAGGTGGTCACTAACAGATGTAGCAACAAAATCAGTTCTGAGAGGTGCTTTTAAGCATTTTTCTTAAAATGAATACAGGTTCTAACTCAGCCAATTTTATACAAAATGGAGAAAAATTAGTATTTATTTCATCTTAAGAACAAATGTCATCAGGGAAATGTTGAATCAGATTTTGAAAAGTATTCTTATATCTTAAAAAATTAATATTAGTTTAATATTGTCAATAGAATCATTCTATTCCACCATACTATCATTTTGATTATTCTGAGAGATTCATACATCTAAAAAACGGGGGAATATCATTCTTTAAACATAAAAAAAACTCTTATATCATTTCTTTTTTTTCATAAGAATTGAATAAATCTGAGCTTTTTTCTTAGTTTTGCGTAGTAATAAAAATGCCTTAATATAGCCGAAGAAAATATTAATTTATAAGAACTATGGATTTACAACAATTCATTACCGATTTTGCTAAAACGCTGGAAATCGAAAAAACAGAAACTCTAAGCGGAGAAACCAGATTCAGGGATTTAGATCAATGGAGCTCAATCGTTTATTTATCAGTTCTTGAAATGATTGGTGAGAAATATAAGGTTCAGATTAAAACAAAGGATTTCAGACTATTAAACACCTTGTCCGAAATTTCGGCTGCAATAGAATCGGCACGTAAACATTGATAACGCTGCCTGAATACAGCAGAGATACAGAAGAAATTACACATATAAAAAAATCCCGGAAAACTGAATTGCTTCCGGGATTTACATATTGTTGCTACTAAACAGAGCGTCTTATGATATTTGGGTAACCTTCACCCAGTCCACTTCCATATATCCGGGCAGTTGAGAATCATCAATCACTCCGGGCCATGTGTTTGCACCTCCCAAAGCATAATTCAGGACTAAAAAATAGGGCTTATTGAATGGCCATTGCCTCACTGTAGCATCATCAGTCAAATGCAGGTTAGGATAGCAGAATGTAACACTTCCATTTATATAAAACACAACTTTTTCTGGAGTCCATTCCACAGCATAGGTATTGAAATCGCCTACCTTATATGGTTTAGATATCTGGCGAATCTGTTCAGCATGTCCCAGATCATTTAAATAATAACTATGAATCGTTTGCCATGCGTTTGTCTGGCTGCTTACCTGCTCCATGAGATCCATTTCACCATCGGTCGGATATTTTGTCTTTGGCTCAGGAATCATCCAGATAGCAGGCCATCCGCCCTGAGCCGATTTAATTCTGGCCCTCACTTCCACTCTGCCATAAGTAAACGACACCAATCCTTTCGACCAGATGCCGCCTGCCTTATAAAGGCCATTCACTTTTTCTCCTTTCACTACCAGCAGACCATCCTTAACGTATGCCTGATCATAACTTACCGACATATATCGCCCCCAGCCACCTGTATTAGGACATAAAACCCATTTGGTTTTATCCGGCAAGCCATCGGTCTGGTCAAAGTTATCCTCAAAAATAACAGTCCCCACCGCAGTAGCTTTTGTACTTTCACTTGTGCTGTCAGTCGTGTTTTCGTTTGTGCCTGTATTCAGAATTTCATCTGGAATATCTCCAGCCACAGAATTATCACTACAAGATAAATTGATAAATCCCACTGAAATTATCAATAGTAAAAATTTAACATTAGTCCTCATAAGGAAATACCAGAATTAATTAAAATTAAGTGTTTTGTCGTTCTATAAATCTTATCTTTGCAAAGATAATTAAGCATATTTAAACAAGCACAATCAACCGCATATATTATTAAATATTAATATTTTATATAAGTGCTAATATTTGCCGTGTCGCTATTGAATTTTATTTTTCAGGCACAATTCCCACCGTATCTCATACAGAAAATCAACATAAATTTATTAACGCAATTAAAATTATATAAATTAACAAAATGATTAAAATTCAACCAAATCAGGCTTCTTCTGAAACAAGAAACAGAGTGCCGCTCCTATCATCTCTTCTTATCTGAAAAACTAATCTGAGAACCACTAAGCAATAACTAAATTACGTATGAAAAAGAATTCTATTAGTAAATACCTCTTGGTAGCACTTTGTCTGCTACAAGGTTTTGGAATAAAAGCTCAGACTTTAAAATCTGCCACTTTCAATGTTGAACCCTGGAATTTGTATTCTTTGCTAGGTAATCAAATAGATGTTATAACAAATTTAACTCTCACAGGAAGTATTAACGGATACGATATCCGGGCTTTACGCGAAATGGATAATCTGTCTAGCCTTGATCTTACGAATGTAAAACTAGTAGCAGGGAGTAATTTTTATGTCAATGCCGATATAAGCGTTGAGAATGACAAGATACCCAATTACATGTTTTATAATTTAAACAAGTTAACAACCCTGGCCCTTCCCAGCAGTGTCACCTCTATCGGCAATCAGGCATTACAAGAGTGCACCGGACTAACTTCTGTCATTATTGGAAATAGCGTAACTTCCATTGGCTCGTTTGCATTTGGCAATTGTTCCGGACTTTCCTCCATAACAATACCCACAAGTATAACGACTATAAGCAATCAGGCATTCTGGAGCTGCACCGGACTAACATCCTTTACAATCCCAGGCAATGTAACTTCTATCGGCGATAATGCATTTGATATTTGTACCAAACTAAAAACATTCACTGTTGCAGATGCAAATCCAAATTACAGCTCATCTGAAGGTGTTCTGTTTAATAAAGACAAGTCGGTACTGATTGCGTATCCCAATTCAAAATCTTCTATTTACACAATCCCCGGCAGCGTAAAAACAATTGGTAATAATGCGTTTGGGTCCTGTTACGGATTGGCCAAAGTCGTCATTGGCAACAATGTAACTTCCATTGGCATAGGAGCCTTTTATAATTGTAACGGATTAGTTTCAGTTTCTATCGGCAGTGGCATAACCGCTATCGGAAAAGACGTCTTTTATAATTGCTACAATCTGCCTTCCATCACAATCCCCTCCAATGTAACATACATCGGTAATAATGCGTTTGGATATTGTGCAGGGTTAACATCCATTGACCTGGGAAAAGGTATAACTTCTATTGATATTAATGCATTCACCAATTGCATCGGACTAACTTCCGTTACAATTCCCAGTGGTGTTACCTCCATCGGCGATTGGGCCTTATCTTATTGCACGGGATTAAAAGAGTTGCATTGCAAGGCATCAACACCGCCAACGGTAACATCCTCAACGTTCTACATTATAGATAAAAGTGCTTGTAAGTTGTATGTTCCCATAGGTACTTCTACTAAGTATAAGGGAAGTTCTGGTTGGAATGAGTTTAAAACAATCATAGAAGAATATGGTACATCCATACCTCAGACAGAGATAAGCAGCATCAAAGTTTATAAGGATCAGGATGCTATTGTTATCGAAGGAGCAACTATAGACGATAAAATAGCTGTTTACGGCATATCCGGCTCTATACTGCAAAGTTTCAAGGCAACGGATGAGGTTACCAGAATCTACCTCCCGGTCAATCATCTTTATATAATTAATATATCAGGCAAATCATACAAGGTTGCTCTGTAAAAAACAGATATTCCAATAAAAATGCAGCAGATGTTATTTACTTCGTCTGCTGTTTTTTAATTCAGTTACTTTAATCCAGTCCACCTCCATGTGTGCCGGCAGTTGCGAGTCTGTAATCACCCCCGGCCAGGTACCTTTGCCTCCCAAAGCATAATTCAGAATAAGATAAAAAGGCTTATTGTATGGCCACTGCCTCATTGTTGCCTCATTGGCCAAATGCAGATTCGGATAACTAAATGTCATTTTCCCGTTTACATAAAAACACACCTTCTCAGGATACCAGCATACAGCATATGTATTAAACTCGTTCACATTATAAGATTCAGTAGCAGAACGAACCGTATCATTATGTTTTAACGCATCTATATAATGGCTATGAATGGTCTGATAAACAATGCTATCATTATTAAGCTGTTCCATGATATCAATCTCGCCATCAATCACTCCGCCGTCATTTGGCTGAGGAATCATCCAGATAGCGGGCCACCCGCCTTTTGCTGTAACAAATTTAGCGCGGACTTCCACTTTTCCATAAGTAAACTCTACTTTTCCTTTTGTCTGAACACCTCCTGTTTTATAAATACCCCTCACTTTTTCTGCTTTCAGAATCAGTTTCCCATTTTTAACATAAGCCTGATCATAACTCTGTGAAAAATAGTTAGCCCAGAGATCTCCCTTTACCCTACGGCACAACGACCATTTGGCAGTATCGGGTATTCTCCCGGCCTGATCAAAATTATCTTCAAAAACAACTCTCCCCATCTTACCGGCTTTCAGCTTTCCATTCTGAGCCGGGTTATTTAAAGGATCAGCAATGGCTGCAAATCCAATGAAGAGCATCAATAACAGAATAACAGCACTCGTTTTCATAAAATTATTCAGATTTACAACAGACAAAAAATCTTCTCTGTCACGTCAGAACAAACAAACAGGCTACCAGATAAGTTTAATAAAAAGTAATGACTTATCATTTTTTAGTTATTATTTTAATAATCCGATCGAACATTAATCAGTGCTATTTGTTAAAAAGAATGCATCATTTCTGTTGCATTTAACAATGTATTACTAACATTTTACTTTAAAATAAAAAATACGTTATATGGCTGAGCATTCTTATTCTAACCTTTATCCACTAAAAGTGTGTCTGTTTTTGCTGGTAAGCAATTATTTTATCGTATCCCATGCGCAGGAATACCAACATCTGATTATTTACGGACAAAGCTTGTCTGTTGCCAATCAGTCATGGCCCCCTCTTTCCATTACACCGGTTGATGGTAATTATATGATTGGCAATCAGATATGGACAAATTTCGAAAATACGGACTTAACCCATTTAACCCCTTTAATAGCAGATGTTGCTTCTACTACCACAACACTTCCTAAGAAAAGGGACAGTTATATATATGCCGAATGTCCTTTGGTGGCAGCTACCAATCACATCCAACTGAAAACGGGAGGAAAATATAAGTTTATTGCCTCTTCCTGCGGAACAGGTGGTAAAACAATCGAAGAGCTGTCTAAAGAATATTACAATCCGGTCTATTATCAGGATTTCACCAATACGTTAACCTATGCATCATCCATCACTTCAAGCATACACTGTCCCGCCATTTTCTGGATGCAAGGAGAACAGAATTATACCACCCCACAGGGAAGTGAGGGATTAACTGCAGGCAGTGCTCCCTGTGAGGATAAAGCAACCTATAAATCGTTGCTGCTTAAAATAAAGAATAATCTGCAGGCCAACATCATGAAGCAATATAATCAGACAGATGCGCCACTGTTTATCACCTATCAGGCAGGCGTCCAATATACTCGTGGAGACTCCGTAGCCATTGGCATGGCACAACTGGAAGCATCAAACGAGAATAAGGATATTGTCTGCGCAGGTCCGGTTTATGCTATGACCGACCGGGGTGGACATCTTGACCCAAATGGTTACCGTTGGTTTGGCGAAATGCTGGGTAAGGTTTATTATAAAACAAAGATTCTGGGTGAAGATTTTAAGCCACTTCAACCCCTGGAGATCATGCGGATGGACGATTCAAAAAAGCTAAAAATCAGATTTCTGGTGCCACAACCACCTTTGGTTCTAGATACAAAGACATTAGACATCATGACGGGATTAGGTTTTGAGATTTTTGTAAATGGTTCAAGCGTAGAACTATGGAAAGTCGATGTAGATAATGACTGCGTATACTTAACTTGTGGCAGCGATCTCACTGGAGATGTCGAGGTTATCTATGCCGGAACAAATAATATTGGCCATGGCAACCTGCGCGACAGTGATGCCTATCCGGCCTTTTTCAATTACCTCGATCTGGATAAAAAAAATTCTGATAAGAGTTACGTTTACGAACGCGACGCTTCCGAAACAACCCTTCGTCCGTGGTACGAGCCCAAAGATTCTGATGGTATTATTTACAACAAGCCCTACCCTTTATATAATTTCTGCGTTGCCTTCTATTACAAACTGAAAGCCGGGGCAGATTCCTACCGGGTACCTCATCTGAGTACCGGCATTAGTCAAACATCACTCGATACAGATACAAAGGTTTATCTGGAAGGAGGAGCATTAAAGATAAAATCACAACTGTCGGGCATTTTCCATATTGATCTGCTGGACATTTCAGGCAAAACAGTGGCTGCATTTCCGGTAGACCGCAGTAATAGTCAGGAGGCACTCAGCTTCCGGCTCCCCTCTCTTTCAAAAGGGATCTATTTTGTCAGAATCATCTCTTCTAAAAGAAACTCTGTTTCCAGGCTATTTGTGAAATAGTGCCAGTTTTTTTTGGCCTTGATCTTTGGTCTTTCTGTAGTTGGACAGGTTTCTTTTTATCTTATTTATTAGATAATCACGCAGCAATATAAAAAATCTAAAACAACAGATACGAGAACGAGACGCCCAGTTTAAGCGGAGCAAAGATCGTCTTATCCTTATTGGGAGAAAGCGGCTTCACCCCATCCACCGGATAATCAAAACAACGGTATTTCAGCATCCCGGCACCAACCGTTGTTTCCAGGTTACACCGACGACTGAGCACCCAGTCAAAACCGTAGGTCAATCCGGCTGCAAGCGCATCACCGTCATACTTCGTATCATTGAATTTAAAGTTATAGTTCGCGGCAAATCCTGTCAGACCTACAAAATGACGGGCCATAGGGCGACTAAACCAATACCTCACCTCAGGAGACACCTGTTGAAATTTAAACGTGTTGTCTTTGACTGTAGTCGAGAAATTACCTGCTACACCCAGATCCAACGTAACATGTCTGGAAAGGCGGAACTCCCCATCGATATTCGGGGATAAAGTAGCCCAATACAAGGCGTTTGTCTTCAGTGCTATTCGTTGTGCCATTGCAGCAGAACTGCCCAATAGCAGAAGAGAAAAGAGAACCAGTTTACCCAGGTTTCTATGTAATGATATTGCGGTCATATTCTTTCTTATAATTTGTAATTAATACCCACTGTAAATTCACCCACCTCTTTTCCACGTCTGGGGAAACTATTGTCAATCGTCTTGTTGTAGAAGTGGACAGCCGGTTCCAGCGTGAGATCAACCTTCTTCGACAAGTTGAATTTCGTTTGCAATCCCAGTTTCAGTCCCAGCGGAGTGGCAGACTTATATCCCTCTTTCGAAGCAAAATTCAGACTGCCCCCTATCACACCCATCAGTTCCAGCTTACGGTCCTTATCGTATCCACCGGCCAGTGTACTCAGGTTTGCCAGATAATCAGCATTGACTGAAGTTACCTTCGCATTGGCATCGCCAAACGCATCCACTAATTCTTTGTGGTTCACCCCTAACCGGACATAAGAAACAGGAGACATTCTCTTGCCCACAGCCAGACCAAATGTGCTACCGATATTCTTTGCCTTGAAACCACCGTTGTAAGATCCACCGTACATTCCGGCACCCAGATTAGCGGAAATAAAATAGTTTGAATGATCATCCGTGGCAAAGTCCTTTGCATGCGCAATCTTGTCCGGAGAAAGTTTATAATTAAAACCAGCCTGTACATTCATTACCCCCTTCGAGTAATATGATGGATTGTTCCGCAGGGAGGTGCGTAAAGTAGCTTTTGGTTCCACAAAAAGATCAATGGTTGGAGAGGCTTTGAACACCACCTGACCGCCAAGACTGATACCCGGAGCAACTCCCACGCTCTTGCGTTCGTAATCCATTCCCAGGTTCACTCCGGCCAGCGCATTCAGGTCCAGTCGTCTGTCAGAGTCATATCCTAGCGCCATCGTAGTGAGGCTCAGCATATAATCAGCTTCCGCTCCGCCATAAAGATACTTAATCCTGTTCTCCTGTCTGAATTCACCATTCAGATCTATTCTCCAGCCGGCAATCGGCGTAATCCATTTACCTAAAGCCATCTGTCCCGACACACCAAATGCATTGGCACGTCTGATGTGGGTAGCCAGAAACTCTGTGCCTCCTGAGAAGGAGAAGAAAGAACGTTTCTCATCCCCCTTCATAAACAACTGTTTCTGTTCCCTGCTGCAATCCTTCAGCCGCATGTTAACACCGGCCATCAGTCCAAACACTCCGTCCATCTTGGCAAAGTGAATGTTTCGTTCCATAAAATCGTCTGAATAAAGGCGCAGTTGCGGTTCCAGGAACAATCCAAACGACGGGGTTACATTCCATAAGCCCTGCAAACCAAGTTCTCCCCCCAGATAACTGCTACGGAACAAGGAAGAAGAGCGGAAAGCAACATTGGCACCCGCCACCCCAATCAGTTCGAACTTCCGTCCGGGATCGTAGCCGTTCATAAACGAGGTGATATTCCACAAATAATCTGCGCTCACCGTAGCCAGTTTCGCGTCAGGCTGTTTATTGCTTCTCCAGAGTCTGGCAATATCCGCAGAGAGTCTCACCCCCGAAGTGCCTGTGAACCATTTTCCTATAAATCCTCCCGCACGCGGATCCATGTCGTATTTAAAGAAAGCAGTCTGTTTAATTGGAGAATTAGCACCAATACCCAGACCAATAAAAGTATTATCCAGAAAACTACCGTTCGTCATCTTTTCGCGTAAAGCACCCCTAAGCACCGGATTCGCATTCAGCTCCAGTCCGGCATTGAGCAGGAAGTTCGCCCGGCACGGACCGGCACCGTTGGCACCTATCGCATAGTACTTGCCGGGATAATAGTTCAGCCTCGGTTCCACAAAGAAGTTGAACTCACGTGACAACCGGAAAGAAGCCTGTGCACCAATGCCCAGTCCCAACAAATTCTGTTCGGCCCTATTTTTCAGGTAATCATAATTCACTCCGGCTACGGCAATCATGTGAAAGAATCTGTCAGGGTTATATCCGTAAAAGGTGTTGCTTATATTCAGCAGGTAATCCGCCTGTGCTCCCAGTCCCTTTATCTTGCTTTTTGTCACCGGGTATTTAAACAGGATAGCTTTTCCGGTCAGCCGGACTCCCGAATAAGGAGAGAGCCATCTTCCCACACCGGCAAAGAAACTGCCACCGGCGTAATGTTGCAGGTCCGAACCACCCCGCACCAGCAGACTCCCTATGCCTGCACCGCCATATAGAAAAGTATGATCTTTAAATGTCGATGAGCTGAATCGCTCCGTGCTACGTATATTTCGGGGAACCGTCCTGAATTCCATACCCGCAACCAGCGAAGCGGCAACATCGTAATTCCTCCAATGGCTCGAATAATCCAGATTATCCGAATAGATCCCCACACGCGGTTCCAGGAAAATCACATTACCGTAATCCAACGCATACCGTGCCTGCAACCCCGTTCTGATGCCCCAGGTAGCGCCGGATACCTCTCTGAATTGCGGAAACAGATATTCACCGCCGGCAATACCCACCAGTTCAAATTTCCGTTTCGCGTTGAAATCACTTGCCAGAGCCGACAAGTTCATCAGGTAATCCGCACTGAGATCCAATTCCTTAGCCCTCACCTTTTTCCCGGGATAAGCATTGTAATATTTCCCGGCAAATCCGATACGAGCCCCATGAATAGGCGTAAACCACCTCCCCACTGCAACCCCGGCTTCCAGTCCCGGATCATTAATCCCCTTCGAGAGTCCCGGAGAGATGTAAGAAGTGGCGCCGCCGTAAAGCTGGACAAAATAATGAGGGATAGAGTCCTCCCCCACAAAACCTTTGAATCCAGGCGTTTTCTGCAACGTATATTTCAGGTATTCAGCATACGATCCGTGGCTCTGCGCGCCCAGACCGGTCATTGTCAGAAAGAGTAATATCGCAGTAAAAAGAAGTTTATATCCGTAAAGTTTAGTTTCCGTGTTAAATTTTGCTTGTTTCATCGTTTAATTTCCTGTTTATCCGATTTTATTTTTGTCCTCGCCCTTAGCGGCATTTTCTGCAGCCATCACGTCTTTCAGCAGATCAATGATATCCGCATCATTCTCAGCCATTCGTTTATAAGAAGGATCTTTCTGAATGGCGCTTTTCAGAAAATCCATGGCTTCCATATATAACATTGCATTTGTGTTCACATCAGGAGCATCCTTTGATGCCCGGTTGGCGCATATCGCCTTTACATAGAGATTTTCGGCTGTTTCTTCCTTCAGTTCCTTCGACACCTTATAGGCCGTCGTGTTTCTCTTCATCGCCAGCAGCATAACCACCTCGTTCAGCTTGCCCGACGCAGATATCACCTTGAAATTATCCTCGTTGAACCGATGATTCAGTACCTCCGTATAAGCCCTTATCTCCTTGTTTTTCGGACTGTCGTTCACAAAATCAAGAATGGAGTCGGCTCTGGAGAACTGTCTTTCGTTGAGCAAAACAGCAATCTGGTTCACATTCACCTGTTCCGGCGCCTTTTCACCCACGAAACGTTTCAGGATTCCGGAATCGGGGGCCCCTCTTCTCAGGCACATGGCCGACAGATCGCAGGCAGCCACCATAAAGTTGGGATACACCTGCACCGCTTTCCGGGCAATGGCTTCACATTTCACAGAGTCCTTTTCACCACGGTACAGCTTGAAAAATTCATATTTGGTCAGTTCCTTGTAGTTCTTCTCATATAAATCCCTGATCTCCTTTACCGTGAGTGAGCGGTAAACCTTGAATGAGTACTGATACTCCACCTTTCTCAACCGTGGCAGGTATTTCGTTGCAATCTTCTGATAGTAAGGCAGCTTCGTTATCTTTCTCCCCTGCATATTGATATCTTTCGGATATTTGCTGATAATCGCTTTTATCTCATTGGCATTAGCAATCAGCGAATCCTTTATCATCAAATCCGCCACTGTCTGCCAGTTATCCACCACCGAATTATATTGAGGCTTTATATTTGCGCGGGTGCCACTACTCAGTGCACTCAGAATCTCCTTCATAGCCACGTCCATACGTTGAGCAGCCAGTGTTTTGTTTCGTTCATAATTCCCTTCGGGAGAAGCATACCCGTTTATTTCAAAGGCACTCAGCTGAGCATCCTTATTGCTCTCCAGTTGTTTCAGCTTCATCTTTAGCAGAGTCAGATCGGCCACAGTAGTCGAATCGTGAAAATCCAGACTCGCTTTTCCCAGCGGAAATTTCAGGTGCATCTCATCCTTATCATCCATCAGCTGAGGTTCATCCATGGGATACAGTGACTGATCACTCATCAATTCACCGCCGAATTTAAATTTCAGGAATCTCATCGGATTCACCAGTCCCTTTGCAATCACCATTGTATCGCAAAAAAGAATATCCTGGTAATTTTCCACAGACTCAATGGCGTCACAGTGCCACAGATCGTTCAGGTTATCCATATAGAGTGAGTCCACGTAAGGAATCCGTTCACTCTCCTTTTTCACAATATATTGTGCCAGCGGATCTTTTTTGAGATCAAAATCGTACATACGCGTCTGCGTAATGTTATACTCCCTTCCGTCCAGTGAAATCGGTTTCAGAAAATATTTCTGCTTCGTTGTCTCATTAAAAATATAAGGTTGCATCACCAACCGGTTGTACGAACTGAATTTTTTATTCGGACTGATGGAAGTCTTTACCACCGCCCAATTGCCGTGAATTTCAATATTGGTAGGTTCCACCACCGGATCTTTTTTCTTCACCAGCTTACCCCTCACCACAATTTCCTGAATCATCTGCGCTTTCTTTGCCAGGGTAACATCAATTTTGAGCTGTCCTTTCACATTGATGGTTGCCGAGCCGTAGTTCATATGGGTAAATTTCAGCTGACCGGTATTGCTCACCTCAATCGTATATTTTCCATCCTCGTTAGTACTCACGGAAACATTATCCTTCACATTGGTCACGTTCACCCGTTCCACAGGTTCACCGGATTCGTTGACAATAGTACCCCTCACTTTAATGATCTGAGCATTAACTGTTAAACAAGTAATAAGGAACAAAACAAATACCAGGGTTCCCCTCTGCCATTTGTTCATAAGACAATCAAAATCATTTCGATTCATATCAATATCCGCATTTCAAATGCATAGCGAATAAAGGCAGTTTTGAAGAGATCAATAAGTAGTTCAAAAGCAGCTTTATGCTTGCGTCGTGTTAAATCGTGTTTTATTTCTGTTTGCGAAATTAAAAATAAAATTTAAAAAAAATTGCTCATTTTTGCTTTTTAATACTATTTATAACATTGAAAATGAGCTTTTTGTTAATTTGCTTAAAATAAAAATTCTCTTTTTTTGAATAGATTCTCATCTATTCGTTTTAGTGAAAGCTACTTCTCCCTTCATTTGTCTTGACACAATAAAACAGAAAGCTACCAGTTACATTTACTCAAAAACATCACAAGAAGATACCCTGCTATAGCAACAGAGATAGCCAGTGAAAACCAACGAGCTATTTTTATCTTCGAAAAAAAAGAAGTATTGATCTTTTTTCCCTCTGTTTTTGTCTCTATCCGACTCCAGGGGATAAGATCGTTATAACAATGAATCAATGGAGTAAAAATGGAAGGATTTAAAACGGGATATTTGACTGTTTCTAAAGTCCGGGACTTATCATCTGAATAAATTACTATAAACTCATTGCCTGCAAGATAGAGTGAATGAATTTTCTTACTTAATTTACTCTCATTATGCAATGAATATACACCTTGCTGTTCGTAAGGCAAGGCATCAGGTGACATTTGTTCCGCTTTATATGTTTTTATTAAAAGAACAAACTCATCCTGATATTTTGCGATGGCAAACCCGTATGCGCCACCATACAGCACATAAAACTTACATTTTTTTATAAAATCTTTCTCAAAGCAGGAGGTAAAGCTGGCCAATAGTTTTCGGGGGATTTTCCTGCCAATATAGGTATATGTATTACTCTTAAAATAATATTCAAAACAGACTTCAGCAGGTGCAACACCTGTATCTGCATTCCGAATCCCCTCTTCGGGATTTGTACCGGGAACTGATCCTATTATTTTAAAAATGTCAGGAGCTGCTTTCACGCCATTTTTTTTGAATAAACCACCCGATTCAGGTAATTCATTACCGGAGTTCATAGTTTTAGTCATAGTAGTCTTGTTTATAAATCACATTAATATGCAAATCTTAAAAGCAACTTATGCAATATTCGCAAATGTATCTATTATTTTGTTCTTTTCAAAGAAAAACAGAAATTATAACTACTACTGAATATCAGATGCGCGGTTTAAGCTCTCTTACCACTTTGGCTGGGTTTCCCACAGCAATTGTCCATGACGGAATATCTTTAGTAACTACCGACCCAACGCCAACAATAGCACCTTCACCAATAGTGACGCCGGGCATCACCATTGATCCCATTCCCACACAACATCCTTTTCTCAGAACAATCCCTTTCTTTTGGTAAGGCAATGCATTATAATCATCTCCTATGCAGTAATCTGTAGTTATCCGCTTATGGCAAAGAAGCAAACAACGGCTTGCAATCCACACACCATCTTCTATGGTTATCAGACTGGCATATCCCACGTCATAATAAACGTCATAACCAATCTTTACGCTCCCCAGAATGTTTACCCCGGTCTGCTTCCATAGCCATGGTCTGATATTCAGACTATAGGCATTTAGCACCCAGTTTTTGGAAATCCGCATTGCATTCCATTTTGCAATGTAGCAAACCTTGTGAAAGAACCACTTTGGTCCCATTCTAAGTTTGTGAAAGAATCTTCTGATTGTCATTTTCAATTCAATTTTCACCTATTAAATATCTTGTTGACATAAATCCGGACATCTTCTATATTAAACAGATAACAGATTGAAAAATAAGATAAGGCACCAACAAAGAAGCCAACGAGTAACTTTACTAAATAAGTGTCGATAAAACTTGTAGTAATCCAGATGATAACAGCCATTGCCAAAGATGCTGCAAACACATTACTCACCGACTTTAATTGTTGAAAGAGTGTTACTCCTATCTGTTTTCTGGTATAATGAATATCAACAAAAAATTCAGTTATTGCTATTAAAAGCTGACTGCAGATCAAGGCTGTAAATCCCCAATATATAGCAGCAATAATAATTGCAACAGAACTGATCTTCCTTATCATTTCAGATTTCAGGGCCCAATCGGTCCGTCCTGTAGCATTAAAAACATTTCTGTTAAAAGCACTGATCACATAGAAAAAGCCAACCGGACAAAGTATCTGCAACATCCATGCAGCAGGCATCCATTTGTCGGTAAGCAATACACTGATTAATGGCTTCGCCAGAATAGCCAGTCCAAACAATAACGGATAAACGATCAGTGCAGTTGATGCAACAAATTTCGTTAACACCCTTTCCATCCGTTGTTTATCCTTCTGAGACTCACATAAAATTGGGACCGAAACACGCTGAACAATGTTAGTCAGATTGTTGGACGATAGTTGTTCAAAACTTTTAGCTCTGTTAAAATATCCCAGTTGAACAGGACTGTAAACCTTACCGATAACAACCGAATAGACCTCCTGAAACACATTATCTATAAGTCGTGCCAATATTAGTTTATATGCAAAATTAAATAGCCCCACAAAACGAATATATGAGAACTGCAGTTTGGGTCTCCATTTAACAAAGCACCATATCAATAAAGTATTCAGTCCATTGCTTGCTAATGCCTGAAGAACCAAAGACATTACCCCCAGACCCCTGTATGCACAAAAAATGCCTATACATCCTGAAATAACTGCCGAAACAAAAGATGCTTTTGCCAGTGTTTTAAAATCAACCTCTATCAGTAATTTAGTTCTCTGTACTACAACAAATGATGTTATTATCAGATTCAATCCTATGATTCTTGTAAGATGCGTCAACTGGGGCAGTTTAAAAAAGAGAGAAATTCCAGGTGCCGATACATACAAAATACCATACAGAAAAAGTCCCAGAATGATATTAAGTACAAAAACTGATGAGAAATCCAGTTCATCCCTATCAAGTTTCTGCATCAGGGATGCACCAAATCCACTTTCGTTAACCGTCTGCAATATATTGAGCACGACCAATACCAAAGCAACCACACCAAAATCAGATGGAGATAACAGTCTTGCTAATATTACGGATATAACAAATTGGACTCCCTGAACGGAAAAGCGTTCAAAAGCACTCCATATAACACCATTTTTCGCTCGCTGTTTAACTGCGTTCATTAACCAGTTTATGTTTAATTATTCTCAACAATTTCAGCAGTCGTCCCATAACAGGATACAGATATCCATATCCGTCAATAACACATTCTCCGTCGTAAAAATTAATAGTATGTAATCCTAAATTATACTTAAACGAGTGAGGGTATATTTTAAATAGAGTTCTTTCAGCATAAGAGTTGTCAGAGATAAAGTCTACCTTCCGTATCACAACACCTTTGCCATAGCCGTTAGTACAATCCTGTGCGGGACGGTAAAGTGTATCCTCATATTTTATGAACGAACCGGCCGGTCTGGCAAAACCTCTGTCAGAAGCTATCGGAGCATTTCCCACCATGGCATACTCTCCGTCAAAAGAGTCAGAGACATAAAGACATGCATTTTCTTGTGTATCGGGAGCTTTCGTTGCAACAAGCCAGAACCTATCTTTATAATCAATGATGGTAGAGTCTGCTAAAGGTTCTTTAATCAATGTTTTCACGAAAGTAACCTTAGAGGTTTCATCCTCATAGCGATAGATATTTATTTTTCCGGAGGCAAGATTTTCAGGATATATATATATCGAATCACCCTCCCTGAATATCGCAGGATAAGATAAATGTGTATCAAGTTCAAGGATTACTATTCTCTCCAGAAGCTGCTTGGTTACCTTGTCAACTACCAGCTTTAGAATACGCCCTTTTCTTTCATTAAATACATACTCCTCAGCCAGAAGGATTATTGCATCATCTGTTATCTTCAAAATAAAAGGATCTGCAAAATATCTGTCTCTATAACTATGTTTCATCCATTTCACTTTACTTAAAGCCTGAAACTTAAAAAACGAATCAACAGTATCTCCGGTAAATCCAATATTCCAGTTTTGATTATATAGATATTTTGTATAAAACATATACAACATTTTAGTTAATTTCTAATCATTGAACATGTTAGTATAACAAAATAAAGTCTTACTTTGTTTTAATGCTAAAGCCAAAGAATTACACAAAAAGTAATTTTATCTTCTATTCCACTGATTATTCAGAATAGCCAACCAGTCGGATTGGCAAACTTTCCGGAGCTTCACTGTTGGTTACCAGAACAATGATTCTTTTTCCATCAAAAGTAATGTGGTAGCTTTCATTACTGCTGTCTTCAGTATATATCAGTTTCAGACACATATTTCCGGAATCTTCCCAGGTATAGCATCCGGCTACTGCAAACGGTGAAAGACCTATCGGGTTCCGGTATCCGGCATTGTAATACGGACTGTTCTTATCTGTTTCACTATATTCCCATTTGTTGTTGCCGCATACAAAATTGTGGGTTGCACTGTTTGTTCTGATCGTTAAATAACAAAGATCATCCTTTTGCTTCAAGGCAATGTTTCTGATGCCAGAATCATTACTTTCCATTGCATAGATCTTCGAAAAATTATCTTTTTTAATTTCAGCCTTGACTTTGAATGGTGAAGGTAATTCAAGCGTTTTTAGTTTTTGGGTCAACGCGTTATATGCATTATTGTTCTCAGGTAGTTTCTTATTGGCAATAGCGGGTAAAATGGAATCCCACACTTGCTGAAGCTCTTTCTGCATATCGTTTACATTAGCGGTAACGGCCAGTACTGCATCCTGATCGGGCATTACAATTATGTATTGTCCATAAGAGCCATCAGCTCTGTATGCATTATGCCGGCAGTGCCACACATAATATCCATAACCTTGCGCCCAGTCAGATTTGGCTTTCTCAGCATCTGTTAAACCGGTACCATTCTCAATCTGTACTTTGGTAGCTTCTTCAATCCAGCCAGCGGGCAGCAGTTGCTTGCCGTTCCATTTCCCTTTCTGCAGATAAAGCTGTCCCAGTTTGGCCATGTCAGCTGTTCTTATGCTCATGCCCCAGCCGCCACACACTATGCCCGCCGGACTTTGTTCGCTGGCAATGTCCTTCATTTGCAGCGGATCAAACAGTCTGGGTTGAAGATAATCAAGCAGAGTACTCCCCGTAACCCGTTGCAAGATCGCCGACATCATATAAGCGGCATACGAATTGTAAGTGAATTTATTCGCTTTCAGAGGATTCTGGTCAGCACAGAGAAACGCTTTTACCCAATCCGCATCCCGTAGTCTGAAGTCCGTAAAAGGCTCTTCCCCGGCGGACATGGTGAGCAGATTCCTGACTATCAGATTCTTTACAAATGAATTTTCCGGGTATACATTATATTCCGGAAAAAAGGAAACCACCTTATCGTCCAGCGACAGGCGTTTTTCGGCTATGGCAAATCCCACAGCAGTCGATGTATAAGTTTTGCTTACCGAATACATAATGTGCCGCATGTCCGGCAGGTAAGGATTCCACCAGCCCTCTGCCACTACTCTCCCATGCCGGAGCAGCATAAAACTGTGCAATTCCATATTGCTTTTTTCTATTGATTCAATAAATCTCAGTATCCCGTCAGAGTGCACACCTTCCACCTCGGGAGTGCTGCGAAGCAAACCGTCTGAGTGTACTGCGTTTTTGTTTTGTGCCACTAACGAAGGCTGAAAAGTAAAGAAAGTAAGGATTGATAATAATAAGATGTGTTTCATTTCATAAATTCATTGTGAATATCATAACAGATGTAAAGATAGTTTTTTGTGCCAAAAAAAGCTACTGTTTCTGCAAATAATTATTCTATCTGCAAGTATCCTCTGACATTATTCAGTGGATATTAAAACGTACAGAAATAGAACAAGATGCACGGGTAAAGTTTAATAAAGTCCGGGTAGAATTAACCAAAGAGGACTTAAAGTCCCATTAGCGGCAATATCTTTCATAAAAGCCTCAAACAGAAAAGCTCAGAAATAAACAGTTCTTTTTCTTAGGGAAATAAAATACTTCCGACTCAGGTGTGCTGCAATGCAAACCGTCAAAATAGCAAAGGCGAAGCCAAGCCAAAAGCCGAGCGAAGCAAAGCTTTGTATTTCCCAAAAGCCGAGCGAAGCAAAGCAAAGTCGAAGCCGGCCTCCCTACCCCAGCCCGAGCGAAGCAAAGGCTACCCGCTCACCAACAGCGATGGCAAAGCCGAGCGAAAGAGGACCGGCCTCAGAGATTTTGCGTAAAGAAATCAGCCGGAATGAAGCGTCAAGAAGGGGCGACTGTCTGAGCGAAGCGAGTTTGAGCCCCTTCAGCGGAATGCAGACGGATTTTAGCAAAATATCTGCAGCCTTGAACTTTTGTTTCTTTTGGTTCAAGCCAAAAGAAAAAATCACATCTACCAGCAACAATTCCCCTACCACACAAAGCCCAATCATTAAATATAGTTAAATAATAAAATAAGAATTAACAATATATCTTCCGTTTGTGTTTATAGTTAAAACATGATAACTATACACTGAAACAAGCCCAAGAAAATTAAATTAATCATCTTAAATTTTACAAAATGAAAAAGGTATTTTTACTATTAACTGTGGCATTACTTGCTGGTGCAAGCTTTGCTCAGGGCCAGGAAAAGGCTATAAAACAGTATGGTTTCTGGGATAACTGGTTTATACAGGGACAGCTAGGCGGACAGTATCTGTTCAGCGAGGATCACGACAAGGCAGCTTTCAAGGATAAAATTAACCTGAATGCAGCACTGGGTGTAGGTAAATATTTCTTTCCGGAAGTGGGAGCTCGCCTTCAACTGGGTGGATGGAGATCGGGTTGCTACTACTCTTATTACCCTTACGATGCGAAGTACTATAATGTAAACCTCGACGCACTGTTTAACCTGACGAACATTTTCCTAAGCTACAAGGAGGACAGAATGTTTAACCTGATTGGAATTTTTGGTATGGGCTATGTACTCCGGTTTAAAGACAATGATGTGGCACAGCTCAAAGGACATTCTACCGATTTCTTTGCTCCTCGCTTAGGGTTACAGACGGACTTCCGCCTGAACGAGAAATGGAGCGTGAACCTGGAAGCAAATGTGAACTTCTACGGCGATGAATTTAACGGTAATAAATTCACAGATGGATTTGCATCAAAATATGATATTCCGCTAAACATCCTTGCCGGCGTTACTTACCGCTTTGCCAACAGAGGATTTAAAATGGTAAATGTGGAAGATCCTGCACTGATTCAGTCTTTGAATGATAAGATCAATGATCAGAGAGGTCAGATTGAAGAGTACAAGGCTTGCTGCGAAAAGAAGCAGGTGGTGCCTGAACCTAAGACCATTATCAAAGAGGTGCCTGCAAAAGCTTCGCTGGACGAAATGGTGATTTTCCGTATTGAACAGGCAAAGATTGACAAGAACCAGGAGGTGAATCTCTATAACGTGGCTCAGTTTATGAAAGCGAATCCGGATGCAAAGATTACGGTTGCCAGCTATGCGGACAAGAAAACGGGTACTCCGGAATTTAACCAGAAGCTCAGCGAGAAACGTTCTGCTGTAGTAATGAAGGTGTTGACTGAGAAATATGGTATTGCAAAAGACAGAATCACGGTAGTGAACAACGGTGACAAGCAACAACCTTTCCCTGACAACAATTCATGGAACAGGGTAACGATTATGACTACCAAATAAAGGTTTTGCAAAAAACAACAGATCTTTGACCAAATAGAAAGAGAACCGAACCAGATAAGTACGGTTCTCTTTTTTCTTTCTTATTAATACTCATTAAAAGCCTGCTTTATGACGATTAACTCCATTGATTTTCTGCTGTTCTTCGTAGTGGTGTTCCTTATCTACTACTTTCCGCTGAAGAGTAAACACCGCTGGCAGAATGTGCTGCTGCTACTGGCTAGTTATTTCTTTTACGGTTTTGCAGATATCCGGATGCTGCTGTTATTGATAGGGGTAACCCTACTCTATTACTTCCTGGGCATAGGCATTGGGAAGTGGAAGGCTACGAACGGGGGACGGATGCTAACCACGGCGGGCATTGTAGCGGGGATATTGCTGTTGCTCGGTTTTAAATATCTCAACTTCTTTATTGCTTCTTTCTCCGGACTGTTCAGCGCCATGGGGCTGCATACCAACCGGTACAGCTTTGCCATTATTCTGCCTTTGGGCATCAGCTTCTTTACGTTCCGCCTGATCAGTTATGTAATTGAGGTGCACCGGGGTACACTGGAGCCTACCCGAAACTTTATTTCCTTTGCTACTTATGTGGCATTCTTTCCTTGTCTGATTTCGGGCCCCATTGACCGACCGCAGAAGTTTATACCACAACTGGAGGGTGAGCGGCCATTCCACTACCAGATGGCGGTGGATGGTTTGCGCCAGGTGCTTTGGGGAATGTTCAAAAAGATGGTGGTGGCGGACAATCTGGCAATAGCAGTGAACAGTATCTGGGGAGATGTAGCCCATCAATCGGGCAGTAACCTGTTATTGGGAGCAGTGTTTTATTCGTTCCAGATTTATGCGGATTTCTCGGGCTATTCAGATATGGCCATCGGCGTAGCAAAGATACTGGGTTTTGATGTGGCACGAAACTTTAATTATCCCTACTTTGCCCGGAACATATCGGAGTTCTGGCGGCACTGGCACATGTCTCTTACCAGTTGGCTGATGGATTATATCTATTTTCCGTTAGGGGGAAGCCGCTGCAGCAAGGTTACGCATTTCCGGAATACGATGATAGTGTTTATTATCTGTGGTTTCTGGCACGGGGCCAACTGGACTTTTGTGCTGTGGGGAGCCTATAACGGGCTGCTCTTTTTGCCTTCTGTGATAAAAAAAAGAAAAAAAATATCCATAGTGGCAGCAGAAGGGAGATTGCTACCTTCCCTGGGGGAACTGATGAATATACTGGGCACCTTTGCACTGGTAACATTGGGGTGGATTATGTTCCGGGCAGAGACCATACAGGATGGATGGAATTACATGAGGCATCTGTTTTCCGGTTCGCTGCTCTCCATGCCCGGTAACCGTGCATTAATTCTCTATATCGTGATTCTGGTGATGGCAGAATGGTTCTCAAGAACGCTGGAATATCCGTTGCAGGGGTTAGGTAAGATAAAGTATGCGCCTGTGAGGTGGGCACTATACTATGTGCTGATCTTTATTATTATGAAGTATCAGGGAGAAGCCACTCAGTTTGTTTATTTTAAATTCTGACAGCGATGAAGAAGGAAAGAGATATCCGGTATTTTATGGGGAAGCTGCTGCTGTTTCTTGTTCCCCTGTGGCTGGTCATTGCGCTATATATTATTCTGGATCCGTTCAAGGTAATCAGGGAGTATGATTCCTACTATGTGGACGGGAAGCCGACTTACGTAAATGTGGATCACGATTTTGTAAGTACGCAGGTATTTGAGAAAACACATCCGCTGTATCATTACGACTCTTTTATCCTGGGTAGTTCGCGCAGCAGATTCTTTCCCCTTGAGGAGTGGGAAAGGCATATAGGGAGTGACTGCAACGGTTATCACTTTGACGGTTCGGGCGAAACGCTTTACGGGGTATACCGGAAGCTGAAGTATCTGGACGATAAGAGCCCACTGAAGCATGTGCTGTTCATTATGGATCATGAGTTACTGGAGAAAGCCGAACGAAAAACTACGTTCCTGAACTATCTGGCTCCTCAGCTGGACGGGCATACCTTCGATTTTCAGCTCACGTTCCTGAAAACATTCTGCTCTCCGGATATGCTTGAAGCCTACTCTACGTTTAAACTTACAGGGGTGGTGCCGGAATGGGCCAAAAAGAAATACATTCTCGACGACCGACCCATGAATTATCGGTTAAAGGGAAATGAGATGGAGCTCAGGGAGTTTGAACAGGCAATCAGGAAAGGCACTTATTACACGGATCACCGGATGAAAGCATTTACACCCAGGGATACCACGAAGCAAAGCTATACAGACCGGTTAATAACGGCAAAGCATCTGGAACTGTTAACGGGTATTCAGGAGATTCTGAAAAAGCACCATACAGACTATAAGGTAGTGATCAGTCCGCTGTATGATCAGCTAAAGATTAATAAAGCAGATCTTGGCACACTGAAACGCATCTTTGGAGCAGAGCATGTATACGATTACTCGGGCATTAATGGGTATACCAATAATTATCGCAATTACTACGAAAGCAGCCATTACCGGCCGGTGGTAGCAATTGATATTATGAACCGTATTTATAGCAACTCTATCAAAGAATTACAGGCGAATAAAAGAAATAGCAAGTAGTATCCACTGAACTAAACAACGAAGGCTGCCCCAAACGGACAGCCTTCGTTGTTTATCGGTACAGTAATCTTTATATTTACGAGCGAAACTTAGCTAGCTACTTAAGGATATTCACTACAAGCGAAGCAACTCCAACCAGGACAGAAGCTATAGTGAATCCAAGATAGGTACCACTACCAATGCTTGCACCTTTTGCTTTTGCTTTATTCGGTTCTACATAAACCACATCGTTTTGCTGCAGGTTGTAGTAAGGTGATAAAAGCAGATTCTTACTATTCAGGTTGAGCGTAGTAATTGTTTTCTTTCCGTCTGCACCTTCACGAATAACTTTCACCACATCGCGACGACCATAAATAGTTAAATCACCAGCCAGGGCAAGAGCCTGCAGAATATTGATCTTTTCATCTTTAATAGTAAATATTCCCGGTCTGGCAACCTCACCCAGCACAGAAACCTTGTAAGAGGCAAACCGCACGGTAACCACCAAATCACCCTTCAGGTAAGTTTTCAGCTTTTCAACAATCATCTTAGAAACCTCTTCCGAAGTTTTATTGACTACATTGAGTTTACCCAATTGCGGGAAATCAATTTCTCCTTTGCTATCCACCAGATAACTTTGCAGCGTGAGCTGGCCATACGTTGCACCTTCAGAATAAGCAGTAGAGGTTATTAAATTATACGGAAGATAGGTTTCTACATCTTCAGCACCACTCACTACAATCCGCAGCAAATCGTTCGGCTTTATCTTTGCGCTATACTGCTCAGCACTTTGAGCCAGCTGTGCCTGTGACAAACTCTCAACATCCTGAAGATAAGCAACATTTTTAGCAGACTTACAGGAAGAAATCAGTACCGCTACCAATACCAGCAGCAATAAACCCGGGGTTCTTTTATTAATCATAATTCACGAAGTTTTATTTTATTAACAACGAAAGCAGCCCAGCTGTTCATTATCGGTACAAATATAATTATAATTTTTTAACCACAACGTTTTTTATAACACAATAAAAAAAGGAACAGCTTCCTTTGCAAAGTCAATTTCAGAGAAAACAGACATCCCCACTTTTATATTAGCCGTCCCTCTTTTTTAGTTATCCAACAACCATTTCCAAATAGGTATTACCTCTATAATTCTGCCTTCAGTCTTAATCATTCTCTCTTCGGAATAGGTTATTATCATCAGCCGGGAACAGTCGAGCACTTTGGTAAGTTTTATGAGATGACCTATCCATAGCGCTATATTTATCTTGTTGATAGCACAAATATAGCTTATTCTTATCTTGTGTACAAGACAAATGGTAATATAATAATTTATTCATTCTTGTTTTTTATTTGACTTTGCTATAGGATTTATCCACAAAGCCGAGCGAAAGAAGAACCGGCCTCAGAGATTTTGCGTAAAGAAATCAGCCGGAATGGAGCGTTAAGAAGGGGCGACTGTCTGAGCGAAGCGAGTTTGAGCCCCTTCAGCGGAATGAAGACTGATTTTAGCAAAATATCTGCAGCCTTGAACTTTTGTTTCTTTTGGTTCAAGCCAAAAGAAAAAGAGAAAAAACCATACCATCTTCAAACAAATCATTATATTTGCATCGAAAATATCCTGTAACCACCGTTACAGTAACCATCGTTACAAAATATAATGTATGAAATTCTACAACCGAGAAGAAGAGCTGAGCGAGCTGAAAAGAATTCAGTCGCTGGCATTTGAAGAGAATTCCCGTCTCACAGTTGTTACAGGCAGACGTCGCATAGGTAAGACCAGCCTGATAGTCAAAGCAACCGAAGGAATGCCAACCATATACCTCTTTGTTGGCCGCAAAAACGAAACTGCTCTTATCAATGAATTTATACCCATTATAAGGCAATCACTTGGCGTTTTTGTACCGGAAGAAATACAAACGTTCCGTTCACTCTTTCAATATATAATGGAGCTGGGCACACATCAGTTCTTCAATCTTATTATAGATGAATTTCAGGAATTCTACAACATCAACAAGTCAGTATTCAGCGATATGCAGAATCTTTGGGATCAATATCGTAAGCATACAAAAGTAAACCTTATTGTAAGCGGCTCTATCTATTCCCTCATGCACAAAATTTTCCAGGATGAAAAAGAGCCTCTGTTTGGCCGTGCAGACAATATACTGAAGCTCTATCCATTTAAGCTAAGTGTTTTGAAAGAGATAATGAACGACTATCTTCCGAAGTACACCAACGACGATTTGCTGGCTCTTTATACTTTTACAGGAGGAGTTCCTAAGTATATAGAACTATTTTGCGACAACCGCGCGCTCACGGTTCAGGAAATGATACAGTTTATGGTACGTGACAACTCCCCTTTTACTGATGAAGGAAAGAATTTACTTATTGAAGAGTTTGGGAAAAATTACGCTACCTATTTCTCCATTCTCGGTGCAATGGCAAGTTCCAGAAACACCCAGTCGGAAATAGAAACTGCATTAGGCGGAATCAGCGTAGGAGGATATCTGAAAAGGCTGGAAGAAGATTACAACGTAATAGCCCGTGTACGTCCCATCCTGGTAAAGGAAGGCACACAAAGAGTCCGTTTTGTTATTAAAGACAATTTCTTGCAGTTTTGGTTCAAATACATTGATCGAAACCGCTCGTATATAGAGATTAAAAACTTCACAGCTCTCCGTAAACTAATAGAAGATGATTACCCCACCTATACAGGGAAGGTTCTGGAAAGCTATTTCAAACAAAAATTTGCTGAAAGCTTTGAGTTTCGGGAAATCGGATCATGGTGGGAGGCAAAAGGTAATCAATACGAATTAGACATTGTAGCCCTGAGAATAGAAAAGAACAAAGCCGTTGTGGCCGAGGTTAAACGCCAGCGAAAGGAATTCAAGCCGGAGTTATTGGAAAGCAAGGTAAGGCATTTCAAAGAAAAAGTAATGCCTAAATATAAGATTGAGGCTATTTGTCTTTCTATGGAGGATATGTAACTGCCTTTTCTTTTCCCTTGACGGAAAAGAAAAGAGTATTATTGATCAATATATTGAATGATAATTCTTATATTTGTATCAATAAGATGCATACCACCCTTGGCGGCAGATTCATAGCAAAGGAAGTGTTCCCCTTTTCATTCAGTGAATACCTCACCTTTAATCAAATCACTTTAGATCGTAACTGGGAATATGGAAGTGTTCGTCTGCAAGTAGTGAAATCATTCCATGATTATTTCTATTTTGGCGGTTTTGCTGAATCATTCCCATTGAAAGATAAACGTAGCTGGCTGAACTCACTCTATCAGAAGATTCTTCTTGGAGACGTTATTTCACGAAATGATATCAGAAACGAAAACGCTATCAAAGTTCTTGTAAAGAAGCTGGCAGAAAGCGTTATGCAGCCCTCATCACTAGCCCGGATAAAAAATATCATTGACTCTACCGGAACAACCATTTCCCGCAATACCCTTGTCGATTATCTTCAGCTTCTGGAAGATGCCTACTTAGTGTTTGGCATATCCAATTACTCTGATAAACTGAGTGACAAGGAAACATTCAAAAAGAGATATTTCTTTGATAACGGATTGCTAAATAACTTTCTGTTTGATCCCGAGACCAGATTGCTCGAAAACATAGTAGCCCTCACACTGAAACAGCACTATGGTGATGAACTGTTTTTCTACAACAAAAACATAGAAGTAGACTTTTTTATACCAACCGAAAGAAGAGCCATCCAGGTTTCTTACAGTATTGCAGACGATGCCACAAAACAAAGAGAGATAAAAGCCCTGATTAAACTATCAGAAGTATACTCTACAAAAAAAATGGAGATCATAACCTGGGATGAAGAGTCAACCATTCAGGAAAATGATAAAACAATAGAAATTATCCCGGTCTGGAAATGGCTGCTAAAGTAACATCATGTTCTTTTGCCTTGACGCAAAAGAACCATTTGTTTTGCGAGAATGATATGCTAATTTTCAACAATACCCTACAACCTTATAAACCACGTACCCAATCCATTCGTTAAAGATAGACTGCCATGTACAGGCAACACTCCAGTCCGGATAAAAATTCCTCAAAGTATTAATCTTTCCTTGATGCGTATTAACCGAGTAGAAATCCGGATAAAAGCCGAGCGAAGCAAAGCTTTGTATTTCCCAAAAGCCGAGCGAAGCAAAGGCTACCCGCTCACCAATAGCGATGGCAAAGCCGAGCGAAAGAGGACCGGCCTCAGAGATTTTGCGTAAAGAAATCAGCCGGAATGGAGCGTTAAGAAGTGGCGACTGTCTGAGCGAAGCGAGTTTGAGCCCCTTCAGCGGAATGCAGACTGATTTTAGCAAAATATCTGCAGCCTTGAACTTTTGTTTCTTTTGGTTCAAGCCAAAAGAAAAGAGAAATAAGATGTAAAAAACAATCAAAAATCTCTTCTCCCAACAATACTACCTTTACAGAGAAATAAAAAAAGTATTATAGTGAACAAAAGAAAAACGAAAAAAGTGACAAAAAAGAGACTTTCAGCTAAAAGTTACAACGACAAATTAAGAGGTCACCAAATCACGCTGGGAAGCGACGTTGGATTACTGGAGTGGAATGCATCACCCGAACTCTTCGGAGCTATATTTATGTTGCTCATAGACAAAGAGATAATCATACATCCGCATGGTAAAGACATCTACCATCACTCCATGCCATTAGGGTGCATTTTTACCATGAAATCGAAAAGATTTGAAGGAAAAAATCTGTTGCAGACAGCCATTTACGAGGCTTTAAAGAAGGCCAGAACCTCTCTGAAGGACGATGAACAGCCACTTTACGAATTAATTAAGAATGCCGTTTCCAGATCAAAACCAATGCTTTTTCTTTGCGCCGCTATTCCAGGAACACAAATTCTGGATTTAATTAACCTATAAAAAAGCAATACATGAAAAGTAAAAAAACAGAGTGTGCGGAAGTTATTAACGGGAAGATAGATGAGATTAAAAACGGCATTAGAAAAGAGTTTGGCGTCGTAGAGTGGACAGGTACCCGCACACAGTTTGGAGAGTACATCTTACCACTGATTATAAGCGGATTGATAAAGCACGAAAGAGGCAACGACGTGGTTCATTTCGGACATACCCTAGCCTGTAATTTTGATATTTATCGGGTAAACGGTCAGAAGCAATTACTAAAGAACACTGCCCTGCTGGAATCATTAAAGATTGCCAGAAACGATTTAACCGATGAGCAGTCAGCGCTTTACAAAAAACTTTCCAATCCCGTTTTTTTTGAGCTGATAAGAGAATTACTTTGCAGTGTTCCACAGGATGAAAAGAAACTCAGAATGCTGATTAACTATCTCCTGTCAGAGAACAAAAAGAGAAAGTAACAACTAATTAGCCCTTAAAACTACAGATGAAAGACACCTGTAAGATGAGCTACATGCTCAACCATTCACAGATTGGAAAAGAGATCTCGATGGAGGAATTCGTCGAAGAGATCAGAAGTAACAAACACAAGGAAAAGATTGAGGAGATCCGGCGGCTGCATGCTGCCGGAGAAACCGGCGAGGCAAACCGCCTGAAAAGTACACTGCAGGGCGTTGTAACCGCCGGGCTCTTTCATGGCAGGCGGATTGCCGACTGCATCAGAGAGTACACCTTTCAGTGTGTGCTCGATTTCGATGGCATACCGGTGGAACAGCGCGGGGAGCTGCGCCAGACAGTGGAAAATTGTCCCTATACCCGCCTGCGGTACACCAGTCCCCGGCAAGGAGAGAAAATCGTTGTCTGCGGTGAGCCGGTAGAGATTCCTGCGGAGTGGACGCAGGAGCAGCGGGTGTCCTTTTTCAGGAAATACCACAAATGTATGTTCGGCCAACTGGTTATTTTATACGAGAAGCTCACCGGATGCAAGATCGATGTCTCGGGCAGCGACCTCTCCCGCATCAGTTATGTGAGCCATGACGGGCAGGCATATTATGACCCCGGTTCTGTTCTGTTCCCTGTCGATCTGAACGGCTCACAGGGCAAACGGCCTCGAATCAGTCGTTCCGCGGTTCCCGTGTACCAGGACAACCGGCTGATACCGGAGAGCGATCACAGTCTGAATGCCGAGCTGCACCGCATGCAAGCCAGAACGCGCCAGGCAATGGCGGAACAAGGCATTATGCCGTTGGGTGAAGAGGGCAATCAGACAAAGCAGCAGGAAAAAATCAAAAAGTCTGAAGTTATGCTGTTCCGGATATGCGAGATGCTGGTGAAGCGTGATAAGAACTACGAAGAGGGTAACCGTAACAACTTCCTCTTTGTGCTGGCATGCAAATGCAATGAGTATGGAGTAGAAAAAGAGCTCACCTTCTCGCTGATGGCCGACAGGTATCCCGATATGGAGTCAGCAGATGGAATCAATGCCTTGGAAAGTGCCTATAAAAACACGGATAAACATGGCATTTATACCTTCTCCAGACAGCAGATCCGGGTTCTTTTTGCCCAGAACTACCTCTCCACGAAGTACGAATTTCGCTACAATGAAATAAAAAGCACGGTAGAGTACTGCGAAAAAGAGGGCGATCACGAGTTCATTCATGTGGACGATCGTGTGAGAAACAGCCTGTGGGTGGAACTCTCCGAGCATGGAGCCGAGTGTTCTACGGAACAGCTGCACTCCATCCTGAATTCCGACTTCAGCACCACCTACAATCCGCTGAAGGAGTATTTTGAAAACCTGCCCTCGTGGGACGGGAAAGACCATATCGGGATATTTGCCGACCGCGTGCAGACCACCCGACAGAGCTACTGGAAAGTCTGTTTCGAGAAATGGCTGTGCGCCATGGTGGCCACCGTAATATTCCCGGATGTGCACAACCACACCGTGGTTACCATGGCCGGTAATCAGAGCATCGGAAAAACCACCTTCAGCCGTAGCATCCTGCCACCGGAGCTAAAGGAGTATTATTGTGAGGACAAGATCAATCCCGATAACAAGGACGATATGATCAAGGTGTACCAGTCGCTCATTATCAACACCGAGGAGGTGGACGGAATGACCGGCAAGGAGCTGAACCAGTACAAAGCCCTGATCACCCGTTCAAACATGCTTATCCGCCTGCCCTACGACCGCAGCACCAAAGTGCGCAAGCGTCTGGCATCGTTTATGAGCACCACAAATAACAGAGACATCCTGAACGATTATACCGGTACAAGACGTTTTCTCTGCTTTGAAACGCTCAGTTTCGACAATGAGAGTCCCATAAACTATGAACAGCTCTATGCCCAGGTAATGCACAAGCTCATAGTGGAAAAATTTAAATACTGGTTTGATAAGGACGAGGCTAAGAAAATCAATAAGAACAACGAAAGCTTTGTGCAGCTCACTGCGGAAGAAGAGCTTGTGGCAACCAACTTCCGGATACCGGGTACAGCAGACAAAATCTCCTATCTCACCGCCAGTGACATAGCCGACCTCCTTCACAAGAGAAACGGCATCCTCATCACCCATGCAGGCAAAATCACCATTGGGCGTGCCTTGCGTAAATTAGGTTACAGTCACATCACCTGCTGCGGAGGAACCAGTAAGTATGTGGTGCACGTCATTCATTTCGAGGAAGTAACACTCAACAAACACATCAATGATGAAGTAGAAAAAGAGCCCGAGGCCACACAGCAGAAGTTAGATATTTAACCATTTCCTAACCATTTTCAAGGAGCACCCCGCTATCTATGCAAGTTAAACGCTTGCCATGATAGCGGGGCAAGCTCATATTCTGTCTTCTATTATTTTTGTTTTCCAGTCTTAAAGAATGGGGTAAATGGGGTAGAATTATATACATTTCTATATAACCCCACGAAAAAAAAAAAGTTCCTTTATATATATAGGGATGAAACATACTTTTTTGGAAACTCTATAGAAAACAACCCCATTGTACCCCATTGTACCCCATTCCGGATAAAAAGCTCATCTCGGAGAAAAAGCTCCTTTCGTCCTTCTTCCGCGTTATTTCAGAGGATTTTTGCTTGGCTATCCGGCTCATTTTTAGTACATTTATGGAATAATCAATCCTTAATTTATGGAAGATAATTGTTCTGATTTTCGGGTACGGGCTTATGGAAAGGCCGATCTGGCCTTGCTTTATAATCCGGGAATGTGTCCCCGGGAGGCTTTGCGCACGCTTACCCGGTGGATTTTGCGTAATGAGCGGCTCTGCACGGAGCTTCTGAATCTTGGGTATCGGAAGTCCTGCAAGATCCTTACCCCTTTAGAGGTAGGAGTAATTACCCGGCATCTGGGAGAGCCATGATAAGATAGCACATCTACCGTAAACCCATTCCGGCAAAGATCACCCCCCCCACGCTTTCAGGCCTATAAACTCCGGTTACGTTTTACCTGAACTCCGGTTACGTTTTTTTAATCTCCCGCCTGCTTTCAAAAAAAGCAGGCGGGAGTTTTTATGCCAAGCGAAGCAAAGGCAAAGCCGAGCAAAGGAATAGCGATGGCGAAGCCGAGCCACCCCCAAGCCGAGCGAAGCAAAGGCAAAGGTAAAGGAATAGCGATGGCAAAGCCGAGCGAACGAGCGAAAGAAAGAAGACCGGCCTCATATTCGTAGCGTAAAGCGAAGAGACAGAGAGGAGCGTTAAGAAGGGGCGACTGTTTGAGCGAAGCGAGTTTGAGCCCCTTCAGCGGAACGGCGGAACGAAGTAGCGGAGAATATGCAGCCTTGAACTTTTGTTTCTTTTGGTTCAAGCCAAAAGAAAAGAATAAATACCAAAAAATACCCAATAAAGCCCCCAGAAGCCACTAACGTGTGCCGCCCGCACACTCGTGCCCTATCTTTGTATAGTAATCAAAAACAAAGTATTCATCCTTAAAACCAAAAAGTATGTCAGTAAACTTTTCAGTAGTTCCAAAAAAGAATCCATCAAAAACGGCAGAACCAGCCAAGTTTTATGCACAGGCCCAGGGCCATGGCGAAATGGGCTTCGATGCCATTTGTGAAGACGTAGACAGTCGTTGTACCGCAACCAAAGCCGACGTTACGGCAGCCCTTAACGGAGTTCTCACCACGATGAAGTTGTTCCTTGGCAAAGGAGAGATCATCCGTCTGGGCGACTTTGGGACCTTCCAGGTAGCATTGAGCAGCCACGGAGCCACTACCGAGAAAGAGTTCAACAGCTCCATGATCAAGAAAGCCCGCATCAGCTTCCGCCCGGGCAAGTTGTTAACCAACATGTTGAAAACCCTGGAATACTCGCAGGTGCCCAAGCTTTCAGTGAAACCACCGGTAGTTGTTAAACCCGAAGCCGGAGTATAATGAAAGTGATCGACGGACTATTGAATGTGCTTACCCTGGTGCTGCCTTTCCTCAGGAAGAAAGACGCTAAGGAGATGCAGGAGTTCACCGAACTGGTAAAGGGCCAGTTCGATTATCTGATGGAGCAGGTCACCCGCTTTGAGACCGATTATTTCGAGCTCTCCGAGAAAGTGAAGCAGATGTATCAGGAGATTATCACCCTCAACGCCCGCCTTAGCGACGCCCTGAAGCTGCAGTGCAGCACATCCGGCTGCAAGGAACGTGCCTGACGCACACAGTTATGAGAGAGATCAATCTGATAGTGATACATTGCACCGCCACCCGCTCCGACCTACCCTTTACCCAGGCCAGTCTTGAGCAAAGCCACAGGGAAAGAGGCTTCAACGGTATCGGTTACCATTACTACATCCGCCGGGATGGCAGTATAAAAAGTACCCGCCCGCTGAACAAAGTTGGAGCGCATGCCAGGGGATATAATGCCCACAGCATAGGCATCTGTTATGAAGGAGGCTTAAACGCCCAGGGGAAGCCGGCAGACACTCGTACCGAATGGCAACGCCATTCCCTCCGTGTGCTGCTCCTCACCCTTCTCAGGGACTACCCCGGTTGCAGAATAGTGGGTCACCGTGACCTCAGTCCCGATCTTGATGGCGATGGTGTTATTGAGAGCCATGAGTGGCTGAAGGCTTGTCCTTGCTTTGACGCTGGCAAGGAGTACAGCTCTCTTAAATAGCAAAATCCCCGTTACCATTGATTTGTTGGTAATGGGGATTTTGCTATTTGGCATTGCTAACTATTCAATGAAACCTACTATATTTGGGGGATTTAGAGTAATTTATCAAATCAAATTTGCGGGGATTGGAATGTTATTCGTAATTAAATTTGTGGGGATTAGAATACTTTGTATATTTGCAGCATAATCCAGATGTTATGGGAAAAAGAATCTTTAAACGTAAAATATATCAGGATATTCTTCGCTGGAAGAATGAAAACAATGGTAAGTCTGCCCTTTGCAAAAGGTAACAGATTATTCTACCACACTTGGCAAAGAGATGAGAAGCACTATTATGAGATAGATTTCTTGTTATCTAAAAATAATAAGATATGCCCGATAGAAGTAAAATCATCTGGATACTCTACACACAAGTCGCTGGATGAGTTCTACAAAAAGTACTCAAATCGCATACTATGGAAATACCTGATTTACACAAAAGATTTGGCTAAGGATGCAGACACCATATTAGTACCAACCTATATGACTAGTCTGCTGTAATACTATTGACAAGGCGTAGAATTCAGTAAAATATTGATTTTAAATTCTGAAGTAAGGTATTTACTATTTATTTATCAGGAAAAACAGCATTTGGGACGTTTACAAGCAAAGGCAACGATGGCGAAGCCGAGCGACCAGAAAAACCGTCACGAAGTGACAAGCGAGCGAAGCAAAGCTAATTGGTCCAAAACCGCAGCACGCTCAGGAACCTCGTAGACCGGCCTCATGAATTTTGCGTGAAGAAATCAGATGGAATGGAGCGTTAAGAAGAAAAAGCTGTCTGAGCGAAGCGAGTTCTTTTTCTTCAGCGGAATGCAGACTGATTTTAGCAAAATTCGTGCAGCCTTGACCTTTTGGTTCTTTTCCGTCAAGGGAAAAGAACATATTTTGTACTAAACTCCTTAATTCGCTGTTCCTCTTCAATGGGTTGAGGTACTATTTAATAAGATATTAGCCAGCAGTTGCGGATTTAAGGTTTTATCCAGCACCTCATACTTAGAGCACTTGCTCTTGTACTCCGGCACAATTTCTTTCATTATCTTCACGATAGCCATATCGTCGAACGAACGGGATGCTTCCAGCAAAGAAGTTTCGTTCTGGCATGCGGTCTCGTAATCGTATTCACGAACGCTGGCAATCATAATCTTAGGATGGTGTGTATGCTTTGTCTGCTCTTCATCGTTCAGCATCTCCTCGAAGAGTTTCTCACCATCACGAAGTCCGGTGAACTTGATTCCTATATCCTTGGCTCCGCAAAGACTAATCATGCGTTTAGCAAGATCAACGATCTTTACCGGATCACCCATGTCGAAAACAAAAATTTCGCCACCTTTACCCATGGTACCAGCCTCCAGCACGAGCTTACAAGCCTCAGGGATCAGCATAAAGAAGCGAATGATGTCCGGATGAGTAACAGTAAGCGGACCGCCCCTCTTAATCTGCTCACGGAACAGAGGAATTACCGAGCCATTGCTTCCCAGCACGTTACCGAAGCGAGTGGTTACAAACTGAGTAACCCCCTTCACCTTACCCTCAACAATAGCCCTATTGAGTGACTGACAGTAAATCTCGCAGATACGCTTTGAGCAACCCATTACGTTGGTTGGATTCACCGCCTTATCAGTGGAGATCATTACGAACTTCCTGGTGCCGTACTTCACTGCAAGGTCTGCAATTACACGTGTACCATAGATATTGTTCTGCACAGCAATACCCGGGTTGTTCTCCATCATGGGCACATGCTTGTAGGCAGCAGCATGGAACACGTAATCCGGCAGATGCGCAGCAAAGATCTTCTCCATGTGCTTCTTATTAGCAATGCTGGAAACAATGGTTTCGCACTTTATGTCACCGAACTGACGAGCCATCATCAGACGTACCGTGTGCATAGGAGTCTCTGCCTGATCAATGAGAATCATCTTCGCGGGCTTGTATACCGCTACCTGACGAACCATCTCACTGCCAATGGAACCGGCAGCACCCGTAATAAGAATCTTCTTACCGGTAAGTAATGCACCAATGGCATCCATATTCACCTCAATCTTATCCCGAGGGAGGAGGTCTTCAATGTCCACTTGCTTGAGGCTCCGGGTAGTCAGCGGAGTCTTACCATCCCATTCCTCCGCAGCAGGCATCATCATAATCTTGATACCGGCAGCAAGAAATTCGTCAATCATGGCTGCATTCTTGCGGAATAACTCATTTTTTAGCGGACATACAAGGAGTACTTTAACACCCATCCGCTTTAAATCTTCAGCAATACCCTTGCCATTAAAGAGCACCTTCTTACCCAGCAAGTAAGTGTTCTTCATTTCCACACCATCTGAGATAAAAGCCACCAGACGATATTTCTTTACCTTTACGTTTGTGATACTGAAAGCAAGGCTAAGGCCACCTTCCTTGGCTCCATAGATGGCAACAGGTTTTGCATTCTCTGCACGGAACCCATCATACATACGCTTAACAGCCACACGTTCCAACCACATAAGGAGAGTAGAGACGAAAAATATTCTACTAATGCCCAAAAGATCCGGCATATTGATTTCATTGACAGATGAAAGTGCAAAAGAGGCTATGTATGTAAGTATTGATCCTACAAACGTGGCGAGAGCTACATGCTGAAGATCTATAAACGATGAATAACGGATAATTCCGGCGTAAGTATGAAATAATCGGAATGATACAGCATAAAGAACAATGCTGATCAGTATGCCGTATGTCAATGGCCAGAATAGACGGGCAAATTCTAAGCCTCCAATTTCCAAGTACTTTGCAACGTATCCGGAGAACATTACGAAAAAACAATCCAAAGCAAGTATCATCCAATAAGGAAGTGCTTTCTTAGAGAAATACCAATTGGTGATTTTTGGAATCATTTTTATAGTTTTAAATAGTTAGTCTCAAAAATAGCAGACAAAGATATTACTATTTCAGAATATATTAAACATGTAATAGTTAAAAATTAGGCCATAATACTTTGAAACATAATTAAATGGCATTTTTTCATGATTAAGTTACAAAATAAATTATATATAAATATTTGCGGTTATACAACATTGCCAGTTCGGCTTTTCCATAGGATTTACTAAGTTCCACTTTTTCCCATCTGGTATCGCTGTTCTAGCCTCTTGAAAGAAAGGCATTTTTTCGATATTTACATCCGAACCATTATGTCTTGACATAGCAGCAATATCTTCATAGTACATCATAAAATCGCGTTCTGTAAGGTATACTTCCTCGTCTTTCAAGGGATCATACTCCTTACCATCCTTTGCAGCTTCTTGTTGCCTCGTCCATGCAATGAATATACGCTCAAATTTTCTCAACCGGAACTTCCTATCCTTTGGCTTGGATGATAAACGTGCTGCCTTAATCAGTATCTCTTTGTCCTTATCGTCTATAACCTTACCCGTACTTCTTTCATTCTCACGAATAGTAATCAATGCTTTTTCACAAACAGGATCATAATAGTCGTACGATGTCTCGTCCATCCAATCTCTCACATCCCAGTAGAATCGTCTGTCCACCCTTACCGTTTGCTCATAGGTATGCCAATCGTTCAGTTTATCACAATCTGCATAAGCAACAGCGAGTATCACACCTTGGAACTCTCCTGTTCCTATGTTTAGCAGGAGCAGCTTTTTTTAGATTTTCATAAACATTTATAATCGATGTCAATTCTTCTTTCTGTTCTGGTGTAAAGTCAGAGCACTTCATCATTCCATCGTAACGCACCTTCAGTTTATCAAAGTTAACATGAAGATACTCATACATATTGTTGAAAGCAAAGTAACGGGCATTAGCCAGCATCACCTGACTGAAGGCAAGAAAAGAGTCATAACTTTTTAGGTTGCTTCCGAACTCAGCCTTGCAAGTCAAATCGAGAGCATCAAACTTCTCTTGCATCAGCTTCCCATTGCGCACTGCCACAGCTGCACTCAATTCAGAAGCCAGCGTTATAACACGACTATAATTTTTCATAAATAAAAGATTACTAAAAAGATTTCAGATTACACCATACCACCTACATCCAAAGTTATAGAAATATTTTATTGGATAAATGAATTTTCCAAAATATTTGATTCATCTATAAAAGAAAAATCAGTTCATGATGGAAAGCCCCATACACTATTAACAGCTCTATACACACATATAAATTAATTATTAAACGTCTAACTTTTAGGGGTCACTTCAAAAGCTGACCACCCTTTTTTTTAGTATAATAACAAGTATTGCATCACCTTTAATATGTTTAATAACACAACACAAGTTAATAATAACCAATTAATAAGCCAAAACAGAATAATTATAGCTACTTTTGTCAAGAAATACATGAAATATGCCTTTAATAATTAGTATTCCTGAAAAGATAGATGATAATAGAATTGGTAGTTCATTTAATCATTTATTTAGGATTATACTTAAAATGGAGCAATCCGAAGAAGAAGATGTTATATGGGATTTTTCAACAGCCTCAATATTAAATCCATTCTTTTTATTGCCGTTAAAATTGTATAAGGATAAATGTGGAAAAAAAGTAGAATTCAGAAATATTCCAGACAAAATATCTTCGTATTTTGAGGCTATTCACTTTTATAATATTCTTGATCCTGAACATGAAGAAAATTTCTCTGAATATATGGCCAGATTTTCTTCTAAAAGATATATACCAATTATTAAGTTTCCGGCATCTGTATGTAAAGATGATATAAAAAATAAAATATTAAGTTGTATCGGGCAAATATTAAAAAGACAACTAAATATTAAAGGAGCAATATATAATGCATTAGATTATTTGTTAACTGAATTAATAGATAATATTACAGAACATTCTGAAAGCATTAATGGTTATATATTTGCGCAGTATTATCGCAAATATAAATACATTGATATTTGTATTGCAGATGAGGGTATTACTATATTAGGGAGTTATATTAAAGCAAAAAGGAACGATATAACTGACGATGTAGATGCAATTAAACAAGCTAGTAAGGGTGTTTCAACAAAGAATCTTCCCAATGCAGAGAATAGAGGATATGGAATTGTAACATGTAAGGAAATGCTAACAAAAGGTTTAAAAGGACAGTTTTTCTTATTTTCAGGAGGTGCATTTTATAGGAAAAATGAAAATGAAGAGGATTTTGTTAGTTTGCCTAAAGATATAAAATGGGATGGAACGGTGGTTTTACTGCGAATTCCATATAGTGAGAATGAGGATTTTAATTTTTATGATTATTTGGAGGTATAAGTAAATGGAAAATTTAATTTTAATGTCGGAACTAATTGGTGTAGAATTACGTTCAAGAACAGAGGCGAAAAAAGTTTTACATCACATAAATTCTATGGCTCGAAATAATGTAGTGATAGATTTTAAAAATATAACTTCAATGTCACGTTCTTTTGCTGATGAGTTTTGCGGAATAATAGAAAACACACGACTCACGAGAAGTGTAAGTCTTGTAAATAAAAGCAAAACCATCAAAATAATACTTGATATTGTATCTAGAAACAGAAATAAGCCAAAACATATTTCAAATACGGGAGAGACAAAAGAATTTTCAGATATTGATAGTCTATGTGATTTTTTGGCTAAAATTTAATTAAGCCCTTTACACACATATAAATAAACCCCGCCTCGCTGTTCATGTAAATGTGAAAGCGGGGCGGGGTTTATTTATAAACTTTCTTTTCATCCAGATCATACATCTGCACTTTATCTGCAATTAAATTTTAAAGCACGATAACAATTATAACATACAAGTCTTCAGCTATTTAAAAGAAAACTAAAAAATGCCGTTTTTTATCAGGAACAATTCCTGTTTCTTTGCAAACGAAATTAAAAACAAAAAGATGAGAAACATTACTTCACCAAAAGCTTATTTCAAGAGCCTTCCTGAATGGGACGGCACAGACCACCTTATCCCCTTTATTAACCGCGTGCAAACCACCAATCAGGCTCTGTGGACCGAAACCCTTACCAAGTGGATGTGTGGTATCGTAAAATCTGAACTTTACGGCATACAGGACAATACCTTCGTACCACTTATTTGTGGCGAGCAATCCATTGGAAAGACAACCTTTACACGTAGCATCCTCCCACCCCATCTTAGGAGATATTACTCAGAGGACCCCATCTGCACATACGGCGAAGAAATTAAACCGCCTCTCTTGCCTGTAATGGTTCACAGCACCGACATGGAATGCCCCATTCATCATGAGGCCAAGTGTTACAAAGAGATGTATGGAGAGAGAAAGAAAGGCACCCGTGTGCCATCTGTAATTTACACCACCAGCATCCGCCAAGAGAGCTATTGCGAACCTTTCGTTTATTTCGAAGCAACAAAACAGATCGATAACGAAAGCCCGGTAAACTATGAACAGCTCTACGCGCAGATTATGCAAAAGCTGAAAGATGACTAATTTACCTTCGAGGTATATCTATTAAAAATCAGAGCGTTTTGTTATAAACGCTCTGATTTTTATTCCTGACTAAATTCCTTTATTTTATAGATTTGTATCTTCGTTAAGTATAATATAAGGATCGAAATACATTAAAGAATCAACATTATTATTATCTTTGCAAAGAATAAGATATAAAATGAAGGAGATAAATATATGAGAACTAAAGATTCCACTTCTTTCTTTGCAAAAACAGCTTCTCACAATGCAAAAAAAGAAACTGATATAAAAGCTGCCAAAAAAGCTCTTATAAAAGAAATGACATCTTCGAAAGAAAAAGCTATCAGTTATCTTAAGAAAGCTGGAATTTGTAATGATAAAGGAGAATTAAGCAAAATCTATAGATGAGCAAACAAAGCATTTATTCTAAGAGATCGAACTTAACAATAGGATTTCATGGATGCGATCGTTCTATAGCTCTTAAAGTTCTTAATGGAGAAGAAAATTTAAGAGCAAGTGAGAATGATTATGATTGGTTAGGACATGGAGTCTACTTCTGGGAAAATAATGACAAAAGGGCTCTTCAATTTGCAAATGATGTAAAAAGACGTAGCGGAGAAATTAAGGAACCAGCCATTCTTGGAGCAATTCTTGATTTAGGACATTGCATGGATCTGACAGATACTGAATATCTGGAAGAATTGAAAGATGCATACGAAGCTTTACACGAAAGTAATAAAATAGCAGGAATCCCAATGCCCCAAAACTCCACAATTGGCAAATCTACAGACAAACTAATCAGAAAACTAGATTGTGCAGTAATAGAATATGCACACTTAATCACTAGCGAGCTAGATATACAACAATATGATTCTGTAAAAGGAGTATTTTGGGAAGGTGAACCTCTTTATCCAGATGCTGGATTCTCTACTAAAAACCACATTCAGATCTGCGTGAGAAATCCCAATTGCATTAAAGGATTCTTTTTACCTCGTAAAATGAATACCGGATTTCCAAATCCATAATTAGCCAAGCTACCCGAGCAATGGCGAAGCCGAGCGACCAGAAAAACCGGCCTCATTTTTTTTGCGTGAAGAAATCGAGAGGTTTGTAGCGTAAAGAAGGGGCTGTTGTTTGAGCGAAGCGAGTTTCAGCGCCTTCCGATACAAGTCTTTCGATTTTAGCAAAAAAAATGCAGCCTTGACCTTTTGTTTCTTTTGGGTCAAGCCAAAAGAAAAAGTATTGTATAAAGTTCCTTATCAATGAGACGGATTTATTTTTAATAAAATATCAGTCATCAGTTGTGCATTCAAGGTTTTATCCAACACCTCATACTTAGAGCACTTGCTCTTGTACTCCGGCACAATTTCTTTCATTATCTTCACAATCGCCATATCATCGAACGAACGGGATGCTTCCAGCAAACGGGTTTCGTTCTGGCATGCGGTCTCGTAATCGTATTCACGAACGTTAGCAATCATAATCTTGGGATGGTGTGTATGTTTTGTCTGCTCTTCATCGTTCAGCATCTCCTCGAAGAGTTTCTCGCCGTCACGAAGTCCGGTGAACTTGATGTCGATGTTCCTGGCCCCGGAAAGGCTGATCATGCGTTTGGCAAGGTCAACGATCTTTACCGGATCACCCATGTCGAAAACAAATATTTCGCCACCCTTACCCATGGTACCTGCCTCCAGCACCAGCTTGCAAGCCTCAGGGATCAACATAAAGAAGCGAATGATATCCGGATGAGTAACGGTAAGCGGACCGCCCCTCTTTATCTGCTCACGGAACAGCGGAATTACCGAGCCATTGCTTCCCAGCACGTTACCGAAACGAGTGGTTACAAACTGAGTACCCCCCTTCACCTTCCCCTCAACAATAGCCTTATTGAGAGACTGACAGTAAATCTCGCAGATACGCTTTGAGCAACCCATTACGTTGGTTGGGTTCACCGCCTTATCGGTGGAGATCATCACGAACTTTTTGGTGCCGTACTTCACAGCAAGATCTGCAATTATACGTGTACCATAGATATTATTCTGCACAGCAATGCCCGGGTTGTTCTCCATCATGGGCACATGCTTGTAGGCAGCTGCATGGAACACGTAATCCGGCAGATGCTTAGCAAAGATCTTCTCCATGTGTTTCTTATTAGAAATGCTCGAAACAATGGTTCCGCACTTTATATCACCGAACTCACGAGCCATCATCAGACGTACCGTGTGCATAGGAGTCTCTGCCTGATCAATGAGAATCATCTTCGCAGGCTTGTACACTGCCACCTGACGAACCATCTCACTGCCTATGGAACCGGCAGCACCCGTAATAAGAATCTTCTTACCGGTGAGCAATGCACCAATGGCATCCATATTCACCTCAATCTTATCACGAGGGAGGAGGTCTTCAATATCCACTTCCTTGAGGTTTTGGGTAGTCAGAGGGCTCTTACCATCCCATTCCTCTGCTGCAGCAGACGGCATCATAATCTTGATATCCGCAGCAAGAAATTCGTCGATCATGGCTGCATTCTTGCGGAACAACTCACTTTTTAGCGGAGAAACGAGGAGCACTTCAACGCCCATCTGCTTCATCTCTTCAGCGATACCCTTACCATTCAAGATTACCTTCTTTCCCAGCAAGTAAGTGTTCTTCATTTCCAGACCATCTGAGATGAAAGCCACCAGACGGAATTTCTTTACCTTCACGTTTATGATGCTGTAAGCAAGGCTGATACCTCCAGCCTTTGTTCCGTAGATGGCAACAGGTGTTGCTTCCTTTGCCTGGAAACCATCGAACATACGCTTCACAGCTACACGCTCCAACCACATCACGAGAGTAGAGACAAAGAATATTCTACTAATGCCCAAAAGATCCGGCATAATGATTTCATTGACAGATGCCAGTGCAAAAGAGGCTATGTATGTAAGTATGGATCCTACAAACGTGGCGGCAGCTACATGCTGCAGGTCTATAAAAGAAGAATAACGGATAATTCCGGCGTATGTATGAAACAGTCGGAATGATACAGCATAAAGCACGATGCTGATTAGTATTCCATATGTCATTGGCCAGAATAACTGAGCAAATTCTAAACCTCCAACTTCCAGATACCTAGCAATGTATCCGGAGAACATTACGATAAGACAATCCAAAGCAAGTACCCCCCAATAAGGAAGTGCTTTCTGAGAAAAATACCAATTTGTAATTCTTGGAATCATTTTTATATACTTAAATAGTTAGTTTAATAAATTGCAGCCAAAGATATTACTATTTCCGAATATATTGAACATGCAATATTAAAAATTAGATCATAATGCTTTGTAAAATAATTAAATGGCATTTTTAAATGATTATATTACAAATAAATTATATATATATATTAAAAAAGGAAGAGTGTTTATTTTTAATAAGATATCAGTCATCAGTTGCGCATTCAAGGTCTTATCCAACACCTCATACTTAGAACACTATGTTAGTTGAACATAAAACTATCCATAGAATTCCTTATACCACTCTGCAAATCTTCTCAATCCCTCTCTCAATTGAGTATTCGGCTTAAATCCATAATCTCTTTCGAGAGGAGAGGTATCTGCATACGTTACAGGCACATCACCTGGCTGCATAGCCACCAATTCCTTATGAGCCTCAAAGTCATAATCCTCTGGCAATACACCTGCGCGAATCAATTCTTCCTGCAGAATGGTCACGAAGTCGAGCAGATTCTCAGGTACACTATTACCGATGTTATATACTGCATAAGGGGGAACAGGAAGCCCATCTTCACCAGTCTTCTTTTCGGGAGCACCTTGCATAACGCGAACCACACCTTCCACGATATCATCTACATAAGTGAAGTCGCGCTTGCAATTACCATAATTGAAGATCTTAATCGTTTCGCCCTTGACCAGCTTATTGGTAAAACCAAAGTAAGCCATATCAGGGCGACCAGCAGGACCGTAAACAGTAAAGAATCGCAAACCTGTAGATGGGATGTTATACAGTTTACTGTAAGCATGCGCCATCAGCTCATTGCTTTTCTTAGTAGCCGCATAAAGTGATACTGGATTATCCACCTTATCATCAGTAGAATAAGGCACCTTCTTGTTGGATCCATATACAGATGATGAAGAAGCATATACCAGATGTTCAAGACGCTCCTCATATCTGCAAGCCTCCAGGATATTGTAGAATCCAATAAGATTACTCTTCAGATAAGCATCCGGATTGGTAATCGAATAGCGAACACCAGCCTGAGCAGCCAAGTTCACAACAATCTGAGGGTGATATTGAGAAAATATATCGTCAATAGTTTGTTTGTCTGAAAGGTCACCCTTAATGAGGTTCCAGTCACCACCAGCTGCCTCCAACTGCTTCAGTCGGTACTCCTTGATGCTCACGTCATAATAGTCGTTCATATTGTCAAGACCAACAACACGAGCACCCTTCACTTCCTTGAGTAGTCGTAAGCACAAGTTGCTGGCGATAAAACCAGCAGCACCTGTCACAAATATCGTTTTATTATCTAATTCAATTCTTTCCATCAACGTTAATTCGTTAATTCTTAATTATTAACTCCCTAGTCTTTATGGAATATATCGCGAGTATAAACCTTATCCTTTACCTCATCCAGAACCTCATCATAGCGGTTAGCAATAATTGCATTACTCTGCTCCTTGAACTTCTTGAGATCATTTACAACAAAACTTCCAAAGAATGTTTCACCATCCTTGAGCGTAGGCTCATAAATAATGATATTAGCACCCTTAGCCTTTACTCGCTTCATGATGCCCTGGATAGCACTCTGACGGAAATTATCCGAATTAGACTTCATAGTGAGACGATAAAAACCAATGGTGACATCCTTCTCAGCACTCTGATCCCATGAACTATTTGCAGAATAATAGCCAGCTTTGCGAAGTACCTCATCTGCAATGAAGTCCTTACGAGTGCGATTACTCTCCACGATAGCACTCATCATGTTCTGAGGAACATCAACATAGTTGGCCAGCAACTGCTTTGTGTCCTTTGGCAGACAGTAACCACCATATCCGAATGAAGGATTGTTGTAGTGTGTACCGATACGAGGATCAAGACCTACACCAGAGATGATTGCTTTACTGTCTAAGCCCTTCACCTCTGCATAAGTATCGAGCTCATTGAAGTAACTTACACGCAATGCGAGATAGGTATTAGCAAACAGCTTAACAGCTTCTGCCTCTGTCATACCCATAATTAAGGTATCGATATTCTCCTTGATAGCTCCTTCCTGCAGCAAAGCAGCAAAGGTCTTTGCATTCTCCTCAGAATTAGGATTGCTAATTGCCTCAATAGCCGCATTCTCTTCATCCAATTTCTTGTTACGATCAGCTGGCAATACGTTAGGATAACCAACGATGATACGACTTGGATACAAGTTATCATACAATGCCTTGCTCTCGCGAAGGAACTCTGGAGAGAACAAGAGGTTGAACTTCTTGCCCTTGAGGGATGGATCAGTCAAAAACTTGAGCGCATACTTCACATAGAGAGAGCGGCAATAGCCAACAGGAATGGTACTCTTGATCACCATTACTGCATCTGGATTAACGCTCAAAACCAAATCGATTACATCCTCTATATGATGTGTATCGAAGAAGTTCTTCTGTGGATCGTAATTAGTAGGAGCAGCAATCACTACATAGTCAGCATCCTTGTAAGCGCTAGCACCATCAAGGGTGGCAGTAAGATTCAGCTCCTTTTCTGCCAAATACTTCTCAATATAATCGTCCTGGATAGGCGAAATCTTATTATTCAGTTTCTCCACTTTCTCCGGGATCACATCTACAGCCGTTACCTGATGATGTTGAGAAAGGAGGGTTGCAATCGACAGGCCTACATATCCAGTACCTGCCACTGCTACTTTAATATTATTAAAAGTGTTCATCATAGTTGAATAGTATTATATAATAAGTTAGAATTTATTTGCCGTACTTTTCCACGGCTTCATAATATGTATCTAATGATCCAATATCAAATCTTCCCGCACTCATTGGCCATGCGTGCATAGTGGTATTCTCCACCATATAGTGAGCCAGATTGCCTGGAGCATCCTTACCGCATCCATTCTCTACAGAATGCTTTACGAGTTCCAAATCCTTCTTCAAATATACATAGAAAGGTGGTACAGCCCAATGACTCTTAGGCTCCTGAGGTTTCTCCTCCATATTCAGTACCTTCATGTTGGCATCCACAACAATCACTCCAGTTCGCTGGAGTTTCTCAATCGATGGCTGCTCATGACACATGATGCAGCTTGTGCCTTTCTCCTTGGCGAAATCCACAAACTCCTTAAAGCTAAAGAAGAGCAAATTATCAGCTGCAACCACCAGCATATCATCATCGATGTCGAGTTTATCCATTGCGAAAAGCAGATCGCAAACTGCTCCCAGACGAGTATCATTGGTAGAAGTACCATCATCTACAATAGTGATCTTCTTAGTATACTTCTGTTCTTTCGCCCAATCCTCAAAGATCTGAGCGAACTTATGATTGGTAATAATGATATGCTCATCAATATCCTCTATCTTATCTATATCATCCAGCATGAGCCCCAAAATAGTTGAATTACCAATCTTCAACAATGGCTTAGGAAAGTTCTTTGTCAACTCTCCCAAACGTGTCGCATATCCTGCTGCAATTACTATATTCTTCATGTTAGTCTATAAAACGGGCGCCATCATCTGGCTTTACCCAATATGTTTTGAAAGTAGTTTCGTATTCAGGGAATTGAGCAAGGTACTGCTTTGTTACCTCTATTTCAATACTCTCTTTGTTTTTTGGATCAACAAGGGCTATAACAGCACCCTTGAAACCTGCGCCACTGAATCTACCACCATATACGCCTGGGAGTTTATGCATACTATTGTAGATAGCGATCAACTCAGGAGATCCACATTCATAGTTATGTATTGAGCTCTCACAACTATCAAATGAAAGCTTACCAAACAACTGCAAATTACCCGTTTCCCAAGCCGTAACACCTTGACGTACTCTTCTATATTCAGAATAGAAATGTTCTGCACGTCTGGCAAAGCGAGCAGGCATGATATCGCGAGTCTTCTCAAAGCTCTCCTTAGGAATATCCCTCAAGAACGTCTTGTCGAAACCCTTCAATGGAGTATCCACATAAGCCAGCATATTCCATGCTGCCACCTTACACTCATACACCCTCAGGTTATAATCTGAGTTCACCAGATTACGAGTCAAACCGCTAAAGAAAATTCCAATCTCAAATTCCGGCATATCAGGATGCTTCTTGATCACACGATAATCATTCGTATCGCAATCCAAGAACAACAATCCATCCTTCTGACCAAGAGCAATACAACTCTGATCAAGCAAACCATTATTCAATCCGATATACTCTCGTTCAGCCTCACTAGCAATCAACACCACCTCAAAAGGCTTAAGCGTAATATGATTTGCCTTAGCAAAAGCCATCACATAAGCAATGAGTACAGCAGCAGATGAACTCAAACCGCCAACAGGCAAAGATCCTTGGATAACACCATTGATACCCTTTACCAGTTCAAATCGCTTGCTCAAAGCATATTTCGCACCACGAGCATAATCACCCCAATTACCTTCTTTAACTTGCGTGCGAGTATTCATTTCGAAATCTACAATTTCCTCAAAGGACTTCGACTCAAGATGTACTTGTGAATCCTCACTTGGAGTAAACCAAAGATCCACTCCTTTATTGATCGCAAATCCCGTCACCAAGCCATGTTGGTGGTCAACGTGAGCGCCTAATGGGCATACGCGATAAGGTGAAAAGATGTGATATTGATAGTTATTCATTGATAAAACCATCTGTTTGATTTATAGATTCATCTTCTTCATGGTTCTCTCAACTTCCTCTAGTGGAACATTGAGCATTCGTGAAACGTAGAGTGGAGAAATTGCGTCCATGCTGCCTAATTGATGTTCCATACCAATTAAGTACTCGATGCTCTTCCGTATATAACTGAGACTGTTGGAGAAGAAAGTTTGTAATGGAGCTTGCGTCTTCTTTGTCTTCTATTTCTCATTGGTTTCACTTCCATCTTCACCATACTTGCCGTCTTTTGCTTCGTAGATTACGCATGGTTCAATAACCTCTACAGTATGCCATACACCAGCAGGAATAACGCATCCGAAGTTGCCAACGGAAGGATCTAACATGTAACGTGCAGATTCTTTGAGGCGTTTGCCGTTAGGCACATCCTGAGCATCCATTCTCATAGGCATAGTGTCTCCTAGTGAATCTTCTTCGTAAAGGACTTCTACCAACTTACCACAAAGGCAAATGACATTCTCATTGCTCTGAGGATGCCGGTGTATAGGAACGTCTGTTCCAGGCATGAGAGCATTGAGCATTCGTTGGCTACCGTCCGATGAACTGGTGCGTAGATCATAGTACATTCGCTTGCGCTCTGAGACAACTGCTTTATCGAATAAATCCATTATAAGTTCTTTATCAATTTGTATCATAGTTTTTACTTTTCAAGTGAAGCTAAATATTCTTCGTGTAGATGATAATATTTCTTCTTAAATACTACGTATGCTATAGCCAAAACTACTGTAGCACCAACCAAGTACATCCAATGACAGCCGACAGTATTAGGGCAAAGGTAGATAAAACCGAGGCTGACCAGCAACTGCAAAGTCATATACAGCAAACTGACCTTCACATGTCCGATTTTCAGCTCATTAGCCATCAGCTGATAAGCATGTTTTCTATGTGCCTGCCCAAGATTCTCATGCAACATAATGCGATGAAAAATCGTCATGCAACCATCCACACCATACACCAGCAAGAACAGCAAATAAGTCACATCCCTTGTTTGCATCACCAACTTACCAATGGCAAATAGCATAATGAAAGCAATACCAATACTACCCACATCACCAGCAAAGCACTTTGCTTCCCCCTTAGGACGGAAGTTAAAGATACAGAATACCAGCACACCAAGAATTACAACTCCAAAAAAAGAGTTATATATGAAAGGAGTTTCAAGTGTATTGTTCAAAATAAACAAAGGTACAAGTACGGCAAGGCTATAACCGGCGGTAATGCCGTTGATACCATCCATGAAATTGATCACATTGGTAGCACCCACGCAAACAATGAGTGCAATGATCACAATCCACCACATATTCCAGTGTAGGATACCAAGGCTCCAGAACATCAGCGCCATTGCCGTGAACTGTGCTACAAGTCTGAGCGAGTCCGGAAGAGATACAATATCATCCACAAAACTTAAACCAGCAATCAGGAACAAGCCAATCAGAAATGGCAGATATTCAACCACCAAGCACCAATCGCCATGAGCGCCCTGAAGGCCAACCCATGCGAGTGTAGACAGTGCAAAGATAATACCACCTCCTCTAAGCACAATAGTGCTGTGTGAACTTCTCTGATTCGGCTTATCAATGATATTGCACTTCTCTGCAATTTTGAAGTACACAAGTTCTGCAACAAGCAGCAGAACAAAAATTATAGCGTATATTACGATCATATTAATTGAAAAATACTATAATACAACAGAAAAAGCATTACCCTCTTCTCAAAATCTTCTTGTAAACGAACTCCTTCAGGCCAACAGGCATATAGACGAACGCACGTACGGCAATCATGTTGCGAACATACTGTACACCATTAACCATGCCGTTCTTCATCATATACTTGTTCATCTGACGCCAGCTGGCAATATATTGTTTGCTACCTCTGCGCTGAACCATACCGTTACCAACACGTGCATGAACAAGCACCTCACCAATGTTGGCGATCTTGACACCGTTGATCATAGCACGAACCCACAACTCATAATCCTCAATGTAAGGAATGTGAATGTAGCTGCCAATATGTATAATGTCATCCTTGCGCATCATCACAGACATGTGATTGAGAGGATTACGAAACTTTGACATCTGATAGAGTTCTTCGTGAGTCAAAGGCAGGGTCTTGAGATGATTTGGCTTTGTCCAATCAGTCTCAAACTCATCAATGTATGAGCTGATAATGCAAATCTCAGGATGTTCTGTCATAAAGCCTACCTGCTTCTCAAAACGGTCCTTGGCACAGATATCGTCACTATCAGAACGAGCGATCAGTGGATAAGAGCACTTTGGCAAACCGAAGTTCAAAGCCTTACCAAGACCACCATTCTCCTTGCGATACACCTTAAATTTATCAGGAAACATCGCTGTATATTTAGCAATGACCGTCTCCTGTTTAGTAGTCAATTCGCCATCGCAAACCAAAACAAACTCATCAGGTTGAAGAGTTTGCTTAACCATATTGCTTTCCAAAGAGAGGTCGAAATACAGCGGATTTTCCTTGAAGTAAACCGACATTAAAACGGAGAACTTTTCCATATCAATTGTACGTATGTCTATTTTCTAATTTATACATTCTCATTACTTTGTGTTTCCACAATAGTAAACTCATTTTGTAAATGAGATTACACAGTGTTTCCAATGGACTCCCCTTTTCGCAGCTACGACCAAAATGTTTACCCTTGATAATTTTAACTTTCTCCGTAGCAGCACCATTCAACTGATACAGCTTTAGAAGTTTCTTCATCTAATGATTCTCGGATTCAAGCAACTCACGTTGTTTAAGTTCGTCCATATAGAACTCCATATACTTCACCATTTCAGATGACAAATTCCATTACTGATCAGTAGTATCATTCACAGCACGTTACGTTTTCTTAAGAGATGCTTTGATAGTACGTCAGATTTTCAGCATATCATCCATAGATGCTTGCATACGATCCATAGACTCTTGTAGTACGGAGGATCATGAGCAGATAGTTGCTCACGCAAGCGAAGATTCTCCACTTGCGACTGTTATAACAATGCTAAAACTACTTGATAATCCAGATTTATCATTTATATTCGCGGTCTTTCTGATATGTGAAAGATTGTCCTCCAAATTTAACATATATAGCCCTTACAGGTTTGAAAAGCCAAGAAGGAACATGCTCTTGAACAAAGGTCTTCCACCATAGCTTAAACTCATATTTGGTTGATTGCAATTCTCTATTGCCCTCATAGATACCTGGATGTTTTTTAAAATACCGAGCCGCATTATGCAATAACTTACCTTTTCGCACTACATCCAAAATTACATAATCTTTATTACAACTAACCAGACACTTTGCATTATACAAGACTGCTTGTTTATGTAGGGTCACTTCAAACATCCATGCAGAACGAGGTTCACGAACACAATAGGATAAGAACTCCTTTGTCCAGAATCCCGAATAGAGGTTTACGCTATAATTTGCCTGATTCCTGATATGATAGAGTTTATCATAACCAAGGACTGGCTCTCCAGTTGCGTTTGTAGGATTTTTGAATAAACGGATGTAGTCATATTTGTCACTTATCATCAAATTAACTAGTGATTCCATACGCTTGGTGTTTACTGGCTCAATAAGGAAATAATCATCGAGAGTTACAAAAACATATTCTGTCTTCACATACTGAAGAGCAAACTTCAAGCGATCAGACCACTCAACTTCTTTCTTTGGTGCTATAATTTTCACATCAGGAAATGTGCAGTTAGATTCCTTATCACTAACTATATAGGTATCAAAATCTCTATCGCCCCAATTCTGACGGAGCAATTTCAGGTTACCCTCCCAAAGATCGGAAAATTTGTCACATGAAAAAATGAGGCAGGTTATTTTATCTTTCAGCATAACATCTTATTTTCTTAATGCATTCTGTACTACGCATTCAAACACTTCGCAACTTTTCTGTAGGTTGTGATGCTCTTTGGTCATCACTATCTGTTGAGCATAGTATTGCTCCTGTAGTTCAACATTTATCAATGCTTCCCTTATTACCTCTTCCAGTTTATCTTTTTCAGTGCAGACGAATGACGCTTCAGTACTCTGCATATATTCTATGATTCCGCATTTTTGAGAGCCGTATGTTAGAATAGTAACTCCACTAGCCAATGCATCAGCAGCTTTTGTTGACAAGGAATAACGCGACCAATCTATATCTTCTTTTTTAAACCCTTCTACAATAACAGTAATATCACTTGATACCATTTTATTTTGTACCTCCTCATAAGGAATAGTCCCTCCATAAATAATATTTGGATTATCTCTGAATATGCCATAAACGTTTGGATCTTTTTCACCAGAATAAACCTCTAACTTATAATTAGTATTTATCTTTCCCAAAGCATAACCAATATCATTTAGTGAATAGTTACGCCCCATACGGATGTTTCCAAAATAGGTAACCAGTGGTTTTTCCATATTTACAGAGGCAAAGGGTTTACGAGTAGTAGTGGAAGCAAGATAAACCGTCTCACCATCCAAACCAAATTCTTTGTTGTATTTATTCCTTATCTTATTGCTTATATATATAGCACTACCTTTATGTGCTAAAACCTTTCGAATATGACTACGATATGTAAGTTTATATAGCAGATAAATTGGATTTAATGAGAAGTGCAGATTAAAGATATAGTCATCACCTATTGATGACACAATTGGGATATTGTATCGTTTGGCAACATAAAATGCAATTTGCGAGATGAAATAATCATCCGAAAAACTTAAGAATACACTTTCTGGCTTAAACTTGTCCAGCCATTCATTAAGTTTATTAGTGCACCAAAGATTCTTTCCCCATAACAAACCACGAAGAAGGTGGGTTAATGGACTGTGTTTCGCTCCAAACTTATAGGAACTGGCAGCAGTCTTGCTCTCGTCAACAATCTCTTTCGACTCATTGTCATCAGGCAAATCTTCATACTTGTATATCACACCTGTATCAACCCTTTTCCCCTTCCAGCTCTGAAGAAGTCTGTAGTCCGTGATTTGAAACAACGTACCACAATGACCCTTTACAGGAGTCTTTGGATCCGAGAATATCTGCGCGAGATTCTCTTTTTCCCAATTATGAAAGTACGCTTCAAACGCTCTCGAAGAAGATTTTGTGTTATATGGGACAGTCCCCACAATCAATAATCTTGGATGCATAATTCTATTTCCAGAATATTATTTTATAAAGAAGTTTATTAGATTCTATCAATCGGATATATAAGCAACTCAACGTTACAGTAATAATGAAGTTCGCTAGTATTAGGAACCACCCTCTAACCGAAATCAGTTCTGGAGCATAAGAGAATCGCAGAATGCATAGAGATAATCCATGTATCAGATAGATTTCAAGCGAGTGAACACCTATCCAGTTTAGTAATATTGAATAGTTTTTTTGCCGAACAAAAGATAATTCAACACTATGTTTCTCTGCATTAGGAAGATGCTCGTGCATGTCAGCACAATTTTTATTAAGTAGTTGCCTAATAGCATTATTACTCCGTTCGTTGTTGCCAACTCCGGTATGGGGATCGCAAGTACAAGATTGAGAAACAGGTAGTGTAGAAGATAAACCTCCAGCGAATGTTGACTGCCCCATCCCACTGCCACCCCCTTTCAAATTCTCGTAAATACTTGTAAATAAACCTATTAATGCAACACACCCAAAGATGGAAGTTGTAAAACGAAGCACAATCATATAGACACCATCCGCCTCAGAGTAAAAATTGAATCTGACAATTAAGCTTAACCAAAGTGCCAAGGCCACAGCAACACTCCAGTTGATTAGAGAATCCGAATACGATTTTGAATAAAGGTCGCCTTGTATTTGTCCGTATATATATCCTAAAAGGTATATTGGCGTATAATATAATGTAAGCTTGATACACAAAAATGACATTCCTACAATATATCCTATACCAGCGAGCAATACCATACCTACCCCACAAAGCGCAAGATGACAACCGAGACTTGTAATCTTTGAAGACACTTTAAGTTTAGTGCTACCATAGTCAGCTAAACCGAATATCATGCTTATTGTCCAAATGGTCATTAAAAACCAATATCCGCTATCCATGTGCCATAGTAGATATTTGATATCAAGATACTCTGTCTGCTGGAATATTAATCCTCTAATAAGTATTGTCCAAACAGCCCATGGCATTAAGTACGCTAATGTGCGCTTCTTTATATATTTCCACAGCTCATTGACATTCTGAATAGGTTTACTATATTTTGAAACATATCCACTAATAATTATAAACAAAGGCATCTGAAGAGTCCAGATTACCTGAAAAAGAAAACTATCCTGGAATGCAGTTGTACAACCAGATAAAGTATGGCCAAGAACTACAAGTAGCATTGCAGTGCCACGAATTATATCAACGATTTGATTACGCCTCATACTATTTGTTCATTTTATCAACACTATTTTTTAAATACCAAGCAAATATCAATGCAATTTCTGGTGATATAAGATAACTACTCGATAACATGTATTTCACAAATATCATTGAGATACTATAATATACAAGAAAGGTGTGGGATAAATTGTATTTTATTGTATTCAATCTTATTGACTTGATACATGCAATTAAGATTATTCCCAATATTGCTCCACCAGTAAAAATTCCAAAATCTACCAATATCTCTAAAATGATATTGTGACAATAAACTGCATCACTTACATGTTCCAAGAGAATTCTATCACTAAAAATCCCATGTCCTAAAGGGCTTATTATAGATAACGCCTTTTGAAAGACAAGATCTCTTCCTTCAGATTCTACTAATTCTTCATTTTCAAGTAATTGGAGAATTCGACTTTCATATCCAAACTGCCCCAAGATGTCTCCAGTAATGGATATGACCGTATTTATATTTAAGAATAAAAGGATTGCAGAAATTATTATAATGAATCGAGAACTATTTTTCTTAACATTAAAGATGAGTATTAATGACAAGAATACTGTTATCGTTAATAATGCTCCACGACATCCCCCCAACACAACAGTAAGACAAGACAACGTGGAAATAATAATACCAAGAAAATGTTTTTGTTTATAACTATAGTAGAATCCAATCATAATTGAAGATAATCCTGTATAAGCAAATGTCATATACTCTTGAAGACCTGTTCCAGAAAAAAATGCTTGAGAAATATATGCTAGTACACACAAACAATTAACAATTAATGAAAAATGGTACAAAACAGGAAATGCATCATCAAACCGAAATTGTGAACTTGACGAAATCAAAAATATCGGGAAATAAACAAACAATAATAAGACAATTAATGATTTTGAGAAATCGGGTCCCGTGATTGCTTCAAATGTGCCAGGTATAATTAAGAAGCTATACAATAATAATATAAGTATTATTACAACACTTAATAACTTTCTTTTAGACTTTTCAATACAATAAACAGATAAGCCTGCAATATACATAATAGAATACAATATTTGTGCAATAGGATTTGATATGCCATATGCATACAACATAGCCGCAAAGTAATGTAAGCGTCCAATTTCCACGTGTAAACGTCCAATTTCCACGTCAGTTATTTAAAAACCCTTTATTCACCGCACGTTTGTACGTACGAGACAAATAAAGGTCATTAAATTTTAGATTTTTTTAATTGATTTTGCCCAGTATGGCAGGGGTCAGATTCTCAAAATCCGTACGTCCTTCCATAAAAGCTGTTAAATACCGCTTCAAAAATTGATAGAATGACAGTGCACCCATTTTACAAGTACCAATAAAGGTATGATAAACCGTCGAGGTTTCAGATGAACCGCTTTCATAAGAAGCTCATGGCCTATCGTATCAAAGAATTTACTGATATCCAAATCCAGAACCCAATTGTACTGCCAGCAACGCTCTTTGGCTTTAGCTACAGCCATTTTAGCGTTACAACCGGGACGGTAAGCATAAGAATCTTTATGGAAATAGGGCTCTATTTGATTCTCAACTGACAGAACAACCACCATTTGGGCAATCCTATCACTTACCGTTGGTATGCCTAATGGACGTTTACCTCCATTAGATTTCGGTATCTCCACCAACTTAACAGGTGGAGGAAAGTAACAGCCCGAGCTCATTCTATTCCAAATCTTATAAAGGTTATCTTATAGATTCTTATCGAAATCATCAAGCCGTACCATATCAATACCGGCTCCACCATGGTGCTGTTTCACTCGATGGTAAGCTTCTAATACCAAATATTTTGAAATCTCATAAGGTTTTACGCTTTGCATTGATGACCTCCTAATTTCTTAGTTGTATAATACATACGTTTGAATAAGTTATCCCCTTCGCTCCATTTCCATTACAGAAATTTCTACGCTACTACAGGATAATCCGCCCCTATCATAAACATTGATACGCTGATTCTTACAGGTCAACGGCTTGAATGTCTCTCTTACCATTTCATGATAGGTTCCCACGTTCCATATAAAAGCCTCCATACAAGTCGTGCTATCTTAACACCGGATGCCATGCAGTCTATAAACAGGTAATATCTGTATTTATCCTCAATATGTTCAAAGTATTGAGTTTTGACATCGTCTTAGGTAAATTTCGATGCTTCAATAATAGTTTCCTTGCGGTCACATCTTGTATAGTCATCTGACATTTTTTTTTCTTTGCCTTTTGGCGAATCGTTCACCACCTCAATCCTTAGAAAGAAGCAGCATTCGTTGATTTGCAAACAGTTCCTGTAAACCGAATGCGAAGGGCCCACCTTCATCTTCTATATAGTTTCAGCACAGTAGCTAATTTGTACTTCGTGGCACACTTGGACGCTTACAAATCAGATGCAATTTTATATGGTATGATATCAAATTGGTTAGGCACAAGCACAGTGAAGTAGAATATTCCTAGCATAATAATAATAAATACCATTTTATATAATCGAGAGTTACGAGAAGCTCGACTTAGAAGTTCTGGTATTAAGATAAGGAATACAGGCTCATAATAGGTCGCTGCACGCATCAATACCGACCCTGATAGAGTTGCTAGAACTAGAATCGCCACTGCAAGGACATTTGCATAATTACCAATTGACAACGTAATAGCATCGCTTTTAGAAGAAAACATATTACTTATTCGAAAGCTTTGATGAGACTCTTTTCTAGATAAAATAAATGACAAAAACAGAAAACATAGCAACATAAAAAATGACGGACCAATTGTTAAGGCTTCATTATATTCATAACTTGTAAGCTCCTGTTCTTGCAGACTTTGTAATATTGCAAAACCTTGTATATTTCCAATAATCGCTAAAACAAGGTATAGGAATAAAAGTTTCCCCGATAGTGGGATCCTCATAATAAAATATGCAGGTAAAAAAACGTACGCAGACTTATGAATCAAAGCTGCCAACACAACAAAAAAGGTAAATAGAACAAAGTTCGTTAAACCATTTCTTTGAGCAATCATAAAAGCAGTCAAACACAATGACATTGCCATAGACTGGCGTAACCCCGACATATTAAAGATAAAAAAATGTAAACAAATGTAAATAATTATCGATAATGCGATATCTTTGGAATACCTGTGTATGTAGAATGCTAACGGTATAATTATCACTAGATAACAAAAACAAAGAAACAGTCTAAAAGACAAGCCTAAATAAGACCCTAATTTCATTAAGAATACATATCCAGGCTCCATATAAATCCAAGATACGTCAAACCAGTTATTTCCACCAGCTATATCGTAAACATCTTTATAAGCATGAAGGTCACGACCAACAGAATAATCTCTTAATACAAAGAGTAGAAATAATAAAAAGGAAAAACTAAAGATGAAGAACTTTCGTTTCTTGTCCTCGGAACGGAAAGATCCTGACATAAAAGAAAGAACAGGAACAATTAGCAATAAACATATATATATAAACATAATACTAAATCAATGATTTATAGAGTGATACGTATTCCCCAAAACATTCATTTTGATCAAAGAATTTCTTTGATCGATTTACACAATTTTCCCGATTAGTATTTCTATCAATACTTAATAACTCTTTTATCGAAAGGACAAAATCATCTAAATCACCTTGTGGTACAATTCTACCAGTATCAACCGAAATGGCTTCAGGACTCCCACCAGTTCTATATGTAATAACAGGTGTTCCGCACGACATCGCTTCCAAATTAACAGTTGGGTAATTATCACAATAAGTTGTATTGACAAGTACATCAGAAATTGAATATATTTCGGCTAACTCCTGAACATTGTCGGTTCTGCAAATTCCAATTATACCATCAGGCAAAGCCGCTTTCTGTTCCTCAGAAAGACCAACCATGATAATGGAATAGCTCTCGTCAAGAGCCGCTCTGAGTTTATGAAAGTCAGGAAGCCCTTTATATCTAGACCAAGGCAATGCAACACCTAACACTATCCGATTTGTACTAGGTATGCCTAACAGAGCTCTACGATTGCTTTCAACATACGGATGAAACATATTAAGATTGATTCCATTATGTATGGTTTTAATATTGAGCTCTTTTAGAAAAGATTGATGTACAAGATTTTCTAACCAGAAGGATACAGGAACCACTGTAAGATTGATACCCAGAGACAATAGTAATTCCTTTTTTCTATTGAAATTTTTACGTGAACGATCTAAAAAAAAGGATTGTGGATATGCCTCAAGATGTTCACAATTATGGCATTCTGTTTTCCACTTTTCACACCCAAATTGATCAAAATGTGCGCAATGACCAGTAAATAACCAACAATCATGCAAAGTCAAAACAACTGGGCAACCTTGTGTGCGAAGACATTTCAAGAGCAACACGTAATTCAAATAATGACCATGTAAAGTGTGTAAATGAACAACGTCAGGTTTAATCTCTTTTATGTAAGAAATTAATTTTAGGGTCTGCTTTGTCGAATGTAGCCCCTCGCTATCTGTTAGACGAGACATAATATTATGAAAAAGGTAATCACTTCGCCCAGCACTGATATTAATACTGTTAGGATAGTCACTAGAACCCAAACCATAAGCTATATAGGCCTCATGTCCCTGAGACTTAAGAAGATCAGCTATACCTGTACATATACGACCTGTGCTGCCCTGCCCACATACGGGATTTATGAATAAAACTCTCATTTTATTTTCTCCTTAAAAAACCTCTAATAATTGCTTTCTCCTCCGAATCAAGACCCAATAAGAGAATCATAACTATTAAATATAATTCCGCTACAACCATACCTGCAATATGCCCCCATGCAGTAAAATCACTTGAATCGTACAATAAATAGAATACCACAAGGGGAATAGATAACATTGCTATTCTTACGAAAGACACATTAATGAATAGTCTAACGTCAAATTCAAAAATTCTTTTCAACAAGTATAATCTTATAAATGCAAGCAAGAAACTAATCACACAAAACACCACGAGAATGGAATAAGGATTCGCACCCAGTTTGATGCAAATAAAGGCTATCGGTAGACCCAGCAACGTAAAGGTGTGTGTTATTATCTGATAAACCTTAATATTACCTGTAGCATTGACTAAGGCAGGAATCCCCTCGCCTAAACAGCCTAGAAGAGCACCTAATATCATTAAACTGCAGAAAGTTGCAGACCCATCAGGCACTTCCTTGAGCCATAAGCCTAGTAGAAAATCCATCTCCAAAAGAACAGGAAAAGCTACAAAGCACATAAGTATAAAAGTGTACTTAGATATATAGCTCGTTAGTTTAATGGAACGGCTGGAATTACCACCGCTGAAATTCTTGGTAATTTGCGGAACAGCAGCACTATTGAGACTTCTCGCAAAGACAAGCACAAAACTTTCTATCTGAGCAGCTACAGCAAATGCTGCATTTACTACTGTACCAAAAAAGAAATTAATAATCACAGCACTACCCTGTGATTTACCTACTGATGCCAAAGCACCAAACATAGTCCAAAGAGCATATTGCAACATGTCACTAATCAGTTGGAAATCACGGTAAATTTTGAGTTTCACCACACTCCAATAGTGGGAATAACAGTATAGAGCATATAAAACTCCAGACAGTATTGAATACGAGAGCATGATAATACTATATAAACGAAGTCTATTAGTATCAGAGTAAATAAGCAGGAGGATTGCACCTAGTTTTATAGATTGTGAAACTATATCTATGGACGCGTTGATAGCGAATTTCTCGTATGCAATCTGAAGTCCCTGAAAGGGAACAAATAATGTTGAAAGAAATGCTGTAAATATAGAAACATGAAATACGAACAATGCGTCTGGCAACTTATCTGGCAACACATTAAGATAGTTGTTGATATACCAATCACCTACAAAAAGTCCAAGAATAAAAATTAATAACGCTAGGAAAGCGTGTATAGACAAACTCGTGTTGAATATCTTATTAGGATTACCATCAGATTTCTTACCTATTTCAAATGCTAAATACCGATAAGTAGTCGACAGCATCGCAGTATTGATAACGTTCAATAGTGTAACAATACCACCAACAACATTATATAGTCCAAAATCGGATGCCCCTAATGCATCCAAAACCACACGGGATGCTATAATACTTACCAGACTAACAATGCAAAGTCTAAGAAATATTACTATACTATTTACAGCTATTTTTTTATTATCGTTCATCGTTATGATATTATATTTTTTATCGAACCCCAATCTAGTTGAAACACCAACATATGATGCTTACTATCATGAGCACTATCAACAACTACAAATTGGCCATCCCTACTAAGTTTAGGATGAAGATCACATGATGCAGGATTATGGTCATAATAGGCATAAAATGTACCCAATAAGAGATGTTTACGAGTCACCATATCGTAAACATAAAGCCTTTGCAGATGATGTTTATCCGGATAGGTATCTGTAATCATATATCTGCCATCAGGAGTGAATGAAGGGTGACCATCTGTCAAGAAAGGAGTCTGATCAAAGCAGTCTGACAACACATAGGAGTTATCAATCTCTTTTTTATAATACTGATAGCATGTAATTCCACCCTTAAGGCGAAGCTGCAATCTTTTTGGTAATACATTACGAGCAATATACTTGGCGATAGATAACACCGATATGGACCGATTTTTAACTAACTGCGGTGGGAGGGTCACGACAGTGTCTTGTGCTTCAAAATCCTTCTCATTAACAGCCTGCCTAGTAGGATATGAATAAATGGCAAAGTTCTCTTTGTTCCACCCGAAATGCGACCATTGAACAGTTTCCCATCCCGACACGCAAAACATATCAAGTGTTTTCATATCAACAATAATTAGTCGTGTTTTATATGAATAGACATTTGATACAGAAGAGAATCTGTGGAGGAAACAAAATTTATCACCCGTCTGGTTTATCATTACATGCTCAAGCCAATGTTTAGCGTTCTTGAAATATAGTCTCTCATCAAGAGCAAGGATATCATCTATAGAGATTATTTTTTTACGGGTATTATTTACAAGATCTATCTCAAAAATTCCATCCACATCAAATATTCGTCCATCTTTTGATTTATCTTGTACAGACTGATAATGATATGCACGTACCCAATGAGCACGTTCCATATCCAATGCGATGGATTTCCTTCCATCTGGTGTAATACCATATATCGCCCAATCAATGACTCGATCCTCATTGCGCAAGATATTATGGATTACGGCTATATGCTTGGAGCCGTCCGATGTGTTATATATAATCTCGTCATCATTCAACCATTGAGCCATCGGACCCTGCTGCCAGTTCCAAGAGTCAGACATGCCTACATGATGCCAATCTCCTGTCTTGACATCATAGAATCCGATTTCAACTTTTAATTCAGCGCGTGGAAATACACCATCCTCAAAAACACGAGTACAGATCATTCGACTATGGTCTGAATTCAACGTGTCATAGTTATAATACCCAAACCACTCCGATGCATCAGTAGATGGTGTTTGGAATACTGATTTTATATATTTTGATAAATTGAAATTATCCTTCATTATTTTTAGGAGTATATTTTGTCATATCAAACTTATCTTCATTATATGTACCGCTGAGAATATCTAGCAATGTATCGTAGAACATATCATTAAGATGCTGAACTGTAAAACTTTTATATGTTCGTTCATACATATCTAGTCCAATACGAGATGCTTCCTCTTTATTTGCTAGAACACAATTTATCTTATCAGCTAGAGCCTCTACGTCGTTCTCGGGGACTATCATATTGGGGAAACCAATCTGATATGGAACTGATCCAGAATCATCACCAATAATAGGTTTTTTGGTGATCATAGGCTGAACAACAGCAAGCGAGAATGTTTCCACCCAGAAACTAGTTGTCAAAGGTACGTGTATTGCACAATCAACAGCATTCCAATATTTAGCCATCTCAAACCAATCCACGAAACCAGTTTCAATAACCTTATCCTCAAGGTGTCTTTCTCGAATGATGGACCGAAGCCTCTCAAGATCATCCTCAGAGCCAGTACCTATCATGAAATACATCCAATCTCCATCCTGAGGTAATGCTCTTAGAATCACATCAATACCTTTATCTTTAGTAAATCTTGAAGCACTACCAAATACATAAGTATTGTCTGAAATGTTGTATTTTGCGCGGATCTCCTTGCGAGCTTCTGCATCCTCGTGGAACCATTCTATATTTACACCAACTTGAGTCTGCATGTAAAGATCGCCCTTAAATCCCTCCTGCCTAAAACAATCCACTGCATCAGGATAGTGACAGAAAATTGATTTAAAATTCTTACACACATACATCCAGGTTAGCTTCATCTGCGCATATCGAAGGCGTCTAACAATCCACTCTTTAGGGCTACATTTTGACTTATCCAAGGTAAGATTGCTAGCAGGGCCTCTCATACTAAACAAGGCCAATTTAGCTTTAGGGCAAACACATTTAGCGACAAATGCAACCTGAGTAAGAGAAAGCATTCTATGTGTTCCAATGTGGTAAATAATGTCCGGCTGAATTTCCTTGAAAAGTTTACGATAGTCAGTAGAGAACCAACTCCAACCAAAAATATTTAATCTGAAGAGTTTTATATGGAAGTTGTCATCGTCAATCACTTTGCCATATACAGTTTCTGCACCTGAAAAGGTATATTCCTTAGTAGCATACCAATCGTTCTTTGTTGGAGTTAGAAGAAATACCTCAACGTTTGGGTGACTCTTGGCAAATAGCTGCCAGCGTCTATAATAATATTCTTTTTGAAAAGAATGATTAATTAATACAATTTTGATTTTGGGAGCTATCACATTATTCGATTTAATATATTATTAGAAGTGCGTAAACGTCCAATTTTCACGTTAGTTATTTGAAAACCCTTTATTCACCGCACGTTTGCACCACGAGACAAATGCAAGGGTCAGATTCTCAAAATCCGTACGTCCTTCCATAAAAGCAGTTAAATACTGCTTCAAGAATTGGTAGAATGACAGTGCACCCATTTTACAAGTACCAATAAAGGTATGATAAAAGCCATTTTGTTCTTGTGCTCAATCGTCAGGGTACGAATTGAGCGTTCCGCTATAGAATTATCAATAGAATATCAACCGTTATTGCGATAAGCCATAACGGGGGTCCATGCGTTCTTCAAATAATGGAGTACTTTAGAATTAGGTCACCTTTTGGTAAAGGGCCGTAACAAAGATATGATAACGACTGATTACCGATAAGACGTGGAAATCGGATGCTAACATTTTGTTCTTACGTAATTCGTAATCATCTTCACAAACGCTGGCAATCATACCCTTAAGATGATGGGAAGGTTTAGCTGCGTCTTTAGAGCCTCCTTAAAGAGTTTCGATCCATTAAGAAGTTCTGTGAACTTGATGCCGATTGTAAAGTTTAGAATTTCCTCCAAACCAACTTATTCACAATACCCACATAGCTCTGAATAATCTTCACTACCTTAGTAGAAACATTCTCGTCCACATAGTCAGGAACAGGAATACCATGCTGGCCGTCCTTGCAAAGCTCTACGGCCGTATCAACCGCCTGAAGCAATGACTTTTCATCAATACCGGCAATAATAAAGTCGGCTTTATCGAGAGCCTCCGGACGCTCGGTAGAGGTGCGGATACAGATGGCAGGGAAAGGATGTCCTACGCTGTTAAAGAATGAAGATTCCTCTGGAAGTGTACCGGAATCGGAAACCACTGCAAAGGCGTTCATCTGAAGGCAGTTGTAATCATGAAAACCAAGAGGCTCCTGCTGGATCACTCTCTTATCCAACTGGAATCCGCTTGCTGCCAGGCGGTTGCGTGAGCGTGGGTGACAGCTGTAAAGGATGGGCATATCGTACTTCTCTGCCATAGCATTGATAGCATTGAACAAAGAGAGGAAGTTCTTTTCTGTATCAATGTTCTCCTCACGATGGGCACTGAGGAGAATGTACTTGCCCTTTTCAAGTCCCAAGCGTTGGTGTACATCGCTTGCCTCAATCTCTGCAAGGTTATTGTGAAGTACCTCGGCCATCGGTGAACCGGTAACGTAGGTGCGTTCCTTGGGAAGTCCGCAATCGGCGAGGTAGCGACGGGCATGCTCTGAGTAGGCCATATTCACATCGCTGATAATATCTACGATACGACGATTGGTCTCCTCGGGCAGGCATTCGTCCTTGCAACGATTCCCGGCCTCCATGTGGAAAATAGGAATATGAAGACGCTTTGCTCCGATAACTGACAGACAGGAATTGGTATCACCCAAAACGAGCACAGCATCGGGCTCGGTCTGTACAAAGAGCTTGTAGCTGCAGTTGATGATGTTACCGCAGGTGGCACCCAGGTCGTCGCCTACTGCATCCATGTACACCTCCGGTTCTGCGAGCTTGAGGTCGCGGAAGAAGATGCCATTGAGGTTATAGTCGTAGTTCTGACCGGTATGGGCAAGAACCACGTCGAAGTACTGACGACACTTGTTGATAACGGCAGCTAGACGGATAATCTCGGGGCGAGTACCCACAATGATAATGAGCCTGAGCTTACCATTCTCCTGGAAATGTACGTCGCTATAATCGAATTTTGGAAGTTTCTGTTCCATTGTTTCTAACTTTAATTTGATTACTGAACGAAGTTACCCATACCGGAGAGTTCCTTCTGGATGTATTCCAGAGATGCAATCTTCTCTTTGGTCTCTTCAAGGTTGAGACGACGGGTATTGTCGGAATTGAATTCGGTGAGCTTGTTACGCTCGGCTTCGCCCTCTGAGAAAAACTTATCGTAGTTCAGACCACGGTTGTCGGCAGGAACACGATAGAAGTCGCCCATATCCTCTGCCTTGGCACACTCTTCATTAGTGAGCAGGGTTTCGTACATCTTCTCACCGTGACGGATACCGATGACCTTGATCTCTTCTTTCTTACCACCGAAGAGCTCGCAAACTGCCTCTGCCTGAGTCTGAATGGTACAAGCCGGTGCCTTCTGAACGAGGATATCGCCGTTGTCTCCATGTTCAAAGGCAAAGAGGACGAGGTTCACTGCCTCCTCAAGAGACATGATGAAACGGGTCATGTTGGATTCGGTCAGGGTGACGGGGTGGCCATTACGGATCTGTTCGATCCACAAAGGAATGACTGAACCACGAGAGCACATTACATTACCGTAGCGGGTGCAGCATATTTTGGTGTTGCCGGAATAGCGGGATTTTGCAACTGCAATTTTCTCTTCAATGGCCTTGGTAATACCCATAGCATTTATGGGGTATGCAGCTTTATCGGTTGACAGACAGATAACTGCGCCAACGCCAGCTTCGATAGCAGCGGTCAGCACATTCTCAGTTCCGAGAACGTTTGTCTTCACTGCTTCCATGGGAAAAAACTCGCAAGAAGGTACCTGCTTCAATGCTGCTGCATGGAAGATGTAATCGACACCTGACATTGCGTTCTTGCAAGACTGGAGATCACGAACGTCACCGATGAAGAACTTGATCTTATGTGCTACATCGGGATATTTTGCCTGATATTCGTGACGCATATCGTCCTGTTTCTTCTCATCACGAGAGAAAATACGGATCTCTGCAATGTCAGTACGGAGGAAACGGTTGAGAACGGCGTTTCCAAACGAACCGGTACCACCGGTAATCATCAAGGTTTTACCTGCGAAAATGCTCATAATTGTATATTGTTTTTCTAATATTCTAAAATTATTTCTCTACCGGGTCGAAATAGGTGTCTGGCTTATTGGGATCGAAAATTTCGTTGCAGTACATCACCGTTACCAAATCCTGTGTATCGGAGAGGTTGATGATATTGTGAGTGTAGCCAGGGAGCATGTGAACAGCCTGAATGCGGTCGCCACTTACTTCATAGTTCAGTACCTCTGCCTCTGGATCTCCTTCTTTGCGGAGCTGGATGAGTCCGTGACCGGCAACGACGATGAAGAGTTCCCACTTGGTGTGGTGCCAGTGTTGTCCCTTGGTGATTCCTGGTTTGGAGATGTTAATGCTCACCTGACCGCAGTTGAGGGTGTGAACGAGCTCTGTGAAACTGCCTCTCTGGTCGACATTCATCTTGAGGTAGTAAGCTACTTTATCCTTGGGTAGATAGCTGAGGTAGGTGCTATAGAGCTTTTTGGCAAAACTATTGGCAGGTATCTCGGGGATCATCAATGTCTTTGGCTGCTCTGCAAAAGAGTGGATGAGGTCGACGATTTCACCGAGGGTAGTCGTGTGGGTGGTAGGCACGTAACAATAACGTCCTCCTGTGGTCGGTACGGTTTCTATGCCATCAAACTCACACCTGTGACTCTCGCCCTTCAACGCTCCAATCATTTCGTCAACAAGATCATCGACATAGAGGAGTTCCATTTCTACGCTGCGATCGTTGACTTGAATGGGGAGATCGTTGGCAATGTTATTGCAGAAGGTGGCAACAGCAGAGTTGTAGTTGGGGCGGCACCACTTACCAAAGAGGTTGGGGAAACGGTAAACGAACACGGGTGCACCGATCTCTTTCCCGTACTCGAACATGAGTTCTTCGCCTTCCTTCTTGCTCTTACCGTACTCGGAAGTGCCGAAACGGCCTGCAAGGGTGGCTTGAATACTTGAACTGATCATCACAGGAGAGTTATTCTTGTATTTCTTCAGGGTATCCAACAATGTGCTGGCAAAGCCGAAGTTGCCCTTCATGAAGTCTTCCTGATTCTGTGGACGGTTGACACCTGCAAGGTTGAAGACGAAATCGGTCTCTTTGCAGAACTTCTCAAGTTCTTCGGGAGTAGAATCAAGGTCATATTCGAAAACTTCATCAATCTGAAGGTCGCCATAGCATTTGGCTTTACCTTCCTTTATGTTGTTAAGCTGTGCACAAAGGTTTTTGCCAACAAAACCTTTCGCACCGGTTACCAGTACTTTCATTGTTTTTCAATATTAAAAAAAGACCTGCCACCACAGAAAGAATCTGTGAATGCCAGGTCAATATATTTAAAACTACATCTCATAAAATAAATTGTCGTACTTATAGCTCCTGCTACCAGGAGTAAACGCTTGTGTGTGTGTGCCTCGTTTATTACCGCCGGGACGCGGCAAGGTTCGTCACTAACAGGTTTGTTTTGTTTAGTAACGAAGTCTTCTCTAATTCGGCGCAAAGATATACACAATTAATGGAATATAAAAACAATTTAACCATATACGATATAAAAAATATATTAATTTTATATTTCAATAACATTTCAAGACTCTCTTTACAACAATAAGCCATTGACTACCAGCAGCATAACAGAACTAACAATACCCCGGATTACTTTTATGTTTCTTTAAAAAATAAATCTTAAAAAAATAAACATCTATAACAGATAGAGATTTTTATTTTTCTTACTATCTTTGCTTCCCGGCCACTTATTATCCTTTTTTGACCACTTAGAACTATTTATTGTTCAATAATCCGGATTTATTGAACAATAATCTTTTTTTATTCGCCTGTAACCTGAGTTTATTCGCCAACCTGTTATCCTAATAAATAATTTTATTAATCCGGCCCTGTTTCCTGATATTAATTTAATTTAAGAATTCGGGTTATTAAGTTCCCATAATTAGCATTGGATTTTGATTTATTAAAAAGTATATTTGCAGTCACCAATAATTACGAACATGAAAAAACAACTGTCGGCTCTGCTGGTGGCTCTGATACTGATTAGTGGAGCTGCTTTTGCACAAAAAACAAAACACTCATTTGTCATTGAGAACGGAAACTTTCTGTACGACGGCAAACCAACTCAAATTCACTCGGGGGAAATGCACTTTGCACGCGTGCCAGCCCCCTACTGGCGCCATCGCCTGCAAATGATGAAGGCCATGGGACTGAACACCGTGGCTACCTATGTGTTCTGGAACTATCACGAAACGGCTCCGGGGGTGTGGGACTTTAAAACGGGAAACCGCAATATACGTGAGTTTATTAAGATTGCCGGGGAAGAGGGACTGATGGTGATTCTGCGTCCGGGTCCGTATGCTTGTGCCGAATGGGAGTTTGGCGGCTATCCCTGGTGGCTGCAGAAGACTCCGGGACTGGTGATCCGCACGGACAACAAGCAATTTCTGGATTCGTGCAAGGTATATATCAACAACCTGGCTGACCAGGTGCGCGACCTGCAGATTACGAAGGGTGGCCCTGTGGTGATGGTGCAGGCTGAGAATGAATTTGGATCATACGTGGCGCAGCGTCCGGATATTCCGCTGGAGACGCACAAGAAATATAGTGCGGCAATCCGCGGGCAACTGATTGATGCAGGATTTGACATTCCGATGTTTACCTCGGACGGCAGCTGGCTGTTCAAGGGGGGTACCATTGAGGGTGCGCTACCTACTGCCAACGGTGAGGACAACATAAAGAACCTGAAGAAGGTGGTGGATAAGTTTAACGGTGGCAAGGGCCCGTACATGGTGGCGGAGTTCTACCCGGGATGGCTGGACCACTGGGGGGAGCCTTTCCAGAAGAGTGCTGCAGAGAATGTGGCGAAGCAGACCAAAAAGTATCTGGATAACGGAGTGAGCTTTAACTTTTACATGGTGCACGGGGGTACTAACTTTGGCTTTACCGCGGGTGCCAACTACAGCACAAAGAAGAATATCCAGCCTGACATAACAAGTTATGATTATGATGCTCCGATAAGTGAAGCGGGATGGGTGACTCCTAAATATACTGCCATACGCGATCTGATGATAAAGAGTGTGAACTACGCGGTACCTGCTGTTCCTGCACAGATTCCGGTAATTGAGATTCCGGAAATAAAGCTTGCCAAAACGGTGAACCTGATGGACGTGGTAAGCAAGATGGAGCCGGTGGAAAACGACTCGGTGATGACTTTTGAGGATCTGAACCAGGGTCACGGGTATGTGTTGTATCGCCGTCATTTTAACCAGCCTATCAGTGGGGAACTGAAGATTAAGGGTATTCGCGATTATGCTACTGTTTATGTAAACGGCAAGAAGGTGGGCGAACTGAACCGCGTATTCGAAAAGGACAGCATGAATATTGATGTGCCTTTTAACAGTACGCTGGATATATTGATAGAGAACCTGGGACGTATAAACTACGGTGCTCAGATTACCGATAACCTGAAGGGAATCACTTCGAAAGTATCTATCAATGGTTTTGATATTGAAGGTAACTGGGAGATGTACAAGCTGCCAATGAGCGAGATGCCTGACTTAAAGGATTGCACTGCAAGCTACACTGCCGGACAACCTGTAATTTACGAAGGTGAGTTTAAGGTAACCAAGGTGGGTGATACTTTCCTTGACATGGAGAAATGGGGCAAGGGTATTGTCTTTGTGAATGGCATCAACCTGGGTCGTTACTGGAAGGTAGGGCCTCAGCAGACGCTCTACCTTCCGGGTTGCTTCCTGAAGAAGGGCTCTAACAAAATTATTGTTTTTGAACAGTTGAATGACACTAAGCAGGTTTCACTTTCCGGAGTGAAGATTCCGGTTTTGGATAAGGTTGTTAAATAGCCTTTTCTAACTGCCTTTTTCTTTTGCCTTGATGCAAAAGAAACAAAAAATCAAGGCTGCACGAATTTTACTAAAATCAGGGGATGCTGAGCTAAAGAAAAAGAACTCGCTGCGCTCAGACAGCTTTTTCTTTTTAACGCTCCTCATTCCCTGATTTCTTAACGCAAAATTCATGAGGCCGGTCCTTCTGGTAACACTCGGCTTCGCCATCGTTCAGTGGAGTTGGAACGGGATAGCCGTTGCTTCGCTCGGCTAGCCACTTTGTGGCGGTTTTCTTTCAGTTCGGCTTCGCCATCAGCTCTATCTACCTATCGAATAAATTCAATAATATAAAAATATTTTGTTTTTTCAGTATATTGTATTATCTTTGCAACCAGTAGAACCCGCCAAGCCTCTTAACAATGCTCAAATCGGCGGGTCGTTTTATTTTATACTCTATGAAAACACATTTTAATAAAACTTGTTATACTCCAGACCAACTGATTAATCTTCTCAAAGAAAGAGGTTTGATTATTCCAGATGAAGAAAAGGCAAGTAATTATCTTACTAATATAGGATATTTTCGACTAAGTGGCTACTTTTATCCTCTTTTGAAATTCCCAAAAGAAAACCATCTTTATAAAGACAATGCTACTTTTAATCAAGTTATGAATATTTATCGTTTTGACCGAAAATTTCGATTACTATTATTTAACGAGATCGAAAAAATAGAAGTAGCTATTCGCAGTTGTATAACCAATTTCGCTAGTTTAAAATTTGGAGACCTATTCTGGTTGACTGATAATAGATATTTTAGTGACCAAAATAAATATCAAAACACATTAGTATCAATAGATAAGGAATTACAAAATTCTAAAGAAGATTTCATATCTCATTTTCGGAATACTTATTTAGAAAAATATCCTCCATCATGGATGATAACTGAAATTATTCCTTTTGGAAGTTTAGCTCATATTTATTTGAACTTAAAAGATCAAACTTTAAAGAAAAAGATAGCTCAGCATTTCGGATTACAACCACCTGTTTTTACATCATGGTTAATTGTAATAGGTGGTTTACGTAATATGTGTTGTCATCATTCCCGCATGTGGAATAGAGAATTACCTATTAGTCCGGCTGAACCCAAAAATCTAAATTATCATTGGATAAATACCCTTAAAACAGATAAACGTAGAATGTATTATCGAATTTGTATGATACGTTACTTTCTATACACAATTTCTCCCCACAATACATTCAAAAAAAAGATAGAAACTTTATTGAAGACTTATCCAGGAATAGACATAAGAGCTATGGGATTTCCAGAGAATTGGCAATCTGAACCTATTTGGAAAGAATAGAATCCCAAAGCCGGGCGAAGCAACGGCTACACGCTCCACAACCCACCAGCGATGGCGAAGCCGAGTGACCAGAAGAACCGGCCTCATTTTTTTGCGTGAAGAAATTGGGAGGTTTGTAGCGTGAAGAAGGGGCTGTTGTTTGAGCGAAGCGAGTTTCAGCACCTTCCGCTACAAGCATCACGATTTTAGCAAAAAAAATGCAGCCTTGACCTTTTGTTTCTTTTCCGTCAAGGGAAAAGAAAAGAAGCCAGTTAATAACCTATTAAAAAATCCCGGATAAACACATGCTTAATACCTTCATAGCTGTTTCCGCGAAACTCGTCTTCACTAACTACTATTTTCGGGTAGTTATCCTGCACTTTAAGCAAATTGCCAAATTCCCGTTCGATCGTTGTTTCGCTATCCAGTTTTAAAGTTGCCTGCACATAGAGCTTCTCTGCCCCCTTTTCACAAACAAAGTCAATTTCCGAGGAAGCAGACATACCCACTTTTATACTATACCCTCGGTACAAAAGATGATTATAGACAATGTTTTCAAGAATCTTTGCTCTGTCTTGCAAACGATAACCGATAATCACATTTCTGATACCCATATTCTCGAAATAATACTTCTCACCAATCTCGAAGAAACGTTTACCAATCAGATCATATCTTCCCACCCTGTGAATCAGGAATGCATTCGTGAGGTATTCCACATAGTTCTGTATCTGGTTGACAGAAATCTGCCTCTCTTCTTGATAATCTTAGAGATTTTCATCTTCAAAAGTTTAATGTATAATTAAAACAATAACAAATATAAGCAAAAGTTTTAAGTATAACTAAAACTTTTCTATTTTTACTTAAAAGTTTTAAGTATGATTTAAACTGCCTTTTGTTTTTGTTTGATTGCAAAGACCTTTTCTTTTGCCTTGATGCAAAAGAAACAAAAAATCAAGTCTGCATATTCTACGCTACTTCATTCCTCCGTTTCGCTAAAGGGGCTAAAACTCGCTTCGCTCAGACAGGCGCCCCTTTTTTACGCTACACTACGTCATTCCGTTTTACGCTGCGAATATGAGGCCGGTCCTCTTTCCGCTCGGCTGCGCCATCGCTCGTTTAGCCTTTGCTTCGCTCGGCTTGAGGGTTACTCGCTACGCTTCGTTCTTTGGCTTGGCTGCGCCTCGCTTGTATTTTTTTACCTTCAATCTAATTAATTGGTAAACAAATTTGTTTATCTAAAAGATATTACTATTTTTGCAATAATAATTTAGCGAATATGCTTCCTAAAATAGAAAAAATAAAAGGAGTTCATCCAGGAGCAGTTCTTAGGAGAGAATTGAAACGGAGGGGAATAGAAAGCAAACAATTTGCTCTTTCTTTGGGCGAATATCCTCAAACGATTAATGCCATTAGCAAAGGGAGAAGAGGTGTTAATCCAGCATTATCTATTAAACTAGGTCATGCGCTGAATATTGATGATGAATATTTTGCATTACTGCAAGCTTATTATGATATTGAGAAAGAGCGTAAAATACTACTTGAGAACCAAATAAAACCCAATCTGACCAAAATCCGCAAAATTCTGTTTTGGGATACAGACATTAACAAAATTGACTGGCAAAAGCATAAAAAGGCAATAATCAGACGAATTTTTGAACGGGGAAATGACTCCGAAATAAAAGAAATCATTGCATTTTATGGTGATGAGACAGTAATCAGGGAATTAAAAACTGTTCCTCAATTTTTGCCCGCTCTTTCAGCGAATGCTGAAAAGTATTTAGGTATTAGCTTAACCAGGACTAATGATTCACACAGAACTACATAAAGAAACTGTGTCTGATACACTTTGGTGGGTGCTAAAGCAATTAATGGAAATTGAAATGCTTTCATCTTTCAGACTAGTTGGAGGAACATCTCTAAGCCTTCAATTAGGGCACCGCATGTCTGTGGATATAGATTTGTTTACTGACGCAGAATATGGAAGTATTAATTTTGACCAGATTGATATAGAATTACAGAGAAAGTTTCCTTTTATTGAAATGCAGTATGAAGGAAACAATGGTTTTGGGAAAAGTTATTTTATTGGTAAAAGTAAAGATGATATTGTAAAGACAGATTTATTCTATACAGATCATTTTATCCGTCGCGCAGTTGTATCCGATTCTATTCGCATGGCCTCTATAGAGGATATTGTTGCAATGAAAATGGAGATTATAGGGCAGAATGGCAGAAAAAAGGATTTTTGGGACATCCATGAACTTATGGATGTTATGTCATTCAAACAGATGATTGAGCTCCATACAGAACGTTATCCATACACTTATACTCCTGAAGAACTTAAAGTTAAATTAATAGATTTTCAATATGCAGATGCAGATTTTGACCCCATCTGCTTAAGAGGACAATACTGGGAGCTTATAAAAGAAGATATTGAAGAAGAGGTTAATCTAATTTAAAACTATTCTTTTCTTTTGCCTTGATTGCAACTGCCTTTTCTTTTTGCTTGATCAAAAAGAAACAAAAAATCAAGGCTGCATATTCTACGCTACTCCATTCCTCCGTTTCACTAAAGGGGCTAAAACTCGCTTCGCTCAGACAGGCGCCCCTTTTTTACGCTACACTACGTCATTCCGTTTTACGCTGCGAATATGAGGCCGGTCCTCTTTCCGCTCGGCTGCGCCATCGTTCTTCTTACAAAAAGAAACTATTTTAATTTTGCCCGTTAACATTGAGAGACTTTGCCCGATAACAATGGGAGATTTTATTGCTATGAAAAAAGGTAAAGTTCAGGATGTGATACAAGTGTGCTATAAGATAGAAGGCACCAATTTTGAACGCGAATACAACGGCCTTGTTGAAGCTATGAACTATTTTAAAATAAATGAAGGAACAATTGTAACATTCAACCAAAAAGATATTTTTGAGGAAAATGGACTAAAAATAAAAATGATACCAGCAACAGAATTCCTACAATAAAGCCAAGCAAAGAAAAAACGCTCCCCCAACCCCACCAAGCGAAGGCAAAGCCGAGCCAAGAAAAGGCGGTATTTACCCAGAAGCGAGCGAAGCAAAGCTTTATCAGCTCCCAATACCCACCCCGCCACAGAAACCAAAGACCGGCCTCATTTTTTTTGCGTGAAAAAATCAGGAGGAATGGAGCGTTAAGAAGGGGCGACTGTCTGAGCGAAGCGAGTTTGAGCCCCTTCAACGGAATGGAACCGGATTTTAGCAGAAAAAATGCAGCCTTGAACTTTTGGTTCTTTTCTGTCAAGAGAAAAGAACAGAACATTTCAATAAAAGAGCCTGAGAGAAAATTAAAGTTTCTCCAGACAACTGGCGCTAACAGTTGTGAGCGCACACCCCAACCCTTCGAGACGAACGGCAACCTTAAACTTGCCTTTGATCTCGACAAGCTCACCAACAAGACCTTCGAGACCGCCATGGGTAATGCGGACGGGAGTGCCGGGAGACAGAGCGGAAACATCGAACTCTACCTCGTCAGTAGACTTTTCCACCATCTTGCGGAGTTGCTCAATCTGATTATCAGGAATGGGTGCAGGACGGGATTGCTCGCGGACAAATGCAATGGCGCCGTAGGTCATGAGTACTTTTTGTGTTTCTTCCGGAAGGATGTGCACAAAGATATAGCCGGAAAGTACAGGTTGCTCAATCTTCTTCATGCGATCGTGCCACTTGCGCGTTACCATCTGAACAGGAAGATAATGCTCTATACCAGACTCCAGGAAGCGTTCTCTTACTTTTTTCTCTGCCCTGGGAGCGGTATAAACCGCATACCAATAACGGGTATCTCTTTCTATATCCATAGTATCTGACCTTAAATATTACTCTTTACGTTTTATGCAAATGTAATAAGATTCTGCCAATTCTGATCAAAATATACACTCTTTTGAACAAAAATATAAGCTTTGTCTCATTTATATTGTCTATTTTTGACCCCCAGATATTAAAAACCATAAATAATTAAATCGTTTATCATGAGTAAATTTGATGATGTGAACGGGAAAATGACCCGCTACAGGTGGGTGATTTGTTCATTACTATTTTTCGCTACGACCATTAATTACATGGACCGTAACGTAATTGCTTTTTTAAAAGAATTTTTCTGCTCGCCGGTGGCGAACGGAGGTTTTGGCTGGAGTAACTCCGATTTCTCCTACGTAACAGCATTCTTTACTGCTGCTTATGCTACTCTTACTGTTTTCTCCGGGGTAATTATTGATAAGATAGGATCAAAATTAGGTTTGGCTCTTTCATTGATTATCTGGTCTCTTTGTGGTATCGGAAATGCTTTCGTAGGAAAGACCATTACTTTCCATATCATTATCAGAAGTATGTTTGGATTGGGTGAAGCCGGAAACTTCCCTGCATCTATCAAAACAGTAACAGAATGGTTCCCTAAACGTGAACGTTCACTGGCTACCGGTATCTTTAACAGCGGTTCCAATGTGGGTGCAATGATCTCAGCGCTGTTTGTACCCTGGTGTTTAATTTACTTCGGCGATGGATTAGGCTGGAAGATGGCATTTATCCTGACCGGTGGTATCGGTTTCATTTGGTTAGCATTCTGGTTCTCATTATTCGGATCTCCAAAGAAGATGCTTGATAAGGGCACCATCAGTCAGGGTGAATATGACTACATCCATGCTGACGATACTGAGCTTACTCCTGAACAGATTGAAAATGAAAAGAATGGCGTGAAGGAAAAGATTTCATGGGGTAAGATGTTGAGATACCCACAAACATGGTCTTTCTTCATGGGTAAGTTTATGACCGACGGTGTTTGGTGGTTCCTGTTGTTCTGGTTACCTGACTACCTGAAAAAACAGTTCCATATGACTACTCAGGAGGTGATGTGGCCTACATTCATTGTATTTGGTATTGCTATTATAGGTAGTGTATTTGGTGGTAGTATTCCTATGTTCTTTATGAACAAGGGTATGAACTCTTACAAGGCAAGAATGACTGCCATGTTCCTGATTGCTCTTTGCCCTGTTACTTTATTGTTAACTCAATATTTTGGTAAAGTAGAGGTGTTTGGTGGTGCTGCCATGTATCTGGCTACAGGTATTATCTGTCTGGCAGGTGCTTCTCACCAGGCTTGGTCAGCCAACTTGTTTACTACCGTATCTGACATGTTCCCTAAGAAAGCAATTGCTTCTGTAACAGGTATCGGTGGTTTGGCAGGTGGTATTGGTGGCGTATTGATTCAGTTACTAGCCGGATTCATTACTGACTTGTATGCAGCGACTCCTACTGTGGCTTACGGAATTATGTTTGGCGTATGTGCCTTTGCTTATCTGATTGCATGGGTGATTATGAAAACACTTGTTCCTCAATACAAGATTATTACTGATCTATAATAATAAGCATACCTTATTAATAAGGATATAAAAAAACCGGGGCTGAATTCTTTTTAGAATTCAGCCCCGGTTTTTTATTTATACGCTAGTATATGCGTTACTTCACAAACTTTATTCTGACAGGCTGATCAACTCCCTGCAAACAGATCCAGGCCACATAAACGCCTGAAGGCAATGCAGTCAGGTTCTGAGTATAACGAAGGCCTTCAGCCTTTTCACTCATCAGTTTAACTCCGGAAACAGAATAAACAGTTATGTTCTTCAGGGCAATACCACTCTCGACAAGCAACTGATCATTGCTAAGGGAAAGTGTAACTACCTTATCAGCCTGCTCATTTGCTAAGCCGGTGCCGGTAATACTGACAGTTACCACTTCAGATGTTGGGGTTTCTCCAAATGTTCCCGCAGCCTTTACAGAATAAACATTGCTGCCACTCAAAGGCGAATTATCTGTATAGGTGGGAGTAAGAGAGGTACCTATCTGCACATTGTTGCGGAAGATGTGGTATTCATGGATCATAGAGTTCTGCACCTCGGGGTAAACAGCTACGTTGTCAACATGCCACCAGTATGAAAGTCCGGTTTGATTCGTGTCATAGGCATTAAAGGCTACACGCATATTATCGGACATATAAGAGGAGAGGTCGACATCCACTCTTTCGTATTGGTTAACAACTGTACCTTGCTTCATGAGATCCCATACAGGAGTCCAGGTGGTTCCGCCATCGTTACTTACCTTCACATAATAGAAATTACTGGTGTTGTTTTTACCGGGGGCAGTAGATTTGGAATAGAAAGACAAGCTTTTGCCATTGGAGAATGCAGGAGAAATAAGCCATTCGTCCTGATGGGTATCAGACAGTTCTTCGCGCATACGTGCCGAATAGTTCCCTTTATAAGAAAGAGTATATTTAGTAGTAGGTTCCCACTCCCATCCACGGCTGTTGGCATTCTTTATCTGCCATCCTTTGGGATTTGAAGCGTTCTCAAAATCTTCGCTCAACACGGCAGTTCCTTCGTCGGGAGCTATCCAGTTAAGTACTACACTGCTTCCCTCGTGCTTTGCCTTTAACGAATGCGGAGGCTGAATGGTGCTGGAACTCTGCGAAATGGTTAAGGTATCGGCTACAGAACTATCGGATGCTCCGGAGAATATAACCTGAGCAACGCGGGGATTGACTGCCTCATTTGCCGAAGTGGCAGTGAGAGTCACAGTATACGAGCCGGCATCGCCGGCAGAAGGGGTGGCCGAAAGCCATTGAGGCAGTTCACTGATTTTCCAGGCTACATCTGACTGTACTTTTACACTAATAGTACTATTGGCAGTTCCTTCAATAACCACACTGGATTGTGGCAAATAGATCTGATCTTTGACTGGCAGTAAATCAAAAGAGATGGTTTCTCCGCATAAGGAGATATTTGCTATAGCAAAATTAGCCTCTTTACCATCACTGTAAAAGGGTTTATAGGCAGTAGTTATACCGCCAAAAGAGACACGTCCGCTCTCCTGACTGAAAGTAGCCTTACTTAAATCGCCATCCTGAGTGGTTGTTCCGTTGGGTCGGAAAATATATTCTTCGTCGAGCTTGGTAGAGCCATTGTAGTTCACATTTCCCAGTGAGGAAGGATTGATGCGGTATACCAATAGTCCTGAAGAAGGCAGTCCTGAATCAAAAGTACCTTCTTTCTTACGATACTCCACAACAAAATACTCGTCGGACCCGATAGGTTTTATCTTATAGGCTATATTAAGCTTATCGGTACCTCCCACCGGATTAAGAACATACTTACCAAGAGCAGAAATTTCGGGTATCTCATCGATCCATTTGCAGTACTTATATTTGGTATAAACCGTCATCTGCTGAGGAGTCTCAAGATTGTCGGACATTAAATCCCAAACACCCACCGGATTTAAGTCGCCCGAGGTGTGGTACAGGTCATAAGTGCCCAATGTATGAGACATCTCATGACATAGCACGCCGGTGTTTATCGACTTAGGAGAAAGCATTGAACCATATCCGTTGGCATAATCGAACAACATCAGGTACTCCCCTACCTTCTTACCATTTATAGTGGGCACATCCGTTAGCTGCAAAGCAGAACGATGCGGCCATAAAAGATCCTTTGAACTGAGGCCGGAGCCACCACTGATCACGATACAAAGATTGTCAATCATTCCATCTCCATTGGCATCAATAACCATATCGGGAGGCAATGACGCAGAGAGATAGGTAACCAGTTCCTTAACAAGCGACTGTTCGCGGGTTGTTTTAAACACTCCCCATTCATCGTCCTGATAACCATCGGGGTTAATACTGGTTTTCTTCTGATAATAGGCACGTTCATACTTTGCCTGATATGAAACGATAACATCTTCCTTGGCAGAAGGGAAGAACACACTTTTCCATGACAGCTGATTATACGACGACTCTTTAAAGTAGTTGTATACCGAATTGGCATTCGCTGTTTCGTCATTAAACAGTGTGTTGTAATGAGAGAAGGTTTGATTAAAAGTATCCTCACCATCATCGGCAAAGCGAAGAAAAACAACCAGGTTGCTTAAATTGCCCTTGTTTGTCCCTGCAGCCATCAGGCATGTAGGCAAAAGAGCCAAAAGAATTAATAATAGTTTTGTTTTTTTCATTATTTAATTATAGAAAAGAAAAACCTATACGAAAGAGGTATAAAACACTTCCTTATAGGTTTCTCCTTATATTATTAGATATTACTGAACTGAAATTTTCGTAGTTTCCTGCAATGAATTGCTTTTGGCCTTTACAATATATACACCCTTATTCAGGTTGCCAAGATCAACGGACGAAGAGAAATCTCTTAAGACCAGACTTCCGGCAAGAGTGTAAATGCTCACCTGAACTTCACTTTTCAGGGTAAGGGTTTTACCATCAAAACGAATACCGAAAGGAGAATCTTCCTTCACACTGTTTATTCCGGTTGGAGTGGAAGTAAGAACCTTCATGCCCTGAACAATAAGAGGGTTTTTCATAAAGTTTTGAAGACGGGCATAAATGGGCTTAGCAGATGTCAATGTAAAGACAGGTTCGAATCCGCTGTTCAGAATCTCCATACCCTCCCACTTTTTCTGTCCAGCAGATCCTAACTTGGAAAATACGGTTGTATATTTAGCCGATACAGTGGTGTAATTATTAAAATTCTGGCTAATATCAGTGCTACCGGTCAGCTTGGCATACATTGTACTGCCGCCTGATAGAAACAAATTGAACGAAGTGCACGAAGGCAGACAAACAACAAAACTACCCCCATTAGTTCCGGATGTAGCAGAAGCAGGCGCTATTTTAATACCTCCCATCTTTGCACCAACACCACCCATGATTCCATCGGTTCCGGCACCCTTAATTGTATCACTGGCCTCTGTGTCCGCGTAAGGATCAAAGTTAGCTGAAACCATCTGAATTTTTTTTCCACCGGGATCTACCATATAATCATCATTATTTGCCAGCCCAATATATTTATCAATCTTAGCCTGTGTATCAAACCAAATCCAGCCATCTGCATCAATATCGGCTGCATCAAAATAATTGTACTGTGCACACATAGATGACACCATTCCAAAGCAAACAATCATAAAAGTAAAAATTCTTTTTCCCATATAGCTACATTTTTAAATTAATAAACGTTTTACATTTCAGTCCATTCCGGATTTTGTTCTATACCATGATATCGAATCTCATCCCAGGGAATAGGATAATAATATTGATAGTTATTAAATGTTCTCACTCTCTTAGGATACTTATCCATGTTAGAGATTGTATATGAATTGTCTTTGCCGGCTTCGGCCACAACCTTCATCATTTTCAAAGGATTGGTTCCACCACTCATTTTCTCTACTGCAATTCCCCAACGGAACAGATCCCAGTAAGTAGTTTCTTCAAAAGCCATTTCTACCCGACGCTCATTCACAATATCGTTCCAGGTAACGCTACCCAATTGATTCATGTGTACACGATTACGAATCTGGTTAACCATAGCAAGCGCCACATCGGGCTTGTCTAAACGAAACATTACTTCGGCATAATCCAGCAGAACCTCGGCATATCTCCAGATAATATAGTTCTGACTACTGGCATTTGTTTCATTATTATCAATAACCTGAGATTCGTTAACAAACTTACCCATGTAGTAGCCTGTCTTTGAAACTGCGGCTGAGTTATCAGAGCCATAAGGTGTAAGATCAGCTCCGGCAACCTCTTTCCCATCGACTTTATTATAATGGATCTCCATTACATGACCGCGGAAGGAACATCCATCATACAAGATATTGGCATAAAAACGATAATCGCGGTTATCATACGGATGAGCAGGATCATACGGTTTTCCATCGCGCATACCATACTCATTGACATGATTCTGTGTAGGAGTATAAGCGGCAGTAGTACCTCCAAAAAATGGAGAGACAGACTCACGGTCTAATTTATGACCAAAGCCATTAGCATAATCTCCATTATCAGAATGCTGAACTTCAAGAATAGATTCTTCACTGTTCTTTGTCAGAAAGATTTTGCGATATTCATTTTTTATGCCATCCTGAGTGGTTCCCGATATTTTTATCAGCGAATAAGGGAGCTTCATAACATCTTCATAAGAAGAAGCTGCCTTGGTAAGCATCTCATGAGAACGATCTGTGGTAAACCCAAGATAACTTTTTTCCTTATTCTGGAAAACAGGACTGGATGCCCAGAAATAGGTTTTAGCCTTGAGCATCAGAGCTGCTCCTTTGGTTACACGACCAACATTGTCTGTTGTGTTCTTCTCCGGAAGAAATGATGCAGCTAAGTCGGCCTCTTCAGCAATGAAAGAAACCATTTCATCATACGAAGCACGCGGGAATTTTGTTCCGTCATTCAAAGGATCATAAGGTTGCTTGATAAGCAACGTTCCTCCAAACTGACGAAGCAACATATAGTAATAATAGGCTCTGAAGAAATGACACTCACCCAGGAGTCTGTTTTTATGATCACCATCCTTTATTTTACTCTGGTTCTCAAACAATATATTAACAGATTGAATACGGGTATAGTAATTAGTCCAGTTTGAAAGCGCTTTTCGTGTTATCTCAGACATGGTACTTTTTAATATATCTCCATAAGCTGTGTTGTACCAATCTGCTTTACTAACAATAATCTGATCGGCAAACCAAGGAAGATATTCCCTTGAAATACCTTTTAATAATGAATTGGTAGGCATATAAACAGAGAAACCGCTATTCATATTTCTGTATAAAGGCAACACATATTCATCAAGAAGCAAATCACTTCCCCAGATGGTTTCCTGAGAAAGCTTATTGATGGGCGCATCACGAAAAATGCTGTCACATCCGGTTTGTATAAACAGGGTGACTAACAAAAATGCCGAAAGTATATATTTCTTATAGTTCATAATTGAAAACATATGATAAGTACAGTTTATTAGAAACCAAAGTTTAAAGTCATTGCATAAGAACGCTGTATGGGGTAACCGCGCAAAGATTCAGGGTCCATATCCTTTAATGAGGACCAGGTAACCAGATTACTTCCCTGCAATGAGAGACTCAAAGAAGAGATCTTCAGTTTTTTCAATACCGACGCAGGTAGGGCATATCCCAAAGACAACGTTTTCAAACGAACGAAATCACAGTTTTTCACCCAAAAGGTAGACTCCAGACGATTGTTATCATTAGCTGTAGCGAACTTTATACGAGGATATTCTGCATCAGGATTTTCGGGTGTCCAGGTCTCAGTCAGATGATATTGTTGAAAACGCTGTAAGCTACTATTCTCAAGTGAATAAAGTTCTTTTATATTTTTCTTATAACCGGACAATCCCTGGAACATTGCATTAATGAAGAAACCATTATATTTTAAACCCAGCTTAAAACTCATGGATAAATCAGGGTAAGAAGAGTTCTTTACAGGTATTCTATCCGCATCAGTCAATTTTCCATCATCGTTTTGATCTTTGTACTTGATATCACCGGGAGCTAATGTTGCATTGCCGGAATTATCCTGATCTAATTTCTGACTTTGAATTTCTTCATAACTCTTGAAAAGTCCGTCGGCCTGATACATCCACCACACCATACTACTTGTTCCAACACGTCTTCTATTCTCTGCAACAGAAGATTCGTCTCCATAATCAAGATATTTATCATTTGTTTTAGACAGAGTCAGTTCAGCGTCATACTTAAATTTATTAATGGCATTCTTATGTGTAATGGTAAGATCCCATCCCCACGCCTTTAATTTACCAAAGTTCATATATGGAAGATTGCCTTCAACACCGGTAGAAGGTGGATAGAGATAAGAAGGAGCCTGAGCAAGCATATCAGTCTGATATCTCCAGTAATACTCAAAAGAAAGGCCCAACCGATTATTCCAGAAACCTAAATCGGTTGCAATGTTATAATCCCGGCTTTTTCCCCAGGTAATATCAGGATTAGGATAGCTCCCTGTACTAAGGACAACCCCGGGTTTAATAGAGCTACCAATATTGTACCCCTGACGAAGAGAATACATATAGTTCAGCAAATAGGAGAAGTTTTCAACATCGCCATCATTTCCCAGGAGACCCATAGACCCCCTGAACTTAACATTAGACAAGACATCCTGTTTCCAGGTTTTGAAAAACTGTTCGTTAGATAAGACCCAGGAAGCAGATACAGAAGGGAAAAAGCCCCATCTTTTATCCGGAGCAAACTTTGTGGATCCATCGACCCGGAAATTGCCTTCCACGAAATAACGGTTATCATATCCATAAGTAAGACGGCCAATCAAAGAAGCACGTTCTGTATAAGATTCGTCGCCGGATAAAAGCGCAGAAGTGGCTGTACCCATAACCTCAGGATAAACACCTGGCATATCTAGATTTGTACCATCCAGAGACCTCACGTTATAGTCCTGGTAATTTGCAACCAGCAAACCGGAAACATTGTGCTTAGCAGCAAAAATCCGGGAATAATTAACGCCTGCCTCTAATAACTTATTATCAACGAACTGATCTCTTTCTTCCAACGATATTTTAGCCCTTGGATAAACAGTTAAAGGATCTTGTGAGGTACTGTTTGTATTTTCATGAAAAAGATAAAGTGGAGCGGGACTATTGAATGTTTTCTTTGTAGTGCTATTGTTATCGAAAGTAGCACGCAAATAAGCTGAAAGTCCTTTTACAAAAGGTATATCATAGTTCAGGTTCGCTGTGATTGTGCTCATATTAGACTTATTCTTCACATATCCACCTAGCCCGTCAACAGCAACAAGAGGATTACTCCCGCTGATGCTGGCCAGCGAACCATCGGTAAAGCGAAGTACCTGCAAAGGAGAATAACTATATGCGGCATCAATCGTTGTATAGCTTGTATTCTTATTGTCAGAGCGGGAACCGTTCATATCTATAGAAAAGACAAGCCCTTTGAGCAAAGTGGCATCCAGCTTTACAGAATAATTATAACGATCGCGTCCAATGCCACTGTACAAACCGGTTGTACTGGCATAGCCTCCTGAAATATAATAATTTACGAACTGATTTCCACCGTTCAAAGATAAGCTATGGGTACTGGATGAACCAAACTTCTTTAAGTAATCAAGCATATTCTCATCCCCATAAACATTAGGAGTTGAATGTGTACGGATTGCCTCCAGCTGTTCATTTGTGTATGGAGAATAGGTACTTGAAGGAGAATTGTCTACTGCTCTATTGTACAATTTAGCATATTCATAGGCATTTAAAAATTCCGGTAACTTTGTAGCTTCCTGAAGACCAAATTGTCCACGGTAGTTTACACGCACTTTCTGCTCACCTTTTCCTCTCTTCGTTTTTACCAGAATCACACCATAAGCGGCACGGGCACCATATACAGCAGCAGCAGCAGCATCTTTCAGGATCGAGATACTTTCCACGTCGTCGGGATTAAGATCGGAAAGGCGGGTTTCTTCACCAGAGTTATTAGTAAAACGAGGTACACCATCAATAACCAATAACGGAGAACCCTTTACACCACGGATACTGAGAGTAGATTCTTTAGAAGAACTAGGATCACCGGTAGACGACATAACCTGCAATCCGGCAACCTGACCGTTTAAAGCCTGATCTATGTTTAAAGCCGGCATATTCAAAAGATCTTCTCCATGTATCACTTCTATTGAACTGGTAAGAGCTGATTTCTTCTGTGTACCATAACCTACCACAACAATTTCATCTAATTGCCGGGCATCATCTTTCAGTGTTACTTTAATATTATTTTCTCCCGGTTTCAGTTTTACAGTCTGTGGCTGATAACCTATGAAAGACACAACTAGCTCGGCTCCATTAGATGGAACCGACATAGAGAAATCACCATTCAGATCGGTTATTACTCCGGTTGTTTTAGCCTTGGCTTTCACATTAGCTCCTATAATTCCATCTCCTGAAGCATCTACAACCCGACCTTTTAAGGTGTAGGGATGAGCTGCGTTCTGAGCTGAAATGCCTATAGCAACAAAGCAAAGTAATAAGCATATTAGATTCTTCATACTTTGCCTTCTTATTTCTTAAACAAATTATCAATTGTTATCACCTGATAATCATAAAATTCTCTGTCGGCCTTCGTTTTTGCAGAAGCTATGTGTAGCTTATACAATTGAGAGATTCTCTTTAACTGAGCTATCATCATTGGTTCTAAATGATCCTGAGATAATGAAGGTAATCCAATATTAATACGGGCAAAAGAGTGATGTTCATCAGAATCTAAAGAAGAACAACTGCAAGGAATAGAAGGCTCATTATCAAGACTCACCAAATCATTATATGCGTCTAATGCAAAAGCACTTTTCTTAGCTGCTGCAGCATTCAGATTAGTATACTTTATCATCACATCAATCAGGGATTTCTGCAAGTTAATATCTGCATTGGTCAAAGCTGAATTACTCAAAGTGGCTTTGAAAACTTCCGCAATGACATCATTCATATAATCACCCAACTTATAATTATGTACCGGATCTATTTTTTCTGCTTCAGAGATACGATATAATGCAGTACCATTCAAAAGACAACCAGCAACAGACGAACATAACTTGTCATTTGAGTTCATATCAAGACTCAGTTTCATCATCAGTTTTCCCGGAGTGAGCCAGTCATTGTAAGTACGTGCCTGATTAACAAGCCAGTTCAAAGCTCTTTTCTGATCTTTTTTGGGCAGATAGTTCTTTAAAAATCCCGTCTCACCTTGTCTTACTTCTTCAAATCTCACCCCACCTATATAAGGCATTACATGGCGTAAATGGCGAGTATACTGCTTTACTATTTCAGAATAGATTGTTTCTACATCATCATAGGTATTTCCTTTTTGTAGTGTCCAGGATTCTAAATTCTTCATAATAATTTTCAGGTTACTAATTGCCAGATTTCCAGCTTTCATATGGTCGTTACCCAAATCTTCGGTCTGGTCAGTTGGATCAATTGTTCCTAAAAATTGCTGAGCTCCAAACTCATACATTGGATTGCTCTTTTTTTCTTCTATCCATTTTGTCAGAGTTGTTTTCTCATCAGAAGGGGTCTTAGCATCCGAAATTAAACGATAACCCCAGTTTATTGCATAGATATCATATACACCCAATACAGGAGGAGTTAATTTTACGCCTCTTTCAACATCTCCCGGTTGTGCAACAAAATTATTTCTTGCATAATCCATAATACTTGGAGTAGTGCCATACTTTTGAGTAAATGAGGCACTTCGCAATGAATCAACAGGATATGAGTAGCTTGCACCCATATTATGCATTAATCCTAATGTATGGCCAATCTCATGTGCTGCAGCATAACGAATAGATTCACGCATTACATCATCGTCAAATACAGGTTTGCGAACACGAGGGTCAACAGCTGCTGTTTGAGTAAAGCGCCAGTTATGCAACAAAGAGATAATATTATGATACCAAATAACATCTGCACACAGAATTTCGCCTGTTCTTGGATCAACATAACTTGGTCCCATTGCATTAGCAACCGGAGTAACTGCATACTTTACACAACTATATCTCATATCGTCCGGATCAAAGTCCGGATCATTACTTGGGTAATCCCTGGCAACAATCGCATTCTTGAATCCTGCAGTTTGAAACGCTCTATTCCAATCTTCAATACCTTGTTTAACAACACCTCTCCATTTCTCAGGAAAAACAGTATCCACATAAAAAACAATCGGTTTCTTTGGTTCAACTAATTCTCCCTTCAGGTATTTTTCCATGTCTCCGTCTTTAGGCTCTAACCTCCAACGATGGATGTAATTGAAAGGTTCCACTTTATCCTTATTAGAAGTATATATGTCCATATCCGAGTTAAAGAAGCCGACTCTGTTATCCTGCAAACGCATTCTCATTGGATTATCAGGTAATACGCAAAAAGAACGATGCACTGTAACTGTATAAGGTTTATCCAAAGGCTGAGTAGAATATGATAGCATACTAACGATTTCAATATTCTTAGAGAAGGTTTTCAAACCAATAATATTAGATGCATCAGAAACAAAAACACCTTTTATAGCATCCGAAGAACCAAACAATTTGGATATCGGATTTTCTTGTTTAATAGGACTGATGCTTTTTTCGTTTCCTCCAAAAAAGCTGGTCACATCAATAACTACGTTTTTGTCATTCCTTGCTACGATCTTAAATCCTTTGAATACCGGATCGGAGAAATTACGTGCAAAAGATGGAGCAATAGGATCATTCATATCCACGAAGTTGTTACTCTGAACCAAATGCATATATACATTCTGATTATCTTTACTAAAACGAATCAGCATTGGACTTGTGATCATTTGTCCGGCTACAAAATCGCGTGTATTACTTGTTGAAGCAACACGATTGGCCAACAAATAAGTATGTGCAAATGCTGAATCGGAAATCTCAAAATACAATTTGCCTTCCTTACTATTTAAGTGGGTTATAAAAAAACCTTTTTGAGTCTTTGCCTCTTTTGTGATTTTTTTATAATCTGCATTTGTGCTGTTTGTAGAATCTTTTTTTAATTCAAGACTAGCCAAAACTTTAGATTTTTTCCCAAAACAAGAAGTATTAAAAGAAAATAACATAATTAACAAAAGGATGCTAAAAAAACCTACTCTCATAACTGTTTATTTAATTTTTATAATAATAAATAATAATCAATACATTTTACAAAATGACACGCAATAGTCGATATCTATAACTATTTGAGCACAAAGTTATCTATAAAAAGTATAAACGCCTTATATTTATGGGAAAAATATGCTATAATTTATAAATATTATTCATACTTTTACAAAAAATTTAAAAATTACTTATATGAAGAAAAAATTACTTTCATTATTATTGTTGCTTTGTGTTACTTTTATGGCGAATGCCCAGGAAGAACCAACTATCACTTTAACCGCTTCAACGGGATCGGCTACTCCATTAACTCTTTCTTTTGCTGCAAGCGAAGCCAGTGTTAAACTTATGGTAGACTGGGGGGATGGAACTAAAGTAGAGACTCCTGAAATAGCTATTCCTGACGGTTATGGGGCATCGACTGCCGTTACTGGAACACCTGTTGGTCAGGGAGTTATTAAAATCTATGGCTCAAAAATTGTATTATTCGATTGCAGCTTTACTAGTGGAGCACCCAAAGTATCAGCATTGGATATTACTAAAGCTGTAGATTTACAGACATTAGATGTTACATCAAATTCTTTGGTCTCATTAAATACTGAAAATAATACAAATTTGACCAAGTTGGTTTGTATGAACAATCTTTTAACAGCTCTGGACCTAACAAAGAACACAGCTTTAACATCATTAGATTGTACAAACAACAAACTTACAGTGTTGAATCTTTCTCAGAACACACTTCTGAAAACTCTTAAATGTGGTACAAATCAGTTGAGTACATTAGACTTAACTAATAATACTGTATTAACAGATCTATATGCACTAACAAACCTGCTTACTTCAATTAATCTGTCTAAGAATGTAAATCTTGGTTATGTTTCACTGAATACAAACCTGTTAGAATCCTTGGACGTTACAAATTGCAACAAGATAACAAGATTGTTCTGCCTGTCCAACAAACTAACAGAACTAAAGACCGGTACCATAGCAACGGGATTAAACTGTAGCAAGAACAAACTAACATTTTCTACTCTTCCTACAATCTCAACTTTAGGCACTGGTTACACTTATTATCCACAAGATAGCTTGTCAATAGCTAAAAGTATTAAAGTTGGTGATGAGCTTGATCTTTCCGCTCAAAACAACATAAATGGAATTCTGACTGCTCCCCAAGCTACCACTTACACCTGGCAAACAAAAACAGGTACAGCCTTGGTTGCCGGAACAGATTATACAGAAAACAATGGTAAGTTTACTTTCTTAAAAGCTACCAGTGAAGAAATTTATGCTAAAATGGCATCGACTGCATTTCCTAAATTCACAGGCACAAATTCTTTTATGACTACTACTATAAAAGTTCTAAGCAGTCCTGTGGGCATGACATATTCATCAGCTGATTTAGTGCAAGTGTTTAATCAATCAGGTGACCTGTATATTTCTAATCTAAAAGGTGGAGAAAACATTAAGGTTTACAATGCCCAAGGTGCAAAAATAGCAGAGACTATTAATAATAATGCAACAGCTAATTTCACAGTCAAATCTGGCATTTACATTGTAACAGTCAATGGAAAAGCTTATAAGGTTGCTATTCAGTAATCTTCCATATACAAAATATAGCTTACGGAATTATTTAGTTGCTATTTATAGCTTAAAAGGCTGCCCGAAGAAGGCAGCTTTTTTTTGGCTCAGTCAATATTCTTGGGGGATAATGTTAAAATCATTATTTTTGCATCTTGAAAAAGTAGAAAGACAATCCCACTCCCATAGAAATTGCTGAATTATCTGATTTTATTCAGCAATAAATAAAAACCATTCTCCAATAAATAAAAACCATTGGAGAATAAATCTGAATGATACACCAATTATAAATATAGGTATATAATACACATCCAGCGTCCTTAATTATTTTAAAAGAATCAGCTTTATTCAGGCTAGTTTTGCAAATTCCTTGTTAAGTACTTACAGCAAGAGATGGGTATGACATTTTTTTATTCAGGACTGCAAAATAGATGCATAAAGAAAAGAGGAGATTAACAATGACTAATTCCCAAGGATTGGGAGTGATCCCTAAATCAGAAAGGGCTATCCTAGCGGACAGCCCTTTCTTTTAAAAAAAAGGGAAGTCTCACGACTTCCACAATTCTTCTAACCTTAAATCTAAATCTCTATGAAAAAAACGTTGTGCAAATATACAGTTTTTTATCTCCGCTAGATGTTAATGAAGCGTAGTAAGTATTAATTTAATCAAAGCTTTATAGATTTTATTAAGTTTTAATAATTGAGGGACTCCAATGAGGTACATTTGCTTGCGGGCACGTGTCAAAGCGACATTCAGTTTACGATCAATCAGCACACCATCTTCTTCAGTGACATTGCTCAGAAACTGAAGCTGCCATGGATAGTTTACACTGAAGGAGTAGATGATGACATCCCGCTCACTGCCTTGAAACCGTTCCACAGTGTCGACCAGTATTTCATTGAGTGCAGGAATCTCCCGAAGGGCTAGCTCTTTCCGGATCATGGCTATCTGACTGCGGTAAGGGGTGATAATGCCCAGTGTGCGGGTTACATCAAAAGAGGAAGGAGAACGGCGATAGACCTGCGCAGCAATATCTGCCGCCAGACGAGCTTCAAAGATATTACACTTATCGGAAGCTCCTCCTTTGCAGGGCTCGGAAGGAATAAACTGTACACGAGGTCCATAAGGAGAAGTGCTGTCCGTTTGATGGGGCAACCCCACGGGTTCAAGTTTTCCTCCATAGAAGGCTATATTAGGGAAAAGGGCCACAGCGGGATTCATTCGTCCCTGTCTACAGAGCATATCCACCGCGCGGGTTTCCGTACCAGTTTGTCCCTGAGGCAAGCCGGTACAATCTCTTTTATTTGCATAGAAGCGATAGAGACGTTCGAAGAGGGAGTCCCTGAGGTTGGTAATGCCCACCGATAGCAGCTCTTCACTGCAGACACGGGACTGTTCTCCGCTTTGCAGCACCACAGCAGGAAGTTGTTTGTGGTCGCCGATAAGTATAAACCGGCCGACAGCATTCTCCCCTGCCCTATTCCTGGCACAAAGTATGCCCAGCAGTTGGGGCTCAAGTATCTGGGTAGCCTCATCGACAATGGCCACATCGAATCTCTTCAGACGGAAGAGATCTGTCTTTGTGGAGAGAGAGGCTACGGTACCCACCATCACCCGACAACCGGAGATGCGTTCGCTCACCTCGGAACGGCGGTTGCAGGAAGCCAGTACATTTTCAATAAGGTGGGAACGGAACCGCTCTTCGCAGGAGAGCTCGCTGCCCACTCGTATATAATCGATCTCCGGAGAGATGGAGGAAATGGATTTGCAAATCTCGTCCACCGCCCGGTTGGTATAGGCCAGCAATAGGATTTGTGTATCCGGATTCTGATGAAAAGCGGTGACCATCTGCTTCAATGCCCGGGAGGTTTTTCCGGTTCCCGGAGGCCCCACAAGCAGGAAGAAATCCCGGGCTGCCTGCGCTTTCAGGGATACACGGTCAAAATCGTCCGTGGCACAAGCAATCTGTTCATCGAAAGAGGTATCAAACCGGGGCTGACGCTGAGCCAGCAACAAGTCGCGACGCTCCTGATTGGCTCCGGCAAAGAGTGTGAGTGCCTGAAACATACTTTTATATGCGGTATCCATATTATCGTGTTCCACCGCATAAGTGCTTTGTTGCGGAAGTACAGAAGGATTCTGCTGGGTGGCACGGATGCGCACGGTAATCTCCCGGGAATCAATGGCGGCGATACTTCCTTTAAAGACCATTTTATTTGTGGCACTGTCATCGGCTTTGTTTCGCTCATAGAACAGCACTACGTCTCCCACCCGAAAATTAGGCAGAAATTCTTCCTTATATTCGGGAATGGCAAATACCACCGTAGCTTTCCGGGCATCGGCGGCACGATTCTCTCTAATGGTAAGATCGTAAAGAATCTCTCCGGCTTCCCGTTTCTCATCGAGCGTGGCAAGCCACAGAGAAGAACTTCCTGCACGTCCATCATATTCCATTTCTCCGGATTTGGAAGTATATTGTTCCTTCACAATGAAGTTATAGAGTGTGAGGTAATAGCTTTGCTCCAACGAGGAAAGTGCTGAAAAGTTTTTACCAAAGACGGTGATGGAGGGAGCGAGATAGCGTTCCCAGAACATGCCCCGCAATTTCTTTTCATTGAGCACGGCAGGGGTGATTTCACTAAGTACACTGGCCGTATATTCGGGACGGTTGTGCAACTGCACGGCATGCTCTCCTGCCACAATAAGATTGCGCAGGTTGATGGCCCGGCGAACCAATGCCCACGACGGGCGGGCAGGATAAAGCAACGGATAGCGGGTATAGAGCAGATAGGGATGCACCTTGCGGTGATCTACACCCATACTATACTGAAGCACAGCCTGGTAAAGAAGCATCTGTACCTTATGGTTCTCTTTGGGTTCCACCTTTCCTTTAATGGCATATTCGTCCGCCTTACCCGATTTCATTTCTATAAAGCTGCTCATATCCCGCTGCATATAGTCGAGCCGCCCCTGCAGACCGAGTGCCTCGCATATATATGAGGGTTCGAGCACGGCATCTTCTTTATTCAGTTGATAACCCGGAGCATGAAAAGTATCGGTGACTATTTCTTTGAGATGTTCGAAGTGGCTCTTGCAATCATTAAAGAATTCGAATTCCATCTTCGGATCAAGCAGCTCTTCACAGGAGGCCAGCTCGATAGGATAAGTACGGAAAGCTTTGCGCATGCATTCCAGATAATCGGCCTCACCATCGGCGTGAATCCATTCGTCGAGAAAGAGGTTGGCAATGTTACCCAGCAACAACGGACGAGTGTTGGACATGGGCTGCAACCGTGTCAGCAGATAGTTTGCCGGATGGTGCCCGTAATCCTTGAAACACTCGGCAAGAGTACTGATATCGATGAGATAATCGGGTTCAAGAACAATCATGGAGGGAGTGAGAACGCCCTCTTCATTAACCGTAACATCGAGCAGATTGAGCTGGGCATGCGGCCAGAGATGCAGAATGGTTTCATTGAACTCCTGATTCAACGCAGAGACACCGTAACAGACCTTCAAAGGCTCGTTCACCGTGCGGTCCGCCGGAATAACGTACAGAAAAGATTCGTCCGAGTACTGGAAGCAGACTCTCATCTTCCGGATCCGTTCGCCACGCGGAACGGGAATGGCAGACAGCGGAAGATCGGCCTGCCTGGGCAACAGATCATAAAGTGCCTGAGGAATATCCTCCTTGAGTAAGGTTTTTACCGTTAATGTCAGTGTACGGAGATCGCGTAGAAGATGTTCACAGGTAGGTTCCTCCCGTCTATTCATCACCGCATTGGACGTAAGCCGGAAGGTATGCAGCTGATTCTGGATGCTACGGGAGAGTCCGGCAACAGAGGCCATGTAGCTGATGCGGGCCGATAGATCGGTTATCTGCAATCGTCCGTCCTGCAGGAACTGACGGCAAAAACGTTCGAGCAGATCGCGCATCTGCCGGTATTTCATTGTAAGAGAAGTCTCTTCACTGAGGTATATTCTCAGGAGTGAGTCATAATATTCATTTGCTTCCTGATTCATTGCTCTATTAGGTTCACTTCTCTATCGGCGTTAGTCCGGGAATCATCTCTCAAAAGGATGCTCATCCGGGACAAAAAATCGCCTTTATAGAATAATTTATTCGGAAATTTCCTCTTTCTTGTTCTTGATAATAAGGATGCTCATCTCATAGAGCAGGCAGAGGGGAATGGCCACTACTGAAAGGGTGAAAGGATCGCCCGTTGGGGTAATGATAGCTGCCAGGACAAAGATAACCACAATGGCATGCTTTCTGTATTTCCGGAGAAAAGACTTAGTGACAAGTCCTACCTTGGCAAGCAGCCAGGTAACCAGAGGAAGTTCAAAAACCAATCCCATCATCAGGATCAGCATCATGAAGTTATCAATATAAGAGTTTAGAGAGATTTGATTGTTAATAGTCTCACTCAACTGATAGGTCGCCAAAAAGCGCAGGGTAAGGGGAAAGACCATAAAATAGCCCAGCAATACCCCCAGAAAGAACATGATTGTTCCAATACTCAGAGCTGTACGCACATTATTCTTCTCGTTCTGGTAGAGTGCAGGTTTGATAAAGCGCCATACCTCGAACAGCAAATAGGGTACGGAAGCAATTACCGCCATCCAGAAGGAGGAGGAGATATGAATAAAGAAAGGCGCCGCCAGATTGATATTAATCAGCTTCACCTCAAATTTCTGAGTAAAAAAGTCACCGGAGAGGTGGAGCAAGTCCCCTATCCTGTGAAGTAATGCATAGAATGCAAAATTATTGTGGCAGGGTGCAAGGATGACGGAGTCGAACAAATAGGGCATTATAATAAAAAAGCCTGTCAGCAAAACAACCCATAACCCACATACCCTGAACAGCACACGCCGTAACTCGTCCAAGTGATCCCAGAACGTCATTTCAGCCATGTGCACTTATTTTTTTTCTTCTTCCGTTGACTTTACGATCTCGTCCTTAGTGGCTTTAATCTCATCTTCAGCCTCTTTCATGCCGTCTTTAAAGCTCTTGACACCTTTGCCAAGCCCCTTCATAAGTTCGGGTATTTTTTTTCCACCAAAAAGCAGAAGTACAATTAACGCAATAACAAGTAATTCAGGACCTCCAAGATTTAAAAACAAAAGGATGTTTGACATAAATTCTGTTTATTTAGATTAATTATTCATTGTTGATTTGCCAGCAAAGCTAACCAAAAATAGCCAACCAGCAAGTTTTTATTTTTATTTTTTATATATTAAATCAGCAGCAGAGAGTTTATTCCCTGCTGCAATATAATCGATGCGGCTTTCCACTTGTTAATCCTGGAAATAGACTCTCTTTACACGGGAAGAGACACTGGTAAGGATTTCATAAGGGATGGTACCCAGAATGTCAGAGAGAACAGTTATAGGGAGTCCTTCGCCGAAAATAACGGCTTTATCGCCTTCCTTGCACTCTATATCCGTAACATCAATCATGCAGACATCCATACAGATATTACCCACATAAGGAGCCTTCTTTCCGTTGACCATGCAATAGGCATTACCGTTGCCCAGGTGGCGGTTCAATCCGTCGGCATATCCAATTGGGATAGCAGCAATGCGGGAATCACGATCGAGATGTCCCTTGCGGCTGTAGCCCACAGTATCTTCCTTAGACACATCGCGTATCTGAAGAATGGTTGTCTTGAGTGTACTTACATTATTAATAATGGAGTTGTCCACGGCACTAACGCCATAGAGTCCGATACCCAGACGCACCATATCGAGTTGTGCTCCGGGGAACCTTTCGATACCGGCAGAGTTGCAGATATGACGCAGAATTTTATGCTGGAAAGCAGAAGTCAGTTCCAAAGAGGCCTTTTCAAAAGTATCAATCTGCTGACGGGTGAAGGCATCAAACTTTTCACTGTCGCTACCTACCAGGTGAGAAAAGACTGAGCGGGGAAGAACAGCGTTCTGCGACTTCAGTCGCTTAATCAGTTCTGGCACTTCCCTGGGAGCAAATCCCAAACGGTGCATACCTGTATCCAGTTTCACATGAATAGGAAAGTTGGTGATACCCTGTTTCTCGGCTGCTTTAATCAAGGCTTCGAGCAACTGGAAGCTGTAAACTTCCGGTTCAAGGCGGTAGTCGAACATGGTTTTGAAGGCAGACATTTCAGGGTTCATGATAATGATAGAACCGGTGATACCTGCTTTGCGAAGATCGGAACCTTCATCGGCTACGGCTACAGCCAGATAATCTACCTGATGATCCTGCAGGGTTTTTGCAACCTCGTAAGAGCCGGCACCGTAAGCAAATGCTTTCACCATACAGACCATTTTCGTTTCAGGCTTCAGTTTGGCACGGAAGTAATTAAGATTGCTGACAAGAGCATTGAGGTTGATCTCCAGAATGGTTTCGTGTACCTTGAGTTCCAGCTCGTCCGAAATACGCTCGAAAGCAAAATCCCTTGAACCTTTGATCAGGATCACTTCACGATTCAGGGAAGCAAACACTTCAGACTGAAGGAACGAATCGGTGTTGGGAAAGAAATATTTTTCGATCTCGAACTTCTTGGCACAGGAGGTAATCTCGGGGCCTACTCCTATTATTTTATGGATGCCCCGGCTGTGTACCAGCTGAGCCACCTTCCGATAGAGCAATGTGGTGCTTTGTCCCGTTTCCAGCAAATCGGAAAGGATCAGTGTACGTTTCATTCCTTTGGCTTCCGAACGACGGTAAAGGAAATCGAGCGCGATATCGAGTGACGCGATATCTGAATTATAAGTATCATTAATAAGCACACAGCTATTTTTACCCTCTTTTACCTCGAGACGCATGGCCACCGGTTCCAGTTTAGCCATTCTCTTAGAGATCTCTTCGTTGGGTACCATCAGGTAAAGACAGGCTGCCAGACAGTTGAGGGAGTTCTCGATGGAAGCATCGTCAATGAAAGGAATGGTATAGCTATTGTCAAATCCCAGATAACGGTAATTAATAAGGGTACTGTCGGTATTCTTGACTATAGAGCTGATATACAGTGGTTTTTCCTTGTCGCTTCTTGACCAGGCTATTTCTCTGGCAGTAAGCATGGATTTAGTCATGCAATCTACAATGAGATCATTGTCACCATTATAAATTACCACATCGCATCCCTTGAACAGGGAAATCTTTTCCATACATTTTTCCTGCAGGGAGAAGAAATTCTCCTGATGTGCCCCGCCAATATTGGTGAGTATACCAATGGTAGGACGGATAATAGACTGCAGTGCTCTCATCTCTCCCATTTCCGAGATGCCGGCTTCAATGATTGCCAGTTGGGAATGTTCGTTTAAATGCCAGACAGAGAGCGGCACTCCAATCTGTGAATTGTAGCTGCGAGGGGAACGGGTAACTACCTGATCCGGACTGAGTAGCTGATGCAGCCATTCCTTAACCACGGTTTTGCCGTTACTTCCCGTAACTCCGATTACCGGAATATGATATTTTGAGCGATGCACTTCCGCAAGCTTTTGCAATGATTTCAGGGGATTGGATACCACAAGGAAATTAGCCTCAGTGAAAGAGTCATCAGCAGGAATTCTACTGACTACAAAGTTTCTGACGCCACGGGCATATAAATCAGGGATGTATTTATGTCCGTCGTTGCGTTTGCTCTGTAAAGCAAAAAAAAGTGTTTCTTCAGGAAAACATAGTGACCGGCTATCAGTTAGCAGCCAGTCGATTCGTGATTCTTTATCACCAGTGCGCTTCGCGCCCAGAAGTTGTGAGATAGTTTCTATAGAATACGACATAATTCAATTTCTTTTTCGACATCTAAGAAAGGACATTTTTCTTTAAGTTGATTTATTTTTAACACAATTTGGCTTAAAAAAGACTTATGTTGTTCCGTTCCCGGATGGAAAGGTTTATGCTGCAGGGCTTTACTTATCTGGCCCCATTCTTTCATGATTTGTCTGGTTTCTTTCGAGAAATAACAGTTACCAAAACACTCCCAAAGATAATTTATTGCCACAGAAGAAGGGTGAAGCATATCTTCGGCATAAAAACGGTAATCGCGTAGCTCGTCGACCAGTAGTTCGTAGGAAGGGAAATAGAACACATGCTGAGGAAAGTGATTCTTCAGTTCATCAATGGCAAGCAGCAGAACAGCCTTGCTTAGCTGATTGCCATGCATGCCGTCTTTTACGTGACGGATGGGACTGACAGAAAAGAGAAGTTTCAGATCCGGACTAGTTTTCAACATTTCGTTTATTAACGAGAGATAGGTTTCCACAATCTCTGCAACACTTAACAACCGACGTGTAAACACACGATCCGGAAGTTTGTGGCAGTTAGCCACAACGGTGCCGGTTTGTCTGTATTCGTAAATATAAGCCGTGCCGAAGGTGACAAGCAGGTAATTGAGCCCGGATAACTGACGGACAGCCGTATCCATACGGCTATTGATTTTCTCCAGGCATTCCGCAGAAGAGGATGCAGAGAAAGAGCCATGGTGCATAAAGCTGTGGTAAAGCCCTTTATATTCGAACAAATCCTTTTCAGCAAATGTTTTCTTATTGACCAGACAGCGCAATCCACCGGCTATGGAGAGCGGATTATAGAGGACTCCAAACGGGTTCACATCACAGTTGAACTTATTTGCCGCCAATAAATTTCCTATATTCTCAGCGAAGCAGGATCCCAGTAGCAGAATTTTATCGGAATAGCTGATGTAAAGCTCTTTTTCAGGAAGCTCCACTAATGTTCTGAATTCCATTTATATATGTACTAATATTTGACCTCAATAAAAATATCCCTGCAAAAGTAAACATCTTATGAGTTATTTATGCTAATTTTGCCACAAATTTGTCTAATAATGAAGAATAACCAAACATATAGCTTGCTAAATGGCATTAACTGTCCGGGAGATCTTCGCAAACTCAACGTGGATGTACTTCCTGAGGTCTGTAAAGAACTAAGGCAAGATATCATTGATGAACTATCTTGTAACCCGGGACATTTTGCGGCGAGCCTGGGGGCTGTGGAGCTGACTGTAGCTCTGCATTATGTATTCAATACACCGTATGATAGAATTGTATGGGATGTGGGACATCAGGCATATGCTCACAAGATACTGACCGGAAGGAGAAAAGCTTTTTCCACCAACCGGAAACTGAAAGGTCTGCGACCGTTTCCTTCTCCTGATGAGAGCGAATATGACACGTTTACCTGCGGACACGCCTCTAACTCCATATCCGCTGCATTGGGAATGAGTGTGGCAGCCAAACACAAGGGTGAGAAAAACCGCCATGTGGTGGCCGTGATTGGTGATGGGTCCATGACGGGCGGCCTGGCTTTTGAAGGACTGAACAATGCCTCGTCCACACCAAACAACCTGCTGATTGTGCTCAACGACAACGATATGGCCATAGACCGTACCGTGGGAGGCATGAAGGAGTACCTGCTCAACCTGACAACGACCAACCGCTACAACCGCATACGACAACTGATTGCCCGTGTACTGTTCCGCTGGGGAATACTGAATGAATCACGCAGGAAAAGTCTGATACGTTTCAATAACAGTCTGAAAACACTGTTATCACAGCAACAAAATATTTTCGAGGGAATGAGTATCCGGTACTTCGGACCGTTCGACGGACACGACGTTAAGAATATAGCCCGGGTAATGAATGATATAAAGAACATGGAAGGTCCTAAACTTTTACACTTGCATACTATCAAAGGTAAAGGTTTTGAACCGGCTGAAAAATCAGCTACCGTGTGGCACGCTCCAGGCCTCTTCGATAAAGAGACCGGAAAACGAATTATCACCAACACAAAAGGTCTGCCTCCCCTCTTTCAGGAGGTTTTTGGTCACACCTTACTGGAGCTGGCAAAACAGAATGATAAGATTATAGGTGTAACTCCCGCCATGCCTACAGGATGTTCCATGAACATTATGATGAATGAGATGCCCGACAGAGCATTTGATGTGGGTATTGCCGAAGGACATGCTGTTACCTTCTCGGGAGGAATGGCAAAGGACGGACTGATTCCTTTCTGCAATATCTACTCTTCATTTATGCAACGGGCGCTTGATAATATGATTCACGATGTAGCTATTCAGAACCTGAATGTGGTGCTCTGCCTGGATCGCGCCGGACTGGTGGGTGAAGACGGACCTACTCATCATGGAGTATTTGACATGGCTTATCTGCGTTGTATTCCAAATCTGACCATAGCCTCACCTTATGATGAGCATGAGCTTCGCCGATTAATGTACACCGCTCAGTTGCCAGACAAAGGACCGTTTGTAATCCGTTACCCAAGAGGAAGAGGTTCATTAGTAGACTGGACTTGTCCACTAGAGGAGGTACCTGTTGGTACCGGAAGGAAGTTGAAAGATGGAAAAGATATGGCTGTTATCAGCATTGGCCCTATAGGAACTGTTTCTGCAAAAGCAATTGCAAGGGCAGAAGCTGAAGCTGAAGGGATAACCATTGCTCATTACGATTTACGTTTCCTGAAACCACTGGACGAGAACCTGCTTCACGAAATAGGACAACATTTCAGCAAAATAATCACCGTGGAAGATGGAGTTACGGAAGGAGGCATGGGAAGCAGTATTCTGGAATTTATGTCTGATCATAACTACACTCCACAGGTAAAAAGGATTGGTATTCCCAATATCTTTGTGGAACATGGTAACGTGAAGGAACTTTTCAAGTTATGCGGAATGGATGAAATGAGTATTTATAAAGTTTTAAAATCTCTATTATGAAAATTATTATAGCAGGTGCCGGGGCTGTTGGCACACATTTAGCCAAACTTCTTTCCCGGGAAAAACAGGACATTGTTCTGATGGACGATAACGAAGAGAAACTGATTGCAATGGATGGCAACTTTGACCTGATGACGGTATGTGCCTCTCCTACCTCCATTGCAGGACTAAAGGATTCGGGCGTACCCAAAGCCGATCTGTTTATTGCCGTTACTCCGGATGAAAGCCGGAATATGACCGCCTGCATGCTGGCTTCCAACCTGGGAGCCAAGAAAACGGTGGCACGTATTGACAACTACGAATATCTGCTTCCTCATCACCAGGAATTTTTCAAGAAACTGGGAGTGGATTCCCTTATCTACCCGGAGATGCTGGCTGCCAAAGAGATTGTTTCCTCCATCAAGATGAGCTGGATCCGCCAGTGGTGGGAGTTCTGCGGAGGAGCACTGGTACTGATCGGTGTAAAAATGAGACAAAACTCAACCATTCTGGATATCCCATTGAGTCAGATGGGGAAACGGGATGTTCCTTTTCATATTGTAGCCATTAAAAGAGGGAACGAAACCATTATTCCCCGCGGTGACGACATGATCAGACTATACGATATTGTTTACTTTATTACCATGCCTAAACATATTCCTTACATCCGCAAAATTGTGGGAAAAGAGGAATATTCAGACGTGCGAAATGTAATGATTATGGGAGGAAGCCGCATTGCGGTAAGAACCGCACAATTTGCACCTGATTACATGAATCTAAAGATCATAGAAAGCGACCCGGCCCGTTGCAACCGACTAACTGAGTTGCTGGATGACAAGACAATGGTGATCAACGGAGACGGCCGTGACGTGGATATGCTGGTGGAAGAAGGATTAAAAGATACAGAAGCGTTTGTGGCGCTGACCGGAAATTCCGAGACTAACATTCTTGCCTGCCTTGCTGCCAAACGAATGGGGGTAAGAAAGACCGTTGCCGAAGTGGAGAATATAGATTATATTGGTATGGCCGAAAGTCTGGATATTGGAACGGTAATCAACAAGAAACAAATTGCCGCCAGCCACATTTATCAGATGATGCTGAACGCTGATGTAACCAACGTAAAATGTCTGACCTTTGCCAGTGCTGATGTGGCAGAGTTTAAGGTCAAGGAAGGTTCCGCCATTACCAAACGTAAGGTGAAAGACCTGGGATTACCCAAAGGAGCTACTATCGGAGGATTAATCCGTGACAAAGAGGCTATCGTGGTTAGCGGAGACACTCAGATACAGCCTAAAGACCATGTAGTGGTATTCTGCCGGAGTATGATGATCAAAAAAATTGAGAAGTTCTTTAATTAGCAGATAAAGAACGATTAGATAGGAAAAGATATGATAAATCTAAAAATGATTTGTAAGATAATGGGCATTCTGGTGCTCATTGAAGCGGTATTGCTACTATGCTGCGCAGGAATCTCCCTGATTTATCAGGAAGATGTTCTCAATGATTTTCTAATGGTAGCTGCCGGTTCCGCTCTTTTGGGCGGAATCCTTGTGCTGATAGGAAAAGGAGCATCCAGACAAATAAACCGTAGAGACGGATATCTCATTGTAGCCATCATATGGCTGCTCTTTTCGGCAATAGGAATGCTTCCTTTCCTGATAAACGGATATATTCCCCGTACGGTGGACGCCTTCTTTGAAACGATGTCTGGCTTTACCACAACAGGAGCTACTGTACTTGACAACATCGAGTCACTGCCTCACGGACTGCTTTTCTGGCGAAGTCTGACTCAGTGGACAGGCGGTATGGGAATTATCATTTTCACCATCGCCGTGCTTCCTATCTTCGGAATAGGAAGTATGCAGCTGTTTGCAGCAGAGGCAGTAGGGCAACATTCCAAACCGCATCCCCGTATCAATGTAACGATCAAATGGATATGGTATATTTATCTGATACTAACAGCTACACAGGTCATTTTCCTATTGTTTGGAGGCATGGATATCTTCGATTCTGTCTGCCACTCATTCTCAACGGTTTCCACCGGAGGATTCTCAACCAAGCAGACAAGCATTGCTTATTATCATTCTCCTTATATTGAATATGTTACATCTATTTTCATTATACTGGCAGGTATCAATTTTACCCTCTTCTTCTATCTGGCTAAAGGAAAAATAAAGAAGGTGCTGTTTGACGGGGAGTTAAAGTGGTTCTTGCGGTCGCTGATTGCTTTCACAGCCATATTCTCCGTGGCATTGTACTACACCACCCCAATGGGAGCGGAAGAATCTTTCCGCAAGGCTCTGCTGCAGGTATCATCCCTGCATACCACCACGGGATTCACCTCTGCCGATTATATGACCTGGGGCCCATTTCTGTGGGTAATGCTGGGAATTATTATGTTCCTGGGAGCTTGCAGCGGTTCTGCCTCAGGAGCCATAAAAAGCATCCGGCTGCTTATTTTAAGCAAGATGACAAAAAATGAATTCAAACGTATGGTTCATCCCAATGCCGTGCTCCCCCTAAAGGTTAATAAGATAACCATCTCCCCTTCTGTACAATCTTCGATACTGCTTTTCGTACTGATATATGTTGTTATTTTTACTATCGGCTGGCTGGCCATGATGGCTATGGGAGTGGGCAACATGGAAGCCTTTGGTACTGTGATATCAAGCATGAGTGGTGTGGGTAAAGGATTGGGGCTCTGCGGTCCGGCTCATTCGTGGAACTGCCTTCCCGACGGAGGAAAATGGCTTTTATCTTTTCTGATGCTGATAGGGCGCCTGGAACTATTCTCTGTTTTAGTTCTTTTCACACCGCAGTTCTGGAAGAAAAGATAGTCTATTTTAAAAGGTCACTATAGCATAAACGGTATTTAGAATTAAGAAAAATATTGTAAACCGGTATAGGAATAACCACAAAAACTGCGAACCTATTCCAGAGAAGGTCACGTCCGGCTTTCAGGCTTGTAATCTCCGGTTATGTTTTATCTGAACTCCGGTTATATTTCACATCAACTCCCGCCATCTTTTTTAAAAAGATGGCGGGAGTTGATGTGATTATTCTGTTCACTCAAAAAAAACTGTAATATTAAACTCTTCACAATTATACACTGCTTACATTGCAATTATATCCAAAATAAAAGTATTTCTGCTTGCTACAACCTTTTTTATTTTCTGTCATTCCAATAAAAAGAGAATAAAAAAACCACTTTTTGTTAGGTACGGTTTGCAAATGATTAATAATAAATTGTATCTTTGCGCTCTTAAAAGCTGAATATCAGCTCATAATTTATTTTTGTTAAATATTTCTATTTATATTATACATTTTTAATGTACATTGAACTATGAATTTTATAATGTTAGTCGTCGCTGTAATCACGGCAATAGCCTTGGTTGCTGCGGCATTGTTTATCGCCAAAGCGATCTCGCCGCGGTCGTTTAACCCACAAAAGGGAGAAGCGTACGAATGCGGTATTCCTACGCGAGGTAAGTCTTGGATGCAGTTCAGAGTGGGTTACTACCTTTTTGCCATCCTGTTTTTAATGTTCGACGTTGAAACCGTCTTTCTTTTCCCTTGGGCTACCATTGTGGGTGAGCTAGGCGTAAACGGACTTATCAGTATTCTATTTTTCTTCGGTGTGTTAATTTTAGGTCTGGCTTATGCCTGGAAGAAAGGAGCTCTTGAATGGAAATAAAGAAGCCGAAAATAAAGTCTATGCAATATGAAGACTTCAAAGATAATGAGTATTTGGAAAAAATGGTTGCTGAGATCAATGCCGAAGGTACAAACGTGCTTCTTGGTAAATTGGACGATCTCATCAACTGGGGACGAAGCAATTCCCTTTGGCCGCTTACATTCGCTACAAGCTGTTGCGGTATTGAATTCATGGCACTTGGTGCCGCGCGTTATGACATGGCCCGTTTCGGGTTTGAAGTAGCACGTGCCAGTCCTCGTCAGGCAGATATGATCATGGTTTGCGGAACAATCACCGACAGAATGGCTCCGGTATTGAAACGTCTTTACGACCAGATGCCAGATCCTAAATATGTGGTTGCTGTAGGCGGATGCGCAGTTAGCGGTGGTCCGTTTAAAAAGTCTTATCACGTAGTAAACGGAGTAGACCTTATTATGCCGGTTGATGTATATATCCCTGGATGTCCTCCACGTCCTGAATCCTTCTACTACGGTTTGATGCAATTACAACGCAAAGTAAAACTCGAAAAATTCTTCGGTGGAGTAAACCGCAAAGAGAAAGAAGAAAAATAAGCTATGAATATAAAAGACAGAATATTAGAAATTGTCCCCGAAGCACAGTTTGCAGAACAGGGTGACTTAACAGCTACCATTCCTGCCGAATCCTTCCATGCCTTAGCCGAAAGACTAAAGAATGACGAGGATGCGCAATTTGACTTTCTTTTAAGTCTCACCGGTATGGACTGGGGCGAAACACTGGGGGTTGTATACCATCTGGAATCTACTAAATACGGTCACAGCATTGTACTAAAAACAATGACTGACAATCGTGAGAATCCTGAATTGCCTTCAGTAACAGATTTATGGAAAGCTGCCGATTTTAACGAACGCGAAGTGTTCGATTTCTTCGGCATTCGTTTTGTTAACCACTCTGATATGCGCCGTTTGTACTTGCGCGAAGACTGGGTAGGTTATCCATTGCGTAAAGATTACGATGATTCATTGAATCCTCTGCGCATGACCAACGAAGTAACAGAAGATACAACTGATGAACTTTCACTGGACGACGAAGGTAACCTGGTTAACAAAACAAATATTCTTTTCGAAGACAAAGAATATGTGGTTAACATCGGCCCTCAGCACCCTGCTACTCACGGTGTACTTCGTTTCCGTACTTCTCTTGAAGGAGAAAATATTAAAAAGATTGAGCCTTATTGCGGATACATCCACAGAGGTATTGAAAAGATGAATGAAAGTCTGACTTATCCTCAGACACTGGCACTGACCGACCGTCTTGATTACCTGGGTGCTCACCAGAACCGCCATGCAGTTTGTATGTGCGTTGAAAAAGCAATGGGTGTAGAAGTTTCAGAACGTGTGCAGTACATCCGTACCATCATGGACGAGCTTCAACGTATTGACTCCCACTTGTTATTCTATTCATGTGCTTGCATGGACTTAGGTGCTTTGACTGCATTCTTCTATGGCTTCCGCGACCGTGAAAAGATTCTTGATATATTCGAAGCAACAACAGGTGGACGTTTGATTCAGAACTATAACACCATTGGTGGTGTACAGGCAGACATAGCTCCAGACTTCGTAAAGAACGTAAAAGAATTCATTGTCTATCTTCGTCCACTCCTTAAAGAATATCATGACGTATTTACAGGTAACATAATTACTCACCAACGTTTTAAAGATGTTGGAGTTCTTACTCGTGAAGATGCTATTTCATTCGGTGCTACCGGAGGTACAGGACGTGCTTCAGGATGGGCATGCGATACACGTAAGCGCAAACCTTACGCAATGTACGGAAAAGTAGACTTCAAAGAAATTGTTTACACTGAAGGTGACTGCTTTGCACGTTACATGGTTCGTATGGACGAGATTCTTGAATCAATGAAGATCATCGAACAACTGATTGACAACATCCCAGAGGGAGACTATCAAGTGAAAATGAAACCTATTATCCGTGTACCTGAGGGTAACTACTTTGCATCTGTTGAAGCAAGCCGTGGAGAATTTGGTGTATTTATTGAAAGCCATGGAGATAAATATCCATACCGTATGAAGTACCGTTCAACCGGACTTCCGCTGGTTTCGGTAATAGATACCATCACACGCGGTGCCAAAATTGCCGACCTTATTGCAATTGGTGCAACGCTTGATTATGTAGTACCTGATATTGATAGATAAATAAAATAAAAAAGATATGTTTGATTTTAGTATAGTTTCAAGCTGGATACATGGCCTGCTGACAGGATTCATGCCTGAAGGCTTAGCCATTTTCCTGGAATGTGTTGTCATTGGCGTGTGCATTATGCTAATGTATGCAGTTCTTGCGATTATCCTTATTTATATGGAGCGCAAGGTATGTGCATTCTTCCAATGTCGTCTTGGTCCTAACCGCGTTGGTAAGTACGGATTAATGCAGGTATTTGCCGACGTATTTAAAATGTTGATCAAAGAGATTATTACTCTGAAGAGCTCAGACAGGTTGCTTTACAACCTGGCTCCTTATATGGTGATTCTCGCCTCTATTCTCTCATTCGCCTGCCTGCCTATCAATAAAGGAATGGAAGTGCTTGATTTTAATATCGGCGTATTCTTCCTTATGGCTGCCTCTTCTATCGGAGTAGTGGGAATCCTGCTGGCCGGATGGAGTAGTAACAATAAGTTCACATTGATTGGTGCAATGCGTAGTGGTGCACAGATTATCAGTTATGAACTTTCTGTTGGCCTTTCCATCCTTACAATGGTAGTTCTGACAGGAACCATGCAGTTTTCTGAAATTGTGGCTAACCAGGCTGATGGATGGAATATCTTCAAAGGACATGTTCCTGCACTGATTGCATTTATCATTTATCTGATTGCCGGTAATGCAGAGACCAACCGTGGTCCGTTTGACTTACCTGAAGCTGAATCTGAACTTACCGCCGGATACCACACAGAGTATTCAGGTATGCACTTCGGATTTTTCTACCTTGCAGAATATCTGAACTTGTTTATTGTATCGGGTGTAGCAGCAACTGTCTTCTTAGGAGGATGGATGCCATTCCACGTTGCCGGTCTTAACGGATTTAATTCAATTATGGATTTCATTCCAGGATTTGTATGGTTCTTTGGAAAAGCCTTCTTTGTAGTCTTCCTGCTTATGTGGATTAAGTGGACATTCCCCCGTTTACGTATCGACCAGATATTGAAACTGGAATGGAAATATCTGGTACCAATCAGTATGTTCAACCTGTTGTTAATGGTACTCATCGTTGTATTTGGATTACACTTTTAATTAATAGAAAGATATGAATAGTTTTAATCAATATATGTGCTCACTGTTTGGTGGAATAAAGACCTTGCTGATAGGTATGAAAACCACTATCACAGTGTTCTTCCGCAAGAAGACCACAGAGCAATACCCTGAAAACCGGGCTACTTTGAAAATATCAGACCGCTTCCGTGGTACACTGGTGATGCCTCACGATGAGAACAACCAGCACAAATGCGTGGCCTGCGGACTTTGTCAGATGGCCTGTCCGAATGATACCATCAGTGTAATTTCGGAAATGGTTACCGACGAGGAAGGTAAAAAGAAGAAAGTATTAGTGAAATATCAATATGACCTTGGAAGTTGCATGTTCTGTCAACTTTGTGTTAATGTATGCCCTCACGATGCCATTAAATTTGATAATTCTTTCGAATACGCTGTCTTTACCCGCGAAAAGCTCGTTAAGCAACTTAATAATGAAGGTTCAACAGTAGTAAAAAAGTAAATGAATATGGATATAACACTTCAACAAGTAGTATTTTTCGTTGTGGCAATCTTCATCACCGTATTTTCGGTGCTGACAGTGACCACAAGTAAGATTCTGCGCTCAGCCACTTATCTGCTGTTCGTACTCTTCGGCACAGCAGCTATCTACTTCCTTTTGGGCTATTCGTTCCTGGGAGGTGTGCAGTTAATGGTTTATGCAGGCGGTATTGTCGTTCTGTACGTTTTCTCGATACTTCTTACCAACTCTGATCAGAGTATGAACAAGAAGTTAAATAAAAGTAAGCTCTTTGCCAGTCTGGTGTCTGTCATTGCGGGCGCTGCCATTGTATTATTTATTGTTCTGACTCATAGCTTTGTTCCAGCTGCTTCAGTTGAAACAGGAGAATTGGGGATGAAGACGATTGGTCATGCACTGATGGGCAGTGACAAGTATCAATACCTGTTGCCATTTGAGGCAATCAGTATATTACTGCTTGCTTGTATTATCGGAGGTTTAGTAATCGCACGTAAAAGATAAAGAGAATGGAAATACAAGTAGAATATTATTTAATAATAAGCACCATTATGATGTTCGCCGGAATCTTCGGGTTCCTGACCCGCAAGAACACACTGGCTATGCTTATCTCACTGGAACTTATATTGAACGCATCAGACATCAACTTTGCAGTATTTAACCGTTACTTGTTTCCTGCTCAGTTGGAAGGTCACTTCTTCACACTCTTTGCCATTGCTATTGCAGCAGCCGAAACAGCTGTCGGCATCGCGATTATCATCAATATCTATCGTAATGTACGGGGTATTCAAGTAAAGGACATTGAAGAAATGAAACATTAATCAAAGAGACATTATGGAATATACAATATTTATTTTACTGCTTCCGGTGCTAATGTTCCTTTTCTTAGGATTGGCGGGACACAAGCTTAAACCGAACGTGGCAGGAATATGTGGAACAATATCTTTGGGTATTGTTGCTATACTATCCTATCTCACCGCATTTGAGTACTTTACTGCTCCGCGTGTGGATGGAATTTTTAAAACAATTCTTCCTTTTAATATAGAGTGGCTTCGTTTCACCGAGCACCTTCATATTAATATAGGTATCTTACTGGATCCAATCTCAGTAATGATGCTGGTTGTTGTTTCTACTGTATCACTGATGGTACACATCTACAGTATGGGATACATGCATGGAGAAAAAGGATTCCAACGTTACTATGCGTTCCTTTCACTCTTTACCTTCTCAATGATGGGATTGGTTTTAGCAACCAATATTTTCCAGATGTATATTTTCTGGGAACTTGTGGGTGTTTCTTCTTATCTGTTGATTGGATTCTATTATACCAAACCAACTGCTGTCGCAGCATCAAAGAAAGCGTTTATCGTTACTCGTTTTGCTGACTTAGGCTTCCTTGCTGGTATCCTGGTCCTTTCATTCTTCAGCAACACATTTGATTTTACAGAACTAATGAACGGTTCATGTACATCTGTACTTCAAAGTGCAGCCGGACAAACATTCTTAGGCGGAAGTGTAATTGCCTGGGGCCTGGGACTTATGTTTTTAGGTGGTGCCGGTAAAAGTGCAATGTTCCCTTTCCATATTTGGTTGCCGGATGCTATGGAAGGTCCAACTCCTGTTTCTGCATTGATCCATGCTGCAACAATGGTTGTTGCCGGTGTATATTTAGTAGCGAGAATGTTCCCGTTATATATTCAATTCGCTCCGGAAGTTCTTACAGGAATTGCTTATATTGGTGCATTCACGGCATTGTTCTCGGCAACTATAGCCTGTGTGCAGACAGATATTAAACGTGTACTTGCTTTCTCAACCATCTCACAGATTGGTTTCATGATTGTGGCATTGGGTGTTTGTACCGGAATGGATCCACACGAAGGCTTAGGTTACATGGCATCCATGTTCCACTTGTTCACGCACGCTATGTTCAAGGCATTATTATTCCTTGGAGCTGGTTCTATTATCCACGCTGTTCACAGCAACGAAATGGACCAGATGGGTGGTCTTCGCAAATACATGCCTATCACACATATCACTTTCCTTATTGCATGTCTTGCTATCGCAGGTATTCCTCCTTTCTCAGGATTCTTCAGTAAGGACGAAATTCTGGCAGCAGCATTCAACTTCAGTCCGGTAATTGGATGGGTTATGACATTTATTGCAGGTCTTACTGCATTCTATATGTTCCGTCTATATTATAACATTTTCTGGGGTAAAGAACACAAACACGAACACACTCCTCATGAGTCACCACTTACAATGTCATTCCCATTGATGTTCCTTGCAGCTATAACTTTAGTTGCCGGATTCATTCCATTCGGAACACTTGTAAGCAGTAACGGCGAAGCTTACCACATTCATCTGGATACACTTGTAGCTTCAATCAGCGTATGTGTAGCAGTGATATCAATTATTATCGCTACTATATTCTACCGCAAAGAAGAACAACCTATTCCAGACATGCTGGGCAAAAAGTTCCGCAAACTACACACCGCCGCAACACACCGTTTCTATATCGACGAAGTATGGATGTTTATTACCCATAAGATTATTTTCCGTTGTATCTCAACCCCTATCGCCTGGTTTGACCGCCACGTGGTAGACGGATTCATGAATTTCCTTGCATGGAGTACTCAGGAAGCATCATTCTCTATCCGTGGTTTCCAATCCGGACGTGTTCAGCAATACGCTTATGTATTCCTGATCGGTGCATTAGTTATTATTGTAGGATTACTTCTATTTATCTAAATAAAAAACAGAATAGATATGAACTTTTTAACATTATTCGTACTCGTACCTCTCTTAATGATCGTTGGGCTTTGGCTCAGCCGCAACATTAAGCAAATAAGAGGTGTGATGGTTGCAGGTTCTACACTGCTGCTAGTACTGGCAGGTGTACTAACCTACATGTATCTTACTGAACGGGGAGCCGGCAATACTGCAGAAATGCTTTTCAGATCAGACATCATGTGGTATGCACCACTAAACATACAATTTTCTCTGGGAGTAGATGGTATTTCAGTAGCAATGCTGTTATTATCTGCTGTAATCGTGTTTACAGGAACATTTGCTTCCTGGCAAATGGCTGTACAAACTAAGGAATACTTCCTGTGGTTCTGTTTATTGTCATTAGGAGTTTTCGGATTCTTTATCACAATAGACCTCTTTACCATGTTCATGTTCTACGAAATTGCCCTTATCCCAATGTACTTGCTTATCGGAGTATGGGGAAGTGGTAAGAAAGAATATGCAGCCATGAAACTTACATTGATGTTGATGGGTGCTTCGGCCATGCTATTGGTTGGTATCTTAGGAATCTACTTCTGCTCTGGCGCAACAACCATGAATATTCTGGAAATTGCTAAGTTGCACAATATTCCTTTAAACTCACAATTAATCTTCTTCCCGCTTACATTCTTAGGATTTGGAGTACTTGGTGCTTTGTTCCCATTCCATACATGGTCACCCGACGGTCACGCTTCGGCCCCTACAGCAGTATCTATGCTTCATGCCGGAGTATTGATGAAACTGGGAGGTTACGGATGTTTCCGTGTTGCCATGTACTTAATGCCTCAAGCTGCCGACCAACTTGGCTGGATCTTCATTGTCCTGACTTCAATCAGTGTGGTTTACGGTGCATTCAGTGCAGTTGTTCAGAAGGACTTGAAATACATCAATGCTTACTCTTCAGTAAGCCACTGCGGTTTGGTACTTTTTGCCATCCTGATGATGAACCGTACAGCATGTACCGGTGCCATTATTCAGATGTTATCTCACGGTTTAATGACAGCCCTCTTCTTCGCCCTGATCGGTATGATCTACGGCCGTACACATACACGTGATATCCGCGAACTGAGTGGTTTGATGAAAATCATGCCTTTCCTTTCTGTTTGTTATGTTATCGCCGGTCTTGCCAACCTTGGTTTGCCAGGATTAAGCGGTTTCGTTGCTGAAATGACAATCTTCGTTGGTTCATTCCAACACACAGATATGTTCCACCGTGTAATTACAATTATTGCTACCACTTCAATTGTAATCACAGCAGTGTATATTCTTCGTCTTGTTGGAAAGATTCTTTATGGAACACCAGAGAACGAAGAGCATCTGAAACTAACAGATGCAACCTGGGATGAGAGATTCTCTGTAATCTGTCTGATAATTGCCGTTGCCGGAATTGGTATTGCTCCTTTCTGGATTAGCAATATGATTAGCGATAGTGTATTACCAGTAGTAAACGCTCTGACCAATTTATAACGAATTAAAATCTGAAGAAAATGGATTATAGTCAATTTCTATATATGAAAGAAGAGCTGTCGCTCATTGCAGTTATCGTTCTTTTGCTACTGTTTGATCTGTTGGCAGGAGAAAAAGGACGCAAATATTTTTCATTGACAGCTTGTTTGCTACTAGGCGTTCATACGCTGGTTAATCTGATTCCCTCTGCACCAGCGGAAATGTTTGGCGGTATGTATTACTATACCCCGATAATGACCATCGTAAAGAGTATTCTCTCTTTTGGAACAGTGATTGTATTTATGCAATCACACACTTGGTTGCAACGTGAAGACACCAATATTAAACAAGGTGAATTCTATGTGCTTACACTATCCACACTGCTGGGTATGTATTTTATGATCGGAGCAGGAAACTTCCTGATGTTCTTCATCGGACTGGAAACCGCTTCTATCCCTATGGCCGCTTTGGTAGCTTTAGACAAGTACAGACATAACTCAGCAGAAGCTGGTGCTAAATACATTCTAACTGCAATGTTCTCATCCGGACTGTTGTTGTTTGGTTTATCCATGATATACGGTTCTTGCGGAACACTTTACTTTAACGATATACCTGCAGCTCTGAATGGAAACCTGATGCAAATCATGGGATTTGTATTCTTCTTCACAGGTATGGGATTCAAAATTTCATTGGTTCCTTTCCACTTGTGGACAGCCGACGTGTACCAGGGTGCACCAACAGCTGTTACTTCTTATCTGTCAGTTATCTCTAAAGGATCTGCCGCATTTGTGTTACTAACAATTCTTACTAAAGTATTCGGTCCAATGATTGCAGAATGGCAGGCAGTACTTTACGGAGTTATCATTATTACAATCACAATGGCCAACCTGTTTGCTATCCGCCAACAGAATTTGAAACGATTCCTTGCCTTCTCTTCTATCTCACAAGCCGGTTATATTATGCTGGGTGTGATTGGAGGAACAGCAATGAGCATGACTTCTTTGGTTTATTATGTACTTGTTTACATCGTAGCCAACTTAGCCGCTTTCGGTATCATTTCAATTATTGAGCAACGCAGCGGTAAGGTAGAAATGGATGATTACAATGGTTTGTATCTAACAAATCCTAAGCTTTCATTCATCATGACCTTAGCATTATTCTCACTGGCAGGTATACCTCCTTTCGCTGGATTCTTCAGTAAGATCTTTATCTTTATGGCTGCATTCAAGAGCGGTTTCTACTTACTGGTATTCATTGCATTGGTTAATACAGTTATTTCCTTGTATTACTATTTGTTAGTAGTAAAAGCAATGTATATTAACAAGAATGAGAATCCTATCGCAGCCTTTAAAAGCGATAATTATACCAAAGTAAGCTTAGCAATCTGCTTAATTGGTATTGTAGGATTAGGTCTTGCAAGCATTGTTTATGAGACAATCAATGCTTTCAGCTACGGCTTGTAAATTCAACGATTAAGGTTTTAAACCTTCCCAAATAAAGAACGGGTTGGAAAGTAGAATTACTTTCCAACCCGTTCTTATTTAAAACAGAGGGTTAAAATAGTGCGTTCATACCAAACACCTAAGTTTAACTATTATGCAATTGTTTTAAAGCCAGTTTAGTAATAACCGCTAGAACTGTAACACATTCCAGGAAAAGCCACTGTAAACACATTGAAAGGTTCAGGAATGGGTTTACTTTGAAGATTATTCGCCTATTTTTTTTAGTTATTGGTGAATAAATAGAATTCATTCACCAATGGATTTTATTTATTCACCAATAATCTGTGTAAATTACAATGGCAATCAACTAACAAATATTGCAGATGCTGTAGCTCCCGGCCCACTCTATACAGGTGCATTCAATTTTGTAAATAGTATTAGTAACAAGATAGGATATAAATATGATGTAAACAAAAATTCAACAGAAGATCTTAACAAGAAAATAGCAAAAATTCAATACAATATATTAAATTTGCCAAGTGCACTGCAATTTACCGAAGGGCATACCACAGCATATCTTTATGATGCGGCCGGAGTGAAACGAAGAGTAAAACAAGTAACTACTACCGAGAATCTGTTGGTGCCAATGTATAAATGTATATTCAGATGGGCAATATAAACCATGTACTACTCTTTTAAACATACTTAATCCATACTGGGTAAATAAATTAATCAATCTAATGAATGATGAAAATAGTAATTAAATTGTTAACTCTATTATTCATATTCCAGGTTTCATTGTCAGTGCAAGCTTCAGGGAAATGGGTGAATAAGAAAAAAACATTACCAATGTTGGAATGTACCAATAGGGATCTCTTAAATATAATTGATAGCATTTTTATCCAGGATAGATATTGTCCATACTATTCTGATTCTCTTTGGCTTTCAATTATGATACTGCATTACCCTAACAGAAATGAAGATTTGCAATTAACCTTTGAAACAGGACTAGAAAGCAAAAAAAATATTTTTTTTGCAATTAAACCAATTGGCTATTTTAAAATGGCTAAACATATTTGTTTTATTTATTTTAACATGCCAGAGAGTCTGTTTTCAATGACTAAAAAGAAACATATATTCTATTATAAAGAATATGCACCCCCAAAAAGGCTAAAGAAAGGAGAAATTCCACTAATTATATCTTCTGATGATGATTCATTTTCAAATTGGATTTATGATTTTGATGGAAAAAAATTTAAATTATTGGAAAGATACTTATGTAGGTAGGAGTCTCTTTTAAGATTAAATTATTTATTTCCGATAATGACATGGTCATATAAATATATTAATAATAATTTTCTTTTTATAGAAAGGGAATGTTATTCTCATAATATAATCTTGTAACACTGTAAATGAAAGATCTGCATATTATATAAAATAAATCCGTTGAATATTCATTCTAACTGGCAGTAAAAAAGTGGAATAGACTCTTTGATCGTTTTGTTTGGTAAAGATTTTGGAGTTCAGTTTACGGATAGTGTGTTACTGAATTATACTATAGCAAATGCAGGTAATTATATTGAAGATACTGATAGAGGACGAAATTCAAAATTAGAAGATGTTAAGCAGGTGTTAGGGACCTCAGAAGATATGCTGTTATCAATCGGTATTGTAAGATGTTTAAGTCAAAGATTAGGTGATGTTGAATTAACTTTGTAGGGTATTTACAAATTAAAAAGAAAAAATGAAAAATTATTTAGTATATGCCTTGTTATGTTTGTTAATATTTGGTTGTGAATCAAGGTCAATAAAAAAAGGAGAATTGACTATTCAAGACATTGAGATATTTGAAGGCACACCAGCATGGGAATTAGCAAAAGCTGTAGACGATGAAAGCCACTAAAAAGGACAACTGCAAGCTATTACTGCAACTGTCTGAAAAAACATTTTGTCATACTAATCTAAAATGCGGACAAGATATTAAGAGAGATTCTTCAGCCTGGTCTAAAAAATTCTCATGTTCCATTCTACCTGAGCAACAAAAAGAGAATATCTTCGGGATCAGAGACTCCCATACCATCTTTTTAGCCTCTTTTATACGTTTAAGAATACTTTTACGAATTGCTGTAGATAATTATAGAACAGAAAAATGAAAGATAAGAATGGCAATATTGTTGCAGAAAAAAAAACGGAAATCCCTTTTATTAGATGGGTTAAAGATGCTACGATCACTCTTCCTAACGCTTCGGTTATAAAAATCCTGGGAGTAAAACTAATACCCGTTTAAAAGATGCTATGTTTGGGAATATTTTAAGAAAAATAGTTGTATTTTTGAAAGAACATTAATTTACTTTTATATATGAAAAAATATGTATTTATAATTATGACTGTATGTTTGTTTGCTTGCCAATCAAATAAAATAATTGATAATAAAAACATTGTAAAACTAGTACTTACAGATGAATTTGAGGAACATAAAGATGTGAATATTGTAAATATAGATTCGATCTCTAAGATTGTTAAAAAAATAAATAAAGCAAAGTGGGAACCTGCTGTATTTATATGTAGATATAAATTGGATATATATTACAAGGATAACATTAAAATGACAATTTCATTTAGAGGAGATATGCTTAAGATTTATGGGAAAACATATAGACTGGATGAGCCAATTGAGTCATTTATTATTTTAAAATAATAAATAATTTTGATTATTTAGACACTAAAAAGATATATCTTATTTCTTTTCTTTATAAGTGCCTATAGAGCTGGGGTAGCTTGTGCTTCCTCCTTCTGCTGCCGATAGTTTGTCTGACAGAACTTATACTGAAACAGAAAGTATCCTGCAGAAATTTGCATATATTTACCGTTACGATTATAGAAATCGCTGCATTTACAAGAAACTTCCAGGTGCAGATCCTATCTATATGATTTATGATACTGCTGATCACCCGATTCTCAGTCAGGATGGTGAACAACGTAAACGAATACCGAAAGAATGGAGCTTTAATATACCTGATGCATTCGGACGTACTGTACTGACAGGAGTAATCAGTAATGACTCGTTAATTAATACTGCTGATCCTTTGAAAGGGATCATTGTAAAAGCAGACTGGGCTAAAACAACCAATAATTATAAAGGATACAATGTCAGTGGCATAACCCTGTCCTCACCAACTATATTGGATGTGAACTACTATGACAGTTATGAATTTATGGGATTCAACGGTGTTCCATCAATCACTAATTCAGATTTTAAGCCTGAAACAGTTACCGGCTATGACGAACAATATACTGGAGGATATAAAGGATTATTAACTGGAAAAATTACGGCATTACTTGATGGTTCGGGATATCTGTATAGAGCGATGTATTACGATTACAAAGGACGCGTGATACAGACCAAAGCAACCAACCATCTAACAGGTGGAGTTGAGAAAGATTATTTCCTGAATACATTTACCGGAAAAATAAAGAGACATCAGCATATTCACACAGCATTGGGTAAGGCAACCCTCACGGAAGTATACATCAATGAGTACGATAATGCAGAAAGGTTAATAAAAACAACCCATTCCCTCAATGGCGCAGCTCCGGTTACTTTGGTTGAGAATACCTATGATGAAATAGGGCGCCTTCAATCAAAGACACAGCATGGAGGGGTGGAAACCACCAATTATGCATATAACGTACGAGGCTGGATGAAAAACATGATAAGTAAACGCTTCAGTGAGAGCCTTTATTACAATGATTCCTCCAATGGCAGTTTACCTTGTTACAATGGCAATATTGGTGCAATGAACTGGCAATTGCAGAATGACACCCAGCGAGGTTACAATTTCTTTTATGATGATTTAAGTCGTATTACAGCAGCCGATTATCAGAATAATGATCCAACGATTGACAAGAACTACTCAGCTTCTTATACTTACGATAAGATGGGTAATATAAAGACCCTGAAAAGATATGGCCTTTTAAGCAAGCCTTCTACCTTCCAGGCCATTGATGATCTGGCATTAAATTACAATGGCAATCAACTGACAAATATTGCAGATGCTGTAGCTCCCGGCCCACTATATACAGGTACATTCAATTTCGTAGATAGTATTAGTAATAAGATAGAGTATAAATATGATACAAACGGAAACTTAACGGAAGATCTTAATAAAAAGATAGCAAAAATTCAATACAATTTACTAAATTTGCCAAGTGCACTGCAATTTACCGAAGGACATACCACGGCGTATCTTTATGATGCAGCAGGAGTAAAACGAAAGGTAAAGCAAGTAACCACTACCGAGAATCTGTTGGTGCCAATGGGAAGCATGCTTCCTGTTCCTACTGATAAAGTAGCAGTAACAACCCAAACGGACTATTGCGGTAATGTGATCTATGAAAACGGAACTCTCAGCAGAATACTTGTGGATGGCGGGTATATAACAATGAGCGGTACAACGCCCACTTATCATTACTATATTCAGGATCATCAGGGGAATAATCGTGTGGTATTCAATCAAAGCGGAACGGTTGAACAAACTAATCATTTCTATCCCTTCGGCATGACTTTTGGTGAAGGCATTGATAATTCTGATAACAGGTATAAGTACAATAATAAAGAACTTGACCGGATGCATGGATTGGATTTGTATGATTATGGTGCACGACATTATGATGCTGCTATTGGAAGATGGGGTGTGATTGATCCTTTGGCGGAGAAGTATTATTCTATTAGTCCGTATGCGTATTGTGAGAATAATCCTTTAAACAAAGTTGATCCAGATGGAAATAGCTCTCAGTATAATTGGAATACTGGCAAATATGAGGATGAATCAGGTAATGAAGTTTCTTGGCAGAATGTAAAAAGTGAATATGGGATAGGACAAACGCAAGAAACCTCTGATGATAAGAGTGAGGATGTATCATCTAATGCTGCTACTTCTAAAAAAAAGTTTAAGTTAGAGGGGTATCCCCAAGAGCAAGGGCTAATTAATGTTTATCCAGAATTCGATTTGCTTCTATTATTAATTCCAATAAAAAGCTTATTAGTCAATAGCTCTGTTAAGGCTATAGGAACAATTGCGGGGGATGTAACTAAAACGGTATTAAAACCTTTAGGACGTGGATCAACAGGTCGAGTAACAGCAAATAGCCTTACAGAAATGTTGGCTATGAAAGAAATTTTAAGCGATCCAATGCTTGGTACAGTTGTAATTAATGAAATTAAAGACCCCCGTTGGTTAGGCTGGAGTAAAATGCAATACACACATGAAGCATTAGATGGAACTAAAACAGTGATACACTATTTGGGGAAGTGGGAAAAAGGAATTTTAAAGGCGGTTGATGATTTTAAATTTAAATAATTATGAAAGTTCGATGCAAGTATAATACAGGTCAAGATTTGAGGCAATATGAGAGTAAATCGTTGAAAGTAGAGGAGTTGGGAAGGTTTGGAGCTACGGGACGTTCTATATATGGAGAAATAACGGTAGGAAGAGAGTATTTGGTGATGGGAATGATAATGTTTGAAACCTATTTATCCTATTTAGTAGATGATGATGGACTTATTTCAGCTTGCCCTTGTCAGCTATTTGAAGTTGTTGATGATAAGGTGGATCCTAAATGGCATTTTAGATTAATTGAAAAGGAAGAGGATATATATCCTTATATTCAAGCAATTTGGGGCTATTATGAGTTGTGCGATGATAAAAATTCGTATGAAAAATTAATTGTAGAAAAAATAGAAGATGCTTATCAGATTTATTTCAAACGAAAAACAGAAATGAGTGAAGAATAATTGATTTGATAATTAGGCAACATAGAAAAAGAAGCTCAAAATGGTGAAAAATGAAGAAGATAAAACTTTTAAGCTAACTTTAAATATATGCCCCCAAAGTCGTATTCGTAAAAATAATGTTATAATTCTTGTTATATGAAAATATTTAGGCAGATACATTAGCAGTAACAATCCAAACCGATTATTGCAGTAATGTGATCTATGAAAACGGAGCTCTCAACAGAATACTTGTGGATGGCGGATATATAATAATGAATGGTACAACACCTACTTATCATTATTATATTCAGGATCATCAGGGGAATAATCGTGTGGTATTCAATCAAAGCGGAACGGTTGAACAAACTAATCATTTCTATCCCTTCGGCATGACTTTTGGTGAAGGCATTGATAATTCTGATAACAGGTATAAGTACAATAATAAAGAACTTGACCGGATGCATGGATTGGATTTGTATGATTATGGTGCACGACATTATGATGCTGCTATTGGTAGATGGGGAGTGATTGATCCTTTGGCGGAGAAGTATTATTCTATTTCACCTTATGCGTATTGTCTGAATAACTCAGTCAGGCTAATAGATCCTGTAGGTATGGATGCTTGGAGTACAAACGATCCCAAAGAAATTGCTGATTTTTGTAGACAAGTGAGTAGCGGGCAGTCACCAGATATATCATCTTGGAATCATCAGACTGATGAAGTATATTTAAGTAAAAATTCGCCTAACTATTTTACTTACGATAGCAAAAATATGATGATAAGTGTTCAATGGGGGACGATTGAAAATAATGAACCAGTTATAAATTGCAAACGTTTTGATGTTAAGAAATTGAAAAATAAAAAATTATATAAACAACTTCTTAAATTAAATGATGCAGTAGGAATGACAGCCGATGTAATGAGTTCTATAGGTGGAGCTGCCAAGATTGCCGGATGTGTTACAGAAAAAGCATTAAGTCATGTTTTAACTAGACCTACGACTGTCGTTGGCGCGGCTCTTGCTGGAGTACCAGCAGCTTATCGTCTTTTGTTTAATAGTTATAACGATAAAGACGCAATAACTTTAGGAATAGCTTTGGGGGCTTGTGCTTTAGAGTTTAGCGGCGAAGGGGAAGTAATTGATATCGCAGGTACGGCTTTGTCTGTTATGAGTGTTGGATGGGATATGTATAATACTTATCCTGAAAATTAAAAAAATAGAAATATATGAATAAAATACAATATGAAACAGAATTATACAATGCTACTAGAGCATTCCTTTCTATACTTATTGCTTATCCTGGATCTTTGATATTATGGATATTTTTTTGCAGATCGCTAAATGTTCCGGGCATGATTAGCTTTCCCATATGTATTTTTGTATTTGTAGCTCCAATGATTTTCAGTAAAAGGATAAAAGCGCTATTTACAAGTAAAATACTTTTAGAAATGGATGGAAATTCTTTCTCCATATCGTATTTAAATTCAGAAGAAGAGTATGTGGAAAAGCGGAAAATATATTCGTGGGATAATATTCAATCTTATAATTTTTATTTTGGGGAAAAGACACCAACAATAACAGCACTTACGCTTCATTTCAAAAAAGGACTGCCAAAGTCATTTAACTTTGTAGACAAACAATTTGAAGATACAAAGTCATTCAATGAAATGCTTAAAGGTGAATGTTTACTTACTATTTTTTGCAATCAGATGAAACAATATAATACAGGTCGGATAGAAGCGGATCAGATACATTTATCGCCAGGCTTTTTCGCCTCTAAAACTGGTTCTATTAGTATTTATTTAATCGCTGCACTGATTACTTTAGCTATAATATTTCACCTGATTGTTGCCCCTAAATCATCATTTGCAACCTTGTTGATAGGTGTGGGTCTACTAACAAGTTTTATCTCAAAAAGACAACGTTTGTTAAAACTTTATAAGAAGATTAATGAACTGGTCAACTGAAAATCAAAGATGCTTAAATATGCAAATTTACATATAATTCTGATCAGCGGTATAAGGCATGGATTGGATTTGTATGGTTATGGTGCTAGAATGTAGACTGGTATGAATTTTACTACAATGGATCCGTTGGCAGAGAAAAATTACTCTATTCCGGCATATGCTTATTGTATGAATAATCCAATAAATGGAATTGATAACGATGGACGCTTAGTTTTATTTATTAATGGTTTTTGTATTAATCCAATTGAAATGGGACAGAAAAGTTATTGGAAAGAATTTGCTGATAAGACAATGGATCATTTGAATGAACAGCATGCTATGTATATTGATGGTTCTTTAGGTTCTTGGCTTTCTGATGATCTTTCTATTGTTAGTAGTAAAACTAGGCTGTTGTTAAGTATCCAACATATCAGTATTCTTATAATGAAGATATTGTAGCTCATGATTATCCAATGAAAGGGGCTATAAACATGGATACTAGTAAGGATAAGAATTAAGGTCATTCTGTAAAATATTTTAAAGATCAATTTAAAACTATGTCTGCAGGTTATTATAACGTAATCAATGGGGTAATTGTAAATATTAATTATGAAAGCACTAACATTATTACTATGCCAACTAGTGGGTATTTTCTCTTATATTGGGATTACCACAACTTCAAATATACTCAATTTGATTGTATTCTCTTTTTCTGATCTATTTGGAATTAATGAACGCATTCCAATTCTGGTTAGTGATTATTTATTTTCAACTTTTATAGCATATGCGTTCTATTTTTTCATTTTTAGAAAAAAGGTAGATTTGTTATATAAGATTTGTAACTTATTAGGTTTGATCATTTTTACTATACTGCTCTCATTTGATGATCTCTTAACTCGTATATTTGAGAGTTCTTTTTTTAATTCATTTCAATATATATATATGAATGCATTAGGAATTTTTCCTTTGAAAAATGAATTAACAGATTTAATGTGCTACATTCTTTGTCAGTTATTAGTGATAGTATTTTATTATTTAATCAAACGCTTTCTCACTTGCTATCTATTGAATATTCGTGATATTGTAAATAAAACCTGTAGAAAATAAATTAAGTAAATACTTTTCTATATAAATAGTATCTGAGCTTTTTGATAAACAACATCAAATAAGAAGTAAAGGACCTAATCGAGTAGGAGGAAATGAGATAGTTTTCCTCCTATTCAATTTAACAAGAAATTCTTATAAAAAAAATAGCAAAAATTCAATACAATATATTAAATTTGCCAAGTGCACTGCAATTTACCGAAGGTCATACCACGACGTATCTTTATGATGCAGCCGGAGTGAAACGAAAGGTAAAACAAGTAACTACTACCGAGAATCTGTTGGTACTTATGGGAAGCATGCTTCCTGTACCCACTGATAAGATAGCGGTGAGCACTCAGACCGATTATTGCGGTAATGTGATCTATGAAAACGGAATTCTCAGTAGAATACTGGTTGATGATGGCTATATAACCATGAATGGCACAACACCCACTTATCATTACTATATACAGGATCATCAGGGAAATAACCGTGTAGTATTCAATCAAAGTGGAACAATTGAGCAGACTAATCATTATTATCCCTTCGGAATGACTTTCGGTGAAGGTATTGATAATTCTGATAACAGATACAAGTACAATGGTAAGGAACTTGACAGAATGCATGGCTTGGATTTGTATGATTATGGTGCAAGGTTATATGACCCAGCTTTAGGAAGGTGGCATACGCCGGATGAATTAGGTGAAATCCATTTCGAAGAATCCCCATACTGTTATGTTGGAAATAATCCGATATTAAGAGTTGACCCGGACGGGAGAATCTGGGATACTGTATTTGATGTCGCATTTACTCTGTATGACGTTGGAGAAGCTGCTTATCAGTATGCCCAAACTGGCTCTGTTGATAAAACGACTAAAGCAGCTCTTGCCGCTGATGCATTGGCCATTATAATCCCGGGTGTAACTGGAGCTGGTGTTGGAGTAAGAATTACCGCTCATGCCGACGTTGCAGTTAGAGCAGCCGATAAAGCTGTTGATGCTGTTAAAGCTGTAAATGGAAATTCAAAAGCCAGTGAAAAAGCTCAGCACGTTTACGAAATTGTTAATAAAGCCACTAATAAAGTTGAGAAAGTAGGAATAAGTGGTGGCAAGGTATCTAAAGCGGGTGAATCATATAGAGCAACAAGCCAAGTTAATAAGCTAAATAAGGCGGGAGGCAATTATACTTCGAGAATAGTTGAAAACATACCAGTAGGCAAAGGTGCAAGAGAGAAAGCTCTGAAACTTGAAAAAGAAATTACAAATAGAAATAAAGGTAGTATAAATCCAGATTTATATCGAAGACCAAAACCGGAATAAAATGAACTTATATTATATACATTTAGGTTTAGATTACTATGATTACATAGAAAGTAATAATGAGTTGAGATATGAATTTCAACAACATACAAATTTTATTGATGATTATTTCTCAAAGGCTATACGTAAACACAAATACAGAACAGATGGAACATATAATATGATTTCTGTTTCAGCAACTGAATTTGAACTAAAATCAACTAAATTGCAAGGTTTTGGTGATGTAATTGGTGTAAATTTACCTTTTGATAGAAATCGTTATGAAAAAATAAAAGGCACAGAAGATTGCAGTTATTATTTAGAACTATTAGAAGAGGGCTTTAAAAAGGCATCTGAATTTAAAGAAATTCCATTAGAAACTCTTTTAAATATCATAGAGGAATTTAAGCAAGGAGGTTATAAAAATGAATGGGTTCATAAAAAGAAGCGTTTTAAAGAAGATGATTTAGAAGTAGTTTTGATCTGTCAGTTTACTACTAACTATTTTCAATTAGTTGCCACCATTAACCAAATATCAACCAAAAAAGAAGTGGTTAGCGGAGTGCTTATCAGAACAGAAGTGGGTGTTTCCATCCACGAGGGAATGTATAAAGATGTTTTAGTAAAAGATGATGAAATACTGATAACCGATAAATCAGACAGTCCAAGAATAAGGATTAATAAGGCTAAAATTTTTGATGGTGTTTTGGACTATGTGGTGATGGGCGATAAAGAAATAGTTGAAATGTTATCCTATCAAATATAACAGAAACCCATGCAAGATCTTTTTTATTTAAAAAAATCTAACCAAATGAAGCAAACATTTTTATTATTATTGCTGATTTGTTTACTATTATCATGCAATAGTAGAAAAGGGAAGGTAAATAGTAAAGAAGTTTTTGTATTTCTTCGTATGAATTATGAAGGGAATAATAAAACTGTTGCAAAATTATGGATCAATGATACTTTGAAATTTAGTAAAATATATTTTTCTGATTTAAACAAACATGAAGATGCTTTGGGTATGAAGGCTGCTCGCCTTAATAAAACTAATAGGCTGATAAAATTTAAAGTTCAATTTATTAATATTGATAAAGCGTTATGCAATCAAAAACAATATGTTGATACAACATTTTACTATTCTATCAATAATATTGATGGAATGATTATTTCTTATACAGGCTTTCTTAAAAGGTTTAGGGTTTATAATAATCGAGATAACCCAGAGTCTTGGATATCGGAATAATTAGTCGGTCGATCTTTGAGAAATTATAATTTGATGTAGTTCGTACATTATTAAAGGAAGCAACTAAGGAATCAAATTCAGTAAATGTTACAGAAAGCGAAAATCGAATAAAATTTGATTTTATTTCACAAACTGCTAAATAAGTAAATATTAATGAAAACAAAAACTAAAATAATTGTAATATATGTAGTTAATATTATTTTGAGTATTCCTATTCTGTTGATACTATTTATTTCTTCATGTTTTACCCTTGCCACACCCTATATGTTGAAAGAAAAAGTGTGTAATTATCCTATAAGATATTTTGGAGAAAAATTACTCGGCGATTTTGTAATAACATTAATTAGTATTTTGGTTTTATGGCTTTTCAATTTGCTACTAGAATATTTATTTTCTATTAGAATTCGTAAAAATATAATCATAATGTATCAGCTTTTAATTTACATAATAATATCAATATCATTTATAATTTGGGGGATGATTTATATATATAATTATGGCACTTAAGTAATCAATAACAGAAGATCATGAAAGCCACTAAAAAAAAGACAATTGCAAGCTATTACTGCAACTGTCTGAAAAAAACATTTTGTCATACTAATCTAAAATGTGGACAAGTTATTAAGAGAGATTCTTCAACCTGATCTAATGGATTCTCATGTTCCATTTCTCCTTTAGCAACAAAAAGAGAATATCTTCGGGATCAGAGTCTCCCATACCATCTTTTTATCCTCTTTTATAAGTTTAAGAAAACTTTTACGTACTTTTGGTTGAGAATACCTATGATGAAATAGGGCGTCTTCAGTCAAAGACACAGCATGGAGGGGTGGAAACCACCAATTATGCATATAACATACGAGGCTGGATGAAAAGCATGACAAGTAAACGTTTTAGTGAGAGCCTTTATTACAATGATTCCTCCAATGGCAGTTTACCTTGTTACAATGGCAATATTGGTGCAATGAACTGGCAATTGCAGAATGACACCCAGCGAGGTTACAATTTTTTTTATGATGATTTAAGTCGTATTACTGCCGCCGATTATCAGAATAATGATCCAACGATTGACAAGAACTACTCAGCTTCTTATACTTATGATAAGATGGGGAATATCAAGACCCTGAAAAGATATGGCCTTTTAAGCAAGCCTTCCACTTTTCAGGCCATTGATGATCTGGCATTAAATTACAATGGCAATCAACTGACAACCATTGCAGATGCCGTAAATCCCGGTCCGCTATACACAGGTGCATTCAATTTTACAGATAGCATTAGCAATAAGATAGAATATAAATATGATACAAACGGAAACTTAACAGAAGATCTTAATAAAAAGATAGCCAAAATTCAATACAATATATTAAATTTGCCGAGTGCGCTGCAATTTACCGAAGGGCATACCACGGCGTATCTTTATGATGCAGCCGGAGTGAAACGAAGAGTAAAGCAAGTGACTACTGCCGGAACTTATTGGTACCCATGGGAAGCACTCTTCCTGTACCCACTGATAAGATAGCTGTAACAACCCAGACGGATTATTGCGGTAATGTAATCTATGAAAACGGAGTTCTTAGCAAAATACTGGTTGATGATGGCTATATAACCATGAAATCTTGTTGGAGGATGGAGACTAAGTTTAGAGCAATTTAAATATATATTATCAACGCATTCAATTAAATAATATTATGCCAGAGTACTTTGATATCTCGCTTATAGTAAACAAAAGAAATAATTCAGGAAATAAAATTTGCAATTTCTTGAAAAAAATGAATCTATCAGAAGGCGAAAATGAATCAGAATATTTTGAAAATAGGAAAATTATTGTATCTATTTTCGATTATGAGGATACTGACTTTTATGAAATATGTATTGGTATTCCTGAACAAATTTACCATAAAGAAGTATTTGAAAATGAATTAAAGCAGCTTACAAGTTTTATTCATGAATGTTTGAAACATAATAATTTTATACAATATGCTTTGTGCAGTTTTGAATTAAATGGATACTTACTCAAAGACATCAGAAATCTTCAAGATTTTAATTGTAACTTATTGAATAAATTTCCAATAGTTTATTGTCGAAATGAAATATTAAGTTCTCCATTGCCATTAGTCAATTTTAGTGCACAAGATATTTTTGTATAACTTGAAAACTAACTATTATAGAATGAGATACAATATAGGCCAAATACATGGAATTAAATAGAAAACCAACAGTACAAGAGTTTAAACTCATAGATTATTTAATAGAAAAAGCCTCAATCAACTTATCTTCTAATCGGAAAGATAAGTTAATTGTACAAAGTATGGATGATGGACAAATGGGCAGCTTACACCTATATCCAGATGGAAATATACTTAAGAAACGTATTTTTGGTAAATGTGCAAGCGAATATCAATTTAATGATGTAGATGGAATAGTAGTTATTGCATCTTTGTATGTTGATAATGAAAATGAATTGTTTGAACTTGACATCTGGAAAACTAATTATGAATCTCTTATAAAACTTCCTTTTGACTGAATAGTTTGAAATTAATTATTATGGTCTGAAGAAATATATAGAGGATATTAGTAATATGCGTAATCAGAAACGGTTAATTAGCACCCTTCCAAAATTTAATATCATATTTGTTATACCAAATTCGATACAAATCTGTTATGGTAATACCACTGACTATCTATATGCCAGCAGTGTAGAGAGAATGGTAAATATGTAATAACTGAAAACTTGTATGTTAGGTCAGGAAGTATTCTTCCTATATCCGCAAACTAGGTAAATTATCCCTTTGGGATGACTTTCGGTGAAGGGATTGATATTTCTGATAACAGATATAAATACAATGGAAAAGGTTTGCTGAAAAATCCAAGCTAGTTTCAATACAATATTGATGCGACTTGGATTATTCAACAAACCCTATATACTAATACCGCTCAATAATTTCCATGCACATACGTCCATTATGATAAGGACATTTCCAGAATCCGGCTTTATCATCGGCTTTATTGATTGTTCCATCAGCTTTCAGGCTCCAATACCATTCACCGTTTTTCTCATCAATAAGATGTTTCTTTATAAAATCCCAGCAAGTCAGAGCTTTTTCAAGAGCATCTTCCCGATGGAAATGCTGGTAGAGATTGATATATCCCACAACTGTTTCCGCCTGAACCCACCAATGACGGTCGGCATCTATATGGCTGCTTTCCAGATTCTGTTCATAGATCATTCCACCATCCGAAAGAAGCCCTCCGGCTGCTGCATTGGCAATTCGAGGAACCACCTCTTCTACCCTTTTCAATAGTTCAGCATCGTCAAGCACCAGTGCAGCTTCATGGATTAGCCAGGAAGCCTCTATATCATGACCGTAAGAGATGATATGATCCTTGCCATTCCAATCTTCGTCAAAGAAGAGACGCAGATGATTAGTTTCCTTGTTTAATATCTTATCAAGGAATATCTCTACCAAATTCTTTATCTGCTTCTTCAGTTCTTCGTCTTTCCATACCCTGTATAAATTGGTATATGGTTCCAGAATATGAAGATGCGTGTTCATTGTCTTCTTTTCGTTGGCATCCTTCTCGCTTAAACGCATATCGGCAGTCTCATACCATTCACGGGTTAACGCCTCCAGATAGCCATTTTTCTCTTTATCAAAACTATGTTCCTCAATGGAATGGAATAGTTTAACAGCATATTCCAGAGCTTCCTTATCACCGGTTGCCCTGCTAAACTCGCTCAATCCATAAATGGCAAAGCCTAGTGCATAAATCTGTTTCTTTGTATCAAATGGATTCCCTTTGTAATCGAGCGACCAATAGATACCACCAAACTCTTTATCATAGAATTTATCTATCACGAACCTCTTGGCCCGATTAGCCATTTCAAGATATTCTTCTTTCTTCAGGAGGCGGTAAGCAGATGAGTATGTCCAGAGGATACGGGCATTAAGTATCGCTCCTTTTTCTGCTTCGAAAATCAGCTCTTCCTTACCAGTTATTTGTCCATAGAAGCCCCCGTTTTCTTTGTCCTGCATCTTATTTTCCCAGTATGGAAGAATATTATTCTGCAACACATCAAGCACTTCCGCTTTTAATTCATTTATATTGTTCATAGTTTCTACTTTAAATCTTTACGACGTTCTTCAAGTTGCAGGGTAATGTTCTTTACTTTCTTCTCGCTGAGCGGATAAAAAGAGATAAAGATTACCGAAAGAACCGTACCTATAGCCGGAAGGAAACTCAACATCATCTTAATACCTGTAATGGCATTCTCAGATTGTGCCACATTTGCCTTGAAACCGAAGTAAGACAATAACCAACCGGTCAAAGCTCCTCCTAATGTCCATCCCAGTTTCTGGGACATGGAAGAGGAAGAGAAGATCAATCCGGTGGCACGACGCCCGCATTTCAATTCAGAATAATCGGCTATATCAGCATACATAGACCACAGAAGTGGGAAGATAATTCCGGCACAAGTACTAATCAAGGCCTGGAATACAAATATCAGCACCAACTGTCCGGGAGTAAACCAGAAGAAAGCAATGCTTAGTACCGTTGCAATAGCCATTGCTCCCATATAAGTCATTTTCTTTCCAATGTGATTTGCAACAGGAGCGGCCAAAGCCACACCCACCATATTAGATGCCTGACCCAGTGCCAGATAAAGAGAAGTCCACGTAACCGTTACTCCCAATGATGCTATTTTGAGGGAGTTGTCCTCCAAAACATAATACTTGAAATAATAGATCGTTGCTCCGTCGCGAATAGAGTTAAAAATCAATGCTGCAATGCCTGCTCCCAACAAAATCCACCATGGGCGATTATGCCACAAATCGAGTAAATCTTCTTTCAGAGTGCTCTTTTCTTCCTGCTTTACCGGTTTTACCCTTTCTCTTGTCAGAGCAAAACACCCTATAAACAGAGCAACGCACATTGTGGCTATTACGGCAACACCGTAAGTCCAACCCTGTTGAGGATTCACTCCCCCACCAATTTTCGAGAAGAATTCCACCAACGGCTGAATAATCAATAAAGCGATGAAACTACCCAGATAGGCGAAAAACATTCTATATGAAGAAAGGGTGGTTCGTTCCTGCGGATTAGGTGTCATCACTCCAAGCAATGAAGCGTAGGGCACATTGATTGCAGAATAAACCATCATCATTAGCGTGTAAGTGAGATATGCATAAGCAAGCTTCCACTCAGTACTAAAATGGGGCGTTACAAAAGTAAGCACACCAATTATTCCGAAAGGGAGAGCTATATAGAGCAGATACGGACGGAATTTACCCCACCGGGACTCTGTTCTGTCGGCAATCACTCCGATTACAGGGTCAAGAAATGAATCCCATACACGAGTGATGAGAAACATTGTTCCAACTGCTGCCGGAGCCAGCCCGTAAACATCTGTATAGAAGTAAAGAAGATACATTCCGAAAATCTTCCAGAACATGGAAGAAGCCATATCTCCGAAACCGTAACCTATTTTCTCTGTTAGTTTTATCATGATATTATTTCAAAATTAAATCTAAAGTAAACTTTTTATACGAGAATATTAACGATTCCAACTATTATTTATTGGCCAGCTTACTAAGATTCTTTTCTACCTGTTTCTTTATTGTCTCCACAGATGCGGAAGTGGTAAAACCATCTTCAGGAGTATTCATGCAATAATCCACCAACTTATCAACAGTTGAGGTGGCCACATGCATACGGGTATCGGAAGATGCGTAATAGATAAACACTGTTCCGTCCTCGTCGGCAATCCAACCGTTACTGAATAGCACATTAGATACATCACCAATTCGTTCTTCTCCCACAGGAGCCATGAAATATCCGCCCGGAGAAGCAATCAGTCTGGAAGGATCTTCCAGAGAAGTCATATACATATAGAGCACATATCGCAAACCGGCGGCACATCCTCTTACTCCGTGAGCCAGATGAAGCCAGCCTTTTTGGGTTTTTATAGGATGAGGACCTTCCCCATTCTTTACTTCCTTGATAGTATGATAATAACGATGATCAATAATCTTTTCCTCTCTAACTACTGCATTTGTCATATCATCAATCAATGCCCAGCCAATACCTCCGCCACTTCCGGCATCAATAAAGCCATCTTGCGGACGTGTATAGAGTGCATATTTCCCATCCACAAACTCAGGGTGAAGCACTACATTGCGTTGCTGACTCTTTGATTTCAAATCCGGCAGACGTTCCCAATTCTTTAAATCTTTTGTTCGTGCAATTCCGGCAGTAGCTGTTGCCGTAGAAAGATCGCCCGCAGGGGCTTTAGGATCGAGACGTTCGGCACAGAACACACCGTAAATCCAGCCATCTTCGTGAGCTGTAAGGCGCATATCATAAATGTTAGTCGCAGGATCTTCCGTATCGGGCATAGTTACAGGGAAATCCCAGAAGCGGAAGTTGTCTATTCCGTTGGGGCTTTCGGCCACTGCAAAGAAAGATTTACGGTCGGCACCCTCAACGCGTACCACAAGAATATACTTTCCGTTCCATTTTATCGCTCCGGAATTTAAAGCCGCATTCATTCCAATGCGCTCCATAAGGTATGGATTGGTCTTTTCATCCAGATCGTATCGCCAGATTACAGGAGTATGTGCAGCTGTCAAAACCGGATTTTTATATCTTGTGAACAGACCATTTGTCACTTCTTCAGGCTCATTCTTTTTATTCAGGAAAGCTTCATGGTCTGCTAATATTTTTGCTGTTTTATCTTCAAACTTATTCATAATAATTGGGTTACATTAAATCGTTAGTCAATTAGATTTTACTTATACAAGTTCTTCACATCTTTGCAGAAGAACGTTTTTGGCTGATTATAGAATTCCACAAAGTTAGGAGCCGATGCCTGACCCGGATAGGGAGCATAGAAATGGTTCTGCTTGTCGTGGGCATTGCGCCAAACCAATACATAAGAAATAGGGTATTTATCGATCACCGGAAAGAGAACATCCATCCACCAATTGGCTATTGGCAAAGCTTCCAGACCAGTTTCTGTTACGGCAATCACTTTATGATGCTCCTTACCTAACTTAGTGAGATAGGTTAACACCGTATTCATTAAAGTTTTGTATTCTTCCGTTCCTTCAGGTTTTACAGAAGGATAACAATCAAATCCCAACAGATCGACATAGCTATCCCCCGGATATCGTTCCATATACTCATCCACTGTTTTTTCGCTGCCTGGAGAGTAAGCATAAAGCAAATTTGTGACGCCATGCGAAGTGAGGTAATCGTGAGTCATTTTCCACAGATCCTTATATTCCTGAGGGGTACAATGTGACTTTCCCCACCAGAACCAGCTGCCTGTATGTTCATGCCAGGGGCGGAACAATACCGGAATGCTCTTTCCATCGGCTGTTTTAAGTGATTTAAAGAAAACAGTTAGTTTATTTAACCATGAAAGGAATAGTTCATGCTTTGAACCACCCGGCAAAATGGATTTTACTACTCCGTCTGTCTTAACATCCCACGCATCTCCTCCGGTTAATGGGTTATTCAAATGCCAGCTAACGGTATTGAGGCCACCACGAAGGTATTGAGCTACAATATCTTTACGAATTCTATCAAAAGGAATCTTATCAAGATTCTTATCATCACCCAGTTCAATGTGACCTAAATCCCATCCACACACGGCAGGATAGTCTCCACATACACTTTTTACGTCGGAGCGATCTGAATCTCCGTCCCAGCCTATACCATAAGCTGTATCATCCTGATGACCAAACATGAATCCCTTTGCCGGTATATTCTGAAGATTCTTCAGTAAGTTCTGTGTTTCCACAGTTCTTTTCTGGGAGGGTTTAACCACCTTACCAGTAACCTTATTTGCTGCACCACAAGAAACTATTCCCGCAATAAGGAGAGCTCCGGCAGCAATATTCCTAATCTTTTCAACCATACTAATCATTATTTAAATTCTTAAAGGAATCTTTTTCACGAACTGTGCAGATCGCATGAATGAGTTGCGCAAGTCATTAAAACGAGCTGTGCAGGTCGTTATTTCGAGTTGCGCAACTCATTACAAACATTCCTTATTTAACCAAAAAATTCTGCTTTAATAATGCACTATCTTCCGAGGAAGATCCAACCATTACAATAAACTCTCCCGGTTCTACCTGCCAGTTCATCTTCTTATCATAGAAGGCAAGTTTATCAGGAGTAACGGTGAAGCTCACCACTTTACTCTCTCCCGCTTTCAAGGCAACACGGGCAAAATCCTTCAGTTCCTTAACAGGGCGGGTAACGCAACTGAACTTATCACGGATGTAAAGCTGAGCAATCTCCACTCCATCGCGATCTCCTGTGTTGGTTATCTTAACGCTGACCTTTACATTGCCGTCTTTATTTATTTCGGTTTTGTCTAGTTTCAAATCATCATACTTATAAGTTGTGTATGAAAGCCCATATCCAAAAGGATAAAGCGGAGTGCTTGGTTTTACTACATACGGATGGAAATACTGCGAAGGTTTATTATTATAAATCATTTGCAACTGACCTACACTGCGAGGGATAGTAACCGGTAGTTTAGCAGATGGATTCACCTTTCCGTAAAGGATTTCGGCAACAGCCTGACCGCCATACATTCCCGGTTCCCAAGCTTCAACGATAGCAGGAAGATGTTCGGCTGCCCATTCCACACCCAGTTGACGACCATTCACAAGAATCAGAATCGTAGGTTTACCTGAAGCAGCGACTTTCTTAATCAGTTCATTCTGCAATCCAACTAAATCAATATCCGAGCGGTCGGTATCTTCACCTCCGGTACGGTCCTTCCAGCGGAAACGCATCATGTATTCTCCGGCAACTACAATATTCAAATCGGCATTTTTTGCTTTATCAGCAGCCTCATCAACCTTTTTCTGATCCATGTTTCGGGGATCCCATCCCTGATCTACAAAGTCAAAACTTGTCTGCGGAGCTGTCATTTTCAATCCCTGAAGGATGGTTATTACATTCTCTTCTTTCTGAACCGCACTCCAGTCGCCCAGAATGTTCATATCATTGGCATTGATGCCTGTAACCAATACTTTTTTATACTTATCCTGCGAAAGAGGAAGTACACCGCTATTCTTCAATAACACAATACCATTGCGTGCAGCCTCCAAAGCTGTAGCTCTGTGCTCACTGCACAAACGGATTTTCATGCTTTGCTTCTCGTCGGCATAAGGCTGTTCAAACAGTCCAAGACGGAACTTCACATCCAGAATGCGGCGAACAGATTCATCAATACGTGATTCAGGAATGCGGCCTTCTTTCACCAGTTCAACCACATCTTCGTTCCACTTAACGCCATGCATGTGCATATCCATTCCGGCCATGATGCTTTGATAGAAGGCTTCTTTTATATTCTCTGCCGTAGCATGTAAATCATTTATATGTTCAATGTCCATCCAGTCACTAACCACAAACCCGGGGAACTTCCATTCCTTACGAAGAACATCCTCCATCAGCCAGTCATTGCTGTGACAAGGAATTCCATTAAGCTCATTATGAGCAGTCATCAAGGACATTGCACCAGCCTCAACACCAGCCTTGAAAGGTGGAAAGAAAACTTCACGCAGTGTACGCTCAGACAAATCTGCCGGAGCACCATTGGTTCCGTTCAGAGGCTCACTACCACCGACAAAATGCTTGATACAAGCCAGCACATCTTCCTTACTATTAAGTTTTTCCTGATATCCCTTAACAGACTGAACGCCCATCAACGAAACCAAATAAGGATCTTCTCCGTAAGTTTCGCCTACCCTGCCCCAACGAGCGTCGCGGGCAACCTCCACATTCGGGTTAAAGGTCCAGTGCATATTCATGGCACGCATCTCCTTTGCTGTCTGGCGGGCAATCTTATAGGCCATATCCAGATCGAAAGAAGAAGCTAGGCCAATGTTTGTTGGGTAAACTGTATTATCGGGTGCATTCGCATTACCGTGAATAGCATCAATACCGAAGATTATAGGAATTTGCAATCTGCTTTTCATAGCCAGCGATTGCAGGTAATTGGCCTCTTTCAACGTTAGCACGTGCAGGAAAGAACCAATCCGTCCGGTTTCCGTCCACTTCACAATATCCTCAACAGTAGTGCCGGGATAGAATGCATTAGCAGTATTGGTTCTTAACTGATCAGCAGTAAGCGTAGCCTGAGCAGCCTTAATATGTTCAATACCGACAAATTGATTCATCTGTCCCACCTTTTCCTCAAGAGTCATTCGTTGGAGTAAATCCTCCACCCTGTCTTTTACCGGAGCCGAAGCATCCTTGTAAACCTCTTTCTTATTCCCATTAGAGAAAGAGCTTGTTAAGATTAACGTCATAGCAGCTAATAATATCTTTTTCATGATAGTATAGTAATATTTATTTCAGACTAGGCATCTGATCCCGAGTGATAACATTTGCATTTCCTACAGCATCTGACCAAAAAGCTGCATTTGCATATTTATTTGTATCTCCTGTATCAGTTCGATCATAATCATACCAAGGCATAAACCACGACCAGGTAGCACCTGCATTCCACTGATTTGTTATAGTTGCTACACTACCACATTCACTAAGAGTAACCATTTTTGTAGGATATTCCTTTGCAATAGTCTGGTACTGAGTAAGGATCTGTGAAACAGTCATTAAATTATTAGAATCTTGTCCGTAAAGATCCCGGCCAACAATATCTACATATTTATCACCAGGATAGAAATCTTTATCGCCTGTCTGAGTAGTCCATACCCAAATCAAATTATTAAGTCCCTTATTCTGGAAATAGTTAAACATATAAACCCAAAGTTTTTTATAAGCATCAGCACCACTTGCTCCCCACCAGAACCAGGCAGTTCCACCTGAATAAGCATACGTATTGCCGGATCCTTCATGTAATGGTCGCCAGATAACTGGGATTCCTTTTTTCTGAAGCAATCCTAAATATCCGGAAATCTTTTCAAGGTCCGCTTTAACAATATTATTCTCCCACGTTCCTTCAACTGTAGCATTTGAAGCTTTGAACGTTGTTTCGGTCGGCACATAAGTATATTCAGTAGAGCCTTCACTTTTCGGTACATTCCAGTGCCACATACAAGCCACCAATCCATTATTATTCCACCAGTCCTCTACCACTTGTGTATTACTGTAATCAATCCAATTTGCAGGTGACGACATGAGATGAACATAATCAAAACAGTTAATAGCCGGATACTTCCCTGCCTTATAATTTACCCAGGTAGCATCGGAGATATTCCAGTTAACTTTAGCCATCGTACCTGAGATAATCTTCTTTCTATAATTCTCTAATAAGAAATTGTACACTTTTACAGCCTGAGAAGAAGGATTAGACGTTACCAATGTTTTTGAAATTTCATAAGTAGGTTCTGCACCTGTAGTAAAGGATACAGATATTTCCTTTGTATTGAGTGTACCAGGAACAGCTTTTATAGCAGAAATTGCAATTTTCAAAGTATATTGAGTATTACCTTTCAATGCAGGCAATGTTACTGTCAATGTTTTGTCAGAAACTGACGCTGAAGATACTGCGCCTCCATTAAGCGTAATCTTATCAACAGAAACAACCGTAATAGCACGGTCAAAGACTACTTGCATAGTTCCTGTATCATAAGCAACAGCTGTTGCTTGATTAGCAGGGACTGATGATGTAAGCTCAGGCTCTGTACTTTGAGGTATAGGTTCATCTCCATTCCCTCCACTACAAGAAACCAAAAGGACAGACATCAAAAAGAAAAAGTAAAACTTAATATTCTTCATTTCAAAACTTATTTATAATACAAAAAGAAAGAGAAAAAAAGAGGAGATCACCATTTTGAGGAATCTCCTCTTTTTCTACTATTTATTACATCTTTTCGAAACGGACATTATCAATATACATATTGATCTGACCAGCTCCCCAACCATGGGCAATACCATATTCTGATCCCAATTTTGAAGGATCAGTAATGGTTGCAGAACCATCTCCATTATTGTTTTTAAATCCACTTAAAGGAAGAGTAACCGTTATCCAGCCTTTTGTACCTGAAGGATAGAGTTCACCAACTTTCCATACGTACCAGAAATCATCCTCACTACCTTTCATTCTGAATTTCAATACAATTGGTGAGTCTACACTAACAATATTTATATCCATTTTCACAGCATAAGTGGAAGCATTAACACCCGTTGTGGAGAATTTACCCCAGTTACGCATAAAATAGACATTCCAACCACCATCCATAGTTGCATTCACGTGGTAATACTTACCAGAAATAGCCATACTTGCATCTCCTTCAATACTACCTACACCATTCCAGCCAATAGCAGCATCGCCTGCATCAAAATCAAAGAATACTAGTGCCTGATTTTCAACAGGAGTTACCCCACCGGCAATTGTAATATTTACGATAGACGATTTTCCATTAGCACCGGTCAATTTAAGTGCTACACTACCAGCAGGAACATTCTTTGGAACATATACTTCCAATCTGGAATTTGAACGTGTTCCGTATTCAGTAGCTTTGATGTCGCCAAAATAAGCCGTTTCTACATTCAGGTTCATACCTTCCAGTACTAATAATTCTCCCGGTTTTATAGATGAAGGCTTAACTGTTACAATTGGAATATCTGCAGGCTCAACGGTTAAGAATGTTTCAGAATCCTGAGTTTCGCCATTCTTCATGACCAATGTTACTTTTCCTGAAACAGCTGTTACAGGCACATTAATCTTGATTGAAGTTGCAGTCTGTTTCGAGCCATCAACTGCTACAGTTAAATTATTAGGGAATATTACTGAACTTACCAAATCAAGATTTGTTCCGGTAATTTCAACTTCCCTTCCTGCCATAAGTGAGGATGGGTTAAAGGATGTTGCTGTTGGTTTTACATAAGAGAAACTTCCTGTTTCAATAACTCCTCCAGACTTTGTAGACAGTACAACGTTTCCTGCAGTTGCAGTAAATGGGACTTTTACTTTTATTTCTGTACTTGATTGGGCTGTAATTTCTGCAGCCAGGGTTCCGAATTTAGCACCATTAACCAAATCAAGATCAGTACCTGTAATTGTAAGGGTTTCACCATTCTTAACTGGATTTGGAGCTACTTTTGTTATTGCTGGCATTTTCATCTTAAGTGATAGTTCACTTGTAACAGTAGTACCAGAGAATCCTACAAGGATTACGCTACCATCCTGTGCATCAGCTGGAACTTCGGCCTCAATAGTGCGGGCATCTGTGCTCAATGTAAATTTCGGAGAAAGTTTTGTTCCGCCAAAGACAACAGCTTTCACTAAATCAAAATTACTTCCTTTAATTGTAACCTTATCAGTACCTGGCTTCACAGTCAATGGAGAAAGGCCAGCGCCCAGGTTATCAGAAGCTTTCAAAATATATGGAGCCTGAATAGGCACTTCTGCTGTGTAAACCAAGATAGGAATATCTGCACCATTAGACAAAGTAATCATACCAGTGCGTGCTCTCTGAGGAACTACCACTTTTATCTTATTACGGGTTTGTTCCACAAAATCCTTCTGATAAATAGTATCATTATCTGCAAAGATCACCTGTTTGATTAAGTTCAGGTAATCCCCTTCAATGGTAAAGCTATCACCATAACGAGCGACTCCTGTTGTATTCGTATTAGAAAGTTTAGTAACAGAAATCGGTTCAGAGAATGTTAACCTGGTTTTAGTAACAATATCTCCGGAAGAAGTCTTTAAGGTTACCAACCCAGGCTGAGCATTCTGAGGAATTGTGATTTTGAATTCCTGATCGCTAACTGTTACAATATCCTTTATCTCATCAGTTCCCTGAAGTACAACACCTTCTACACCCGACAAGTTTTTACCAATAAAACGAAGTTCACCTCCACGCAAAGCGGGACTTGGCCCAAAAGATTCAAGGATCGGGGTACTAACAGCTTCATCCTTGTTACAGCTTGTAAAGCAGAAACCTGCAGCCACCATTAACAGGATGAATGAGCAATATGTTAATAAATTCTTTTTCATATCTTATGTTGCTTATTTATATTTAACAATACGCATGTTATCAATCCAAAGTTTCAGGTTGTAAGTACCATCCGCAGCACCAAAGAACATTGCGTGAAGATCTACCAACTGAGAAAGGCTTGTAATAGAACGAGTCACACCACCAGTTTCAGCTTTATCATACTTAAAATCAGATAATGGAATTGTGATTGTTTCCCAGCCATCAGTTACATAGTTAGATTTGACACCACTTTTCAGATATGGTTTCCAGTGTGCCTGTGGATCATCTCCATCGACATTGTGTGTACCTGCATTATTTGTAAACCAGAACAGCAATGGAGTATCGTGCCATTCTTTGCAATTGGCTTCAAAACGAAGTGCCAATGTAGATATATCACCCGAAGACACAAGTGGAGTACGAGTTGAACTTGCATAATAGAACTGTAGGGAATTAGCAGGCCAGGCCCATGAACCAGTTGTTCCTTCAAACTTAAGATACTGACCAGATAAGCCATCCTCTGATGCAAAAGCACTTAATCCCCAAGGATTCCAGGAAGATGTTTCTTCAAAATCATTGAATAGTTTTGTGGATGGTGACACTACGGAGTTATCACGGAAGTTGAATATAGAACGGGTAGAACCATACATAGATTCAACAGTGACAGGACCTGCTTCTGCACCTGAAGGAACTATTACTTTTAATTCTGTTTTAGTAAAATTTACTATCTGCGCTTCCATATTACCCTTAAAATAAACTTTCGGATTAAGGAAGAAATCACCTTCAATAACAGCAGTATCTCCATCGGCAACATATTCACACTTCATTGAATTAAGAACCGGACTTGGAACTACAACGCCAAAATCGTAGGTCGATTCTAGTCCCGATTGAGTCACAAAACGGATTTTACCGGTCACATCTGTGGGAATACCGCTAGGTATAGAAATCAGGATTGACTTATCAGTTACATATACAGGATTGACTTTTGCCTGCTGGTCATTAAACCAGACTTCTTTTACATCACCAAGATTTTCACCGATGATGGCAATTGTACTACCTAAACTTGCCTTCGTAATCAGTGAATCGGATCTAGCCGAATCACACGAACGAACATATCTCACCACCGGAGTATTGGCACTGCCATTATCTTCATCTTTACAAGCAGTAAGAAAACAGCTTGCAACAGCGACAGCTACAAATAATATATTTTTAATTAATGCTTTCATAGTTCTCTTATTTAAATTGATAATCTACAGCTGGTTCTGTAAATCGAGGATTACTAGTCAATGCTTCAGCAGGGATTGGCAAATACATTTGCGAATCATACACCTTTACAAAACCTGCTGTAGGTACTATTTCTTGATAATTATCGTTATTGTTCTTATCTTCTGCTGATGAGTAGCCATTTTTCAGCATATATACAAGTTCACGTTTCTGGCTATTGAGCAACGCAAGTGCAGCAGCCGAATCACGATAATAAAGTCGTTTAATGTCTAACCAGCGAACGCCTTCAAATGCAAACTCTAAATGACGTTCTTTCAGGATGTCATTAAAAGTGAGCGAAGTAGCTGGAGTTAAACCAGCGCGAGTGCTATGAACAGCATTGAAATATTTAAGAGCTGTAACATCAGTTGTTGAACTGCCGCTACCAAGAACAGCCTCTGCATACATCAAATAAACATCTGCCAAACGAATTACATGAATATTGTTTCCGGCATCCTGATTCAGACCAACATTTCCATCACAATCAGAGGCCTTGCCTATTACATATTTCTTAATGTGAGCAAGCATTTCGCTCGGATTTTCATTATCTGCCTCAACGTAATTCTTGTAAGTATAACCGCCATTTTTCTTGTTAAGCATTGAATAGTAATCACCCTGATGCATATATGTCCAAGGACGGCGAACATCTTTTTGCTGATCAAATTCCTTTTGAAGATAAATTGTCGGGCCCTTACCGGCTCCCCAGGTCTGATCAGCAATAACAGAGCTACGAGAGAAGTTTACGTTTCGTGAGCTACCTTGTTCATAAGCTCCGGTTTTACATTGAATGGCAAACAGTGATTCAGAACAGTTGTTACCTTCCACAGTAAACAGATTTCCAAAGCTTGTATCCAGCTTACGGCCACTGTTTTCTATTACATCAGCACAAAGTTCTTTGGCTTTAGAAAAATGTGTAGCAGCATCTCCGAAAACAGATGAGTTGCCCATAGCTGCAGCAGCATAAGTCAGATGCACTTTTGCCAGCATAGCTTCTGCAGCCCATTTTGTTACGCGACCTGCCTGAGTATCTGTAGATGGAAGCGTTGCTGCCGCATATTCCAAATCACGAACCATAAACTCATAACAGCTTTTACGGGTATTCTTTGGAACAAAGAGGTCACCGGAAGTAATTTTATCTGTAGAACTTTCTATAATAGGTACTTCTCCCCAATATTCTGTAAGGTAATAATAAGCTACGCCACGCATGAAACGAGCTTCAGCCACTGCTTTGTCAATAACTCCCTGCGAAACATTTGTTGCAGCACCTGGCATATCATTAATTACAGAGTTTGCATAAGATACCACACGATACAAACCTTGCCAGCCTTTTGTAAGATAAGAGTTACCATTATTATAACTAAAATAAAAGAATTGTCCTTCCTGGTCATAAGTATAGTACAAATCACCAGCCATTTCATCACCTGCCAGCCACATAAACTGACAATCAAAATCCCACCAAACGGCTCCATATAGCGTCGCTGTATTGGCACGTATTTTTGACTCACTGTTATAATAATTGTCTTTAGTTAAAGAATCTTGCGGAACAACGTCCAGAAAGTCGTTGCAAGAAGATGCTCCTAATAAAAGGGCAACCAGACTAATATATTTAATTATCTTTTTCATTTCCTTTTTATTCTTTGATTAAAATCCCAGGTTAATACCAAATGTGAACATTCTAGGAGTTGGATAGTGTCCCATATCAATATTCTGCAGCTGAGCACTTTGATTATATGAACCAATTTCAGGATCATAACCAGAATAGCCAGTTATTGTGAGCAAATTCTGAGCGCTGGCATATACTCTAAGTTTATCTATCTTCATTTTCCTTGTAAAGTCCTTAGGTAATGTATAACCCAGTGAAATATTTGATAGACGTACATAAGATCCATCTTCAATAAAACGATCAGACATACGATTGTTACGGTTTACATCATTAGTAGCTGCACGTGGCACCGTTGCATTTGGATTAAGCAAATAAACATTATCAGGATCTGTAGCTGAACCATTTGCATCAGTCAAACCTATTTTTGCACGGTTAACCACATCAACAGACTGATTTGTCCAAATACTAGTCTGGCCCTCTGTTAATACACGAGCATAATTTAATATATCACCGCCAACTGATCCATTAATTGAAAATGCCAAATCAAAGTTTTTATAAGTTATGTTATTATTAAAACCAAATGTAAAATCAGGATTTGGATTACCGATAATAGTCTGGTCTTTCGTATCAATCACTCCATCATCATTGCGATCAACGAACTTAATGTCACCTACCCAGACACCACCAGTTTTATTCACATAATTGATTTTACTATTTTGCGGATCAGCCTTTTGAACTGCATGATTTAAGATATCTGCTTTATCTTTGAAGATACCTTCTGTTTGATAACCATAAAAAACACCTAATGGTTGACCCACTTTTGTAATAGTAGCAGTCTGAAATTCAGAATACCAGTTTAGTTTACCATAAAGAGCCTGACTATCATCATTTAAACCGATTACCTTACCACGGTTGAGAGAGAATATCAGATTAGATGTCCAGTTCAGATTCTTACCCTTTATGTTATGAGTTGATAAAGATATATCAACTCCCTTATTGTCCATCTTTCCTATATTTGCAATAGGAGACTGAATATCATCATAAGTAGAGCCACCTAAATAACTAGGAATAGAAACCTGCAATAAAAGACCCTTTGTAGTTTTGTAATAAGCATCTACACTCAATGAAATACGATCACTAAACAACCCCAAGTCTATTCCACCATTGTATTGAACAGAAGATTCCCATTTCAAATCCGGATTCGATATATTTGTAGGACGATAGCCGGTTCCGAAAGGTGTTGAAGAAGCTGTCATAGAAGACCCGAATTTGTAGTTCCCAATATTTGAATTACCTACCATACCATAGCCTAAACGAAGTTTTAGATTAGAAATCGATTTTATATCCTTCATAAAAGCTTCATTACTGATACGCCAAGCTACTGCCATTGATGGGAAATTTCCCCAACGATTGCCTGAACCAAACTTAGAAGAAGCATCCCTACGCAGTGTTCCTGTCAGATAATAACGGTGGTCATAATTATAATTTGCACGACCGAATACAGATATCTGAGTAGCTTTATCTTTCCAGCCAGAGTTTGTTTCATAAGTACCATCAACACCTATTACTTTGATGTCATCTGTAGTCAGCTTACTCTTAATCAGCTGAGTTCCTTCCCAAGAAGATTCCTGTACTTCAAAACCTCCCATCAGATTGATATTATGCTTCTGATTAAATGTCTTGTCCCAGGTAAGATAATCTTTCTGAACCCAGAACATAGACTGGTCATCACGCTGCATAATACGGTTGATATTATTTTCCAAAGCCCCCCAATGATAAGTAGGGTGAAATGCTTTGTTGGTGTTATTTGAAATATCAAAAGAATATTCAGAACGGAGAGTCAACCCTTTTACAATTTCAGCAGCGCCATAGAAACCGCCCATAACACGATTACGAAGTAATGTATTGGTACGTGTCATAGCAACAGCTACCGGATTCCAGGATACTCCTTCAACAGAATTCGGTCCTGCATAATTGCCATCCATGTCTTTAACCGGAACATTAGGAGGCATCAAAAGAGACTGCATAATTACACCATCACCACCATCATTAAGAGTAATAGTTTCATTGGTGCGTGCAAAAGAAAGAGAGCCACCTAACTTGAGCCAGCTACGGGCTTGTGCATCAAAATTAAAACGGGAATTAAAACGATTGAAACCTGAACCTATTACAATACCATCCTGATCAAACCAGCTACCGGATACAGAGAATTGAGTTTTATCAGTTCCCCCAGATATGGAAAGTGAATGGTTTTGTGCAATTGCAGAGCGGAAAATAGCATTTTGCCAATCCTGACCTGAACCTAATATAGACGGATCCTTAAAATAATCAGAGAGAGGATTACCCAGATCTTTGGATAATTCTTGTTGATAAACAGCAAATTGCTGAAGATTCATCATATCCAAGGTCTTAGGAAGAGAAGATACGGAGGCATAACCATCATAGTTGATTTTGACTTCACCAGCCTTACCACGACGAGTTGTAACCATAACAACACCATTGGCACCTGCAGAACCATAAATAGCACAAGCTGAAGCATCTTTCAATACATCAATACTTATGATATCACTTGGAGAAATTGCAGCCAACGGATTAACCTTGTTTTGACCGTTTGCACCACCAGCCCAATCAAATCCTGCAATTGTAGCACCTGAGCCTTGTACCGGGATACCATCAATAATGTAGAGAGGTTCATTATCTGAAGTGATAGAACTTGCTCCACGGATACGGATCGTAGTTGCAGCACCTGGAGTACCGGAATTAGACGAGACCTGCACACCAGCAATACGTCCTTGCAAAGCCTGGTCAAAGTTAGCAACTACTGATTCTTTCAGTTTATCACCACTAAGAGAACCTACAGACCCTGTAAGGTCACTTTTCTTCATAGAACCATAACCTACAACAACCACCTCATCAAGTAATTTAGAATTCTCTTCTAAAGCCACATTGGCAATCTTCTGATCGCCTTTCAGACGGATTTCCTGGGAGTTGTACCCCACACAGGAAACAACAATAACGGCATTCTTTGTAGAAACATTCAACATGAATTTTCCATTAATGTCTGTTATGGTTCCATTTGTGGTCCCTTTTACTTGAACATTTACGCCAGGCATACCGGAACCGTCCTTACTGTCGGTAACCGTACCGGTAATTCGGCCTTGTTGTGCCATGACATGACAACTCATCACAAGCGCCATTAAAAACAACATGATGTTTTTCATAACTAATTATTAGATTTTAAATATGTGGAAGCAAAAGTATTCGTTTTGACAGTTTGTAACAAATGAAATTTTATCTATATATAATACTATTTTATCTATTGCACTATTTCATATGTTTTTTAAAGAAATCCAGACGAAGATTCCACCATGTGGGAGGAACATCGTGTCCATAAGTTGGATTAATATGATACTCTTTTTCAGTACTGATACGATTATAACCTGAGAAGTTAGTATGAGGAGGACAAACTTCGTCCTGCAATCCAGCTGCCATGATCACCGGACATTTAATCCATCCGGCTAAATTCTTAATATCAAAATAAGATAGCATCTCATACAACTGAGTTTCAGTCATCCCCGATTGCTTTGCCAAAGCAGCCTTCACTACATCTCCCGGCCAGTGAACTATTTTAAAATAATCGGGATAATCTGAAAGAAATGGAATGAAAGGAGCAGCTGCAGCAATACGATGATCAAGTGCACAAGCAGCCAGTGTAAAGGCTCCACCTTGGCTACCTCCCTCTGCGAAAATATTTTTTGTATTAACTTCAGGACGTGATGCCACAAAATCTATTGCACGAACTAAATCCATAAAGGCACCACGATAATAAAATTCTTCTTTCGATTGAATGCCGTATGTAATCCAATCACCGTAAACGTTTGTTGGCTGCTGCAGGCCTTGTCCACGAACTGATAAAACAAATTTTACGAAGTCGGGATTATCATTTGTTTTCGGCACCCATGGTTTGGAACCATATCCCATATAACTAATTATAGCAGGGTACTTTCCTTTTTTTGCCGGCGTTGAATAATAACCTGAGATTTCAACTCCGCCAATGGATTTCATACTTACCTTATATAACTTGCGCACATTGTTTGAAGAATCCGGAATCAGAGTAAGCTTATATTCAGGAGCTACTTTTGCCAGTTCGGCCAGGCTTTCGTCCCAAAATTTGCGCAGATCAGGCTTATTATCAGGAAGCGAAACAATGTATTCCGGTTCATAGCCAATATTAAATTTCTTAATTTCTTTTACTATTCCATTTACTTCCTGAGAAACGGTACAACGATAGAAACCGGGAGCTGGAACAGAGAAGGAAAAATCAGCCTCTGTGGAATCTCCTTTATTCAGAGAGATAGATTGTGCAAACTTATGCACCGGTTTGAAATCATCTGTGGTTACTTGCAAGTTTAATGCAGCTTTAGCCTGTACATTATGCTCATTTCTGACCAAGACCTCAATTGTAGGATTCTGAGGAGAATAGAACACCCAATCATTTGTTTGCTTTACTTTGTAAGTAAGACCTTCTACCTCTTTATTTGACTGAGCAAATAAAGAGAGTGAGAAACACCAAATAAATAAACCTACCCAACTTTTCTTCATCTTCATATAATATTGATTTTTTGATTACTTTCTAATACTAAGTCTATACAAAACCACATCCTGAACATAGACTAATACTTTCTTATCCTTCTTTGAATTTTCTGTCTGTTTCTTAGTCCACAAATTCTTTATTACATACGAAGTATTACTAAAATTAGTAGAACGTTTAGAAACTTCATTTTACAAATTAATTTTCTGTAAGTCTATGGTATGCTCCTTACTCTCTTTGAAATGATTTATTAAACAGTATGCTCAATCACCTCCTGCAAGAGGTTTAAACCAAACTTCAACCTTATCCTTTGTTGTCTTAATTTATATCGCAGCAAATTTTTTCCAACTATTCCACCCCATAAGAGGAGTCTTTGCCGGTTCCTCAAACTTCCGGACATTTACCGAAGAAAAACAGAAAAAGTATAAGAGAGAGAAAACAGAAAGCTCCTTTTTATCATTTAATTATTCAGAGAACAATTCACTATTTAAATTTCCGGATTGATTCCTTAATTATTCCAACAGTCTTATCAGAAGCAAAAACCGAATTCAGCCCTTGTTCTTCTTGGGCAGGATCACCGCAATAGTCATCTCCTTTTTGCCAGAAAACATGTTTCTCTGAAGGATTGGCAAATCCGCCCCATCCCCAGAAATTGCATCCGGCAAAATATCCGCCGACTTTTTTATCGGCAATAATCAAATTGAAAACAAATTTGTAGTAAGAGTCACGTGCAGTTGTTGTGCTCTCTTTTGAAAACTTGAAGCCATCTCTCGGAAAACCAAACTCTTCCATAACAAGAGGTTTTTTATATTTCCGTGCAATATTGAGATGTTCGTCTATATACTCTTTAGTATTCACTTTAGCCAACGGTAGTTTCTCTGACAGACTATCTTTTGTTACCCACCCCCAGTTAAATGGCCAAAGATGCACATTCATATAATCTACATTCTTATCGGCATGTATTCTTTCAAAAAGCTGTATATCTTCTTCACATCCATGTTTTCCTTCGCTCCCGGTAGAAACCATGTGATTTTTATCGAGACTTTTTATCTGAGCAGCCACATCGGAAATCCAGCGGGCAAACGGTTCTTTGTTTTCATCCGAAAAAGCACGAGGCTCATTTCCTATCTGCCAGGACATGATAGCCTCATCGTTCACATATTTCTTACCGGTATAACGATTGGTCCGGGTAATAATATCTTTTACGTAATTACGGAACAGAGCTTTCGCGGAATCAGACTGATGATACTGCCTCACATATTTCATATAAGCAGGCCACCCGTCCACTGCTGGAACTGGTGCTTTACCATAACCGGCCCATTCCAGATATTGAGAGTATCCCCCTGTCCATTCCCATGAGTTATTCAGATAGAGAACTGCATACATTTTGCGTTTACCCATCTGAAACAATAAATAATCCAATCCCGCTAAAATAGTATCATTATAAACTCCGGGAGACTTTTGTAAAGTAGGCTCAACCTTTGAAGTAATTCCATTCTTGCCATCTGAACCAACCAGAACACGAAGATTATTAATCCCCATAGACTTTAAAAAGTCCAGTTCTTTATTTAAACGGGCACGATTTCCCCCTTCACCTTGCGAGCCAAGAATTGCACCATACCAGAAATTGGTACCTATATAATAATAAGGTGCCCCATTCTGAACAAAATGGCCATTCTGAACATGAATAAAAGAACTTTTCTTTTGAGCGAAAGTGCAGTTTAATAAAGACAGTGATAGAAATAGGAGTGATAAAAAATATTTCATATTGCTTAAGATTAAAGTATAACAAATGCCACTACTTGTGTAATTACAAATGTAGAGATTATAAAATAATTATTCCGTGTATTATTTATCTATTCATAATACAATTTTAACCTAACACCAATAACCAATAAAGTGTTGTACAAAAGATTGCATTCTTTTGTACAAAAGAAAAAATTATCCTGTACAGAAGAATGAATTCTTTTGTACAGGATAACAAGAATCTATCAGCAATAAAAAATAAATGAATCAGAATGATCTCCTGATTTCCCGCATCGGTCAGGATATTATTAACATTAGTATGATAATTGAATCCAGAGATAGAGAGCTAACAAAGTGATTGAGCATTTAGTACCTCCGGATGTTTTTTTAACGCGTTCAGCTCTCCAGATGAGCCAGAAAGATACGGTAGAAACTTATAAGGAACCTATCAAAATCAGTTGCCGGTTTTTTCCGGACCAACTTTCCGGCAAGTTTCTTATATTGCTCCAACCGCCGGGAATCAATATCCTTCAGCGCCAGTTTGCCACCAAAACGGAGTTTATAGAAATCTACCAGCATATCAAAACCAGTCCAACCAGCAGACCTTTGTCCTTTAATGCCTGCATAGGCAAATAGCTCTGTGGCCGTCATCGGAGCAAAACGGTTTCTTGCCACGGGTTTTAAATCGTTCGGGAGATAACGCAAGCGAGTAAGTTCCCTCAAATGGGCTTCACAGAACTGCCGATAGTTTTGAGAGTTCAGTACGGAATCGTTCCACAAAGGTTGTATGCCTATTTGCTGCAAAGAATCGTGCTCTGTCCGGTAACGAGCAAAGAAACAATTAAACCCTTTCACAGAGTCCAATGGAACGGTCTCTACTTCCGTTTTTCCCTTCTCATACAACGTAAGAATTTTATAAGCTGACACATAACCGGCTGTAGAGGGGACCTGCACATTCCACAAACGATTGCCTTTCTTTGACACATATATTTCTTCATCGTCCATGTGGATATGACCGCCAAGATGAAGTGTTACACCAGCATCTGCCAATAGTTCGGCCATGGCGGAATCGGGGAAACGATGTACATCAAACTTGCCGGGAGCGGCAATATCAGCTATATATTGGGCAACCCCGTCATTATAATCTGTCATGGGATAATGACTAAAAGCAACCAGTTTCTTTCCATACTTGTGAGCTTGAGCGGCAACCTGTTTTATCCAGGGCAAGAGATAAGACTTCACCTGCAACACTTCGTTGTAACCCGCCTTGGCTCCCTCAAAAGCTTGTATGCTATCGTCCTTAATAACTTGCGGACGGTAAACCGAGGCGTCGATAGCCAATACCCACACGCCCTTTACAGGCTCTACCAGATAACTACCATCAGGAATAGCCGGTTTTCTGCCTTCATAAACATAAGTACGCTTACCCCAGTCGGCTTGTCGCACCGCTTCTTCATAACTGTAATTCTCATAGGTGTAAGTACTGAACGGAGTAGCCCAGAACAAATACTCCTTTTGCGGCCAGAAACCAAAAGAAGCCCATTCGTTGTGTATCTCCTTATAGCCACATCGCTTCATGCCAGCCAACGAATCACGGGCAGCAAAAGGGTGCGACGGATCGTGATTGCCTGTCATCACCAGAAAGTGCATGTTGTGACTAGCAGAGTAAGAATCGAGTATTTCACGCACTTTCCGCACATTCATCAATTGTCCGTCATCAGTCAGGTCACCTGGCAGAAGGATGTAATGGATATCCCGCCGGGCTATATCATCCAGAGCAGCCAGAAAGGCAAAATAGTTTTCATTGAACAAGCGGGTAGAATGCAGTTGGGAGTCCATGGAACGAACATAAGAGGTGTCCTGCAAATGAACATCCGACAATACAGCAAACCTTATCGTCCTGGCATCGCCATCTAAAAAGCGGCAGCCTCTGCCCGAAAGTTGGGAACAGAGGCTTGCCAGACAAAACAACACTAATACATATCTTTTCACAGCAAAAACATCATTTCAAATTAAAAGTGACCAATCCATCCACATTCTGGCTAAACATAGTGTCGGCAAAATAAGCCGGACGAGTATCTCCCCAACGTACGGAGGAGTTACGTATAGTTACATTGGATGCATTTTCAAGATAGAATCCATAAGTTTTTCCTTTCACAAACTCCGCGCCATTGCAAGGACGTTTATCATAAATACCACCTTCAAAGTTAGTTCGTTTGGAAATCATTAAATCTACCTGGTCAAAATAAATATTCTGAATTTTATCTTTTGTATCAGCACCCACGAACACTCCGTTCTCACTTTCACACTTAATATTATTGAAACTTATGTTAGTTACAGCTCCTACCTGATAATCAGCCATTCCTTTTGGAAAACGCCAGCCTGCATCCTTGTGATCACCAGCTTTACGCGTATAGGCTGTTACATAAATTGCTTCAGATTTTCCCCACCACACGTCTGAGAATAACTTGCTATCGACCACGATATTAGAGAAAATCACATTTTCCACTGTACCTTCATCACGATTCTGAATACCAATGCCTCGGTTACTGTCTCTGATAATGCAATTATCAACCACTACATGACTGATACGATCCATATTCTCAGAACCAATCTTGACTGCACAAGAGCGGGAAGTCATGATACAATTAGTCACTGTAATATTCTCGCAAGGACCCAATTCCTCGTATTCACGGCGATTCTTCAGACAGATACAATCGTCTCCCGATTCAATCCGGCAATTGCTGATACGTACATTCTTGGAATGATCCACATCAATACCATCGCAGTTGCGTATTTTCAGGCTGTTCAGAATACTGGCACCATCAACAACCACATCATTGCAGCCTACCAGGTGTACAGTCCAATAAGCAGAATTTCCGATAACAACATCTTTGATACGGATATCCTTTCCATTAATCAGAGTCAGCACATGCGGACGAGGATCAAATGTATGTACAGGTTTAAGTGCGTAAGAATCCTCCAATTCCTTACCCATAAAGGCTATGCCGTTTCCATCAATCTTACCTTTCCCACTAATAGAAAACTGTATGATATCCTTTCCGCTAATCCACATCATTCCTTCTCCCTTATTATCACGGAAAGCACTATTATTATAAACCTTCTCATCCGGGTTGGCCAGCAATTTTGCATTGGCATCCAAATGCAGGTCAACATAAGATGCTACGGAGAACGGTCCGGTCATATACACTCCGTCACCCGGAATAATCACACGGCCTCCCCCTGCTTTATTGCAGGCATCAATCGCTTTCTGAATAGCCTCTGCATTATCCGTGATACTATCACCTTTCGCACCATAATCACGAATATCAAAGTCTGTTTTGTTATTATGACAGGCCGTCAGGAGCCCCAATACCACAATAGCAAATATTTTTTTTAGTCTCATCATAACTATATTTTTTTTAATTGTTTACTATGACAATCTGTTCTTTTTTATCTGAAGGAAAAGATACTTGTTCCATTTGTTCTCCTTTCACATCGTCCAGAATAATGGCTGGACGGTAATCTGAATCTACCAGCTTCAGCCTCACATTCTTCAATGTGACATCTTTAGCATGACGGATATAAAATCCCCATGAAGGAAGTTCTCCGAACATACTGAATTCCGGATATTTATCTATCTGTTCGGGCACTTGCTTCAAACGGTTCAACGGTATATAAGCCATACCTTTCGTTGCCCTTCCCGGATAAGTTATTTCAATATTTTCAAGATGAACACCTTCTATACAGTGTCCTGGTATGCCCGCTATAGAGGAAGGAAACGGATTGTGAAAGAAATCCACTTCCGGGCCACGAAGATCATAATTAATGTCCGGCCTATCGAAAGGTACCTCTACATTCATATCTTTTATAAATACATTCTTTATTGTTCCAGCACGCTCACCCGCCCGGTGACCCAGACGTATAAAGAGAGCATTTCCTGTATTCTTTGCTGTAATCCGGCTGACACAGATATTTTCAATGTTACCTCCGTCAACCGATTCAATGGCAATAGCGGAACGGAACGTATCGAACACACGGATATTATTTATCGTAATATTCCTGAAGCCGCCCCACGAAGCTGTGCCAAACTTAATTGCACTTGCACTGCTGCAAACTTCACAATCAGCAATATAGATACTATCATTGCAGGCATCCGGATGATATGATTTCAAGCAAATACCGTCATCGGCCGCATTCACATTGCAACGAGTAATTTTTACCCTGCGGCAGTCTGTAATATCGAAACCATCATTGTTCCAGTAAGCCCTATTTACCATCGCAACTTGGTCTATAACCAAATTTGAACAAAGATCGAACGTCAAACCCCAACAAGCACTATTCCGCAAATGCAATCCAATGATAGAAATATTCTCACACTCTGACAAAAGAAACAGTTTTGGTCTAACCATCTCACTAGGGCGCATTCTGTGTACATTGTAATGCGGATCTATTCGTACTCCGGCATGATGTAAACTATCAATATTCAGAGCTAAAGCCAATCCCTGACCATCAATTGTGCCTTCGCCACTCAAAGCTATGTTTTTTGCCTGATTTCCAAGAATTAAGGCTAACTTTGAGTTATCACTTTTTTCTGTAACATTATTAGCCTCATTTAAAGGATAATAATCATCTGGATTCGTACTGCCTAATAAGACAGCATCCTTATTAAGATGTAACTCTACTCCTGATTTCAATAGCAAGCTACCAGTAAGATAAACACCTTTTGGAAAAAGGATTCTACCGCCTCCATTCTTGCTCAACTTATCTATTGTCTGCTGAATTATGATTGTATTAAGTGTTTTTCCGTCGGCTACAGCCTTTCCCTGAGTCACGATATTGTAATCGCGTCCTAATGCTGAAAAAGCAAGCAGCAAAAACAGACTTACACAAATATATTTCTTCATAAACAGCATACAATTTATTTCGATATAGATGGCGGACAATTTTCTTTCTTTGTAGCCCAATTCATATTTGGGACAGCTCCCATCACAAATTCAAGAGTTCCACCATCAAGTATCTGCTTATGAGTAATATAATTATTATCAAACTTTTTTCCATTCAGTATAGCCGACTGAATATAAATATTCTCGACCGAAACGCCATGAGCTTTTACTACAAACTCTTTCCCGTTTTCTAATCTGATAGTCATCTTTTCAAAAGCCGGAGAGCCTATTACATAATATGGATTGCCGGGACAAACGGGATAAAAGCCCATTGCAGAGAATACATACCAGGCAGACATCTGACCAGCATCGTCATTACCGGACAAACCACCCGGAGCATTCAGATATTCAGTGTTACGAATATGACTAATTTGCTTTTGAGTTTTCCAAGGCTCACCCACATAGTTAAAAAGATATGCTATCTGATGACAAGGTTCATTGCCATGCCAATAACGAAATTCACTAAACATGGAATCCAGTTTGCTGACAAATTTATCTTTGCCTCCCATCCAATTAGCCAGTCCCTGTACATCTTGCGGAACATACCAAGTATAGTGGCATGGTGCGCCTTCAGTAACAAACCGGGCAAAGTTGAACGCGTTATCTTCATTAAGGAATGTTCCGTCAGCATGCCGTCCTTGTGCGTATCCTGTTCTTGGATCAATCACATTCTGCCAATTGTTTGCCCGTTTAGCCAACAACTTATAATCTGCAACTTTTCCCAGTCCTTTAGCCACCTGTGCCAGGACATAATCATCATAAGCATATTCCAACGTACGGGATACCTGCTCATTCATATGATATGCCTCAGGTACTGAGTCCTCTAAAGGAATATATCCATATTTCAAATAAGAAGTCAATGCACGGCGTCCCATACCATTTTTATAATCTTCGAATGAAGCCGGTGTCTGAAAAGCATTCTTCCGCATAGCTTCATAAGCAGTCTTTATGTCAAACCCTTTTACGCCTTTTACATAAGCATCTCCAATGACCGATATGCAATGGTCTCCAATCATAGCAGCCGTATAGCTGTTCCAGCAAGGAAAAATAGGTAACCATCCACCTTGTTTGTACTTTTCTACTAAAGACTGAACCATTTCTCCTTCTCGTTTAGAATCAATGATTGTGAACAGTGGATGCAAAGCCCTATAGGTGTCCCACATACTATAATCATCATAATAATCACCTGTTTTTGTCTGACGGATAGGAGTACCTTTGGCAAAAGAGGGATAACGTCTATCTACATCATTGAACACACGCGGCAGAAAGGAAGTACGATACAAAGCCCCGTAAAATTTCTCTTTTTCTTTCTTACTGCCTCCCTCTACTTTGAGTTTGGAAAGCTGATTTTCCCAGCATTTTTCAAGTTGTTTGCGGGTTTGTTCAAAGTTCCAGTGAGGTATCTCTTTATCAAGATTCTTCAATGCACTCTCCATACCAGTAAAAGAAGATGCAGCTTTCACCAGCACTCTCTCGTGTGCAGTAACCTTAAATCCTACAAAAGCACCTATTTTATTTTGTTTTCCTATTGATTTCTGTTTTAAATATACCTGGCTACCTTGGCAAACACCATACGTTGACGGTTCTTTCTCAAAGCGTACCACAAAATAGCCGCTAAATCCTGTGGGTTCTCCCCACCCTTGATAAATACGATGAGCCGGATTGTACCCCCGAATCTCATGTTTTTCTAAATCTATTTCAATATAACCCTCCCCTTCATCACTGTTTGGATTGACCACTAGATAGGCCATACCCTCTTCATCATAAGTAAAACGAAACAAAGCAGAACGGGATTGGGCGGTCATTTCTGCCTGTGTGTGATAATCTTCCAGATAAACTGAATAATAAGACGGAGTAGCTATTTCTTTATCATGCGAAAAAGAACAGGCTCTCTCTTCAGGAGTAGTCTTCAAATTTCCTACCACTGTCATTAAAGTCATGCTACCGTAATCCTGTGTACATCCTCCCACAATCCAGTGTGAATTGCGAAATCCCTGCAACTTGTTATCTCTGTAGTAATATGGAGCAATACATTTCCTTTCGGTATCTTGTGTCTGTGGAGTCCAAAAGTTCATACCATGTGGCACTAATACAGCGGGTAATGTTTGTCCGTATTCTTCTGTATGTTTGCCAAACTTCCCTGCGGTTTGAGTTGTACTTGCAGCTGTTCCCACGCGAGTATCAACATATTGTTGTAACAAACTCTGTGAAGCAACCTTGCAACCAAAACAACACATACATGAAAGAAGCAAATACTTTAGTTTTTTCATAAATAAAAAAGTAAAAACAAACGAAAATTCAAAACAAAAGGGGAGAAGGCTGAATATCTTTATAATTATTACCAATAAGACAATTTATCACCTTCTCCCCATATAGCACAAAACTATCGCTTTACATATTTAGTTTGCATATCCTGGATTCTGAGTCCATCCTATAGATGCATTCTGTTGTACAATTGCATAAGGTATAGGGAATATTCTACGATACTTGTCGAAATTAGCTTTACCACTTCTTGGTTGATCAATTATAGTCCAGTCATTTTCAAATTTACCAAAACGGATCAAGTCGTTACGACGCCAGTTTTCGTCAGAGAATTCACGGGCGCGCTCATCCAATAATCCATCCAGGTCAATGGTAGTTACAGTTGGTGCACCTGCACAAGTTCTGATTTGGCTGACCAATGATGCAGCAGTTTCTCCATTTGTAGCTGTTGCACCACGAAGAATAGCCTCAGCTTTCATCATTAAAACATCTGCATAACGGAAAATAGGGAAATCATTGCTGGCAAAATTAGTAGTACTTTCTGCTGAAGGATAGAATTTTACATTACGCCAGCCCATAGCCTTACCACGTTCATCGTCACCTAAATCCGATTTACTTACGCGGGTTGCATAATCGCTTTGGTCAGCTCCACGTAAAACTAATTCTTTAGATAGTTCAAACGGCCAATTGTAAGTGTCACCGCCATCAGTTCCGGTATAATAATTATCATATCCCTTCTTTGTTGTTTTTACATAAAATTGTGTCGTTGTTCCTTCATTGTATTGAATGCCACCACGCCATATTTTATTACGAACATCGTTAGGCAGATTGTACTTGTCAACGAAAGCAGATAATGCACGAACCGGACCACTAGGAGTCTTCTTTAGATTGAAGGTTGAAGCCATGCGTGCATTCCCCCAGAAACGGAAGTGGGTAAGACCACCACCCAAATCAGTATTGTCAGTACTCCAATTATATGGAACAGCAAAAATAAAATCCTTGATCTGAGAACCATTTGTATCTTTGAACTTTCCAATCCAATCATCACTCAGGTTATACTTGCCAGCTTTAATAATATCATCACACAAAGTAACGACATCATTCAAATGTGAGTTAGCTGCTGTAGGTGTATAATTTGAAACATCTGATGTAGTATAAACTGCCCAGTTCAAATACAATTTAGCCAATAAAGCCTCAGCCATATATTTAGTAGGTTTTGCATAAGTTGATGAACTTACTTCTGTTGTCAGACTGCCCATACAATCTTTCAGTTCAGATTCAATAAATTGAGCAACCTCAGGACGTGGTGAACGTTGTGGAGTATCCTGACCAAATGCAGTAACGATAGGCAAAGCGCCGAAATTATCCATAGCCCAGAAGTAGTACAAAGCTCGCATAGCCCGCACTTCAGCAATAGCCCTTGTTTTTTGATCTGTATCCGGAGCTGCATTCAAAATTGATAAAACCTGATTAGTAGTAGAAATAGCACTGAAAAGATCATTCCATACCGTCCAGGATTGACCGTTATCAGTTGCCCAATTGTGCAAACTTAACGTTACATAACTGCCATTATCCCACCAGTTATTTCCGTTTGTAGCAAACATACACTCATCAGTTGGCAAAGTTTGCTCCAACCAAAACCAACGTCCAAGATCCACTTTAAAGACTGTATAAACAGGGCCGCAAACTGAAGCCATATCTGCTGCAGTTGATGGAAAGTTTGCATCTGTATATTGTGATTTTACATCCACATCCAGGTTGCTGCAACCTGTTGTCGTTAATGCAAGCGCCAAAACTGGCAACCATTTCTTTATATTTTTTATCTTCATAATATTATCTCCCATTAATTAGAATGTTACACTTGCACCAAACATGAAGGTACGAGTTTTAGGATAGAAATTTTTATTGTCAATACCTGGAGTTAAACCGCCCAAATTAACCTCTGGATCAAGTCCCTTGTAACCGGTTAAGACAAATACATTATTGCAAGAAGCATATACACGCAAGTTCTGTATATAATCAGTGAATTTCTTGAAGTTATATGCTATAGACAAATTTGATAAGCGGATATAATCACCTTTCTCCAGATAACGATCAGAAAGGAAATGAGAGCTTACATCTTTAGAATTTTCAGTATTTACAACACTTGCCAATACATTTACACGGGTAACATCTGCAATACGACTCAAACGAGCGCTGGTAGCATTTAAAACTTTGTTACCTGTAATACCCGAGAAAAACATTGTCATTGACCAGTTCTTATAATTCAGGGTATTGTTCCATCCAAAATTCAACTTAGGCTGAGCACTACCTGTTAAGAAACGATCTTTAGCCGTAGGTTGAGTAGTAGTCTTACCATCAGCAGTATAGAACAAAGAAATACCATTTTGGTCATAGCCAGCCCATTTCCAAGTATAGAAAGAGCCTAATGGCTGTCCTGCCATAATTCTTTGCTGACAAGCGCCGGACTGTCCCGGAGCATTCAACTCTGCTTCTTCAAAATAATCAGCTTTGAAGTTATCGTTAGAAATGCTTTCTACAACATTCTTGTTATGAAAAATATTGAAAGAAGTATTCCATGAGAAGTTATGAGCCTGAACTGGAGTTGCGTTAATAGTAAATTCAACACCCTTGTTACTGATTTCTCCAACATTGGCAGTCAAATAACTTACTAAATATTTAGTAGTAGGTACTGTATAGTCAGCGATCAGGTCAGATGTACGTTTGTCATAATATTCGATTGTACCAGTCAAACGATTATTAAAGAATCCGAAATCCAGACCGATATTAAACATGGAAGTACGTTCCCACTTCAAATCAGGATTAGCATTTCGTGTGGCACCAATGGCACTTATCTGTTGACCATTGCTATAGAAAGATCCCTTTTTAGTATAGCAAACCAGAGGAGTCAAAGGATCAAATCCCAAAGAATTACCACTAACGCCATAACCTACACGGAATTTAAGGTCATCAAATATATTCAGGTTCTTGATAAATTTCTCATCATTCATTCTCCATGCTAATGAAGCAGAAGGGAAAGTACCCCAACGGTTATTTTTACCGAAAGCAGAAGAACCATCACGACGAACCGTTGCCTGGAACAGATATTTACTATTGAATGAATAATTCAAACGACCAAAAAATGAAATCATCCTCAATGTTGAATAATAGATGCTACCATAATTAGGCTTTTCACTGGAACTACCCAATCCCATATTGTAGTAACCAAGTGCATCCGATGTAAAGCCTTTGGCTGACACCTGGAAACCATCGTTATTATTATTTTCCTGCCAGGAATAACCTGCCATAAGACCTAACTTGTGAACTTCATTAAATGTTTTATTGTAGTTCACATACATTTCTAAAGACTTTTGTACATTCTCAACAGTTGAACGTTGTGCATAACCACCTTGGTTTAAAGCAGCTTTTGAATCAATGTCATTGTATTGACTATAATTTATTGTTTCTGACTGATAAGACAGATTTGCATCAAATGTCAGTTCAGGAAGGATGTGTAAAGTAGACTTAGCTATTCCTTGCAAACGTTTTGTACGGGTATCATATTGATTTTGATTAATCAAAGCTACCGGATTGTAATACTGTTGCTGGTTCAGATTTTCAAAATAAGAACCAGCTGTCTTATAAATAGGAGCTTCCGGTAAATAATACATCATAGCATCCAGAACATTAATACCATCATCGCCTTCTACTATAGTACTATTATTGGTAATACTACCATTCAAGCTAAACCCTAAATCCAAATGGTCCTTCCATGTTTTAGTATTCACCATAGAACGTGCAATGACACGGTCCAGACTTGTACCCTTCATGACTCCCTCATTCTTCATATAGTTAATACTAGCAGAATAAGTAGTCTTGGCTGATCCACCCGTAATTCCCACATTATGATTATAAGAGATACCAGTACGTTCTACTTCTTTCTGCCAATCAGTATTCGTAGTTTCATCAATGTAATTATCCGGACTTAAAGTCAGACCATTATCACTTAAGAATTTGCGATGCTGTGTTGCATCCATCATTTTCAATCTTTTGGCAACCTGATCAACAGCCATATAACCGCTATAAGTCACATTGGCTGAACCTAATTTTCCTTTTTTTGTTGTTACAATAATTACACCATTGGCAGCCTTTGATCCATAGATGGCTGTAGCCGATGCATCACGCAACACGTCGATTGATTCAATATCATCCGGAGAAACCAAAGTGATGGAAGCACCCGGAATACCATCAATTACATAGTAAGGTTCCTGAGCTTCGCCCCAACGAAGAGAAGAAGCGCCACGAAGAGTTACTGAAGGAGAAGCACTCGGATCACTACTTGTAGTAATAGTCAACCCCGGTACTTTACCTTGAAGTAACTGTGCAGGAGTTGAATAGACACCACCTTTGTTCAGTTCTTCAGCCTTAATTGTAGTAATGGAACTAGTCAAATCCTTACGAGCCATCTTACCGTAACCTACAACTACGACTTCATTCAAAGTCTTGCTGTCATCCTTTAAAGTTACATTAATAATTTTCTGATTAGTCACCTTAACTTCTTGGGGGGTATAACCAATGTAGGTGAACGAAATAATGCTTCCTGTTGAAGTTGAAATGGAATACTTCCCGTCTAAATCTGTAACGGTTCCGTTAGTAGTTCCCTTCACCAGGACATTAACGCCAATCAGTGGTTCGCCCTTTACGTCGACCACCTTTCCAGTAAAGATACTTTTTTGAGCAAATACGGAAATGCTGCTCATCAAAAAGATGAAAAAACATGCTAAATGTGTTTTGCGCATAATTATAAACTTAAAGTTAAATAAAAAATTTCACTGCGCCAAAGTAATGCAATTGCCCTTTAAGAGGGGGTGAAAATCGAAAAATAAAGGATGAAAATTGAGCAATCCCCTATATTTAACTAAATCTGAAACTATTAATCATCCAAAGAAGCACTGGGCAAAACACCGAATTTTTTCAAATAACATTGACTGAAATATTTGGGATCATTAAAACCTACTGAATAAGCAATTTCAGAAACATTCATGTTCTTACTTACCTTATTTATAGAAATGAGTTCCTGCGCCTTTTTCAAACGATAGTTTCCAATAAACTTAGCTGTAGACTTTCCTACCAAGTTTTGCAATTTCTGGTTAAGTAAGGTCTTACTTATGCCCATTGCTTCGGCAAAGGTATTCACATCAAAATTTGAATCCTTGTAATTATCCTCAATCACCTGCATTACATTATTCAGAAACTTACTGTCACGCGATTCTTCATCAATGCGTAAGGTTCCCGGATCCATCTGTAAGTCAAACTGTTGCTGGGCAGCCTTACGGATATTGAAAATATTATGTATGCGCACCAACAACAGCTCTTCATTGAACGGCTTTTGCAAATATTCGTCAACACCGATGCGGAAACTTTCCAGACGAGCCTCATCTGAAACCTTGGCAGTAAGTATTAATATTGGAATATGTGAGATAGACAAATCCTCCTTTACTCGTTTTGACAATTCAATACCATCCATTACAGGCATCATCAGATCACTCACAATAAAATCGATATTTTTCATTTTAAGCAATTCCAGAGCTTTAGCCCCATCTTCCGCTTCCACTACATTATATTCAGAACATAAGATGGAACGAACATAAATCCGCATATCCGGATTGTCGTCAACAACCAATATTGTTTTCTTTAGTTTGTCGTTCTCATTTTCCGTTTGCTCTGTATTTTCAGGCATTGCTATATTCTGGTCACTTGCAATAAACAGCTGTGGTGCTTCTTCTATCGTTTGATCCTGACAGATCTCCATCGGCATAAGTATTCTAATTGCAACTCCTGTGCGATGATTATTCCGCGCATAAATGCGCCCACCATGTTCATTAACAATCCGTTTACAGAGATATAAACCTATGCCTGTACCGCTCTGCCCGTAAATATGGAATTTCACATTCTTACGAGACTGATAAAAGCGGTCAAATATCTTATCCAGGTCTTCTTTCAGAACGCCAACACCTGTATCAGACACAGAAAAATAGATGTTATTCTGTCCTTTCTCATCAAGGTAAGAATAGACATAAAGATTTACTTGCCCACCGTTAGGGGTAAACTTAATGGCGTTGGAAAGTAAATTCACCAGAACCTTTCGCATCCACTCCTCATCATATTTATAGAAAGAGTCTTTGGTACGGATAATAGAACGAACCTCAATTTGTCTATCCCTGGCAAAAGCTTCAAACGGCATTACAACACTTTGAATAAAAGCAGATAAATTACTTTGCTTCTTTGATATCATAATACGTCCTGACTCCACCTTACGGAAGTCTAACAGCTGGTTAACCAAGGACAACAATGACTTTGAATTTCGCTCGGCAAGATTTAGTTGCTCCACCACTTCAGGATTATTGCTTAATTTCAAAGCGCGATCTATAGGTCCAAGAATCAATGATATTGGGGTTCGGAACTCATGGGTGATATTTGTAAAAAATGAAATTTTATCAGCTGTTATTTCCTGTATTCGTTTAGAGAGTTCTAACAACTGTTTCTTCTGTTGTGTCAGCAGGTCATTCTGGTGCGACAAGACACCCATTTTTTCTTCCAACTCTAATGTACGCTCTTTTACTTTCTGTGTCAGAACTTGTTTTTGCTCCTTATAGGTAGAAATACGCCACTGATACCAATAGAAAACTACAAGCGCTGCAACCAACAACATCAGTGTAAAGAACCACCAAGTTTTATAAAAGAAGGGCGACACAACAATAGAAAGCTCCGTTATCTGACTGTCACTCATATTCAACGGATTCTGCACTTTTACCTGAAATATATAATGACCAGATTTCAAGTTAGTATAACTTGAAAAATGACGTTTAGAGTCACATTCTATCCATTTATCATCGAATCCTTTCAGTCGATAGTAATATTTTAGTTTACCGGCATTTTCATAATCCAAAGCTGAAAATTCCAATGAAAATGATTTGTCACGTTCATGAAGATGTACCTCTTTAGCCCAGGATATACTTTTATCCAAATAGTTATTTCCACCTTGCATTATATCATTACCGAGAACAGAAAGACGAGTAAAAATCACTCTATTCTCATGCTTTCTGTATGTTGCATGCACTCCATCTAACCCTACCATGCCATCCAGACCTCCAAAATAAAGAGTTCCATCTTTTGTTCTGCAATAGCCATTCCAATAATACTGATCAGACAACAAACCATCCTTCTGGTAATAATTGGCAAAACCTCTTGATTTTGGTGTATAGCAGGAAAGTCCATTATTTGTGCTAAACCAAAGACGATGTTGCTTATCCTCTGCTATTCCAAAGATGGTATTATCACACAAGCCATTCCGGATAGTCAGGTTAGTGAACTTATAAGGATATTCTTTGATTCCTTCCAACCGATAAACTCCATAGCCGTCGCTACCAAGCCAAATGGTTCCGTCGGAAGCCTCAAAGATGCAACAGATCTTTTCAATCAGCTTACTCTGCGGATTATCCAGTTTGTATTCCATGTAATGATAACGTACATTCCTGCGATTCTTGGCAAACGAATATAGATCAATGATGATCAATCCATGGTGCGTTCCAATCCATAGCCGTTGTTTACGGTCAATAAGCATATTTACCAACGAGTTATTGGGCAGGCGGTCTGATGGCAGCACAATATCAGTGAATGAATTCCGGTTCTGATCGTAAAAACATAGCCCTTCTGCCGTACCTATCCACATACCGTTATTCAGCTTATCAAAACAAAGTGAACCTACATAATTGCTTCGAAGAGAACTATTTTTTGTATTGAGATGTGTAAACGAAAGACTGGACGCATTATTCAGACTGGCACGGTTTATTCCACCTCCCCAGGTAGCAACCCAAAGCTGGTTACGGTTATCCTGCGTAATAGCATACACAGAATTATGGCTCAGACTATTATCATTTGCTGGCTGATGGCGGAAATGCACAAATCCATCAGTGCCTTTCCGGCGTAAACTGAGTCCCTGTTCCACATTACCTACCCAAAGATTTTCATAAGAATCTTCAAAAATGCTGCTAACCGGATTATCAGATAAACTACTTTCATCATACCGATTGTTTGTATAGAGCCGCAATTTTAAATTGCGACTCTCCATTTTACCCATACCTCCAATTTCCGTACCAATCCATAAAATTGTTCTATCCACGAAAAGACAGTGAACAAAGTTACAGCTGGCAGCATGTTCAGAAGCCTGAATAGAATTCTCAAACCGAACAAAATTATCTGTTACAGAGTTATAGAAATTCAACCCTTTTAAGGTAGCAACCGCTAATTCCTGATTGTGTGTTACAGCCACATCTGTAATATAATCCTGAGAAAGAGAATAAGCATTTCCATCCTGAGAAGTATACAATTTACATTTTTTGCTGCGCATATCATAGCGGTAAAGTCCTCTGTCCGTTCCTACCCATACCGCCCCTCTATAGAAACAGAAGCAATGAATTCGGGTCTGGTTATCAAATGAGTAAGATAAAAGAACCTTTTTCAATCTCAATTGGCCGCTTCTTTCGTGTGTCACTTTATATATGTCATGGCCATAGCCCACCCATATCTCTCCGTTAATCTGTTTTAATGCCGTGATGGAGGCTGAATGTCTTTCATACTTAGATTTAAGTGCCACGCAACTCTGAATTCGTCCGTCCGGCATAAAAGACAAGTGATACAAATTAGTCTGCGTTGCCAACCAGATGGATTCTTCTTTATCACGGACTACAAAGTAAACCGGTTCTTTTGAAAGATCCTCACTTTTAAATAAAGAGAAATCAATGAGATTCAAACGGTTAGTCTTCAGATTCAATAGATCCAATCCGGCTTCGGAAGCAATCCACAAGCGGTTAAAATGATCTTCACATACCTGATTAATAAAATTGGAACGCAGACGAACTGTCGGCGACGTAATATTGTAGTTAACAAAGGAATACCCGTCATAACGCGAAAGCCCATTGTGAGTAGACAACCATAGAAACCCCTGACTATCCTTATATATATTATCTATGTAATTATGTGGAAGTCCATCATTTATGGTAATAGCCGAGAAGTTATACTGGTCCAGAATTTTTTGAAGTGACACCTGTCCAGAACATGGAAGTATTGTTCCACACAGACAAGTCAGCCATAACAGGATACCTATGTTACCCCGCGCAATGTTATTTGTCATTTTTTTCATTTATGAACCGCGATCTCTATACGTTAAGGTTTACGGAACACAAATATACTTGTTTTTTGTTACAAACAACAAATTAAAGCACAAATTGCTTCTTGGCAGGAAGCTCCTATTCCACTGTCCAGTCTATTCCTAGTGGATTATCGATTACTTTATAGATGAGTGGCAGCGCTTCACAATCTACAATCCACATATTCGTCATATCTACATCAGCCAACACATGAATTAGTTTTTTACCTTTATACTCTTGTGGATCAGTAACCTCTTCAACAACTCTCCGATAAGTCGTTTCGTTATAAACAAACCATCCTTTTTCTTTCAACGATTTCCATGATTTACGTGAGATAAAGCCAAAAGTTTCATTCGCAGGTAATGCTACCTCACATCCATCAACAGGTTGCAACCAGCTCAGGCTATTGCCTTCTTCAACATTCTGCCTCCCCATTTTGTAACATCCCTTCTGCCAGTTAAAGTTGCGCAATACACTCCATTCAAAACGGATGGTATCCTGTTTTTCTGTAATACAAACGTCATAATTACGAGTTTGCCCATGCAATTTAAAAACAAACTTATACTTTTCGTTTATCTGTGCATTAACAACCATAGTCAGCAACATGACAAACATTCCTAAACATATTATTCTTTTCATCGTTGCATTTCTACATTTTAACCGAAGGTAACTCCTCTGTACCCCAATCAGATGGTTTATTTCCCATTTCTATAATCAGTTCTCCTCCTTGTGATAACTCATCATGGTTTATCCATGCCCGGTGAAGTTCCTTACCATTAAAACTTACACGTTGAATATTACAATTCTTTTCCGACAACTTTTTAGCTGCCACATGCAAACTCTTACCATTAGCCAAACGAATGGTATATTCACTTACCAAAGGCGAATGTATTAAATAATAAGGTTGCCCGGCATTCGGATAAAGCCCCATCATATGAAAAGCAAGCCAGGAAGACATAGCCCCGGAATCATCATTTCCAGGTAAACCACCGGGAGTGTCATTATAATTCCGTGTAATAATCTGTTTTATCCGTGCACTGCTTAAATCTGGACGTCCAATCCAATGATAAAGACATGGAGTTAAAAAAGATGGTTCATTATTTACATTATAATATCCTTTGTCGAAGAAAGTATCCAACCTACGACGGAAAGCTTCCTTTCCTCCACTTTTCTCAATCAAAGCCGGAACATCATGAGGTATGCTCAGTGAATATTCCCATGATATACCTTCATAAAAAAAAGTTCCCCACCATGGAGCATACCATGGAGATTCATTGGTTACCGGAGTATAACGGAATGTGGGATTTTGTACTTTGGAATGACCAAAAGGCAAATCATCCAGCCATTCTCCGGAAGCAGAACGAGGCATGATAAATCCCTTTACACCATCATATTCATAATTATCGCGCCATAAGTTTTTCCAGTTATCAGCCTTGCGAATATATTCTTCGTAAATATCCTTTTTCCCCAGTATCTTAGCTACTGTAGCTATGTTATAATCGTTATAAGCATATTCAACCGTACGATTTCCGGCACGGTCAATACCCAATGGTACATAGCCCAGTCTGTTATATTCCAGTAATCCGCCGCGTCCTTCTTGCTCTTCATTACCTCCCGGAGGAACAGTCGCATCTTTCAGCATTGCTTTCAAAGCTAATTCATAATCAACACCTTTCAATCCTTTTACCAATGCATCGGCAATCACAACTTCTGCATTCGAGCCACCCTGAGTACGACCATTAGCATTTCCACTACGAGCATCGGGCATATAACCATCCCGCTTATATATGTTTATGAGTGCATTAACTATATCAGTTTCTCTTTGGGGTGAAAGAATTGTAATGAGCGGACTAGAGGTACGATAGGTATCCCATATAGCATAAAAATCATCGTAATAAGGAGCATTATCCGTCCAAAGAGGATTCTCTCCGGTACGGTCAACCGGCATAATAAGAGTATGATAGAGGGCTGTGTAAAACATTCGTTTTTGTACTTCCGTTGATCCTTTTCCCAATTCTATACGTTCCAATAGTTTTTCCCATTGAAAGCGTACTTTTTCCAATTGCTGTTGGAAGTCCCAATGTGGAATTTCTTTGCGAACATTTTCCTGTGCCTTAAGCGAACTCAGAAAAGAGATACCAATCTTAAGTTTAACGGTACTCTCTGTACTTTCTTCTCCCCAAGAGATTACTGCACCCGTTTTCTTTCCCTCGTCAAACTGTGCTTTTTCAGTCAATGAGGAAAATTTATCTTTCCAGGTTAGTGTTTTTGTAAAAGGTTTATCGGCCACAGCATAAAAGTAAACCGTATAGGCTCGTCCATTGTTCCATCCTCCACGTATGCGACTATAACCACGAATTTCCGTATCTGATACAATCTCTATTTCTGAACCAACAAACTGTTGCGCTTCGCGAGCATCGGGAACCGGATTCTCTCCCAAAAAGAAACCGGCATCTACCCTTAATGAGCGCTTACTCTCTTTTGGATAAGTAAATTGATAGAACGAGCATCGGTCAGAAGTAGTCAATTCTGTTTGAATGCCATTTTCATGAAAACGAGTATTGTAATATCCCAGCTCAATCTTTTCATATTCCCGCTTTGCCTCGTGGCTTTCCATATCAGGTTCTCCACAATAGGGCTGCACAAGAATATTTCCATATTTAGGTCCTCCACCGGTACCGCTTACGTGTACCTGAGCAAAACCGGTAACAACCTCTGGCATAGGTAACCAGCCGCTGTTTGGTTTGCAGGTACAATCCGGGCCGGGTTTTACCATTCCAAAAGGTGCCGACGGACCAACAAATACCCGTCCCAAACCTTCTGAACCAATTTTAGGATCAACATATTTACCGTATTGAGCATATGTCATCAAAGAGAAACATAAGCACCATACAGAGAGAGAAACCTTTATCAATGCACGTTTATTCATAGCTGAATGCATTCTCCTTTTTCTTTATATTTTAATATATATCTTCTTTTTATAAAGCGGATAACCTATAGCCCAGTTTAGTAATACAAAAACAATTGCATAAACAAGAGAAGCTACATAATCATCGGGCACTACGGCATGAATACCACCAAACAAAGCTTTACTGATTCCGAAATCTGCAAAAACAATATTCATCAGTTCACTGATAACATATATAAAGAGCGGATTTACTCCAAACGAAACAAAGAAAGGTGTCCAGCCTTTATTGCCTTTGTCATCAATAACATACATAAACCATGCCAGCAAACTGGTAGCCAGCCCGCAAGTGAAAAGCACCAATGTAGGCGACCATATACGTTTGTTCATTGGCAGTCCGTATGTAAAAAGCAGACCTATGCTCATCAATACAAAGCCAAAGATAAACAAGTGAAGCATTTTATTTTTAAGATCAGAATGTTCCATCAGGATCTTTCCTCCCCAGAAACCAAGAATAGTGTGTGCGATGGACGGAATAACACCAAGCAACCCTTCGGGATCAATGGGACTCTTGTGATAGAGATGCGCAGCTCCAAACAAACCACGATCTACAATACACAGAATATTTGTTTCATCACATACATATCCGTTAGCTAACAGCAGCAAAAAAGCATATCCCACCAATAGTAAGCCAGCCAACCACGGAAGCCATTTGTGGCTAACCGTTACAGCCAGCAGCGAAACTATACCATAACACAATGCAATGCGTTGTAAAACGCCCGGTATACGGATATGATCGAAAGGAAGGAAATCGCCTTTGCAACAACCTTCAAACCAATAGATAGCCCATCCTATTAATAAGATAAGGCCAGTACGTTTCAAGATTTTCAAGGCTAGTGGATTTGACCACTTAAACTGAAACTTTCGCAATGATATATAAGTAGACATCCCTACCATAAACAGGAAGAAAGGGAACACCAGATCGGCCAGTGACAAGCCATTCCAGGCTGAGTGACGCAAAGGTTCGTATGAAACCTTACCTCCTCCGTTATTTACCAGAATCATGCCTGCAACTGTTAGTCCGCGCAGCACATCGAGCGAAAGCAAACGTTTTTTTTGAGGTATATTGTTTTGTGTATTTTCCATTACTAAGAGTTTAACCGTTTAATTATTTCCTCCAAAAGCCTTTGCAAAGACCTCTTTTGCCACAGTTACACAATCATTTTCAGGAGCAGAAGTATACGGATTAGTAGCCTTTGTCCAGGGTTCTTCCATGGAATAATAATCCAGTTCCACCATTGGTTTGCCATCGAGCACATCAGACAGTGTTTTCCAGTAAGCTTCCCAACGTTTATAATAGAAGTCTTTCAGGATACCATTCCACTCCTTGTGCGCATAGTCGCGCAAGCCTCCTTCATTAGCTGAAAAACGATTGCCCCATGTGGTAATCTGTACACGTGCATTCCATTCGTAAAGGTTCTTTTCTTCCTCGTTGTTGCCCAGGTTACGTGCCTTCTCAATCCAGGTTCCTACACGGAACTCACTACGTGTGCCCAGCAATCTATCCTGAAAAAGTAATAAATCAAGGAACTCTTCAGAATCTTTTCTGAACGCTTTCTTATCGAAACTCTTGAAATCGGCTATTGTACGGTTATAAACAATTCGTCCACGATCGGCAATCGATTGACGCACAATGTCCACCAAATCATATTCAAAATTATTGTTTCCTTTGTACTTATCAGCAACCTGCAGCATTATTCTTGCAGCTTCTTCAGTGGTAGTAGGATCATAGTAATTCTCCATTTTCGACCAACTGGAAACCTGGAAATTATTTAATGACGGACGTCCACAGAATATAGATTCATGAGTGCCTTGTTGGTTATTTCCCTGCGGACAATTTAATATGCCATCGGCTAATACAGTCCATGCCTGCTCTATTGTATTGTTCTTCACTCCATATCTGGCTTTAAGATATCCTTTCAACCATTCCATTTTAGTAAACTTCTCAGGACGCCATGGCAACTCAGTCATCAGTTCAAACATCATCGGATTATTCTCAATACCTTCCATAGTCAGTCCAATGCCTTTCAAATGTGCAGCCTGCGGATTATTCTGTGTAAGATAGAAATTATCAAGCAATTGGTCCATGCGACCGTGTAATCCAACCTTTGCACCAAAATTCTCAAGCAGACAGAAAAGCCAGTCATGTTGCTTATATCCACCTTCTCTGTACCAGATCGATGGTTTCATTCCCCACATTGGGCGACATTCACTGAAAAGGTCGAGTATCAGAAGATCTCCGTTCTTCATATTCTTTATCATATCCTCGCGTGGATTTTCTGTCCATCCCTGAACCACCCACACAGCTTTAGGATTTACCTTTTTCATGGCATCCATCACAGCTTTTCCTGCAGCATCAAGATCAACTTTCTCTACGCCTTTTGCTTCGTGAAACGGATCCATTGAATAATAATTCGCCTTACCAAAAAGCGCTTCCTGTTCTTTGTAATACAAAGCTGCGATTTCTTTGAATCTGGCATCGGTAGGCTGAAGGAATGCAGGACGTAAATATCCATTCCACAACTCCGGTTCAGTCACATTCAATCCCAGTTTTTCTTTTGCGTCATGAGGTACCATTCCCGAATATCCTGGAAAAACAGGTTCAATGCCATACTCTCTCATGCGTTTCAATATCTTCTTTTGCAGAGCAGTCTGTTGTATATACCATGAATCAGGATTCGGTCCTCCCCATCCTTCAAGGTTATTCATCTCCCACCAAGCCATAAACCCCGGTCCTGAAATGAATTTATTTATTTCTTCTTTGTTATAACCCAGTTTTTTGAGCATGTTAAACCATACACATTCCTCACCTACTACAGCAAGCGGCAAATTGATGCCGTGCAATGCCATCCAGTCAATTTCCTGTTCCCAACGTTTCCAATCCAGAAAGCCATGGAGTAAGAATATGTACAATAGTTGAAATCGTAGCGTAGTTTCAGCGAAGTCTCATGGCGTTCCTTATTGATGACTCTCGGTAATTTGGCTGGTAATTTAGCCGTCATACCATTCCACGAAAGCTGCACTCCTACATAGTATTTAAGGTACCAGTTGATTCCTGTGGCCACGTTCACGTAATTATTAGCACGCACCAGCACCTGGTCGCCTTTCTGGTCAAGTTCAAAATAGTCGTTGTTGCCGCTTTTCTTTATTTCAATAGCAATTTTTTTGGAAGCACCTTTATCAATGCGCTCTAGCATTCCGGTAATCGGATTGGCAAACAGCTGACATGTGAGCCAGCCCATCATGAGTATACAGAATAATCTTTTCATAGTGTTTAACAATTTGTGGCCAAATATAAGGCTTTCTGTATTTTTTGAGGAGGAAAAACGAAAAATAAAAGTAGAAAAACAAACATAAAAGAAGAGTAGCCAGAAGATGTAGCCCTATTTACACGAGCGGAACAAACCGTAAATCTACAAAATCTACCGCCAATAAATAAAAAGCATAAACCGGAGTTTCATCAACGCAACCTTTAATTATTTTGAGGAATGGGCATAGATTTTCTAAAGAAAGGAATCTGTTTGTCAAACACTCATACCTACTATTAAAATAGAAGGATTTCTAATAGCGCAAAACTAGCAGGAAACATTTCGTTAACAAACGTAAAACTGAGATTCCTCCACAGGGCTTTTAGGTGAAATAAATTATCGATAAACATAATTTCAGCGAATTAATTTATTGACAATCAACGACGAAACACATTTTAACTCAAAATCAACCAGAAAAATCGAAATTTATCGGGTTATTTTATGTCCTACTATTTTATTTTCAGAAATAAACAATTGATAATGAGGCGCGGGCAATTTTATCTCACCCTCTTAGAAAACAAAAAAATAGCATAGTTGCCCGCGCAGATATTTTAGTATCCAAATCCACTCTCAGCTATAACGAGTAAAGAAGAGAAGAAAGCGGTTAAATAACAATCTTTGTCTTTCTGTAGTTCTCCCTGAATTCTTTCGGCGAACAGTCTTTTTTCTTTTTGAATATCCGGTTGAAATTAGAAAGGTTATTGAATCCACACTCATAGCAAATTTCAGCAACAGATTTTGTGGAGTCAACAAGAAGGCGGGTAGAATATCCAAGACGAATATCTATAATATAATCTGAGAGATTTTTACCGGTACGAAGTTTGAAGAAACGGCTGAAAGATACAGGTGTCATTCCAACCATATCAGCTAATTGCGTAAGTCTGATTTCCTCTTTATAATGTTCATTGATATAATCCTGCACTTTTTGCACGCGACGGCTATCAGAATGAACACCGATCTTGGCAAAAGAAGAGCTGGAAAGAGTACGTGCATTATCACAAAGCGATAGTTCATAAAGTATCGTCATAAACTTAATCACTGCATAAAAGCCCTCTTTCTCAGAAGCCAGCGTATCAAGCAAATGGTAGATTTTCAATATCGCAGACATTGGAAAACAAAGACCCTTCTGAGCTTGTTCAAGCATTTTCCGTATGCTGTCAAACTGATTTTTGTTAATGAAACTCTTAAAAAAAACATCAGAAGAGAACTGAATGGTGATTTCCCGAATTTGTTCCGAATGGCATTCATGCTGTTCCCAAACGTGTTCAAGGTCTTTTCCTGTAATCAGTACCAAATCATACTCACCAATCACCTCAACCGAATCGCCTACAATCCGCCTCACGCCAGAAGCATTCTCTGTAAAGTTGAGTTCATACTCCTGATGGCTATGAATAGGATAGGTAAATTCTTTTTTGTAACGTTCGGCAATATAAAAGCAATCCTTATCAGACAAAGGAGTTATTTCATGAATGATATGATTTGTGTTTGTATTCATTTTTAGCAGGTTAATATAGTATCGGTTGACAAATATATATAAACCTTTCCTAAATATAAAATATTCAAGGAAAGATTTATTTATTCAGATCTATTACGAACCTATGCTAAGTAGTACTATTCTGCAGAGCGCTTTTCTGAAAAAGCTCAGTTTTTCATTGAGCGAAAATCTGTTCCTGTCGGGTTCTGGAACACAGCCAAATCAAATTCGGAAACAACAGCAAGGACATGATCCATCACATCAGCCTGAACTTCTTCATAAACAGCTACTTCTTTTGAAAAAGTAAAGAAATAAAGTTCCAGGGGAATTCCTTTTTCAGTAGGTTGCAAGTATCTTACCATAAGAGTCATATCCTTATTTACAGAGGAAAGACTTCTTAAGTAACGTTCAAGATAGGCACGAAACACCCCCAGGTTAGTTTGCCGGCGACCGTTCACAAGGACAGAATCGCCCACTCCACATTCCTGATTATAAGCTTTTAGTTCTTCTTCTGTCTCTTCAATATAATCTTTCAGTAAAGCAATCTTTTGGAACTTTTCCAGCATCTCAGGTGTGCAGAACTTCACACTGTTCATATCTATATTAATGGAGCGCTTTACACGACGTCCACCGGATTCATGCATCCCTCTCCAGTTCTGAAAAGAGTCACTGACCAATGCATAAGGTGGCAGTGTAGTAATCGTATTATCCCAGTTACGTACCTTCACCGTATTTAACGTAACCTCTATCACAATACCGTCTGCATTGTATTTGGGCATGGTAATCCAGTCGCCGGGGCGAAGCATATTGTTCGCTGATAATTGGATGCCGGAAACAAACCCCATGATACTGTCTTTGAACACAAAGATCAGGATAGCAGCAGAAGCACCAAGTCCGGCTAAGAGCGATGCAGGAGATTTATCAAACAACAAACTGACAATAAGTATACCACCTATGAAAAAGACGATAACCTGCACGGTTTGCAATAATCCTTTTAATGGCCGGTCATGGTATTTCTCATTTTCGTTATAAACAATATATACCGCAGTACAAAAGGTTACGACAAAGCGCATTGCCACCGCAATAATATAAATCTCGGTTGTTTTGAGTATTAATGTATAAAGTTCCGAACTTTTTGGAAAGGCTATTGGAAAGAAAAAGTAAATTAACACAGGAGCCACAATGTGACAAAGCTTAGTCATCACCTTTTCATCAAAAATGATATCATCCCATGTTGCTTTTGTTTTGGTAACAATCTTTTTGACCACTTTCAGCAATATCAGTCTGCAAACATAATCGGCAAGAAAAGCGATGCCAATAATCATGCCAATAAGAATCCATTGGTCGAAACGATTCGCCTCCTCAGGAGTAAGTCCGAGAAGGCGAAGAAGATTATTCATCCATTGTGTAATCTCATTTCCCATATTCATCAGATTCGTTCTGCAATAGGAACATATTCCTGCACTTCAAGCACGTTCTTGTAAGCTGGACGAATGATCCGTTTTCCTTCGAAATTAAGTTCTTCAATACGATGGGCCGACCATCCTACGATACGTGACATTGCAAACAAAGGAGTAAAGATTTCCTGAGGAAGCCCAATCATTTCATATACAAAGCCCGAATAGAAATCCACATTACTACATACTTTTTTGCCTCCTTCGCCCTTGAATTTATTGAAACATGCAATAGAGCGTTCTTCCAGCAATTCAAGGAAATTAAATTCTTTTTCACGGTCCTTTTCTTTTGCCAGATCACGAGCCATTTCTTTCAGCAACACAGCACGTGGATCAGAGATGGTGTAAACCGCATGTCCGATACCGTAAATAAGTCCGGTTTTATTATATGCTTCCTTATTCAATATCCGGTTCAGGTATGTATCTATCTCTTTAATATTTGTCCAGTCCTCAATCTGTTCTTTGAGGTGATTGAACATATCCACCACCTGAATATTCGCACCACCATGCAAAGGACCTTTCAATGAACCAATACCTGCAGCAATAGAAGAGTAGGTATCTGTTCCGGTTGAAGAAGTTACCCTCACGGTAAAGGTAGAGTTGTTACCACCACCGTGCTCTGCATGTAAGATAAGCAGCAAATCGAGCGTACGAGCCTCGAGGTCAGTATACTCTTTCTTCAGCATATAAAGGAAATTCTCTGCAATGGAAAGATCCTCTTTAGGATGACGTATGTGCAATGAAAGTCCAAAAGTTGCATGTCTGAGTATATTATATGCATAAGCAATAATCGTAGGGAACTTCGAGATCAGTTCAATGCTTTGGCGCATCAGGTTATCACGGGAAGTATCATCCGGATTAACATCATAGGTGTACATTTCGAGTACGCTACGAGCCAGAATATTCATAATATTATTCCCTTCCAGATCAAGAATATTCATTTTCACCTTCTGTTCCAGAGGCATATTTTCGTTGATCAATTCTCTGAAAGAAGCTAACTCCTCTCTATCCGGAAGATTACCTGAGAGCAAAAGATAAGCAACTTCCTCAAATCCAAAGCGGTGTTCTTTAATAACAGCATGCGAAATATCATCCAGATCCAGTCCGCGGTAAAACAGTTTTCCTGGAATGGGTTGCAATCCACCACCGGGAATGCGCTCGTAACCTACTACATTTCCAATTTTAGTAAGACCTACAAGAACCCCCGTTCCATCTTCATTGCGTAAACCACGTTTTACGCCATACAGCGTAAACAATTCATTATCTATTTTTGCCGTACTCTTAACTGACTCCGATAATTTGTATATGATATATTCCTTTTTCATAACATACATTTTTAATTATTAATGATAGAAACAATTAAATCACGGAACTCTGTTGTGGATAAAGAAAAACCATTCGGCATAAAACGAGCCAGGTCGTTCGTTGCTTTACCGCTTTCAAAAGCGTGTTCCATTGCTGATGTAATCAAATCAGCAGCTTCAATCCAGCCAAAATATTCGAGCATCATTACCGCTGAAAGCAATAAAGATGATGGATTTACTATATTTTTTCCTGCAATATTCGGAGCCGTTCCATGAGTGGCCTCAAAAATAGCATGTCCAGAGTCATAGTTTATATTTGCACCCGGTGCAATACCAATTCCTCCTACCATTGCAGCCAACTGATCAGAAATATAGTCACCATTCAGATTCAGCGTGGCAATTACAGAATATTCCTCCGGAATCAGCAAGGTATTTTGCAAGAAAGCATCAGCAATTACATCTTTAATAACAATTTTGCCTTCACGCAGTTCATTTGCAAACTCACGCTCAGCCAGTTCGTATCCCCACTTTTTGAATCCACCTTCAGTGAACTTCATAATATTTCCTTTGTGAACAATTGTCACGCTTGGCAGACCGTTTGTTAAAGCATACTGAATAGCGGCACGAATCAAACGCTCTGTACCTTCTTTAGATACAGGTTTCACACCGAAAGAGGAAGTTTCAGGGAAACGGACTTTCGTCACTCCCATTTCATCACGAAGAAAACGATAAAACTTTTCAGCTTCAGGAGTACCTTGTTCCCATTCTATTCCGGCATAAATATCTTCGGTGTTCTCACGGAAAATATGCATATTCACTTTCTGAGGTTCTTTTACCGGAGAAACAACTCCACGGAACCAACGCACCGGACGTAAACAGACATATAAATCAAGTCCTTGCCTAAGGGCCACATTCAAAGAACGGATACCTCCGCCAATAGGAGTTGTCAAAGGACCTTTGATTCCTACCAGATAATCTTTAAACGCCTGCATCGTTCCATCGGGCAACCATGAACCGGTAGCATTGAATGCTTTTTCTCCGGCCAGAATTTCCATCCACTCAATTTCTTTCTTTCCCTGATAAGCCACTTTCACAGCAGCATTAACAATAGCCTGAGCGGCAGGAGTAATTTCAGCTCCTACTCCGTCTCCCATAATAAAGGGAACTGTTACACAATCGGGTATAACAAGGCGACCATTTTCTTTCGTTATTTTCATACCTATTTACCTATTTCACCTATTAAATTATTTACTATTCAAAGCAGATCCAGCACGGAACCATTCTATTTGTTGCTCATTATAGGTGTGTAATACCTCAAAACTTTCCTGAGTACCATCTTCGTGCTGCACAATTGCCATTAATGATTTTCCCGGAGTAAAAGATCCAATGCCAACAATTGTAATTTTATCGTGTTCCTGAATCCTGTCATAATCTGCTTTATTTGCAAAAGTTACAGCAAGCATACCTTGTTTTTTCAAGTTAGTTTCATGAATACGGGCAAAACTCTTTGCAAGAATCACACGTACGTTTAAAAAACGCGGTTCCATAGCTGCATGTTCACGAGAAGAGCCTTCTCCGTAATTTTCTTCTGCTACTACTATAGAGGCTATATTTAATGACTTATATTGTTTTGCCACTGCAGAAACAGCATCATACTCTCCTGTTTCACGGTTATAAACAGAATTTGTTTTGCCGTTGAAAGCATTCACCGCTCCCATCAGCATATTATCCGAAATATTTTCCAGATGTCCGCGGAAGCGAAGCCATGGGCCAGCCATTGAAATATGATCGGTGGTACATTTACCCTGAGCTTTGATCAGCAAAGGCATATTCAGCAATTCGTTTCCATCCCAGGCTGAGAAAGGCTGAAGTACCTGCAAACGTTTAGATTCAGGATTGATTTTTATTTCAGCAGCATCACCAGATGGAGCCACATACCCATCATCCCCCTTAGCAAAACCTTCTGCCGGAAGATTGCATCCTTTGGGTTCTTCCAGTTTCACTTGTTTCCCATCAGCATTTGTCAATGTATCCTTTAGCGGATTAAAACAAAGATCTCCGGCAATAGTCAATGCTACAGTCAGTTCCGGAGAAGCGACAAATGCATGAGTATTAGGATTACCATCAGCACGTTTGGCAAAATTACGATTAAAGGAAGTTACAATCGCATTCTTGCGGGTAGGATCATCAGTGATTCTTTTCCATTGTCCGATGCAAGGACCACAGGCATTTGCCATTATTGTTCCGCCCACAGCTTCAAAAGTTTCAATCATTCCGTCACGACGTGCAGTCTGAAATACTCTTTCCGATCCCGGATTCACTATCAACGGAGCAGAAACCTTCAGATTCTTATCTATCGCCTGACGGGCAACAGAAGCTGCACGACTAATATCCTGATAGGAAGAGTTTGTACAGGAGCCTATCAACCCTATTTCCATTTTTCGTGGATAATCGTTTGCTATTACTTTTGCTGCAAACTCAGAGATTGGTGTAGCTGCATCCGGAGTAAAAGGACCGTTTATATAAGGTTCCAAAACAGATAAATCTATTTCAATAATCCGGTCATAATATTTTTCAGGGTTTTCAAGCACTTCCGGGTCTGCCTGCAAATCAGCAGAGATACCATCTGCCATATCAGCTACTTCAGCACGTTCAGTAGCACGAAGATAGTCGGACATCTGTTTATCATAAGCAAACAGAGAAGTGGTTGCACCTACTTCCGCTCCCATATTGCAGATTGTTGCTTTTCCTGTTGCAGAAAGAGAAGCTGCTCCTTCTCCAAAATATTCTATAATGGCATTTGTTCCACCCTTTACAGTCAGAATCCCAGCCAGTTTCAATATCACATCTTTCGGCGAAGCCCATCCATTGAGTTTGCCTGCCAACTTCACGCCAATCAATTTTGGCATTTTAAGTTCCCATTCCATTCCTGTCATCACATCAACCGCATCAGCACCGCCAACTCCAATAGCAATCATTCCCAATCCTCCGGCATTAGGAGTATGAGAATCGGTGCCCACCATCATCCCACCAGGGAAAGCATAGTTCTCCAATACAACCTGATGAATAATTCCTGCACCCGGTTTCCAAAAACCAATTCCATATTTAGAAGAAACATCGTGAAGAAAATCGTAAACCTCTTTATTTATATCGGTTGCTGTCGCAATATCAACATCTGCACCTTTATATGCCTGAATCAAGTGATCACAATGCACAGTTGCCGGTACTGCCGACTTGGATTTACCTGCATTCATAAATTGCAGCAAAGCCATCTGGGCAGTAGCATCCTGCATCGCCACACGATCGGGACGGAAGTTTACATAATCTTCGCCACGTTTATAAGTTGTTATTTGATTTGCATCATACAAATGAGCATATAGAATTTTTTCAGCTAAAGTCATAGCACGCCCCACTTTATTACGTGAGAAAGCAATCCGTTCCACAAAAGAGTCATAAAAACTCTTTAGCATTTCAATATCATGTACCATAAAGAATATTATTATATGTTACCAAATTAACCATTAAAACTTCCTTTTTGTTTTAAAAATTGCATATTATTTCAATTTTGTTCACGAAAAGACCTATTTTATGTAACAATCGCAAAGTTAAATATTATTTTCAAGAAAACAATTCAATATTACATTATTGCCATTGCAAATTATAAGAATTAACTTTGCCGGAATATTAATGAAAGAAATATGAATAACGATAAGAACTACAAAGGACATTTGGCCATGTTGGCAGCAAGTATAATCTGGGGATTAAATTCTCCAATAGGAAAGGCTGCATTGAATTTCGGCATTCCTCCTCTTGCACTTACTACTTTTCGTTTTTTTGGAGCAGCAATTGCTTTTTGGGTTGTATCTCTTTTCACAAAAAAAGAACATGTAAAACACGAAGACCTGCTAATGCTCTTCTTTGCAGCTCTTTTTGGCATTGTTTTAAACCAAGGAACTTTTATTTTTGGTCTTTCACTAACATCTCCTATCGATGCTTCCATAGTAACAACTATGGCACCGATAATAACAATGATTGTTGCCGCCATTGTACTTAAAGAACCGGTTACCGGCAAAAAAGTTCTCGGAGTTTTCGTTGGAGCCATTGGAGCCCTGATACTAATATTAACAAGTCAAAGTGCCGTTGGCAGTAAATCAGGTAGCATATTAGGTGATATGCTTTGCCTCACTGCTCAGTTAAGTTTTGCCATTTATCTCACAGTATTTAAAGACTTAATTCAGAGATATTCTTCTGTTACAATAATGAAGTGGATGTTCGTATACGCTTCAATGTGCTTTATTCCATTTTCGTACAGTGACATAGCTTCAATTAATTTTTCTACAGTACCTTTAAAAGTATATGCAGAAATTTTCTTTGTGGTTTTAGCTGCCACTTTCCTTGCCTACTTATTTGTTATGACCGGACAAAAAGTGCTTCGCCCTACAATTGTTAGTATGTACAATTATGTGCAACCAATAGTTGCATCATTTGTTGCAGTGAGTGTAGGAATGGACACCTTCGGATGGCCAAAAGCTGCTGCAATCATTTTGGTTTTTGTAGGAGTCTTTATTGTTACACAAAGTAAATCGAAAGCACAACTGGATGCTGAAATACAATATCAGGAAATTGATAAACCACAAGAAAAGATTAAAGAAGAGGATTATTAAATAAATGATTAGAAAACTATGGAACCATTTGCAGCTTTAGATTTTGAAACAGCCAACGGACAACGCACCAGTGTGTGCAGTGTTGGAGTTATCATTGTAAATAACGGAGAAATTACCGACCGATTTCATAGTTTCATTCGTCCGCGTCCCAATTTTTATACACATTGGACAACACAAGTTCATGGAATGGTATTCGAAGACACAAAAGAATCACCCGACTTTCCTGATGTATGGTCACAAATAGCTCCTAAAATTGAAGGATTACCTTTGGTTGCTCATAATAGTCCCTTCGACGAGGGATGTTTAAAAGCCGTTTTCAATCTGTATGGTCTTTCCTATCCCGACTATCAATTCTACTGTACTTGCCGACTATCCCGCAAAATGCATAAAGGATTGGTGAACCATCAGCTACACACTGTGTCTGAACATTGCGGATATGATTTAAAACAGCATCACCATGCATTGGCCGATGCCGAAGCCTGCGCAGCAATAGCTTTAAATATGTTCCAGAAAACTCAAACTGATAGTTTTGAGGAGCTCTCTGCATTTGTGAAGCAGAATTTCTGATGTAAATTTGATCTAAGACTAAAAAAAGCCCAAACTTTCACAAGTTCGAACTTTTTATTATGCAAAGGATTTATATCTTAAAACATGAGTTTTTAATATCATTAAAAAAAGATTATTTATACACGCCCAATGCCTGTAAATATCTGGCCATTTTTATCTGATAGTTGCACTTGGCATCAGTAAGATTATCATTTGTATTGTGATACATTGTCTGAGCTTCAAGAAGATCCGATATGCTAATAGTACGTGCATGGTAATTATCCTTTGTCATCTTTAGATTTTCGCAGGCCTCGTCAACCGATCTCCCGGCAACTTTTATTTGAAAAAAAGTTTCTTTCAACTCATTCTCAGCTTGTGTTATCTGTAACCTTAGCAACTCAGTATTATCTTCAAAGTCAACTCTGGCTTTTTCTACTTTCATGCGTTGCTGTTTTATTTTGTGTGATCCCCCCCACCAATTGCTGATAGGTATACTAAGAGTTAAATAAGCCATCGCATTCGGGGTTGTTTTTCCCATCATATCAGTGACCGAACCTGAAGCCGAAAGAGCTAATTGCGGAAGACATTCGCCAACAGCAATCTTCTGCTGTAAGTTCTCCGCCTCTACATTTTTTTTTAGCAAGGAATATTCTATACGATTAGTTACCATATTTTGAGAAGCTTGATTAAGAGGTAATTCTTTGGGGACAGAGGGAGTAGTAACAGGAATTAATCCAAGGCATAAATTAATGCCAATGTGCTGACATAAAGCTTTTTCCGTTAGCGAAATACCATTTTTCAGCTTAAGCATATTGGTCTGCAATTCATCATGTCGCAGTTGCACCTTCAATAAATCATTCCGCTGAACAATGCCAGCCTTACAATAGCTGTTCACATCCCGATAGAGAGTGTCAAGCATTGTTTTGTAAAGATCCAGAGTCTTTTCCTTTTCTCTTAAAGACACTAATGACCAATACAGCTCTTCAGTCCGAGCCAGAACTTCTATGGTGGTTAAAGCGTTTTGGCTACGACTAATCTCTTCTCCAAGGGTAGCCAGTTTATATCCATTACTTATGCGTCCACCAGCATATAAGGGCATTGTAACAGAAATACCTGCCGTATTAAGATAACCCAAGGCTTTGATAGGAATAGAAGGCACGTAAGCATATTGAGTGGCACCAGATATATTAGCTGAATTCCCGTCATAAACTGGAAGATTCATTTCTGAGGTTTTCCCTTTTATCAGATAATCAGATGATTGCATAGCCAATCCGGTGGCACTAACCTGTGGAAAATAATTAGTATAAGCATTTTTGCGTTGTTCTTCAGCAGCTTTCACATCAAAAACAGATCCTTTTATTTTCCGGTTATTAATAAGCGCAAGTTGTTTGCACGAATCCAGACTTAAAGATTGCGCCATAGCCGGAACTGAGAATGAACAAGTAACAAATGCAATCATGGCAGTTATCTTTGCAACAGATGACACTTTATTGTTTTTTTTCTTTGCTTTATACACTAATGTAAAAAGTACAGGAAGAACAAAGAGTGTTAATATCATTGCAATTATCAGTCCAAAACAAATCACAGTACCCAAAGGTCCCCAAAGAGTGGAACGGCTCAGTACCATAGGAATCACCCCTACTGCAGCAGCAGCCGATGTTAAAAAGATTGGGCGCATACGACGTTTCCCAGAAGCAAGAGCAGCTTCATATACAGACATATGCTCTACATCTATCAATTCACGTGCATAATCAATAAGGATAATTCCGTTACGAACCACTATGCCACACAAACTTGTTATTCCAATAAAAGCCGTTACACTGAAAGGATAATTCATTAATTTTAGTCCAATTGCAGCTCCTGGGAGTGCCAGTAACATTGTCGATAAGATCAAAAGTGCCAGTTTGGCTTTCTTAAATTGAAGTAATAGAATAAAGAATATAACCAGAATACTCAATATTAAAGCAAGTGCCATGGGAGTAAACGTTTCTTCCTGTCCTTCAGACTCACCTCCATAGTTGATTGAGACTTCTTTCGGCAATGCCAATTTATCTACTTGTGGCTTTATCTTATTAAAAAGATCTGATGCAATAACATTCGATTCATTATCAACCTGAATCGTTAATGTTGGAATACCGTTGCGATGAACAATAGTGCCTTCACTCCAATCTGGAGTAAAACTTGCAAAAGAGCGCAAGGGAACTGAAGAAAATGTGGGCAAAGAAGTTGCATAAAGATCTTCAATCTTTTTAATGCTCTTCTTTCCAGATTTATCTTCTTTTGAAAGTCGCACTTCCACCGGGTAATCTTTCTCCCAAATAGTAGTAAGAGGCAAGCCATCTAACCCGATCATCAGCGAAAGAGAAAGTAAGTCTTTTGAGTATCCTAAACGATCAGCTTTATCCTGATCAATATTCACTTTTATATACTGTTGCATCTGATCCCAATCAGTACGACGCCATGAAATACCCGGAGTTTTTCTCAATATTCCGTTAACCTTTGCTTCAACAGCATGAATATCCTTCACTGAATCAGATGAAATCCTAATTTCAATAGGAGCTTTGTAATCTTGCAAAGATAATATCTTATAACGCACATGTGCATTTGCGAAATGTTCTGTGTATTTTTGGTTGTTTTCTTCTACCACTTCGCGGGTCGCCTCATTCGACACTGTGTTTACAAGCAATTGCCCGTAGTTAGGCGAAGGCATATTGGGAGCATAAGCTGTATGAAATCTCGGAGAGCTTGTTCCGATAAAGCTTGTAACATTAGTCACACGTTTGTCTTTTAGCAACACAGCCTCCAGACTATCAATCACATCAGCCGTCTTTTCAAGAGAGACACCCACCGGCAAATAAACTTCAACAGCAAATTGATTTCTTTCCATCTCAGGAAAAAGTTGCTGATCCGTATTTTGGAATAGCACAAAAGACAATGCTAGAATTGCTAAAGTGGAAGCTATAACTATTTTAGGAAAACGAAAAGCTAATTCAAGCCTTTTGTCAAACCAAGTCTGAAGCCTTTCCAGAATATTAATATTCAATTTGAATCTTCCGGATCCATTTGCAAAAAGTACAAAATAGATGTAAGGGAGCAAGAATAGAACAACGATCACAATTACAACTAATGCAATACCTATTATCGGCTCATGTATTCTTATAAAAAAGAATAATATGGTACCAAATAAAACTAATGCTATAGAGATTGCCATTTTAGGATTCTGAGCACCTTTTTGGATCAACGTTTCAAACCATTCTTTTAGCGTATTATACAGAGAGTTTTCTTTATTTGTCTTTGCTTTTAGTCCTTTTTTTATAAAAACAAAATTAAGATAAGGCACCAATAGCATTGCCACAAGTACTGATACCACTAACGAAACACTAACCACAATAGGGATAGACTGCATAAATTCGCCAGAAGTGCCTGGTATCATAAAACCTAAAGGAATATATGCTGCCATAATAGCTAATGTGGCAAACAAAATAGGTAAGAAAAGTTCTTTTGCACTTTTTATGGCAGAATACCACGGCGAATAACCATGATCTATATTTTCAACATGATTATCGATAATCACAATAGAGTTATCAACAATCATCCCCAATACCAGAATAAGTGAAGCCAACGAAACAGTGTGGAGCTCCAGACCAAGCATATAAAGAATACAAAGCGTTATTAAAATAGAAATAGGCACGGTTATTCCTGCCACCGAAGCAACTCTTAGCGGAAGCAATAACATGGTAACTAGAATAACAGCGACAATAGCAATAAGAAATTCCTTCATAAAGTTCTTGACGGAATCATTGACATATTTGGGCAACTCCGATATTTTAGCAACTTTAATATCTTTAGGGCAACTTTGTTGAAAAGAAGCCAGTGCTTTATCCACATCCTTTCCAAATTCTACTATGTTATTGCCCGGTTGCATTTCAAGCGAAAGAAGAATAGTCTTTTTCCCATTTTGCTTTATATAGCTATCCGGATCTTCATAGCGTCGCTCAATTGTTGCGATATCTTTCAGCCTGACAACATTTCCCTTAAGATCAGAATAGACTATCTGATTTGCCAAATCCTTTTCAGACTTGAAATTAGTAGGTAAATGAACATAGAGATCATTATCACCATCCTTTAAAACGCCAGCATAATTTATAGTCCCATTCGACTGATAGGAACCAAGCAATGTAAGTGATTTTATATTATATTCATTAAGCAATTCCGGCTTTATCTTCACAAAGAGCTTTTCCTTTTGCAGCCCATAATGCTTTATTTTCGAAGCAGAAGGAATTTTCCGGCACTCACTTTCAAGTTTTTTGAGTTCTGTTTCAAGTTCCTTATAACTTTTAGTATTAGAAGAAAGCGTAATGAGTAGTGCAGACGTATCGCCAAAATCGGAATCGGCAACCAAGGCCATAACGCCAGATGGAAGAGACATTTTCAGATCAGCTAACCCATGTTTCAGTTTCGACCAGAACTGATCGGCATTTGTAACATTATCATTTAATTCAACGAAAATATACATCATTCCCTCTTTGGATAAAGAATATGTTTTTGCTTTCTTAACCTCTTCATATCCAAAAATATAATTTTCTACAGTACGTGTGAGTTGTGCCTCTACTTCAGCCGAAGTAGCTCCCGGATATACTCCAACGATAACCCCTTGTCGTATAGTAAATTTCGGAAATTCATTGCGGGGCATCTTTATCAGTGCTACCACTCCTATCAACATTAATGCCACAGCAAAAATAAGAACTACATTATGGTGTCGCATAACGGATTCTATAAATCCGGACTTTCTATTGTTCATATACTATAAAGATATTAAACTGTTATTCGATAGTTTTTCCTTCCCTTTCGTCACTACAAGCTGATCAGATTTCAATCCGCTGATTACTTCAATCCCAGCATTCCGGTAATTACCTAGTATTACCTCTTGTTTTATTGCCCTCTTCTTATCTGATGAAATCACATAAACATAAGCCTTACCGTCACTGTCTTTGCTTACGGCATCTTTAGATATTGTAAAGTAATTCTGCTCCATTCCTGTATTTAGATATACATCACATACCATACCCGGTTTGATTTCAAGATCATTATTGGAAACCATTATTTTTACATCATAAGTAAGTGATAACGGATCGGCAACGACTCCCACATTTGAAACTACCCCACCAAAAGTTTTTCCATTCAGTGCGGCTATAGAGAATGTAGCTTTTTGGCCTTTCCTTATTTTGCTAATCTCATTTTCGGCAACAGATATTTTCACCAAAACAGTTTTGATGATCACAATTTCTATAGGAGATTTTAGGGAGAGAGAGTATTGACCGGATTCAATATCACGTTTACCAACAATACCATTGACAGGTGCACGCATACTACATTTTTCCACGCTCGACCGGGCCAATTGCATTTGTGATTCAGCTTCTTTGAGCGTAGTTTCTATTTCAACCCATTTTATTTCAGCCAGACTACCTGACTTATAGACACTCTTAAATCTATTATAAGCATCTTTGGCTTGTTTATATTTCGCCTGAGTTACATTCTGTAAATGCTCATCGTCAGATTTGTTTAGGCTAGCCAGCAATTGTCCTTTTTTCACAACATCACCTTCCTGAACAAAGACTTTTTCTACTGTTCCTACATTCTCAAACGAAAGAGAAATGGTTTGCAAAGGTTCTGTAGTTCCACTGTAATGCAAACTCGAAACACCTATAGCTGTAGCTACAGGTTGCACCTCAATCTTCACAACCCTATCAGCCTCACTTACTGTGGGTGTTTGTTGCTGGCCACTACAGCCAGAAAGCACAATTAGTGTGCAAATCAAATAACCTAAATAATAATATTTCATTCCTTTACATTTTTAAATTCAATGCAAAGGTTGTCCTTATTATTACATAAGAAAATCTTAAAATAGGCGAAGCGGACAAAAAAGGGGGGTGAAATGTATACTTATTACTCTACGAGTTCATTTCAAGCCAGTTCAGAAATAGAGGGGTTTTTTCCTTACTAACCAGGATCTTTTCTTTGTAAGGAATAGAAAGATTTACAGATAACTTTCTTAAAAAATAGCGGGAGGCATCAATAACAGCTTTTCTATTAACAAGATATTGCCTGTTTATCCGAAAGAAGTTGCTTCCCGATAATTGTTCCAGTTCTTCAAGAGTTTTACCTGCCACGTATTTCTGAGAAGCAAAAGTGAGCAAGTAAGTAACCTCGTTATCAATATAGAACAGAGCTATTTCGTCCATTTTAACAGGCAATATTTTCTCTTTATGATATACCAGGATAGAAGCGTACTTGGAAGATTCCCTCTTTATTAATGCATCAAGAATAGAATCATAGCGTTGTATTTTACCACCAAAAGTCTCACGTAAACTACGATATTTAGCCAAAGCATCAGCAATAGTCTGCGATGTAGATGGTTTCAGAATATAATCAATGCCATTTGTTTTAAATGCATTCAGAGCATATTCATCATAAGCAGTACAAAAAATAACCGGTGCTGATATTTTCACAGCTTTAAATATCTCAAAGCTCAGACCATCTCCAAGTTGAACATCACTGAAAATGAGATCAGGAGATTCATTCTTCTGAAAATAAGCTACAGCAGTTTTCACAGAGCCCAGAATAGCCACAATCTTAGCTTCCGGTTCCAGATTATTAATGGTTCCGGCCAACTCATCTGCCGTAATTCTTTCATCTTCTATAATTACAATGTTCATATTCTGTCTCTTGAAACGATTAATTAAAATATCTGTTAATACTAAAAGTTATTGTGTGAAGGATGCATGGATATCTGATGATCAAACAATTTGATACTAACAGAAAAAGTTGCGTCATCCGTTTCTATCAGCAGCTCGTCATTCGATAGAATTCTATATCGCTCAGACAGATTGTTCAATCCGCTGCCCGAAGACGCTTCTGAAATCATTTTTGGTTTGAGGGTGTTAGACACTTTTATTCTGTCATCAATCTGTGCTATAGTAATACGAAGAGGCTGTTCTTCTGTTAGTTCATTATGCTTGATAGCATTCTCTAGCAACGGTTGAATCGAGAAAGAGGGAACAAAACGACTTTCAATAATTTCTTCCGAAACAGACACGCTGCATACCAAAGCATCACCAAAACGTATTTTCTGCATCCTTAAATAGTCCTGACATAATTTCAATTCATCTTTCAACCTTACTACTTTAGTGTTATTGTTTGATACAGATGCTCTGAGAAAATCAGAAAGGCACACTAAATATTCTTCCGCAGCAACAGAGTCTACTTTGTATAACGATTTAAGTATATTAAGGGCGTTGAATAAAAAGTGAGGGTGGATCTGCTGCCTGAGCAACTGATTAGCAGCCTCAGCATTAGCAGCTTTGAGCAACGAATTCTCCATATCAGATGTTACCTTGATATCCTGTAGAATAATATAATTATGGAGCATAATTATCAGAGTATTCACAAACACGCTGATTATTATAAGAGTGATTATATCAATCAGATTAATTTGTTGATGATGCAAATAATTATAACACCACACAACGGATAGAAAAAGCCCGGAACTAAAAACATAACTGACTAAATAATACTTCTTTTTTGAGTGCAAAGAGCGAGAAAAAGATTGTTTCCTGAAAAGCAACAGCCATAAAATATCAGCAAACGCAATTGGTATTAAAATAACAAGAGCCAAAGAAGAACCTAATATGGCATCTTTCAATCCTCTTACTCCCCAAAAAACTATTATAAAAGCAGATACAAACAATACGCAAATCGCGATAAACCAAAAATTCAGGATGCACAATCTCCTAACAGGATATACTGGCTTTGTTTGCATAATCTTTAAATTAACTTCTGTTCCATTAAGAAATAGTAGAATTCAAAGTTAAAGAAATATTTTATATGCTAGTGAGTTTACTTTAAAATTCTGCAAAACCATTATAAGAAACCTAATTGGGATACTCTTTGAACAAATGCTCTTTTATATAAAACTGGCGGTAATGCTTGAAATTACGGAATGCACCAAAGTGGAAGCCAACCAATTATATACATTATCTGAACATTGCGGATATGATCTGAAACAGCATCACCACGCATTAGCCGATGCAGAAGCTTGCGTGGCAATAGCTCTAAACATGCTCCGGAAAACACAAGCTGAAAGTTTTGAAGAGCTTTACAACTTTGTGAAGCTGAACTATTGGTAAGCCATTTCAATCAATAATAGTAAATAAAAAGGAAAAACACTTGTTTGTATTAGATTATATCCATATTTTTGGAAGTAACTAAATAATAACAAAATGGAGAAAATACTTTTAATCCTCTTTTTTATTATTCTATCAAATGATTTTTTATTTGGGCAGGATCAAAAATACAAAGCTATCAGTGATTCTGAATTAAAATTATACAGAGATCTTATTTCTACTCTGAAAGATACATCTTTTATAGTTTATCCTCTGATCGAAAATCCTATTAGATCATCAATGCTTGATATTCCTAAATTAGTTCGAAAATACGGCTTCAACAGAAATCAATTCAGAAAATCAGCTATTGATGATGTCTTTATAATTAAAAACAATAGCAGTTTCAAAGTTATTAATCCCGACTCAATAGATAGTTATCAAAATTATAAAGAGGCGAATGGTGCATTAATTATTGAGCCTTTTCTTTACGCAATAAAAAGACACTACCACAAAAATGCAATTTGCTATTTTAAAAAGCTTCTGTTATCAAAAAATAAAAGATTTGCGATAGCAGATTATTTTATTTCTTGCGGAAGTTTATGCGGAAATGGATCAACAGTTTTAATGAAGAAGAAAAAAGATAAATGGATAATAATCAAATACCTAACATACAATATAAGTTAATCAATCAGCTTTAATACAAAAAATGCGGTTTATTAAATTAAACACCGAAAAAGATATTGATAATTAATCTCAAAACATAAAATGATATTAATCGGGATATTTGTATTAATAGCGCTTCTGATTTTCTTAGGAAATAAAGCACAGAAAAAATACTTTTATAACACTCTAACATTAATGATATTAATAATGGCAATTATTCAGGCGCCATTATTTTATTACTACACATCAGGAATGTTAGCCTTTTTTATATTGATTCCATATTTAGCAATAGGAGTTGGACTATCAATATACTTGTTAGTGCCTTTTGCAAAAAGAATGATTTAGTAAAAACTAAATTCCATCAGTTTGGACTTATTATCGCCATTACTTTAGGTCTTATTTCCTTATTCTTTGGTCCTACAATAGTAGAAAAACTAGATTGGGAAATGAGACGTAAAACCAGAGAAACAATTATTACAAGCATCAGAAATGAAATACAAAATCGAAGAACTTTTAATTCCTATAATGTAGAGAAATGGAATTTCCCACCTATCTCCAATGGAAGTAAAGAAATCGATATTTCAAAAGGAGAAAAAGGAGAACTAACAATTCGTTTTTATATTGATCGAGGTTTTATTGATCATTTCTCTGCATTTGTTTACACTAATGATCCAAATGAACTAAAAAGATTTTATTCATCTGGTACTAGTGTTAAACAACTGGATTATAACTGGTATAGAGTATCTCAATAGAAATTTATAATAAAACAATAGCGTTGACCTTTACTGGAATGGGTTACAGTTTTTGGGGTTATTACCAGAATTAGAAATTATACATAAAAAATGAGAAGCTACCATCACGGAGTAAAATTAATTCTTACAATTTGACCAATTCCTCGCTAAAAAAATAAAAGCTCTATATGCTACTCAAGCAAAATTTTCACATTAAAAATCTGTTAAGAAGTGTAGTAACCGTGATGGTAGAGGCTTTTTAGTGAGGATTCCGTTAGGAATCAAATTTATCAACAACAACCTATTCACCTGTATTACAACAAATTAATATAAACCATGATGGCGTGATGGTAGAATTTAAAAAAGTTTGTATGAATTAAAAAGAGACTTCTAATTCTCCAAGAAACAAACAACAAAAGAAATTGTTATTTCTAAAGAAGCGTACTCTAAGAGGATTATTCTAAATAATGAATGGTGAAGGTTATTAAGAAACGTATCAAGAAAACTTCTGAAATATGAGAAAAATAGTTTTATTGTTACTTTCCATTTTCATATTATCCTGCTCCCGAGATAATGATGATAATAAAAGGACATGCAGTTCAATATTACTTCTGCGAGTTGACTATATGACTTATAACTTTGAAGGAGGAAATGAACAATTTATAAATAGCAAAATTACAGATTCAGATACCATTCCAATTACTGTGAATTATAAGGCACCTGGCGATTTTGGAAACATAGCCTTGTACTATCAACCTACAAACGATTTGTTATTCGACGGTTCTATAATTTGGATGGGAACTGGAACTATTAAATATCCAAAGACGTTTAAATCGGCCGGTAGTTATCCTCTTTTAGATAATCCTATTGATAAACCAGATGATTCAAGATTCAATAGTATTTTTGGCAAACCACCTAGTGATTATTCTTTAATCTGGAATTCGGTAGGTAAGCTTAAGATCGTTTCAGATTATTTAAAAAGCAATAAAAAGATAGGTTTATTTCTATATACTCCGAGTGTTGGAATAGGAAATCCATATGAATGGGATTGGTTTGTTTTTATGAATAAATAAAACAATAGCCTACCGAGAAATCAACTCAGATAGGCTATTATTCATCTTATAGGACAGTTACATTACTGTCTGTCTGCCTTTTCTTTCAATATCATTTTTTCTTATAATATTTCAAAGCTTCAGGCATTAACTTCTTTATATTGGCAATACGAGTAGCATCGGAAGGGTGAGTACTAAAGAATTCAGGAACGGATGCTCCACCTTGCGACATTCTTTGCCAGAATTCAATAGCTACCTGAGGATCATAACCTGCCATTGCAGCAAAAATTAGCCCCATTCTATCAGCTTCACTTTCGTTACTTCGCGAATAAGGAAGCATTACACCATAATTTGCTCCCAAACCGTATACTTGTTGAGCAAGTGTTTGAGTAGATGCCGATTTTTTCTGTAACAAAGCACCTAATGCCTGCCCGCCATATTGAGCTATCATCTGCTGACTCATACGTTCTGCCGAATGCTTTGCTACAGCGTGAGCCACTTCATGACCTACCACAATAGCAAGAGCTGTTTCGGTCTTTGTAATTGGCAAAATACCTTCGTTTACAACAATTTTACCACCAGGCATACAGAATGCATTTGCTGTAGTATCTTTTACCAAATGAAACTCCCATGCAAAATTCTTCACTTCAGCACCCAAGCCGTTAGCATTCAGGTAAGCCTCAACAGCTGCAGCTATCTTTTTACCCACACGTTCTACCATCGCTGTATTCGTTTTATTAGCAGAAGGTTTGGCCGTAGCCATATACTCCTTAAAACTTGTATTACTTAGACTTAGAACTTCTGAATCGGATACCAGAAGTAGTTGCTTACGGCCTGTTAAAGCCACCGTACTACAGGCACTTACCAATAATACAATAAGTAAAATACCTGGGAATGTTTTTAATTTTTTCATAATCATATAGTCTAACTTAATTTTGTCTAGTGTATTTAACAAACAAAAATAATAAAAAGATTCATTTTGCATTAATAATTAACTCTTTTAATTTTATCTATATTTATAATCCCCTACTTTTAGCCGGCAAGTTCTGATTATTAAAAGCGTTTGTTTCACATATTGCCATTGATTGTATTCCACAAGTCATTCCCCATTAAATAAAAGCCATTGGCGAATGGCTGAAAATTATTGGCGAATAGCTACTCAAACTCCCGCCAGTTGACTATATGACGAATCAATTTGAAGGGGGAAATGAGCAATTTATAAATGGTGAGATTACAGATTCGGACACCATTCCAATTTCCGTGATTTATAAGACACCAGGCGATTTTGGAAACATATCCTTGTATTATCAACCTACAAACGATTTGTTGTTTGACGGTTCTATAATTTGGATGGGAACAGGAACTATTAAATATCCAAAGACATTTAAATCTGCCGATAGTTACTCTCTTTTAGATAATCCTATCGTTAAACCAAACGATTCCAGATTCAAATGCATTTTTGGCAACCCGCCTACTGATTATTCTTTAATATGGAATTCAATAAGCAGACTAAAAATAGTTGCTGATTATTTAAAGAGCAACAAAAAGATAAGCCTGTTTCTTTATACTCCCAGTGTTGGAATAGGGAATCCTTATGAATGGGATTGGTTTATTATTATGAATAAATAGCCTGTCTCTTATCTGGTATCTGGTTTAATCCCAGACACGTCAATAAATAGTTGTAATTAGAAATGCGTTTATGATACCAAGGTAATATGATTATAGATTATAACAGATAAATAGTGACGATCCAGCATAATTTACTAAATATTCGCGATACATCAGTGAAGTGCACCCAAAAGTTTATGTCTAACTTCTGGGGTGCACTTCATAATATAACCGTCATTTAAACATTTACAAGAATGCTTCATTTGCTCCCATACGGCGGCCACATTTTTATGGTTCTCATATTGGGTGATGGCGGATATGTCAGCATCCAATTTGCATCCTGCAAATCTTGTAAACTCAAATCATATCGCTGAATAATAGTATTATTAATATGAGTGGTGTGTGATTCCAGTAGCTTCGCATTAAAAACATAAACCATCAGCGTATCTGATTGAATACTTATTCCATCTTTAAATATTACTTCCCAGTGATCTCGCTGTTGAAGTGCGTCTTTGTTTTCTGTATTTGGATATACTTTATATATTTGAGGTTGAGAATCCATTCCCCCAAGCCGATTATTTAAAGTATCCGGATATAAATGGTCAGCAACTATATATACCGTCATATCTGATTTGTTAATAAATCGAATTGTATCATGATGGTTCTCATCCTCCTTTGTGCACATACTTGCTGTAGCTACAAAAGATATAACCAATAAAGTAACCGCTGTTTCTAACTGCTTTTTCATATTTTACTTTATTCGAATTTAGAGCTCATTCTTTAGGCGGATAAACTACCGTCCAGTTCATCCGCTGTAAATCTTCTAGTTTAAGTCGATATCTGTGTAATACAGGTACATATTTGCGTATGGTATCACATGGTTCTGACCAGTGTTTTTTATAAAGTTCTTCATCAACAATAAATATATCCATTATTTGACCTTTGCTCAAATAATCTTCCCACCCAGAAGATCTCATAGAAACTTTAAAAAAATATAAAGAATCGTGGCGAATGCCAAATAATATTGTATTACCAGCACTATTGTTACAATAAAAAAATGTATCCTTCCAATCGATTATTCCTTGAAATGCTATATTTTTATTAGATTCATTTATTATTTTTATGTATCTATGCTCATTTTTTTCATTTGACGGGCAAGCACACAAGATACACATCATACAAAGCAATATTGCTATTTGAAACTGTTTCATAATTGTTTTATTTTAATTCATTTCACTCTATTCTTGTTATAATATATCCCATTACCGATACCTACTCCTACGACACTTACTATTCCGTCCAACCAACTAAAAGAATCATACCATTGGGCGTGTAAATTCAATGTGTTTATCATTTCTATATCATGAGAATTTTTATAGTCATAATAGTTATATATACTATTACTTCCGACATGATATACATCTAATGGATTTTCATAAAAGTTCCAACCTTTACTAACTTCATTATTATGATTGTAGTCATATTGTTCCATAGTCTGATAAAACCCTTCTACGTTTTTATTGAAATATAAGAATGCCCTGCGGTTAGCATCTTGTTCGAAGGGTTGATAATCATGATTTTGATCTTTCATACCTGCACTCATCAGGCTTGGGATAGCCACTCTCGGAAGATATCCCAAGCCCATCTCTTGGCTCTGCAAATAATGCCCGTATTCGTGTTGAAACCATTCATTATTTGCATCCGCTTCAATGTCTCTATTGCCGATAATGTAATTACCTAATGTTAAAGCCCCGAAATTTGAAGGCGAAGAATTGGTTTGCAACACAGTTGTTCCATAGGCATAATCTACTTTGTTTACATGCCCCAATATATTAGTTCCGTGCGATCCAAAAAAACCAGTGGCAGTTTGAGGAGATTGCCATGTAAACCGGGAAACAACTTCCCAAGTGCGTTCCAAAGGCTTTTTATTAGGATCTGAAATAAACAAACCACCCCAAATTCTTATTGAGTTCCATGCGTGCCTATTTGCTGATTTCAGAAATCCTTCGCCATTAAATAAACCTTTTATCCCTCCAATAATCCAATCGTCAATAACAAAAAATTCTCCGGATTTATCACTGTAGATTAACGGATTATTCACACAATAACTGTATCTGTTAAAACTCTGACTAAAGTCCGGTGCTTGTACATACGGGTCTGGCGATAAAAATCGGCCCAATGCCGGATCATACAAACGAGCGTTCATATTGATTAACCCAAATGCTGTTAAGTGTTCATGCCCCGTATATCCACGCCCTAGGAAGAGTACTGGCTCTGAGCCGGGAGTGTAAGTTACCTGAGTGGCAGGATTTCGCAACCTGCCCCAGGCATCGTAACTGAGTTCCTGTTTCAAAGAGCCGTTGGCATTCACCACGTGGGTAATGCTGCCCATATAATCACGGCAAATGTAATACAATTTCCACGGATTATCCAGCTCCGGGATCACAAGTACAGCCGGGGCCGAATAGGCATCACCCCCCACATATAATATTTCTTTTGACGAGGCATCATTCCCATCCCACATTTCGTACTCATTGTTGAACAACATATGCTGACTACTAGAATATACTCCTTCTGAAAATTGAGTGCATATTCTTTCTCCCGAAGCATTATAACTGAATTCGGCTTTCTTTTCTCCTTCTGTAAGTACAAAGGTTTTTTCATATGAGAGTTATTTATTGATTAATGATTTATTCATCTTACAACGAAAAGCATTAAGATGCTTTCACCAAGGAACACTATCATTTTACTTGTGATACTTTGTATTTTTTGTATGACCTTATCATTAAACTACCATTACATGAAGTTAATATATACAACATAATTGCAGATATTATATTTTTCATTGTACTATTTAAAAGGTCAGAAATACTTTCTTAATTATTAAGATTGCATAAAGATAGAATAAATATTTTTCAATATAAAAATATTTATAAAATATTTTCACCTCTATAAAGCTAAAAACAAGCTAACACCTTTGTAACAACTTATCCATAGAACTTACAGATATATATTTTAATCTTATATTATAGCTTTATTATAGTCCTGAAAATAACAATTGAAAATGATTCAGTGATCTTTATTGAAGTGGTTGGTTCTTCGCCACTTTTGTTTGTGAGGATCATCTTCCTTTTTAGCTGTTCTAATCCAGTTCTTCCATAAATTATTCTTTTATAGCTATTTTATTCATGAATCCCTCAACAATTCTATTTGATACGGGGTGAATTTATTTACGTAGTTGACGTTTACTACATATTGGGCGGCTATTTAAGTGATTAACTCTTCAATATACAAAAGAAATATCCCTTCTTGAAAAGGTTTCTTTATTAAGACCTTTTCAAGAAGGGATATTGTATTATTTAAAGAGAGCAAAGAAGCTCTCTTTAAATAATATCAGCTAAATTCCTGATTAGTTGTTTTCAGGACGCAATTTACGTACAACAGCACCAGCTTGCCACATTTCGCTTTCACGAAGAGCTTTCAATTCAGCATCCAAACCTGCACGATAGTCTGGTTTAGAGTTTGTATCGATTGAACGTTGAGCTTCGTTACCGCACTTAACTTCAGCATACAATTTTTCAAATACAGGTTTTGTTGCATCGTGGAATGGAATCATCCAGTCAAGAGCACCACGTTGAGCAGTTGTTGAACAGTTTGCATACATCCAGTCCATACCGTTCTTTGCAAAAAGAGGCATCAATGACTGAGTAAGTTCTTCTACTGTTTCATTGAAAGCTTCAGAAGGAGTATGTCCGTTTTCGCGCAATGTTTCATATTGAGCAAGAAGTAATCCCTGGATAGCACCCATCAAAGTACCACGTTCACCTGTTAAGTCAGAGTATACTTCACGTTTGAATGTTGTTTCAAACAAGTAACCTGAACCTACACCGATACCCAAAGCAACTACACGATTAAATGCATTGCCTGTTGCATCCTGGAAAATAGCATAAGAAGAGTTCAAGCCACGACCTTCAAGGAACATTGTACGAAGAGAAGTACCTGATCCTTTAGGAGCAACAAGAATAACATCTACATCAGCAGGAGGAACAATTCCTGTTCTCTCTTTGTAAGTGATACCAAAACCATGAGAGAAATAAAGAGCTTTACCAGCTGTAAGGTTCTTCTTTACTGTAGGCCACACTTCAATCTGAGCAGCATCTGAAAGAAGATATTGGATGATAGTACCACGTTGACAAGCTTCGTCTATTTCAAACAAAGTTTCTCCCGGAACCCATCCGTCAGCAACAGCTTTTTCCCAAGTCTTGCCACCTTTACGTTGGCCAACAATTACATTAAAACCATTGTCTCTCAAGTTCAATGATTGTCCAGGTCCCTGAACGCCATAGCCAATCACTGCAATGGTTTCGTTTTTCAATACTTCACGTGCTTTTTCTAAAGGAAATTCCTCGCGGGTTACTACATTTTCAACAACACCGCCAAAATTCATCTGTGCCATTTTTGTTTTCTTTTTTTATTTAAAAAACTAATTAATAAATATCATTTTACTACGGCAAACAACTTCGCCGCCATTCTTTTTTATCTCAACATTATACTCATTTTCATTAATCTTCTGTTTATAGAATGAAAGAGTATCTCCGTAATAACTTTCTGCAACATATGCAACTTCAAAACGTTTAATCCGTTTTTCTTTATACATTTCAAGCGGAAAAAGATCGAGAACACGTTCAATATACTTGATACTGTTTACATGTCCGTTAATATCAATATCACTATACTTTGTCTCGTAAGTTGTATCTGGTTCACAATTATCCACTTTAATCCGGCTAGGTTTTTCAATGGGGCATTCCTTATCACAAACATAATCAACAATGCTCCCACCGTGCAGAGTAAGTAAATCAGCCGGTTTACGTGTTTGCTGGCTAATCATAGCCCATACAGAACGCGCATAACCTATGGGGCGCCCCTCTTCATTTAAAATCTCAAAATTACGATCTGTGAAAAGGCGATATACATTCTCGACCCAGGTTTTTATGCTGAACTTTTCATACTGATAAGGCATCTCATCCAACTCAACAGCCAGGCGGGAAAGTACCCATGTATAATTGGCCTCATTAAGATTTGCAATTCCAAATCCCCGGTCAGTAGAATGAAAACCGGCACAATTCAGTAAATGATTACCTAGCACCCCCATTGTGAGATGCCCGGAAAAGTCTACATGAAAAGGCTCTGCTACAAAATTGTAATGTCCAAGCTTATTCTGCTCCATTTTTCCCCTTTCTACTTTCTACCAAAGCCAGGAAATTACTTAGACGTTCTACCGGGCTTTTAGTAATAGCAATACGTCCCGAACGAACAAACTGCCACAAGCCCATAGGCATCAGCTCATCATACAAAGCCTGAGTTTCCTCGGGATGTCCGGTAAGCTCAATAACAGCATATGTTTGGTTTACCTCCAGGATACGAGCGTTGTGCTTACGTACCAGTTTCTCTACCTGATTACTGCCTAACAAGCTCAAAGCCGGCACTTTGTAAAGCGCCACTTCCTGATAGATTATCTGATCATCAGTATAATAATGCGCCTGCATCACATCAATGCGTTTCTCAATCTGTTTAGTTATCTTTTCAATGGTACTGGCATCAGTATACACAGTAATAGTGTATTTATGAATACCCTGAATAGAAGAAGCAGATACACTTAATGTCTCAATATTTAGCTGGCGACGCGTAAAAATCGTTGTCACCTGATTCAGCAACCCAGCTATATTTTCTGAGTAAACGTTGATTGTATATAATTTCTTGTTCATAATATCAGTATTAGTATCCCAACAACATGTTAGTAACCGTATCACCGGCAGGTGTCATCGGATAAACCATTCCTTTTTCTACAACACCGATTTCAAGAAAAAAGGAACCTTCGGTGTTCAGCATCTCCTGAATAGCCTCATCCAGTTCTTCACGCAAGTGAATGGATCTTCCCTTAATACCGTAAGCGGAAGCTATCTTCATATAGTCAGGGTTCTTCATCGGAGTGGATGAATAACGTTCATGGAAGAACAGTTCTTGCCATTGACGAACCATACCCAGATAGCTATTATTCAACAGGATGATTTTCACGGAGGTACCTGTTTCCATAATGGTTCCCAGTTCCTGGATAGTCATCTGGATTCCTCCATCGCCACTGAACAGACAAACCGTTCTGTCCGGTGCACCAAACGATGCTCCTATAGCAGCCGGAAGTCCGAAACCCATAGTTCCCAGTCCGCCCGATGTTACGATGCTGCGTTTTTTGGTAAACTGAAAATATCTGGCAGCCATCATCTGATTCTGACCTACATCAGTCACCAATACAGCCTCGTTATGGGTTGCCTTGGAAACACGTTCCACCACTTCGCCCATGGTAATAGGACCATCGACCGGATTCAGCTCAGCGCGGATTACTGAATTATATTCAATCTCTTCACTTTCTTTAAAGCTTTCAATCCATTCGGTGTGTTTATTCTCTTTCAGTTGTGCGGTTACTGCGGCAAGAGTCTCCTTGCAATCGCCCACAACAGCAACTGTTGTTTTCACATTCTTGTTGATCTCGGCCGGATCAATATCAAAATGAATCACTTTGGCCTGTTTAGCATAGGTATGCAAATCACCGGTTACCCGGTCATCAAAACGCATACCGATAGCAATCAGCACATCGCATTCATTCGTTTTTACGTTCGGTCCAAGATTACCGTGCATTCCCAGCATCCCTTTATTCAGCGGATGAGCCGAAGGTAACGCTGAAAGTCCCAGCAAAGTTCTGCCGGCAGGGATATCAGCTTTTTCAAGAAACTCTAAGAGCTCTTTCTGAGCTTCGCCGAGTTCCACCCCCTGGCCAACCAGCGCCAGCGGTTTCTTAGCAGAATTTATAAGTTGCGCAGCCGCACAAACCGCCTCTTCATCTGCTTCGAGTACCGGTTGATAGCTGCGGATAAAATCTATTGTATGAGGTATATATTCAACTTTTGCCAATTGAGCATTCTTGGCGAAATCCAGTACTACCGGTCCCGGACGCCCGCTTCGGGCAATATAAAATGCACGAGCCACTGCCCATGTTACATCTTCCGCACGGCGGATCTGATAACTCCACTTTGTGATTGGTTGAGTAAGACTGACCAGATCAATTTCCTGAAAAGCATCTGTTCCCAGTAAAGCAGCACCCACCTGACCAGCAATCACTACCAAAGGAGTACTGTCGAGCATTGCATCACCAATTCCGGTGATGGCATTAGTAGCACCGGGGCCACTGGTAACAATACAAACGCCCACTTTTCCTGAAACTCTTGCATATCCCTGAGCCGCATGGGTAGCACCCTGTTCGTGACGAACAAGGATATGGTTTAATTCCTGTTTATGATCATACAGACAATCATAGACAGGCATAATTGCTCCTCCGGGATATCCAAATATCGTATCTACGCCCTCCTTTACCAAGGAGCGCATCAATGCTTCCGATCCTGTAACCAGTTGTTTATCCATATAAACTAGTTGTTTTGTTTACATATTATATTAATCTAACAGCCCCTTTATCAGCAGAGCTTACCATACTTGCATAAGCTTTCAGGCTCTTAGGGATATTGCGATCACGCAAAGGAGCTGTAAATGCTTTATTTCCTCTTTCCATTTCTTCTGAACGGCGGATATCAAGCTCTTTATCACTCAGTTTTACATTAATGCTTCTTTCCGGAATATTTATTTCAATGATATCGCCATCTTTAATCAGTCCGATATTTCCTCCGGCAGCAGCTTCAGGAGAAACGTGTCCGATACTCAATCCAGATGTACCTCCGCTAAAGCGTCCATCTGTGATTAAAGCACATTCCTTTCCCAAATGTTTTGATTTTATATAAGAGGTAGGGTAAAGCATTTCCTGCATTCCCGGTCCCCCCTTAGGTCCTTCATAAGTAATTACCACAACATCTCCGGAGACGACCTTTCCTTTGAGAATTCCTTCACAAGCAGCATCCTGAGAATCGAACACCTTTGCAGGACCTGTAAATTTCCATATACTTTCATCCACACCGGCGGTTTTCACCACACATCCGTCTTGTGCTATATTTCCTTTCAAAACAGCAAGTCCGCCATCTTTTGAATATGCATAACCAATTGAACGAATACAACCATCTTTCCGGTCAGTATCAAGTTCTTTATAGTAATTATTCTGAGAGCCAAGTACCAAATTAAATTTACCACCCGGAGCACTCTTATATTTCTTTACAGCCTCATCACAAACATCCGGACTTGTTATTGAATATTTATTAATTGCTTCAACAAGGGTCATTCCATCTACACGGTTTACATTTGCATCAATCAATCCGGCAGCATCCAGTTCCGCCATAATTGCCATAATTCCTCCAGCACGATTCACATCTTGTATGTGGTATTTCTGAGTATTCGGAGCAACTTTACAAAGACAAGGCGTTTTACGTGAAAGAGCATCAATGTCATCCATTGTAAAGTCTACTTCCGCTTCATGAGCAATAGCCAAAAGGTGAAGAACTGTATTTGTAGAACCACCCATTGCAATATCCAAAGTCATTGCGTTCAGAAAAGAAGTACGTGTGGCAATGCTTCTTGGTAAAACACTCTCATCGCCATCCTGATAATACTTATATGTATTTTCAACAATCTGTTTAGCTGCATCTTTAAAAAGATTAGCACGATTCTCGTGTGTTGCAACAATAGTACCGTTTCCGGGTAAAGCCATTCCCAGTGCTTCATTCAGACAGTTCATGGAATTAGCAGTAAACATACCCGAACAGCTACCACAAGTAGGGCAAGCTGAATTTTCAATCTTAGCAACTTCTGCATCACTTACGCTTTCGTCAGCCGACTTAATCATTGCATCAATCAAATCCAGGTGCTGACCATTCAATTCACCAGCTTCCATCGGACCTCCCGAAACAAAGATTGTTGGAATATTCAGTCTCATAGAAGCCATAAGCATTCCCGGAGTAATTTTATCACAGTTACTGATACAAACCATAGCATCCGCTTTGTGAGCATTCACCATATATTCTACACTATCAGCTATGATATCACGGGAAGGAAGAGAATAAAGCATACCATCATGCCCCATCGCAATACCATCATCAATAGCAATAGTATTAAATTCGGCAGCAAAACAACCAAGCTTCTCTATTTCAGCCTTAACTTGCTGACCTATTTCATGTAAATGCACATGGCCTGGCACAAACTGAGTAAAGGAGTTTACAATAGCTATAATAGGTTTGCCCAATTGTTCTTTCTTCATGCCATTTGCTACCCAAAGGGCTCGCGCTCCAGCCATTCTGCGGCCTTGCGTACTGAACGAACTACGTAATTGCTTTTTCATTTTTCTTATTAATTAAAAAAGCCTCTCTCAAACGAATGAGAAAGGCTCTAAATAATATTTTTATAGTACAATTAACTATACACCTTTCTCACGCTCTTGATTGGACCACCACGAGGCGAATAATATGCACTAGAGACAGATTAATAGATGTAATAGAGTTCATACTGATTTTATTCTTTTTTTTAGATGCTGCAAAGGTACGCTCTTTTTTTAAACCACCAAACAAATTCGAGAAAAAAAACGCTAATAAATTTATAATCGTAAGAAATAAGCTCTCAAATATCTTATTCTATCACTTAAAACCACAAAAAACAATGAAAGAGAAAGATTTAATAATCAGAAGCAGAGCAATGCAAGTTAATAAAAAACTTTGTTATTCTATTATTTCAGTGCTTTCAAAAGCATATCAATTTGAAAAGAAAGTCTTGCTGTGGAACTATGAACAGTTAAGAACCTCATATTTTGCCTTTTAAGGGTAAATAACTTCTATAGTAAAACTTACATTAACACAAAGTTACACTCTTATACGGCCCTATATTTCTGAATCCTTGTCGTAGTCCACTGTTCAATCCTGATCTGCAAGGATCTTACATCCAAGGTAAAAGCATTTCATTTTAATGTAATTATACGACAATATGCCAGATAAAAAGTACTTAATAAACTGTAAATAGATTATCTCCGTTTAAGATAGAACAAAATATTCGTATATTTGCACACATTTTAATTAGTAAGAATCATTAATAATAAAGTATAGATGGAAACAGCAGCAAACAAGCTCTTCGTAGTTTCATACGACCTGTATGTTACAGAAGATGGAGAGAGAGATTTAGTAGAGAAAGCAACAAAAGAACAACCATTCCAGTTTATCTCTGGATTAGGCACCACTCTGGATGCCTTTGAGAGCCAACTTAAAGGACTAGTTGCAGGTGACAAGTTTGAATTTACAATTGCAAGCGACGAAGCATATGGTGAATACAATGACGAACACGTTATTGATCTGCCTAAGAATATATTCGAAGTTGACGGAAGATTTGACGCAGAGCGTATCTTTGCAGGAAACGTTGTTCCGTTAATGGATGCAGATGGCAACAGAATGAATGCTACTGTTGTTGAAGTTACGAACAGCAATGTAAAAGTAGACATGAACCACCCATTGGCTGGTGATGATTTAACCTTTGTAGGTGAAATTATTGAATCACGTACTGCCACTAACGAAGAAATTCAGGGCATGATTAACATGATGAGTGGCGAAGGTGGATGCGGTTGCGGATGCGACAGCTGTGGCGACGACTGCGATTGCGACGACAAAGAAGGACATGAAGGCAGTTGCGGTAGCGGCTGTGGTTGTCACTAAAAAAAATAAAGCACACAGATAATCTGGCATTGTCCATAATATTGTATAAATAAAAAAATACGGGATTGATTTAATTCCGTATTTTTTTATTTATACAATCATTGGGGCAGTGCTATTTTTCATTAACAGAAAGTTGTGAATAGTCTCAATTATTTAGTAACCTAAAAATATAAAGAGCTATATTCCCGTATTAATGTCAGTTTCAAAAGATCGATCAATTTTAATTATTTGTGTCCGGTAAACTAATATCTGATGTTTTTTATCTCTTGATCAAATCCTTTGCAGAAATCGTCTGAAACACAGAACCATTCAGTAATTTCGTCAAGAGCAAACATGAGCTAACAACATTTATAATATCTAGAAATATACCTTACTTATGATTAAGTATTTGTTTTTTATGTATAAATTTGCAGGACTTAACAAAAAAAATGGTTACTTAACCAATTTAAAGAAAAGCACAAATGATAGATCAATTTTTAATGTCTTCAGTTTCATTAATTAAAAGCAGAAGATGTTTAATCACCATATTATTCTTTTGTATTTCAATTATTTCTTTTTCTCAGATAAACCTGCCATACGTTCAGAATTTTTCCAGAGGTAATTATACTGGTGGGTCTCAGAACTGGAGCATAACCCAAGGAAATGATGGGATAATGTATGTTGCTAATAATCAGAGAATGTTATCATTTGATGGAAAGAAATGGAAACTTCATGTTCTTCCATCTAAATCTAGAATCAGGTCTCTTTATTCAGATACTGATGGGCGAATTTATTGTGGAGCATTTGAAGAGTTTGGTTATTGGGAAAAAGATATCTATGGTGAATTGAGATACGTATCACTATCTAAAGACTTAAAAGGTTTCAGATTTCATAATGATGATATATGGAGCATTCTGAAGCTGAAGAACAAAATTATCTTTCAAAGCTTTTCTTCCTTCTTTTCATACGATAGAAAGACAATAAAAGGATATAATTTATCATTTAATCCATTGTTTTTTAATTTGATAGGAAACGGAATATATACAGGTGTATCAAAAAAAGGATTATATTCATACGATGGCTTTAAGTTTAAACAACTTACCAGTAATTCTTCAATGGGCAATTCAGATATCATTTCATCTGTTAACCTGGGGCATAATAAGACACTTATCGCTACAGTGTCATCGGGGGTATATCTTTACCAAAATGGTAAATCAACAAAATGGCTTACTAATTATAATGCTGAATTATCCTCAGCCGTAATAAACAGAACAATTATTACCCGTGATTCTTTAATCATAATAGGTACCATTCACAATGGTATTTATGCATTTAATATGAACCAGCAACTGGTATGGAGAATAAATCATGAATCCGGATTACAGAATAATACAGTCTTGGGACTTTTCTGTGACTCTTCAGGTAATTTATGGGCTGCATTGGATAATGGTATTTCATTGATTTATATGAATAATGCATTACGCTTTTCTTCTAATCAGTTTCAAAAAATAGGTTCGGTTTATTCGGCTGTATACAGGTCTCCGTACTTGTTTTTAGGTACAAATCAAGGGCTTTATTATTATAACTTACAGCAGGAAGGAAGCGTAAATCTGATTCCGGGAACAAGTGGGCAGATATGGGATCTTTCTGTCATAGACAATCAATTGATTTGCGGACACAATGATCAGACATTCAGAATTGACAATCTAAAAGCTACCAGGCTTATAAATGTATCAGGGGGAGCTTGCATAAAGCGATTCGAACATGAAGGGAACCAGTATCTTATTCAGGGAACATATACCTCACTTGTTTTATACAAAAAGAATTCATCTGGCCAGTGGAGCTTTCTGAGAGAAATTAAAGGCTTCATAAATCCGCTTAGATATATTGAGATTGATCAGAATATGAATCTTTGGGCTAGTCATATAGAAAGGGGACTTTATCGGATAAAGCTTGATAATACGCTCCAACGTGTGCGTTCTGTGAAAACCTATTATAGTCTTGATAAAACGTCAAATATTTCAAAAGTAAACGTCTTTAAATTTAACGGGAGAATTGTTTTTGCTAATGGTCGAAAGATTTATACGTATGATGACCTCACTGATTCTATTATTCCTTTTCAAAAATTAAATAATCAACTGGGAGAATTTAGAAGTTTGCATAAAATAATATCGGTTGGCAAAGATAAATATTGGCTGATAAAAGATGATGGATGTGCGCTTGTTATTTATTCCGGAGACAAACTTACTTTTTTGAAGAAAATACCTTTCTCATTACTGAATAATAAAGTACTTGAGCAAAATGAAAATATTGCAGTAATAAATGATAATACTTATCTGTTCTGTATGGAAAATGCTTTAGCATTGTATTCATCAGATAAGAAATTAGCAGTTTATAAGCATTTTCGGTTATTCCTTAGTTCTATAAAAGTAGAACAAGATGGTCAGAAGAATATGCTGCATATGCCATTAAATGATTCTGATCCTTTTCATATTCCTTATGTAAAAAATAATAAAATAATATTTGATGTAGCTTTCCCCGATTTTACTGATAAAGATAATTATTTTAAATACAGACTAGTAGGACTGGATAGCAAATGGACTGAGCCTGCTAAGCAATCAACTATTGATTATTCAAGATTACCCTATGGTTCTTATAGACTAGAAATCAAAGCTTTTTCTTCTGATGGAAACGAACTGGCTCACTATGCTTATTCCTTTGTTATTGATCCACCGTTTTATGCAAGTATGTATGCTTTTATAATTTATATTTTATTAGTTGTAGCTATGGTCTTTTATATAAAGAAATACATAAATAACTCAATAGAACGTGATAAAGATAAAATGCAGAAAGAACAGGAACGCTTGCTACTTGAAGAAAAAGAAAGGCAGGAAAAAAATATTATGAAATTGGAAAATGAGAAGTTGGAAGCTGAGCTACTGCATAAGAGCAAAGAAATGGCTAGCTCAACAATGTTAATAATTAATAAAAATAAGGTTCTTCAGATATTAAAAGATGAATTAGGAGAACAAAAGAAGGCTCTTGGAAACCAATATCCAAATAAATATTATAATAAACTGATAAATCTGATAGAAGAAAATATAAGTTCTGAAGATGATTGGGAAATATTTCAATCAAATTTTGACCGTATACATGAAAACTTCTTCCGTAATCTGAAATTAAGATATCCGGATATAACTCCTAATGACTTAAAGTTATGTGCATACTTAAGATTAAACCTTTCTACAAAAGACATAGCACATTTAATGAATATATCTGTTCGCGGGGTTGAAGTAGCTCGTTACAGACTAAGAAAAAAGCTTAATATACCTTCTGAAAAGAATCTTATAGACTTCATGATTGAATTTAAATAAAAATATTGTTTAAAAAGAATAAATAATTTAACTCAGTGTTTAACAGTTATTTAACTGACTTAAATTATTTTATGTAGTAGTAAAAAGATACCTTATTTTTCCTATCACTTTTTATGAAGTAGTAGAGTTGGGGAATCTTCTTTGCATTTGTTTCCTTCCGTATATACTTTTGTTCTGTTTCAATATATTAAACACAACGATTGTCAATCAATTAAATTCAGAGCTATGAAATTAAAATTAATTATTTTATTAAGCCTGCTTATGTCTGCAGCTTCCATTTTTGCTCAGCAAAAGTTGCACATAAGTGGAGTAGTAATGGAAAAAGCTACAAACTTACCTATTATTGGGGCAAGTGTGAAAGTTCAAGGCACATCAAATGGTACAGTAAGTGATACTAATGGTGGGTATTCCTTGAATAATGTTCCTGAAAATGCAACTTTAGTCTTTACTTATATTGGTATGAATGCCATTGAAGAGAAAGTAAATGGCAGAACCAAAATAGATGTTTATTTAACCGAAGCCTCACAACAATTAAATGAAGTTGTTGTAATTGGTTATGGTACAGCAAAAGCTAAAGACTTAACAGCACCAATTGCTGTAGTAAAAGCAGAAGATATTATTAAACATGCCTCAACTTCTCCAATGAGCGCATTGCAAGGTGCAGTAGCAGGGGTACAGATCACGAATACTGGTGCTCCGGGGGCAGGACCAGATGTACATATTCGTGGTATTGGCTCTTTTGGAACAACATCTCCACTATATGTTGTTGATGGAATGTTTTACGATAATATTAATTTCTTAAATAATTCAGATATTCAGGATATCTCAATATTGAAAGATGCTTCTGCAGCTGCAATTTATGGTGTACGTGCAGCAAATGGCGTTGTAATTGTAACAACAAGAAAGGGAAGTTTAAATACCAAGCCTGTTATAACTTATGATGGTTATTATGGTTTTCAAAAAGCTACGAATAAACTCAAAATGGCTAATGCCCAGGAATATGCAACGATGCAATTGGAAAAGGGAGGAACAACAGATAAAGCAGTACTTGATAATTCTGTCAGACTTTACGGAGGCAATGCTGCTACTTCAATGCCAAGTACAAATACAGATTGGTATAATGAGCTTCTAAGAACAGCAATGATTCAAAACCATAGTTTGGATATTTCAGGAGGGAATGATAAGACTGCTTATTCTGTTGGGCTGAACTATATGAAACAGGAAGGCATCATGGATGTTAAGAACCAATATGAACGTTTGAACATTCGTACAAAAGCAGACTATAATCCATATAACTGGATGAAATTAGGAGCTAACATTGTATTAAGTGATGCTACAAAATTTGATCCGAATAATGCGGCTTGGGGTAGTGCTTATGTTGCTCCTCCTATTTTCCCTGTTTATGATAATAACAATACAGATGCTTTCCCAGTAAAATTTGCATCACCAAGTCAGATTGGATTATCTACTTATTTTGGTAATCCTGTAGCTATGGCTTACTACAATAATCAAAAGAACCAGACTATACAGATACTCCCTACATTTTATGCAGAACTTTATCTTCTTCCTAAAAATAAACTAAAATTTAGAACTGCATATAGCCAGGATATTTCTTTTGTACAGGGCAGAAATTATACTCCTTCATATTATGTTAGTGGAAGCCAACATAACACGACGTCAACATTAAAGAAGTATAATGATTTCTATAGAAACTGGATTTTAGACAATACATTGACTTATCAGGATTCTTTTGAAAAGCATAACTTGACTGCATTGGTTGGTCAGTCTATGCGTAGTGATAATTACCGTAATCTTTGGGGACAAGCTTCTGGTGTTCCAGGCGATCATGAAGAATATCTGTATTTGAATCAGGGTAATGCTGATGGAAGAACAACAGGAGATGGCGGAACAACTTACAAAGGACTTTCATACTTTGGACGTGTTGCATATAACTATGCTGATAAGTATTTCCTAACAGCTACAATGCGTGCTGATGGCAGTTCCAAATATCAGGAGAAATGGGGATATTTCCCATCTGTAGGTGCGGCATGGACTATGACAGAAGAGGACTTTATGAAAAACCAACATGTATTTGATTATTTAAAGTTGAGAGCAAGTTGGGGTATGTTAGGAAATGATAAAGTTCAGCCAAGTGATGGATTTGCTTCTGTAACTCAAAATCTTGGAACATCAGGAGTCTTTGGATCAGGAGTTATTCCGGGATATACAAATCTGGTGTATTTCAGCTGGTTGAAATGGGAAGTTGTGCATGAATTGAATTTGGGTTTAAACGGTACTTTATTAAAAAATCGTTTGACTGTAGATGCTGATTACTATCACAGACTTACTAAAAATGCTGTTATTAATGCTCCGCTTCCTATGGGTGCAGGAAATCTGCTAGGTAATAATGGAGAAATCCTAAATTCCGGATTTGAATTATCTCTTAATTGGCAAGATAAGATTGGTAAAGACTTCACATATTATGTAGGCGCAAATATAACCACTTTGCATAATGAAGTAAAGAGTTTGAACGGTTTGCCATATCTGTATGGTGGAACTGCTGAATTCCGTACCATATCTAAAGTTGGAGAGCAATTAAATGCTTATTATGGCTATAAAGTACTAGGCGTTTATCAAAATGCTCAGGAAATTGCTAATGATCCGATTGCAGTTGCTAATGGTTTGAAGCCTGGCGATTTTAGATATCAGGATACTAATAATGATAAAAAGATTGATGATAACGACCGTGTTATTTTAGGATCATATATTCCTTCATTTACTTATGGATTAAATCTTGGCTTTAGTTACAAGAAATTTGATTTTTCAGTTGCTATGTCTGGTGTTAGCGGTAATGAAATAGTAAATAGAAAAAGAGGTAACAGAAGATGGCAGAGTGATATCAACTATGACGAAGATATGGTAAAGAACCGCTGGACAGGCGAAGGAACAACAAATAAATATCCTTCAGCAGCAGGTACAATTAATCCATGGAATATTTCAAAATTCAATTCATTCTATGTAGAAGATGGTTCATATTTCCGTATCCAGAATATTCAGGCTGCTTATACATTCAGTAATTTAAAAATCAGTAGTTTAGAGATGCCCACAGTTCGCCTGAGCTTAACTGCCGAAAGACCTTTTACATCATTTAAATCAAATGGATTTACTCCTGAAGTAGGAGGTATTGGTTTTGATGATCAGGTTTATCCTTTGGCAGCAACTTATACAGTTGGATTAAGAATCACTTACTAACCTTTAAAAATATACAAAAATGAAATATACTTTCAAAAAACAGATTTGGTTGCTTTTGTTGGCATCAGCTACATTAGCAAGCTGCAATAATTTTATTGATAGACTTCCTGAAAACAGTGTTGAAGCAAGTACTGTTGATTATACTAATCTGGCAGATATGTATAAACCTGTATCCGGAGTTTATGCTGTTGCAAACTCTAAATTATCATTCTGGGGAGAACTAGGATTGATGGTTGTACGTGGTGATGATGCAAATAAAGGCTCAAATCCTAATGATCAGATTGAATTCCAATATTGTAAAGACTTTCAATATGATAAAATTAAGAGCTATTGGGCTTTGAATTCCAGTTGGGAAGGACTCTATAATATTGTATCAACAGCCAATGCTACTTTGATTTCGCTCGAAAAATACGGAGAGAATGTAAAGACAGATGCAGATAGAAAGAATCTTGCACAATATAGTGCTGAAGTCCGCTTTTTACGTGGATATGCATTTTACCGTATAACTCAGCTTTGGGGGGCAGCTCCGCTTTTAATTGATAACCAACAGTTGAATCTGACTAAATCATCAAAGGATGATGTGCATAAGTTTATTCAGTCAGAAATGAACTATTGTGTTTCAAATTTACCTGATCAACGTCCTAATCAGAACGTAAATCCTGGTGCTGTTACAAAGTATTCCGCTTTGATGTTGAAAGCAAAACTGGCATTACTGGACGGAGATTATAATCTGGTACTTTCTGCTACTAATGATATTATTAATTCTAATAAGTTCAATCTTTATAGTGATTACTATCAGCTATTTAAGATTCCGGGAAAACTTTCCAATGAGTCTTTATTCGAATTACAATTTACTGATTTCGGAACAGCAAGTGGACAATCGGTAACATCGGATGCATGGTTTGCTTTCCAGGGACCTCGTAGTGGCACAGGCTTTATTCAAGGATGGGGATTCATGACACCTTCTCAAAGTATTCGTACTTTCCTGACTTCCAGAAATGATAGTGTTCGTGCTAAAACAACATTTATGTATACCAATGCATCTACACCTTCGGGCGACTGGATTAATCCGGGACAACCGGGCGAACCCGACTGTTATAATGGTAAGGCATATACGCCTTCTAACCAGATGACACCGGGCAGAACAGACTATGGCATGAATAATAATATCCGCGTATTCAGATATGCTGATGTCTTGCTGATGAATGCTGAAGCAAAAGTCAGATTAGGACAGAATGGTGATTCTCCTTTGAACTTAGTTCGTCAGAGAGCAAAATTATCTTCTTTGACAAATGCTACGGTTGATCAGATTCTTGATGAACGTAAAGCTGAATTTGCAATGGAATGGGGCGATCGTTTCTTTGATTTGTTAAGAACCGGTAAATTACCTGCAGGAGCAGAATATTATCCTATCCCTCAAAATCAGATTGACTTGAATCCTAATTTGAAATAGTGATTTGTATAAGTATACGACGAGGATTTGTAATTTGCCTCGTCGTATATTTTTCTACTAATTAATTAATATACAACTCGTGAAAATAAAAAAATATCTGGTTTTCTTTCTTTTGCTAATCTTCTGTGAACAATCGTTTTGCAGTTGTGCCAGATCGGTAAATGAACAAAATGCCACTTTGTCCGGTAATCGTCAGTTATCTTTTCCATCGGATAGTGCTTTCCTGGATTACATTCAAAAGGCTCATATCAATTATTTGTGGAAAGGTGCTGAACCTATATCCGGAATGGCTCCTGAGCGAATTCATCTTGATGGTGTATATCCGGAAAACGATCAGAATGTAGTAACAACAGGTGGAAGTGGATTTGCAATAGCTGGTTTGCTGGTAGGAATTGATCGGGGATTTATTCCTCGTCAGGCTGCTGTGGTACATCTTACCAAAATAGTCAATTTCCTGGCCAAAGCAGATCGCTTTCATGGAATGTGGCCTCACTGGATGTATGGCAATACAGGAAAAGTTAAACCATTTGGTCTGAAAGATGATGGGGGTGACTTAGTAGAAAGTTCTTTTTTGATGGAAGGGTTGCTTTGTGTAAGACAATACTTCAGAAATGGAAATACTGAAGAGAAACAGCTTGCCGATAAGATTGATATTCTTTGGAAGCAAATGGAATATAGCTGGTATTTACATGATCAAAATGTTCTTTACTGGCATTGGTCACCCAATTATGGCTGGGAAATGAATTTTCCTTTGCAAGGATACAATGAATGTCTGATAGCTTACATTCTTGGAGCTTCCTCTCCAACATATTCCATTCCGGCTTCTGCTTATCATGAAGGATGGGCTAGAAGTGGAGGAATAGTAAGCAATGCTACTCCTTATGGAATACCTCTCGAAGTGAAACATAATGGAGCAGAAGAGTATGGCGGTCCTCTTTTCTGGGCACATTATTCTTATATTGGCCTGAATCCGAAAGGACTGAAAGACCAATATGCTGATTATTGGAATGTAACTCGTAATCAAGCTTTGGTTAATTATATGTATTGTGTGGCTAATCCAAAATCATTTAAAGGATACTCTGATTCCTGCTGGGGACTAACAGCTAGTTATTCTGTTACAGGTTATGAGGCACATATGCCTATGAATAATGATAAAGGAGTAATTTCACCTACGGCTGCGCTTTCAAGTTTTGCATATACACCTGCAGAATCAATGCGGGCGCTAAAATATTTCTATTTTCAGTTAGGAGATAAGTTATGGGGGCAGTATGGCTTTTTCGATGCGTTTAGCATTGGTGATAACTGGTACCCGAAACGTTATCTGGTTATTGACCAGTGCACTGTAGCACCGATGATTGAGAATTATAGAAGTGGTTTGCTATGGAAGCTTTTTATGAGTTGCCCTGAGGTGCAGGATGGACTTAAAAAATTAGGTTTTAATAATTGATAAAATTAAGGTATGAAGAGAATATTTTTTGCAATAGCATGCTTATTTGTATTATCTCTTTCTGCGGCAAATAAGCCGGCAGCAGTGAGATGGAAAAGCTTTAGTGGCGATAAGCACATTGAGTATAGAGTTGATTCTTTACTGAAACTGATGACTTTGGACGAAAAGATTGGTCAGATGACTCAGTTCTCATGTAACTGGGGAATAACAGGACCGGTTATGGCTGATGATTTTATGCCATATCTTAAACAAGGGCTGGTGGGGAGTGTATTTAATGCTTCTAAAGTCAATGGAGTTCGTCAGTTACAAAAGATGGCTATTGAATCATCAAGATTACATATTCCTATTTTATTTGGACTTGATGTTATTCATGGTTATAACACGGTATTCCCTATACCACTGGCCGAAGCTTGTTCCTGGGACCTTGATATGATGAAAAAGACAGCTGCAATTGCGGCTCAGGAGGCTGCTTCCGATGGTATTAACTGGACATTTGCTCCAATGGTCGATATTGCGCGTGATGCTCGTTGGGGACGTGTAATGGAAGGTGCTGGTGAAGATCCGTATTTAGGTAGCTTGATAGCTAAAGCCCGCGTAGAAGGATTTCAGGGAGGAAACGACTGGCGCTCATTGCACAACTTGAATACGATACTTGCTTGCTGCAAGCACTTCGCTGCTTATGGGGCAGCTGAGTCTGGCAAGGATTATAATTCTGCCGAGCTTTCAGAAAATACATTGAGAAACTTTTATCTGCCTCCTTATGAAGCTGCACAAAAAGCAGGGGTAGCCACTTATATGGCCTCTTTTAATGAAATAGGTGGAGTTCCAAGTACTGCCAGCCATTTTCTTATGACAGATGTTTTGCGTAAGGAGTGGGGATTTAAAGGTTTTGTGGTAACTGATTATACAGGAATTAATGAACTGGTTGCCCATGGTGTTGCCAAAGATGAGAAACAAGCAGGTGAACTAGCTGTTAATGCTGGCATTGATATGGATATGACGGGTGCCGTATTTATTAAATATATGAAAAAGTCGGTTGCAGAAGGTAAAGTTTCAGTAGCGACAATTGACAATGCAGTTCGCCATATTCTTGAAATGAAGTTTATTCTTGGATTGTTTGATAATCCTTTCCGTTACCTGGACGAACAGCGTTCAAAAGATAATCAGATGCGTACGGAGTTTATGGAAACGGCTCGTCAGGCCTCTACGCAGTCTGTAGTCTTATTGAAGAATGACAAGAATGTTTTTCCAATAGAAAAAGATAAGCCTCTCACTGTTGCTTTAATTGGTCCTTTCGTAAAGGACAGGATTAATCTGAATGGTGAATGGGCCGGATTAGGTGATCGTAATAAGAGCATCCCTCTTTATGATGCACTGCTCGAAAAATACAAGAATACTTCTGTTAAGTTTATCTATGCCGAAGGCTGTAACATAACAAAAACTAATCAGAATAAAATAGCTGAGGCTGTGGATGCTGCTTCTCAGGCAGATGTAGTTCTTGCTGCCATGGGCGAAGATTTTAACTGGTCGGGTGAAGCAGCTTCACGTTCAAATATACAACTGCCGGAAGCTCAGATTGAAGTATTGAAAGCACTTAAAAATGCCGGCAAGCCTATAGGACTGCTTGTTATGAGTGGACGTCCTCTCGATCTTTCATGGGAAGATCAGAATATGAATGCTATTATGGAAGCCTGGTTCCTTGGCGTACAATCCGGCAATGGACTGGCTGATGTAATTTCTGGAGATTACAATCCTTCGGGCCGATTGGTTATGTCTTTTCCGAGAAGTGTCGGTCAGTTGCCAATCTACTATAACCATAAGAATACCGGTCGCCCGCTTTCTCCTCAGCATCCTGAAGAGGATTATAAATCAAAGTATATTGATTCGCCAAACTCACCGCTTTATCCTTTTGGCTTCGGGTTGAGTTATACTACTTTTACTATTGATAATGTAAAATTGAGTAAACCGTCTATAACCATGAATGATAAACTCATTGTTACAGCCGATGTGCAGAATACCGGTAAGAGAGATGGTGAAAGCGTTGTTCAGCTTTATGTTCGCGACTTGGTGGGAAGTGTAACTCGTCCGGTTAAAGAACTGAAAGGGTTTGCTAAAGTGACACTGAAAGCAGGAGAGAAAAAACAGGTTAGCTTTACAATTACTGCAGACGATTTGGCCTTCTATGGATTGGATATGAAGAAGAAAGCTGAACCGGGTGACTTTAAACTTTGGGTTGGACAAAGTTCGGCCGACGAATCAAACGAGGCATTATTTATCTTGAAATAAAGAAGAATGAAAGATATTCTAGTCTATCTGTTTTCCATTTTTACAGCGTGTGCAGGCATTATGCCTGTGCATGCTCAGGATATGCGGATGGGAACGTTTTTTAAGTTGGTTATCTGCTCTGATTTTTTCTTATCATTCTCTTTTACAGTCCTACTTTTGAAAGTCCTTTGAATCTCTTACTCAGCAATTTGTACTGTTTTTCAGTTCCTCCCCGGATCACATACTTTATTTTACCTTCTTTATCTATCAGTAAGCTCATTGGGGTAACAGAGATTCCTGTTTTACTAATAAAATTTATCGCATTGGGAAGTTGATGAAATAATGAATGATTTTTCATTATTACCTTATCAACCTGTTCCTGGGTATTAAAGGTTACCGACAGGAAGTTTGCTTCCGGATATTTTTTAGTCAGCTCATTCAGCTTAGGAATTTCTTTTATACACGGTTCACTGTATATATGCCATATATTAATCAGTGTCACCTTACCTTTGATACTCTGACTCGTCCAAAGCTTGCCATCAGTATCAGTTAAAGCAAATTCGGGGCACGGTTTATCGCAAAGTTTATCTTCCAGAGTTTTATCGTATGCTTTTTGCATGGCTTTTGATTCTTTCAATTCACCATTCTCCCCTACCTCGGCCGATTCATTATTCACCTGAATACAGTATGCAGCAGAGATGCTGCAGAAAGCCAATAATACACATAAAAACTTTTTCATCAAAAATCTCAAGCTTAACATTTATTGGTCATAATCTGCAATACCAGCTTATCTGTTTCATTCATTCCTTCAGAACCGATAAGAGTCAGATTTCGGATACAACGATCCACATCATTATCTATAATTCCTTCCACAGAAGTAACACATTTATTCTCCATCGCCATCATGGCAGAAAGAACAGCAGTAGAAACTCCGCTAGTCAGCTTCAGAGAGCAACTTGGCTTAGCTCCGTCACAAATCATTCCTGTTAGGTTGGCAATCATATTCTTTACGGCAAAACAAATTTGTTCAAACTCTCCGCCCATAAGAAGAGTAATGCCGCAACTGGAACCGGTGGCAGCCACCACACATCCGCAAAGAGCAGAAAGACGTCCCAGACTTTGCTTAATATATATCACAGTAAGATGACTAAGCATCAATGCCCGCGTCAGTTCTTCTATACTTTTTTTATTTTCTTCCGCATAAACAACAACCGGCAAAGTAGCGGCAATTCCCTGATTTCCACTTCCCGAATTACTCATTACCGGAATCATTGCACCAGCCATCCTGGCATCGCAAGCTGCAGATGTATAAGAAAGAATATGAGAAAAAATGCTGTCTCCCATAATTTCCTTTTCATACTTTCCTTTCAATGTTCTCCCCAAAGCATGACCATACTCTCCTTTTAAAGATTTTTCGGCTGCTGCTTTATTGATTCTTGCGGTTTCAAGTATAAAGTTTATTTCTTCCAGAGGTGCGGTCATTGCAAAATCATAAACCTTTCGCATGGAAAGTTCGGGTTCTTCTTCCGTTTCATCCCCTTGAACCGCTTGCTGTTTATTAAGCAGAACATTTTCTCCCAAAGAGACATATACAAAGTTAGTATGCCCGCCAGAAATTATTGCTTTACTATTCTCTGCACCAGCTTCACAAATTACTTCTATATAAAGTTTCTCTGAAATATCTTCTTTAAGCAGAATATTGATTCGCTTTTCAGCTATCATCTGTTTTCCTTTTTTCAAGGCTTCCGGAGTACAGTCTCTTAGTACCTCAAGTTGATTTTCTGATTTACCAATCAACGCTCCCAACGCCACAGCAATAGGAAGTCCGATCATCTCTGTACCGGGAATCCCAACTCCCATGGCATTCTTTAATATATTGGCACTTAGATAAAGGGTTATTCTCTGGGGACATTTACCCAAAGTCTCACTTGCTTTTGCAACAGCCAGTGCAACTGCAATAGGTTCTGTACAACCAATAGCCGGAATAACTTCCCTGTTCACCAATGCTATAATCTGTTTTCTTTCTGCTTCAATCATTGCTATTTTATTTGTCGTGACAAAATTACAAATAAAATCAGAGCTTAGTGGTTCACAAACTTATTTATTTAACAAGGAGCTATAGCTGTTAATAAAAACCTATTCAATAGAGAAATAAACAGTTAAACACACAAATCATCTGCACCATCTCCCACTAAAACGTTCAAAGGTCCTTGCAAAAAGGCTTTCAGATGGTAGCAGATAAAAATATTAAACTAATTATCTGCTACTAAACCCTGATTATCCGCTACAGAATAGGACTCTTTACAGCATCATGATGTATGTTGTCGAAAATCCTTCGGTGAGGTATATTCAGCTTCTTAAAATTGCATCCGAAATGAATGACTTAAACTCCTCCTGCAAACTTTACCAAACGTTTTACTTTTTACCCTTGTATAACTTATAAATAATAAATTTTGCCTTATAAGCTAATCAATTTTGCAAAAAAATGTAAGTAAGCCCTCGAATGAAGACCCATGGGTTCTCGGCTGCAGACTGATGGGCACTCATTCGAGGGCTTACGGGTTCACGGCTGCGGGCTTACTAATATCCTTTGTTTCTTCTGTTTAATAGAGGCGTAAGCGAAACCTATCATCCTCTGCTCTGATTGGTATTTCATTAATAGCTGCAAGGATGCTGTGTAAGTTGTTTTTCTGGCTAGCTAGATTAGATAATTCTAATGAGCAGACAGTCCGGGCGCATGGAGAGACTTTCTTGAAAGAATATTCCAGCCCCGCTGCTTTAATATTCGTAAGTTAATTCAATGGCATTCTTTTCGGGAACAAATATTTTATAATCTTCGGGGGTGGCAACTCCGTTCTTCACTTTTATAATTCTTACTATGTTGGTATCATTTCGGGCTACAGGTACATTCCTAAAAGTCTGGTTCTCACCTTTTGCCACAAAAAGATCATAGCCACTGGAACTAACTCCATATTCAGTATTCAGCATCTTTTTTTCATCAGTTTTTGTTCCCCAAGGGAAAAATGTCCGTACTTCGAAATGGTCATATTGATGTGTTGGTTTGAAATTTTTCAATGTAACAGTGATATAGTCTTTGGCTGGTATATAAAGAGATACATCATATTGCATATTTCGTTTTAGCGAAATGATCGGATTATACGAATAAGAGGTCCCAGTTTCCGAAACCTGCTCTGGCAGGAAGTATTTATCCGGATCTAAATTCCTGAAGTCAATCTGTAATTCGAAATAAGAAGAAGACTGGCCTTCAAAAGATTCCACTTCGTTATCTTTAATATTAAAAGACATGTTGTAAGAACCATTTGCATCTGTTGTTGCTTTTCGCTTTAACCAAGAATAGTAACTAGCAAGCCATCGCGTTTCGACATATTTCAATTGTAATTCTACACCTTCCAAAGGAGCGTTGCCCGACGTAACAATATGCCCACTGATGGTTGATAACCGGGAGTACATATAATATCAGTGTCATCTTCTTCTTTTACGCAGCCTACAACTGCAAACAGAATGAATATAATAAATAACGTTTTTTTTATGATTAGATACTTTTGATTGAATGAAGTTATACTAAAATTATTTTTCATAGTTCAGCACTTTTGTCATAGGTTGTTCTTTATCGTACAAACCATAGATGTACATTGCCGAGGAATAATCAAAAGTAAACTTGTCCAGATATTCAGAAGCTACTTTGATTTGCCTCCCTCCGTTAGCGCTTTCTTTAAATTCGAACCAGTATTTGCCCCGATCGGCTGTCGGGATATTGTCATTGGACAGTGTATGGAAAGTTGCAACCACCGCTTTTGCACCTAGGGTTGCCGGTATCGCTACATCCCGGTTGGCTGAATACAGGTACAAACCTTTTTCTTTTGTTTCTTTGGCTGTGAGTGTTTTCCCTGTTGCAATAAAAAATGCAGATGGAATGTTTTCAACTCCTACGGTTAAACGGTAATCGTTACTATTCGGAATTTTATCGGCATCGGCAAATTCAAAAATAAGGTCGGTTGTCATTTTCTTTAAAAGTAAAAATACAGGTTTATTAACTCCATCGATTGTTGAAACTTCAAATTCAGTGGTTGCATAATGAACATAGTCATTCGGTATTTGCATCACTGCTTCATCATAATCTCTGGTCAAAGGTTCGAAAAATATTTGAGCATCCTTGCTGTTGGTAATCTGGAAATTTTTAAAAGCAACAAAAGTTATGTAGTATTTGCCCTCCGGTAATGAATCACTCACAGAAGCAATATTATCAGTGGTTATATCTTGCAGTTTAGAAGGACTGATGCGTCCTATTTTTAAACAATGTTCGTCACTTTTCCGGTGAATGACATAAAAAAGCATATTTACATCAGCCACTTCATAGTCTACATTAACCAGCACCTGACCGCTATTTGTGTCTGTTACCTTATATTTATATCCTAAAGCAACATTAAACGTTGTTTTATATGTGGCAACAGAAGGAACAGGCTCTAGCCCTTTTTCATCATCTTTGCTACACGAAACAAAACAAATCGTGAAAAGAAATAAAAGAATTGTTCCTGATAAATTTATTATTTTCATGACTTTTCGTTTTTCGTTTATTTTGTTCAAATGTAGTGATATTTTTTTTATTTGCAACATAAGTTATTTGTTTTGATTCTCATTTTTTTTAAAAGAATTTTATCCTTGGGTTTCCACACATTTATTAAACTGATTAATTTCAGTGCTTTACAAGCCTAACAAACAGCATATACACTGCAAACTAACACCAACTTTCAGCAATTGATGACAAAATTATATTTTAAGGCATGTACAGTCGTGTATCTTTTTACAAACATGTTTAACTTTTATTACACCATTTTTATCAATATTACACAACAAAGAAAAATAGGATATTGAGATACAAAACTTTACATACAATAACAAAACTGTATAACTTTAAAAGCATCTATTAACAATAACCGTGCAGTTACTAATACAATCCGTAATGCTCTACAATGTTAAAACTAGTAGCAGATAACAGATTCTAGTAGCAGATGATTTGTATACAAAGTTTATCTGCCACCAAATTAGTCTATTAATTTACAGCACATTAAATCCTATTTAGTAGCAGGTAGCAGATAGGATTTTGTTTTTTCGTTAGAGTTGACTAATAATAAAAAAAGGATGGTCAGTTACAAGTAAACCAACCACCCTTTAATCTGAAAAACCTAACCAAACAGGCCTGTTCTACTGAATCAATTATTTTATTATATTATTAACAGTCAATTTTATTTTCCCTTGATAAGGATTATCTATCACCAACCATTTACTTCCTTCGTTTGTGAGTATTACTTCTTTAAGTATATTATCAGCAGGAATACATAGTAAGCCTTTAGCTTGTTTTACGTCAGATGAATAGACTGATAATTCAAGCTTTGTCCAGTCCATTTTATCGGTAGATTGTGCCAGAGTTATATGAGGTATTACCGCTCCGTTACGCACCAGAATTACTGCAGGAATATGACCGGCAGGTATTTTATTCCATCCGCTTTGATATACTTTCCCGGACTGATAGTCAATCCATTTACCTACAGGCAGATAAACATTTCGCTGAGTACCGTCTTCCATCATCGGGGCTACCATTATATCATTGCCAAACATATACTGATCTTCCACCAGCCATGCGCCCGGATCATCAGGAAATTCCACAAATAGCGCACGAACCATTGGCAAACCTTTCTCGGTACAGTTCTTTGCCTGAGCGTAGACATAAGGCATTAGTTTATATTTCATTTCGGCCGACTCACGGAAAGCTTTCGTAAACGATTCATTATACAGCCAAGGTTCTTTTGGAGGTGCACCATGAGCACGACTGTGAGAAGTAAGGAATCCAAAAGGAAGCCAACGGCGATAGAGCTCTTCCGGCGACTTCTGAACAAATCCTCCTATATCATGACTCCAGAAAGAAAAGCCGCTTAATCCCAAAGAAAGACCACCCCGAAGAGTTCCCTGCATACCAATATCGGTATTCGCAGCATCTCCACCCCAATGAATTGGATAACGTTGTGAACCTGCCCATGCACTTCGTGCCCAGATGATATGTTCATTATGAACACGATCTGTCACTTCAGCCACAGCTTTATTATATCGCAACGGATAGAGATTATGTTCGTAAAGTCCACCTTTCCCCGATGCATAGAATCCGTTAAACGGTGCCGCTTCTCCAAAATCCACTTTAATTGCCCCAACACCTATTTTCAGTAATCCTGCTAACTTATCTTGATACCAGGCAACCGTCTGCGGATTGGAGAAGTCGAGCACCGCATCTTCATACGACATTTCACCATTTGCATTCTTTACATTCATACCTTTATCTACTATTTCTTTGAAATATTTATTCTTTGGCGTAAAATAAGTCAGCTGCCAAAGAGAAATATGAAAGCCATCGGACAGAAGATCTTTCACCATCTTTTGAGGATTATTGAAACGACTGGGAGCAAAGACATAATCACATTGCCAGTCCGTTTCAAACCATCCGGTATCAAAATGAATCACATCAGCCGGAATTTTATATTTCCTCAGATTTTTTGCCACATCATACCCTTCTTTCTCGCTGAAATAAGTAATGCGACTCATCCAAGTCCCAAAGCTCCACAAAGGAGGCATGGGCGACTTACCTGTCAATTCTGTATATTCATTAAGAATATCTTTAGGATCTCCGAAAAAGACAAAAAGATCCAAAGCCTCATCAGCCATAAACAGTTTGTTAATGCCCGTATAAGTTGCTCCGAAATCACAGGTAACCGGAGCGGAAGTATGCATAAACATGCCGTAACCACGACTACTCATAAAGAAAGGAATAGGCTTGTACATCTGATCTGTTTCCGGACCTTGCGGATCGGTCACAAAAAGATTTACTTTCTGCCCCACTTTATTAAGGGAAGTAAACGACTCGCCACAACCAACAATATTTTCTCCGGGCGAAAGTGTAAACACAGGATTTATGCTGCGAGAATTATCGCTGCCTCTTTTAATAAAATTAAAGGGAAGACTTTTCACCTGGGTGGAATCATTATCACACCATCGCCATGTATCTGTAAGTCGTTTGCCCATAGCATCCATCAGCGTAATTCTCCATGGGTTCTCTTCAACCAGGATAGATCCGTAAGCACTCTTATAAAGATGTCCACCTTTCACAGCAACATATTTCCATGAACGATCTTTTTCAGGAGCCTTTACCAGCATCAGAGACTCCGTCTCTTTTGGCTTCACCGGTGTAGTGAGCATCCTAATCCGCAAAGTGCGGGGAGTTATAAAATCAATAGTAAAGCTAAGATCGGGATTATTAGTGTAAGCTGTTCCGGGAAAATCAAGCATCTGCAGGTCTTGTGGCAACACAGTATTCGTATTAAATGCCTGACGGGCACACAACGTCTTACGTTTCCACTGAATTGTTCCGCTTGCCGAAGCAGGGTCGAAAGCAGAAAGTTTATCTGCAAAAAAAAGCGTATTGGTAAAATCGCCAAAATCGGTACTTACATCCATCGCCTGATTCATCAGATTAGGAGAGCCGCCGTTAATATTAAGCTGCGCAACTACCTTTACCGAAGAAAAAAGCAAAAGAGAAAAAGCAATCACCCATCCAGATCTGCATTTATTCATAATATTATCTTTAATTGTTAATTCCAGATAGCAAAAATACTATGAATTATTTTTAACCTTATATATATTTTGTTTTTGGAAAGGGGGCAATATGTTTCATTTTTAAAATTAAGTCAAATTCCCTTCTTAAAAGGATCAGAAAAGCAAAAAAAGATTATATTTGTATGCAAACCTTTCGAATTTATAAATGTTTTAATATTAATATTAAAGAAAGATTAATTATATTTGCAATAATAAACTAAATATAAAAGCTATGTTTAACTCATTCGGCAATATTTTCAGATTAAGTAGTTTCGGCGAGTCACATGGAAAAGGAATCGGTGGAGTTATTGACGGTTTTCCGTCAGGAATAAAGATTGATCTGGACTTTGTTCAAAAGGAACTAGACAGACGCAGACCGGGTCAATCAAGTATTACTACCGACCGTAACGAGCAAGACAAAGTAGAATTCCTATCCGGTATTTTTAATGGGAAATCTACAGGTAGTCCAATTGGCTTTATTGTTTGGAATAAAAACCAGCAATCCAAAGATTATGAAAATATCAAAAATATCTTCCGACCGTCTCACGCGGACTATACTTATCAACTAAAGTATGGCGTCCGGGATTATCGCGGTGGCGGACGCTCTTCTGCCCGGGAAACCATTTCCCGTTGCGTAGCTGGTGCGTTGGCAAAGATTGCTTTGAAACAAATTGGCATAAACATCACTGCTTTCACCTCGCAAGTAGGTTCTATCCGTTTGGAAGAAGACTATGATAAATACGATTTTTCAAAAATCGAGGAGACAGCTGTAAGATGCCCGGATTTAGAGAAAGCGAAGAAAATGATAGATCTTATTTCCAAAATTAAGGAAGAGGGAGATACTATAGGCGGAGTAGTTACTTGTATAATAAAAGGATGCCCTATTGGTCTTGGACAGCCAGTTTTCGGTAAACTTCACGCCGCTCTTGGCAATGCGATGTTAAGCATTAATGCAGCCAAAGCATTTGAATACGGGGATGGTTTCAAAGGATTAAAGCAAAAAGGATCGGAACAAAACGATGTGTTTTATAATCACGATGGCGTAATTGAGACCAAAACCAATCACTCCGGCGGCATTCAAGGCGGAATAAGCAACGGTGAGGATATTTATTTCCGCGTTGCATTTAAACCGGTGGCAACCATTCTTATGGAACAACACACCGTGAATCTCAATGGAGTTGATACCACATTGAAAGCAAAAGGAAGACATGATCCATGCGTACTCCCACGGGCAGTGCCTATCGTGGAAGCAATGGCAGCCATGACACTCCTGGATTATTATTTAATAGACAGGACCACACAATTATAATATATTGGTTAAAAATTAGAAATGAAACATATACAATCTTACATCACCCAGCACGAAACCCGGATGATGAATGAACTTTTTAGTTTAATACGTATCCCTTCCATCAGTGCATTGCCGGAACATAAAAATGATATGATAGCATGTGCTCAACGATGGAAAGAGTTATTGCTGGAAGCGGGAGCAGATATGGCACAAGTGATGGCTTCTTCAGGAAATCCTATTGTCTACGGAGAAAAGATTGTTAACCCGAAAGCAAAAACAGTTTTGGTTTATGCACATTATGACGTGATGCCGGTTGAGCCACTTGATTTATGGAAAACAGATCCGTTTGAGCCGGAGATCAAAGATGGAAAAATATGGGCCAGAGGAGCCGATGACGATAAAGGACAAGCATTTATTCAGGTTAAAGCATTTGAATACTTGCTTAAACATCAGCTTTTAAGGAATAATGTGAAGTTTATTTTTGAGGGAGAAGAAGAAATTGGTTCTCCCAGTTTGGAACAATTTTGCAGAGAACATAAAGAGTTATTAAAAGCAGACGTGATTCTTGTATCAGACACCAGCATGTTAGGGGCAGACCTTCCTTCACTCACAACAGGTTTACGGGGAGTAGCTTATTGGGATATAGAGGTAACAGGACCTAACCGCGACCTGCATTCAGGACACTTCGGAGGTGCTGTTGCCAATCCTATCAATGTTTTGTGCGGAATGCTAAGTAATATTCTTGACGAAAACGGAAAGATCACTATACCTCATTTTTATGACGATGTAGAAGAAGTGCCGGATGCCGAAAGAGCCATGATTGCTCAGATTCCATTTGATGAAGAAAAATATAAGAAATCCATTGGTGTAAATGAGCTGACCGGAGAAAAAGGTTATTCCACATTGGAGCGCAACAGCTGTCGTCCGTCATTTGATATTTGTGGTATCTGGGGTGGGCACACAGGTGAAGGATCAAAAACAATTATACCTTCTAAAGCATATGCTAAAGTATCTTGCCGGTTAGTTCCTAATCAGCAGCATTTAATTATAGATCAGCTATTTAAAGATTATATAGAGCAAACAGCACCGGACACTGTGCAGGTAAAAGTTACTCCTTCACACAGCGGTCAAGCCTACATGTGCCCTATCACTCACCCAGCCTATCTTGCTGCTGAAAAGGGTTTTGAAATAGCCTTTGGCAAAAAACCTCTGGCAGTACGTCGCGGAGGAAGTATTCCTATTATCTCCACATTTGAAGAAGTTCTGGGAATAAAGACAGTATTAATGGGCTTTGGATTGGAATCCAATGCAATTCATTCACCTAATGAAAGTTTCTCGCTAGACATTTTTCGCAAAGGAATCGAAGCCGTTGCTGAATTTCATTTAGCTTATTCGAAAACTGAATAAATTCACAATATACCTTTATCAGGAAACTCAGAATTAAAGATTTACATCTTAACTCACACCAAAAACTGATTAAAAAGGTATTAAACAGAAAAGTTATTCTTCTTCAACTTACTTTATATATAATGGAGATGAATATACATCAAGATGCTTTGTCATTAATGGCAAAGCATCTTGATATTTTTTTGTTCTTTCTTTGTGTCTCACCAATGGACATAACTGTTTATTACACACCTAACCTTTTTAGAGTTCTGTACAGAAGATTTAATTCTTCTGTACAGAACAATTTATTCTTTTGTACAAAAGATATAATTGTTTTGTACAAAAGTTAATTAATTCTCCACCAATAAAAATAAAAGTCTCGCTTACTCTTATCTTTCTAATAAAGAATTAGATGAGAATTCATTGCGTTATATGAGAAATGTTTCGTACTTTTGCGACAAATTTGAGTTAATAAATAGTAAAAATGAACCTATTAGAACTAAGCGAACAGGAAATTATCAGACGAAACAGCCTGAATGAATTGCGTGCTATGGGCATTGAACCATATCCCGCAGCCGAGTACGTAACCAATGCTTTCTCTACTGATATAAAAGAAAAATTTGCAGACGATGAAAACGCAGAGCCGCGTAAAGTATCTGTGGCCGGTCGTATTATGAGCCGCCGCGTAATGGGCAAAGCCTCTTTCATTGAATTACAAGATTCTAAAGGAAGAATCCAGGTTTATATCACTCGCGACGATATCTGTCCGGGAGAAAATAAAGATTTATACACCACAGTATTCAAACGTTTGCTTGATCTTGGTGATTTTATCGGCATTGAAGGGTTTGTTTTCAAAACTCAAATGGGTGAAATCAGCATTCACGCTCAAAAACTTACTGTACTTTCAAAGTCTATCAAGCCACTTCCTATCGTGAAATACAAGGATGGTGTAGCTTATGATTCATTTGATGATCCGGAACTTCGTTACCGTCAGCGTTATGTTGACCTGGTAGTTAACGAAGGAGTAAAAGATATTTTTATCAAGCGTAACAAAGTATATTCATCTATGCGTGAATACTTTAACGCTAAAGACTATATGGAAGTTGAAACTCCTATTCTGCAATCTATTCCAGGAGGAGCTTCTGCACGTCCGTTCATTACACATCACAATGCACTCGATATACCATTGTATCTTCGTATTGCTGATGAACTTTATCTGAAACGTCTCATCGTAGGAGGATTTGAGGGAGTTTATGAATTCTCCAAGAACTTCCGTAACGAAGGTATGGACCGTACACATAATCCAGAGTTTACTTGCATGGAAATATATGTTTCTTACAAGGATTACAACTGGATGATGGACTTTACTGAAAAGATGCTCGATAAGATTTGTTTCGATGTTAACGGAACTCACGAAGTAAAAGTGGGCGATAATATAATCAGCTTCAAAGCTCCATTCAAACGTATTACAATGATTGACTCTATCAAAGAGTTTACAGGCATTGATATAAACGGCATGAATGAAGAACAACTTCGTGAAGTATGCGCCAAAATTGGAGTTGAAGCAGATGAAACAATGGGTAAAGGTAAACTGATTGACGAAATATTCGGCGAAAAATGTGAAGGTAATTACATACAACCTACTTTTATCACTGACTATCCTATTGAGATGTCACCGCTTTGCAAGCGTCACCGCGAAAATCCTGAACTAACAGAACGTTTTGAATTGATGGTTAACGGTAAAGAGTTATGTAATGCATACTCGGAGCTGAACGACCCGATTGATCAACTTGGCCGTTTCCAGGATCAGCTTAAACTAAGCGAAAAGGGAGATGACGAAGCAATGTTCATTGATAACGACTTTGTTCGCTCTTTGGAATACGGTATGCCTCCTACTTCAGGAATGGGTATCGGTATGGACCGTCTGGTTATGCTGATGACCGGACAAACCACCATCCAGGAAGTACTGTTCTTCCCACAAATGCGTCCGGAAAAAATAGTAAAGAAAGATTCTGCAAATAAATATATGGAATTAGGTATTCCTGAAGATTGGGTACCTGTTATTCAAAAAGCCGGATATAACATGGTAGAAGATATGAAGGGTGTAAATCCTCAGAAACTTCACATGGAGATCTGTGGCGTTAATAAAAAATACAAACTGGAATTAAGTAGTCCAACAGTCAACGATGTTGCAGAATGGATCAATAAGCTATCATAAAGGAAACATGAAATTACCCGGAAAAATAGCAATAATGGGCGGAGGAAGCTGGGCTACAGCTATCGCAAAGATAGTTCTGGCACAGGATGGCAGTATCAATTGGTATATGCGTCGCGATGACCGTATTGCAGATTTTAAACGTTTAGGTCATAACCCTGCATATCTCACAGGAGTGAAATTTGACACCAAACGGATAAACTTCAGTTCCAACATCAATGATATTGTTAAAGACTCGGATACTTTAATTTTTGTAACCCCTTCTCCCTATCTTAAAATTCACTTGAAAAAGCTGAAAACAAAGATTAAGGATAAGTTTATTATTACTGCTATCAAAGGTATTGTTCCGGATGAGAATCTCATCGTTTCAGAATATTTATCCCAGGAATACGGGGTACCCGAAGAAAACATTGCCGTGCTCGGAGGGCCGTGTCATGCAGAGGAGGTTGCACTGGAACGTCTCTCCTATTTAACCGTGGCTTGTCCGGATAAAGACAAGGCAAGTATCTTTGCCCGCAAACTGGCTAGTAATTATATAAAGACATCTGTCAGCGACGATGTAGCGGGTATAGAATATGGTTCGGTACTTAAGAATGTATATGCCATTGCTGCAGGAATCTGTAGCGGATTAAAGTATGGCGATAACTTTCAGGCAGTGCTTATATCGAACGCTGTTCAGGAAATGAACCGTTTCCTCAACACTGTTTATCCAATTAACCGGAACATTGACGACTCTGCTTATCTTGGCGACCTGCTGGTTACTGCATACTCCAACTTTAGCCGTAACCGTACCTTCGGAACGATGATTGGTCGTGGGTATTCAGTAAAAAGTGCACAGATAGAGATGGAAATGATTGCCGAAGGATATTACGGGACCAAATGTATCAAAGAGATAAATAAACACTATCATGTAAATATGCCAATCCTTGATGCTGTTTACAATATATTATACGAAAAAATCTCTCCTGCTATAGAAATTAAATTATTAACTGATTCGTTCAGATAATACCATTACAAATCATGAAAAATATTAGTTTAAACATCGGAAAAACTTTAGGATTTATTTCTAAAGATGCTGTAAATGCTTATGAATCTCAGGTGAAAACTTGCAGTGAAACATTAAACAACGGTACAGGTAAAGGAAACGATTTTTTAGGATGGCTTAATCTACCGTCATCTATCAGCAAAGAACATCTGGCAGACCTTCAGGCAACTGCTAAGGTGCTTCGTGAGAACTGTGAAGTAGTTGTTGTAGCGGGTATCGGCGGCAGCTATCTGGGTGCACGTGCTGTAATAGAAGCATTATCAGATAGTTTTGCCTTACTAAAAGAAAAGAAAGACGGTCCTGTTATGATCTATGCAGGACATAACATCAGTGAAGATTACATCTGCGAACTGACTGATTATTTAAAAGATAGGAAGTTCGGTGTAATTAATATATCAAAATCAGGAACAACAACTGAAACAGCTTTGGCTTTCCGTCTGCTGAAAAAGCAATGCGAAGATCAAAGAGGTAAGGAAACTGCTAAGAAATGTATCGTGGCAGTAACTGATGCAAAAAAAGGTGCTGCAAGAGTTACAGCAGACAAGGAAGGATACAAAACATTTATTATTCCTGACAATGTGGGCGGACGTTTTTCAGTCCTAACTCCTGTGGGTTTACTTCCAATCGCTGTGGCTGGTTTTGATATTGAACAGCTGGTTGCCGGAGCTGCAAAAATGGAAGAAGTATGCGGACTGAATATTCCTTTCAGTGAAAATCCTGCAGCAATCTATGCAGCTACCCGTAACGAACTTTACAAGAGTGGAAAGAAAATTGAAATATTGGTAAACTTCCATCCCAAACTTCACTACGTTATGGAATGGTGGAAGCAACTTTACGGAGAATCTGAAGGAAAAGAAAACAAAGGCATCTTCCCTGCTGCCGTAGACTTCTCTACAGACCTGCACTCTATGGGACAATGGATTCAGGAAGGTGAACGCACTATTTTCGAAACAGTAATTTCCATTGAAACTCCAAATAAGAAAGTGGTAGTTCCTTCTGACGAAGCAAATCTGGACGGACTTAACTTCCTTGCCGGCAAACGGGTGGATGAAGTAAATAAGATGGCTGAACTTGGTACACAGATCGCTCACGTAGACGGTGGAGTTCCAAACATACACATTAGTTTACCACAATTGAACGAATATTATATCGGTCAGTTATTCTATTTCTTTGAGAAAGCTTGCGGAATCAGCGGCTATATCCTCGGTGTGAATCCATTTAACCAACCAGGAGTTGAAGCATACAAAAAGAATATGTTTGCATTGCTCAACAAACCGGGCTACGAAGAAGAATCAAAGGCTATTCAGGCACGCCTGTAACCCTTATTTTATAAAAAAGAAAAATCCTCAGAACCTTATCGGTCTGAGGATTTTCTTTTTTCCTTTCAAGAAAGTTTTTTCTATCTTATTTCTTTTTCAGATTCACTTCCAATTCGCTTCCATTTCCTTCAGCCTTTGCAGAAAGATAAAACTTAAGGGTTGCCCCCTCGTTCTGAACGGAATTCACTGTTGCTTTGACTTTCACTGAAGAAATAGTCACTCCATCTACAAACCGAAGCTGGCATTCCGTGGTGTTTGTGAAGTTCTTATCATTACTCACATTCTTTTTTTCATAATCAGCCAAAGACATCTTAACTTCTTCTTCATCAGCATTTGCCTGAAAACTCACTAATTCAGAACCATTCCCTTCTAGTTTAAGAGCAAGCTCTACAACATCGCCGGCCTTTACCGAAGGTACGCCGGAAACAACTGTATCGTTAACAGAACAACTTGCAACTTTAATATCAGGTGAAACAGCTGTTTCAGAGCTACAGGAAGATAGTAAAATAAATCCAAAAATCGGAGCTAAAATATATGTTTTCATTATTTATGATTCAATAACATTGGTGCAAAAATACACGAATAATCTGAATAACAAAACATTTAATCTGTTAATTAAGAACTTCTTCGTATCTTTGCACCAAAATAAATGAATTCTCAAACTATGTTTCAATCTGCTATTCATCGATATTTAGACACCCATAAACATAACACGATTCCACTTAAAGCTGTCTTATTTGATATGGATGGCGTACTATTCGACTCCATGCCTCATCATGCCAATTCCTGGCACATGATTATGGAAGAACGCGGATTACACCTCTCCAAGGAAGAAGCATATCTGCACGAAGGACGCACTGGAGCGGGCACAATCAATCTTATCTGTCAGCGTCAGTACGGCAGAAATGCTACGGAAAAGGAAATTAAAGATATTTACCGGGCAAAAACAGAAGCTTTCAATAAGATGCCTCTTGCAGATCGGATGAATGGCGCCTGGGAAGTACTGAGCAAAGTAAAGCGCGACGGGTTATTCTCCATGGTTGTAACCGGTTCCGGTCAAGCTACGCTACTGAGCCGACTGAACGATAACTTTCCTAATATTTTTAAACCCGAACTGATGGTCACAGCTTTCGATGTAAAATTCGGGAAACCACATCCGGAGCCATATCTGATGGCTTTAAACAAAGGAAACTTAAAAGCAAACGAAGCAATTGTGATTGAGAACGCCCCTCTTGGAGTTCAGGCAGCAGCTGCTGCAGGAATATTCACAGTGGCAGTCAATACAGGACCACTGGATGATAAGATTCTTCTGGATGCGGGTGCCAATATTCTTTTTCCCTCCATGCAAGCATTCTGTGATTCCTGGGAAACTCTATTAAAAGAACTTACAAACGTAAAAATACTCGCTTAAGGTCTATATGGCGTTAATATGCCTTAAACATTATTCATAAAAGAGTAAGGCTCAAACCAGTTTCTGTCTGATAATAAAGTGAGTATAGGGGGATCAAGTGAAATAAAAGGTTATCTACCACTATCTACATATTATTTTAAGCAAAACAATAGCAGATAAGATATTCCTTTGACTTTACAAGTCTTTCTGACAAAAGAGTCATAACTTCAGAAACACAAACTTTTTCCGGATTAATTGAAACAATAAAGCTTCCTAAATCATTGATTTAAGAAGCTTTATTGTTTTATAAGATAGGCTTTCGCCTACTTTAGTGATCCCGGTGGGACTCAAACCCACGACCTTCAGAACCGGAATCTGACGCTCTATTCACTAAGCTACGGAACCTTATAGTGACGACAAAAGTACAAAATAAGTTGTGTGTTTCCTAATATTTCTTTTAAATTCCTTCAATACCGGATGAATTGTTTATTGCATTTCCTATCTTCTAGGATTTAAAGTAAATATGACAGACGCCGTTTCTCGGAAGAAATGCAATAAGATAAAAGACTAAACGATCCATTGAATAATAACTCATTAAAAGAAATTCATTAGGAATTAACAAAATAGGCAACTATTATTTTGAAATAGATTTCACCATTTAGATAAACTTTTGCTAATATTATATGAATAAAAAATAGCATATATATAAATAATATGTATATTTGCCTATAATAACAAATAAATAAACCAACAAATGAGCTACTTAATAAAACCAAAAAATTATATGCCACTCCTTGATTTACAACAAACTGAGTTAGGCATAAAACAAATTAAAGAGTTCTTCCAACAAAACTTATCTTCAGAATTACGTCTGCGTCGCGTAACTGCTCCTTTATTCGTATTAAAGGGAATGGGTATTAATGATGACCTGAACGGGGTGGAACGTCCTGTATCTTTCCCGATTAAAGAATTAGGAGACAGAGAAGCCGAAGTGGTTCACTCCCTTGCTAAATGGAAACGACTAACACTGGCAGATTATGATATTGAACCCGGATATGGTATTTATACAGATATGAATGCCATTCGTTCTGACGAGGAATTAGGTAATTTACACTCACTGTATGTAGATCAGTGGGACTGGGAACGGGTGATTACTCGTGAAGACCGCACGATCAACTTCCTGAAAGAAATTGTGGGGCGTATCTATTCTGCTATGATCCGCACAGAATATATGGTTTATGAGATGTATCCACAAATCAAACCTTGTTTACCGGAAAAGTTATTCTTCATTCATGCTGAAGAACTTCGCAAACTTTATCCGAACCTGGACCCCAAAGGTCGTGAGAACGCTATTACTAAAAAATATGGTGCAGTATTTATTTTTGGTATCGGCTGCAAGCTGGGTGATGGTAAGGTACACGATATGCGCGCACCGGATTATGACGATTACTCTACACAGGGAATCAATGGTTTACCAGGGTTGAATGGTGACTTACTTGTGTGGAACACTGTATTGGACCGTGCAGTTGAGATCTCTTCTATGGGAATCCGTGTAGACAAAGAAGCTTTACTCAGACAACTAAAAGAAAGCAACAACGAAGCCCGCAAGGAGTTATATTTCCATAAAAGATTGTTAGAAGGAAGCCTGCCTCTAAGTATCGGCGGTGGCATCGGACAGTCTCGTCTATGCATGTTTTATCTGCGCAAGGCTCATATTGGTGAAATCCAAGCAAGCATCTGGCCAAAAGAGATGCTGGAAGAATGTGAAAAACTTAATATGCCTTTAATCTAAAAGCGAATGAACGTACAGATTGAAGAAAGCTGGAAGAAACATCTGGCACCGGAATTTGAAGCCGACTATTTTAGTCGGCTTACTGATTTTATACGGGAAGAGTATACACGCTATACAGTTTATCCTCCGGGTAAACTGATTTTCAATGCTTTTAACAGCTGTCCATTTGACAAAGTGAAAGTCGTTATCATTGGACAGGATCCTTATCATGAACCGGGACAAGCACACGGCTTATGTTTTTCAGTAAACGATGGAGTGCCGTTTCCTCCTTCGCTACAGAATATTTTTAAGGAAATAGAAAGTGATATGGGTACTCCAGCTCCTGCAAGTGGTAATCTTACCCGATGGACAGAGCAAGGGGTATTGTTAATGAACGCTACTCTTACCGTCAGAGCTCATCAGGCTGGTTCACATCAACGTAAGGGATGGGAAGAATTTACGGATGCCGCAATTCGCCACCTGGCAGAAGAGCGAGAACATCTGGTTTTCATCTTGTGGGGATCTTATGCACAAAAAAAAGGAGCAATGATTGACAGAAACAAACATCTGATACTGTCTTCTGCTCATCCCTCACCTCTCTCATCTTACAGAGGATTCTTTGGGAACAAACATTTCAGCAAGGCTAATAATTACTTACAGGAACATGGCAAAGAGCCTATCGTCTGGTAAAACGAGTCAGCTCTCAGGCTGTAATAAGACCTACAGACTATAATAAAAAAAGAAGTAGTATCACTCTGTAGTTATTCAAATAAGAATCTGATTAAAAAACTATTAATCTGTAAAAGAGGGTTTACATCTATTACGGATTAATAGTCTTTCATAGTATGTATACAGACATATATCAAAACAAGAAAATGTCTCGGGATTCATTATAAAAATCTCCGAAACATTTTCAGTATATCTAAAGGTAACTTCTAAAGAAGCGCCATCCCTCTGAATTAATACCACTTGATATTGGAATAAACACTGCTTCGCTGTTCCCATTTCAAATCCTGCAACATGCTTGAGTTTGCACGAATAGTGAAGTTGTAAGAGCGATATGTTCCAAACGGTGACAAGCTGCAAGTCATGCTCCAGCAGTGAAGGTCGCGTGAGATATTAATTATAGACTGTCCAATCTGGTGTGCATTGAGATCATATGAACCTTGGAAAGTACAGCTCCACTTATTCGAAAGTTTTATATTTCCAGAACCAGAAAGATTATGAATATACTTAAACGGATAACGCATATCCTTCTCATTAATCTTTGCAGATGTATTCTCTCTCACATTAAACGAATAGGAAACAGAGAATGACCATGGCATCTTAAACGGAAGATATCCATCCTCATTCACTTCAGCTTTTTTCTCTTTCTTTTCTGATATTCCTTCAGGATTAGCATTTACGTCTCCTTCAGGATTTTCTCCCTGAGGCTTATTTGCTTTTTCCTTCTTTTCCTCTTTCTTTCCAAACCACTTCTTCCAGGTGTCATTATTAAAAGTATAAGAGAAAGAAGAATTGGTTCCTTGAAACCTTCCGAAACGGCCATACGACCATTCAGTTTTATCTCCCACATAAACTTTTCCGTTTTTATCGAACTGATATGCATACGTGGCAAAAGATGTATTAAAGTTGAACGTATAACTTTTGGTAATTTTCATACGCAGACGCATAGACAAGTCGCTCCAGGGTTTCGTCACCGCTGCCATATTATATGAGATGCTTCCTCCAAGTTCATCAATCAGACTTATCTTTTTTGTCCCTGTAGAATCACGGTCCGATTTAATCTTCATTTCCAGATTATTGGAAACATCAAAGCTTACATTTCCTTGTTTCCCTTTGCCTGGAACACCAAAAAGTCCTCCTGCATAAGGAGAATATTCTTTAGTCTGGACTTCTCCATTGGAATCTGTATAAACATAAGTATCCCAATATCCATAATGCTTTGCCCCAAAATCGGGCTGAGCGCTAAGGCTTATAGTTGGTGTTATCACATGACGAATGGCTTCAATCTTATCACCAAAAATTGCTTTTATTGGTGTGTAGCGGCCATATAGTTTTGTGCTTATGCCAAGACTTGCATTATAATTATATACCCGGTTAAAATTATAAGTTGTGTCATACTTAACTACCTGATTTGTTGCATCCCAGGATTGTTTTATTTTATTTGAATACCACCGTTCCGTATAGTTAATAGAAGGAGTTACATTGATATACTTGAACAATGTAAAAGTGGCACTGACTGGAATGGAGTGATTCATTCCATTTTGCCAATCCCTTATCAAACTCGATTGAAAGAATTTATTTTCTTTTGTAGTAATGCTATTCCTAAATTGACCGGAATAACTCATTGAGATCTTTTCATACCAACGTTCGGCACCTACAGCTTTCTTTCGCTTGAAAGGATAAATTCGGCTCAAAGAGATATTCAAATCCGGCAAAGTCACAGCCAACGTAGAGTCTTTGGTTCGCTGAGCAATATTAAAGGTACTGGACAATGTTAGTTTCTGATCTGGAAAACTCCGGGTATAACTAACACTTGAAGTTTTGGTATTCTGTGAATAAAGATTTGCATCATAAAGACTTCCCAGATTTGTTTTCTCATAACTGCTGGTTGCAAAGTTTACACTAGCCGAGAAAGAACTATTAGGACTGGCTTTTGTATCCTGACGGTGAGACCAGTTTATCTTAAAATCTTTAGAAACGGAATAGTCCGGCATATTCTTATCACCGGTTTTGGTTACCTGATAATTTGTACTAATTGAGCCGGAATATTTATATCTTTTATTATAATTAGATGCTGCACCAAGTCCCCAAGAACCTTTTGTGAAGATCTCTCCTGTCAACTTCAGATCCATATAATCACTGACTGCAAAATAGTATCCACCATCACGAAGGTAAAATCCACGGTTCAGTTCATCTCCATAAGTAGGCATGATGAATCCTGAAGAATAGGTACTGCTAAAAGGAAAAAATCCGAAAGGGACAACAACTGGTAATGGAACATCCTCCACAACCAGGTAAGCCGGACCAAAAACTACATTTTTTTTCGGTCTGACTTTGGCTCGGGTCAGCTGCAAATAGAAATGCGGGTGTTCATGATTATCACAGGTTGTATATTTACCATCCTCCATATAAAGGTTTTCATCCGAGCTTTTCTTTGCGTTATAGCTGGTTACGTATCCTTCTCCCTGCTTGGTAACGACATTTTTTATATATCCACGTTTGCTTTTAAAGTTATAATGTATCGATTTGGATTCATACGGTGTTTCTCCATCTTTGAATACTGGAGCCCCTTTAACCACTCCCAAAGAATCAGTCGTTCCCTTTGCAAAGACAGTGCTGCTGTCCATATTCATGGTGATAACATCAGATTGAAGCTCAATCTTTTCATAATTCACCTTTCCTTTTCCATACAAATGAGCAAATCCTCCTTGAGTAAAAACAATAGAATCACTGGCTTCGTACGCAACCGGAGCGTCCAATGCTTGTTTTTTCTTTGATTTCATTGACAAAGAATCATGACCCAAAGTATCTGCTTTAATCGTATCGGAGGGCAATTCACCCCGTTTTTTCCTTTGAGCATGCACTCCTTCAGAAAGTGAAAGAGTCACTACGAGAAAAAAGATCGGGATAATATATGTTTTTGTTTTTAATAACGTCATCAATTCTGCATTTACGCTTTAGTGGGCAAAAGTAAGCATTCTCCACCAAATATTAACGACTTTCAGTTTATTTAATTCTTTTTTCAGGCTTAAAGAAAAAGCTCACACCAATTGTCAAAGCGCTTTAATCCTTCTGCCCCGAATTTAGCTATCGTTTTTCTTGCTGCCTCCACACTTTTTTCACGGTCAAGATGTGTTTTTGAAAAAAACTTATCGGCAAAACAAATCACCTGTTCCTCAAGAGAAACAGGAAGCAAATCACGATGTGGAAGTGGCAAACCTTCTTTTTCTATATCAAATGCTGAGATTCCTGCGCCTGTATGACGTTCACAAACCAGAGCATGACGTGGAAACCCTTCTTTCCGGATTAATTCGGCACCCAGATAACCATGACAAATATAAGGTTCAGAACCAACGCAATCTATTCCATGTGCATTTGTCAGAAAGATTCCTATATCATGAATCATTGCTGCTTCTTCCATAAAAGCCTCATCAAGGTGAAGTTCGGGATGAAGAGCTGCTATTTGTAATGCTTTATCAGCTACAGAACGACTATGAGTCAACAAAATATCAAGCTGTCTTCCTGGAGTATAATATTTATTAATAATCTCTGTTACATTCATTATGATTTATATCTTGCTTTTTCGATAGAAATAAATAATTTTGTGCAATATTACTAAATATAAGCGTAACAAACATGAATCCACACGATTTTTTCAGCAATACCATTTTGGATATTAGATTTGAGAAAGTAATTTCTTTCTGCATTAAGGCTTTTCTGATCTATGCCATCACACAAGCAACTGTTTCCTTTACTAAATTTTTGTTCCGTCGCTCACAAAAAAGGAAAAAGATTGCAATTCTTGACCAGACAACATCCGTATTTATTCAGCGCATCATTGTTTATGCAATTTATATAATCGGTACTGCTATTTTCCTTTCATTAATCCCAGGAATGGAAAAAGTTAGTAGTTCAATCCTTGCCGGTGCGGGAATCATGGCAATGGCTGTTGGTTTTGCTTCACAGGAAGCCTTATCGAATTTTATCAGTGGATTATTCATTGTCTTTGGTAAGCCTTTCCGGATAGGTGATTCTATAATGATTGATAATGTAGTAAACGGAACCGTTGCCGAAATTACTCTTCGTCACACCATTATCAGAAGTCTGGACAACCGGATGATTATTATCCCAAACAGTAAAATCAACTCCAGTACAATTATTAATTCTACTATAGGCGAACAGGATACATGCAGTTTTATTGAGGTGGGAGTTTCTTATGATACAGACTTAAATAAGGCAATTGCTTTGATGAGGGATGAGGTTATGCGCCATCCAATGCTGACAGATCGCCGCACACCTGAAGAAAAAAGAGCAGGATCTCCACAAGTTATTATTCGTGTTATTGAACTTGGCAATTCAGCCATTACGCTCAAGGCATGGGCATGGGCTGCAAATGCAGGAAATGCTTTCGTTATGAAATGTGACTTATTAAAATCAATAAAGGAATGCTTTGACAGAGAAAATATTGAAATTCCTTATCCATATAACAATGTTGTATTAAAGAAATAAAATTAAAAACAGACCAATAATCAAGAATCGTACTATGATGAAACAAAGAATATTTAAGAATATAGCTGTCTCGCTATTGCTTTGTATGGCAACTTGTGTGTATGCTTCTAACAAAAGAATATTTCTTAATCAAAATGAATCAGCCAACATATCGAAAGCCAGAATAGAAGTTGGAGCTGAGCAGATGGATAAACTTCTGCCAATGCTTCAAAACAAACGGGTGGCTTTAGTTGTAAACCACACCTCTACTGTCAGTAAAAGAGGTACTCATCTATTGGATTCCTTGCTTAGTCGAGGCATTACCATCAAAAAGGTTTTTGCGCCCGAACATGGCATGCGTGGAAATGCTGATGCCGGAGAACAGATTAAAGACGGAAAAGATAGCAAAACAGGGATACCGATTATTTCTCTTTACGGGAAAAATAAAAAACCTTCAGCTGAGCAAATGTCCGATGTTGATATTGTGCTTTTTGATATTCAGGATGTAGGAGCACGATTCTACACTTACATCAGTACAATGCATTATGTGATGGAAGCTTGTGCAGAAAACAGCAAGCAATTAATTATCACTGACCGCCCCAACCCGTGCGATTATATTGACGGTCCCATAATGAAACCTGCATTAAGATCTTTTGTGGGAATGCACCTCATTCCACTGCTTTACGGATGTACTGTTGGGGAACTTGCACAAATGATTAACGGTGAAGGATGGCTGGAAGGCAAGAAGAAATGTGCATTAAAAATCATCAAGGTAAAGAACTGGAAACATGGCCAGCCTTACTCACTACCTGTGAAACCATCACCTAATTTGATAAACGATCACGCAATAAGTCTTTATGCATCCCTTTGCCCTTTCGAAGCAACTAATATCAGTGTGGGACGCGGAACCTATTCCCCATTTGAAGTTCTTGGTGCACCGGATAAGAAATACGGAGAATTCACCTTCACTCCCAGAAGTCTGGTCGGTTTCGATAAGAGCCCGCTCCATAAAGATGAAACATGTTATGGTTTGGATCTGCGCAAAGCTGCATCCCCAAAAGGATTCACCCTCAGGTATATTATACAGTTTTATAACAAATCCGGTCAAGGAGCCGACTTTTTTACACGTTCACGATGGTTTGACCAGCTAATGGGTAATACTTCCGTGCGCAAAGAGATTACTGAAGGGAAAAGTGAAGCAGAAATAAAAGCTGGCTGGCAGAATGATTTAACTAAATACAAAAAGATGCGGGCTAAATATTTACTTTATGCGAAATAAGCCTCTTTAGGCGATTCTCTACAGGTAATCAGCAATAATATTAACAAGGCTAATGATAAAGAAGGACTTTTAAGAGCATTAGCCTTATTTTTTTATTTATCAGTTAACCGCTATTCTTCTCTGCTTTCAGGCATACGCAAATAAAATATACCTGAAGTTTCATAATTGTTCTGAAGATGAGATCGTTTTTAGTTATACTGAGAATACATAAGTAGCTCATTCCTGAGTAAAAAACGCCCTGCTTTATTTTTCTAAATTCACATTTCTTGTAAAACACAATTATTGAGAACAGATTTTATAGGAAAGAATTTATCTTTTCCATTGAAACAAACTGTTTGCCTCTTGCATTGTTATTAATAGAGTGTAACTTATCAAAAACTTATCAAATATGAAAAACATAGCAATCATAGGAGCCAGCGGTTTTGTAGGCTCTGCTCTTTTAAAAGAAGCACTGGACAGAGGTCACAAAGTAACAGCTATAGTTCGTAATCCCGAAAAAATTAAACTGAATCACCCTAACCTCACAATCAAACAAGGTGATGTAATGGTTGCAGATACTATTGAAGAACTAATAAAGGGATGCGATACTGTGATTAGTGCTTTTAATCCCGGTTGGTTAAATCCCATGATTTACAGAGATACACAGAAAGCATATTCTTTTATTTTTAAAGAAGCAAAGAAAGCAGGAATCAAAAGAATAATAATCGTGGGTGGAGCAGGTAGTTTGCTTATTAACGGAACACGTCTTATCGATATGGGTATGGCTGAAGAAACAATCTTGCCAGGCGCCAAATCTTTGGCAGCACTTCTTTATTCATTGCAAAATAATGAGAAAGAGCTGGACTGGGTGTTCTTCTCTCCTGCTGCAAACATTGTTTTCGGAGAACGAACCGGAAAGTTCCGTTTGGGAAAAGATGACTTGATAAGTGACTCTGAAGGTAAAAGTTATATTTCCGTAGAAGATTATGCTTTAGCTATGATTGATGAGGTGGAAAATCCACAGCATCATTTTGAACGTTTCACCATTGGATATTAAAACGTAAAACAGTTCTGTAATATTGAAAAACAGCCTGATTATTTATTCTGAGAATTAGCCTCATCCTTGTGTCTTTTTTTCCAAAGCTGCCAGGAATTAATAGTATTCTGCCACAATACATAAGAGGCTGGTCCTACAGAAGCAATAGGATTTAGATAAACTTGTGCCATCCAAATAGCAAGAATTGTATTCTTCTGACCAAGAGCTTGCCCTCCGGAAATACGATTATCGTAGTGTCCGCCAATAGTCTTACCCAAAAAGAATTGTAAACAACATATTACTAATCCGGATACAGCAATCAATATCTCGTTTGTATAATTCGGATTCTCCTGGTTAACCAGAAAATAGATTGTTTTTCCTGTCACAATAGCCAAAGCAACAACCCAAAGATAGAACGAAGCCAAGTGCATGCTAAGCATTTTACTGTGCAGATTGGGGAGTTTAACCTGAATAAACCAGGCACAAACAAAAGGAAGCATCAGCAATGGCATTACTTCTTTACAGATATACAAAAAAGAATGAAAGAACGGAAGAGAACTGTTATTTCCCATCAACGAAAATATAAAGGGAGCCGCAATAGCCACAACAACATTGGAAAGTAAGGTATAAGTAGTCAGGCAAGATACACTTCCTCCCAACATGCCGGTTATAACAGCAGCCGATGTGGCAGTGGGTGCAAGCATACAGATCATTGCTCCTTCAGCAACTGTGGGATTGAAAGCAGCAATGGCAACATATATCAATAGACTGCCTAATAGCTGTATGGCAATAAGCCAAAGATGAAGTTTCTCAAATCTTAGCTCATGAGGAGTTACCTTGCAAAAAGTAAAAAGTAGCATCACAAAGATGAGCACTGGAGTTAATGGAGACAATAATGTAAAAAACTGATATCCAAGGGCGCCGGCAAGCATTCCTAAGGGTAAAGCCCAATTCTTTAAGAACTTCAACATGATTGTTTTTTTATAATTCATTTGCAAAGTAACATTGAATTAAAGAAATATACTACCTTTGAGCCCGATTTTTTAATTTAATTTTATTTTAATGAAAGAAAACTTATTTACAGAACGACACGCTGCCCGATGGAAGCAGTTCAACCACAAGTCGTATGCTGTATTCTGCAGTTTAAAAAAAGAAGTCAACATTGGCGTTCTGGCAATCGCAACTCTCGCCTTTGCCAACATCGAATGTATTTCGGCACAGACCGAGACTTCTTATAAACAAAAAGAATACAAGCTCGACGAGGTGGAAGTTACCGGCAGTCGTGTACCGCTTACCTTAGGCGAAGCGGCGAGAATCGTAACTGTACTCTCCCGCGAGGATATTCAGGCGGCAGCGGTACAAAGCATCAATGAACTTTTAAAGTATGCCGTAGGCGTAGATGTCCGCCAGCGGGGCGATCTGGGTATTCAGACAGACATCAGCATCCGGGGCGGAACGTCCGACCAGATTACAATCCTTCTCAATGGGGCCAACATCAGCAATCCCCAAACCGGCCACCTCACGGCCGACTTTCCAGTAGACATGAACGATATTGAACGTATTGAGATCCTTGAGGGTCCGGCTGCAAGAGTATACGGCACTTCGGCTTTTACCGGAGCTATCAATATTGTGACCAAAAGTGACAAACAAAGTCATGCTGCCATTGATTTATCAACAGGACAATATGGCTTGTTCAACGGTGGTGTACGCGGAAACTTCACAAAAGGAAGGTTTAGCAATCAACTGTCGGGAGGATATAGCCGCTCCGACGGATATATTGCCAATAGTGATTTCAGTGCTAAACGGGCTTTTTATCAAGGAGAATATTCCGGGAAAGAAGCGGATATTCGCTGGCAGGCGGGAATCAGTGACAAAGGATACGGTGCCAATACGTTTTATTCTGCCGTTTATCCTAATCAATACGAACACACCCGCAAGTATTCCGTATCGGTACAAGCAGAGACTAAAGGGAAACTCCACTTTACTCCTATCATATATTGGAATCGTGGGCACGATCGCTTTGAGCTCTTCCGGAATAATCCGGCATCGTGGTATACGAACCATAATTATCATCAGACAGATGTCTTTGGAACCAACCTGAATACTTACTTTAAGTCCACACTTGGCAAGACAGCCTTCGGAGCTGAGTTCCGCAATGAAGGGGTTATGAGTAACGTGTTGGGCAAACTGATGGATGAACCGGTGAAGGTACCTGATGAAGGAGATCATTATTTCACTAAAAAGGATAACCGGACAAATGTCAGTTATTATGTGGAGCATGATATCTTATTGCCTCGATTTACTTTGTCGCTCGGTATAATGGCAACAATGAATACAGGGCTGGACAATAAGTTCCGTTATTATCCGGGTGTAGATGCTTCCTATCGTCTCACCGAACAGCTAAAAGTTTACGCTTCGTGGAGCATGGCACTTCGTCTGCCTACCTTTACTGATCTTGATTACGAAAGTAAAACGCTCCAGGGAAATCCGAATCTAAAACCTGAAGAAACCAAGGCATTTGAAATTGGTACAAAATATTCTTCCCATGTATTGCAGGCTTCAGTGAGTGGTTATTACCATAAAGGGAAAAATATAATAGACTGGGTGAAGTACTCTAGTGATGATATATGGCACACGGTGAACCACACTAAACTGGATAATATGGGTATCGAGACTTCTGCCATGCTTAACTTTTGTGAGTTATTTGGTAATACGAGCTTCTTAAAGAAAGCAACCATAGGTTATTCGTATATCAATCAGGACAAAGCAATAGGCGATGTGTATGAATCAAATTATTCATTAGACTACCTGAAACATAAGTTCGTTGCACAGCTCGATCACCGTATCTGGCGAAATTTAAGTGCAAACTGGGCTTTCCGCTGGCAAAGCCGAGAAGGTAGTTACACAATATATGAAGGAATGAAAAAAGTTGGTGAAAAGACTTATCCGTCTTTTTGTTTACTTGATCTCAAGCTTTCATGGAATGCAAAGAACTATCTTCTATTTGCAGAAGCAAACAATCTGTTTGATCGTAAATATTATGATATCGGTAATATCCCTCAACCCGGATTCTGGGGGAAAGTAGGTGTAAGTTACCAGATAAATCTCTAAAAATTGGTGAATCCTAAGGATAAATAAGCTGAATACTTCTTGAAAAGAAGTAGAACATATATATATAAGGTGTAGACTAATAATAAACTAAGTCTACACCTTTTTATATTAAAGTGTAGTTCATATAGAAAATAATTCAAGAATAAAAGGACTAATATAGGTGAATAAATCACTTATCATACCTGGTCATATGCCTTATCTTTCTATATCAACACCGACTCTTTTTCTTAAAGAAAAGGTTAGCTGATGCCTTAAAAAAGACAAAACTTAAAACTAAATAGCAAGTTTTCTGGGAATATTTACTACATTTGTAATTTATTGTACAGAAATGAAAAGAAGTATCATTTATACCCTTACTACAATCACTTGCATCTGGTTTGCCACCATTGGATGCTTGCCGGCATCCGGAAAAGATTTTGTATTAGTTCTTGATGCTGGGCACGGGGGACATGACCCTGGTGCGATAGGAAATTTTTCGCGTGAAAAAGATATTAATCTGAACATCACTTTGAAGGTGGGGCGTCTTATTCAAAATAATTATGACGATGTAAAAGTAATCTATACCCGTAGAACAGATGTCTTTATACCGCTAAACCAACGGACTGAAATCGCCAATAATGCAAATGCCGATTTATTTATTTCAATTCACACCAATGCTGCTCCAACTAAAGTAGCTAAAGGAACGGAAACTTTTTCTCTTGGACTATCCCGTTCAAGTGCAAATCTGGAAGTTGCCAAACGAGAGAACTCGGTAATTCTTATGGAAGACGACTATAAACAACGATATGCCGGTTTCAATCCAAATTCCTCAGAATCATATATCATGTTTGAGTTTATTCAGGACAAACATATGGAACAAAGTGTGAGTATGGCCTCCTTAATACAGAAACAATACAGATCGTATAGTGGAAGACCAGATCGCGGCGTGCATCAGGACATATTCCTGGTTCTGAAAACCAGTGCTATGCCTAGTGTACTCACAGAAGTAGGTTTTATATCTAATCCGGAGGAAGAACAATACCTTAACACAGAAGAAGGTACCGACGCCTTAGCCAAATCAATCTTCAATGCTTTTCAGCAATATAAACTCAAGCATGATGTGCGCCGGTCAAAAATCAAAGTTCCCTACCGGCTCAATGAAGATAAGGAATCCGAAGAAAAACAGCCAGTCTTAGTATCTAATAAAGAAAATGCTGACTCGATAAACAAATTCCACAAAAATACAGCAGATACACCCACAATAAAATCCACAATAAAGAGAGAGAGACGTGTAAAAAGAAAAGTGACCGTCTCAAAAAATGAAAATACTCCGGCAAAGAAAGAGGAAATAGGAAGCGCTGCTCCTAAGGAAGGCTGCATTATTTTCAAAATACAGTTCTTTACATCCGCACAAAAACTAAAAACGAATGATAAACGTTTTAAAGATATTTCTCCAATAGAATATCATATTGAAAACGGAATCTACAAATACACCTGCGGAGCTTCAGAAAATTACAACGAAGTGCTGAGAATCAGAAGACAAATAGCTACCAAATTTAAAGATGCATTTATTATTGCATTTAAAGATGGTGAAAAAATAAATATAAATACCGCTATAGCAGAATTTAAAAAGAATAATAAATAAACAAGCATAAAAGAATAGAGATGAAATACTTTACTAAAGAAGTCAAAATAGGAATCGCAGGGATTATGAGCTTATGTATACTTGTATATGGCATCAATTACCTAAAAGGTATAAATATGTTCAAACCTAGCAGTTACTTTTACGTAAAATATACCAATATACAAGGATTAGCAAAGTCAAGCCCTGTATTTGCCGATGGTGTTCGCATTGGAATTGTGAGAGACATTTATTATGATTACACTCATCCGGGAAATGTAGCAGTGGAAGTTGAACTAGATAAAGATATGAGAATTCCGAAAGGCACTCATGCCGAACTGGTTACCGAGGTACTCGGTACAGTTAAGATGAATCTTATTCTGGCCGTTAATCCGAAGGAAGCATATGCAGTAGGGGATACAATCCCAGGAACCGTCAATAATGGCTTGATGGAAGCCGTAACAGGGTCTATTATGCCTCAAATCGAGAAGATGCTTCCCAAACTTGACTCCATTATGACCTCACTGAATAAAATAGCAGCCGATCCAAATATTCCGGCTACACTGAAATCAGTAAGAACTACAGCAGATAACCTGGCAGTAACAACTACACAACTTCGCTCTTTCGTAAATAAGGATGTGCCACAGATTGCTAAAAAGATAAACACAATAGGTGACAATCTCATCACTGTCAGCGGCAATCTTAAAAATATTGATTACGCATCAACCTTTAATAAGATAGATTCCACCATTGCCAATGTGAAGATGGTTACTAATAAACTAAACCGGAAAGATAATTCACTTGGACTTTTACTTAACGACACATCACTTTACAGGAATCTGTCGGCCACTGGTGCAAACGCTTCACTCTTATTGGAAGACTTAAAGAGTAATCCAAAACGTTATGTACACTTCTCAATTTTTGGTCGAAAATAAATTCAAAAGAAAAGTATAAAATAGATTTCGTCTAAATAGAGGAGTTGTTATTTATATAAAAGAAAAGCTACTAACTGCTCCATTAATAGTGGGTATATTCAATTATCCAAGAGGACTGATGCCGATTATATTTTATCCTGAATTACATCAATAAGTTGTTATATATCAAGTACTTACAATTAAGCAAAAACGCAAATACAAAGCTTTTGGGCATATAAACTCTATAAGGCGTTGAAATTAAACGACTTATTAATTTTATAAAAAAAACAAGAAAAAAATAACATTTGTTTTTCTCAAATAAGATTCTCAAATTTGCATTAGTAGAAGTTTCTTATAATTATAAATTGTATTAAAAGCCTTATGATTGAATCCAATCATGTAAGTCTTTGGAACCGCTGTCTCCGTGTAATTCGAGACAATGTCCCTGAGACTACATACAACACGTGGTTTGTGCCCATTGTTCCCTTGAAGTATGAGGACAATGCATTGACTGTACAAGTACCTTCACAATTCTTTTATGAATTTTTGGAAGATAAATTTGTAGAGTTACTTCGTGCAACCTTGTACAAAGAGATTGGCGAAGGAACAAAACTAATGTATCGGGTAATCGTGGACAACAATTCAAAAGCTTCAGTTGATCTGGAAGCAACAAACCGTTCCACAGCGATTCCCCAACGGAGCGCTATCCGCAATGGCAACAAAGCACCTAATACATTAAAAGCTCCATCGCCACTAGACCTTGATCCTCAGCTGAACCCCAATTATAACTTTGAGAATTTCATTGAAGGCTATAGCAATAAGTTATCAAGAACAGCCGGAGAGGCAGTTGCAATAAATCCTGCAAAAACGACCTTTAATCCATTGTTCCTTTACGGCCCTTCTGGTGTAGGTAAGACTCATCTTGTCAATGCCATCGGAACCCGGATTAAAGAACTTTTCCGGGATAAAAGAGTTTTGTACGTATCTGCACACTTATTTCAGGTACAATACACAGATTCTGTACGAAGCAACACTATCAATGACTTTATAAACTTCTACCAAACCATTGATGTACTAATTATAGATGATATTCAGGAATTTGCCAGCCTCACAAAGACTCAAAACACATTCTTCCACATCTTTAACCATTTACATCAGAACGGAAAACAGCTAATCCTGACTTCCGACCGTTCTCCTGTCCTATTGCAAGGAATGGAAGACCGATTGTTAACCCGTTTCAAATGGGGATTAACTGCAGAATTAGAAAAACCAAATGTTGAGTTAAGAAAGAATATTTTAAAGAGTAAGATTCACCGTGATGGTTTGAAATTCCCGGAAGAAGTAATCACTTATATTGCAGAAAACGTTAACGAAAGTGTGCGTGACCTGGAAGGAATTGTCATTTCAATTATGGCTCATTCTACAATCTACAATAAAGAAATAGATCTGGACTTAGCAGAAAGAATCGTGCGCAAAGCAATTCGCTGTGAATCAAAGGTGATTACCGTTGATGATATTATTGAAAAGGTTTGCAAGCATTTTGAGGTTGACCCATCTGCTCTTCATTCCAAATCCAGAAAAAGAGAAGTCGTACAAGTTCGTCAGCTTGCAATGTTCTTAGCTAAAAAGCACACAGATGCTTCTTCCTCTAAAATTGGTCAGCTAGTAGGTAACAGAGATCATGCAACCGTATTGCACGCCTGCAAAATCGTTAAAGGTCAGTTTGATGTGGACAAGTCATTCCGGTCAGAAGTGGAAGAAATAGAAACTTCACTTAGAAAAAAATAAATAACTCAAGAATAAAATTGGCCTTAAGAGCCGCAAGAGGTTATACAGTGCAGATAGAACAATCCCCGAAAAAGTTAATTCATTCTTTTCCGGGGATTGTTTTTACTCTTCAAATTCTGTATTCACACGAAAAAAGGTTCTTCGTCACTTTAGGTGCAAGCTATTGCATTAAGCTACTTATTTATGATTGTTTTGCAGACTTTTCATCAGATTCAAAAAATGGCTTATTAAAAAGCATGTAGAGTCTTTATTGAATAAGCATTTGAGACCGTTTGCTTGCACCAAAAGTGACGAAGAACCCGAAAAAATGCAAAACGATCTATCATCTCTCACTTTTTCAGGATAAGCATTGATTACAAGCCTATTAACTAGTGACAGATGCAATTTATCCATAACTGATCCATCACGATTCAGAGTCATCCATCACGGTTTTCAACATAAAAGCACAAAAACTCGTCCCATATATTTATACTTTCCAAGGGAAAAGGCATCCCCCAGAAATACGAGTTTATCTGATTCTCTATAAAATAAAGCCTTGCTGTTTAAGAGCCTTGAACAAATTCTCTGACATAAATTCATTGTCTTTCTGGGTATATCTTACATCAGTAAAGACCTGTGCCAATGACTTCTTATTATTTTCAGCAACAAACTGCTTGTTTTCAGGTAAGGATTCTTTGTAAGCATACAGCTTATCAATCATCTCATGTGTATAATCACTATAATGCTCTTCATGAATGATGGCTTCTATTGGGAGACGATCAACCAAAGGTGGACATTCATCAGGATATCCCACTGTAATAGTAGCAACCGGAAAAACCAACTTAGGCAAATGAAGAGTATCAATTATCTGTTGTGGGTTATAAATAACCGTTCCCAAATAGCATATTCCTAATCCGGCTTCCTCTGCAAGTGTGCAAAAGTTCTGAGTAAAAATCAAAGCATCAGTTGCAGCGTTCATAAATGACAGGAAATTTGCATAACCTGGTTGAGCATCGCGGAATTCGCACCATTTACTAAAACGGTTAAAGTCTGCACAAAAAGTAAGCACAACAGGCGCTCCTTTGATCATTGGCTGATTGAAATGAGACGGAGATAAATTCTCTTTCATTTCCGCATCACGAGTAACTACAACACTGTAAACCTGCATATTCCCAATGGTAGACACACGCGAAGCAGTTGAAAGCAGATCATTTAACAAATCAGGATTTATATCCTGCTGTTTATATTTTCTTATTGACCTTCTGTTCTTTACTGACTCTATCATACTTTTTTTTGCAAATATAATAAAAGAATCAATATTACAGTTTGATTATCAACGTTATATTCTTCTATAATTTATCTTTTTGGAGATAAAGCCTACATTTAAAATGAATAAAAATATCTTTTTTGGAAAACTTTCATCAATTTAAAAAAAATATACTCATTTGATTTACAGTGATATAGAAGTATAAAACGGAAAACTTTATTTTTATACTATATTTATTTTCTATTTTTATTTTGAAATAACGAAAAACATTCATAGATTTGCAAAACCTATTTAATACTATTTATTATTATTAATAAGAAACCTCTACTAATTCTTTTATTAATAACAATATAATTCGAAAATATCGTGGAGAAAAACACTTTTTCTTATGACGAAGCGTTTGAATCATCCTTACAATACTTTAAGGGTGATGAGCTTGCAGCAAGGGTTTGGGTTAACAAATACGCAGTAAAAGACTCATTCGGAAATATCTATGAAAAGTCTCCGGAAGATATGCATTGGAGATTGGCAAATGAAGTAGCTCGCATAGAAGCTAAATACGAAAACGGTCTTAGTGCTCAAGAACTTTATAATCTCTTTGATCATTTCAGATACATTGTTCCACAGGGAAGTCCAATGACTGGCATTGGAAATAATTATCAGGTAGCTTCATTATCAAATTGTTTTGTAATTGGAGTAGATGGCTCAGCCGACTCTTACGGAGCAATCATTAAGATTGATGAAGAGCAGGTGCAATTAATGAAAAGACGAGGTGGTGTAGGTCACGATCTTTCACACATTCGTCCGAAAGGATCACCCGTTAAGAATTCAGCACTAACCTCTACAGGCATTGTTCCTTTTATGGAACGCTATTCAAACTCCACCCGAGAAGTAGCACAAGACGGTCGACGCGGCGCGTTAATGTTGAGTGTATCTATTAAACATCCGGATTCGGAATCGTTTATTGATGCAAAGATGACGGAAGGAAAAGTTACGGGAGCAAATGTTTCCGTTAAACTGGACGATGATTTTATGTCGGCAGCAGTTGAGCAACGTCCTTACAAACAGCAATACCCTATCGATTCAGCTAATCCAACTACAGTTAAAGAGATAAACGCCTCTGCTCTTTGGAAGAAGATAGTTCACAATGCATGGAAGTCTGCTGAACCAGGAGTTTTATTCTGGGATACAATTATCAAAGAGTCTGTACCCGATTGCTATGCTGACCTTGGATACAAAACCACGTCTACTAATCCTTGTGGAGAGATTCCATTGTGTCCTTACGACTCCTGCAGGTTATTAGCTATTAATCTATATTCCTATGTGGTAAAACCATTTACCAAGGATGCTTATTTTGACTATGACTTATTCAAAAAGCATGTAGCACTGGCACAACGCATTATGGATGATATTATTGATCTGGAACTGGAAAAGATCGAACGTATCATTACGAAAATAGATTCTGACCCGGAATGTGAAGAAGTAAAACATGCAGAAAGATTGCTCTGGCAGAAGATTTACACGAAAAGTAGTCAAGGAAGACGTACTGGTGTAGGAATCACTGCAGAAGGTGATATGCTGGCCGGATTAGGTTTAAGATATGGAACAGAAGAAGCTACCTCCTTTTCTGAAGAGGTACACAAGATCATAGCAATCTGCGCTTACCGTTCTTCCGTTCAAATGGCTAAAGAACGTGGCGCTTTTGAAATATATGACTGGGAAAGAGAAATAAATAATCCGTTTATCAACAGGCTTAAAGATGCGGATCCCGCTCTTTACGAAGATATGAAAAAGTACGGACGCCGAAATATTGCTTGTCTAACAATTGCTCCGACAGGAACCACTAGTTTAATGACGCAAACCACTTCCGGTATTGAACCTGTATTCTTGCCTGTATACAAAAGAAGAAGAAAGGTAAATCCCAACGATGCTCAATCTCATGTTGATTTTGTAGATGAAACCGGCGATACATTTGAAGAATATATTGTTTTCCACCACAAGTTTGTAGACTGGATGGAGGCCAACGGCTATAATGCTTCAAAGAAATATACTCAGGAAGAGATTGACGCGCTGGTTGCTAAATCACCTTACTACAAAGCTACTTCCAATGATGTTGACTGGATGATGAAAGTCAAGATGCAGGGAAGAATTCAAAAGTGGGTAGATCACTCTATCAGCGTTACTATCAATCTACCTAACGATGTAGATGAGGATCTGGTAAATCGTTTGTATGTTGAAGCATGGAGATCCGGTTGCAAAGGTTGCACAGTTTATCGTGACGGTTCACGTTCAGGTGTTTTACTTTCTACCAAATCTGATAAGAAAGATGAACTTCCTCCATGCAAACCCCCTACGGTTGTAGAAGTCCGTCCAAGAGTGCTTGAAGCAGATGTAGTAAGATTCCAAAACAACAAAGAAAAATGGGTTGCTTTCGTGGGACTACTCGATGGAAGACCTTACGAAATATTTACCGGTTTACAAGATGATGATGAAGGAATTGTTCTTCCAAAAACTGTTACTCAAGGACGAATTATCAAGAATGTAGATGATAACGGGAACAAAAGATATGACTTCCAATTCGAAAACAAACGAGGATACAAGACTACAATTGAAGGTCTATCTGAGAAATTCAACAAAGAGTACTGGAACTATGCGAAATTAATTTCCGGAGTGCTCCGCTACAGAATGCCAATTGAACAGGCTATCAAATTAGTAAGTTCATTGCAGCTTGACAGTGAAAACATTAATACCTGGAAAAATGGCGTGGAACGCGCTTTGAAGAAATATATTCAGGACGGAACTGAAGCAAGAGGAAAGAAATGTCCAAACTGTGGAAACGAGACATTAATTTATCAGGAAGGATGTTTGATTTGTACTTCCTGCGGAAGCTCTCGCTGCGGATAATGCATTAGCGGTAACTATAGAAAAATAATTATAGTACATATCACGACTAAAAGCTGCCTAAAGAATATTTATCTATCTTTCAATAGAAAATAGTTCTTTAGGCAGCTTTCTTTACAGAGAAATGTAGTTTTACTAACTGATTCTTATTCATTCACCCGAAGTAATAACAGAGAAGATTCACCTTCCTAAACAATTTACGAAAGGTCTTCAAGCATCCAAAACAAACGTTTGCATAAGATTTTGGGTTATAAACCTAATCTGAATATTTAGCATATTCAATTAATGATTAACATTGCATTGCTTTGGAATAATATAACATCTAATAGTATGATTTTATCCTTTCATATAGAATACCGAACAAACTGGGGTGAAGAAGTCAGGATACTGGGTTCTGTGCCAGAACTAGGAAGCTGGGAAGAAGGACAAACTGTTCCTCTTCAAACAGTTGATGGAACTAACTGGAACATATCTAAAGAGATTCAATGTCCAACTGACGAAGTTGTTAAATACACCTATTACATTTATAAAGACGGAGAACCGGTTCGTAAAGAATGGGATTCCTTCCCCAGACAAATCCATGTCTCATCTAATGAGAATATTATATATCGCAATCTGGATGCCTGGAAAAACATTCCGAAAAAACAGTTCTTTTACAGCTCGGCGTTCACAGAATGTCTGCTTGCCCGCAAGCGTGGAGATAAGCAGAAGAGGAGCTACAAGAAGACCTTAGTTATCAAAGCTTATGCGCCACAAATCAGCAGCAATTTTGCTCTGGCAATTTCTGGCAACCAACCTTCATTGGGTAACTGGGATGTAAGCAAGGTTTGTGTAATGAATGATTCCAACTTTCCTGAGTGGCAGGTTGCCATTGATGCCGACCAGCTCACATTCCCCCTGGAATATAAATTCGTTCTTTATAATTTGAAAGAAGAAAAAGTAGAGGCTTGGGAAAATAATCCTAACCGGTATCAGGCAGATCCATTAATTAAAGATGAAGAAACAGTTCAGATAGCCGACAGGTATGTCTATTTTGATCTGCCGTTTTATAAAGCTACAGGTGTAGCTATTCCGGTTTTCTCACTAAAATCAAAACAGAGTTTTGGTGTGGGCGACTTCAGCGATCTGAAAATGATGATCGACTGGGCTGTTAATACGAATCAGAAACTGGTTCAGATTCTGCCCATCAACGACACAACCATGACACATACATGGAAAGACTCCTATCCATACAACAGCATTTCAATCTATGCTTTTCATCCTATGTATGCCGATGTGTATAAGATGGGTAAATTGAATGATCCTGAAAAAATGGCTTATTTCACAGAAAAACAAGTTAAGCTAAATACTAAGTCCACAGTAGATTATGAGGCTGTAAATCAAGCTAAATGGGAATATTTCCGTCTTATCTTCCAGCAAGAAGGGAAAATGATACTTAAATCCGAAGCATTTATGCTGTTTCTCTCGGATAATCTGGAATGGCTACAGCCATATGCTGTGTTCAGCTACCTGCGTGACCAGTATAATACCCCTAATTTCCGTGAATGGCCTCAATGTTCCACTTTTAATCAGGAAGAAATTGAGAGTCTTTGCCAGCCAGAATCAAAAGATTTCGAAGAGATTGCTATATATTTCTATATTCAGTACCATTTGCATCTACAGTTACTCGAAGCATCTACCTACGCCCGCCAGAAAGGAGTCGTTCTTAAAGGAGATATTCCTATCGGTATCAGCCGAAACAGTGTAGAAGCCTGGAAAGATGCCCGCTATTTTAATCTGAACGGTCAGGCTGGCGCACCACCCGACGACTTCTCGGCCAATGGTCAGAACTGGGGTTTCCCCACATATAATTGGGATGTAATGGAAAAGGACGGTTACAGCTGGTGGATGAAGAGATTCCAGAAAATGTCCGAGTACTTTGATGCTTATCGTATTGACCATATTCTCGGATTCTTCCGTATCTGGGAAATACCACTTGATGCCGTACATGGATTATTGGGACAATTTGTTCCTTCACTCCCCATGTCTCCGGAAGAAATTGAGAACTGCGGTTTGCCATTCAATGAAGATTTTTATACTAAGCCTTACATACACGAAAGTTTCCTGCAACAGATATTTGGTCCTCATACTGAATATATAAAAGAAACATTTATCCGTACCACTAGTCAATGGGAAATCTATGAGATGCGTCCGGAGTTCGATACACAAAAAAAGGTGCAGGCTTACTTCAGTGATAAGACAGATAGCGATAATATCTGGATTCGTGACGGACTATATGCACTTATCAGCGATGTGCTTTTCGTGCGCGATCGTAAGAATCCTACTATGTACCATCCACGAATCGCAGTACAGTTTGATTTTATTTTTCAGACATTAAACGATAATGATAAAGCTGTTTTCAATAAACTATACGATAATTATTACTATCACCGCCATAATAATTTCTGGCAGCAACAAGCCATGAAGAAGCTACCTCAGTTGGTGCGCAGCACACGAATGCTTGTATGTGGGGAAGATCTGGGAATGATACCGGATTGTGTACCTTGGGTAATGAATGAGCTACAAATTTTAAGTCTGGAGATACAACGAATGCCCAAAAGCAGAAAACTGGAGTTTGGACATGTAGGTGATTATCCGTATAGTTCCGTATGCACTATTTCTTCACACGACATGTCTACATTGCGCGGATGGTGGCAAGAAGATTATCAGCAAACGCAACGTTATTTCAATAATATTCTGGGACATTATGGGGCTGCTCCGGAAAAAGCATCGGGTACGCTTTGTGAGGAAGTGGTAAAACAGCACCTTTACTCCAATTCAATCTTGTGCGTGCTTACTTTGCAAGATTGGCTTTCAATCAGTGAAGAGTGGAGAAATCCCAATATAGAGGCCGAACGCATTAATATTCCGGCAAATCCACGGCACTATTGGCGCTATCGTATGCATCTCTCCCTGGAAGATCTGATGCAGGCCGACAGTATAAATACTAAAATTCGTGAACTGATTGTATTAACCGGGAGAAATCCTGAAAAATAGATGTGTGTATAAATAGTTTAATTGAAAGAAGAGTGCCGATCTGATCGGCGCTCTTTTTTATTCCAGGTAAATGGTTGGCATATTCATATAATCCCTTACTTTTGCAATCAGTGAATCTTATCAGAGAATGTAGAGGAATTCTGAAAACAACAGGGTAAATTTATCTGTTTAACTAGAATCTTTTCTATTCCCTTGTACAAAACATTGTTTTCTTCTGTACAGAAGATTGTTTTCTTTTGTACAAAAGAATGCATTTCCCTGTACAAGAGAATAATAATGTTACTTAATAGAATTACAAAATGAAATCAAAAGACATGTATATCTTCCTCAGTAACGTGAAGTTTTATGCCCGTCACGGAGTTGGAGCTCAGGAAAAGCTAGTGGGTAATACGTTTATTGTTGACCTGAGACTGAAGCTGGATTTCAGTGGAGCCATAGATTGCGACGATCTGAACTTTACAGTTAGTTATGCTGATGTGTATAAAGTAATAAAAGCGGAAATGAAGATCCCATCTCTCCTTTTAGAAAATGTGAGTGGAAGAATCATCAAACGATTGTTCGAGGATTTTCCTACGGTAGAAGCTATTGACCTTAAACTTTCCAAGCAGAATCCTCCTATGGGAGCGGACATTGATTGTGCAGGGGTAGAAATGCACTGCGAACGATAAATGAGAAATTTCTAGGTCTTAAAAGCCCTCTTTAGAGGTTTATACGTCAAAGGGAGATAATATAAAAAAAGAAAAGGCTGAATACAATTCTATATTGTATTCAGCCTTTTCATAACTAAAAGATCATAGTTCTTAATCTTCAGTATATCTGATAATAGTCTGATCTCTGTCTGGTCCTACAGATACAATCTTAATAGGCACTTCAAGTTGTTCTTCCAGGAATGCTACATAAGCATTGAACTCTTCAGGAAATTCATCCTCGCTCTGCATCTTAGTCATATCAACTTGCCATGCAGGAAGTTCTACATAAACAGGCTCTACATTCTCATTGATATCATAAGGGAAATAATCAATTTCCTCGCCATTCACTTTGTATGCTACACAAGCTTTAATTGTTTCGAAAGTATCGAGTACATCGCTCTTCATCATAATCAGATTGGTAACCCCATTGATCATTACAGAATACTTTAATGCAACAAGATCAATCCAACCGCAACGACGTTTACGTCCTGTTACAGCGCCATATTCGTGGCCAATCTGGCAAATGGTTTCACCTGTTTCGTCAAACAATTCTGTTGGGAAAGGACCGCTGCCCACACGTGTGCAGTAAGCTTTGAAAATGCCGAAAACCTCTCCTATTCTATTCGGCGCAACACCAAGTCCTGTGCAGGCTCCTGCACAAACTGTATTAGATGAGGTCACGAAAGGATAAGAACCGAAATCAATATCCAGCATAGTCCCCTGTGCTCCTTCGCAAAGAACGCTTTTTCCGTCGCGAAGCAAGTTATTTATTTCATGTTCGCTATCTACAAAATGAAATTGTTTCAGATATTCAATACCTTCAAACCAGTCTTTCTCAAGCTGAGTAAGATCATATTTATAATTAAGACTCTTAAGTATAGCTTCGTGACGAGCTTTTGCCTTTGAATAAATCTCATCAAAATTGTGAAGGATATCTCCCACACGAACGCCATTACGGCTAATTTTATCTGTATATGTTGGCCCGATACCTTTTCCTGTAGTTCCAACCTTGGCATCTCCCTTAGCTGCTTCATAAGCTGCATCGAGAATACGATGAGTTGGAAGAATAAGGTGAGCCTTTTTGGAAATATGAAGTCTTTCTTTCAGATTGTGACCGGAAGCTTCAAGTGCTTCAGCTTCAGCTTTGAATAAAGCAGGATCTAATACAACACCATTTCCTATGATATTCACTTTATCTCCCTGGAATATTCCAGAAGGAATGGAACGAAGTACATACTTCTGACCTTCAAACTCAAGTGTATGACCAGCATTCGGTCCACCCTGAAAACGCGCCACCACGTCATAGTTCGGTGTCAATACGTCTACCACCTTACCTTTTCCTTCGTCACCCCACTGTAATCCTAATAAAACGTCTACTTTCATTTTATTTATTCTATAGTTTATTATTATTTGTCTTTTTTCTTTTCTTTGCCCAGGCACAACGACTACAAATGCCATATATATAGAGAGAGTAATGTGACATTTGGAACTTAGTTAACTTTGTACTTGCAATTGCATTTTTGAGCGATTCATTCTGAAACTCTGTTACTTTCCCACATTCAGTACAGATGAGATGATGATGAGTTTCAATATTGAATGACTTTTCGTACTGGGAAGAATTCCCGAACTGATGTTTGATAATTAGTTTCGCATCAATAAGGAGTATAATTGTATTGTAAAGAGTGGCACGGCTCACGCGGAAGTTTTCCTGATTCATCATTTTACTATACAGCATGTCAATGCCAAAATGTCCGTCTATGGAATATATGGTATCAAGTATAGCGAAGCGTTCAGGAGTTTTCCTGTGACTATTCGCATTGAGATATTCTGTAAATATCTGTTTTACCGTATCTTTTACATTCTGTTTTTCCATAACCGGGTAATTTTTACCGCGAACAAAGTTAAGCCTTTTTGCGAAAAGAGAAAAGATTAAAGCAAATATTCTATCTCTAACTTTATATTTTCAAACAGAGATTTTATTTCCTCGTCTTTTTGATCTTCTTCTTTAGCAAGCAATTGAATAACTTTCTCTGTATTACTTTTGCTTTGCATGCCATATTTTTTCAATGCAAGAGAAGCTGTTTTCCGAGAGAAGTAAGAAGAAGATAGCAAGGCTGCTAATGCCTGATCAAAAAATTCTTCTTCAGCCCTCTCATTCATCTCGCCTCCTTTTGCTAAAAGACGCGCCACAAGAAGGAAGCCACAAGCCTGTACATATTCTCTTTCATCAGCCATCCACTGAAATGATTTTGCCGGGGCATAAGGTAAATACTGAAAAAGATTCATGCAGGTTAGCTCTGCTATTTCTGTATTCTGGATATCTTCTACCCAGATATCTGCAATTTCAGGAAAGAAAGTATCAATGGGTTGCAACATCCCGGCAAGGATCTTGGACTCCCGGACATTCTCTTTCCAAAGAGTCTGTGCCAGGTCATGATTCTGATCATATTGTTTGGCTATTTCTTTCAGGCGGGGAAGTTCCACTCCAAAGTTTAGTTTATATGTGAGCCCTTTTTCACGCATACTTTGAGACGCAACTCCATTCATTGCTAAACGGAGTTGTGTCTTTATCTCTTTTATTATTTCTTTTGTATCCATGAATGATTATTCATTTCTGTCGGGTAATGTTGAAAACTCTTTTCCATAACGAAGCATTTGTTCTGCATAACCTTCATTATAGGAGATCTTTATATCAGTAATCTTTCCATTTTTGTCAGTAACGGCACTGTAAACCGGATTCAAAAATCCTTTATAAGGAGCAAGATTCAGCTTTTCGTAACGTTCCAACACCTCTTTATGAAGCACAGGATCAACCTTTACTGCATAAGCCTCCACCAAATTACGGGCAGCTTCATAGTCACCTTCCGATTTGATTCGCTGGATTTCGGCCAACAGCTGCCCAAATAAGTTACGAAGCTTCTTATAATCATTGATACGGACATACGTTTTGCCGTCTTTTTTCACCATTTCAACTACTTTATCTGCAGCGCCTTTTTCAAACGCCCAGCGAGCAATAAGCTGACGGTTACGCATATGAGCCTCTTCCACATTATTTCCCGGCTGAATGCGGACCAATTGTGTCATCAATCCGTTCATCAGATAAGAGTAATATTCAGCTTTAAAAGCATCAGCTGCAGGGATAATTCCCAGACTCAGCAGTTTGTTATCAGGAAGATAATACAAACCAAATAAATCAGCACGTGCTTCCTCTATAGTTGAATCGTAAGCTTTCAAAGAATTGGGGTCGACTCCTGGAAGCAACTTACCGGAACCATGACCTAAGCACTCATGTAAATCAGTATGAAGATCGTTCGTGATATCTGCATACTTATCATTCAGTTCAATTTCGGCTTTACTGTATGCAAACTCTTCAAAGAACCCATTGCCATGAGCAGCCTTGTTGTAAGCATCCGTCAGGTTACCAATCGTTACCGATTTAGAACCGTGGTGAGCACGAATCCAGTTAGCATTAGGAAGATTTATTCCAATGGCGGTTGCCGGATATAAATCTCCTGCAAGAATTGCAGCACTAATTACTTTGGCTGAAACGCCTTTCACTTCTTCTTTCTTAAACTTCTTATCTACCGGAGAATGATCTTCAAACCACTGCGCATTCGAGCTGATTGTTTCTGTTCTTTTAGTTGCCTCCATGTCTTTGAAGTTTACAAGAGACTCCCAGCTTGCTTTCATTCCAAGGGGATCACCATAATTCTCCGTAAATCCGTTTACAAAGTCAATGCGCGAATTAAGATCTTTTACCCAGAGGATGCAATAATCATCAAAAGTCTTCAAATCGCCTGTATTATAATAGTCAACTAGTTTAGCTATTACAGCTTTCTGAACGTCATTTTCTGCCACTTCTTCAGCTTTCTTCAACCAATAAGAAATCTTCTCTAGAGCTGAAGAATACAAGCCTCCTATTTTCCAGACCTTCTCATAGATTTTACCGTTTTCTTTTACCAAACGGCTGTTTAATCCATAAGAAATGGGAGTTGCATCTTTCGGATCTTTCAAGGCATTATAGAAATCTTCGGCCTCTTTCTGAGTCACACCTTCATAATAATTGCTGGCAGAAGTCAGAATCAGATCTTCCCCATCTGCTTGATTGACCCGCTTTGGCATCACCTTCGGATCAAAAATCACTGGAAATACCTCATCACAAAGCTGACTAACAGTCTGTCCTTCTTCCAGAGGTAATTTAGCCGGATCAATCTTTTCTATAATTCCTCTAAAGAACTCCGGAGTAAAACCTGGAACAAACTTTTCACATCCATAATGATGGTGAATGCCATTAGAAAACCATACTCTCTTCAGGTAAGTTACCATATGAATATAATTGGTATCATTTTTATCACCCGAATAATTGGAATAAGCAGCCTCAAGTAGTCTGCGGATAGTCAGATTATATTTCCCGTTCTGATCAAACAGAATATCACGTCCTTCAAGCGCAGCCTGCGAAAGATAATAAATCAACTCTTTTTGCTTCAAAGAAAGTGATTCAAAACCATTTACTTTATATCGGAGAATCTGCAAATCAGCAAACTGCTCTACCTTATAGTCGAAATTATCTGCCTTTGCAGTCTTCTTCAGACTCCCATAAGACGAAAGAAACGATAAAACCATAGATAATAATATTAGTTGTCTTTTCATATTAAATATTTCATTTAATGTATATCACAAAACAAGAAAAGGGGAATACTCCAATATAAATTGGAATAATCCCTTTTTCAATAAAGAAATAGTAATATAAGTACTATTATTTCTTTTCTAAATTTTTCTTGCGGTAACCGTTAGGTGTTTCACCAACATTCTTGTAGAATGCAGCATAGAAAGACTGACGGTTTGCAAAGCCAACCATTGAACTAATTTCTTCAACATTCATGTCAGCGTACCTTTTGTCTACTAAGATGTGCAAAGCATCTTTTACTCTGTACTCATTAAGTAAACAAGAATAGTTCATCCCAAAGCGAGAATTGACAACTGCAGATAGATAGCGAGTGTTAGTTTTCAATTCTTTAGCTAAATCTTTAGCTGAATAATCAGGATCTTTGTACTTTTTTTGAACTACGACAATATTAAGAATCTTGTCGTACAATTCGTCAGCAAGTTCGGGTCTAATTAAAGACCTGTAAGCAGCCTTCTTGTCTTTTTTTTCTCTAAGGTTGTAAGGCTTTTTGCGAGGTGCATTTTCAACAACAGAGGTCTCACCTCCATCATTTGCTTTTTTTAAATCACTCATTGAATTAACTGGTTAGGTTTTATTAATAAGAATAACAATCTGTATCCTTTACATTTGCGTTACAAATTAATTACATTATTTCCACATATGCAACTATTTAGTATTATTTTTTCAAAAAAATATTTGCTTAAGAGTAATTTAATCAATATAAATCTTAAATGAAGGATTTTTAACATAAAAATATTATCATATAGGTGTTAGAAATAGAATTAATAAACTAATCTCGTAATAAATTCAGATTAAGAATTCTAGTTTGTACTTTTATGAGTATCTTTGTTTAATTTCGCTTAATAATGACAGAGAAGAAAATAAATATGCTTCAGACACTTAAAACCTACTTCGGCTACGATTCTTTCCGTCCGTTACAAAAAGAAATTGTTAGCCACACTCTTAGCAAAAAAGATTCACTGATTTTAATGCCTACCGGAGGTGGAAAGTCTATCTGCTATCAGCTGCCGGCTTTATTAATGGAAGGAACTACAATTGTTGTATCACCTTTAATATCATTAATGAAGGATCAGGTTGAAGCCTTACAGGCAAACGGAGTCACTGCAGGTGCACTGAACAGCAATAACAGTGAGTCCGAAAACGCAAACCTCCGTCGCGAATGTCTGATGGGAAAGATAAAGCTACTATATGTTTCTCCGGAGAAACTCTTATCGGAAGCCGATTTTTTACTTCGCGACATTCAGGTTTCTCTGTTTGCTATAGATGAAGCACATTGTATTTCTCAATGGGGACACGATTTCAGGCCTGAATATACTCAGATGAGTATTCTCAGAGAAAAGTTTCCCAAAATTCCTATCATAGCCCTTACTGCTACTGCAGATAAAATTACAAGAACAGATATTATTCAACAACTACGTCTTAATAATCCAAAAGTTTTTATTTCATCATTTGACCGTCCCAATCTTAGCCTGACAGTGAAAAGAGGTTACCAAGAAAAAGAAAAGAATAAGACAATCATGGATTTCATTGTCAAAAGACCAAATCAATGCGGCATTATTTATTGTATGAGCAGAAACGCCACTGAGAAGGTAGCCAGAAACTTACAGAAGGACGGAATTGAGGCAATTGTTTACCACGCAGGGTTATCACCTTTGCAAAGAGACAAGGCGCAGAACGATTTTATAAATGACAGAGTACAGGTGGTGTGTGCCACAATTGCTTTTGGAATGGGTATTGATAAATCGAATGTGAGATGGATTATACACTATAACTTACCTAAAAGCATAGAGAATTACTATCAGGAAATTGGCCGGGCGGGAAGAGATGGTTTGGACAGTGACACTATGTTGTTTTATTCTCTGAGCGATTTAATCTTATTAAGTAAATTCGCGAACGACAGTAAACAGCAAAGTATAAATCTGGAAAAACTGAACCGGATGCAACAATATGCCGAGGCCAGCATCTGCCGCCGCCGTATATTGCTGAGCTATTTTGGCGAGACTGCTGAGAAAGACTGCGGTAACTGTGATGTTTGTAAAAATCCTCCGGAACGATTTGACGGGACAATCATTGTACAAAAAGCGCTTAGCGCCATCGTTCGTGCCAATGAACAGATCGGTACAACTATTTTAGTTGATATTCTGAAAGGCTTTAATAATGCAGAAATTATTGAAAAGGGATACGACAAACTAAAAACATTCGGTGCAGGAAGAGATGTTCCACCCAGAGATTGGTATGACTATCTGTTGCAAATGCTGCAACTTGGATATTTTGAAATTGCATATAACGAGAATAATCATCTAAAGATTACAGAAACAGGAAGTAAAATCCTTTTTGGAAAAGAAAAAGCAACCTTAGTCACTATCAAGCGTGAAGAGTTTGTGGCCAAAGGTCGTAAAAAGAAACAGGTAAAAGAGACAAAACCGGAAAAGCCTAGTTATGATAATGAAGATGAATACATGTTTGAGGAACTACGTGCACTGAGAAAGAAGCTGGCGGACGAGCAAGCTATACCTGCTTATATTGTTCTGTCTGATAAAGTGCTGCATCTCCTGAGCAGTTCACGCCCCACTACCATCGAAGCGTTTGGAAATATCAGTGGTATAGGAGAATTTAAAAAAGAGAAGTATGGAAAAGAGTTTGTAGAACTAATCAAAAAAATCACGAAAGAATGAAAATGAGCACTTGCTCATTTACATTCTTTCAGCTGTTCTATTAAATCTGCGCGGGGAACGCCCAGTTCAATTGCTTTCTCGAAATCTTGTTTTGCCATTCCTTTTCTCTTTTGCGCCAACAAGATTTCACCGCGCAACAGATATGCATTTGATGAATCAGGTGACAGACCAATGGCTTTATCAAGATCAATCAAGGCAATATCCAGTTCGCGTATATCTTTTTCTACGCCTGCCCGGATAACATACAATTCAGCATCACCCGGTAACTCTACAACTAATTTATTCAGCAATTCAAGAGCATCCTTGAACTTCTCCTGCTGTTGATAAAGAATAGCCAACCCTAATCTTCCGGAAACGCTTTGCGGTTCCAGTTCCAAAAGGTGATTATAATCAGCCAGGGCTTCTTTATACTCGTGTTTATTACATTCCAGATAAGCACGAAGGAATACTGCTTTCGTATTATTCTTGTCTACATCCAGTATTGTGCAGCAATCTACATAAGCCTTGTCTGTGTTACCCATTTCAAAGAGAAGTGATGCCCTATCCATTAGGATTGGCACGGTTAACGGAGCCAGGTTTACGGCATAGTTATAAGAGTCCAAAGCTTTTTCAAGCCGGTGTGTCCGGTACTGAATACGTCCCAGATTGGCAAAGATCATGCAATTATGCACATTGGTCGGTTCTGCTTTCAGGGCCTCATAATAATATTTTTCCGCATCTACGAGACTATCCGCTTGTTCACAACGGGCTGCTTTATCAAAAAGCTCTTTATAATTTTGCGCATGAATGCCTGAAAACAACAAACACATCAACAGCAACAATACATTTCTCTTCATCAAATTTTTATCTATTAATTAATCCAGTGGATAAGTCTCAAAAGCAAATTCTTCGGTAGACAGATAACGTTCTCCTGTATCCGGAAATAAAGTAACAATCATCTTTCCGGCAAATTCAGGGCGCAGAGAAAGGATACGGGCAGCATAAGCTGCAGCTCCGGAAGATATACCAACTAAAAGGCCTTCTTCTTTAGCTAATTCACGACCTGCACGGATTGCTTCGTTATCAGGAACCGAGAATACCTCATCCACAACCGCAGGGTTATAAATCTTTGGAACAAAATTTGCACCAATTCCCTGAATACGATGAGATGACCACTCCCCTCCTGTCAGCATAGGAGCTGAAGCAGGCTGAACAGCTACTACACAAATATCAGGATTATATTTTTTAAGCGTTTCGCCTACGCCACAAACAGTACCGCCTGTACCCACTCCGGCAACAAACACGGCAACCTGACCGTCGGTATCTCTCCAGATTTCTTCGGCCGTAGTGCGTTTGTGCACTTCCGTGTTGGCTGGGTTTTCAAATTGTTGAGGAATAATGGATCCCGGAATAGCTGCTTTCAACTCTTCGGCTTTTCGGATAGCTCCTTTCATTCCTTCAATTCCCGGGGTTAATTCAATTCTCGCACCGTAAGCCTTCAATAAGTTACGGCGTTCCAGGCTCATTGTTTCGGGCATGGTAAGAATTAATTTATATTTCTTCACGGAAGCAACCATTGCAAGACCAACCCCTGTATTACCACTGGTAGGTTCTATTATGGTAGCGCCTGGTTTCAGTAATCCGCGTGCTTCAGCATCTTCAATCATTGAAAGAGCAGTCCGGTCTTTCACACTTCCAGCAGGGTTAAAGTACTCCAGTTTTCCAAGAACATTGGCTCCGGGATTATATTTTTCCATATAACCCGACAGTTTTAACAGGGGAGTATTGCCTATCAGATCTGTCAGTTTGTTTGCTATCTTTGTCATAATTGTTACCTATTTCAAAGTATTTCTGCAAATATACGTAAGAAAACTTTTCCAAAAGCATAGTTGTTCCATAAATAATCCATAATTTTGAAACAATAAATCTAAAAAAAGAGAAATGAAGATGGCTCATAATCACGAACATCAGCATAATCACACAGTAGAATCCTTGAATAAAGCTTTTATAATAGGTATAGCCCTAAATCTGTCTTTTGTTATAATTGAATTCGGAGCCGGATTTTACTACGATTCATTAGGACTAATGTCCGACGCCGGGCATAATCTTGGCGATGTAGCTAGTCTTTTCCTTGCATTATTGGCATTCCGTCTGGCAAAAATAAGGGCAAACGCCAGATACACTTACGGATATAAAAAAAGCACCGTACTTGTTTCCCTGTTGAATGCAGTTATTTTGCTCATTGCCGTGGGTGCTATCTTAATGGAAAGTCTTGAAAAGATAGTTAATCCCCGTCCGGTTGAAGGAGGCGCTATTGCATGGGTAGCCGGAATCGGCGTATTCGTCAATGCTTTCACAGCCATGCTTTTTATGAAGAACCGGGAAAAAGATCTGAATGTAAGGGGAGCTTACCTGCACATGGCCGCGGACACATTGGTATCTATAGGTGTATTGGCATCGGGACTCGTTATTTCTTATACAGGATGGTATGTGATAGATCCAATTATCGGAATATCCGTAGCTCTTGTTATACTTATTTCCACCTGGAACCTGCTTCACGAAAGCATCCGTCTTTCGCTCGACGGGGTGCCTGTAGGCATAAACAGTGAAGATATCAAAGAAATAATTTCAGAGATAGCCGAAGTTAAGAGCCTTCACCACTTACATATCTGGGCCATCAGTACCACAGAAAATGCAATGACTGCTCATATAGTTGTAGCCAATCTCGATGAGATGGAAGAATTGAAGCATCGCATAAAAGATAAACTTCAGGAAGCAGGGATTAGTCACGTTACTTTGGAGTTTGAGACTGAACAGGTGTGTTGTGAAAGCGGTTATTGCATTTAATTCTACCAAATAGAAAAATGATAGACCATTGAAAGACCGAATTCCCTTCCGGTAGTTTTTAGCTTTATATCATTTCCAACTATATCATATTGCTTCACGTCCTTCTTTCTTGTTATAAAATCGTTGGCAAAGATTGCCACTGTTAGTTTATCTTTCAATAAATTCTTTGATGCCCGTACCCGGTAAAAGTAGTTATTAAAACTATCTAGTGCTACCGACTTCCGTGGGAAATAATACCCTCCGTTTAAATTAAGCATATAACCATCAGGCAAGCTTAACCAACTACTTGCCACCAAGCTACCATCAAAGCCCGTTTTTGTTAGTTTACCTTCAATTCTCATGTAATCCTCATCAGAATAACCACCTGTTGCAAACAGTTGAAGTTTCATTGCTTTTGAAAATTGATAAGAAGCCGTTGCTGATACTATTGTTTTCTGAAAACATAATCCATCCCACATAGCATAGAGAGTTTCAGTATTTGTAGTTAATGGAGGAAGAACCACTTTCATTTTTCCAATCCTGTTACCACCATAAATATAATTAGCATCCAGTAAGAAATTAAATTTTGAAGTTATTTTACTATAGCCTAAGTGGAAGAAGTGAGCTCTGCCGTCATTATATGAAGAAGCATTTTGTTGATCATACAAAGGAGATACAAGACTTGAGTTACTCATCCACAAAGAAGAAGCTAAGTGAGAATGATAATCGGCTCTTATAATAGAATTTTTATTAAAGGCATACGATAAATTCAAAGATGGAAGAATATTTATAATATTCTCATCATAAATCACCCATGATAAATATTGCTTTTGTTCTGTGCTCACTGCCGTAGTAAGCTGAAAATCCTTACTATGGAACTGATACTGAAGGTATGTATACCACCTGTCGAAGTCTATTTTAAAATGATTATAACCAAATGATTGTTTTTCAGAATTACGTGTATCTAAATAGTTGTAAGAATCATTATCTTTTATCCAACTATACCTTCCTCCAATACTAATTTCATGATGTAGGGCAAAAGGCAAAACAAAATCAACTATAGCATCTTGTCTTTTTTGATTATACTTTTCATTGGAATATGAAGACAAGTTAGTTACCTGATCATTACTATTTATTACACCTTCACTAGTATAATTATCTGTTATAGGCTGATTATTATAAGAATAAGTTATTGAAAGTTTTGTTCCATTTGGGGAGAATAAATGAGCATAGTATGCCGATATATTATAATAAGAAGGAGTAATATCTTCAGTAGAATTATCCTTTATATAAAAATTAGACTGAGGATACGACATAACTGATTCAAGAGGAAGCGTTACTGGATTACTAAACAAATTAAATGCGACTCCCATACCATCACGTTTAGTTAGCTGATAAAAAGCATTCACATTTGCCCGATGCAGCTTTTCAGGATGTACCTTTGTTTCTTTAGTTTGTACTCCATTATATGCTACAGTGCTTATTGCACTTTTGCTATAGTTATCAAAGCCATAAGAATATGTTCCGTTCAACATCAGCCCTTTACGCTTCGTATTAAAGGAAGCATCGCCGCCTAAAAGACCTAGAGTTGTAGCATTAAGACCCAAGGAAACATCTGTTCCGTCTATTATCTGTTTCTTTGTTACAATATTAATCACCCCTCCCGAACATTCCATTAACAGTGCTGATGAAGGATTGGTTAATATCTCGACTTTATCTACCGTTTTGGCTGGAATGCTTTTAAGAATATCGGCTGTTAAAGGTGATTGTATAGAGAAAAATTTACCGTCAATGCTCAATCCAAAATCAGCTACACCATTTAATGTCATTTGTCCTAAGCCATCTACAGCTATCATTGGGTATTTTTGAAGAATTTCCAGAAGATTGGTAGTTTGCGATTCGTTATCCGCACTTACATTATAAGATATCTTACCGTGAGACACCGTCATATTTGAAGATTCTGATTTCTCTTGAGCAGATGCATTAACCATACATACAGCAAGAAAAAGAGATAAGAATTTAAATTTCATTTGTCGTTTATTTTATTCATAAGAAAAATTCACGACAAAAATAGTGTAAAAATAAATCTCCCACAAGAATTTTTCAGGTTCTTTGCGGGAGATTTTTATTCTTACTCGGAACATTTTTGCATCCTTGTACAAAAGATTACATTCTTCTGTACAAAAGAATTAATTGTTCTGTACAGAAGATTGTATTCTTTTGTACAGGAGATTATTTTCTTTCGGAATAGTTTTTTTAATCCTTCTTGATATAATCAACAATCCACTGCCCAACTTCAGAAGTTGATGACGGTTTTACACCAGCGGCAGCTAAATCTTCAGTCACAACATTTGCTTCCATTGAAGCTGTTACAGCTTTGTTTATCAACTCAGCCTCTTCTTTCAGACCAAATGCATATTCAAGCATCATAGCTGCCGAGAGAATTGTAGCAAGCGGATTAGCAATATTTTTACCAGCTGCCTGTGGATAAGAACCGTGAATAGGTTCGAACACAGATGTATGAGCACCGATTGAAGCAGATGGTAGTAATCCCATTGAACCTGTGATTACAGAACCTTCGTCAGTAAGGATATCTCCAAACATATTCTCGGTTACAATCACATCAAAGCTCTTTGGCCACTGAATCATACGCATTGCGGCATTGTCTACAAACAAGTATTCTGTTTCAACTTCAGGATAATCTTTAGCTATTTCCTTTGAAACTTCACGCCACAAACGAGAAGTGGCAAGAATATTGGCTTTATCAACAATAGTTAGTTTCTTGCGACGCTTCATGGCATACTCAAAAGCCAGACGAACAATGCGTTCTATTTCGTAACGACTGTAAACGCATGTGTCATAAGCAGTGTTTCCATCTTCACTTCTTCCCTGAGGACGACCAAAATACAGACCGCCTGTAAGTTCACGAATGCACATAAAATCGGCACCTTCGATAAGATCTGCACGAAGTGGTGACTTATGAACAAGTGAAGGAAAAGTAGTTACCGGACGGATATTGGCAAACAATCCCAGGTTTTTACGCATAGCCAGCAATCCTTGTTCGGGACGTACTGTGGCACTTGGGTCGTTATCGTATTTTGGTGCACCAATAGCGCCAAACAATACAGCATCACTCTGCATGCAAAGCTCGTGAGTTGAATCAGGATAAGGATTTCCTGTTTCGTCAATGGCACAAGCTCCTACCAAAGCATGTTTGTAACTTAATTCGTGATTAAACTTTTCGCAAACAGCAATTGTTGCGTTCAATGCTTGTTCTACAACCTCGGGACCGATTCCATCGCCGGGAAGTACTGCAATATTTAATTTCATTTTAATTGATAGTTTGTTATTAATATTCTTCTTCTATGATATTCAACATCTTCATTGTTGCTTTAATAGCCGCCTCGGTCTGGTCATTGTCCAATCCCTTTGTGCGAAATACCTTCTCGTTATTTTTCCAGGTAATAATGGTTTGCACAAAAGCATCTGTTCGCCCGCCCGGAGGAATACTCACGGCATAGTTAATCAACATTGGGAATTTTCTGCCCAACGTATTCTTATAAACTTTACGCAAAGCCCGCATAAATGCATCGTACTGACCATCCCCGGAGGATGTTTCCTCATATTCCTTACCATTTATGGAGATTTTCAGTGTGGCCACCGGTTTCAGTCCACTGGTCAGAGTCAGAAAATAATCGAGCAACTTGACTTTGCTGTTCGCAGTGCTGTGCTTCAATACATCAGAAATAATGTAAGGCAAATCTTCCTGCGTAACCAGTTCTTTCCGGTCTCCCAGTTCAATAACCCGTTCCACTACTTTCTTCATGGATTCTTCATCGAGTTCCAATCCCAGAGATTCCAGGTTCTTACGAACATTCGCTTTACCTGAAGTTTTTCCCAAAGCATATTCACGAATGCGTCCGAAACGTTCGGGCAAAAGATCATTATAATAGAGGTTGTTCTTTGAATCACCATCTGCATGAACACCGGCCACCTGAGTAAATACATTCTCACCAATGATCGGTTTATTAGCTGGAATGGCAATACCAGAGTAAGATTCAACTACCCTGCTTATATCATTCAGCCGATCTTCCACGATAGAAGTTTCGGCATTAAAGTGATCCTTCAAAATAGCCTGCACACTGGAAAGCGGAGCATTACCAGCTCTTTCGCCCAGTCCGTTTATTGTGGTATGAAGTCCCTTTGCTCCCGAAATAACCGCAGCCAATACATTGGCAACCGCAAGGTCATAATCATTATGCGCATGGAAATCAAAATGCACGTCAGGGTAACGCTTTACCATCTTACGCATGTATTCCAATGTCTGCAAAGGATTGAGAATGCCAAGCGTATCGGGTAACATAAAGCGTTTAATAGGAAGTTTGATCAGTGCATTCATCAATTGGAAAACATATTTAGGGGAATGTAGCATCCCGTTGCTCCAGTCTTCCAGATAAACATTGACGCTGATTCCCATCTTCTCGGCATTAAGCACCACTTCTGTTATATTGGCAATATGCTCTTCGGGTGTTTTCCGAAGTTGCTGTTGGCAATGTTTCAATGACCCTTTGCAAAGAAGATTGATCACCCGGCATCCAGCCTCACGAATCCAGTTTAAAGAATCCATTCCGTCTACAAATCCCAGAACTTCAACCCGATCGAGAAGTCCCCGGCGGGCAGCCCATGCAGAAATCATCTTCACCGATTCAAGTTCTCCTTCCGAGACTCGTGCTGAAGCAACCTCGATACGATCCACTTTAAGCTCTTCCAGTAACAAACGGGCAATCATGAGTTTCTCTTGCGCTACAAAAGAAACTCCACTCGTCTGTTCACCGTCACGAAGCGTTGTGTCTAATATCTCTATTTTCATTTGTTTTCCCAAGCTTCGATTTTATCTTTATTGCTGAGCAGATAGTCAATATCATCCAAACCGTTCATCAGGCAATGCTTCTTATAGCTATTGATCTGAAATTGCTCGCTTTTACCTGTAGCTTTATTGGTTATGGTTTGATTAGGGAGATCTACTTCAACCTCCATTTTTGCATTATCCTTGATAGAAGCAAAAAGTTCAGCAAGGAATTTATCGGAAACAACAACAGGAAGTACAAAGTTGTTCAATGCATTATTTTTGAATATATCAGCAAAGAAACTGCTGACAACAATCCGGAAACCGTAACCTGCAATAGCCCATGCCGCATGTTCACGACTTGAACCGGAACCGAAGTTCTTTCCTGCAACCAATATTTTACCTGAATAAGTCGAATTGTTCAGAACAAATGATGCAATTGGGTTGTCTTGTTTATCGTATCTCCAGTCGCGGAAAAGATTATCTCCGAAACCTTCTTTAGTGGTTGCCTTTAAGAAACGGGCAGGTATAATTTGATCTGTGTCCACATTTTCAAGAGGGAGGGGAACACAAGTGCTGGTGGTTATATTAAATTTCTCTTTCATTGTTTTTCTACTTTTAAGCCATTAATACTCGTGGGTCGGTTATTTTACCGGTAATTGCTGCAGCTGCTGCAACAAGCGGACTTGCCAGAAGGGTACGGGAACCTGGTCCCTGACGTCCTTCAAAATTACGATTCGAAGTAGATACTGCATATTTACCTGCAGGAACCTTATCTTCATTCATAGCCAGACAAGCAGAGCAGCCTGGTTGACGAAGTTCAAAACCTGCTTCATTCAAAATCTGATCAAGTCCTTCTTCACGAATCTGTTTATCAACAGCCCATGAACCAGGAACCAACCATGCAACAACTTCAGCTGCTTTTTTCTTACCCTTTACAAATGAAGCAAATTCACGGAAGTCTTCAATACGTCCATTGGTACAGCTACCAAGGAAAACATAATCAATCTTCTTTCCAATCATTGCATCACCAGCATTAAAGCCCATATATTCCAAAGACTTGGCGTAAGAGATTCTTCCTGCTTGAGGTACACTTTCAATCGTAGGAATATTTGAAGTGATACCCAATCCCATACCTGGATTAGTTCCGTAAGTAATCATTGGTTCAATATCTTCAGCTTTGAAAGTAATTTCTTTATCAAATGATGCATCAGAATCACTCTTCAATGTTTTCCAGTATTCAACAGCCTTATCCCAGTCTTCACCTTTAGGGGCAAACTCTCTACCTTTAATATATTCAATTGTTTTTTCATCAGGAGCAATCATTCCACCACGAGCACCCATCTCTATGGAAAGATTACAAAGTGTTAGGCGTCCTTCCATTGTAAGATCTCTGACAGCTTCTCCGGCATATTCAACAAAATATCCTGTTGCGCCACCGGTTGTCATCTTAGCAATAATATAAAGAGCGATATCTTTAGCTGTTACTCCTTTGCCTAATTTACCATCTACAGTAATACGCATTGTTTTAGGACGAGACTGAAGTACACATTGCGAAGCCATTACCATTTCCACTTCTGATGTACCAATACCAAAAGCGATAGCTCCCATTGCTCCGTGAGTAGAAGTATGTGAGTCACCACAAACGATAGTCATACCTGGAAGGGTCAATCCGTTTTCAGGACCTACCACGTGAATAATACCATTCTTCTTATGTCCGATTCCATAAAGAGTCAAACCAAAATCTTTTGCATTCTTATCTAGTTCCTCTACCTGATTGCGGGAAATAGGATCAACAATTTCTTTATCCTGGTTTAGCGTAGGAATATTATGATCCGGTATGCAAAAAATCTTTTCCGGACGAAAGCACTTTAAACCACGATTTCTCATTCCAGAGAATGCCTGCGGACTTGTTACCTCGTGACAGTAAAGTCTGTCAATATAAAGCTGAGTGGGACCATCTTCAACTGTGCTAACCACATGTGTGTCCCAAATCTTGTCGAACAATGTTTTCATATCTTCTACTTTTATCTGATTACCTATTGAAAGGAAGTTATTATTATTTTATAAATTTGTTGATACAATCAATATAAGCTTCCAAAGAAGCAGCTACAATATCAGTATTTGCTCCGAAACCATAATACATTTGCTTATCATATTCAACCTGCATATGCACTTTACCTACATCATCACTACCTTTACTAATAGCCTGAATAGTAAATTCCTTGAGTGTCATGGTACGGTGAATAATATTCTTCAATGCTTTGATAGCAGCATCAACCGGACCGTTACCGCTTGCAGCCGATTCAAATTTCTCACCTGCTATATCTAAGCCCAGACTCGCAACAGAACGAACGCCTACTCCGCTTGTAACCTGAAGATAATCAACTTTAATACGTTTATTTGTACTTCTTTCAGCACCGGCAAGCATAAGAACATCATCATCATTAATGTCTTTCTTCCTATCTGCAAGTTTCAGGAATTCTTCATATACCTTATCAAGTTTCTCTTTAACTAAATCAACACCAAGAACAGAAAGACGATGCTTCAATGCAGCTCTTCCGCTACGGGCAGTTAACACAATTGAATTATCATCAATACCCACATCGTGAGGATTAATAATTTCGTAAGTTTGCATATTCTTCAAAACTCCATCCTGATGGATACCTGATGAATGAGCAAAAGCATTACGACCAACAATAGCTTTATTGGGTTGTATCGGCATGTTCATTAAACTTGAAACCATGCGTGAAGTAGGATAAATTTTTTGAGTAACAATATTTGTCTGTATATCGAATTCGTGGTGACTCTTCAGAATCATTGCAATTTCCTCAAGAGCAGTATTTCCTGCACGTTCCCCAATTCCATTCATGGTAACCTCAACCTGGCGGGCACCGCCAATGATTCCAGCCATTGTATTTGCAGTTGCCATACCCAAATCATTATGACAGTGAGTAGAAATAATTGCATTATCTATACCTTTCACATTTTCTTTCAGGAATCTGATCTTTGCTTCATATTCTGAAGGCAAACAATAACCGGTTGTATCCGGAATATTCACTACAGTAGCACCAGCCTTAATAACCGCTTCAACAACTCTTGCAAGATATTCATTGTCTGTTCTTCCAGCATCTTCAGCATAAAATTCTACATCCTCTACATATTTTTTAGCATATTTTACAGCTGCAACAGCGCGTTCAATAATCTCCTCCCGAGTAGAATTAAACTTATATTTTATATGAGAATCTGAGGTACCAATACCAGTATGAATACGTTTATGCTTAGCATATTGCAAAGCATCCATAGCTACATCAATATCTTTTTCAACAGCACGAGTCAATGCACAAATTGTAGGCCATGTTACAGCTTTAGAAATTTCAATTACAGAATTAAAATCCCCCGGGCTCGAAACCGGGAATCCAGCTTCAATAATATCTACTCCAAGGGCCTCTAATGCCTTAGCAACCTGAATCTTTTCTACAGTATTCAATTGGCATCCGGGAACTTGTTCTCCATCCCGAAGAGTAGTATCAAAAATAAATAATCTGTCACTCATCTTTTTACCTATTTATTTAGTTAATATTATTATCAAAAAAAAAAGCCTTTCACACTAGGAAGTGAGAAAGGCTTTCGTATATTTCATTATACATATCTACGCACGATACTCACTTCCACTAAGTTTACCCAGGAGAATAATAATACCGCAGAGGAGAATATGTAGAAAAATTCGATTCATATTATTGTCTTTATCTATTTGACGTTGCAAAGGTAGGCAATATTTCTTATTAGCCAAATAATATGAAACTTTTTTATTCTAAATTATATCATTCTATAATGATTGAGGGGTATTTTTGAATAATATATCATTTATCTATAGAAAAAGAGAAATAGATATTAAAAAAGAGAATTCCAAATTTCACTTTGAAACTCTCTTAATATCATAACTGCAAACAAGAACTTATTATTCTTATTTTTTATCTGCAGGTTTAGCAGCTTTATCTACACTTGTAGATTTTACAGAATCAGCCTTTACAGACTTAGCAGAATCGGCAGCAGTTGTTTTAGCTGAATCACTCACACTAGTTTCAGTAGCTGGAGCTATTTCGGCTTTTTTATTTCCACAAGAAGTAACAATACAAGTAAGGGCAAGAGCAAAAGCTGCAATAAATAATTTTGTCTTCATAATCAATTTGCTTTGAGTATTAATAATTTAAAAAATTAACTACTTCGCAAATATAATCAAATATATGTAAAAATCAAATTTCGTTTCCACAAAGTCATCTTACGCATTGCAATAAAATTATTACTTCCAGGAATATCGACAGAGCCTGTATGCTGTATTCTGAGTAAGTACAGATAATTACCGAACAAAGAAAGTCCCGTAAGATGTTTCCATCTCCGGGACTCTTCTAAAACGGCAGCTACCTACTCTCCCACTGTTACGCAGTACCATCGGCGTGATCAGGCTTAACTTCTCTGTTCGGAATGGGAAGAGGTGGAACCCTGATGCTATAGCTACCTTAATATTTTTATTTCTCTTTTTCCTGATTTTATTTATTCGACTTTTATCTGTTCGATTTTTATATCAGAGGATATTAAGATAAACACAATGCAAAAGCAATAAAGAAAAACTCTCTTTGATTTTTGGAGCTAAATTATCTAGCCAACCATATATGGCAGGAAGAAAGTGTACGGGCAATTAGTACTGCTCGGCTTTGACATTACTGTCTTTACACCTGCAGCCTATCAACGTTGTCGTCTTCAACGACCCTAAGAAATCTAATCTTGTGGCTGGCTTCGTACTTAGATGCTTTCAGCACTTATCCAATCCCGACTTAGATACCCGGCAATGCACCTGGCGGCACAACCGGTAAACCAGCGGTCAGTCCAACACGGTCCTCTCGTACTAGTGTCAGAGCCACGCAAATTTCATACGCCCACGATAGATAGAGACCGAACTGTCTCACGACGTTCTGAACCCAGCTCGCGTGCCACTTTAATGGGCGAACAGCCCAACCCTTGGGACCTTCTCCAGCCCCAGGATGTGACGAGCCGACATCGAGGTGCCAAACCGCTCCGTCGATATGAGCTCTTGGGAGCGATCAGCCTGTTATCCCCGGAGTACCTTTTATCCTTTGAGCGATGTCCCTTCCATACGGAAACACCGGATCACTATGCTCTAGTTTCCTACCTGATCGACTTGTCGGTCTCCCAGTCAAGCACCCTTATGCCATTACACTCTGCGGACGGTTACCAATCGTCCTGAGGGTACCTTTAGAAGCCTCCGTTACACTTTTGGAGGCGACCACCCCAGTCAAACTACCCACCAAACAGTGTCCTCGTTAATACGAGTTAGAACTCAAATAATCAAAGGGCCGTATTTCAACAGCGGCTCCACAAACACTGGCGTGCCTGCTTCAAAGCCTCCGGCCTATCCTACACATCAATTACCCAAATTCAATGTTAAGCTATAGTAAAGGTTCACGGGGTCTTTTCGTCCCATCGCGGGTAATCGGCATCTTCACCGATACTACAATTTCACTGAGCTCACGGTTGAGACAGTGTCCAGATCATTACACCATTCGTGCAGGTCGGAACTTACCCGACAAGGAATTTCGCTACCTTAGGACCGTTATAGTTACGGCCGCCGTTTACTGGGGCTTCAATTCAATGCTTCTCTTGCGATGACATCTCCTCTTAACCTTCCAGCACCGGGCAGGTGTCAGGCTATATACTTGATCTTTCAATTTTGCATAGCCCTGTGTTTTTGTTAAACAGTTGCCTGGACCTATTCTCTGCGCCCTCATCGCTGAGGGACCCTTTTTCCCGAAGTTACAGGGTCAATTTGCCTAGTTCCTTAACCGTGATTCACTCAAGCGCCTTAGTATATTCTACCCGACCACGTGTGTCCGTTTACGGTACGGGTACCTTAAAGATTAAGTTTAGCGGATTTTCTTGGAAGTCTGCTTACGTGTACTATCCAATCACCACAAGGGCTCTCGGTACTATCAGGTTCGACTAAATCTCCGGATTTGCCTGGAGTTTTAATATCTACACCCTTCAACCAGCTATTCCGTCAGCTGGCGACACTTTCACTACTCCGTCTCCACGTCACTCTTTAAGGTAGTAAGGGAATATTAACCCTTTCTGCCATCGGCCTCGCCGTTCGGCTGAGCCTTAGGACCCGACTAACCCTGATCCGATTAGCGTTGATCAGGAAACCTTAGTCTTTCGGCGAGGGGGTTTCTCACCCCCTTTATCGTTACTTATACCTACATTTGCTTTTCCACACGCTCCAGCAAAGCTCACGCTTCACATTCAACGCTGAGTGGAATGCTCCCCTACCAACCATTACTGGTTCCATAGCTTCGGTAAATTGCTTATGCCCGATTATTATCCACGCCAAACTCCTCGACTAGTGAGCTGTTACGCACTCTTTAAATGAATGGCTGCTTCCAAGCCAACATCCTAGCTGTCTTAGCAATCTGACTTCGTTAGTTCAACTTAGCAATTATTTCGGGACCTTAGCTGATGGTCTGGATTCTTCTCCTCTCGGGCACGGACCTTAGCACCCATGCCCTCACTCCTGATATTGAACTAATGCGCATTCGGAGTTTATCAAGACTTGATAGGCGGTGAAGCCCTCGCATCTTATCAGTCGCTCTACCTCACATTAGTAATTATCAAGGCTGCACCTAAATGCATTTCGGGGAGTACGAGCTATCTCCAAGTTTGATTAGCCTTTCACCCCCACCCACAGTTCATCCGGAAGCTTTTCAACGCTTATCGGTTCGGTCCTCCAGTTAGTGTTACCTAACCTTCAACCTGACCATGGGTAGATCACTTGGTTTCGCGTCTACTACCACTGACTAAATCGCCCTATTCAGACTCGCTTTCGCTTCGGCTGCAAAACTTAATTTCTTAACCTTGCCAGTGACAGTAACTCGTAGGTTCATTATGCAAAAGGCACGCCGTCACAGCACGAAGCTGCTCCGACCGCTTGTAAGCGCATGGTTTCAGGGACTATTTCACTCTTCTATTCGAAGTTCTTTTCACCTTTCCTTCACAGTACTGGTTCACTATCGGTCTCTCGGGAGTATTTAGCCTTACCGGATGGTCCCGGCAGTTTCACGCAGAATTCCTCGTGCTCCGCGCTACTCAGGATACCACTACAGTATATATTGGATTCATGTACGCAACTATCATGCTCTATGGTGACACTTTCCAGAGTCTTCCATTCTCCAATATAAGTCCGATATCGTGGTCCTACAACCCCATATATGCCGTAACATACATGGTTTGGGCTAATCCGTGTTCGCTCGCCACTACTTACGGAATCATTTTTTATTTTCTTCTCCTACAGGTACTAAGATGTTTCAGTTCCCTGCGTTCGCCTCCATCATAAGATGGATAATATCCCTTCAGGATATTGGGTTGTCCCATTCGGAAATCTTCGGATTAAAGGCTATTTGCACCTACCCGAAGCTTATCGCAGCTTATCACGTCCTTCATCGCCTCCGAGAGCCAAGGCATCCGCCATGCGCCCTTGCTTACTTTCTTCCATACTATACAATCTTATTCGTTTACACGTTTTCAATTGCAATATGGTTCGATATATATTTTAAAGCTCTTTTCATCACTGAAAATTACTTCTTTATTTGCTTTTGTACATTATGTCAAAGATCGTTTTCAAGCCTTAGCTTGATCGTGGAGAATAACGGATTCGAACCGTTGACCCCCTGCGTGCAAGGCAGGTGCTCTAGCCAGCTGAGCTAATCCCCCGTGAAATTATTATGAAGCGTTTTTCTTTGGAATTGGTTAATCCATTAAGCTCCTTTTTTTCGCGTAGTCCCAGGCAGAGTTGAACTGCCGACCTCTACATTATCAGTGTAGCGCTCTAACCAACTGAGCTATAGGACTGTCGTTCAAAACCTCTTACCTTTCGGCTCGGCTTCTTTCTAATCTCTTTTTTTTTATATTTTGAATAAACAATAAACAGTAGCACAAAGTAAAATCCGAACCTAAGAACGAAATCACTCCAGAAAGGAGGTGTTCCAGCCGCACCTTCCGGTACGGCTACCTTGTTACGACTTAGCCCCAGTTACCAGTTTTACCCTAGGACGCTCCTTACGGTTACGTACTTCAGGTACCCCCAGCTTCCATGGCTTGACGGGCGGTGTGTACAAGGCCCGGGAACGTATTCACCGCGCCGTGGCTGATGCGCGATTACTAGCGAATCCAGCTTCATGGAGTCGAGTTGCAGACTCCAATCCGAACTGTGAGAGGCTTTTGGGATTAGCATCCTGTTGCCAGGTAGCGACCTTCTGTACCCCCCATTGTAACACGTGTGTAGCCCCGGACGTAAGGGCCGTGCTGATTTGACGTCATCCCCACCTTCCTCACATCTTACGACGGCAGTCTTGATAGAGTCCTCAGCTTAACCTGTTAGTAACTATCAATAAGGGTTGCGCTCGTTATGGCACTTAAGCCGACACCTCACGGCACGAGCTGACGACAACCATGCAGCACCTTCACAAATGCCATTGCTGGCTATAATATTTCTACTATATTCATTTGCAATTTAAGCCCGGGTAAGGTTCCTCGCGTATCATCGAATTAAACCACATGTTCCTCCGCTTGTGCGGGCCCCCGTCAATTCCTTTGAGTTTCACCGTTGCCGGCGTACTCCCCAGGTGGAATACTTAATGCTTTCGCTTGGCCGCTTACTGTATATCGCAAACAGCGAGTATTCATCGTTTACTGTGTGGACTACCAGGGTATCTAATCCTGTTTGATACCCACACTTTCGTGCCTCAGCGTCAGTTGTACCCCGGTAAGCTGCCTTCGCAATTGGAGTTCTTCGTGATATCTAAGCATTTCACCGCTACACCACGAATTCCGCCTACCTTATGTACACTCAAGAATAACAGTTTCAACTGCAATTTTACGGTTGAGCCGCAAACTTTCACAACTGACTTATTATTCCGCCTACGCACCCTTTAAACCCAATAAATCCGGATAACGCTCGGATCCTCCGTATTACCGCGGCTGCTGGCACGGAGTTAGCCGATCCTTATTCATAGTATACATACAAAAAACCACACGTGGCTCACTTTATTCTACTATAAAAGAAGTTTACAATCCATAGGACCTTCATCCTTCACGCTACTTGGCTGGTTCAGGCTCTCGCCCATTGACCAATATTCCTCACTGCTGCCTCCCGTAGGAGTTTGGTCCGTGTCTCAGTACCAATGTGGGGGACCTTCCTCTCAGAACCCCTATCCATCGAAGACTTGGTGAGCCGTTACCTCACCAACTATCTAATGGAACGCATCCCCATCCATAACCGATTAATCTTTAACTTATTTAAGATGCCTTATATAAGTACTATCGGGTATTAATCTTTCTTTCGAAAGGCTATCCCCGAGTTATGGGAAGGTTGGATACGTGTTACTCACCCGTGCGCCGGTCGTCAGCGGTATTGCTACCCTGCTACCCCTCGACTTGCATGTGTTAAGCCTGTAGCTAGCGTTCATCCTGAGCCAGGATCAAACTCTTCATTGTAAAAGTTTCATTTTAATTCTGTTCAGGATTCCGTTCTTATTTTTCTTGTTTCTTCAACTACTTAATCACTTAAGTCGTTGTTGACGGTTCGAAATTTATTACTCTGTAAGTATGCCAAAGCACACCAACAAGAGCTCTTGTACTACTTGTATTGTTTATATCTAAATCTTATTCAAAGAACGATTTTTAGCTCTCATAATGGGCTTCTCTCGAAGCGAAAGTGGATGCAAAGATAAGAACTTTAAGTTATATACTCCAAATGTTTTCGAAGTTTTTTTAAAACTTTATTCCTGCGAACCTCTTTGTCATTATGTCAATGCTAAGCCTTGTTTCTCTTACAAAGCGAGTGCAAAAGTACAGGATTCAAGCATAAAATCCTAATATATCTGACTCTTTTATTGAAAAAAAATGAAATTAATTTGTAACTTACTGATTACTAGATGTATTATAAAGCATTTTTTTTAATTAAAAATCACAGGGGGTAATATGGTATACATTATAAAATACGCGCGTGCGTACAAAGGGGACTGGGATGAAACAAAAATTGAAATGGACGTAAACCATAAAGAGATAGTTAATGCTGGCAATAGCTTTTGATATATCAGCAAAAAAGTCCAAATTCATCTCTACCATCTTCCACTAAAATGTACGAAAAGCTCTTGAATAAGGACTTTCAGTTAGTGGCAGACGAATTATATATAATGTTTACCTGTTACTAAATTATAATATTAGTTATCAGATTATTAACAGTGGTTTAGTAGATAAACTGAATAAAAAATATTTATTCTTATTTAATGACTTCGATAGGGCAATCTTCTGCTGTATTAATTACAGGATTATTCCTTTGCAACCCAATTAATAAGTTATAATTATGAAAGAGATAACAATAAATTCAGTTGCACACAAAATGCTGGAATCGGAAATCAAAAGCTGTATTACTCTACGATACAGAGTTGTCAGAAGTGCAACTGCACAAAACACCTATTATAGATCTACAAATAAAACATATCTTGTGATGATTAGTATAAATGTGAGACTAATGAAATAAATAAGATCATATAGATTACTAGTTTAAATTTTATTGCTGTCCGGTAAAACTCTAAAATGCATAAAGAACCATCCGAATCGCCTATAAAATGGTGGTTCGGAATGTTTTTTTTAAAGTAAGCCCCTAATCAAAAACAAATTCTAATGCGGGGTCAACATTTGGAGGCTCATAATTGGCTTTCTGAAGAATATATTCCCAATCCTTTTCGGGTTTTTCAAGAAAAGCTATAAAATCGACATAATACATTAGCATAAGTCTAGCCATGGTAACTAAATTAGAGAAAGAACAGTGTCTTTTAAGTTTATGTTGCATGATTGTACACAGTAAATTAGCAATGAGAACTACCCATGTTTGCACTTCTATGGCATTGACACTCTCACCATAGAAGAAATGTAGCGGAAAGTTCTGTTTGAGCTGTTTGTATAACGTTTCAATAGCCCATCTCCGCTTGTAAATTTCTTCAATATCCTCAACAGATAGTTCGAAATTATTGGTTAGCAATACCGCGGATTTCTTTTTATTCTTGCTCCATAACTCTACTCGCCTGGAAGTATGTCGCAAGTCTCCTTTTTCAAAGATGATATGCTGGTCGGTATGCGTTACCAAACCTTTAGAATTGACATAAGTGGTGGATTTCAACACTTTGTATATCAGGCTCTTCTTCATTTTTGTAACATAGCAGACACCCTCTTCTGTCAATCGTTGGAATTGTGCATAGTCAATATAGGCACGATCCATAGCAAGAGTGGCATTTTGAGGCAAATGAACCTCTTTGAGCAGATAATGGTCGTGTTTGGCTGCGGATGTCAGTTGAACAACCATAGGGACACCTACTACATAGCGCATTACCGTGTGGACTTTCAGACCGCCTTTCTTCTTTCCGCTTTTTGGATGACGACCAACGCCCTTAAGAATATTGTCAAACAGGCTGATTGTCGTAGAATCCATCATAAAAAGCAGTCGTTCCCAATCTTTCTGTTCTTTCCGTGAGCGGCTGTCCGCTAAAAAAGGCCCATATTGTTCCAACAGCATAGAATAGACGTTGGCAAAAAACTCCTGAGACCGTCTTTTATTTGCTTCTGCCAGAGTACTACGCCTAACCATATGTAATCGATTCCAAGGTGTTGCAGCTTATTTGCTTCCGCAAACATCCCAATCTCCAGTTCGCGTAAGGAATCAAAGTGTTTGAGCACACCAAAAAGCATAACCACAAGATGAGTATAGCCATCAAAGCTCTTGACATAACGTTCACAACCCATTTTCTGGCTTAAATCTAAGATTTTTTGCTTATCGATGAATTTTAATAGCTGTGATAGAACCGGCTGTCCGGTAAAATTTATACTTTTGCCCATGTCTATAAGGATTTTTTGGTCGAAACGAATATAGACAATTGGGGCTGAATTCATCTAAGAACTCAGCCCTTTATTTTGTTGATCTAAAAAGTTTTACCGGACAGCAATATTTAAATTTAAAACATAAAAGTTTTATGAATAATACAGAATGATATTAACTAAAGAGGCTCTGTATCCCTTAAACAGCAGAAGAAATTTGATAAAAAGAGCTTAATACTTGTACTTATCAAATCAATAATCTATCTTTGCTTTCTAAATTTCTCAAGAAAATTACAAATTAAATTCACACAAGAATGAAAGATTTCCTCAAATTTACGCTTGCTACCGTAGTTGGGATTATACTGTCAAGCATCGTGATATTTTTTATCGGCGCCATAATACTATTTGGAACTATAACCTCCTCTGAATCAGAAGTAAAAGTTAAACCAAATTCAGTGATGTTTCTCGATCTTAACGGAACATTAGAAGAGCGGACAGAAGAAAATCCTTTCAAACAGTTTATTGGAGAAGATTTTTCCACCTATGGATTAGATGATATTCTCTCATCTATTAAAAAAGCAAAAGAAAATGAAAACATTAAAGGTATATATATACAGGCTAAAACTCTAGGAGCCTCTTATGCATCTTTGCAAGAGATAAGAAATGCATTGGTAGACTTTAAAAAAAGTGGAAAATTCATTGTTGCCTACAGCGATAACTACACTCAGAAACTATATTATTTATCAAGCGTAGCAGATAAAGTACTTCTCAACCCTAAAGGTATGATTGAATGGAAAGGATTGGCTGCAGAACCAATGTTCTATAAAGACTTGCTAAAGAAAATCGGCGTTGAAATGCAGATATTCAGAGTTGGAACTTATAAATCAGCTGTAGAGCCTTTCATCGCTACTGAAATGAGTCCGGCCAACCGGGAACAGGTATCTGAGTACATCGGTTCTATATGGAACCAAATACTGACAGATGTTTCAGCCTCTCGTAAATTATCTAAGGATTCACTGAATGCCTATGCAGATCGTATGATAATGTTTTACCCATCAGAACAATCTGTAAAATGCGGCCTGGCAGATTCTCTAATCTATAAAAGTGGAGTAAGAGATTATCTGAAGAAATTAGCCAAGACTGACAAAGATAATGATTTAGCTGTTTTGAGCCTGGATGACATGATTAATGTAAAACGAAATGTGCCTAAAGATAAAAGTGGTAACGCAATTGCTGTTTATTATGCCTTCGGAGCTATTGATGAATCATCGAATGAAGGTATTGTATCCGAGAAAGTAGTCAAGGATTTACGTGAACTGCGTGAAAACAAGGATATAAAAGCAGTAGTACTGCGCGTTAACTCCCCGGGAGGAAGTGCATTTGGTTCAGAACAAATCTGGAATGAAGTAAAAGCACTGAAAAAGGAGAAAACAGTTGTTGTTTCCATGGGAGACTATGCCGCATCGGGAGGTTACTACATTTCTTGCATTGCAGACTGTATTGTAGCAGAACCTACTACATTAACCGGTTCAATCGGAATCTTTGGAATGTTTCCTAACATGAAAGGCCTGACAGATAAAGTAGGACTTACTTTTGATGTTGTAAAAACAAATAAATTCTCAGACCTTGGAGCTCTTGGCCGTGGATTGAATACTGACGAACAAGCTTTGATCCAAATGACTATTAATAATGGATATGATACGTTTTTATCCCGATGTGCAGAAGGCAGAAAGATGAGCAAGGCAAACATTGGTAGAATAGCTGAAGGAAGAGTCTGGACAGGAGAAAAAGCTAAAAAGATAGGATTGGTAGACGAATTGGGAGGCATTGACAAAGCTATTGAAATAGCAGCTAAGAAAGCTAAATTAAAAGAGTACTCCGTGCTCTCATATCCTGAAAAGAAAGATTTCTTTTCTAGCATTTTTAAAGAAAAACCAACTCACTACATTGAATCCAGATTAATGGAATCTAATTTTGGTGAGTTCTATAAAGGATTTGGCATGATAAAAGATGTGCAGAAGTTAGACAATCTACAAGCTAGAGTTCCTTTTGATATCAATATCAAATAAGATGAGATGGAAGAAAATTTCATTAAGATACAAAAGAGTCTTTACCCACTCTCATTCCTTTATGGATTGGGAGTGAGTCTACGTAACAAAATGTTCGACTGGGGCATCTTACGTTCAAAGAGTTACGATATTCCAGTCATTTGTATAGGAAACATTACTGTAGGCGGTACAGGAAAGACTCCACATACTGAGTACTTAATAAAATTATTAAAAAAAGGATTTAAGGTCGCTGTACTAAGTCGCGGATATAAACGCAAATCAAAAGACTTTGTTTTAGCTACACTAACCAGTTCTGCAAAAGAGATAGGTGATGAACCCTATCAAATAAAGCAAAAATTTCCTGAAATAGCAGTGTCTGTAGATAAAGACCGTTGTCACGGGATCGAAACATTATGCGATAATAAAAAAGAATCAGAACTGGGCGTTATTCTTTTAGATGATGCATTTCAGCACCGTTATGTAAATCCAGGTATGAGTATCTTGCTGGTTGATTTTAACAGACAAATCTGTGACGATGCTCTTCTTCCAGCAGGAAGATTACGAGAACCATTAAGCGGAAAGAATAGGGCAAACATTGTAATTGTAACAAAGTGTCCTAGACTAATGAAGCCTATGGACTTTCGGATAATAACCAAACGATTGGATCTATATCCCTATCAGCAATTATATTTCACTTCCTATAAGTATGGTAACCTGACTCCAATCTTTCCTGGTTCCAATATAAGGAAAAGAACTCTGGCACAAATTGAAAAGAATGAGAATATTTTATTGCTCACAGGAATAGCTTCTCCTAAACAATTGTTGCAGGATTTAGAGAGATATAGCTCTCACATCACACCTTTAACATTTGCTGATCATCACGACTTTACAGAAGATGATCTGAAAACGCTAAAGGAAACATTCGATAATCTATCCGGAGAAAAGAAGATTATTATCACAACTGAAAAAGATGCAGCGCGTCTTACTCAGTTTACCAATTTAGACGAAACAATACAAAAGAATATATTCGCACTTCCTATAGAGGTAAAATTCCTGCTAAACCAAGAAGATACATTTAACCAAAACATAATAGAATATGTTAGAAAAAATAAAAGAAACAGCAAACTTTCTGAAAGAGAGAATGCATACTAATCCAGAGACAGCAATTATATTAGGAACAGGATTAGGAAATCTGGCAAATGAAATTACAGAAAAATACGAAATCAAATATCAGGATATTCCAAACTTTCCTGTATCTACAGTCGAAGGACATAGCGGAAAACTAATTTTCGGAAAACTTGGCAACAAAGACATTATGGCCATGCAAGGCCGTTTTCACTACTACGAAGGTTACTCCATGAAAGAAGTTACTTTCCCTATAAGAGTAATGAAAGAATTAGGTATCAAAACATTATTTGTATCCAATGCTAGCGGCGGAACAAATGCGTCCTTTGAGATTGGTGATTTAATGATTATTACTGATCATATAAACTATTTTCCTGAGCACCCTCTCCGTGGCAAAAACCTCTATGGGGATCGTTTCCCAGACATGAGCGAAGCTTATTCCAAAGATCTTATTCATAAAGCACTAGCAATTGCAGAGGAAAAAGGAATTAAGGTTCAGCAAGGGGTATATATTGGCACACAAGGACCCACATTTGAAACTCCTGCAGAATATAAGTTATTTCATATCTTAGGAGCTGATGCAGTAGGAATGTCAACTGTTCCAGAAGTAATTGTAGCCAACCATGCCGGAATTAGATGCTTTGGTATCTCAATCATCACCGATCTGGGTGTTGAAGGCAAAATTGTAGAAGTTTCTCATGAAGACGTACAAAAAGCTGCTGATGCAGCACAACCAAAGATGACAACTATCATGCGTGAATTAATTAACCGCGCATAATTTAAATAGATATATGCAAGAAAGAAAAAGAACAGAGATTGCAACATTAGGAGAGTTTGGTCTTATCAAACATTTAACAGAGGATATCGAGATAAAAAACGAATCCACTGTATATGGTGTAGGTGATGATGCCGCTGTACTCACCTACCCTGACAAACAAGTTTTAGTTACTACTGATTTATTAATGGAAGGTGTTCATTTCGACCTGACTTACGTTCCATTGAAACATTTAGGGTATAAAGCCGCCATAGTCAATGTTTCTGATATTTACGCAATGAATGGTAGTCCCAAACAAATGATTATATCTGTAGCTCTCTCAAAACGGTTTAGCATTGAAGATATGGAAGATTTCTATGCAGGGTTGAGAATAGCTTGTGAAGAGCATAATGTTGATATTGTAGGCGGAGACACTTCTTCCTCACTAACTGGACTTGCCATAAGCATTACCTGCATCGGAGAAGCCGATAAAGACAAAGTAGTATATCGCCATGGAGCTAATGAGACTGATATAATCTGCGTAAGCGGTGATCTGGGAGCTGCATATATGGGACTTCAGTTATTAGAAAGAGAAAAATCCGTTTTAAAAGGCGAAAAAGATGTGCAACCTGACTTTACGGGAAAAGAGTATCTTCTGGAACGTCAGTTAAAACCGGAAGCGCGTAAAGATATCATCGCTAAATTAGCTGAGCTGAATATCCTCCCTACATCTATGATGGATATTTCCGATGGTCTTTCTTCAGAGCTGATGCATATTTGCACACAAAGCAAAGTTGGATGTCGTGTTTATGAAGAACATATCCCTATAGATTATCAAACTGCCGTTATGGCTGAGGAGTTCAATATGAATCTTACCACCTGTGCACTCAATGGTGGAGAAGACTACGAGTTACTTTTCACTGTTCCCATTGCAGACCATGAAAAGATATCAGAGATGGAAGGGGTAAAAATGATTGGCCACATTACCAAACAAGATTTAGGGTGTGCACTAATCACAAGAGACGGACAAGAATTTCAATTAAAAGCACAAGGATGGAATCCTTTATTAGAAAAGGCTAACTAATTCATTCAGTGGAAATAGCAAAAAATCAGTATGCCGGAAGATAGTATTCATACTATTTTTCGGCATATTTTCTTTGCAAATCTTTGTATATTTAAAAACTTTCGTTACCTTTGCAATCGCAATAACAAAAGGTGCCATAGCTCAGTTGGTAGAGCAAAGGACTGAAAATCCTTGTGTCCCCGGTTCGATTCCTGGTGGCACCACAGAAAGAGAAGTTTTTCAGCTTCTCTTTTTTTATTTCCACAAACATTTTTACCTCTTAAATATTAGAATATTACACCAAAAAAAAGTTTGGAAACAAGCCGCACATTAACCATGGCAGGAAAATATAGACATAGGTATTGTATAATTCAAGCAAATATTCTATTTTGATTTAATCTTTTAGAAGTTCTAAATCTTAAATAATAGCTGAGTAAAAATGAATAAAATGCAAGCCAGTCCCAGCTCTATTATGGAATGATTTTAGGGAAGGAAACGAAACTGCTTTCACTATATTATTCGATTTATGCTCAGATACTCTATTCCGTTATGGAATAAAATTTGTTATTGATGATGACTTAGTTAAGGACTGCATTCAGGACTTACTTATTAAATTACATAGAAACCACGCTACTGTTCAATCTAAAGATACTAGAACAACAAAGATATTCTGGGACGTTAAATAATTAGTTTGCTGAGCAGGTTTATCCTTATAAAGGTAAACCTGCTCTTTTTATATAGATAAAATAGTATAAAAACAAAAGGTTATATAATTATATTTTTTTATTTTTGTGCATATTACTTTTATCCAGGCTTAAAATAAAACGAGATGAAGAAAAGAATTCTATCTTTAAAACAATTGAGATTTCCCATTATAGGTTTGCTTTTGACTGCATTACCTTTTAATGCCCAAGCACAGAACGGTTTTGTACACCAACGCTCCACAGAATATGAATGGCCGAAAGAAAAAGAAGTTCTGGCTAATCTGGATAAATGGCAGGATATGAAATTCGGGGTATTGTTTCATTGGGGATTATATTCAATTCCAGGTATTGTAGAATCCTGGTCTGTCTGTTCAGAAGATGTGGACTGGATTCCAAGAGACAGCACCATTGCTTATGACGATTACAAACGAGATTATTACAAGCTAATAGAAAAATTCAATCCAGTCGATTTTAATCCTGATCAATGGGCAGATGTAGCTAAAGCGGCCGGAATGAAATACATGATTTTCACAACCAAGCATCACGATGGTTTTAATCTGTTCAATACAAAGCAGACAGATTTTTCGATCATGAACAGTGATTTTAAGAATAATCCAAAGGCAGATGCTGCAAAATATATCTTTGAGGCATTCAGAAAGAAAAACTTCATGATAGGAGCCTATTTTTCAAAGCCTGACTGGCATTGCAAATATTATTGGTGGCCAAGATATGCAACTCCTACCCGCAATGTGAATTACAATATCGACAAACATCCCGATCGCTGGAAACTGTTTCAGAAATACACTTACAACCAGATAGAGGAGTTAACAAGCAATTACGGAAAACTTGATATCCTTTGGCTGGACGGTGGATGGGTAGCAGCACCCAAACAAGATATTAGAATGGACTCTATCGCCAAAATGGCAAGAGCACATCAGCCTGATTTGTTAATTGTTGACAGAACCATTCATGGTAAATATGAGAATTACCAAACACCCGAACGATCTATTCCGGAAGAACAGTTACCCTACCCATGGGAAAGTTGCATTCCACTAAGCCCTGATTGGGGATGGACTCCAAATGCTAAGTTCAAATCAGCAAATGCAGTCATTGCCGATTTGATTGAGGTGGTTGCTAAAGGCGGAAGCCTTCTTCTAGGTGTTGGTCCAACTCCCAAAGGGCTTATCCAACCAGAAGTTGAAGTCATTTTAAAACAGATTGGACAATGGCTTAAAGTAAATGGAGAAGGTATCTATGGAACACGAATTACTTCAAACTATAAGAGCAATAATATTTGGTTCACCGCAAGTAAAGACGGTAAAAAGCTTTATGCTCTTTATATTCCCAATGAAAAAGAAGAACTGCCCAAAAGCATCGAATGGGAAAACAATATTCCGGTAAAAAACAGTCCTATGATATTGTTGCAAACAGGGAAAAAAGTAAAATGGACAAAGGAAGGAAATAAGATCAAAGTACAATTGTCTGATAAATCAAAAACAAATAATAAAGAGCCCTTAGTTTTCTCATTTAAATTACAGAAATAAAATGCATAAACATTTCATTACAGTATGTTGCTCATTGCTTGTAGCTTTTCAGCTTAGTGCACAACCCCTATACAAAAATCCCAATGCACCCATAAAAGACAGGATCAGCAATCTTCTTTCATTGATGACCCTGAACGAGAAAATCGGTCAGCTTTGCTGCCCTCTGGGTTGGGAAATGTACACCAAAACAAAAAAAAGTGTCATCGCATCAGATCTTTTCATCACTCAGATGAAAAACAGACCGATTGGTTCTTTTTGGGCGGCATTAAGAGCTGATCCGTGGACTAAAAAAACATTAGTTACCGGGCTTACTCCCCAGCAAGCAGCCGAAGCAATCAATGCCCTGCAAAAATATGCTATGAAAGAAACCAGATTAGGTATTCCTATCTTATTTGCTGAAGAGTGCGCTCATGGACATATGGCTATAGGAACAACTGTATTTCCAACCTCTATCGGTCAGGCAAGTACATGGGATGATAAACTGATGGAAGAAATGGGAAAAGTAATTGCCTTGGAATGCAAGTCGCAAGGAGCAAGTATAGGATATGGACCAATTCTTGATGTAGCCCGTGAACCTCGCTGGTCCAGAATGGAAGAAACTTTCGGAGAAGATCCTATCCTGACTGGAATAATGGGAAGCGCTTTTGTAAAAGGATTACAGGCAAAAAGCCAGAACGGGAAAACTGAATTCTATTCTACTCTGAAGCACTTTGCCGGTTATGGTATTCCATTAGGAGGACATAACGGGGGTCGGACACAGATTAGTACCAGAGAACTCTTTTCCGACTATCTTCCTCCGTTTAAGATGGCAGTAAAAGCCGGAGCAAAAACGATTATGTCATCTTATAACTCAATAGATGGAATACCCTGCACAGCAAACAGTTTTCTATTAAAAGATATTCTGAGAAAAGAGTGGGGCTTTAACGGTTTTGTATTTTCTGACCTCGGAAGTATAGAGGGAATTTATGGTTCCCACCATGTTGCAGCCAACATCAAAGAAGCTGCTGTAATGGCATTGCAAGCAGGTGTTGATGTAGACCTGGGAGGCAATGCTTACGGAAAGAATCTCGAAAAAGCCATTCAGGAAAAACTAATTTCTGAAGATGAACTGAATAGTGCAGTCAGTAACGTTCTAAGATTAAAATTCGAAGCAGGATTGTTTGAGAACCCTTATGTATCACCTGCTGAAGCAGCCAAAATTGTTCGTTGCGAGAAGCACAAATCTCTAGCCAGACAAGTGGCAAGAGAAAGCATTGTGCTCTTAAAGAACGATAAGACTTTACCTTTAAATAAATCAATAAAGAGCATAGCAGTCATCGGACCAAATGCCGACAACATCTACAACCAATTGGGCGACTATACAGCACCTCAGGAAAGAACAAATATCAAAACCGTTCTTGACGGCATAAAAAACATCGGATCGAAAGAAACAATAATAAACTATGCCAAAGGATGTGCCATTCGTGACACCACACAAAGTGATATTGCATCAGCAGTTGAAGCAGCAAAGAAATCAGATGCAGTAGTTTTGGTTCTTGGAGGATCAAGTGCCCGTGATTTTTCAACCGAATACAAGGAGACCGGGGCTGCTACAGTATCGGATAAAAAACAAGTACTATCCGATATGGAATCCGGAGAAGGGTACGACCGTTCCTCTTTAGATCTGATGGGAGACCAGGAAAAACTGTTGCAAGCTGTTGCAAGAACTGGAAAGCCATTGATTGTTATCTATATTGAAGGACGTCCTCTCAATATGAATTCTTCATCAGAAAAAGCCAATGCACTTCTTACTGCATGGTATCCCGGACAAGAAGGTGGTACTGCCATCGCAGAAGTTCTATTCGGCGATTACAATCCTGCCGGAAGACTACCCGTTTCCATTCCAAAATCAGTCGGTCAATTGCCTGTATACTATTCGTTGGGAGAACAGAACAATTATGTTGAAAGCAGTAGTGTCCCACTCTACAGTTTCGGATATGGCTTAAGTTATACCACGTTTGAATATTCTGATCTGGTTATTGAACCTGCAGATAAAGATTCATTCAAAGTATCGTTTAAGGTAAAAAACAATGGTAATCGCGAAGGAGACGAAGTTGCACAGCTTTATCTCAGAGACGATGTCAGTTCTGTTGCAACACCTGATATTCAATTAAAGAAGTTCAGACGGGTTCATCTGGATAAAGGTGAAACTAAAGAGATAGAATTTATACTTCAAAAAGAAGACCTCTCACTTTATAACCCCAAAATGGAATTTGTAGCAGAACCGGGAACATTCACCGTTATGATTGGACCGTCAAGCAGCAACATACTCCTGAAAGGTAAGTTTGAGCTGAAATAAAACCAAGGTTTAAATTTATCTGCTAATTGCAGAATAATAAATATCACATCAAGTCAGCCCTGAACATCAAAAAACTCAGGGCTGACTTGTGTTTTAAAAAAGCTTATATCTTACCAATTAAAATTATAGAATATTTATTGTATTTTTGTGCCCTAAATTATTGAGAGTAAACAAATGGGATTAGAAAGAGGTATTTTCAAACGAACAGAACTATTGTTAGGTAACGACTTAATGGATAGAATTGCCAATATACGGGTTATTATTTTTGGTGTAGGAGGTGTAGGCAGCTGGTGTGCAGAAAGTCTTGTCAGATCTGGCATTAAGCATTTAACGATTGTTGATTCAGATCGTATATGTGTTACAAACATCAACCGCCAGCTGATGGCCACCACTAAAACGGTGGGACAAGTTAAAGTGGAAGCTCTTAAATCCCGTCTTCTTGAAATAAACCCTACTGCTGAGATCACTGCATTGCAACAAATATACAGTGCCGAAACATCCGACTCTTTCCAGATAGACAGTTATAACTACATCATAGATGCAATTGACAGCCTTGAAAATAAAGTGGAACTGATTCGCAGAGCAACAAATACCGACGCAACATTTTTCTCCTCAATGGGAGCTGCCTTGAAAATGGATCCTATGAAAATCAAAACAGCTGAGTTCTGGAAAGTAATCGGTTGCCCTCTTGCTGCCGCACTTCGTCGCAGAATCAAAAAAGGAGAAAAGCTTTCAAAGAAATTCCTATGTGTTTACAGTGAAGAGCTATTGGAAAATAAAGGAGCCAATTCTTCATGCGGAACAGAAAATTGTCTTTGTCCCAAAGCCCAGGAAGGGCCAGGCGATGCTAATTTAGTAAACCATGAATGGTGCAGTAAGAAAGCCAGAATAAACGGAACATTGGCACATACCACTGCAATATTTGGATTTACTCTTGCAGGGTTAGTTATGCAGGATATTTATAATAAATGGGAAGAATAAAACCTCAAAAAATCGCAATAAAAGGATAAATAGGAATTAATATATAAAAACAGCAAATCGTCTAATAATCAGAATATAATCTGATTATTAGACGATTTGCTGTTTTTAAGAGGCATCTTTAAACTATAATAAAAAATAATATAATTATGTTTGCTATTTTCTTAAATTATTTCTATAATTGCATACGAATTACATATAATAAGATTATGTAAACAATGGGATACTATTCATATCCTTTAAACGCTAATCTATGAAAAAACACATTACTCTAATAGCACTATTATTGCTATCAATCACAGTAAACAGTCAGATTGTTTACCATGATGCTTCAGTTTTTCCCTTATTAGGCAAAGCTACACAAAGCACTGCAACACGTTATGAACGTTTACCTGATTCGCTCAGAAAGATTTCCCGTCCACCACTTTGGGAACTGGGGCAGAACAGTGCCGGACTTGCAGTACGTTTCAGATCTAATTCCACCACAATCGCAGCAAAATGGAATCTTCTTTTAGATCGTTATATGAATCACATGACACCAACAGGTACTAAAGGGCTCGACCTCTATTGTCTGCAAGACGGTAAATGGGTATTTGTTAACAGCGGACGTCCTAATGGAAAGGAAAGTACAGTAACTATCATCTCAGATATGAAACCGGAAGAACGAGAATATATGTTGTACCTTCCTCTCTACGATGGAGTAACTTCACTTGCCATCGGCGTTGATTCTTTGTCAGAAATCTCTCAGCCAAAGGTCGACTTGCCAGTTCGCACTAAACCTATTGTATTTTACGGAACAAGTATTCTTCAGGGCTGCAGTGCATCCAGACCGGGTATGGCACATACCAACATCCTGTCTCGTTGGCTGAACCGCGAAACAATCAATCTGGGATTCAGCGGCAACGGACAGCTTGACCTGGAAATTGCAGACGTAATAACAAACGTAGACGCTTCTATGTATATTCTTGACTTTGTAGCAAATGCAACAGTTGAGCAGATGAAAGAGCGGGCAGACAAATTTTATACCATAATTCGCAGTCGTCATCCCGATACTCCGATACTCTTCGTGGAAGACCCCATATTTACCCACACCCGTTTCGATCAGCGCATTGCACAGGAAGTAAAAGAGAGGAACGAAACCATTAATGCTTTCTTCCAATTATTAAAGAAGCGCGGAGAAAAGAATATTTATTTTCTCTCTTCCAGGGATATGTTAGGGCATGATGGCGAAGCTACAGTAGACGGTGCACATTTCACCGACCTTGGTTTTATGCGTTACGCTGAGTTACTTTATCCTGTTATAAAGAAACACATGAAATAATGATGAAAATACACAAGTCACATTTTAAGTGTAGATTTTGTGATTTTACACACATTTTCTACACATAAAATGTGATTTATGGAATTTTCTAAGAATTTAATAAAAGATTCAGAGGCTTGAAGTTCCATTACGCTACTGGATTTCAGTTCGCTCTGCTGAAGTGAATTTTATTGTGCAGGACAAAGAAATGCTTATCAAATAAAGATACTATATGCTTTTTGATAAGCTATTTTATTTAATAAAAAGTTTGCAAAACATCATAGATTAGAAGTTTAAGATAATATCTTCCACTAAAAATAGATTAAGAAAATTTATTTTTCCACAAATTGATCTAGCAGTGATCTAGCGATCTAGCGCTTTGGCGGGTAAATCATATACAATCCAAGTAACTTATCACAGGATTACATCTGATAAACAACACTTTAATCAACCTACACCAGGATTAATAATAAACACAGTCAACCAAAATCAGGACGAGACAAGGTGCTAGATTGCTAGATCAACGCTAGATCAAATTATTTTAATCTAGCACCTCTATCGCACTTATAAACAATAACTTAAAGGCTTACTGCTAGATTGCCAGATCAATTTCGCAAAATTAAAATTTATGTAGTGATTTTGTAGTTTATAAAATCCTACTCCGGCTCTTCGGAAAGATGCGGCGAGAGTTTACTCAAACTCCCGAATGACTTTTTATATCTCAGGCGGGAAGTTGATGCGATGTTGTACAAAACAATTATATCTTCTGTACAAAAGAATTGATTGTTTTGTACAGAAGAATGCATTCTTCTGTACAAGAATACACAAATATATCGAATGAGATTTGAAAAGGTAGACCGGAACTTTATTATACTCCGGCAGATTTATCTTAAAACAGTATGCAAACTCTCACCCATAATTCGATAATACTTTTAATAAATAAAATTCGTCTATTAAATATTCTCTATATTTGTATTTCTAACAAAATAGAACATCTAACTAGGTAAATCGGCTATTTTAATTGTATATAGAATTATATTTATCCTGAAACCTTTAAAAAAATTATATGAAGAAATTAGTTTTAGCAGGAATAATGAGTTTGTTTACTTGTCTTCCCAGTCAGCTACTAAAAGCACAACCGGCCACGTGTGGTCCGGTACCCAGTCAGCGTCAGTTAAAATGGCAGGAAATGGAGATGTATGCTTTTATCCATTTCAGTATGAACACGTTTACGGATATGGAATGGGGATATGGCGACAAAGATCCTAAGCTTTTCAATCCTACTCAGCTGGATTGCCGTCAATGGGCTCGCATTTGCAAGGAGGCGGGATTCAAGGGGATTATTCTCACAACTAAACATCATGACGGGTTTTGCTTGTGGCCTTCCAAATACACCAACTATTCGGTAAAAGCTTCTCCATGGAAGGATGGCAAAGGTGATGTTATTGCGGAACTTCGCAAGGCGTGTGATGAATATGGGCTAAAGCTTGGTCTTTACCTTTCTCCGTGGGATCGTAATAGTGCGGTGTATGGCTCTCCCGATTATATCACTTATTTCCGCAATCAGCTAAAGGAGATTCTGACTAATTACGGAAATATCTTCGAAATGTGGTTTGACGGCGCTAATGGTGGTACTGGTTATTACGGCGGAGCCAACGAGCAACGAACCATAGATCGCAAGACTTATTATGACTGGCCAAATACATATAAGCTGGTTTATTCTCTTCAACCAAATATTATGTTATTCAGTGATGCAGGCCCCGACTGCCGCTGGTGCGGAACAGAGGAAGGCTGGGTAGGAGAAACAAACTGGAGCACACTGAGGCGTGATGAGGTGTGGCCGGGATGGCCGCTTTATGAACAGCTTCGCAACGGACACGAGGATGGTAATTACTGGGTTCCTGCGGAAGTGGACACATCCATTCGTCCGGGATGGTTCTATCATGCTTCGGAAGATTCTAAGGTAAAAACTCCTCAGCAACTGGTTGAGCTGTATTATAACTCTATAGGGCGCAACGGTAATATGATTCTGAATCTGCCGGTGGATCGCCGCGGACTTGTGAATGAAATAGATGAGAAGTCTTTGCTTGAATTTGCACGGATTATCAGAAAAGAACTTGCCAACGATCTTGCAAAAGGGAAAATGGTTACAGCATCAAATGTTCGTGAAAAGTCTAAAAGCTATGCAGCACGCAATGTTGTTGACGGAGATAATAAGACTTACTGGGCTACCAATGATGGTGTAACCAATGCCACACTGACTCTCGACTTTAAAAAGAATACTACTTTTAACAGGGTTTTACTGCGTGAATACATTGCACTGGGACAACGTGTGAAGGCATTCACCGTTGATGCTTATCAGAATGGCAGCTGGAAAGAGGTGACCAAAGCAACAACCATTGGTAACAAACGCATCTTGCGTATTCCATCGACTACGGCTTCCAAAATTCGTATTCATATTACAGATTCGAAGGCTTGTCCTTTAATTTCTACATTGTCTGTTTACAATGCTCCGGTGGAAGCACAAAGCAAAGATAACGAAAAGGGTAAACTGAATGTTACTAAGAACTGGAAGATTCTGAATGGTGATGCAACTGCTGCAGCTGCTATTGATGGTAATGCTGCTACCGTGTATATTCAGCAAGGTAATCTGCCTCACGAATTGATCATCGATTTACAAAAAGATGCTCAGATTTCAGAGTTTACATACTCTCCTGATAAGAAGGTGGGAGCTAAAGGGGTTATCTTCAATTACAGATTTTCTGTTTCTGCCGACGGGAAGAATTGGGAAACGGTATCTGAAGGTGAATTCTCGAACATAAAAAACAATCCGATTCCTCAGACTAAGTACTTCCAAAAGAAAAAGGTACGATTTGTAAAGCTTACGGCATTAAGCAATACGGATGGCACACAAGAGGCCGGATATGCGGAAATAGATGTGAAGTAAATCACTAAATACAAAAAACACAGAAACTTATAAAAGTCATGTTAAATAAAAAAATAAGAGTTTGCCTGCTGGTTGCGTTAATTATGATTGGCATCCCAACAATGGCAAAAAACACAGTGTCTATCGTACCAAAGCCTCTTTCTATGGAAGAAGGTTCCGGTGTATTCAACCTTAAAAGCGGACAAACCATAACTGCTACTGCCGCCAGTCTGCGACCTGCAGCCGAATATCTGCAACAGGTAATTGGTGCAGCAACTGGGACTTCATTGAAAGTGAGCAATAGCAAAAATAGTGTGATACAGATTTCTCTGGATAGCTCTCTGCCTAAAGCCGGTGCTTACCGATTGAAGGTAACTGCGAAGAGCATCAAGATTGAAGGGAAAGATTATCAAGGAGTGATTGCCGGTATCGCCACACTGCGACAATTGTTGCAGGGACGCGCAATTCCCGAAGTGAAGGTAGAGGACTCTCCTGCTCTTACATGGAGAGGTTTTATGCTCGACTCTTCCCGCCACTTCTGGAGCAAAGCTGAAGTAAAAAGGGTACTCGACTTAATGGCTCTTTATAAACTGAACAAGTTTCACTGGCATCTCACCGATGATCAGGGATGGCGCATTGAAATAAAGAAATATCCTTTGCTTACTGAAAAAGGTGCGTGGAGACATTTCAATAATCAAGACCGCGATTGCCAGAAATTTGAGAAAAAATTTGAGAATTCGGACTTCCACTTGCCGGAAGCAAAAATGCAGATTCAGGGAACTGATACTCTTTACGGCGGGTTCTATACTCAGAATGATATTCGTGAGGTAGTAGCTTACGCGGCACAACGCGGTATCGACATTATTCCCGAAATAGATATGCCGGGACATTTTATGGCAGCTATCAGTAATTATCCGGATGTGGCCTGCTCAGGTATGGTTGGATGGGGAACTACTTTCTCCTCTCCTATCTGTCCGGGAAAAGATTCTTCTCTGGAGTTTTGCAAGAATGTGTATCGTGAAGTGATGCAGTTATTCCCTTATCAATACATTCATTTGGGCGCCGACGAAGTGGAGAAGACTAACTGGAAGAAGTGCCCCGACTGCCAGCGTAGAATAAAGGAACAAGGGTTGAATACTCCTGAACAGTTACAGGCGTGGTTTGTACACTACATGGAAAAGTTCTTTAACGAGAATGGCCGCCGCATGATAGGTTGGGATGAAATTCTGGAAGGTGGTCTGTCTAAAACTGCTACCATTACCTGGTGGCGTACCTGGGCTCCGAATGCTGTTCCACAGGCTACTGCACAAGGTAATCAGGCTATTTTGTGTCCTAACGGTGCATTCTATCTGGATAATTGGGAAGACAAGAATTCAATGTCAACTCTTTATAACTACAATCCATTGTTCGAAGGATTGTCTGATACTCAGAAGCAGAATATCATCGGGGCACAATGTAACTTATGGACGGAATCGGTGCCAACCATTAAAAGAGTGGAATATATGTTGTTCCCCCGATTGATAGCTTTCAGTGAAATGGTTTGGCTGCCTGCTGAGAAAAAGAACGAAAAGGATTTCCTAAACCGACTACCTGCACAATTGAAATTACTGGAAGCTGAAAAGGTGAATTACCGTGTTCCAGATTTAGGCGGTTTCTACGAAACAAATGCGTTTATTGGCAACAAGACATTAAATCTGACTTGCCTAAAACCGAATGTGGAGATTCATTATACCACCGATGGCAAGAACCCTACAAGAAGTTCTGCCCTCTATAATGGCCCGATAACTATCGATCATTCCACTGATTATATTTTCCGTACTTTCCGTGCCGACGGTACTCCATCCGAAGCTGTAAAGGCGAAGTTCATCAAGATGGATTATTCTCCGGCTACTCCGGCCACCATTCAGGGAAGTGGACTGAAAGCTATCTGGCATGAATATGTTGGGGAACGTTGCCGTGAGATAGAAGCTGCTCCTGTAAATGGAGAGTATCAGGTTTCCACTGTCTCCATTCCAAAAGAAGTAAAAGGTAATATCGGTCTGGTACTGACCGGTTATCTGGATGTCCCTGCAGATGGAATCTACACCTTTGCACTGCTTTCAGACGATGGCAGCATGATGGAAGTGGACGGCCAACTGATTCTTGATAATGATGGAGGTCACTCTCCGAAAGAGATAACTTCGCAAATGGCGCTTTCAAAAGGTCTTCATCCTGTAAAGATCCTCTATTTCGACCACAACGGCGGTACACTTAAAATGAGTACTTACAATGACAAAGGTGATAAGATTGAATGGCCTGCTGAATGGTTGAAATATTAAAACATATTATCGAAAAAGATATAAGAATAGCCTTAACAGAGTAGAGGTACCCTGTTAAGGCTATTCTTTTTAATCGATATACAATATAAAACAGCTTAAGCCCTATAATCAAAAATCCCAATATTTTGTGATTATTAAACAAAGCTTCATTAATGGAAAACGTTTTCTAGTTAAAATCACAATAAAATGTGATTTCTATTGCTTTTATCTTAATTTATAACTATAATTGCATTCTAATCACAATATACTGGGATTATGAAATCAATAGGGAATACTATTAAAGAACGTAGAAAAATGCTTTCTATAACTCAAAGAGAGTTAGCAGAGATAGCTGGGGTTGGCATAAACACACTAACAAAGATAGAACGAGGAGAAGCAAATCCATCGTTAGAGGTTCTTAATCGTATATTAGATGCTTTGGGTCTTGAAATAGAAATAAAAATAAAGAACACCAATCTATAATATAGAGCTGCACAATGAGAAAAGGAGCTGTCTATTTACGAGGAATTTTAGCAGGTAAACTAATTGAATTATCAAGAAACGAATATGTTTTTCGTTATGAAGATGATTATTTTAATGATCCAACTATGCCTGATATAAGTTTGACTTTAAGTAAGAAACAACAAGAGTACCGATCTTCATACCTATTTCCTTTCTTTTTCAATATGCTTTCTGAAGGAAGTAATCGAATTACTCAATCAAGGCTACTGCATATTGATGAAAAAGATCATTTTGGTATTTTATTAGCAACTGCACAAAACGATGTAACGGGAGCTGTAACAATAAAACCTCTCTGACATGGAAGAATTAACTCATTGCCCATCCACTTTAGCACAAGGCTTCAGCACTTATAGTCCTGCTGCCTTAAAAAAACTTTTTGGCAAACAAAAAGTTTCACATATCATTCCGTATTCGCCGATAGAAAATAACGAAGATGATGCAAAAAAGTTTATGAATAACCGAAAACGTATTTCATTGTCTGGAGTACAAAGTAAATATTCTATGATTGTACACGATGGTTTGTTAATTCTAACCACTGAAAAAGAACAAGGGCACTATATTCTCAAACCGAAGCCAGAGGGTATTAGCAATCCTTTGGAGTGTGCAGCAAATGAAAACCTTACCATGCAAATAGCTGAACAAGTTTTCAAAATAGAAACCGCCGCTAATGGTCTATGCTTTTTTCAAAATGGCGAAGCCGCTTATCTGACAAGAAGATTTGATATATCTCCTACAAGAAGTAAATTTAGGAAAGAAGATTTTGCTTCATTAGCAGGTCTAACATCTGATAATGCCGGGCCAAACTACAAATATGATAAATGTAGTTATGAAGAAGTGGCTGAATTAATTAAAAGATATTTCGTAAGCGTCTCCGCGATACCATCTTGTCCGTGATGATTTAGCCTTTTATCTTTGTCTTCCAAAAAAGAAGAAAGATGAAATCATCCGAACTATACACAAAAACGATAGAAGGCTACAAGCAGGAAATTAGTGTCAGTCTTATTACTTTGCATGATTACTGTAAAACACATCATATAAATTATAAGGGTATTCAACTCTGGATGTCCAGAAATTCAATTACTGTAGCCCAGTTGAAAAGAGAAATCACTGTGCATTCTGATTCTCCTTCAGATTTTCCGGTTGTCCAAACAGAATCAGGGCAACGGATTTATCCTCTATCTTTTCAGACAGCGGGAGTTCAAAAAGAAGACATCCGTAAGAACACTTATTCATGCGTGAAAGGAGTGAATATCACTTTCCCGGACGGAGTGATTGTTTCGATTAAAGAGATAACCCAGGAAGATCTTAATAAATTTATTCTTTCATATAATACCCATTAATAGTATGTTTGCACTTACAGAATCCATGAGCTACTTTCTCTGTCCTCACTATGTGGACATGCGAAAAGGTATCTACTCTTTGTACCAGTTGGTAAAGTCAGACATGAAACGGAACCCGCTATCGGGAGAGGTTTTTCTGTTTGTAGGTAAGAACAGAGAGTCAATCAAGATCCTACACTGGGAGAACGGAGGTTTTGTTTTATATCAGAAGAAACTTGAAAGAGGCACTTTTGAGATACCCCGTTTTAATCCTTCCAGTGGTCAGTATGAGATGAAATGGACGACGTTCGTTCTGATAATGGAGGGCGTCTGCATCCGTTCCGTAAAGTACAGGAAACGATTCTATGCAGATTTAATACGTTGATATACAAATATATAGATAAGTAATAACCTTTATTTTTCTTGGTAATCCTAACAATTATTCGTACCTTTAAGGCATGAATTACAAACGGATTGTTGAACTATTAGAAGATCAGCTCTGACTTTCTTCCGAAAGAGAAATGGTTCTGCTGGAGCAAAATAGGCAGCAGTCTGCACAACTTCAGCAGCAGTCTGCGCAGATAGAAAGGCTATCTGTACAGACTGCTATTCTAACCGATACGGTCCGTTCATTGGAAGAATCCCTTCTTCAGAAGAAAGGCGACATACAAGTGCTGACCGGTAAGAACCGGGGACTGGGCAAACTCTTGTCCAACAAATCAGAAAAGATAGTTCCTCAAATCAAAGAGGAGGATAAAGTGGAAGAAAAGCCTCGTCCGTCACTGAAAGAACGTGGTAACAACAACGCCAAACGTAAAGAGTATTTTGATCTGAAAACCATTATTGATGAGGTTTACCCCAATGATCCCGGCTTTGATAAGGAAAAATCCAAAATCATTAGTTATGTGGATTCTATCCGGTATGAATACATCCCACCTCAGTTTGTCAAACACATCTACCGACAGTACAACTGTTTGTTTAATGAGAAGATGTATACCGCAAAAGCGCCAAGAACTCCGCTGCAGAACTCTAACTACGACGGTTCTTTCATGGCTGGAATACTACAACTCAGATACATTTACTCCATGCCCGTTGAACGAATCATCAAATTGTTTGGCGAGCAGGGATTTGAATTGAACAAAGCTACAGCTCACTCCCTGATTAAGAAATCCGCCTGGATGCTGGATCGTTTGGATGAAGTCTTAAGAAAAACGATTCTTGAGGACAGTTACCTTTGTATGGATGAAAGCTACTATACCGTACTGACTCCAGAGAAAAACGAAAAAGGGAAAGGTGTTCGCAAAGGCTATATATGGGCAGCTCTTGCAAATCAAAAGAAACTCATACAATACTTTTATGAAAAGGGTTCCCGCTCACGCGAAGTTCTGACCAATTATATCGGGGAAGAGTACAAAGGAGCCATCCAATCGGACGGACTTATAGATTATAAAATCCTTGAAACTGATGAATATCCCGATATAATAAGACTTTCCTGCTTTCAACACTGCAAGCGTAAGTTCCTGGATATTGAAGCAGATAAGGATGCCACTCAAATAATAGATGTGATCAATAAGCTTTATAGGAAAGAGCATAAAATAGGGAAGCACTGGAAACCCGACAGGATATTAGAATACAGAAAAAAGTATGCCCCACCCATATTAAAGGAACTCAAAAGAAAACTCTTAAAAATACAATCCAATCCTTCCATGCTTCCAAAGAGCCCACTCTCGAAGGCGATTAATTATACCCTGAACGAGTATGACGCATTGTGCAATTATATAGACAGACCAGAATATGCCCTTGATAATAATGCCATAGAACGATACATGAGGTACATAAGCTTAAGCAGGAAGAACTCTCTGTTTTGCGGAAGCCACGACGGAGCAAAGAGAACAGCACTGCTTTACTCACTGGCTTGCTCATGCAGGCTAAATGGAATAAACACGTTCGAATACTTTACGGATATATTAAACCGGATGGCTTATATCAATCCCAATGCATCCGATGAAGTTTATCAGAAACTACTTCCGAATTCCTGGACAAAAGAATAAACCTACTATAAGCCCAGAAAATATTCTATAGGGTATCGCAGAGACGCTTACGATATATTCCAGCATGGCGTATTGAACAGTTAAAGTTCTTTCGTTTAGTCATGTTCAATTTCTTATTTTCTAATGGAGATGCTCATTTAAAGAATTTCTCTATACTTGAAACTAAAGATGGAGACTTTCGCTTAGCTCCGGCTTACGACCTTTTAGACACAAGAATCCATATCGATGATACAGAGTTTGCTCTTGATAAGGGATTATTTAAAGAAGAAAATCCTAGAAACCTCAAAGCTGGTACACGAGTTATCGGAGCCACTTTTCAAGCTTTCGGCACTAAAATTGGATTACCTCCCAAAACAGTAGATAGAGAGTTAACCTTTTTCACTACAAAACATCTTAAAATAGAAGAACTCATTAACAACTCTTTTTTATCTGATAAAACAAAGAAAACATACCTATCTCATTATCAAAGTCGTAGGAATCGTTTGGCTGATATGAAATTATAGATACAACTCTCTATTTTATAAATCGTAAACCTTTCGTAAATAATTCTACTTATTGGTGAATTATTGTGCTTTTATTTTATCCTGTAGATAAGGTTTTGTATTTTTGCAATATAACTAAATACAGAAATGATTTTATGAAATATAACTTTGATGAGGTAATAGACCGTACAGGAACTGATGCCTTGAAGCTTGAAGCGCTGAAACCCAGATGGGGAAGAGATGATTTGTTGCCACTTTGGGTTGCCGATATGGATTTCCGGACTCCTCCGTTTGTTATGAATGCAATAAAAGAACGTTGCGAAAACGAGATTCTTGGTTATACAAGCAAACCTGCTTCTTATTACCAGGCTATTGAGAATTGGCTGTTTACAAGGTATGACTGGAAAGTTTCCAAAGAACTGATTAGCTTCACTCCGGGAATTGTTGTTGGACTTGCTCACGTTTTGAAATGCTTTACTCAACCAGGCGATAAGGTATTGATTCAAAGTCCGGTTTATCATCCGTTCTTTCTTGTAACAGAACATAATTATCGCGAGGTTGTGCGCAACCCGCTGATTCTTGAAAACGGTCAGTACAAAATGGATCTGGATCATTTTAAGGAAGCTGTGAAAGGATGCAAGCTGTTCATTTTATGTAATCCTCACAATCCGGGTGGAAGAGTGTGGACAAAAGAGGAGCTGGAGGCCGTTGCTGATATCTGTTACGAGAACGGAACAATGGTTATCTCTGATGAAATTCATGCCGATCTTACATTGAAAGGATATACGCATACTCCTTTTGCGAAGGTTTCAGAAAAAGCCCGGCTGAACTCTATTACCTTCATGTCGCCTAGCAAAGCATTCAATATGCCTGGATTGGCTAGTTCTTATTGCATTATTGAGAACGATGAAATAAGGAAAAAATTCAGAAATTACCTGAACGCCAGCGAATTTTCAGAAGGACATATATTTGCATTCATAACTGTTGCTGCGGCTTACGAACATGGCACAGAATGGTTAAACCAATTGCTTGATTACATTCAGGGTAACATTGATTATGTGGATAACTATCTGAAAAAAAATATGCCGCTTATTAAGGTTATTCGTCCACAAGCTTCTTACCTGATATTCCTTGATTGCAGGGAATTGGGACTGAACCAGGAGAAACTGGTTGACTTTTTCGTAGACAAGGCCCATCTGGCATTAAACGACGGAGCTATGTTCGGCAGAGAAGGTACAGGATTTATGCGCATTAACGCGGGATGTCCAAGAGTAATACTACAAAAAGCTCTTTCTCAACTGGAAGCAGCTTATAACATTAAATACAACAGCTGATATAAAAGAATTCCCCAACCAGAGTTTATCTTTCTGGTTGGGGAAGTTTCTTTTTTCAGATTCCTAATCCATCTGTAAAAGAACTTTCCACTGCTTTTTGTTGCAGAATACTTGAGTACGGAGGTACTGAATTTGTGAGCCATACGTTACCACCAACCACTGTATCATGCCCGATTACCACATGCCCCAGGATGGTTGAATTGGAATAAACCATGACATTATCTTCCAGAACAGGATGACGTGGAGCACAGAGGGAGGCTATTCCCGTATCATCTAGTGTGCGGCTCTTTGCACCAAGCGTTACCCCCTGATATAGTTTTACATGGTTGCCAATGATACAGGTTTCTCCTATTACAACACCCGTTCCATGATCAATACTGAAATATTCACCGATTCTGGCTCCCGGATGTATGTCAATTCCTGTGTCGGAATGAGCCTGTTCTGAAATAATCCGTGGGATTGTTGGTATTCCAAGCAATAATAATTCATGAGCCACCCGGTGATTTATTAAAGCCTTTATTGTAGGATAGGAAAAAATTACCTCTCCATAATTATTCGCAGCGGGATCACCGTCAAAAGTAGCTTTTACATCAGTGCAAAGCAATCTTTTTATCTCGGGTATTTTATCTATAAAGGTTATTGCCAGTTCAGAAGCCCGGAACTTAACATCCTTGTCAACTATATTTTTTGTGGTGAAACAAATTCCATAGTGTATTTGCTCAACCAACAATGCATAAAGTCTTTCCATATTCATCCCTATATGGTACTTAAGCATCTTTTGATTGGCTATTGAGTCTCCAAAAAATCCGGGAAAAAGAATTGATTTTATCAAGTCCATAATCTCCGACAACTTTTCAATGGAAGGTAGCGGCTTATCATGCCGAGGTATATATTTATATTCTTCTGTTAAGTGCTGAGAAAGTATATCTACATTCTTCAGTATGGTTTCAGTAGGACTTAGCATAATAACTTAATTTGAATGGTGGTGGTTTTAAATGTAATACTCCGTAGTATCTATTAATCCGGATTTTATAGCGTATATTGTAAGTGCATGAATACTGGAAACTCCCAGTTTCCGGAAAATATTTTTCCGGTGAGTAACCACTGTATGGTAACTCAGGCTTCGGATTACAGCGACTTCTTTGGTTGTTTTCCCACTGGCAATCAGAGAAACAATATCTTTCTCTGTAGGCGTTAAATGCACCTCTTCATTTTCTGGTTTCACTGGCGCTGCATTCTTTCGCATCAACAGGTTCAACAATTCCGACTGAATGTAATAACGTCCTTTTAGTGCAAAACTTACTGCTATTCTCAACTCTTCCAGATCAACACTCTTCAAAACAATATTCGACTGCATCTCCTCTGCTATGAAAAAGAGTTCTTCTTCGTTGAAATGATCACCGATAAAAAGTTTACGAAGTTGGTTATGCGTCTGAAAGAAAGCAATTAGTTCATCCTTGTCAGAGAAGTCGAACAACTCCACATCAATGATCAACAAAACATTTTCATCGGACAGTTCCCGGAGAGAATCTTCCAGAGATTGTTGATCCGGCGATTCAATAATGGAACCCACCAACTCATTCTTTTCAGCCCAGGTTCTCAAGGCCAGAGCAGTAAGTGGTTGGTTGTCAGCAATGATAAGAGTTGTATCAGTCATCTTTTGTTTAAATTTTAAACAATTAAATAATAATCTTATTTATGGTACAAAGATATACCATGATGACTAATCAAAGAATCCCCTTTAAATGGCATTTAACTACCACATTTGTGGTAGCTAGACAGGAGTGTTTTTTTCATTATATTTACTGGCAAACTCCATTGGACGAACACCAAATTGTTTCTGGAAACACTTACTGAAATAAGAGGGATTATTAAAACCTACCATGTAGGCTATTTCGTTAATCCTATATTCGTTCTTCACCAGATATTCTGCCGCTTTTTTTAAACGAACCAGCTGTATAAGCTCGTTTGGAGTAACATCGGCAAGTGTCTTTATCTTGGCAAACAAGCCCGAGCGACTGATGCAAAGTTCTTCAGCTAAAAGATCTATGGAGAAATCTATATTTGAAATATTGCGTTCAATCACACTATTCATCTTTGAGAGGAACAGTTCATCTGAAGAGTTACCTGCAATTGTTGTCAAAGAGACGAATGGCATTTCCGCATATTTCTTCTTTAGCAAACGTCTGGATTCAAGAAGGCTATTAATCCGGGCTATCAAATAGTTGATTGAGAAAGGCTTTTCAATGTAAGAATCGGCCCCAAAGTTCAAACCATCTATTTTTGAATTCATGTCTGTTTTGGCTGTCAGTAGTATAAATGGAATGTGGCTCCATAAAACATTTGAACGAACAGATTGACACAACTCCATACCATCCATTCGAGGCATCATCAAATCACTAATTATAAGGTTCACTTCATTCTGCTTCAGTTTTTCCACCCCTTCAAGCCCATCACAAGCTGTTATTACTTTATAATGGTCGGTAAAACTGCTCCGAAGGAAATTCCTCATATCTTCATTATCTTCCACAATAAGCAGCAACGGTTTATCGGCTTTCTCATCTACATTAGCAGATGGCTCTTTTTCTTCTATAATCAGTTGCTGAACCGGCAAAGAAATAGTCTCTTCCAAAACGTCCTTATCTGCAATACTTTCTGCATTTTGCAATGGGAGCGTTACAACAAAAGTAGCTCCTTTGAGGCTGGTATCTATTACCGAAATAGTTCCTTTATGGGCATCCACCAGGCTTTTCACTAATGAAAGACCAATACCGGTTCCGGGCTTCAGGCAAGAAGATACCTGATAAAATATCATAAAGACTTTTTCTTTCTCCTCATCAGGAATGCCAACACCATTATCAGACACCCGAATCTCAAAAGTACCTCTGTCAGGAGACGGAATACATGTAATCATTATTTGATTATCTGTAAATTTCATGGCATTGGTAAGCAAATTGCTTACAATCTTTGTTACTGCTTCCTGGTCAATGATGGCTTCAAATTCTGTATCTGGACAGTCCAGGATAAACTCTATTTTGTTTTGTTCTAATATAGGTTTAAACCGGTCATATATTTTAGTAAGCAACTTATAAATATTATAGCGTTTAAAGCTCATGATTAAAGCACCTTGCTCCACTTTACGGAAATCAAGAAGCTGATTTACCAGATTCAATAATCTCTGACTGTTTTGATCTATAATATTCAAATCCTTGCGAATAAAATCAGGAAATGAGAAGCCTGTTGTTATAATTTTCTCCAACGGACCTATAATCAGCGATACCGGAGTACGTATTTCATGGGCAATCATTGTAAAGAACTGAATTCTGGCATTATACATCTCCTTTTCCTTTTCCTGGCTCAGTTCTTTTATTTTTTCCCTATGCTTACGTTCGGAACGACGAATGATACTTTTCACGATCAATGTACCAAGCACAATTGCTATAAGAAGATAAAGTATTTTAAATCCGGTGGTAAGCCAGAAAGGAGGATGAATTACAATTTTTACTGAGGCTCCCTGTTCATTCCAAATTCCATCACTATTGGAGGCTTTTACCCTGAATATATACTCTCCTGCCGGAAGGTTGGTATAGGTTGCCCGTTGTTGTTTATTTACATAGTTCCATTCTTTATCGAAGCCCTCAAGTTTATAAGCATACATATTCTTTTCCGGCGTAGTGTAGCTCAAAGCCGAAAACCCGAGACTAAAAACATTGTCTTTATAAGAAAGGTCTATCTGGTCCATAAAACTGATGGATTTTGGTAATAATCCATTAGAATCGATCTCTACTTCTTTATTAGATACCTCCAGACTAGTAATGGCAATAGGTGGAAGATGCTTATTTATCACTATTTTATTAGGATAAAAAGCATTAAAGCCATTAGCTGTTCCAATATAAATCTTACCTTTTGAACTTTTGAATCCTGAATTAGCTATAAACTGATCGCTGAGCAATCCATCGCTCTTTGTAAATACCTGACAATTGCCATTAGTTGTATTATAGCGGATCAACCCTTTCGATGTGGTAAGCCAAAGGTAATTACGATCTTCAATAATGGAGCAAATAGTATTACTGGGTATATTAAGCGGAACAATCTCAAAAACATTTTTTGTGACATTATAACGACAAAGCCCTGTTGAAGTAGCCAACCACAATTGCCCTTTTCTATCAACAAGGACACTATTTGTCTGGCTGCAGGCGATAAAAGATCCACCGTTTGACAAAGAAGAATAGTTAGTCCATCTTCTGGTCTTTGGTTCAAACCGGAACACACCTTTTCCCTGAGTGGCAAACCAAATCCATCCTCTCTTATCTTGTGTAATATCAATAGTAGTGGCATTAAAGTTTTTCACACGAATAAAGTTATCAGCTTTTCGGTCATAAAGATTTATCCCCGACATACTTGCTACCCACATCTGTTTATCCCGATCCCGATAGATGGAATAGATACTGCCTCCATCCAATGAACGGGGATTTTTTTCCTCGGAATTATAAAATCTGAACTTACCAGTTCTTGTATCGAGCACATTCAATCCCCCAGCATAAGTACCAATCCAAAGGTTATCTTCATCCCAGCAAAGAGCATGTACGTTATGATACGAAAGGCTATTTTGTCCAGTCCTTGGCATATAAGCCGAGAAACGGCCCGATTGAGCATCCTGTACAATCAATCCGCCATCATCCGATGCTATCCATATATTTCCTTTTTTATCTTCAGTAAACCGGCTTATCACATTTCCATTTACCGAATTAACATATTTGGAGTGAGTGTAACGTTCAAAAAGCCCATTGTTGGGAGAAATATAATTTACTCCTCCAAAATAGGTTCCTACCCATATACCACCTTCACGATCCTTAAAAATGGGATAAACAAACTTATCTGAAAGAGCAAAATTGTCCAGCTCACTTGAGGTGAGTAAACGGTGGCTGTAATTTTTCGTATCAAAAAGACTCAGACCGTCATCCGAACCAATAAATAGCACATTAGGTTTATATTCACTTATTTCATGAATATGAAGAATTCCTCCCTGCGATTTAGGAGAAAGATAGTTGTTTACTTTCTTTATTTTTCTATCAAACTTACACAACCCTTTATCCCAGGTTCCTAACCAAAAATCATGTCGCGAATCTTCAAATATTTTATATATAGAAAATTCTTTAACTCCATCTGCTTTTAATGGAATAACCTGAAAACTATTTTTTGCACGATTAAAAAGTATAAGCGGACTACTGGGAGTTTTGGGCGCTGCCCATACCAGATTGGAATGATCAACATATATATAATTGATAAAATCGTAATTACTGGAGGAAGTTCCTTTCCTGATTATTCTATACTGTTCCAATTTGCCGGAAGAAAGATTATACCGAAACAGCCCCTGCCCATAAGTAGAAAACCAAATATTCCCTAATTTGTCTTCCACGATATTATTAACACTGGAAGAAATTGAAACGCCACTGGCTTTCACATTAAAATGGGTAAAAATATCTGAGCTTGGATGATAAATATAAACTCCATCATCTGTACCAATCCAGATATCTCCTTTGTTATCTTCAAGCAAAGTGCTAATGTAATTACTACCCAGAGAATATTGGGAAGATCTGTTCATTTTGAACTGCCTGAATGTATATCCATCAAAACGGCTCAAGCCATCTTCGGTCCCAAACCACATAAATCCATGGCGGTCTTGAATAATGCTACGCACAATATTAGATGCCAGACCATCTTCTGCTTTATAATGCCGAAAACTAAAAGCATCGGCTTTCAGTCTTATAGGAAAGAAAAGAACTAGCAAAACGAGAATTAAAGCATGACGTTTCTTCATAGATAAACAATGTTACTTTCTTCAATAAAGGCAATGCAATATTACTACAATTATTCAATAAAACACCCAAATATAATCTACAAAAATAGAAAAATAGTCTAGCCATAAACAGTAAAACACTATAATTCAATAGTTTATATATTTAAATGCAAAAAACAGCAATTGGACTAATTTTCTATCAGTGTGGACTATTTTGCCCATCACTCCAATATATATTCTGTTAATTTGCGAACGATGACGCTAATTATAGTTATTTGATATAATAACCGTTGTTTTAAATCTAAAAAAGTAAAACCATGAAAAAAAGTAAGAATCAAATTCTTAGAAAAACAAAAACGGAAAGAAGATTCCGTATTGCCAAGATGGCAATAGTCTTAAGTCTTCTGAGCGCCACTCCTCTTATGGCAGGAAACAGCTCTGGAAGCAATTTATTCAGTCCTTACTCAGTAAACAAACAACAGACAAAGAAAATAACAGGTATTATTGTTGATTCTAAGGGAACACCAATTATTGGAGCATCTATCAAGGTAAAAGGAACTCAAACAGGAACCGTAACCGATTTGGACGGAAAATTCGAACTGTCAATAGATCCTTCAAGTAAAACACTTGAAATTTCTTTCATTGGCATGAAAAAAGAAGAGGTTGCTATTGGAAATAAGACTAACTATTCAATTACAATGTCTGAAGAAAGCGTAGGACTGGACGAAGTTGTGGTAGTGGGTTATGGTACTCAGAAAAAGGCGACAGTTACAGGTTCTGTTTCTCAGGTAGGAGGCGACGAACTTAAAAAAGTTTCCTCAATCAACTTAAGTGGTGCTTTAGCAGGAAAAACAGCCGGAATCATTTCCAACGTCCGTTCTGGTGAACCAGGGGAAGATGGTGCAAGCATTTTAATCCGCGGAAAAGGTACATTGGGAAGCACATCTCCATTAATCGTAGTTGATGGTGTTGCTGATCGCAGCTTCAGCCGTTTGAATCCAGAAGACATTGAATCTATTTCTGTATTGAAAGATGCTTCGGCTGCTATTTACGGAGCACGTGCAGCAAATGGTGTAATTCTTGTTACTACCAAACGTGGTAAAGAAGGCCAAGTTAAGATAAACTATAGCGGAAATGTTGGTATTACACAACCAACCCGCGTTCCTGAAATGTTGAACGCCTCCCAATATGCTACATATATTAATGAATATGACAGAGGACATGGTTTGGTAGAGACCTATTCAAAAGATGTTCTGGGGAAACTACAAGATGGATCAGATCCTATTAATTACCCAAGTACAAACTGGTGGAAGTCTGTAGCCAAAGACTGGGCTACAAAAACACAACACAGCTTATCTGTAACAGGTGGAAATGATAAAATCTCATTCTATACATCTCTACAATATCTGTGGCAAGACGCCATCTATAAGGAAAGTACACAGAATTTCAGCCAATATCAGTTTACAACAAATGTAGATGCAAAAATTGGAAAAAGAGCTAAGTTCAGCTTTGATATATTAGGGAGACAAGAACTGAGAAACAGAGGGGTATTTGATACTGATTACCTATTTGGCAAATTTCTATCAACCTCACCAATGGCTGCAGCATATTATCCCAATGGTTTACCAAGAAGTGGCTATGACGGAATTACAAACAATGCAGCTATAATGGTAACGGATAAGCCAGGTACAAATAAGCTTAAATATAACATTCTTACTTTGAAACCCACTCTCAGACTAGATCTTGATCCTATTACCAAGGGATTGTATGTAGAAGGTTATGCCGCTTTAGATTTTTCTTTCAGAACTGGAAAAAGCTTAAACACTCCTTATGATTTGTATTTATATAATAACTCGACAGGAGAATATGAGAACCAAAGATCCGGAACAGGAGCTATCAGCGTAAATTCATGGGCAGATAACTCAAACACAATCACATTGAACGGGCGTTTGGGATATAACCGAACATTTAATGAATCACATAAGGTTGATGCATTTGTTGCTTACGAACAAAGTAAATATAACTACAGTTCTTTATCAGCATTCCGAACAAATTATCTTTCTTCAGCACTTCCTGAAATAGATTTCGGTAGTGATGTTCCCAAAGATAAAAACAATGCAGGAAGTTCTAATGCAACTGTCAGAAGAGACCTATTCGGACGTATTAATTATAGCTATAACAACAAATATATTGCAGAGTTTACAATGAGATATGATGGTTCTATGAATTTTGCCAAGGGTCATCGATGGGGAGCATTCCCCGGAGTATCTGCAGGTTGGGTAATCTCTGAGGAAAAATTCTTTGAGAATATTAAGCCTATCGTTAGCTTCCTGAAACTAAAAGGATCATGGGGATTAATGGGTAACGACAATGTGGCACCATATCAATACCTTACTCAATATGCTTACGGTTCGGGAGCAACTTTCGGAACAGAAAATGCAGTGAACAAAGGTATGCAGATGGTAAGAACAGCTAATCCTCTTATCACATGGGAAAAAGCTCAAACATACAATGCCGGTATATCATCTCAATATCTTGATGGAAAATTCGGACTAGACGTTGATCTTTTCAAATCTATAAGACATGATATCCTGATCACCAGAAATGCATCAGTACCTTCTTATACAGGGCTTTCTTTACCATCTGAGAACTTAGGTAAGGTAAATAATCAGGGCATTGAACTTATTGCAACATATCAGGATAAAGCCGGAGATTTTAAATGGAGTGCCAGCGGTAACTTTACTTATGCAAAAAACAAAGTAGTTTACATGGATGAAGCTAAAACAACTCCGGAATGGCAAAAAACAGAAGGTCACCCAATTGATGGATTTATTTTATACGAAGCAACTGGTATTTACCAGACTCAGGAGCAAGTTAATAGCACTCCTCATATTGATGGAGCCAAACCTGGTGATCTTATCTACAAAGATAGAAACGGCGATAAAAAAATAACCTGGGACGATGCATATCGTGTAAATGAAAGTAGCACTCCGGAAATTATGTTCGGTCTTACATTAAATGGTTCATGGAAAGGATTTGACCTCAATGTGTTCTTCCAAGGACAGGCAAAGGCTAAACAAATTGTTATGCCAAGTATGAATATGGTTTCTGACTTTTATAAAGGAAGATGGATTGACTCTAACACAGCTGAACAAAATGCAGATGCCAGATGGCCAAGAGCGTTTATTAAACAGACTTATGGAGATGCATTTAATGGAGTCACTTCTACATGGTGGCTAAGGGATGCAAGCTTTATAAGACTTAAATCTGTTGAATTAGGATACACACTTCCTAAGAGTGCTTCGAAATTCCTGAATATAGAAAATCTGAGAGTCTATGCTAATGGCAACAACTTATTCTCTATAGACAAAATGAAGATTTGTGATCCGGAAGTTCCAGACGATAAAGCTGGCACAAACTTCTATCCACAGCAAAGAATTCTTACTGTAGGATTAAATGTCACTTTTTAATTAACTAGTAACTGAAAAACTATAAAGAAATGAAAAAGATATATATATATGCAGCTACGCTGATGGCTGGACTTTTCACCTCGTGTACTGACATTTTGGATCAGGACCCGCTCAATACTTATACAGATGCTGCAGTATGGGGAGATCTTGCCTTGTCAGAGACATTCTTAAACGAACAATATAATAGCGTGGAAGCTGAAACCCAGAAGGGATCACGCTTTGCCAGTTATACAGATGAAGTGTACCAGATGTGGAAATATGGTACAGAGTCAATCCAACAAGGTTTGCTTTCTCCTGACCAGTCAAGTATTGGATGGGATGGTTCAACATGGAATCCATGGGATTTCTATTACAAGGCTATACGTAATATTAATATTTTCACGGAGAACATTAAGCGTGTTCCCGCTTCCGGAGAAACTAATATAGCATGGAAAAATGCCCAGATTGGTCAGGCTTTTTTCCTCAGAGGCTATTTTTACTCTCAATTATATAGTTTATTTGGGGATGTTCCTTTGATCACCAAATCTTATGGGCTAAACGATGATTATTCAAAAGTAACAAGAGCCCCTAAAGATGAAGTGGCTGAATATATTGTTTCACAATGTGATAGTGCTGCCTTATATTTACCTGTAAAATATAGTGACGACAGCGATTTGGGAAGAGCAACCAAAGGAGCGGCACTGGCTTTAAAGGCCCGGACTCTCCTTTATGCCGCAAGTCCTTTGTTTGGAACGCCATCACAAACTAAATGGAAAAGAGCTTCAGATGCTAATAAGGCTGTTATTGATCTGAAAGATGAAAGCGGCGCACCTGCTTACTACTTACAGAATGTTTCAAACAGTGAAGAATATGCAAATCTGTTTATTAACAGCAAAAATCCTGAAGTTATCTTTGAAAAGCTATACAATTCACAAGGTCAGGGTGCTTATAATAACTCTTATTTATTCCAGGCTCCTTGCGGAACAGGTAGTGGTTTTAACGGATGGGGTAATTTCCAGGCTACTCAGGAAATTGTTGATCAATTTGAGATGGCTGATGGAACTCCATATAAAAGAGGTTCTGAAAAGGAAAATCCTTATATTAACAGAGATCTGCGTTTTGATGCAACCATCTTTACAGATGGATCTACATGGGGATACGGTGCAGATGCAAGAGAAGTAGAATGTTTCTTTGGAGCAGAAGATGGAGTTCCAAACGGAAAAGACAGCCGTCGTGGAGACTCATGGTGGAATGGTACTCAAACGGGCTATTATATCAGAAAATTCCTTGACAGGAAATACGATACTTATGGAACTGATGCTCCAACTGCCCCCTACTTCATGTTCCGTTTGGCTGAGTTCTATCTAAACTATGCAGAATGCCAGATTGAACTAGGTCAAACACCAGAAGCTGTTGAGTATATCAACAAGATCAGAAGACGTGTTAATATGCCTGATGTTACTGCTGATAATATTGTAGAAAAATACAGGAATGAAAGACAAATTGAGCTAGTATTCGAAGGGCAACGTTGGTTCGATATCAGACGTTGGATGATCATTGAAGATGTATACAGTAAACCTGTTACAGGTATGATAATCTGGAAACATCAAGATGGTTCTAAAACTTACGAATTAAATTCTGAACCAATTGAATATAAAACATTCCATGCTCCTAAAAACTATTGGTTACCAATACCTAGATATGAATTAAGAAGAGCTCCGCAACTGGATCCGTCTCCTTACGAATAATCTTAAAAAAATCAGAATGCCTCTTTTTTTAAAAAGAGGCATTCTGATAAAACTCATTTGGCATTCAAAAAATAAACATGAAAAAGTACCTGATAATTTCAATATTCTGTCTGCTTGCCGGTACATTAAAAGCACAGATGTTCTTTGGTAAGAATCAAAGCAAACAAGATTCTATTTTTGAAAGTCTGGCAGCCACTCCACCCATGGGATGGAATAGCTGGAACAAATTTGGCTGCAGCGTAAATGAAAAGCTATTAATGGAAATGGCTGATGCAATGACTGCATCAGGAATGAAAGAAGCCGGATATGAATATATAGTAATTGACGACTGCTGGCAAGTAGGTCGTGATAATGATGGGAATATCATAGCTGATCCTAAAAGCTTTCCAAATGGGATTAAGGCTTTGGCCGACTATGTTCACAGCAAGGGACTTAAGTTAGGCATCTATTCATGTGCCGGATCACTGACTTGCCAAGGAAGACCTGGAAGTCGGGGGTATCAGTTTCAGGATGCACACCAATATGCCAAGTGGGGAATTGATTTCTTAAAATATGACTGGTGTTCAAACGAAGAACAAAATGCCGAAGCTGCTTACAGAACCATGAGCGACGCCCTTAAAGCTTGTGAAAGACCTATTGTATTCAGTATTTGTGAATGGGGAGAAAGCCAACCATGGAAATGGGCCAAGGGTGTTGGACATCTATGGCGCACCACTGCTGATATACGTGATTGTTACCAATGTAAATTTGACTGGGGTGGCGTTGGTGTGCTAGATATTATTGATGCTGTTGCCGATCTTTATCCTTATGCAGGTCCGGGACATTGGAATGATGCAGAAATGCTGGAAGTTGGTAATGGAGGAATGAGCCGGGATGAATATATCACTCACTTCTCAATGTGGTCAATGCTTGCGGCACCGCTAATGGCTGGTAACGACCTTCGCTCTATGAACAAAGAAACTATGGAAATACTTACCAACAAAGAAGTCATTGCTGTTGATCAGGATAGTCTTGGACAACAGGCGCGACGCTTTATGGACATGGGCGATCACGAGATTTGGGCAAAACCGTTGTCAAAAGGTGAAATAGCTGTGTGTTTCCTCAATCGTACTGATCACGAATGGAAACTGGATTACAACTGGAAAAAAGATATTATGTACTTTGCCACCGATATAAACGTCAACAAAAATGAATACACGATCAGAGATTTATGGAAGCATAAAGACATCGGTACTACAGCATCAAAGACCCAATACAGCATACCCGGACACGGAGTATTAATGGTCCGATTAGCTCAAAAAAAATAAAATAACCATTTTAAATCTACACCGAATGTATAAATATCTAGAAATTTCGCTAGTAGCTATCCTTTTTATGCTGGTAAGCTGCGCTTCAGCCACAAACAATGATCCTGAACAACCTGGTTCAAATACAGAAGACAGTACAAAAGTTAAATATACAGCTGATTATGACGATGGAACAACCATCTTTATCAATGTAAAAATTGCCATTGACAGAAAAGGATGGAACTCGCAAACACCGGAATTTTTCAAACAGAAACTAAAGGAACAGTGGGACCAGATTAATGCCCGGTTCAATAACTGCGATAAAAAGCATCTGCTTAAAAGGAAATACATCTATAAACCAGACCTGGATGATATTATCGTTTACGACGGATGCTCTTATTGGGGAGAAAATGGTGCTAATATGAAAGCAATCAATCAGATGGACAAAAACATATTCAAATTGGTTGTTATTTATGATTTCTTCTATGAAGGCGCAGAAAATGGCGAATATGGTGGCGGATGTGGAAATGATGATGGTATTGGAACAATATTGGTTATCAATGCATCCGATGGCATGAAGAATAAATACAATGATCATTTCAATCAATATACTTATCGTGCCATCACACACGAATTAGGGCATTTCCGTGGTGTAATTGACCTCTATGCAGACGTTGTAGAAGGGAAAAATAATCCCATCAACGGTGAAGGATATATGCCTTCACACTGCCTTATGAATGATTATTGTTATACTCCCGATGAGGAGAGTAGTTGGAGTGATTACGCTATTAAGATTATAAATGAGGTAGGTAATAAGAAACAAACAGATCTTATTAATGAGCTAATCTACCAAGACTTTGCCGATAAGATGGTTATTAAAACAATAAAGAACGGGGAACCAATTGATGCAAAAGTGAATCTCTATTTAGCTACATACTCATATGATACCTGGTGCAACACGGTAAGCAAAACACCATACTGCTCATATAGCATAAAAAATGGAAGTTACAATGTGGATAATCTAAGAGCACTGTTCTTTAAAAGTTCAGTGAACAAATGGGATCGCAGACAAGTATTCCTTGTTGAGGCAGTCTCCTCTGGAGGTGAAAAGAAATATGCCTGGATTTCAGATTATCAGATGCACGAAAGTGGTATGGACGGAAACAAAACTTATGAATTAAAGCTTGAATTCTAAGTAAGGCAAAAAAATATTTAAATTATTCAGATAATCAAAAGGATTATGAAAAAACAGATTCATTTCTTACTGTTCAGTTGCTTCCTAATGTTTTGCGGAGGAACAATTAATGCAGCAAATAAAACAATAAAGGTACAGTCGCCAGATGGCAGACTGGAGGTTACAATTAAGTTGGGCGACACATTAAGTTATTCAGTTGAGCATGATAGGAAAACCATACTGACAGATTCACATATAAGCATGTTGCTGGATAACGGAAAGATATTGGGAAGCTCCCCAGTGATTGCACAGAAAAAGGTAAAAGGAATGAAAGAGAAGATTACATCTCCTCTTTACAGATTTAGTTCATTTACTGTCGATTACAACGAGCTAAATCTAAAAATGAAAGAGGGGTACGGCATTATATTCCGAGTGTATAACAGCGGAGCTGCTTATCGTTTCTATACTAGAATAAAAGGGAAGATTGACATCAGAAATGAAGAGGCTGAATTTAATTTCAACAAAGACTATGTTAGCTATATGCCACATTCTACTAATTCGAAAGATCCATATGCAATGGCCTTTCAGAACACTTATGAAGTAAAATCGCTGACAAAAGCTGATACGTCTGTTCCGGCTTTTCTACCTGTGACCGTAGATTATGGCAACGGCACCAAGCTAACTATTACTGAAGCCGATCTGGAATCGTACCCTGGTATGTTTATCCGTCCGGAAGGGAAAACCGGATTTAAAGGAGAATTTGCTCCGCTACCTTCTAAAGTGGCATACAATGCATGGCGGCAACAAGAATATGTAACTGAACGCTCCGGTATTATAGCAAGTGTAAACGGTACTCGGGAATTTCCATGGAGAGTCCTTATTGTTTCGGATAAAGATACGGATATGCCGGTAAACAATCTGGTATATGCACTGGCATCACCTAACCGAACCGGAGATTTTTCATGGATAAAAGGTGGGAAAGTTGCCTGGGATTGGTGGAATGACTGGGGTATCTACGGCGTTAACTTCAAAGCTGGGATAAATACTAATACTTATAAGGAATATATTGATTTCGCTGCAGAAAACGGAATTAAATATATCGTAATGGACGAAGGTTGGTACAATCCGAGTAAAGGCGATATGATGACTGTTATCCCTGAAATCGACCTACCTGAACTAGTAAAATATGCAAAAAATAAAAATGTCGGTATAATTTTATGGACAGTATTCAATGTACTCGATACTCAACTACAAGAAGCTTGCAAATACTATTCACAACTAGGAATTAAAGGCTTTAAGGTCGATTTTCTGGACCGTGACGATCAAAAAGCTGTAGAAATGGTATACCGCATAGCAGATATGACTGCTAAGTATAAGCTTACACTTGATCTTCACGGAATATACAAACCCACGGGACTGAATCGTACATACCCTAATGTAGTCAATTTTGAGAGTGTGTTTGGTATGGAAGAAATGAAATGGAGCAAAATAGACAAGGATATGCCTTGCTATGATGTCACATTCCCTTATATACGTATGATAGCCGGATCGGTGGATTACACTCCGGGAGCTATGCGCAATGCTACTAAAAAAGATTTCAAGGACATCTATAGTAATCCAATGAGTCAAGGTACAAGATGTCATCAGTTGGCAACATATATTGTTTATGATTCTCCACTTACTATGCTTAGCGATAATCCGACCATCTATCGAAAAGAACAGGAATGTACAAGTTTCATAGCTTCTTTACCTTCCGAAGAAGATGAGACCAAGGTTCTACAAGGAGAAATGGGCAAATACATCGTTTCAGCTCGCAAAAAGGGTAATGACTGGTGTGCGGGAGCACTTACCAATTGGGAAGAACGGGATATCAAACTATCTCTAGACTTCCTGGCTGAAGGAATAACTTACAGTGCCGAGATATTTAAAGATGGGGTAAATGCCAACAGGCAAGCGGAAGATTATAAAAGAGAAGTTATTTATGTGACAAAGGATTCTGTTTTAAAGATACATATGGCTGAAGGGGGCGGTTTTGCAATAAAGTTTACTCAGGAAAATACAGCCAAAGTAACTACAGTTCCACAATCACTTCATCTGAATCAGTTCTATAAGAAATACATTGATGCAGATGGAATACCGGTGATAAGTTCCGAAAATGTACATGACGAAGCTCTGCTTAAAGCAAGAGATATTATTATTGATATGCTTTCTAAGCGCAAAGATGTAGCCCGCAAAATGGTAGAAAAGAGATGTAAAGTAATGGTCGTTGGTGAAAAAGAAGAAGTCTGCGATCTGCCTGAATATGCACATATCTGCAACAGCAAAGACAGTATTGCTTACTGGAATAAACGAGCACGTGGTTTTGGAGGTGCACCGGAAGATGATTTAAGTTCAAGTTGCGGAGAGGAAAATCTGATCTGCCTTCCCGGAGACAGATATGAAGGGGAGAATATTCTGATACACGAATTTGCACATCTTATACATACTATTGGAATTGTAGGCATAAATCCTGATTTCAATAAAGAGCTGGATGCAGTTATGAACCATGCAATACAAAACGGATTGTGGAAGAATACGTATGCTATCTCAAACAGAGAGGAATATTTTGCAGAAACAGTTCAATCTTTCTTTAATTGCAATCGTTATTCCCAAACGCCTAATGGTGTACATAATGAAAATAACCGACGAGAAAAACTAAAGAAGTATGATCCGGAAATGTATAAGCTACTACTAAAGTATTTCCCCGAGATAGAAATTCCTACCTGCAATGTGATTCATAAATAAAAATTAAGACGAATAAGAGGTCTTATATCAGAAATATTGAGATAAAAGAGACTAGTTATATAACGAACAAAAGAATTCAGAACATGAACATCAGACTACGTAACTTGTTTTTCCTGACAGCAATAGGAGTTACAACCTTAGCTTCAGCAAAAGGCAAAACCACAGAACCAATAATTCAGGTACCTTTTACTCAGGTACACTTTAATGATAATTTCTGGACACCAAAGATTGAAATCAACCGTACAGTATCTATTCCTTCAGCATTTAGAGAGTGTGAGAAGAATGGTCGGTTCGATAATTTCGCTCTTGCCGGAAAATTGATCAAAGGTGAGCATAAAGGTGACTTTTCCTTTGACGATACAGATCCTTATAAAATAATAGAGGGAGCATCTTACTCTCTTGCTGTTAAGTATGATAAGAAGCTGGATGCTTATCTGGATAGTGTCATCAATCTTATCCGTGCAGCACAAGAACCTGATGGCTACCTTTGTACCTGTGTTACCAACAATTGCACTCGTCTTTCCGGTTGGTGGGGAACTCATCGTTGGGAGAGAATAAATAGTCACGAGTTATATAACTGCGGACACTTATATGAGGCTGCTGTAGCTCATTATCAGGCAACAGGAAAGAAGACATTATTGAATGTTGCAATCAGGAATGCTGACCTAGTATGCAAGACATTTGGCCCGAACAAAGGACAAATTCATCGTCCTTCCGGTCACCCTATTGTAGAAATGGCTCTTTGTAAGCTCTACAAAATTACAGGAAACAAGAAATATCTTACTATGGCTAAGTATTTTGTGGAAGAAACCGGTAGAGGTACTGACGGGCACAGATTAAGTGAATATAGTCAGGATCACATGCCAATTTTGAAGCAAGATGAAATAAAGGGGCATGCCGTAAGAGCCGGATATCTATATTCAGGCGTTGCAGATGTTGCTTCACTTACAAAAGATACAGCTTATTTCAACGCACTTACCCGCATCTGGGATAATATGGCGGGTAAGAAACTATACATCATCGGCGGCATTGGATCAAGAGCGCAAGGTGAAGGATTCGGCCCTAATTATGAACTCAACAATCATACTGCATATTGTGAAACATGTGCTGCAATTGCAAATGTATACTGGAATCAACGAATGTTCCTGGCTACAGGAGATGCTAAATATATCGATGTTCTTGAACGTGCTCTTTATAATGGAGTAATTTCGGGGGTATCACTAAGTGGAAACAAGTTTTTTTACGATAATCCTCTTGAATCAATGGGACAGCATGAACGTCAGGCATGGTTTGGTTGTGCATGTTGCCCTGGAAATATCACTCGTTTTATGGCATCGGTACCAACATATATGTATGCTACACAAGACGATAAAATTTTCGTAAATCTATATGTGCAAAGTAATGGTAAGGTTAAAGTTGGAAAAAATGAAGTATCTCTGAAACAGGCTACTCAATATCCATGGGATGGTAAAATTACAATTTCTGTAAATCCAGCGAATAATGAGAAAATTGCTATCAATCTTCGTATACCGGGATGGGCTGGCAATCAGCCTGTTCCTACTGATCTTTACAAATTTACAGAAAAAGCATTAGCTGATTGCAATATTCGTGTAAATGGAAAGAGTGTGAAACCTGCTCTTAAAAATGGATATGCATCCATTGATCGCCAATGGAAAAAGGGAGATGTAATCGAACTTAATCTGCCAATGCCCGTTCGCCGTATTGAAGCTCATGAAAATGTAGCTGATGACAAAGGTAAGCTGGCAATAGAAAGAGGCCCTATTGTATATTGCTTGGAAGGTAAAGACCAAACCGACAGACATGTATTGGATAAATATATTCCTGAAAACGCTAAGATGGATTATACTTATGAAAAAGATCTTCTTAATGGGGTTATGGTGCTAAAAGGCAATGCAAAAGAAGTCTCTTTAAATGGTGAAGAAAAAGATGTTTCGTTCACAGCGATTCCATACTCTACATGGAATAATCGTGGAACAGACGAGATGGCTGTATGGATTCCTTCTTCAGCAGAGTACACTCATCCTACTCCACTGCCTACTATCGCTTCAAAAGCTCGCACTGTGGTTGTTAAAGTTCCTATTCAGAATGATGCTCCAGAATCGGCTTCCACAGAAGAATGGGCATGGGGAGTAAACGATCAATGGGAACCAAAGAGTTCTTCAGATATATCTAAGCCATATCATTACTGGTGGATGAAAAGAGGAACACCTGAAACTCTGGCTTATGAATTTGAGAATGAAGAAACTGTATCTAATGTTGAGGTTTACTGGCTGGACATCGATCAATATGATGGCAACTTCAGAGTTCCGGAAAGCTGGAAACTGTATTATAAAGATGGGGATAGCTGGAAAGAAGTAGAAGCTAAAGGTTCTTATACAACTAAAAAGGACTGTTATAACAGCCTTGATTTCACTCCGGTAAAGACAAAAGGCCTGAAAATTGTAGCTAAACTACAAAATGGAGAATCAGGAGGAGTTCTTGAATGGAAAGTTAAATAGCAAAATTTCACTCTAAACATCGTTTAATTTCACGGGCTGTTTGGAAGGACATCTTTCAGACAGCCCACTTTACTCCATTAATCCATGAAAAAACATATATTCCTTTCATTTATTACTTGTTTAGCTTTGAACATTCAGGCTCAAAAAAGTATCTATACTCCCAAGGACTTAATAAACAACGATTTTAATAATCCTAATAGTCGATACGCTAATGTTCGTATGGCCTCTTCGGATAATCTCGTTATCTTTTGGGAAAAGCAGTTTGGCGCTAATCCTGCCGAGGCTCCACAGCTGGAAGGAAAACCAATGACCTGGAATGTTAATAACCTGTTGCAAAGGACAGAGAGTTTCTACAAATTCTTTCGCGACACACTCAAGTTTGCTAAACCTGGCAGCAAGGCTGATCTGTATAAGATGATGGTTATGGTGAATTATTCACTTGAAGGAACTGCTTATGGTGGTGACTATGATCAACAGATTGGAGCTCTTTGGGTTACTCCCGGACGCATTCAGGATCACAAATTAAATTGCATTGCTCATGAATTGGGACATTGTTTTCAGTCACAGATTGTATGTGATAGTCAGGGCGAAGGATGGGGAGGATGTGGATTCTATGAGATGACTTCACAATGGATGCTCTGGCAAGTAAACCCGAAATGGATGACCGATGAGGAATATCACTGGAAAGCTTTCATGGACAGGACTCATCTTGCATTCTTAAGCATGGAGAATATTTACCACTCTCCTTATGTGCTTGAATATTGGGGCGAAAAACATGGTTTACCGTTTATCGCTGAAATGTACCGTCAAGGCAAAAAAGGAGAAGATCCTGTTATTACTTACAAACGAATGACCGGACTAAATCAACAACAATTCAATGATGAGATATTTGACGCATACAGACACTTGATCACTTATGATATGGATCGGATTCGTGAAGTAGCAAAACCTTATGCAAACCGTTTCACTTGTAAGCTCGATACTTTAAGTGATGGTTGGATGCAGATAAATAAAAAAAACTGTCCGCAGAATTATGGTTTCAATGCAATCCGTCTTTCAATTCCCAAACCGGGAAAGAAAGTAACTGTTTCCTTTAAAGGTCTTGCCGGAGCAGAAGGTTACAGTAAAGTTAATATAGATAAAGCAGGATGGCGGTATGGATTTGTAGGTGTAAAACAGGATGGTACACCTATTTACGGTGATGTAAGTGTTAAAGCAAACGGACAGATTTCTTTTAAAACACCAAAAGGAGAATCTTTAAATTACTTGTGGTTGGTTGTTATGGGTGCACCAATGGCACATTGGATGAATCCTGATGCTGTAGCCTTTGCGAACGAAAACAGTTCTGCTGGCACTACTCCGCAACCCGATGCAGAATGGCCTTACAAAATACGAGTAAAATAAGGTGAGGAAGCTTTTCTATCAAAAAAGAAATTAGAAACAGGCACTATCACTTTATATAAAACTGGAGGATTATAACCCTTGAAAATATCATTAAATCAGAATTGATTATTCAAAAAAACATTCCAGACAAAAATTAAAAGCATATATAATGAAAAGAAAATACCTTCTTTTACTTTTTATTCTTGGTTATTTGAGCATTAATATCAAAACTGAAGCTCAGCCCGTAGCCTGGAATTCTCCTAAAGCTGGCAATCCGATTATTCCGGGATACTTTGCCGACCCTACAGTCAAGAAGTTTGGCGATACATATTACCTGTATGCCACAACCGATGGTAACGGTGGAGGGCTGGGTCCTTCTCAGGTGTGGGTTTCAAAAGACTTTGTAAACTGGACCATCATGCCGATGAACTGGCCAACTACTTACCACATTTGGGCACCGGATGTAATGAAAGGAAAGGACGGACGGTTTTATATGTATTATTGTGAACCGTGCAAAATATATTGCGGGGTATCGGAAACCCCACGAGGCCCGTGGAAAAATTATCTTGCCGCCGATACCACTGTGCTGGTAAAAGATAGATTTGTGAAGAATGTTATCACTCTCGACGGGCAATCTTTTGTGGATGACGATGGCTCTACTTATCTATATTGGGGAACATGGGGAATCTATAAAGACTTTGGCTGTGGAGTCGGAAAACTCACACCCGATCTGAAAGGTTTTTCAAAAGCTCAGATTATTCCTAATACTCAGGCTACAGATTTCTTCGAGGCTCCTTTCATGATTAAGAAAGATGGAATTTACTATTTCACTTACTCATCGGGATCTTGTCATGATCATACTTACAGGGTTCAGTATGCAACAAGCAAAACCGGACCAATGGGACCTTTTGTTTTTGCCAATAACAATCCGATTCTGGCCACAAATGCAGATAGTACCATCCACGGACCGGGACACCATAGTATTATAAAGGAAGGAGATAAATATTACATTATTTATCACAGGCACAATATTCCCCAATCAACACGGGGAATGCACAGACAAATTGCAGCCGACCAGCTGATATTCACGAAAGATGGCCGTATTGAAAAGGTTAATGCCAGACATCAAGGCATTGGCTATCTGCAGCCATCGACCAATCCCTTCCCTAATCTTGCTTTTGGAAAGAAAGTAAAAGCCTCATCCTATTACAATGACTGGTTTAAACCTGAATATGCTGTCGATGATAATAATGCAACTTTATGGCGGGCAAAAAGCAGCCGGAACGAATGGATTGAGTTAGATCTGGGCACTTTGCAAAGTATTCAACGGATATGGACGCAATTTGAATACGCCACTTCCTATTACCAGTATATTATTGAGACTTCGGTTGACGGGAAAGAGTGGAATATTTTTGCCGATAAACGAAATAACATATTAGCAGGCAGCCCAATGACTGACTATGGTAATGCAAAAGCCAGATATGTGCGACTCACAATTACCGGCAATGAGAAAAACGGAGTGCTGGCTGCCATCTGGAACATAAAGGTATTCAGCGGAAGTAAAATAGATCCACCACAACAGTCAGTACATCTTTCTCCTTCTTCTTTCCTTCAGAATAAAGGTCTATGGGAGAATAATGCCGGAATGTTAGGCAGTAATCTGTCTGCCAAAGGTGATATTTCTTTGGTTACTGAAGATAGCCATACAGGAATAAAGCTTGCTCCGCAATCTGAATTGGTTTCAGGTTTTGATATGCCGCAGGGATTTTTCAGCGGACAGCCTTACACCCTCTCCTATTCCATCTATGGATCAGAGAATGATGCCATGAAACAGATTGTAACATGGAGCAACAATAAAAAGGCAACTACCAGCCTGGCGAAGAATTCTTCCGATAATAAAGCATGGCATGTGATTGCCTGCATATCCGACGGAAAGAAAGAGTCGGTTTATCTGGACAGCACCTTGATTCAAAGCAACAGAGTTGGCAAAATTCAGAATAAGGACAAGAAGCTACATATTTCAGGTGGAGAAAGTGGTATCACAATTTCTAATCTTAATGTGTACAACTGGCAGCAAAGCATACAGGAAGTGATGTTCGATGCTAACGCTTCTGATATCGTAATTCCTCAAATAGCGAGTGAAGAAGCTAAAGAGATGTTTATTGACATCAATGCCGATAATTATCTTGCCGGAACATCGCTGAAACAGATAGAAAACGGTAAAGGCATAAAAGGTCTATTCAACATGCAAACTACTCCCGTGTCTGTAGAAGAGAAAGAGAATGTCAGGGCGTTCAGGTTTAACGGTACTCAGGAATTCCGTTCAACTTTCCCGCTTCCTGATTCATTCCTTGATAATCCGGCATACTCGGTTACAGCATGGATATTAAATCCTGAACTAGATGAGAATGAATGTGTAGCCGACATCACTCCTGCCTATGTTGAACTAGACAGAATTGCTTTTGGATGGGGAAAAGAACCGAGAAACGGACTGATTTGTCACAACGGATGGTTCGAAGATTCCGGACTGAAAGAGATTAAACCAGACAATAAGTGGCATCACGTAGCAGTAACATACGACGGATATATGGAAAAGATCTATGTTGACGGAAAGTTGCTTAAGCAAAAAGATATCATGCTTCGCCTGCCACGCAGTCCGTATGTAACTTTAGGAAGAACGTCTGATCAGGCATGGCCGTTCAATGGATGGCTGCATTCTTTGAAAGTTTATAATTACACTATAAGTGACAAGGATATAGAAAATGAATCATTCTTAAAACAAAAATGAAAGAGAAAGAGATAAAAAGCCAACATTCTGACAAATTTCTATTTCTGTCTTACAAAGAATATATACCTTTGGAATTTATTAAGAAAAGATTCTTCCTGAGCTAACAGAAAAGAAGAAGGAAGCTAAGGTTATTATTGAGATTAAATCCTAAAACAGAAGTACACTTAAGTAAATTAAGCACTAGACTATATTTTATATTAGTGTAGAGTTTATTTAAACAAGGTGTACTGCTATTATAAAACATATAAAGAATAATTAGCTTAACAATAAAGAATAAACACATTAAATAACTAATATAAAAACTTAATACGAGAGAAACAATGAAGAAACTTTGGATTATAGGACTACTAAGTCTAGGCACGTGTTTGCAGGCACAGGTGAAATCCGGTGGAGGATACCCAATCACTCCCGTGCCATTTACGGCAGTTAAAGTAACCGATTCCTTCTGGGGACAACGATTGAAGGCCAGTCGCGAAGTAACCATCCCTTTAGCATTCAGCAAATGTGAAGAAACAGGTCGGTACGAGAACTTTATTAAGGCAGCCCATCCCAGTGATTCATACAAAGAAGAAGGCTTTACTTTTGATGATACTGATGTATACAAAACCATTGAAGGCGCAAGCTACTCGATGCAGACTTTTCCAAATAAAAAACTAGCTAGATACATTGATAGTGTACTTACTATAGTAGCCAAGGCTCAGGAACCAGATGGGTATCTTTATACCTACAGAACCATGAACCCTAAGCATCCGCATGAATGGGTAGGAAGTAAACGCTGGGAGAAAGAAGAGGATCTTAGCCACGAATTGTACAATCTTGGTCACATGATTGAAGGAGCAGTTGCTCACTATCAGGCTACAGGCAAAAAGAACTTCCTCAATATTGCTATGAAATATGCTGATTGTGCAGCCAGAGAAATTGGAAACAACCCCGGACAAGTGGTGGTGGTTCCCGGACATCAGATTGCAGAAATGGCACTTGCTAAGCTTTACGTGGTAACCGGACAAAAGAAGTATATTGATCTTGCCAAGTTCTTCCTCGACAAGCGCAGTTATACAGAAAAGAAAGATGAATATGGTCAGGCTCACAAACCTGTACTGGAACAGGATGAAGCTGTGGGACATGCAGTTCGTGCGGCATATATGTATTCCGGTATGGCGGATGTTGCCGCTTTAACTGGTGATAAAGGTTATATTCAGGCTATTGATCGCATCTGGGATAACATTGTGAATAAGAAGTTATATATTACGGGGGGCATCGGAGCAACCAGTAACGGAGAAGCTTTCGGCAAGAACTATGAATTGCCTAACATGTCTGCTTACTGCGAAACGTGTGCGGCTATCGGAAATGTCTACCTCAATTATCGTTTGTTCCTTCTTCACGGTGATGCCAAATACTATGACGTATTGGAACGTACACTTTATAATGGATTAATCAGCGGTGTATCTCTTGACGGAGGTGCTTTCTTCTATCCTAACCCATTGCAATCAATCGGTCAGCATCAACGTCAGCCTTGGTTTGGTTGCGCTTGTTGTCCATCAAATATCTGCCGTTTTATCCCTTCCGTACCGGGATACATCTATGCAGTACACAACAGTGATTTATATGTAAACTTGTTTATGTCTAATAACTCTGACATAAAAGTAAACGGCAAATCGGTTGCATTGACACAAACAACTAATTATCCATGGACAGGAGACATCAAACTTGCTGTATCTCCAAAAGGAAAACAAAATTTCAATCTGAAAATCCGTGTTCCAGGATGGCTACAAGGTTCTGTAGTTCCGGGTAATCTATATAGCTATACTGATAAGAAAGACCTAAAATTCCATATCACTGTAAACGGAGAAACTGTTGAAAGCGGTATAGAAAAAGGATATTTCACAATCGCGCGTGCCTGGAAGAAGGGAGATGTCGTAGAAGTTCATTTTGATATGGAGCCTCGCACTGTGAAAGCCAATAATCAGGTGGAAGCCGATCGCGGTATGATTTCAATAGAACGCGGTCCGCTGGTATATTGCGCTGAATGGCCAGACAATGATTTCAGTGTTCTGAGTATCATTATGAATAAAAAGCCTGAGTTCAAAGTTGTTGAAAAGTCGGATATGCTTTACGGAATCAGAATGATTGAAACCGGAGCACAAACTCTTAACTATGATTCTAAAGGCAGACTGGTTGCCAAAGATGTGAAACTGAATTTAATTCCATATTATGCATGGGCACATCGCGGAAACGGTGAGATGACTGTTTGGTTACCTTCCGATCTTAGCGCTACCCGTCCGGCTATGCCTCCAACAGTAGCTTCAGAAAGTAACGTTTCAGCCTCGCATGATGTGAAAGCAATCAGCGCTATTAATGACGGATTACTGCCTAAAGATGAGAACGACCGCAGCATACCTTATTATCATTGGTGGCCAAAAGAAGGAACAACTGAATGGATTTCTTACGATTTCGATTCTCCTAAGAGTGTTTCCAGTTCTACCGTATATTGGTTTGACGATGCTCCATGGGGAGGTTGCCGTGTACCTGAATGGTGGAAGGTTTATTATAAAAATGCTTCCAACGAATGGACTCCGGTTGAAAACATAAATGCTTATGGCATAGAGAAAGGAATAGGAAATGAAGTTCGTTTCAAACCTGTAACAACGCAGGAGCTGAAACTGGAAATCAAGCTTCCTGCGAAGAATGCCTCCGGACTCTATGAATGGGAAGTAGAATAACAGAACATTGAAAATATAAACATGAAGAAATTTGTTTTATTGGCTATAGGTGCGTTGCTTTCCGGCAACGCACTTTATGCACAAGGCACAGTGGGAGATTACCAACGTGCCTTTTCTTTACGGGATAATCTGAAAGATAAAGTATTTTATTCCGATGTAAATCCTAAATGGATTGGAAAAACAGACCAGTTCTGGTATATAAGAAACACTCCGGATGGGAAAGTTTACGTTGTAACCGACGCAGTAAAAAAGAACAGAAAGGAACTTTTCGATCATCAAAAACTAGCTAAACTTTTAGCTTCTGCAAGTTCTAAAGAAATCGATGCCAAAAAGCTTCCTTTACTATCGCTGGAAGTTAATCCCACCCTAGATTCTCTCCGTTTCGTTTACAATGATTATAAATGGCTTTATCTTAAGAAGAAGAATCAGTTAAAGAACGAAGGCAAAGTAGAAAAACCAGATTCCAGATATTGGAATGCGAGCGATGATGAACGTCAGGGACCTCCGGTTATTTCTCCCGATGGAAAGCTGACTGCCTTCATCAAGAATCAGAATATATATGTAAAGGACAACGAATCAGGTAAGGAAAAAGCATTAAGTCTAGATGGATCACCGGGTGAATATTACTCAGCATACCTCAGTTGGTCACCCGATTCAAAGAAAGTAGCTGCGATGAAAATCCGTCCGGCAGAACAGCGGTACATCTATTTCGTGGAATCATCCCCTACTGACCAGCTACAACCTAAGCTTCATAAACGCGAATATACCAAGCCAGGAGATGCTTTACCATTCAGAACTCCTTGTGCATTCAATGTGGAAAGTGGAAAAGCATCTATTCCTTCCACAGAACTATTCAACAGTCAGTTTGAAGTTCGCGGGTTGGAATGGAGTGCCGACAGTAAAAATGTGATGTTTGAGTACAATCAGCGAGGACATCAGGTCTTCAGAGTTCTTGAGTTGTCTGCAGAAACTGATGCTGTAAAACCTATTATTGAAGAAACCAGCAAAACGTTTGTGAACTATAACCGTTATTTCCGCAAGAATTTGGCTAACGGCGATGAAACTATCTGGATGAGCGAAAGAGACAATTGGAATCATCTGTACCTATACAACCGCCATACCGGAGAGGTTAAGAATCAGATTACCAAAGGAGAATGGTATGTCAGAGAGGTTATCAACGTAGACGAAGCCACCAGACAGATCGTATTCTCTGCAAATGGAATGGTAAAAGGGGAAGATCCATATCTGATTCGCTATTATCGTATCCATTTCGACGGAACCGGACTAACCTGTCTCACGCCGGAAGAAGGTATGCACCAAGGAACATTCTCCGATGACAATAATTATCTCGTTGATGTTTATTCAATGGTAAATAAAGCTCCTGTTACCGTTCTAAGAGAATCAAAAAGTGGAAAAGTTATTATGCCTCTTGAAAAAGCAGACATTACCCAACTTGTAAAAGCCGGATGGATAGCTCCCGAGCCTTTCGTTGCAAAAGGAAGAGATGGGAAAACTGATATTTGGGGAGTAATTATCCGACCCACGAACTTCGATCCGCAAAAGAAATATCCAGTTTTGGAATACATTTATGCAGGACCGGGAAACCAATATACTCCAAAATCCTTTTATCCTTTCCTAGGATTCCACTCTTCCATTGCTGAGCTGGGATTTATCGTGGTGCAAATGGATGGAATGGGAACATCTTTCCGTTCTAAATCCTTCGAAGAGATCATTTATAAGAATCTGAAAGATGCTGGACTTCCCGACCACATGGCATGGATAAAAGCTGCTGCTCAAAAATATCCATACATGAATACTGATAAAGTAGGCATCTTTGGTGGTTCAGCCGGAGGACAAGAGTCCATGACTGCAACTCTTTGCTACCCGGAATTCTACAAAGCTGCCTATTCGTCATGTGGCTGCCACGATAACCGGATGGATAAAATCTGGTGGAACGAACAATGGATGGGCTATCCAATAGGAAAAGAATATTCAGAGTGTTCAAATGTGGAAAATGCACATTTGCTTAAAACACCTTTAATGCTGGTAGTAGGAGAAATGGACGATAACGTTGATCCATCCACAACCATGCAGGTAGTGAATGCTTTGATAAAATCCAATAAAAACTTTGAGCTGGTTGTATTACCAGGAAGCAATCATACTCTTGGAGGTGAATATGGTGAACACAAACGTTACGACTTCTTTGTTAAGAACCTTATGGGAGTTAATCCTCCGGCTTGGGATGCAATAAAGATGAAATAACCATTGCAGAGTACTTAAAAAAGAACAGGGGATTATTGTTAGTAGTCCCCTGTTCTTTCTATTTAAGGCTAAATTCAAATATCATATAAAGAGTTGTTTTTATATAGCCTCGTACATTTTGAATTAAAGTTCAGACACCTTGGACAGATCTCCCCTGCCTTCAAAATCAGTCATAGCCTTTCTCCACTTATCAGGAATAGATTTTGTGGCTTTTGTCTTTGCATCAAAACCAACCATCACCGTTTGACAAATGCACTTCACTTCATTTGTATCAACATCGATAAGTTGCTGAAACAGCTTAAAACTTTTATTCCCAATTTCTACTACCGTCGTTTGCACAGCAACATTCTCGTTCGGGTATACAGGTAAAAGAAAACTAACCTGAATATTAGCTATTACTGCACCAACATCCTTACTAGAAACAATCTCAGGCATAACCTCACTAAAATAGGAAGTCTTACCCAAATCATAGAATGAGAAATAAACCGAGTTATTCACATGTCCTAATGTATCAAAGTCATTAAAACGTAATTGAATTGGAACCGTGTGCTTAAATTTTAATCTTTCCATTTGTTTGTAATATTGAGATTACAAAAATAGGCAATTTTATATTCTATTTGCAACAATCTTCAATATTTGACATTAAAAAAACTACGATTTACAACTTTATTTTATAGATTTGTAGGCAGAATATGAATAATACACATAAAAAGAATGGCTAAAATAACAAAAGAAGCGGCTTTGCTCTACCACTCACAGGGTAAGCCTGGTAAAATTGAGGTAGTACCTACCAAACCCTACAGTACACAAACTGATTTATCTTTGGCATACTCTCCCGGAGTTGCAGAACCTTGTCTGGAAATTGAAAAGAATCCGCTAACAGCGTATGATTATACTGCTAAAGGAAACTTAGTAGCCGTAATTTCCAATGGTACTGCAGTACTTGGACTTGGAGATATTGGTGCACTAGCCGGAAAACCGGTTATGGAAGGTAAAGGATTGCTCTTTAAAATATATGGAGGTATCGATGTTTTTGATATTGAAGTTAACGAAAAAGATCCCGAAAAATTTATCGAAGCAGTAAAAGCTATTGCTCCAACTTTCGGAGGTATTAACCTGGAAGATATTAAAGCTCCTGAATGTTTTGAAATTGAAAAACGTTTGAAGGCAGAACTTGATATTCCTGTAATGCACGATGACCAACATGGTACCGCAATTATTTCCAGTGCAGGTTTGCTTAACGCACTTGAAGTAGCCGGAAAGAAAATTGAAGATGTAAAGATCGTTGTTAACGGTGCTGGTGCAGCTGCAGTTTCTTGTACAAAATTATATCTTGCACTTGGAGCACGTATGGAGAACATTGTAATGCTCGACAGTAAAGGTGTTATTTCAACTGAACGTACAAATCTTGATGAATCTAAAAAGTTCTTTGCAACTTCACGCACTGACATTCACACTTTGGCTGAAGCTATTAAAGATGCAGATGTATTCTTAGGACTTTCAAAAGGAAATATATTATCACAGGATATGGTCCGTTCAATGGCTAAAAACCCAATTGTATTTGCTTGTGCAAATCCTATTCCTGAAATTACATACGAAGATGCAATTGCAGCTCGTCCTGATGTGTTAATGTCAACCGGTCGTTCTGACTATCCAAACCAGATTAACAACGTAATCGGATTCCCTTATATATTCCGTGGTGCTCTTGACACTCGTGCAAGTGCTATCAATGAAGAAATGAAACTGGCTGCTGTTAAGGCTATCGCTGATTTGGCTAAACTGCCTATTCCTGAAATTGTAAATAAGGTATATAATGTAACTAACCTTTCTTTCGGTCCTGAATACTTTATTCCAAAGCCTGTTGATCCACGTTTGATCACTGAAGTTTCTATGGCTGTTGCTAAAGCTGCTATGGAATCGGGAGTTGCACGTAAACCTATTGAAGACTGGGATGCTTATAAGAAACATCTTCGTGAATTGATGGGTTATGAATCTAAGCTGACTAGTCAGCTATATGACACAGCTCGTACAGATCCTAAGAAAGTTGTTTTCGCAGAAGGCGGACACCCTAACATGTTGAAAGCTGCTGTTGAAGCTAAGAACGAAGGTATTTGTCATCCAATCTTATTAGGAAACGAAGAACGTATTGAGAAGTTAGCAAAAGAATATGATTTGAATCTTGACGGAATTGAGATTGTAAATCTACGTCATGACTGCCAAGCTGAACGCCGCGATCGTTATGCTCATATCCTTGCAGAAAAACGTGCCCGTGAAGGTGCTAACTATGATGAAGCTACCGATAAGATGTTTGAACGCAACTATTTTGGTATGATGATGGTAGAAACAGGCGAAGCTGATGCATTTATCACTGGTCTGTATACTAAATACTCTAACACCATTAAGGTTGCAAAAGAAGTTATCGGTATTCAGGAAGGATATAACCACTTCGGAACTATGCATATTCTTAATTCAAAGAAAGGTACATACTTCTTGGCAGATACACTTATCAATCGCCACCCAAATACTGAAACATTAACTGATATTGCTAGATTAGCAGCCAAGACTGTTCGTTTCTTTAATCAGACTCCGGTAATGGCTATGCTGTCTTACTCAAACTTTGGTTCTGACATAGACGGAAGTCCATTAAAGGTACACGACGCTGTAAAAAAGATGCAAGATGCTTATCCTGATTTGGCTATCGATGGTGAAATGCAGGTTAACTTTGCAATGGATAAAAAACTTCGTGATTCAAAATATCCATTCACAAGATTGTTTGGTAAGGATGTGAATACATTGGTATTTCCTAACTTGAGTTCAGCAAATTCAAGCTATAAGTTAATCCAGTCTATGAACGATTCTGAACTAATAGGCCCTATTCAAATGGGTCTGAACAAGCCTATCCACTTTACAGACAGCGAAAGCTCTGTTCGTGACATTGTAAACATTACTGCTGTAGCAGTTATCGACGCAATTGTTGCTACAAAAACAAAGAACGCTAAGTAATTTATAAACTTCTTGGGGTGGTAAAGTTAGGATACACATATATTCCTATTTTACCACCTTTATTATCTCTTTTTTCCTGCAATAATGCTTATTCAGTAAAAAACAATCCATATCACACCCTGTATTTTATTCTTATCTGAATATCAGTTTGTATATTATTCTCAGATCTTTAAACAATTTGATGTTCCCGTTTTCGTTCCTAGACTATATACAAAGATTAGCTTTAGCACCTGCATTTACATTTTCTTTAAATAAAATAGCACATCTTTACTTGAGTCAAAATAACCGATTTGATATTTATCCTCCATTTTTATTAATATTTTGTTTGTATTTTAAATTAAAAAAGAATAAATTTGTAGATATCAATCAGAGATATCTTTTTTCAACATACAACAACCAATAATAGAAATCTTATGAATGCAAGTAAGGTATTAGACGATTTAAAAAGAAGGTTCCCAAATGAGCCAGAGTATCATCAGGCTGTGGAAGAAGTACTTTCCACAATTGAAGAAGAGTACAACAAACATCCTGAGTTTGATAAAGCAAACTTAATTGAACGTCTCTGTATTCCAGACAGAGTATTTCAATTCAGAGTAACCTGGATGGACGATAAAGGTAATATCCAGACTAACATGGGCTACCGTATTCAGCATAACAACGCCATTGGTCCATACAAAGGTGGCATTCGTTTCCATAGTTCTGTAAATCTTTCCATCCTAAAATTCCTGGCATTCGAGCAAACATTCAAGAATTCACTGACTACATTGCCTATGGGTGGCGCGAAAGGTGGTTCAGACTTTTCTCCTCGTGGAAAGTCAAGTGCAGAAGTGATGCGCTTTGTACAATCATTCATGTTGGAATTATGGCGTCATATTGGTCCTGATACAGATGTCCCTGCAGGTGATATTGGCGTTGGTGGCCGTGAAATTGGTTTCATGTTCGGAATGTACAAGAAACTGGCTCGTGAATTTACTGGTACATTCACAGGTAAAGGGCGCGAATACGGTGGATCATTAATTCGTCCTGAAGCTACAGGTTATGGTAACATCTACTTCCTGATGGAAATGCTAAAAACTAAAGGTACAGATTTGAAAGGCAAAATTTGTACTGTTTCCGGTTCAGGTAACGTTGCTCAATATACAATTGAGAAAGTTATCGAATTGGGCGGTAAAGTTGTTACCTGCTCTGACTCTGACGGATATATCTATGATCCGGATGGCATTGACCATGAAAAGCTTGACTACATTATGGAACTTAAGAATCTGTACAGAGGACGTATCCGTGAATATGCAGAAAAATATGGCTGCAAATATGTAGAGGGAGCTAAACCTTGGGGTGAAAAATGCGACATTGCTCTTCCATCTGCTACTCAAAACGAAATAAACGAAGATCATGCACGTACTTTAGTTGCAAACGGATGTATGGCTGTTAGTGAAGGTGCAAACATGCCTTCTACAACAGAAGCCATCAAAGTATTCCAGGATGCTAAAATTCTATTTGCTCCAGGAAAAGCAGCTAATGCAGGTGGTGTATCTGTTTCAGGTCTTGAAATGACTCAGAACTCTATCAGATTAAGCTGGAGTACTGAAGAAGTGGATGCTAAACTAAAGAGCATTATGCAGAATATCCACGAAGCTTGCGTTAAATATGGTACAGAAGCAGACGGATATGTAAACTACGTAAAAGGTGCAAACGTTGCAGGTTTCATGAAAGTAGCAAATGCTATGATGGCTCAAGGTATTGTATAATCAACAAGAATAAAAAAATACATAGCAATAAAGACGGTCCTTGCAGACCGTCTTCTTTTTTTCTCATACCTGATCAATATTCTTTTTACATCTTTGATTGTGTAATATATTTCGAATATCTTTGCATTTCCTTACAGTTCTAAGTTACGATTACAAAAGAAAAATAAAGATGAAAAAAGTGACGCTAATTTTAGCATGTGGAATGATTACGGCAAACATTTTCGGGCAAAAATCAAGAATTATCTATCCGATTACAAAGAAAGACAACACCGTGGATACTTACTTCGGTGTAAAAGTATCAGATCCTTACCGCTGGTTGGAAAATGATACAACTAAAGAAACAGCAACCTGGGTAAAGGCACAAAACAAAGTAACATCAACTTATCTGACAAAGATTCCTTTCCGGAATAAACTGAAGGAAAGACTCACCAATCTTGCCAATTATGAAAAGATTGGTGCACCTTTTAAGAAAAATGGCAAATATTATTTCTATAAGAATGATGGCTTGCAAAACCAAAGCGTTCTCTATGTGCAAAACTCTTTAGACTCGCAACCAGAAGTCTTTCTTGATCCAAACAAGTTATCGGAAGACGGAACAGTGGCTTTAACTGGAATTTCTTTTTCCAAAGACGGCAAATACTTTGCTTATACTGTTTCCAGAAGTGGTTCGGACTGGAGGGAAATTTATGTAATAGACATTGCCACCCGTAAATTACTTAACGATCATATTCAATGGGCTAAGTTTACAGGAGCTGCCTGGCAGGGAGACGGTTTTTACTACAGTGCGTATGATGCACCTGTAGCAGGAAAAGAGTTCTCAAATATAAATGAGAATCATAAAATCTATTTCCACAAGATTGGAGAGCCACAATCAAAAGATGCATTGATCTACCAGAATCCAAAGTATCCAAAGCGCTTCTATTCAGCCAGTGTAAGCGAAGACCAGCGAGTTCTTTTCATCTTTGAATCGGGCGAAGGACGCGGAAATGCCCTTTTCATGAAAGATCTGACAAAAGTGGATGCTCCGATAGAGCAGTTGGCTTCCGATTTTAATTATGAATACACCCCTATTGAGGTAATTGGCAGCCAGATGTTCTTCTCCACAAACTTTGGTGCACCTAAAGGCAAGGTGATGGTTGCAAATATAGACTCTCCCAACCTGAAAAACTGGAAAGATCTGGTTCCCGAATCAGCCTCTGTTCTTTCCGGAGCAGAAGTTATAGGAGGAAAATTAATGCTGACCTACGACAAAGATGCTTCTAACCACGCATTTGCATATACCACCGAAGGCAAGCTTCTTTACGAAGTAAAACTCCCTTCACTGGGTTCTGTAGGATTCAGTGGTGATAAGGATGATAATATCGCATTTTACTCTTTCACCTCTTTTACTTTCCCTGGAGCTGTTTATAAATATAATGTGAATACTAATGAGTCAACTTTATATTGTGCACCGAAAGTAGATTTTAATCCGGAAGAGTTCGTTACCGAACAAGTGTTCTATCCCAGTAAGGACGGAACAAAGATTCCAATGTTTCTTACTTACAAGAAAGGATTAAAAAGAGATGGAAGCAACCCTGTTTACCTTTATGGCTACGGAGGATTCAACATCAGCCTCAACCCGGGCTTCTCTACCTATCGAATTCCTTTCCTTGAGAACGGAGGTGTTTATGCACAGGTAAATCTTCGTGGCGGTGGCGAATACGGAGAAGAGTGGCACCTGGCCGGAACAAAGATGAAGAAACAAAATGTATTTGATGACTTTATTTCGGCAGCAGAGTATCTGATTGCAAAGAAATACACCAATAAACAGAAAATTGCCATTGTGGGAGGATCTAACGGCGGATTGCTTATAGGAGCCTGCGTGAACCAGCGACCGGATTTATTCAGAGTAGCCATTCCTGAAGTAGGTGTAATGGATATGCTTCGTTACCACAAATTCACCATCGGCTGGAACTGGGCAAGTGATTACGGTACCAGTGAAGATAACAAAGAGATGTTTGAGTACCTTCGTGCTTATTCTCCGCTTCATACATTTAAGAAAGGAACCACCTACCCTGCCACTCTGGTTACCACAGCCGACCACGATGACCGCGTAGTTCCGGCTCATTCTTTCAAATATGCCGCTACTCTTCAGGCCTCAAGCAACGGAAAGAATCCTACGCTGATACGTATCGACAGCAAAGCCGGTCATGGATCTGGTAAGCCAATAAGTAAAGTTCTGGAAGAGCAGTCAGACATTTACTCATTCATCATGTACAACATGGGAATGAAACCTAAATTCTGAAAGATACAATTTAAATAAACGAAAGCCCGTTCGCTGATAAAATTTCAGTAAACGGGCTTTCTTTATAAAAGCTATTAGATTGATTTAAAAAACATCAAGAGAGTTTTTTATTTCCTTGTACAAAACAATTCATTCTTTTGTACAGAAGAAAAGAATGTTTTGTACAGAAGAACGCAATCTTCTGTACAGGATAATAAAAAGATTTCGCCAATGTTTATTCAATGTTACGCCACACAATTCAAATATATGGTGCAGTAATACCGGAGCATCAGATCGTTAATTCAATCACATAATCAACATCTGCAGGAACCTCGGGTAAATACAATAAAGCGCCAGTCTTATCCTGTTTAAACTTTACCGGGGTTTGGTTTTTAAAGAGAACAGCTTTCTTTATTTTGCTCGTAACAGGAACGAACAATGCATTATCTTTCAGATTCAGGATGTGCACAAACAGCTTATTACCTTTATGAGTAGTTACTCCCCAATCGTGAACAGGAATAAAACCTCCACGGGTTCCATAAATGGTTTCGCCATATACTTTCATCCATTCTCCCACTTCTTTCAATCGTTGAATTGCCATAGCAGGTATCTCGCCATTTGGCTGAGGACCAACATTAATCAGCAAATTTGCATTATTGCCAGCTGCTTTCACCAAGTAATGAATAAACTCTTTTGTTGATTTATAGTTCTTATCAGTAATATTATATCCCCAATTATTATTCATTGTTTCACACGTTTCCAAAGGAAGCTTACTAATAGCCTGCCCTGAAAGTCCTGCAGTATTCTGGCCGGGTATATCACGTTCAAACATCTGAAAGTCTTCACCGGGAAAAGGAGTACTATGATGATTATTGCCAATTAAACAACCCGGTTGCAGTTTGTGAATCAAAGCATACTGTTCATCCAGATGCCAATTCCAATTTGGATCCTGATCTTTATCCCACCAACCATCAAACCAGATGGCACCTATCGATCCGTAATTAGTTAGTAGTTCTGTTAACTGATTATTCATAAAATTCTGATAATCGCTCCATTTACCATGTTCAGTTCTACCTGTACCAAGTCCCGTACGGCCCAAAGGATAATAATCGGCCCTGCGCCAGTCAAGGTGAGAATAGTAAAGATGCAACTTAATTCCCTGCTTCTGGCACTCTTCAGCCAATGCTTTTACTATATCTTTTTGAAAAGGAGTTGCCTCTACTATATTGTAATCAGTATATTTTGTTTTAAACATCGAAAAGCCATCGTGATGACGAGTAGTAAAGCAGATATATTTCATTCCTGCAGCTTTAGCTATTGAGACCCATGCTGCAGCATCAAACTTAGACGGATAAAATCCGGAAGCTAATTTGGCATATTCTTCCCAGTTGATATTCCTGTCATTCATGATCCACTCACCATTACCCAACATACTGTAAAGCCCCCAGTGGATAAACATACCAAACTTAGCATCCTGGAATTCAGTTCTGTTTTCTAAGTTTTCTTTTGTCGGCTGGTAGTCTTTCTGGGCAAACAACTGAGCATTGCCCACAAGTACCAACAGTAATAAAAATATTTTTCTCATACAATTTTAACTATTAGTTATTTAAAAGAACAAATAATAATGAGATGAAGAAATCAATAATTATGGATCTCAAGAACAAGAATATCCTTTATGGAAATAAGATCTATTGCTTTAAGCCCATCAAAAAGAGAGAATACACCAGCGATATTTCCGGATATACTATATAAGAGATTTTTTGTACAAAAGAGATGCTTTTTACAAGAATTCCTTTATTTAAAATATCCCACCGGATGATTTAAAATGAGCGTCTGAGTACCAGTCAGCTTTAATGCCTTTTTTAAAGCATCCGCATCCATTTGAGCTCGTGGAACAGTAGCCAGTCCAATTCCCGAGCAAAACAAAGAGATATTCTGTGACACGATACCTCCGTCAATTGCTCCCCAGGTTTCATTCGTATTTGAAACCAGAATCAGGCATACCGGAGCTTTCAGCGGACGAACATCACCTTCACTGATAAATTCCAATGTACCGTTAGACGCATTATAGAGATAATTTCCATCAGCCATGCAAACATAAATCTTTATGTCCTGTCTGTTTTGAGAGGAAGGGGCTGTTTTTTTTCCTTCATTCGGACGGTTGATACCGTTGGCTGCCCAAACAAGGTCTGACAAATCTTGCTGACTAAGCATTTTATCAGAGAATTCCCTGGTAGATTTACGATTAGAGAACGCTTTCATCAAGACATCTCCACGGGTAAGGTTGGGTGCATTTAATTTAATAGACTTCAAATCCTGTGCACTAGAACAAGAAATAAGCATGAACATCATCATTAACAAAAAGGATTGTTTCATAATTTTCTAATTTAAATTACTACATATTTAAATACTTCTCGCTTATCATTTACAAGGCTTCATTACAAGCCCTATATTCTTTTTGCCATCTATTTTCACCACTAATGGATTATCAAAATGTATATGTCTAAGGTACTGAGTTTCAAATACGGCATCCTTTTCATCTAGGAAAGCCTGATCATAAATGCCATCATCTATATAAGAGTTAATGGTAAAATACCCAACTCCAAACGATGTCAGATTCTGAAAGAAATGCGTTCCCTGACTTGGATCAATTCTGTAATTTGTCAGGCCGGCCTCCACAATAACCCTTGCAGCAGAGATATGTGGCCATTTAACCGGAATGCCTAGCCAAGTATCGTTGGACCCCCACCTTCCTGGTCCCACCAGAATATAGTTTTTCTTTTTATCAAGGAATTCTTTATTCAGTTTTTCTATCTCATAAGCAATGTCCTGATTGTGAGATGCATTATAATGATCAGTTTTTACATAGACTATATCAAAAATATCATTCATAATGCCATGTCCCAAAGCATGGTTCGAACTTAGCAATTTATCCTGATCATTAACCAAAGCCAAATTGTCATCAATCATCTTCTTGCTATCCACTATCGGACGAATCTGTAATATATAAAATACGCCCGATTTATCCATCTCTGTACTCATAGTTGCAGCAAACTCAATCTCTACGGGACGTCTCATCTCTTTTTCGCCATATTTCATCACTAGCTGAAGGATGTTGGCTAAAGGAAAGACATCGTGCTGCAGGATATTTGCGAAAGTAATCAGCTTACGTCCTCCAGGATAAAGTCCATCACGAATAACCTGATCATACGGATCATACGTGGAAGCAATATATCGTAATGCTCCATCTTCTTCAGCCTCTTTTACCTGAAGTTTTAATAAATTAAAGCCATCATCTATAGAAAAGTCCTGACCCATATTTCTTAAGTCCAATGCATAAAAGCGAGTCTGAGTCTCTTTTAAGGCAATCTCCACTTCACTGGTTTGCAACACCTTGTTTGGGTGATAAGGACAAAATCTTAGTGTCATTCCTCCGTCTACAATATACTTTCCAAGTCCCAATGCAATATTCACAGTTCCCTCTTCAGGCTTTTCATCACCAATCGGATAATAATTCAGCGACCTTGCCACACCGGACATGGAAGGATAATAACGATCTCCATACTGATTACCCACAACTTCCTGCAAAATAACAGCCATCTTTTCCTGATCAATAAAATTCGCTGTAGCTTGCATATATGATTTGCTATCACCGTAAAAGACCGATGCATAGACTCCCTTTATTGCATCACTCAACATCCGAAGCATTTCATACTTATCATCCAGATAAGGGATCATGTAAGTAGAATAAATACCGGCAAAAGGCTGATAATGGGAATCTTCCAGCAAGCTTGACGAGCGGATGGCTATCGGAGACTTCACTACATCAAAGAACGTAAAGAAATCCTCGACTAATCTTTCAGGAAGTTTTGCTCTTAAGAAATACTTTAGAATCGTATCATCATCTACATTAGCCAAAGCCACCTGATACAAGTTATTCGATTCCATGAACTCATCGAAAATATCCGTGCAGAGAACAACCGTTTTTGGAATGACAACTTTCGCATTTTCAAATTCCTCAAATTCAGGATGACGTTTTACCATATTATCTATAAACGCCAGTCCACGGCCCTTTCCTCCTAGTGAGCCATCACCAATGCGGGCAAAGTTAGAGTAACGGTCAAAACGGTCACGTTTAAAAATAGCCACTACTCCCTGATTCTTCATCTTACGATATTTCACAATCGAGTCGAAAATAATTTTCCTGTACACATCAATATCAATCACCTTATCAAAGGTGATCTGACGCAGGAATTCAGCTACAGGAAACATTGCCCGTGAATAGAGCCATCGGGAGATATGATTTCGTGAAATATGGTACAATAAAGATTCACTGGGCACTGAATAAATAATATTCTGAAGATCTTTCAAATTCCGGACCTTGGCCACCTCTTCGTTTGTTGTGGGGTTACGGAATATAAAATCTCCGAACCCAAAATTATCAGAAACAATCCGTTGTAGATCAACATCCATTTTCTTGGAATTCTTATCCACAAAACTGGCAGAATATCGGGTTGCAAAGACTCGGTTCTCTATTTCCGAAGATTGAATAATCAATGGAACAAAGGGATCTTTCTTACGTATTTCGGCACACAACTTAATACCAGCCATTGCATCTTTCTTGCCGTTTCTTGGGAACCGCACATCTGTAATAACTCCCAGCATATTATTCTGATATTTATCGTAGAGTTCCGTTGCCTCCTCATAACTTCTGGCCAGCACAATTTTAGGGCGTCCACGCATACGCAGTGTCCGTTGGTGCCCATTTAATGCTTCAGTGGCAAAATCCTGAGATTGCTGAAGTATAAATTTATATAGACTAGGAAGAACAGATGAATAAAAACGAATGGAATCTTCCACCAACAAGATCATCTGTACACCAACTTCAGCCACATCATGTTCCAGATTCATTTTGTCTTCCACCAGCTTGATAATAGAAACTAGCAAATCAGTATTTCCCAGCCAGCAGAAAACATATTCAAATGCACTCAGATCCTCATTCGATAAGCGTCTTGTCACCCCATGAGAGAAAGGAGTAAGAATCACAATCGGGATATGCGGATATTTCTCCTTGATACTACGTCCTGTTGCAAAGAAATCACTTTTGTCTGTGCTTGGCATACAAATAACCATATCAAACGAAATATTGTCCAATTCAGTCCATGCCTCCTCTTCAGTAGAAATCTGGGTAAACCGGGGAGGGTAACGTAAACTAAGCGAAGCATACTCATTAAATATTTTTTCGTCTATACGGCCGTCATCTTCCAGCATAAATGCATCATAAGGATTCGCTATAAGCAAAACATTAAATATCCTTTTGGTCATCAGGTTAGCAAAGGACGTATCTTTAAAATATAGCTGACTTAATTTAAATTTGCTGAGCATACAATTCAGATTATAATATAAGTAACAAATTTGATGATTTTTTTTGGCTTATGCAACAAATGAAATAAAAAGTAACCTACGAAATAGCAAAATATCATTTTATCATAATTACATCAATAAAACCACAAAATAATTAGTCTAATTCAATCAATTAACTAACTTTGCAGTATATAGATTTACATTTTATCATAAAACCTATTAAACACTATATTATGAATATCGATTTAATCATGGCTTCACTAGAAGCAAAACATCCTGGAGAGTCAGAATATCTCCAAGCAGTTAAGGAAGTGCTAATTTCTATTGAAGATGTTTATAATCAGCACCCTGAATTTGAGAAAGCCCGCATCATAGAACGACTGGTAGAACCCGACCGTATCTTTACATTTAAAGTGCCTTGGGTAGACGATAAAGGAAATGTGCAGATAAATATCGGTTATCGTGTTCAATTCAATAATGCCATTGGCCCATATAAAGGTGGCATCCGTTTTCATGCCTCAGTAAATCTTTCCATTCTGAAATTCCTGGGATTTGAACAAACATTTAAAAACGCACTGACCACCCTTCCGATGGGTGGAGGCAAAGGTGGATCAGATTTCTCCATTCGTGGTAAATCCGATGCTGAGGTAATGCGTTTCTGCCAGGCATTTATATTAGAACTTTGGCGCCACATCGGTCCCGACACAGATGTACCAGCCGGTGACATTGGTGTAGGTGGACGGGAAATAGGTTACATGTTTGGCATGTATAAGAAACTAGCTCGTGAATTCACCGGAACCTTTACTGGTAAAGGACTGGAATACGGTGGGTCTCTGGTTCGCCCCGAAGCAACCGGTTTCGGCGGATTATACTTTGTAAACCAAATGTTGGAAACAAAAGGTATTGATATTAAAGGCAAAACAGTTGCAGTTTCTGGTTTTGGAAATGTAGCCTGGGGAGCTGTAACAAAAGCAACCCAACTTGGAGCAAAAGTGGTAACTATTTCGGGTCCAGATGGATATATCTACGATGAAGAAGGAATCAGCGGAGAAAAAATAGATTATATGCTGGAACTTAGGGCATCAGGAGAAGATATTGTTGAACCGTATGCTAAAAAGTTCAATGCCAGGTTTATTCCTGACCACCGTCCGTGGGAAGTCAAAGTAGACATTGCATTGCCTTGCGCCACTCAGAATGAGGTGAACGGCGAGGACGCTAAGTTATTAATCGATAATAAGGTGTTATGCGTGGGTGAAATTTCCAATATGGGATGTACTCCTGAAGCAATAGACTTGTTTATTGAAAACAAAATAATGTATGCCCCTGGTAAAGCAGTTAATGCAGGTGGGGTAGCAACTTCAGGACTTGAAATGTCTCAGAATGCAATGCACCTAAGTTGGGGAGCAGCTGAGGTAGACAGTAAACTTCACGAGATTATGCACGGCATTCATGCTCAGTGTGTTAAGTATGGAACGGAACCAGACGGATACATCAATTATGTAAAAGGCGCCAACATTGGCGGATTCATGAAAGTGGCACATGCAATGATGGCACAAGGTATTGTATAATATAGAAGATCTGACTTAATTATATTTCAAATTTGTTCTGCCCGTCCCTATCTCCAAGGGGACGGGCAGTCGTTTTTATGCACGAATTATTCATTAATTATTTTTTTTTCTTATCTTTGTACCGCACTGTTAACCAAAAACATAAAGCATATGGTCAACAAGACATTATTTATCCTGTTTCTGCTACTAACAATTGTCAGTACTTGTATATCTGCTCAAGAAACAGGAAAAGCTACTTATTACGGAAAAAAACTGCATGGCAGAAACACCGCCAGCGGAATACGTTATCACAATGACAGCCTCACTTGTGCACATCGCACATATCCTTTCGGAACCTTATTGAAAGTAAGAAACCTGAATAATGATAAAGAGGTGATTGTGAAAGTGACAGACAGAGGTCCTTTTGGAAGAAGCTGCATTATCGACCTTTCTTATTGCGCAGCAAAAGAAATAGATTTACTCGGGGCTGGAATAGCTCCTGTAGAGGTATGCGTCTATTCCCCCATCAATGTGCCATTCAGGGCAGAAAATGAGACAACACATAATTGGAATCTCGAAGTTGCTGTGCCTCATAAATTGCTTCCTGACATCATGGATCTAAGCAATCCAGTTAATAAATCAAGCCTTTCAAAATAAGCTTATTACTTTCAATAACAATGAAATCATCAAATGAATTAGCATTGCGTCAGGAGAAGATCCGGAAACTCATGATACAATCGGATATTGACGCTGCACTTATTACCTGCAACGTAAACATACTCTATACCTGCGGGCAGGTTCTCAGTGGATATTGTTATCTTCCAGTTGTGGGAGAACCATTATATTTTGTAAAACGGCCAAGCGGATTAAGGGGACCACAGATTCATTACATCCGAAAACCAGAACAAATAGCCGAATTACTGAAAGAAAAAAATATTCCCTTTCCCGAAACACTGATGTTGGAAGGAGATGAACTTTCATTTACAGAATACAGCCGTTTGACAAATATATTTCCTTCTGCCAGATGTGTGAACGGAACACCGGTCATCCGCGATGCCCGTAGCATCAAGACTGATGTGGAAATAGAACTGTTCCGCAAGGCAGGTGCCGCTCATACGCGGGCTTACAATCAGATACCTTCTATTTATCAAGAAGGAATGGATGATAGACAATTTTCTATTGAGATTGAGAGGATTATGCGATTAGAAGGATGCCTGGGAATCTTCCGCGTATTTGGTCAAAGCATGGAAATCTTTTTTGGAAGCGTGTTGACAGGAAGCAATGCCGAGGCCCCTTCCCCTTACGATTTTTCATTGGGAGGAAAAGGTCTAAGTCCTGCACTTCCCGGTGGACTAAATGGTACCAAACTAGAAAAAGGGAACACCGTAATGGTGGACCTGGGAGGAAACTTTAATGGCTATATGTGTGATATGTCGCGAGTGTATTCAATAGGCAAAGTTTGTGAAGAAGCATACAAAGCACATCAGGTTTGTCTGGAAATTCAATCGGAAGTCATCGCTATGGCAAAACCAGGAACTGTTTGTGAAACACTCTATAACAAAGCCATCGATATAGTAACCAAGGCTGGTTTCAAAGACAAATTCATGGGAACCAAGCAACAGGCCAAATTTGTTGGCCACGGCATCGGACTTGAAATAAACGAAGCACCCGTACTTGCTCCACGAGTAAAGCAAGAACTACAACCCGGAATGATCTTTGCTCTTGAGCCCAAGATTGTATTGCCGGGCGTTGGCCCTGTTGGCATTGAAAATTCATGGGTTATCAGTGAACACGGAATAGAAAAGCTTACGCTTTGCCCTGAAGAGATCATTAATTTGGAGATGCAATAAAGTAGTTCTATATTTCCGGTGCAGAGCGGTTATCAAGTCAATCTTTGGATATGTAAAACAAGACTGAACATAAAATCACGCACATCCGTCTCTTGCTGTAAGCACTTAATAAGGAAATTGCAAAACCGGTCTGAATAAGGTTGATTCTTTTTAAATAATTAAGGACGCTGGATGTACATTTTATACATATATTTATAACCCCACGATTTTGTACTGGCATACACTGATTATTAAATAGTTACCCATTGTAAATAAAATACCTGGACAAATGATTCAGTTATAAGTTGCCTCTTTTTTGGCAGTGTTTTTTGCATTTTGGTGCCTGTTGTCCATTGTATTTACGATTAAAATCATTCTCAAGCCCTTTTTATAAATCTTATTAAACCAATTATTGTTGCAATTATTTTGTGGGTTTGCTTTTATAAACTGATCATTCATTGTCTTTGCAGACTAGAGTCTAAATGCTCTGAAACTACTTACTGGAAGGCTTTAAACATCTTAATACTTTTTAAAAACATCAAGACCTATTCTTCAACATCACTTGAGAGTTTCAGAGAGATTATCCGGCAACTATTCTTAATCGTCTTTTTTGAAAAATCATTGGTGTATCATTCTGATTTATTCTCCAATGATTTTTATTTATTGAAGAATGGTTTTTATTTATTGGACAATAAAATCAAATAATTCAGCAATTTCTATGAGAGTGTGATTGTCTTTGAGCCATAAATACATTCTTTGTTCTGAACCATCATAAAAAAACAGCTTACCAATTCATTCAAAATCGGTAAGCTGTTTTTCTATTATTTCAAAATTTTGCTAGAACAATCTTTTCATATCCGGTTTTATAATAGCGCTGATAGCTAAATAAGCACCAAGAAGTATCAATGGAATGCTGAGTTGTTGTCCAATATTTAATTGCATATTTACTTCAGCGGCTACCTGAGGATTCTTCATAAATTCCAATGCAAAACGAGAACCAAAGAAAATTATCAGGCAAACTCCGGTAATCAAACCAACCTTACTCTGAAGTTTAAATTTCCAGTACATCACCAAAGAAACAATTAGTGCAACGATGCAATAAAGCATTTCATAAATCTGTGTAGGATGACAGGGAAGCCCGTTGAACTCTCTCACCCACTCTGCCGAACGCACAAATTTAAATCCCCAGGGCATTGTTGTTGGAAAACCAAAGATTTCAGAATTCATCAGGTTTCCTAAACGTATGCAGGCACATGCTACAGCGATGGCAGGAATCATACGGTCGAACAACCACCAGACACTCTTATGGGTAACCTTCTTAGAATAGTACATCAACGCAATAATCAACGCAAATACTCCGCCGTGACTGGCTAGTCCACCATTCCATATAGCAAATATCTGCATGGGGTGCGCACCGTAATAGTCCCATTCATAAAAGAAACAGTGTCCAAGACGAGCTCCTACCACTGAACTGATAATGGTATAGAAAAACAGTTTATCCACCCATGCATCCGGATGTTTTTCGTATTTAAACAAACGACTCACCATCTCATATCCAATCAGGAAACCAATACCCCATAACAATCCGTACCATCTGATCTCACGACCGAAAATCGTGAAAATAGCCGGATCAACATTCCATGTTATATATGCCAACATATTTTTTATTTATAAATTAATCTCAAACCAGACAAATTTCTTTATTGAAAGGACAAAAATAATCATTTTGAATCATAAACAAAGACTTACGTACTTAATATATAAAAAAATGTATAGATGACGGATGATTCAGGGCAATAAATCGGGGTATATAAACGTTTCTTCCGCAGAGGTAGCTGTCATTAATGCAATAAGTTTGTACCTTTGCCTCATATTACTAATTAAGAAAAACAAATGATTGAATATATAAAGGGAAATATTGCAGAGCTTAGTCCGGCTTCAGCAGTAATTGATTGTAACGGGCTGGGATATTTCGTTAACATTTCATTAAATACCTATTCTGCTATTCAGAATCTTAGCAGCGTAAAACTTTATATTTATGAAGCAATTCGTGAAGACGCTTACGTACTTTATGGCTTTGCCGACAAACAAGAACGAAACTTATTTATACTGCTTATCTCAGTTTCGGGCATAGGCGGAAATACAGCCCGTATGATTCTTTCAGCCCTATCTCCCAAAGAATTAGCCAATGTAATCAGTTCGGAGAATGCTAATATGCTAAAAACGGTCAAAGGTATTGGCCTTAAAACAGCACAAAGAGTGATTGTGGATTTAAAAGACAAGATCAAGCTTACTGACGGCAGTGGCAGTGCAGGCGGAATAGTCAGTCAGAACTCAGAAATTCAGGAAGAAGCAGTAGCCGCACTCACCATGCTGGGCTTCAATACAGCCGCATCACAGAAAGTGGTTTTTGCTATTTTGAAAGATGAGCCACAAGCAAAAGTTGAGCAGGTAATTAAATTAGCATTAAAGAGATTATAAAATGAGGAGCGGAAAGTGGCTTATCTGCTTATTGTTGGCTGCCCTTAGCATTCATGCATGGGCAGTTCTCAGTGACAGTTCACTTTATGAAGTGAGTAGCCATTCTTCTGCATCCACATCACAGGAACCAGTACCTGCAGATTCACTGAAACCCCGTTACTCCGTAAGGAAAACAGCCCCGGAGGCATTGGATGACATGAAAAAGCCTCCGATAGATCTTCACAACCCCGAAAATATCAAGACTGAAGTTGAGTATGACGAAAAGTCTAATTTGTATCTGATCAACACGAAAGCAGGAACCAGCCAAGTGGATGTGCCTCTATTCCTTACTCCGGAAGAGTATGCGGATTGGAGTATGAAAAAATCCATTCAGGAGTTTTATCGGGCAAAGAATGCAGAAGCTTTCGGGAAAGGGAAAGGGGAATTCAATTTTATGGATATGAAATTCGACCTGGGCCCGGCAGAAAAGATTTTCGGTCCCGGTGGTGTACAACTCAAAACGCAGGGAAACTCGGAACTTACTTTTGGATTTAAAACCAAGAATGTAAAAAATCCATCTCTCCCAGAACGATCGAGAAAGACTACCGGATTTGACTTTGACGAAAAGATCAATATCAGTGTCAATGGTAAGGTAGGCGATAAGGTCAATATGAACATGAACTACAACACAGATGCGACTTTTGACTTTGACACCAAAAACATTAAACTCAAATACGAAGGGAAAGAGGATGAAATTATAAAATTGCTTGAAGCAGGTAATGTTTCCATGCCTACTAACTCTTCACTGATAAAGGGCGCTACCTCATTATTTGGTATCCGTACAGACCTGCAATTTGGAAAGCTCAAGTTGCAGACAGTTATTTCACAACAGGAATCGGAATCTAAGACGGTAAACAGTAAAGGTGGTGCACAAACTACCTCATTTGAAATCTCTGCGGATAATTATGATGAGAACCGCCACTTCTTTCTTGCCCACTACTTCCGGGATACTTATGACAAAAACATGAGCCAGTTACCAAACATCACTTCAGGAATAAAGATTAACCGAATTGAAGTATGGATTACCAACAAAAGGGGTAATTATGATAATCCTAGAAATGTGGTAGCTTTGACTGACTTAGCCGAGAACGAACATATCAGTAACACTTTCTGGTCAAAATCGGGAGTGAACAAAGCTCCGGACAATAGTGACAACGATGTATACTCACGAATGGTCAACGATTATAGCAATGCCCGCAACATTGATATGGTGAGTGCTACCTTAGGGGTAATACCTCAGATAGAAGGTGGAATGGATTATGAAAAGATAGAAAGTGCCAGATTGCTGAGCAGTTCTGAGTATACCCTCAACAGTACTTTAGGATATCTTTCATTAAAAGCGACCTTACAACCAGATGAAGTGTTGGCTGTAGCCTACGAATATACCTATAAGGGCAAAGGATATCAGGTGGGTGAATTTGCATCTGACATCAAGGATACTAAATCCGCTCTTTATCTGAAACTATTAAAGAATACTTCCAACTCTCCTGCATCTGGTTGCTGGGACCTGATGATGAAGAATGTTTATTCACTGAACGCTTATCAATTGCAAAGTACTAAATTCCGTTTGGATATTAAGTATCAAAGCGATACGACAGGAGTCTACCTGAATTATATTCCTGAAGGGAAAATTAATAAAGTACCACTGTTACGAGTGATGAATCTGGATCGTCTGGATGCTAAAAACCAGGCAAATCCAAACGGTTTCTTTGACTTTGTGGAAGGATATACAGTGACTGCTCAAAACGGGCGAATCTTCTTCCCTGTTGTAGAGCCTTTCGGAAGTCATCTTAGACAAGCCATCGGGAATAATGCAATTGCTGACAAATATGTTTATCAGGAGCTTTATGATTCTACCAAAACGGTAGCCAAACAAATTGCAGAAAAAGATAAATTCAAATTTACCGGCGAATACAAGGCCTCTTCAGGTTCCGAAATTAGTCTTGGATCGACAAATGTTCCGGTTGGCTCTGTAAAGGTAACAGCCGGTGGTGTAACCCTTGTAGAGAATTCCGATTACACGGTTGACTATTCAATGGGGATTGTTACCATTCTCAATCAAAGTATTATTGATGCGGGTACATCTGTCAGCGTGAGTCTGGAAAGCAATACCAGCTACAACCTGCAGCGCAAAACGATGTTGGGCATGAACCTTACATACGATTTTTCCAAAGATTTTCAGATAGGTGGTACCATTATGCACCTGAAAGAAAAACCGATGACTACTAAAGTGGCCATGGGCGAAGAGCCTATCAGCAATACAATCTGGGGAGTGAACACTTCCTGGAAGAAGGAGAGTCAGTGGTTGACAAACATGGTTGATAAATTACCTTTCGTAAAAGCCACCCAACCATCTCGCTTCAGTCTCACTGCAGAGTATGCTCAACTTGTTCCCGGACAAGCATCGGGGATACAAGGGAATGCCTCATACATTGATGATTTTGAATCGACAAAGACCGGCATTGATTTACGACAACCATCTTACTGGATGCTTGCCAGCACACCTTATGAAACCGGGTCGAATGCCCGTTTCCCCGAAGCGTCCAAATCAAATGATATCTCTTATGGAATGAACAGGGCACTGTTGGCCTGGTACAATATTGACGGACTTTTTACCCGCAGAAATTCCTCATTGACTCCATCGCACATAAAAAGTGACCTTGAACAACTATCCAACCACTATGTGCGAGAAGTATATGAGCAAGAGATTTTCCCCAATAAGGAAACCTCTTACATGGAAACATCCACTCTTTCCATCCTCAACTTAGCCTATTACCCTAATGAACGCGGACCATATAACCTCGATCCGAATCTGACATCGAAAGGACTGCTTCCTAATCCTGAAAAACGTTGGGGAGGTATTATGAGGAAGCTGGATACCAGTGATTTTGAAACGGCCAATATCGAATATGTTGAGTTCTGGATGCTCGATCCGTTTATTTATGAAAGCACTACAGGAAACCGTCGCGGCGGAGACCTTTATATCAACCTTGGAGAGGTTTCAGAAGATATTCTGAAAGATGGAAAGAAATACTTTGAAAACGGTATGCCAATTGATGGTAATCAGACAAAAGTAGAAGAAACCGTATGGGGAAAAGTACCGAAGGAACAAAGTATTGTTTATGCTTTTGACACCTCTACAGGAGCCAGAAAGAAACAGGATGTGGGATTGAACGGAATTACGGCAGAAGAAGAAAGGACTTTTGGCGCTTACAGCACCTATCTGAATAAATTAAAAACAATTCTTGACCCTGCAATCTACACTCAATTTGAAAAGAGTCCGGCCGGAGATCTTTATCATTACTACCGTGGTTCTGATTATGATCAGGAAGAGAAAAGCATTCTGGAACGATACAAATATTACAATAATACAGAAGGTAACTCTACTGCATCCGAGGATTCTCCTGAAAAATATGATATTTCGTCAAAGACTGTACCCGATGTGGAAGATATTAATCAGGACAACACACTTAATGAATATGAAAAATACTTCCAGTATAAAATAAATATTGCTCCGGAAGGTTTGAAGGTAGGAAGTAATTACATCACCAATAAACGCACAGCTAGTGTAAAGTTACGAAACGGAAAGACAGAAGAGGTAAACTGGTATCAGTTCAAAATTCCGGTAAGGAACTATGATAAGGCTGTAGGATCGATCTCTGATTTCAAGTCTATCCGTTTTATGCGCATGTATCTTACCAACTTTGTTGATCCTGTGGTATTACGGTTTGCAACACTCGACTTAGTTCGCGGAGAGTGGAGAAATTACGAACAGGCATTGTATAATTCTCAGCAGCCTGTTCCTACAGTAAGTGGCAGTCTGGATGTTTCTGCTGTGAACATCGAGGAAAACAGCGACAAGACTCCGGTTAATTACGTACTCCCTCCGGGCATCACACGTGTGATTGACCCATCACAGCCTCAGCTGAAACAAGAAAACGAGCAGGCTATGAGCTTAAAAGTGCAGAATCTATCCCCCGGCGATGCAAGGGCGGTTTATAAAAGTTCCGGTCTGGATCTGCGTCAGTATAAACGTCTGCAGATGTTTATACATGGTGAAAAGTTACTGGATGATGTAACGTCATTAGAAGATAATGAAGTTTCTGTTTTTATCCGACTGGGTTCTGATTATAAGAACAACTATTACGAATATGAGATTCCCTTGAAGCTCACCCCTCACGGACAATATAATGGAAGCACCTTAAGTGGTTGTAAAGCAGTATGGCCAGAAAATAACATGCTGGATATTCCTTTCGAACTATTTACAAAATTAAAGAAAGAGCGTAATACAGCAAAGAATACATCCGGTTCAAATGTAAGCTTTGCCAAATTATACTACACATATGATACCGATAAACCAGCCAACAAGATCAGTATCATAGGTAATCCAAGTCTGGCCGAAGTAAAGACCGTTATGATTGGAGTACGAAATAATTCTCGCTCTTTAAAATCGGCAGAAGTCTGGGTTAACGAACTCCGTTTGACGGAATTCAACGAATCCGGAGGATGGGCAGCACAGGGAAATATGAATGTGCAGTTGTCAGATCTGGGAAGTATAAACCTTGGCGGACATATGGAAACGGCTGGTTTTGGAGGATTGGAACAAAGTGTAAGCGAAAGAAGACTTGATGATTATTACCAGTATAATTTCACCACGAGTTTTGAATTGGGTAAATTCTTCCCTGCCAAGGCAAAGATCTCAGCTCCTATTTATTACTCTTATTCCAAAGAACTGACATCCCCTAAATATGATCCCACCAATCAGGATCTTCTTTTATCAGATGTGCTGGATACTTATTCCAGAAAAGCGCAAAAGGATTCTATTCGTAACATTGCACAAGAGCTGGTTACTTATAAAAATTTCAGTTTGAGCAACATGAGAATGAATATCACCAGTAAAAAACCAATGCCATATGATCCTTCAAACTTTACCATCGGCTACTCTTTTACAAAGAGATATAACCAAGGAAACACCACAGCATGGGAATCTGACATAAACTGGAAAACCAACTTAGGATATAATTATTCTCCAGCCAATAAGCCATGGGAGCCATTCAAGAATTTAAAGAACAAGTCTTCATGGATGAAACTGGTCAAAGCATTTAATCTGAGCTGGTTACCACAAAATATATCCTTCAATTCTGATCTTTCACGCCATTCTTACGAATTGCAATTAAGAGACCTGGATAATCCTTACGGAGATACAGCGATACCTCTATCTGTAGCGAAGGAGTTTCTCTGGAACAGAGATTTTTCACTCCGCTGGGATCTGACAAAGAACTTGCATCTCAACTTTACTTCTGCCACACGCGCAGAGATTGAAGAACCTTACGGAACAATTGACAAGAACCTATATCCGGATGAGTATGCCGCACGGAAAGATTCGATAAAGAGAAGTTTGCTGCACTTGGGACGTCCGCTCGATTTCCAGCAAACCTTTAATGTCAGCTATAAATTACCATTCGATTTGATTCCTATTCTGAACTGGGTAAGCAGTGATGCAAAATTTACTTCCTCTTATACCTGGGATAGGGGTGTCGATTTAACGGACGGAAGTTCAGTTGGAAATACAATAGCAAACCAACGTTCTATTGATCTGAATGGCCGTTTCAATTTTGAAACACTTTACAACAAGGTTCCTTTTCTGAAAGAGACAAACAAATTATTTGCATCGAACAGCAGAGTCGCTCCACCCGACAAAAAAGAGCTGTTGAAGAATAAAAAATTCGAGAAGGAAGTTCAGCTTAAAAAGGATACTACCGTAACCCTATCTCACGGGTTAAAGACAAAAATATTGAAAGTGAGTGCGATTACACAGAATGGGAAGAGGTATCTTGTTAAATATAAGGTGCAGGATGAAAATAAGATTATTATTAACAACCGGGATTCCATAAAAATTAAGCTGAGTATTTTACCTGGTCCGAAACCAGAAGAACAAAGTTGGTATAAAATGGCTCAATCCGTTACACGCTTTGCCATGATGGCCAGGAATTTCAGCGTTACTTACCGGAATACTTTCGCAATGACACTTCCCGGATATCTACCTGAAGTCGGTGATTTACTGGGACAAAAACGAAGCAGCGGCATGTTTGCTCCCGGACTCGACTTTGCTTTTGGTGTAACAAACGACAGCTATATTCAAAAGGCAGCCAGAAATAACTGGTTAATAAGCAATGATTCTGTGGTGGATCCGGCAACAACAAATGCCATGGAGGATCTGCAGATTCGTATGACGCTTGAGCCATTCAAGGATTTCAAGATAGACCTGACCGCCAACAGAACAATGAATAAATCAAAGAGCATACAGTTTATGTATGAAGGGATGCCTACAGCTCAAAGTGGAAGCTTCAGTTTGAGTATCATCTCTCTTAACAGCGCATTTGATAAAAGTAATGCGGGTAATGCATACGCATCAAAAACTTTTGATAAGTTCCTTCAGAATCTGGATATCATTCAGAAAAGAGTAGAAGCACAATATGTGGGAGCTGTTTATCCCGAAGGAACGACTCTTGGAGGTAAGCTGTTTGACCCTGCAAACGGAACCATTAACAAAAATTCTCCGGATGTAATGATACCTGCATTTCTGGCTGCTTATACAGGAAAAAGCGCCGATAAAGTTTCACTCGATCTGTTCCCCAATCTATTGTCATTAATGCCTAACTGGCGAATAACTTATGGTGGATTAAGCAAACTTGAGTGGTTTAAGAAACGTTTCAAGTCGTTTAACCTGAATCATGCATATAAGAGTACTTATGCTGTTGGCTCATACAACACTTACCAAAGTTTTTCAAGCTACATGGATAATCTTGGTTTTGTGGAAGACGCACAGACTGGAAACCCTGTACCTTCGGCAGCATTTGATATAGGTACCGTATCTATCAACGAACAATTTGCTCCCCTTTTCGGAGTAGATATGACCTTTAAGAACGGAATCACGAGTAAAGTTGAATATAAAAAAACACGTATACTTACACTAAGTATGACTGCCAATCAAATAGTGGAAAGTGGTTCCAAGGATATTGTGGTGGGTATGGGCTATAAGATTGTAGATCTGAAATTATTTGGTGCAGGAAAAAGCAAGAATAAAGTAAGTAATGACCTAAATCTGCTGGCAGACATCTCTTTCCGCAATCAATCCGTTCTGAGCAGGAATATACAAGAGAATATTGCACAACCCACTAGTGGAAACAAAGCGACTAAATTATCCATATCAGCCGACTATACCTTTTCGAAACTGCTCACCATAAGGATGTATTATGATCGCCAGCAGAATACTCCGCTGGTTTCTTCTGCTTCCTATCCAGTAACCAATTCCGATTTTGGCTTTACTTTAAAATTCTCTTTGACCAGATAGATAAACGAAAAGGAACTTTCTCAATAACTTGTTCTGGAAAAATAAAAGCGGATCCTGATATTGCTATTTTCCTGTACAAAAAAATATCTTCTGTATCTGTATAGGATAATCATTCTTCTATAGTATAAAATATAAAAGAAGGAAAGGTTTCCCTTTCCTTCTTCGGCTATATAATATCAATAACTCTTTTTATTTTCCTTCAGATTCCAACTGCATTCTCTTATTCACGAAACGGATTTTCAGACGCGCTTCATCCAGTTCCTTTTGTATCTGATTGATAGAAGACAGAGCCTGAGCCAGTTCATAAACCTGACAAATTGCTTTACGGTCTGCCGGAGAAAAGCTAACTGCCTTCCGACCATTGCCAATAAATTCCAGTTTGAGGTTTTGATCTTTATTCATGTATATAAAGCCGGCAACACCTCCATCGGCTCCAATACGATAATCTACTTTTTCAGATTTTACTCCAAGATCAGTTGACTCATACACATCACGACTTGCCGGAGTCTGAGCAAAACTTCCATCCGGAGCTGTTACCTTTATTGATCGGTGATGAATAAACGAACCTCCACAATAGATGGAAGTCAAAGCAAATATTCCTATTTCGCTAACTTGTGCCCGCAGATAAGTACGACGAATATTATTCTCCACTCTCTGTGAAGGATGGAGATAATTGCCAACCGCCTGATATTCCGGATTCTTTTCAAGAGTCAGTCTTTTTTTCTTCTGATCCGCTTCCACCTTCTTTATCTTTAACAGGCTATCAAGATAGACCACACTCCTCTCCTGCTCTTTTATTTCCACATGCTGCATCAGATCAATTCCTTTACGGCGAGCCTCAAAAGCCTTAGGGTAAAGAGTTTTAATACTATCCAACTGCAACTTTGCTTCATTATAATTTCCTTTTGCCAATGCTTCTTCCGCCGCTTGTAGTCTCAATGATGCTTTTTTCTCTCCATCGTCAGTGCAAGCCGTTAATGCAAGCACAAACAGTGTTATGATTCCTAACTTTCTCATGCTTATAAATGTTATAGGAGGCAAAATTACAATTAAATTGCCAAACCTGCCATTTACCTGCTCAAATTATTGTATTTTTGTGCTCTTTTAGGAACATAGGATAACATGCAATTAACGAAGGAAGAATTAAAAGGATATTTTAGCGACGACATCTTCGCTGCAATCTCAGAAACAGCAGAGAAACTCGGCCTGGAGTGTTATGCGGTAGGAGGATATGTCCGCGACATCTTTCTGAAACGCCCGTCGAAAGATATTGATGTGGTAGTAGTGGGAAGTGGAATAGCAATGGCACAGGCACTTGGTAAGAGATTAGGAAGACATGCACATGTTTCTGTTTTCAAGAATTTCGGAACAGCCCAAGTCAAATACCACAAAATAGAAATAGAATTTGTTGGCGCTCGGAGGGAGTCTTACCAAAGAGACTCACGCAAGCCAATTGTGGAAAATGGCACACTGGAAGATGACCAGAATCGCCGGGACTTTACAATCAATGCGCTGGCTGTATGTCTTAACGCTGAACGCTTTGGAGAATTGATTGATCCATTCAATGGAATGGAAAATCTGAAAGATAAGATCATCCGTACCCCACTTGACCCGGACATCACATTCAGTGACGATCCTCTTCGAATGATGCGAGGCATCCGTTTTGCCACCCAACTCAATTTCCAGATTGAAGAAGAGACTTTTGAATCCATCGCGAGGAACAAGGAACGAATCGAGATTATTTCAAAAGAACGTATTGCCGATGAGTTGAACAAAATACTTGCTTCTCCTGTTCCTTCTATAGGTTTTGTATTGTTGGATCAATGTGGATTACTGTCACTCATCTTCCCGGAACTTGCCAATATGCAAGGAGTAGACAGCAGAAATGGCAAGGCACACAAAGATAATTTCTATCATACATTAGAGGTTTTGGACAACATCGCTAAACATACTGATAATCTTTGGATCCGATGGTCAGCCTTACTTCATGACATAGGCAAACCTGTCTGCAAAAGGTGGGAACCCAAAGCGGGCTGGACTTTTCATAATCATAATTTTGTTGGCGAAAAGATGATACCCAATATCTTCCGCAAGATGAAACTGCCCATGAATGAAAAGATGAAGTATGTTCAGAAAATGGTGGGTCTCCACATGCGGCCCATTGTTCTTGCAGAAGATATCGTAACAGACTCAGCAGTCCGCCGTCTGCTCTTTGATGCAGGAGATGATATTGATGACTTAATGAGCTTGTGTGAAGCAGATATTACCTCTAAAAACGAGATACGCAAACAAAAGTTTTTGGATAATTTTCAGCTGGTTCGTCAAAAGCTTAGAGACCTGGAAGAAAAAGACCGCATCCGCAATTTCCAGCCTCCAATCTCCGGTGAAGAGATTATGGAGGCCTTTGGTCTGCGTCCGTGCAAAGAGGTGGGTGCCCTCAAAAGTTCCATCAAGGATGCAATTCTGGATGGTGTTATCCCTAACGAATATGAAGCCGCATATAACTATATGATTGAGAAGGCTGAAAAGATGAAATTGAAACCAATTAAATAACATTCGTATGAGTCAGAAGAGATACACTGCAGGAGAAGAAATTGCAAATTCAAGTTCGCACGGATTGGGCATTTTACTTGGAATCATTGCAGGAATTATCCTAATGCGTGGAGCGAATCAGACCAATAATTCCTGGATCATTATAAGTTTTGCCGTATATCTTGTTGGGATGCTCTCTTCTTATATCACCTCAACCTGGTATCATGCATGCACTAACGAACATAGGAAAGCACTGCTTCGCAAGTTTGATCACGGAGCAATCTATTTGCACATTGCCGGAACATACACTCCTTTTACACTCGTTGTTCTCCGGAATTCAGGAGCCTGGGGGTGGACACTTTTTTCCTTTGTTTGGACTACTGCAATAGTTGGATTCATTCTTAGCTTCGTAAGACTTAAGGAACATAGTAATCTGGAAACAGTCTGTTATGTGGTTATGGGAGGAGCTATTCTTGTTGCTTTTAAACCATTAATTGATTGTCTTTCTGCAGCAGGATCAATAAATATTTTCTATTGGCTTATTGGCGGAGGAGCTTCATATGTTATTGGAGCATTATTCTATTCCTGGACAAAGATGCGTTACATGCATTCTATTTTTCATCTGTTTGTTTTAGGAGGAAGTATTTGCCACATCATTGCTATTTTCAGTATTTTATAGTTTTCCCTACTTACATTCATAAAAAAGGATGTTCCTCACGAAACATCCTTCTTAAAAAACCTATTATAAACAAATTACTGAACATAAAAGCATCACTCTTGAAATTCTATTTATAAACATTCTTAAATTATTTTACTTCTTAGAAAACTTATATACAGCAAATGTTTTGGCTCCCAGTTTTACATTAAGAACATTATCATTCATCACAACTTCGGCTTTTTGAGGCACAACCGTATTAGGATTTGCCAGAGTATTTTCAGCATCCAGATCTGAAGAATGAAGAGTTGTAGCTGTGCCTTCCGAAAGTTGTCCTTTCTTAAGACCGTCAAAAACAACGCGAATGCTTTGTTCCTTGTCTGACGTATTTGCGACCTTGACTATATAAGCTTTTTCGTTCTTGTCCCATGCTGCAGTAGCATAAAGTTCATCCTGACCTGTAACAGGTTTCTTATCCATAGTTAATGAAAGCACATTGGTACCTTTATTTTGAGAATAAAGCTGTTGAACGTAATAGTTCACAGAGCGTACACTGGATAGATTATCAAACCAGATTAAATCGGGACGCCATTGCCAGCCTTTTACATGAGCAAAAAGCGGAGCATAAGTTGCCATGTGAACAACATCAGCATTACGTTCCAAACCAGTCATGAAAGCAGCTTCACAAAGAGCAGCTTCAAAGTTATTCTTTCCATTTTTGGGATGGCAAGCATATTCACCGGCAAAGACTTTAGGGCCTTTTCTATCATAATTATCATAACGGGCAGCCTGACTTAAGAACCATTTCTGAGGACGATAAAAATGTTCATCAACCAAATCGGCTTTGAGACGCTTCATTTCAGGCCATGCATAATCAAACTTGTCTCCTTCGGAATCCGGACCGGAAGTACCTACAATGCGAATCTTTGGATAAGCTTTACGTATAGCCTTGATAAAAGGTTCAAGACGTTCCATATATTCTTTTCCCCACTGTTCATTACCTACGCCGATAAGCTTCAGGTTAAAAGGAGCCGGATGTCCCATTTCAGAACGTACTTTACCCCACTTTGTAGTAACATCACCATTAGCAAACTCAATCAAATCAAGAGCATCCTGAATATAACTGTCTAGTTTATCAACAGGTACATGGGCTTTAAGATCTTTATTCTGGAACTGACAAACCATTCCACAGTTTAAAATAGGCAGAGGTTCTGAACCAATTTCTTCTGACAAAAGGAAAAACTCATAAAAGCCTAATCCATAAGTCTGATAATAATCAGGATTGAATCTGTTAGTGAAAGTATAATGCCAACGATTCTCATTCAAAGGACGGTTTTCTACCGGACCAACGGTATTTTTCCAGTTATAACGGGTATTCAGATCTGTACCTTCAACAATACATCCGCCAGGAAAGCGAAATACACCCGGTTTTAAATCGGCAAGAGCCTGAACCAAGTCTTTACGCAAGCCATTCTCGCGTCCTTTCCATGTATCAACAGGGAAAAGAGAAATATGATCCATGTCGATATCACCTTTTGAAGTCAGGAATATTCTTATTATAGCTTTATCATCCGTAATCGGGGAAGTAAGTACCACTTCATATTTCTTCCATTCAGAAGATGTTACTGCTACTACTTGCTTTACAACAGGATCATTATTAGAATTAACCAGTTCTATACGGAATTCCTGTTTTTCACTTCCTTGTGGAAGACGTGCCCATACACTGAAACGATACTGAGCATCTTTATGAATACCTACTCCAAAGAAGCCTTCATTTTCAAGGCCGGTATGTTTCTCATTATGTCCAGCATCTGAAAGGCGTACATAGTGTGGATTCTTATCAAATGCAGGATTATCCGTGCGGACCTCTACATGGCCAAAAGTTTTCCAGCCCATTAAATTCTGAGGAAATTCAAAAGAACGGTTCTTTACTAATTCAGCATACAGGCCACCATCGGCACCGTAATTGATATCTTCAAAAAAGAGTCCGTACATGGTCGATTGTATCTCGGCTCCAGGTTTGTTGGCTTTCACCACCATCTCGTGTTCTGTCTGCGCATTTATGGACATTCCCATAAAGAGGGCAAATGCTGAAAATAATGATCTGTGTATTTTCATAATTTATATTGGTTTTTTGTTAATATTCATTTTACACGTTTCCCCCAAACGGTTCTTCCATTCTTATCCAATCCGGTAAAGAGAATTGTCTCAGTCTGGTTTTCCCAATCGTGTGCTGCAAAAGTAACTAAATTATTTATTTCCTCATTACTTAGAACTATTTTAGTTAATGATTTAGGAGTTTACGCTCTAAAGACAGAAACCCCTAAAAAGGCGTATGAAGAATGGCTATACTGCATTGGAGGTTTATTTGAATAGTTTGGTGGGAGAATAGAGAGTAAAATTGACAAATTAATTCTTTACCGCTAATTTTAAGCAGTTCAAACCAATATTATTTTTAATTATGGCGAATTTGCCATAATTAAAAATTGGATTAGAAACTTTTTTATATTGACTTTTAGTATTTTATTTATTCTGTCATTTGAAATAAAGGGATCGAATTCGACCCCTTTATGATCTATAAGTTACTCAACCACTTTCTATAAAATATATCCAATTGGGTAGTCTACCTAATCAAAATTTCGTCTTTCTCCCCATCAAACCGATAATTTATAATCTCACCCGAAATAATCAACTGAACTGCTTGTTCGATTATGTCTAGGGGAGCAATAAACCATTCCCGGGGCGTATGACGGTTGCCAAGGTTGTCAAATACATCGACATTTAAACAGGAACTGCCAAAGAAATTGTGCAACAATAATTCAAGCTTATGCGCATTCATATTGAAACACCTATAAGTCATTATGATACGCACATCAGCCATTAAATAGGTTGGCTCTTGTGCTGCATTTTTAATTCGTTCTTCAACTGTTGTTGTTGAGAACCCGATTTTATAAAGGTGCTTTATTGACTTGATTTCGGACTTTTCGCTTTTTGATTTTAGAATGTAAATGAAACCAGATTCTTTATCTTCGTCTGTTATTCCTGAGAAATTTTCTTCAATTTGCTTAATGCTTGTTTCATTTTTTTCTGTAATGCCGTTGCCATTAGTATATAATATTTTTTCGACTGAACGTTTTAGCATATTTGATTCAGTTCCATTTTCAAATATACACCTTGTTCGTCCATCTGTTCTGACTCTAGTTCCATCAGGTCTATAATGATCATTTTTAGTGATATTTATTTTTTCAAGATAGAAAAGAACACCATTGTGCAGATAATAAGCACCTTCTTTTAGATTTCCAAGTTTAAAATCTATAATGGAGCGATTACCTTCTTTCAACTCTTTCTGAACCTCCTTAAATTTTGATTGATAGTTCTCAAAATTAGTACAAGGTTTCCTACGTGCCACAAAATCGGAACTGGCTCTTTCGTCGGGGCGTTGAACCAAATCAAAATCAAATAACCCCATATCATCCTCGTCCAATAATCCAAGTGGATCATCTTCCAAAATATCATCTATCGTAAATACTTTTTTTTCTACCGGTACTAATAACCCGAATTCGTCATATTGTTCCAGGATCTTTCTTTTTGATTCCGTTTCTCTGAAATCACATAAACGAGAATATAAGGCATGTTCATTTACTCCATTATTTTCAATCGGAAGACGTTGATTTTGTTGATAAAAATCAATTATCTCCTGAAACTTGCTAGCGAGTATATTGTCTTCGTTCCTAACGCTTGCTAAAGGCTTAACTTCCAATAGCCCCAGCGGGTCGTTATCAAATAAATCCTGTAGTTTTTTCTTTTTCTCAGTATTTAACATAACACAATCTAATTATTCTTTGCAGCTTGATTTCTACGTTTCAACTCTTTCAAAAACAAAATAGCTTCAGCCATTCTTCTTTCATTAAAATCGGCGGATTTTATATCCGGTGCATGACCATAAGTTTTAATGAATTTTGCAACTTTGTCAGGGTAATAGAGGAGCGCTTCATCTTCAGTCATTTTGATACGAGAAGTTTCAATAACATCCTGAATCACTTTCAATACTTTTGGTGTTACCGATTTTGAAAGGATTTCGTAAGCACGTTGGAATGGATTGACCTGATCTATGAGGTCAATATGAATATCGTCGATATTTACAAACTGGCCTGCCATGCGGATAAACCGTTTGTCTGCCTGAGCTTCTGTACTTTCAATAATGTTGGTATTGATATCTACTTTGTTCAGTGCTTTAGCCTCATCATCAGAAAGTTCCGGATAGATTGTTTTGATTACTTTTGGAATCAAGGTATTAATATCTTCCTTCGGCATCTTGTCTGCAATTGCCTTTTTTATACTCTCGTCGTTTTCTATAGCCTTTTTCAAATCCTTCACATTGATTTGCAAGGTGTTTTTCATCACTGAATCCATCACCACATATTGACGAACTTCTTCCACTTCATCTTCGCTCAGGTTCGGATATTTATTTTCTATAACCTGTTTAATCAACACTTTATTTATCACTTCGGCATCGATATTGCCGGGTATGGCTGCTAAAATGCTATTGTCCTTTAATATATTCGCCTTCAAATCATTTATATCCGATTTGAGAATATCCTTTACCCGTTTGGAACTTGGAGCTTTATAACCTCTTACCAGAATATCGCCTGGCTTTGCTTTATCGTCGGGTGAAAGACGAGGTTTGAAATTAAAGTTTGGAGCCAATACCTGTTCCATTAAAAGCGAAGCAGTAATTGCTTTCAGCATATTATTTACAGCAAATTTCACATCATCATTTGTTGCATCCGGTTGAGCTATAAGATTTGTAAATTGTGCATGTGTTTTATTATCGCTGTCACGGGTGCAACGTCCAATAATCTGAACTATCTCAGTCAATGAACCACGATAGCCAATAGTCAACGCATATTCACACCAAGGCCAGTCGAAACCCTCTTTTGCCATTCCCAATGCAATAATCAAATCAATATCATCTACTGACTTCATTTCCCGCAGATAATTCACAATCAAATCACGTTCACGGGAATTGTCATTTACCAAATCGGCTACTTTAATGGTTTTCCCATCGGTATGGCGTTTCAAATGAATAACCTTAGTTTCAGATTCCACCTTTATCACATCTCCAATAGCATCTAAGATAAAATTTACCTCATCGTATTTTCGTTTGAGTGACTCTCCCGAATTAACATTCGGAATATGTAGTATAGTTTTTTTGTCTGTATTTAAAACTTTAAGAATGGCTTCGGTGTAATTCCCCTGATAGAAATTATATCCTATACCCAATGATTTCAGATAGGTATAACCGTTTAGCTGCTCATAATAGGTATAAGTTACATTCGTAAACTTCTCTTCGTCTTCGGGCTGAAGCACTAGCTTATTATCGCCACGGAAATAGGAACCGGTCATAGCTACAATGTGAGCTGTTGATTTTTCCATAATCAGGCGTAACAGTTCGCCTAACTTACTATCACCGTCAGCAGAAACATGGTGAAATTCGTCAATGGCCAACAGACAATTGTCGAATTTTGTTTCTTCCAACTCTTCAAAAGCAAAGCGCAACGTGGCATGAGTACAAATCAGAATTTTTTCATCATTCTCCATAAAATTACAAAATGCTTGTACTTTGCCTTTGCTGCCATCATTACCAGGAGTACAAAGGTTGTAATTGTCGTGTAATTCCCAATCAGCAAAGAAGCCATGACTTTTGAGGTCAGTAGCACGAAACGATCCACCAATTGATTTCTCCGGTACAGCAACTATTACTTTCTTTAGTCCTTGTTTTATGAGCTTATCTAAAGCGATAAACATCAACGCACGTGATTTACCTGAAGCAGGTGGGGCTTTCAACAATAGATACTGTGCATCTCTTTTTTCAAAAGCTTTTTCTTGCATTTCACGCATACCAAAATGATTGGTTTGCGAGCTTTGCCCTGTTTGGGCGTAGGTTACGTGGACTAAATCTGGCATGATGGTTGATTCGTTAATTGGTTATTTTGTTCTTTTTCTGTTGAATGTCTAAAACATCGGGAAGCTTGTCTAAAAGTACTTTCTCAAAATCTTCTCTTACAGCTGAACTTGATAGTACTAAATGGGACAAAAGATTATTTTGTGTTTGTTTTGAGTTATTTTTCATGGGAAATAACATATATATCACAATATCAATACTATACACTTTTTTATTCGTGATTTATTTTTCATTTGTTTTTTTTTGAACAAGATTGTAGGTTCTATTTCTTTTTCCACCACTTGGTAATAAATCGCCATTTTTCTCCATTCTATAAATCGTTTTTTGAATGTCATATTGAGTAATCTCCTTATTTCTGTTTTGAATATCAGACATTTTACTCGCACCATTATATTTTAAATCCTCAGCAATTAATGCTTCCAGTTTATAGGGCTCTAATGTGCGTAAAGACGGCTTTATATCCAATCTAGCTTGTGCAAATAATTCAGGGTTTAGAAGATATTCAGTGCCTTTTTTTATACCTTGGGCTACAATCACTTTATTTTCAATCAATTTGCCAATCCACGAGCGCATTTTATCCTCTTGGTTGAGTTGTAATTTTGTTGCAAGTTGGGTTGAAAGAATTTTTTTCTCAGTAGCAATTATACCCAACGTTATGTATTCCTTTTGAGTAAGTTGGTAGTGTTTTTCAATATAATCTAAAATAGAAATAACGCCGGTGTCAATTACTCCCGAATAAACCGTAACGGCTACCTTGGTGAATTCGCTCACAATATCGGGTAAAGGTTTAGCGTCACGGGCTAATTTCTCATAAACCAAATCATATCCAGAGCCTTCACCTTCCATTAGTTTCAAATCGCTAAGTGTTTGAATAAGATGTGGATTTCTGCGATGACGTTCGTGTAATATATTTTCTTTTGTTATTCCTAAAGGTAAACTGCCCGGATTGGTAATAGTCATTCTATTTGGATATACTTCAATAAAAATATCACCCGAAATTGTATATTTTTTATGGGCAATGGCATTAATCAGCAATTCTCTTACTACCTCTTTGGGATATTGTCGCACTGTTTTTCGGAACAATCCATCAGGAAGTTCGGTGCTATAGGTAAGCTCAACAGCTTCCTTTTCAATTTCCTGCAACAATTCTTTAGGATTGTGCAAATGATAATGCCATTCCTTTTTTCTTATTTTTTCATCCCGTTCGTTGTAAACAATATATTGAACAGTTACCGGGTAGTTTAAGCGTGCTCGTTGTGCAGGCGTTCCAAGCCACAAAATGCCTAAATTTGTAACAAAGCCATCAGGGTCAATCATCTGATAGAAACCAAGTAATTCTGGAATCTCTTTGTTTTTTATAAAATCGGATACCTTATCGGACCGCCTAATATCATCAATAAAGTTTTTAAGACTGTCTTTATCAATCTGCTCCAATGTTATTTTTTGGCTTGCTATAATTTCCCATTGAAAAGCAGATTTTTCGGCTGCCAAGTTAGTTAACTCATCGCTGCCTACAGGACAACTATTGTCAGAAATACGAATAAATACCTTACCCGACGAAGTGGTGGCAATGGTACGCAAAGAAGGGAAAACTCTTATCACAAAATACTCAGCCCCATTGGCATGTGTTATTATTTCGGGATTTACTAACCCCACTCCATCAGTTAAACTACGCAGTTTAACCACTACGGCATTCACATCCTCAATATTTACTTTTTGGTTTATAGGAGGCTCACTTTGCATATTTTCAATGCCAATGATAAGTTTACCGCCTTGTGCATTGGCAAAAGCCACACAGGTTTCGGCAAGCGATTTTAAATCAGCCTGTTTACCAATTGCTTTTCTCAAACTTTTATAATCGAGGCTGTTATTTTCTTTTTCCATTTCGTAATTGGTTATTCAACTTGTTTGCAACTATCCCAAAGCATTGCTATTGGGTTGATGATATATATACCTTTCAGCCAATTTTCCACCACTCTGGTGAAAGTATCAGCATTGTTGACTGTTTCAAATTGGTCAACAGTTTGTTGCCCAATTGCATACTTTAAGTCTATGTCATTTATCTTCTGTTTCATCCCCCAAATAAATCAGGAGGTTTCCGTCAAGTCGGAATCTCGAAATACTTGATATGCATACTGAACACAACTGGTGTTCTTTTTCGAATACTCTTTAAATACGTTTTTTGGTTGATTTAGCAGGCTTTCCAAACAACGTCCCTTTCTCTTTTTCCTCTTCTATCATTTGCTCATAGAGCTTAAATAAATATTCCAACCGTTCTTCGTCGCTATCGAATGGACGACTGCGATAACAACGCTCAACCGCTAAATCATTTTGACGGTGAGCTTCACGCAATCCATCTGGCATTTTTTCGGGGTCGTAGAGTTGTGCTAGTGTTTTTTCAGAGTGTTTTTCTCGTTCTCCTAAAATATTATAAATGTGTTGTTCTAATTCTTTTTTCTGTTTGTCGGAGATTTGGGGGAAAGGAAAGGTATTGTAACTTAAAGCCGATAAGTATCTTATATCCCCTCTTAATTTACCCGAAGTTAAATAAACCCAGTTCATATGAATTTTCGAAGTTAATATTGAAAAAATATATGGTTCTGAGTCATATATTGCAGCAGCAGAACTTAGTATTATATATTCTGCTGGAAGAAACCCCAAGGGTATATATTCTCTTCTACTAGAAGAAACTATAGGAATAATTATTATTGATTTTTTTGCTGTATGTGTATATCTAAATTTATGAGGTCTATTTAACAGACCTCTTGCTACATCGCCACCTGCTGCTCTGAATAATTTTATATTTTCTATTCTTTTAAAGACAGGAGGAATATCTAAAGCAATTGGTAATTTTTCATCTTCAATCCACAAACACCACCTTTCGATTCCATTAATGTATTCATTTGCTCCAGTAACTTTTCGAATAAATTGTTTTGCATTAGGGTAATTTGTTAGTAAATCTAATTTTTCATCAGGAGTCAACATTAAGTTGCCATTCTCGTATGGACTGTTACCTGTTATCATTGGAGGTAACCGAGAAATTGATTCAAGATTTTTAGTAATATAAATATTATCTCCACTTGTCAAATAACCATTTATTTTTAAAACTTCTTTTCGTATAGACCTATTGAAAATATATTTTTTTTCGGTACTGAGTTTGCGAATACCAATAATTGAACAAGTAACACCTGCTTTGTTTTTAGCGTTATTTGTCCAATTAAATGGAATATAAGCAAAATATATTTCATTATTCATATTTGTTATTAACGGCCAAATTTGTTCAACTTGGGCACCTTCACAAATTGAACTGGTAGTTACAAAAGCAAATTTACTTTTTGTTTCGATATATTTCGCAGCAAGCAAAAACCAACAAGCGATGTAATCTAATTCTTTAAAATTCTTTTCGCCTTTAAAGATTTTTTCTATGTCTATTTTCTGTTCAATAGATTGCCCTTTTCCTCCCAAATAAGGCGGATTTCCCAATATATAAATTTCATCTCCTTTATTTTTCGGGCAAACCATTTCCCAATCAATACGGCAAGCATTTCCATGTACAATATTTCCGGTTTCTTGAAGTGGTAATGCAGGTTTGCAGCGTCCAAATTCCCGCATAAAAGCCTGGTTCATTTGGTGTTCGGCAAGCCAAAGGGAGAGCGTGGCTACTTCGTGAGCAAAGTCGTCCAACTCTATACCATAAAAGTTTCCGAGGTTTATTTCGGAGAATGCTAAGGTGCCTAATTCTTTGAAAATAAGCATTTCTAATTTGCGAAGTTCTTTATAGGCAATAATCAAAAAGTTGCCGCTTCCGCAAGCAGGATCGAATATTTTTATATTCCAGATGCGTTTTAGTAAAGCATTGAAAGTCAGTTTAGCTCTGTCGGAGTAAGGAGACAAGGCACGCCTCGTCTGTACAATAGCATCAAACTCTTCTTTGAGTTCGTCCAGAAATAACGGCTCAATGACTTTCATAATATTGGGTACAGACGTGTAGTGCATACCCAATCCGCCACGGTGTTCGGGCGTAATTACCGCCTGAATCATCGAACCAAAAATGTCGGGGTTTATGTCTTGCCATTGTAGTGACAGGCCACAATCAATAAGCATTTGCCGGCTTTTGCGGGTGAATACCGGTGCAGCGTGTTGATCCCGAAATAAGCCACCGTTTACATACGGAAATGCTTTGATGTAGGCGGGTAAATCATTTTTACGAGCTGATTGTGATGTATTCATAACCTCAAATAAGGTATCGAGGTACATGCTTAGATCACTACCATCTTTCTGGGTATGATAATCAATAGATTTGGTAAATAAATCTTTGTCGAAAATTCCTGTATCTTCGGCAAAATAGCAAAATAGTAAGCGAGAAAGAAAGACGTTCAGATTATGAACTTCTTCGTGTGTTGTAGTGGGATTATCTTTTCTAATTTCGTCGTAAAGTTTTGCCATGCGTTCGGCAGCTCTTACATCAGCAATGTTTTCCGTTTGCTGCTTCGATTTTTCCATACCTGCCCAAGGAAGAAAGAAATCTGTATGTTGTGCAATTTCGAGTATCGGAATGTCTAATGATTCATCGGTTTTGGTATCGTAAGCCAGTAATGTTTCATAATCAGTAACTACAATGAAACGAGGTGATTGCTTGGTTACCTTTTCGCTATGTTTTAGATTGTTTAATGCTGTTTGTAAATCTTCATCTTCAACGGAATTGAAAAATAGTTTCTTTTTTATTATTGCTATTTCTTTCGAAAACATATTTTTGTCACCTTTTTGTAATCGGCTAATTGTAGCTTTAGGTGTACCGTAAGCCAAAAGTAGATTAAAAATAAAGGTATCTTTATTGAAAGATTCAACAAGTTTTTCGAGATTGTCGGTTATTTGAGCAATGTTCATGTAGGATAAAATTAGATTAAAAAATGAATGGTTTGTATCGGGAAGATACATACCATATCATAGACTATCCACAAAATTACACAATTCATTTCATATTTTAGTAGGTTTGCATAAAGAAAATTAAGTTTATTTTTTTCTTATTTTGAACAATCAATTACAGATTAAACGAACTGAATATATTCAGAGTTATAGAATTGATATGTAAACTTATTGGGTGAATTGGATATGTGCTAACTTAATTCAGCTAAAGGGTTATTTATTCTGTTGAACTATATAAGAATACAACCCATCACCGCTCACTCTTCTCAAACCCACTCGCCCCAATCCGCTTCTTCATCTTGGTAGAAGCACGGAAATTCACACTCTTCACCTCAATACTCTCGGCGCGATGAGGCTCTTCGGGATTAAAATCTTCACGGAATTGTGCAGAGAGTTGGAAAGCTCCATAATCGTTTAAGGCAACAGTGTAACCGTTCTTCAATGCTTTTTCTATAGCACTAAATGTTCTGGTTATTGCCAGTTCCATTTCAGTGCGAAGTAGCGGATCGTTTCCTGCAATGTATTCGGCTAATGCTTTTGTGTTTAACTTTTCTCTGCTTTTTATTATGGGGTGAACACCGCTTTTTTTCTGTGTGCCATTACTTAAATTATCGTTTATCTCCTTGAATTTATATGGTATGCCCATGGTAATTAATGTTTTATTGGTTTATGGTTTCTACAAACATGTACAAGATTGAAAACGAACATGTAGATGTTCGCATATCGATCGTGTACATGATCGATATGATGTCTCATTTTGTTTTTACTAATTCGTTTAGTCGTTTTCTCTAATACGCCTATATACTTGAATTATAATGCAATATGCAAATATAGATATTGCTATTGGTGGCAGGAGTGGCAGGAAAAAAGAGCATTTTTCGGTTTCAAAAATATTTTTTTGAGAATTCCGCAAATTGCATAATTTTCAGAATTTAATTTTCAGAATGGCAAAAAGGTTATTTTTCCTGCCACTCCTGCCACCAAATAATCAGTTTACTCTTTTAAACAGATATGATAAACTGTATACCCGTTTATCCTTTTCCATTGAAAGCCAAGTGATTTCAGGTTTTTACCCAGCTTGTTTATCATCTTTTTACTAATAGCAATCCCCGTCTTACTCTTAATATATTCCGCCAGTTTCGCAGCAGAAAGATAAATACCTTCCTCTTCACCCTCCGGTTTGCGATAATACTCATAGAACAACTCCATATCCGCATCAGTTTCCATGTAGTGCTGGTTGTGTTGTTCTACTATGCTGTTTTCTTCAGAATTGAAGTAGTAACGGAACCCTTTCAGAATCAGGTTCCATGCCTGAGCATAAAGCTGCTTGTAATCAATAGTGAAATCAAAATTGATGGGGCCGGTCACTTCATGACACAAATATCTACGGCTACCGGTATAATCTCTCAAAATATCCAGGTGATTGGTTGTTCCGAAGAAAGAAGCGTGACGCACAAAGTTGCGTGGTGGACGGTCCGGCGAGGTGCGTATGTTGATGTTGAACGTGGTGAACAACTCTTTTACCGTTTCCTGATCGTAACGCTGAATGGTATCCAGCTCGTCGATATTCAGAATGGCACCAGTGCTCAGCTTCATGCGGGTGGCATTGGCGTTGTTGGAAAACACATTGGCATCGAAATGACTTTTTCGCCATTCGGGTGGTAAGAGGCGTTCCGGCCAGGTGGATTTTCCCATACCGTGCTTGCCACCAATCAATACCAGAATCTGGTGGTTAATTACTCGGTCGTTTATCAATGAAGCAACTAATGCCACGAACCATTTGCGAAAACACCATTCAAAATATTCGGGATCTTTGGTGGGTACGGTGGCTGCCACATCGGCAATATAGTCGTGCCCATCCCATTCGGTGAAAGGAACAAAGATAAAATCCTTGAAAGGGTGGTAGGAGGGGGTAAACTCAGAATCTACCATTGCTTTTACATCATTCAGGGTGCAGTTTATTCCTTCTTTATGTGCCCGGATATAAATAGTGTTGAGGTGATGGTCGCGAAGCTCGGTCCACTCATGACTGGTATGATCGGCATAACGAAATTCAATGCCTTGCAGTATTACATTGCGGCGAAGCATGAAGTTGCGTTTGATAAACTCTTCGAGCTTGTGTGTTTCTTTCTCCACTTTTGTCAGTCCGCTGTCAGTGCCGGCCGCATCTTCGTACTCCTTGTACTTAATACGGATGGTAAGACGAAGATCATCGGCAGTAAAATGTTCGGTGGTGCAACGTGGAAGTGCCAGTTTGGCTGTTTCTGCTTCAGGAATACCTGCCACGCAACAAAAGTATGCCAAAGCGTACACAAACTGCGATCTGTTCTCTTTCCGGAATGACTCCACATTGAGCGCATTTGAGTAAGCGCGGTCGAAAGCTCTTCTTATTTCGGTATCCCGCTGTTCGCCAATAGGCAGATGATCATAGGAAATTGGTTCTCCCTCCATGTTTCGGAGTAGCTTCGTTGTTTTCTTTTCGAAATCCTTCTTTGTAGCTATCAGAAATGTTTCGGCTTCGGGATTGAAGAATAGCTCAGGGTCGTAAGTGGCTGAGGTTAACTGTAATAATGAATGTTCGTTTTTCTTAAAGTCGATGTACAAACAGGATTCATAATATAAGCTGACAACGGAAAAAGCGTGAGCGTGAAATTTGCTAATCTCCTCATTACTATCGGGTATGGAGCCGTCTGGACTGGAAACGGAAGATAGAATTACAATTCCTGTACCTTCTGTAGTAACAAATGCTGCCAATGTATTGGGCTCTTGTGCTGCTTTATCCCGTAAGCGAATGGCTTGTTCGGGTTCCAGTTTCCCACTGTTTAGCTGAATTACTCCGTTGTACTGCTCCATATTTGTCTTTGTTCGTCCGCCCTTGAAGGATGCGGCAAAGGTAAAGGCGGGGAGTTGCTCCCAAGCTTTGGCGGAATCGCCGTTCTCATTGCGGATGTTATCGACAAGCGTTGCATACTTCAGCGCTCTGAACGAGTTGATAACTGCTTCTATAGAGAGGTTTTCTACAAACGTGGGACGTCCTTTGTTCCCACCGTTGTATAAGGATACATTCATAGTATTAAGATTTTAAAGTTTTTATCTGGTTAAAAGGAAATGTATATACAAAAGTCGTGCCAAAGATTTTTATTTTTGAGTCTGTTTAAAAAGACAGATACTAATACAAACTTTCATTATGAAACAATATTCTAAATATATTCTAATATTTGCAATAATAAAATATAAAATAACATTAGATTGATAATTAAACAAATTAAATTATATCTTTGCGAAATAATTCTCTAGAAAAATATTCGTATGGATTTATTTGCCAAAAAATCAATTGAAGGTTTGCTGAAAGAGGCAAACGAAACCGATAGTCACTCTTTAAAGAAGTCACTTGGCGTTGGTAAACTAATAGCATTGGGTATTGGTGCAATAATTGGTGCCGGACTATTTTCCATTACCGGTGCCGCGGCTGCTGAACAAGCCGGACCAGCTATCACCATTTCATTCTTAATAGCAGCTCTGGGGTGTGGCTTTGCCGGACTATGTTATGCCGAATTTGCATCAATGATTCCGGTGGCGGGAAGTGCTTATACTTATTCTTACGCAACAATGGGCGAATTTATTGCCTGGATTATCGGCTGGGATTTAGTTTTGGAATATGCCGTAGCAGCTGCAACGGTAAGCATTAGCTGGAGCCGTTATTTAATAAAATTCCTGGATGGGTTTGGTGTCCATTTACCTCAGAGTCTGACGGCTTGCCCGTGGGACGGAGGAATCATAAATTTACCCGCAGTATTTATTATAATTCTGATGACACTGCTCCTGATAAAAGGAACAGAAGGCAGCACCCGGTTCAACTCTATTATTGTGACACTGAAGATTGGGGTAGTTCTGGTCTTTATATTCCTTGGATGGAAATATATAAATATAGATAATTACACTCCATACATTCCTGAAAACACAGGAACATTCGGCACATACGGATGGACCGGAATTATACGTGCGGCAGCAATCGTATTCTTTGCCTTCATTGGATTCGATGCGGTGAGTACGGCAGCTCAGGAAGCAAAAAGACCTAAACGAGACATGCCTATCGGAATACTTGTTTCACTACTGGTATGCACCATTCTTTATTTGTTATTCGCTCACGTGATGACCGGTGTTGCTAATTATACAGAATTTAAAGGTCATGATGGCATTGCTCCGGTAGCAATTGCTATTGAGCATATGGGGCATGCAAATGCAAATGGTCTTATCATTCCTGATTATCCATGGCTTAACCGCGCTATCATATTGGCAATTCTTGCAGGATACTCTTCTGTTATCATGGTAATGCTTTTAGGTCAAAGCCGGGTATTCTACAGCATGAGTAAAGACGGATTATTGCCGAAAGTTTTCTCTCAGGTTCATCCCAAATACCGGACTCCGGCTAAAAGTAATCTGCTATTCTTATTGCTTGTGAGCCTATTTGCTGCTCTGGTACCTTCCCGTGTTGCCGGTGAGATGACAAGTATAGGAACTCTTCTTGCCTTTATCCTGGTCTGTGTTGGAATAATCGTTTTACGAAAAAAGATGCCGGATGCTCCAAGATCGTTTAAAACACCTCTCGTACCTTTAATACCTATTTGTGGTGTAGCTACATGTTTATTCATGATGGTTTTCCTTCCTGCCGATACATGGATCCGGTTAATTGTATGGATGTTGATTGGTCTGGACATTTACGCCGCATATGGTATGAAACATAGTAAAATTGGCAATTACCAGGGAATAGAACGTTCCGGCCAGTCTGTTTTAAATCTTACCGGAATGTCGTTATCTCTGATTCTTATCTTTGTTGCTTTCTGGCATCAGCAGACAGCCGGATGGGATAGCAGCAAGATCCTGTTAATCGTAGCGCTTGTCCTTTCGATCGTTCATTTAATATTTTTCGGAATGCGATTGGGTAAAAAAATGAATTACTCAGCCATACCAGCTATCGGAAAAATGAAATTGGTCTATCTGAGAGTAATCAATAAAGATGATGTTGCTGATAAACATCTCAGGAAAGACGATTAACTGAACAACTATTATATATCTGATTCAAGGCTGCCCGGAAGAATTTTCTGAGCAGCCTTCTTTTATTCTTTAACCAGCTCAGTATGAGCTTCAAGTTATCCAAAACAGAAAACTTTTAAGATCAGAAATAAAAAAAAGTTTTCCAAAACTTTCTTATTTAACATTTCCAAAGGAGACAACTTATCAGATTATCTACTATCTTTGTCTCAGTTTTGGTAACAAAGCAATGCTTTAGGAGAATAAGGGAATACCGTGAGATCCGGTAACAGTACCCGCTGCTGTGATTCTCGATGAACTTGAGTAATAAGCCACTGCAATTATTTGTGGGAAGGCACTACAAGGGAGAGATAAGTCAGAAAACCTGCCAGAACTACACATATAGAATATCTTACGCTTTCGGGAGTTAGAGCAAGAGAAAACAGGAATCCGCCAAAGTAGAACATCTTTTGGCGAAGATCTCTTACCGACTTATTTTCTTCCTGCGATCCCCGGCAAAGTTTTCTAAATGTGACAACTTATTAAAGTTAAAAGTTTCACAAAAAGAATAAGAATCATGAACTACGCTGAGATTTGTATTATCAAAAGAGATGGGAAAAAGGAGGATTTTTCCATCAGTAAAATCAAAAATGCAGTAACGAAAGCATTCGATGCTACAGGTATCAAAGAAGAAGATAAGCTGATAGCTGATATTACGATGCGTGTAATAAGCAACTTTACCACCCCAACTATTTCGGTGGAGCAAATTCAGGACCTGGTTGAAAAGGAATTAATGAAAGTTCAACCCGAAGTGGCTAAGAAATACATTATCTACCGGGAATGGAGAAATACCGAACGTGATAAGAAAACTCAGATCAAACACATCATGGATGGTATTGTTGCCATTGACAAAAATGATGTAAATCTCAGCAATGCCAATATGTCGAGTCACACTCCGGCAGGACAGATGATGACTTTTGCCTCGGAAGTGACAAAAGACTATACCTATAAATACCTGCTTCCAAAGAAATTTGCCGTGGCTCACCAATTAGGCGATATTCATATCCATGACCTGGATTATTATCCTACCAAGACAACCACCTGCATTCAGTATGATCTGGAGGATCTCTTTGAACGCGGATTTCGTACCAAGAATGGAAGTATCCGTACCCCCCAATCTATTCAGAGCTATGCTACATTGGCAACCATTATTTTCCAGACAAACCAGAACGAACAGCATGGAGGACAATCCATACCGGCTTTCGATTTCTTCATGGCAAAGGGAGTTCTGAAATCTTTCCAGAAGCACCTTACATCTCTTCTCGGATTCTATTTCTCGATGAAAGATAAAACCGTTGATGAAAAATCACTGAAAACAATCATAAAAGAAAATATTACCTCCATCAAAACAAATGAACTGGAACGAGATACACTTTGTGTGGTTCTTACAGCACTACAGGTTAACCTGGAAAAGGATGCACTCAACCGGATCATTGAGAAAGCATTCTCTTCTACCAGGAAAGATACTCATCAGGCAATGGAAGGATTTATCCATAACCTGAACACGATGCACTCCAGAGGTGGGAACCAGGTGGTTTTCAGTTCTATAAATTACGGAACAGACACTTCTGCTGAAGGGCGACTGGTGATTGAAGAATTGCTTACCGCCACTATGGAAGGATTGGGAAGCCGCGGAGAGGTTCCGGTATTCCCTATTCAGATCTTTAAAATTAAGGATGGTGTCTCCTATTCAGAAGAAGATTATCAGAAAGCAATGGTAGATTTTGAGGCTGCCATGAGTGGAAAAGTAAAATTCAGCACGCCCAATTTTGACCTGTTCCTGAAAGCTTGCCGTACAACCGCAAAAGCTCTTTTCCCAAACTTCATGTTTCTGGATACTCCATATAATATAAACGAATTGTGGAGAGCGGATGATCCGAAACGTTACCGGTATGAACTGGCTACCATGGGATGCCGCACCCGGGTATTCGAGAATGTGGCCGGAGAAAAGAGCTCTCTTGGAAGAGGAAACCTCTCTTTCACCACAATCAATCTGCCACGTTTAGCTATTGAAGCAAGAATGAAAGCAGAAAGCATGGTGGAAACATCCAACAAAGATGCACTGGAGCTGAAAGAGAAAGAGTTATTCCTCCGGTCGGTTCGCAGCATGTCACAACTCGTTGCAGACCAGCTTTACACCCGATACGAGTATCAGCGCACCGCTCTTGCCCGTCAGTTTCCTTTCATGATGGGGAATGATGTATGGAAAGGTGGCGGCAATCTTGATCCAAACGAAGAAGTAGGCGATGTTCTTCGCAGCGGAACGCTGGGTATTGGTTTTATAGGCGGACACAATGCAATGATGGCACTCTACGGAGAAGGGCACGGCCACAACCAAAAAGCATGGAACACACTGCATGAAACCATAAAGGAGATAAATAAGGTGGCGGATGAATACAAGGCCAAATACAACCTGAATTACTCCGTGCTTGCCACTCCTGCAGAAGGCCTGTCGGGACGCTTTACCCGTATGGATCGCAGGAAATATGGTAAGATTGCAGGAGTAACAGACAAAGATTATTACGTTAACTCTTTCCACGTCGATGTAAAAGAGCCTATCAGCATTGTGGAAAAGATTAAACGGGAAGCTCCTTTCCATGCCATAACCCGTGGCGGACACATCACTTACGTGGAACTGGATGGCGAAGCGCAAAAGAATGTAAAAGCTATTACCAAGATTGTCAAAGTGATGCACGACGAAGGCATTGGGTACGGTTCTATCAATCACCCGGTAGATACTTGCAATGCTTGCGGCTACAGAGGAATGATTTATGATAAGTGTCCGGTATGCCAAAGTGAGAATATCATGAGAATGAGAAGAATCACCGGATACCTTACAGGGGATCTGAGTACCTGGAACTCCGCCAAACGGGCTGAGGAACACGACCGGGTGAAGCATCACTAACCATTCCCCGAATAAGTATAAGAATACAAGTCTATTGGCTATGTTTTATCATCAGTGGAATCGTTATAAAGAGAAGAATAATAACCAGATAAAGAGACTGAACAGCGGTGCATTACATTGCTGCCCGGTTTCTTTAAAGAGAATATAAAGGAAAAATGTCGGAACAGCTTTATCTGCTTTTTACTTATCCCGAAACAATTGTAGACGGCGAAGGAATCCGTTACTCCATCTACCTGGCAGGATGCCGGCACCACTGCCCGGGATGCCAGAATCCCAGCACATGGAATTCCAGACAAGGCACTCTTTTAACGGATGAAAAGATCTGTAATATGATACAAGAAATTAACTCTAATCCTTTACTGGACGGCGTTACCTTCTCGGGAGGGGATCCTTTTTATAATCCAAAAGCTTTTTTGCCTCTTATCAGACGGATAAAAGAGGAAACCGGACAGAACATCTGGTGCTATACAGGATATACCTATGAGGAATTGCAGGCGAATACTGAGTTAAAAGCCGTTCTTCCGTATATTGACACGTTAGTGGATGGACGATTCGTGCAAGCGGAATATTCTCCCTACCTGGAATTCCGGGGAAGTGCCAATCAGCGGATTATTCATTTAAAACACAAGCCATGTATAAGTAACAGTTCAAAGAGACTTCACTTAACAGAGCAACCTCTGAATTGTTTCATAAGAGTGTAGTTCATAGCATATTTCAGAAACTTCACTTACTCTTAAAAAACAGAAACCGCGCAAAGGATTATTTAATTCCTTTGCGCGGTTTCTGTTTTTATATATCAGGCGGCTTTATCTATTTAAAGAAAAACCGCAGAACGTCATTGAAGTTTGCCCATATTAACAGAGCAAATAATAAAACCATACCTGTCATCTGAGCATATTCCATAAACTTATCACTTGGCTTGCGACGCGCTACAATCTCATAAATAAGGAAAAGCACATGTCCGCCATCCAAGGCAGGAATTGGAAGAATGTTCATAAAGGCAAGGATAATGGAAAGAAAAGCTGTCATCTCCCAGAAGCGATGCCAATCCCATTGTGCAGGGAAGATACTTCCGATAGTTCCAAATCCACCCAGACTATTTGCTCCTTCTTTAGAGAATACAAACTTCATATCACTTACATATCCTTTAAGCGTATTCACACCAAGAGCAATTCCGGCAGGAAAAGATTCAAAGAATCCGTATTCCTTAGTGGTCACTTTAAAGAAATGATCTGGTCCATATGGGTAGGCACTACCTTTATATGATGAGTCCAGCTGAACTGTCACTGTATCTGCAACACCCGCTCTGGCATAAACAATGTTCACAATGCGGGATGCACCCTTGACACTATCCTTTGGCGCATTTGATTTCAGTTTATTTATTACAGCATCATAGTCGTCAAAAACAGGAGTCAGAGTTCCATTAACAGCTATAATACTATCACCTCTCTGCATCCCTGCTTTGGCATAACCACCGTTCGGCATAATACTATCAAGTACGTACGGAACACGACAATGATACGGCGCAATATTGGCAGCCATAAATCGGTTCATCAGATCCTTAGGGATTTGTACATATACATTTTTGCCGTTACGCTCTACAGTTACCTCCTTAGCGTTAACTATCTGACGAATCATTTTAGAGTAACGCCCTAAGTCTTCGCCATCAGCTTTCAGAAGAATATCTCCGTCCTGGAAACCTACTTGCTTGGTTACCTCGCTAAATTGCATTCCCTTCTTCATATCTTTGGGAAGCATATAGGAATCGCCCCATGCAAAAAGAATCATGGAATAGATAAACAATGCCAGCAGGAAGTTGAACAATACTCCACCAATCATGATCAGTAACCGCTGACCGGCAGGCTTAGAACGAAATTCCCAAGATTGCTCAGGTTGTTTCATTTGTTCTTTATCCATTGACTCATCTATCATTCCGGATATCTTAACATATCCGCCCAAAGGTAACCAACCTACACCATATTCAGTTTCACTGTTTTTTGGTTTAAACTTGAAAAGTGTAAACCACGGGTCGAAAAATAAACAGAATTTTTCTACCCTCACTTTAAAAAGACGGGCAAAGAGAAAGTGTCCTCCTTCATGGATAACAACCAATAATGATAAACTCATTATCAATTGCAGGGCACGGATCAAGAATGTTTCCATCAATTAATTATCTATTAAATTTTAAAATTCATAAATTCTTTAGCAACTTCGCGTGCTTCGGCATCAGTAGCTACGTAATCGTCATACGTAGGTGCCTTTATAAAATTCACTGTTTGCATCACTCTTTCTATCGCATTACTCATTCCAAGGAAACTAATCCTGTTACGCAGGAAAGCAGCCACCGCAATTTCGTTGGCAGCATTCACAATACAAGGCATGTTTCCTGCCTGATGAAGGGCTTCATAAGCTAATGCCAGATTTCTGAAACGTGTGGTATCAGGTTGTTCAAAGGTAAGATTGTTGTACTTGGTAAAATCCAGCCGTTCAAACGAAGAACAGACACGATCCGGATAGGAAAATGCATACTGAATAGGCACACGCATATCCGGAACACCGAGCTGTGCTTTCACCGCACCGTCTTCAAATTGCACCATGGAGTGAATAACAGACTGAGGATGAACCACCACTTCCACTTGTTCAGGCTTCAGTCCGAACAGCCACTTGGCTTCAATCACCTCAAAACCTTTATTCATCATGGAAGCTGAGTCAATGGTAATCTTGGCACCCATATCCCAATTGGGATGTTTCAGCGCCTGTGCCTTATTTACTGTACTTAACTGTTTCAGGGTAAGAGTGCGGAATGGACCGCCTGAGGCTGTAAGTATCACCTTTTCTATTTTATTACCTACCTCTCCCACCAGACATTGAAATACTGCCGAGTGTTCTGAGTCGACAGGCAGTATAGCTGTGCCATACTGTTGTGCAAGTTCGTTGATCAGTTCGCCGGCTACCACAAGTGTCTCCTTGTTTGCAAGGGCAATCTTCTTCTTTGCCCGAATGGCATTAATAGTAGGTTTTAATCCCGCAAAGCCAACCATTGCAGTAAGAACTATGTCAATAGGCGCTGCTTCCACGATCTGTGCCAAAGCCTCCTCGCCGGCATACACCTTTACAGGCAAATCACTCAAAGCCTCTTTCAGTTGAGCATACTTTGTTTCGTTACCTATCACCACAGCCTCGGGCATAAACTTACGGGCTTGTTGAATAAGCAGCTCCACACTGTTATTGGCGGTTAATGCATATACTTCGTATAAATCAGGATGCTCGGCAATCACCTCCAACGCCTGTGTGCCTATGCTTCCTGTTGAACCTAATATTGCTATTTGTTTTTTCATTGTTGTTGTTAAAAGATAACCTGTATTCAGCTTTATCAAAAGCTCTTAAAAAGTCTTCTTATCAGATATTGAAAGTATCAATTAAGAAAATAGTATGCTTTTCATTGCCTGTAATCTGCAACATTTTAAGCAAACTAATATTTTCAGAAAGCCTTACCACATTTCCTTTTCGATATAGTGCTGTTTTAAAAAGCACAAATGTAAGAAATTAACCGAACGTAGCACAGCTTTCTTTATTCATTTTAACGATTTAACGATAAATATAAAGAAATTGTAGACGAATGGTAAGATAATCATTCCTTATATATTTATAAAAAGGTCTAGAGATTATATTTAAATGCTGTAGTCTTTTATGATCAAAGGACTACACTTTATAAACATATAGTGTAGGTCTTTTCAAAAACATAAGCTGAATTAAATGTTTAGCTATCGCCAATAAAAGCCTTAAGCACAAGGGGAAAAGAGGTTAAACAACCTGATAGATCTCAATATGAACTCATTGATATAAAAAAGCAGGCAATTATCTTCCCAGATTTATGGAATGAAATTTAGAATGAATTCATTTGCATCAATAGTTCCTGAAGAGAAGAGCAGGCAAGTTCCTTACCGTCTTTAGAGATCAGCCACGAATCGGTAGCCTCATCCACAGTAATTGTTCCGGTAGCTTCGGGAGAGATTTTGTATCCGCTCCTTATCAAGGCACGCTCCGTCCAGTAAGTACGGTAACCTGTTCCCAGGGTTTTAAGGGAAATAAGACGGGGAGTTTCTGCATGATTCACCATAAAATTGCCGGTTGACGGATCGAAACGATAAGCGTCATTCGCAAAAACTTTCTGAAAGCGGTTGGTAAGGATCAGATCTTCGGGCGTACCTACGGCAATGCCATGCTTCGGAGTCATAAGCCAAAGTTTATCGGCCGTCTGCAGAGCCAGATCCAGTTCATGTGTAGAAAGGACAATTGCCTTATTTGTATGCCGGGCAAGTTCGTGGAGAAGCATCATCACCTCTACCCTATTGTTGATATCCAGGTGAGCGGTAGGTTCATCGAGTAGAATCACCGGCGTATCCTGCACCAGCGCCTTGGCTATCATGGCCCGCTGACGTTCGCCATCAGAAAGTTCATTAATGAAACGGCCGGCATATCCTTCGAGATGTACCTGTGTCAAAGCTGTATGTACCAGTTCCTTGTCATGGTCGGTTAATTTTCCCAGCCAGTCGGTATAGGGATTCCGGCCCATTGCCACCAGGTTGAATACCGTCAGGTTACTCACTTCCACACGGTCTGTCAGTACTAGTGAAAGCAACTTTGCTTTGTTTGAAAGTGATTGTTTTCCTAAGGGAAGGTTATCGATACATACTTCTCCGCGTAAAGGAGGCTGAAGTCCGGCTAATGTTCGTAAAAGTGTTGATTTACCGCAACCGTTGGGCCCTATAAGGCATACCATTTCTCCCTGAAAGACCTCCAGGGAAAGGCGTATCTGCACCGGATAAGTGGCCTTGCGGTTTGCATATCCTATGGTTAAATCGTGGGTTTGTATAATTGCATCGGGCATGGTTCTATGAGGGAAATCCGTCAATCGAGCGTTTCCACATCTTCCAGCGACAGTAGTCCTTCGGGCAAGTCAACGGTCATCTGCCTTTTCTTATCATCTATATTCAGAATAAACTCTTCCTGTGCCGGAATAAGGAGTTCCTCACCATCTTTCTCGAGAACAAACAGGGTGTTGATGGTCGACTGATCCACTTCCACCACCGTTCCTATATCACCATGATGCTTGTCTACAACCTTGAATCCAATGAAATAATCCCATGAAAGCTCTTCTACCGGAGATTCTTCAGCGTATTTGGCTGGGAAATAGACTTCAACATTGGTAAACATACGCGCTTTCTCGGCCGAATCAATCCCCTCAAGCTTAACCAAAGCCGTAGAGTCCGACCGAAAGCGGTATTCATCTATAAAAAAGGGAACAAAGATGCCGTCAAGCAAACAGATAAAATAGTCACAGTCTGCCTTATCAAACGCATCGTCCGTAAAGGTAAACGACAATTCACCGTGAATGCCGTGAGGTTTATTAAAGAGACCTATCTTATATACTTCTTCCCGTTTTATCATTCTTCTATACGTGTGATGCGTGCACCGAGAGCATTCAGACGTCTTTCGATATCCTGATATCCGCGGTCAATCTGTTCTATGTTATTAATACGGCTTATACCCTTAGCACTCATTGCAGCAATCAGCAGAGCAATTCCGGCACGGATATCAGGTGAAGTCATGTTTCCACCACGTAAAGTGAAATTATGATCGTGACCGATTACAACTGCACGGTGCGGATCGCATAATATAATTTGTGCGCCCATGTCTATCAGTTTGTCCACGAAGAACAGGCGGCTTTCAAACATTTTCTGGTGAATAAGTACGCTTCCCTTTGCCTGAGTAGCCACAACAAGCAGCACACTCAAAAGGTCAGGCGTAAGTCCTGGCCATGGAGCATCGGCAAGAGTCATAATAGAACCGTCCATAAACGATTCAATCTCATAATTTTCCTGTGAAGGGATATAGATATCGTCGCCGCGCTGTTCTAGTTTAATGCCTAGGCGGCGGAAACTTTCAGGGATAATTCCCAGGTTTTCGTAGGATACATTTTTGATGGTCAGCTCGCTACGTGTCATAGCAGCCATACCAATGAAGCTTCCCACCTCAATCATATCCGGGAGAACAGTATGTGTGGTTCCGTTCAGACTTTCCACTCCTTCAATAGTAAGGAGGTTAGAAGCGATTCCGCTTATCTTTGCACCCATTCCGTTCAACATCTTGCAAAGTTGTTGCAGGTAAGGCTCGCAGGCAGCATTATAAATGGTTGTGGTTCCCTTTGCCAGGACGGCTGCCATTACAATATTCGCCGTACCGGTAACAGACGCTTCATCGAGCAACAGATAAGTGCCTCTCAGTTGTGCGGCTTTTATTTCGAAGACTCCTCTTTTATCAATGTAATTGAATTCGGCGCCAAGCTTTTGAATGCCCAGAAAATGAGTATCCAGACGTCTGCGTCCAATCTTGTCACCGCCCGGTTTGGATATCATAGCCTTTCCGAAACGGGCAATCATTGGTCCTATCAGCATCACCGAACCGCGAAGACTTGAACATTTTTTCAGGAACTCGTCACTCTCCAGATAGGCCAGATCAACAGCTTCAGCTTTAAACGAATAGGTATCAATGCTTTTCTTTGAAACTTTGACGCCCATATCCCTCATTAACTGGATAAGATTATTCACATCCAGGATATCAGGAATGTTAGATACAGTCACCTCTTCCGAAGTTAGTAAGGTAGCGCAAATGATTTGCAGCACTTCGTTTTTAGCGCCTTGCGGTATAATTTCTCCACAGAGCTTGTGTCCTCCTTCGATTACAAATGAAGCCATAGTATTCGTGTTTTATTGTTGTTTTGAGTAGCGGCGGGGATTGTTGCTTGGTTTAGTTTTACGGAAAAGAATCGCTTTGGTTTCCATCAGCTTCAAAGCAGATTCATCTAATTGAATCTTGCCCTGTGAGTATTCCTTCAGGTCATCAAATATTTTTCGGTCGTCAACATTTTCCTTGTTCCAGCCCATATAGCTTTTCTTCATATGATTAGCCACTAAGGCTATCAGCTGTTTTTTCTCTTCACCTTCCGGATAGTCAGCAGCCAGCTTAACCATTTTTTCCAAAGTACGGCCATAATGGCGATAACGGATCTTTGAACTCGGATAAGGAATGACGTCTGGTTTTGTAAACAGATTATCCTTTCTGATAATCTCATACGGGAAATCAATATCAAGCTTGAAATCGGACATAATTGCCAGGTGATCCCAAAGCTTATGCTTAAAGTCGGGTACATCACGCAAATGAGGAAACATGTTTCCCATGATGTTAATAATCGTATTTGCGCAACGTTGCCTCTCTGCTCTATCTTCGATAGTCAGGCAATGATCAACCATATTCTGAATGCCTCGTCCGTATTCAGGAAGCGGTAATACACGTTGTTGAGTGTTATATTCCATTTATTTATTGATATTTTTTTCGTTTATTACAGTAATTTCTTAGGCATTGAAGCTACAAACTCCTTTAAATAAAAGGGTTCAAAGTAGGCTACATCTTTGAATTCACTCTTAGCAAAAGCCTTTTCCGCCAACGGCGACATTAGCTTGGCCAACGGACTGATATCATCAATGAAGTGTGCATTTGGATGAGAGATCTTTTCCATACACTTAGCGGCTCCGTTGCCAAAGAAGTAGACTGGATGTTCATTCAGGAACTCCAGATAAGAATTCTCATCAACAATATCAGCTCCAATCACGCGCTTCACATTAAGAGCACGATCATAAACAGCTGCATAAACTTCCATTCGCCGTGCATCAATCATCGGACAAATCAAAGCATCATCAGGCAAATCGTAATATAAAAGGATGGGTACACAAAGTACTTCCAATGTTGGAATGCCAATCAACGGTATATTCCGTCCGTAACAAATTCCTTTTGCCATTGAAACACCTATTCGTAAACCGGTATATGAGCCGGGGCCACAACTTACTGCTACTGCATCAAGCATTATTGCCCGACTGTCGGCAAAGGAAAGCGCTTCATCAACAAAAACCCCTAAAGACACAGCATGAGAAGGGCCATTAAAATCTTCTTTATTGAAAATTACCTGGCCATCCTCACTGATTGCAACCGAACAAACGGCTGTAGAGGTTTCAATATGTAATATACAAGGCATAATTATTCTTCTTTAATAATGCAAAAATACACTTTTTACATAGAAAAACCCCTATTTTATATAAAATAAATCATAACGGCATATTTCCATGCTTCTTAGGCGGATTTGTTTGCATCTTGTTATGAGCCATATCCAAAGCCTGGATCAGTTTAAAGCGGGTTTGCTTAGGAAGAATGATTTCATCAATATATCCCAGTTCAGCTGCCTGATACGGATTGGCAAAGTTCGTTTTATAGTCTTCGATGGCTTGCTTCTTAGTTTCCTCATCGGCTTTACGATACAAAATATTTACCGCACCTTCAGCTCCCATCACTGCAATTTCAGCATTCGGGTAAGCAAGATTTACATCCGACCCGGTCTGCTTACTAGCCATAACGATGTACGCGCCACCATAAGCCTTACGGGTAATCAAAGTAACTTTTGGCACTGTAGCCTCAGCATAAGCATAAACAATCTTTGCTCCGTGACGGATAATACCGTTGTGCTCCTGTGTGCATCCAGGAAGGAAACCTGGTACATCTTCGAAAGTAACCAATGGAATGTTGAAACAATCGCAGAAACGGATGAAGCGCGCAATCTTGTCGGAAGCATCAATATCGAGCACACCGGCCAGATAAGCTGGCTGATTAGCCACAATACCAACCGATTTACCGCCTAGACGGGCAAAACCAATCACAGCATTCTTGGCAAAATGAGTCATTACTTCAAAGAAATAATGGTCATCCATCACCGGTTCTATGATATCTTTAATATCATACGGAATATTAGGATCAGCAGGAACAACAGTTTGCAAAGATTCCTCTTCGCGGTGAATATCGTCTGTACTTGCAGAAGCCGGAGCATCTTCCATGTTATTTGAAGGAAGGAAGCTCAGTAATTCGCGAATACCCATCAGCACTTCTTCTTCCGAATTGCTCAGGAAGTGAGTTACACCACTCTTGCTACTGTGAGTATAAGCGCCTCCCAGTTCTTCTTTGCTTACATCTTCATGAGTAACCGTTTTCACTACATCGGGACCGGTTACAAACATATGGCTTTTCTCCTTGACCATGAAGATAAAGTCAGTCAATGCCGGAGAATAACAAGCACCACCTGCGCATGGTCCAAGTATAGCTGAAATCTGAGGAATTACTCCGGAAGCAATTGTATTCTGATAGAAGATTGAAGCGTAACCAGTCAGACTCTCAACACCTTCCTGAATACGTGCACCACCCGAGTCGTTCAATGCAATCACCGGAGCACCATTCTTCAATGCCAATTCCTGCACTTTCACAATCTTCTTTGAATTAGTGGCACTTAATGTTCCGCCGTAAACAGTAAAATCATACGCAAATACAAAAACCAGACGTCCGTCTATCTTTCCATATCCGGAAACGACACCATCTCCAGGGATTTTGTTTTTATCCATTCCGAAGTTTGAGCAACGGTGTACCATCAACTTATCCAGTTCAGTAAACGTGCCTTTATCCAGAAGCATTTCAATGCGTTCGCGAGCAGTCATTTTACCTGCTTCGTGTTGTTTTTCTATTTTGCTTACTCCGCCTCCTAATTCAGCGTTCTTATTCCTTTCAACAAAACGGCTATATAAATCTTCTTTTTCCATAACTATGCATTTACAACATTTAAATCCAGCAAGATTAACTGTTGGTCACTATTCACAGAGTCACCTTCACTTACCAGAATATCTTTAATATAACAATCTGACGTTACCTTGTAATTGCTTTGCATTTTCATTGCTTCAATTACAGCTACCGTATCACCGGCAGAAACGAAATCACCAACATTCACAGGTATCTTAACAATCTTACCAGGCATTGGCGATACTATCTTGTCTTCTTGTCTTTCTTCTTCTTTCTTTCTCATGCGGAGGTACTTTGCTTTTGTATCAACAATATCCACATTATAAGAGGAGAAAAGAGTATTTACTTTGTAATTCTTTCCATTTTCCGAACGAATTAATTCGGCATTATAAGACTTTCCGTCGTGAAGAATTGAACAGGCCCCGTTTTCAGCCATGGTAACATCAACTTCATACTCAACTCCATCAATTGTCAACCGCACGTTATTGCCATCTTTTTCAACAAGTTCAATTTCCGCAGTTCTGTTTCCTATATGTATTTCCATTAGTCTTCTTTTTAGATTCTCAATACGCCTTTGTGCAAACCAAACTCTCTCCAACGACTGGCAGGGCGATTGTCCGCGCTCTGTCCGGGATTGTTTTCTTCCAGATTCATCAGATAATCAATGTATGAAGCAATCATTGCCACATTCTCTGTTTCCGTACTTTCGTCGGACGAGATCGCCTTTTGAAGTCTTTCAGCATTCTTTTGAATAAAGCCTGTATCATATTTACCATTGACAAAATCAGGAGTGTCCATAATGCTTCTCAGATAACTGATATTTGTTTTCACACCCGTAATCTTGTATTCATGAAGCACACGACGCATGCGTTCAATTGCATAATTACGTGTAACAGCCCACACAATCAGTTTACCAATCATCGGGTCGTAATGAATAGGAATCTCGTATCCTTCATATACGTAACTGTCTATACGTACACCAATACCGTTAGGTTCTGTAATCTGGCGGATTACACCCGGACAAGGCATAAAGTTAAATTCAGTATCTTCTGCACAAATACGACATTCAATAGCATGTCCTCTTTGCATTATATCTTCTTGTTTGAGACGCAAAGGTACTCCATTGGCAACATGAATCTGTTCCTTAACCAAATCCACCCCAAGAACTTCTTCCGTGATAGGATGTTCTACCTGCAAGCGGGTATTCATTTCAAGGAAATAGAAGTTGCGATTCTTATCAACCAGGAATTCAATTGTACCTGCACCTTTATAACTAACAGCCTTAGCCGCTGCAACTGCTGCATTTCCCATCTCGTTTCTCAGTTCCGACGTAACAAATGGAGAAGGACTTTCTTCTACAATCTTCTGGTTACGGCGTTGAACAGAGCATTCTCTTTCGCAAAGATGAATTACGTTTCCATAATTATCGCCAAGGATCTGGAACTCAATGTGGTGAGGTTCTTCTACAAACTTCTCCAGATACACGGTATCGTCTCCAAAAGAAGAGAGTGCTTCAGATTTCGCTGTGGTATAAGCTTCTTCCACTTCACTTTCGTTGTGGATAAGGCGCATACCTTTACCGCCACCTCCCATTGAGGCTTTAAGCATAACCGGATAACCGATCTTATTACAGATGTCAATTGCTTCATTCACATCCTGAAGACTTTTCTCTGTTCCGGGAACAACAGGCACATCTGCCTTAATCATTTGTTTACGAGCAGAGATTTTGTCTCCCATCAGATCCATAGTTTCAGGATCGGGACCAATAAATATGATACCTTCCTCTTTACAACGACTTGCAAACAAAGAGTTTTCTGATAAGAAACCGTAGCCCGGATGGATTGCATCCACCTGATGAGCTTTGGCCACTTCTAGAATTTTTTCTATGTTAAGATAGCTGTCTTTAGACGCTGCTCCACCTACACAGTAAGCCTCGTCAGCATATAAGACATGTTTAGCCGTTCTGTCCGCTTCTGAAAAGATAGCAATGGATTCAATCTCCATTTCTCTGCAAGAGCGCATAACCCTCACTGCAATTTCTCCACGGTTAGCAACTAAGATTCTTTTAATCATTTTTTCGATATTTGGTACAACAATTTGTTCCGCCACAAAGGCAGAGCAATTAATAGTTTTTTATATCATAGATTTAAATAGTCAAATTTACTTTCCTTAACCACGAGGAAAATAAATTAAATTAAAATGGCAGGTCTTCTGACTGACTCCCATCTTGAATACCTTCCCGACTCATTGCCAGTGGCCAAAGTTTTTACCAAGATGTTTTTAATAGAGCTCCACAGCAGCGGGACTGTCCAGGATTTGCACCTGATTCCCTTTTAATTACTGTCATAGCAGAACAACAGTAAACCAATTCGGCTGCAAAGATAACAATTATACAGAATTATGAGACATATTTAAAGAGAAAACATTACTTTTGCAGAAAACATACCTATTATGATACAGTCAATGACCGGATATGGGAAAGCCACTATTACCCTATCTGACAAGAAGATTAACGTTGAAATAAAATCACTAAACAGCAAAGCGCTGGACTTGTCAACTCGTATTGCTCCGGTTTACCGTGAGAAGGAAATGGAGATACGAAATGAGATTGCAAAGTTCCTGGAACGCGGTAAAGTCGATTTCAGCCTTTGGGTAGAAAAGGGCGAAGCAGACTCAATAACTCCAATCAATTCCGCTGTTGTTGAAGGATACTACAAACAAATAAAACAACTCTCAGATACACTGGAAATTCCAATGCCTGCCGATTGGTTTAAGGTATTATTAAGAATGCCCGATGTAATGACTAAAAATGATGTTCAGGAACTTTCTGATGAAGAATGGGCTGAAGCGCATCAGGCAATAGAGGAAGCTATTGAACATTTGATAAACTTCCGCAAACAGGAAGGTGAAGCATTAGCGAAGAAGTTCAGAGAAAAGATAACCAATATCCATGCCTTACTGGAATCAATTGCGCCACATGAAGCCGAACGTGTAGAAAAGATCAAAACGCGCATCACTGATGCACTGGAAAAAACAGCAAGCGTGGATTATGATAAGAATCGTCTGGAACAAGAACTTATTTATTATATTGAGAAACTGGATATTAATGAAGAGAAACAACGCCTTGCCAATCACCTGACCTATTTTATCAACACAATGGAAGACGGAAATGGCCAGGGAAAGAAGCTTGGATTCATTGCTCAGGAAATGGGACGCGAAATCAATACTCTGGGAAGCAAATCCAATAATGCTGAAATGCAGAAGATCGTGGTCCAGATGAAAGACGAACTGGAACAAATCAAAGAACAGGTTTTAAACGTAATGTAATATGAACGGAAAGTTAATTATTTTCTCAGCACCTTCAGGCTCTGGTAAATCTACAATGATTAACTATTTGTTAAAACAGGGTCTGCACCTTGCTTTTTCCATTTCAGCGACCAGCCGTCCGCCACGGGGCAGTGAACAACATGGCGTGGAATACTTTTTCCTTTCGCCGGAAGAGTTCCGTCAGCGCATAGACAACGATGAGTTTCTGGAATTCGAAGAGGTGTATAAGGATCGGTTCTATGGCACCTTAAAGGCACAAGTTGAGAAACAACTGGCAGCCGGACAAAATGTGGTGTTTGATGTAGATGTTGTAGGCGGATGTAACATTAAGAAGTTTTACGGAGACCGCGCGCTTTCGGTGTTTATTCAGCCACCTTCTTTGGAAATACTCAGACAAAGACTGGAAGGAAGAGGTACCGATGAGCCCTCTGTTATTGAAAGCCGTTTGGCCAAAGCCGAATTCGAACTGGGATTTGCCGATAAGTTTGATGTGGTGATAATAAATGACGATCTGGAAGAAGCACGTGCCAGAGCTCTCAGAATTCTAAAAGAGTTTCTGGATAAATAATTCTTCCTCTACCTTCTGCACACAACGCTGATATGAAAATAAAAACGGGTATTTTCGGGGGAACTTTTAACCCTATTCATATTGGGCACCTGGCACTGGCAAACTATATTTGCGAGTTCGAGGCGCTGGATGAACTATGGTTCTTGGTTACCCCTCAGAACCCGTTACGTCAGGGAAGCGATTTCCTTGACAACAACAAACGACTGGAACTTGTAAAGCTGGCCATTGAGGGTTATCCCAAATTTGTAGCTTCTGATTTTGAATTTCATCTTCCCAAGCCTTCTTACTCTTGCAATACGTTGGATGAACTGAAAAAAGCTTATCCGGAGAGAGAATTCGTATTGATTATCGGGGCCGACAACTGGCTTATTTTTGATAAGTGGAAAGACTATCAGCGAATAATTGATGAGAATGAAATATGGATTTACCCTCGCCCGGGTTCTGTTGTTGATAAATCAACTCTTCCTCCATCAGTAAAGCTTACGAATGTACCTGAAATTGATATCTGCTCTACTTTTATCAGAGACGGAATAAAAAAAGGAAAGGATGTGAGATACTTCATGCATCCAGCCGTTTATAAGAAAATTAAGGAAGAAGGCTATTTTATATAGAATCTTCCTTATTCGAAGCTCTTACAATCTACTGATAATTACTTTGTCCGAGTCATTACACTGGTGTCAATATTTTCGCTATCCTTACAATCCTACTGATAATCATTTTGTCTTGTGAATGTTCTCCTGTTTTTCACAATGGAGCACGATTACCACAATCTCACTTGGAGCAAAGAATCTTACTTTCTTTGAAGAAGTTCCTATTCCATTGGTTATAATAACAGGAATACCTTTTGCCGACTGTTTCTCTCCTCTAAGAAAACGTTTTCCATAATGAGAAGGCACCACCGGTGCATAAACACCAAAGAGAGTTACTTGTCCGCCATGCGTATGTCCGGCCAAAGCTAGATCCGTATTCGATACATCCACATCTTCCACATAATCCGGAGTATGAGTCAGCAGAATAACAAAATCTTTCGGACTAAGAGCCAAAGTGGGTGAAACGCCATTCTGTTTCAGGTCAAAAGGATTACGTACCCCGGCAATGATAATCTTCTCACCTTCTTTGCTGACTGTATCACAAGCATGTTCAAGCACACGTATTCCGTGCCTCTTCATTTCTGCAACTATATCATCATGACAGCGTTCATAGTCATTGTTCCCCATTACCCCTGCAATACCATACTTAGGTTGAACTTCCGCTAACCGGTCAAATAGCTCAGTCACAAACTGGCAACCTTCCTGATAATCTCCTCCCATCAGCAACAAATCCGGATTTATTAATTGAAGCTGTTGCACAAGCTTAATCAGCCCCTTCTGTTGAAGAGCACTTTTATAGTGAAGATCTGAAATAAATGCAATCCGAAATCCTTCAAATGCCTTGGGAACATCTTTATGATAAAAGTTGTAAGTCCTCACCTGCTGAACTCCACGCCTTGAAAGATTCTTTGTGGTGGAGCAGGAAGCCAGAAACATTCCAAAAACAAGGAGAAAAAAAGACAAGCGTTGAGTTCTCATTTTAGGGTTTATCTATTCAACAATAAAGCTATTAGTTACAAAAATACACCATATACCAAGAGTAACAATTAGACAAGAAACATTTTTTTTGGATTTTGATTTATTAAAAGCATAAACCATCGTTAATCACGTTTTTAATTTAAACAGTTGATAAATAATTTTTCTATCATAATGACTCATTAACGGCTAAAAATATATAAGTTTGCAAGATACAAAACATTGTTAGTGGTAGTAATCTTTCGTTTTCTAAATATAAAACCGTTATGAAAAAATCAGCATTCCTTTTAGTCTTGTTTATTTTCTGTTTACCTGTAATGATACAGGCTCAGGAGAATGAAAGTGAGAATAGTAAAAATTATCTAGCTGGTGCCGTACCCGAAAAGGACGGTAGAGTTGTTTTCTCCAAAGAATTCAACCTATCTAATCTATCTAAAGATCAGGTTTTCGACAAAATGCTCGATTGGATGGGAAAACAACTAAAAAAGAACAACAATACGAGTAGAGTGATTTATTCTGATAAAGAAAAGGGAATAATAGCGGGATATGGCGAAGAATACCTGGTCTTTAAATCTGGTTCACTCTCACTGGACCGGACACTGATTAAATATCAGATAAAAGCTACATGTCTGCCAGAGAAATGTATTATGAACATTGAAAAAATATATTATGATTATGAGAAAGATAAAAAGATACCTGCCGAAGAACAGATAACAGACAAAGAGGCTTTGAATAAAGACAAAACCAAACTAATACGAGGTACTGCCAAGTTCCGCATAAAAACAGTTGATTTTGCCGACGCTGTATTTACTAAATTACAAACAACAATAGGAGCTGCACCTATTGTAGCACAAGTAACAGAGACATCCCTTTCAGTTGCAGGTAAACCAGATGTAAGTTCTATCTCTTCCATTTCCGAAGGCCACGAAGCATCTTCTTCTGCCAGTGGAATATCTGGATACAAACAAATTGCGCCAGATAAGATTTCGGGAAATATTATCAAAATGCTTTCCGAAAACTGGATGTTAATAACAGCAGGTGATAAGGATAAATTCAATATGATGACTGCTAGTTGGGGTGGACTAGGCTTTTTGTACCAAAAGCCTGTTGCTTTCTGCTTTATAAACCCTACTCGCTACACTTACCAACTTATGGAGAATAACGACACTTACACACTGTCATTCTATACGGAAGCATACCGCGATGCACTGAAATATTGCGGCAGTAACTCCGGTAAAGATGTGGATAAAGTAAAGGGTTCCGGACTAACACCAATCGCCACTCCTACAGGTAGCAAAGCTTTCTCTCAGGCATGGCTTATCATTGAGTGCCGTAAAATGGTTGCACAGTCTTTACAAGCAGAATCTATTTCTGATAAAAGCTTAAAAGAAAACTGGACCGGCAAGCAAATGCATAAAATGTATATCGGTGAAATAATTAATGTTTGGGTTAAATAGCCCAAACATTAATTATCTTCTTGCCAATAAAAGGAATCCTATTGTAATAACAAATATTTCCGAAAGAAAAGCTGGCAATAAAATAAAGCCAAACATCACATCTTTAAATGGCCAAACCAGCCAAAAAACAAATGACAAGCAAACTGAAAATATTACTTGTATTACAAGTTTACGAACTACATTAACAACTGAATAAATATTGAGTATATAAGAAAATATAATAGCACCTATAAGAAAAAATATACTTCCTATAAACAAATTAAATATTAGTTTTTCTTTAAAAGTGAAGTATTTCAAAAGTTCATTATAGATAAATGTAACATCACCTCTGTTCTTTGAGATCAGAAAGTTATTTTTATATACCCTTAACGTATCAGAATAGACTTTTTTCTCTACTAAGTCTCCTGGCTTAGAGTAGAAATAAAGATATTTAGATACCTTCAGACTCATTACGCCTTTAAAGATATTTAGATTGTAGCCATCATATTTATAATTACTACTTTTATCGAATTTACATTTAAAACGATCATTAGAAAGGTCATACAAGAAATCCTGAATTTTATTTTCTGAATCTAGTTTTATTAATAAACGATAATTATCAAGGAAATTATTCTCTTTAGCTATAACCCTTCCACTAAACGAATTATTAAACAGCGTCCTTTGTTCAAAAGGGTGAATCCCGGCACAATCTTCATCCGCTATTGCTGTTCCAATTTCTGTTAATTCCAGATATCCAATTACAAGAAATATATTCAGAACAGATATGGCAATAAGGAGAAAATATTTAGTTTGACGTTTCATTCGTTTTAAAAATAGGATTTAATTTAAATACATACATACTGCATAATCATCTTATTTCATATTTTCTATAAAGTCTCTTAAAGCTTCTGATGTTTTATATTTCACTCCATCTTTTATTGTAAGGAATTGATTTAAGCAGACTACTAAAGTATCTTTTTGAGAACAAAGTTCTATTTTAGCTCTAGTATCAATATTAGGATATATTGTAGAATCTCTTAATTCTAAATTACATAATAATTTCAAGAAGTTTTTGATTGCTAAAGAATCCTTTATTTCATGAACTTTAAAATCTGTACAATGATTAAACGCCTTTTCAAAATCATGGCAAGGAACATCTACAGTTGTATAATGATTATAAAATCCAACATGTTTAACAATTATCTTTTCAATTTTACAGTTCTCATTTTTTTGAGATAAACATATTATTGGAAAAATAAAGGATAATAGTAGAAATAAATATCTAGTTTTTATCGATTTCTTATTCATATCTTTCACTATCAGTATTTGTTATATGCCAATTATTTATTCTGTATGAAATGCTTTTATTCAAAAAATCAACATTGGAACTGAGTTTAATATTATAATCTCTGTTTATCTTCACTCCTTTCCACTGTCGCGATAATACATTGTACCGTAATCAGTTATAACAACAAAAAAACTAGTTTCCGGAATATATAATAAACACATTTCATCTGAAGTCCCATACCAAATATATTCCCAATATTTATTTAACGTATCGAGCTCAAGACAGTCAATGCTATCATAATCCCATATTACATTAACAACTGCATCTTCTGAAAGATTTAAATTAAATTTTGAAACAAGACATTCAAGACCATCAGGCTCATTAATATTTAATAATATAATCTGATCTATCAATGTTTTCAAAAGCTTGGTAAATAAGATAGAATCAGAACTAAGCCTTATTTTTAATTTACCTGCAATATCATCAATTATCTTTTGTTTTTCTACTTGATTTAAGGACTTATATCGAACATTAATATTATCCTTTCTCCATATATCTACTTTAAACTCTTCCATCACATATTATTTAATAGATCTGACATCTATTCCGCAATAAATATTGTAGATAAATATACAAAAATATTTCAAAATAAAAAGATTCCATATTTCTTTTTCTAGAATAAATGTAAAGATTTTAGAAATCTCGGGACGTTATTTATTGTATCCCTTTTCTTTCATCTTTGCTTGAATTTTAGAACCGATAGAGGCACCCCAATTTTGCCCTGCTAGAATTGCTTCTTTCGTAATATTAGGAGTTACATCACTAATCTTTTTTCCGGCAGGAGATTCATAGAAAGCCAATACATCTTCCAGTTCCTTTTGTGTCAAATACTTCTGATAGATCGGAGTAAGCATTTCCGTCATCTGGTTTACAACGTCTTTTAGCATTTCCTCATTAACTGAATCCCAGAATTCTTTAGGAACATTTGGCGACTGTTCTTGAAAAGGTTTAAGTATTTGGGGAACCATAGCCTGCATATTTTTCAGAGTATTGGTAGCTATCAGATATTTTCTCATAACCTGTGAATAAGAGTCTCCAGATTGTGCCATTGCAGTAACTGAGATAAATGCAAAAACTGCAAACAGAATTGTTTTCATTGACGAATGTTTCATAGTAGTAATTTTAATTTCAGAATAAATTTATTAAAAGGGACTGTTATTTTACTTTATTTTATAACTCGATAAAGATACCTATTTATCCTAATAAAATACATTTTGCCTTTACTTTCTACCAAACAAAACAACACAAATCTTATTTTTCACAACATCCACCCTCGTATTCTTCAGAATGATTGTATCTTTGTTCTATCAAAAAGACAAAACATGAACGAAATAGTAGAAAAGAACTCTGCCAAAGCATGGCTGCTTGCTGCACGTCCAAAAACATTAGCCGGGGCAGTGGTACCCATATTAATAGGCACCGGACTAGCTATTGCCGACGGGAAATTCAATTGGCTGCCTGCGCTAATCTGTTGCCTGTTTGCTTTCCTTATGCAGATTGCATCAAACCTGATAAATGACTTGTTCGATTTTCTGAAAGGAACCGACCGTGAAGACCGTCTTGGGCCTGAACGAGCTTGTGCTCAAGGGTGGATTTCTCCATCAGCCATAAAAAAAGGAATTTTTGTAGTCGTGGCATTGGCTTGTATCGTGGGTAGCACTCTTCTTTTATACGGTGGATGGTGGCTTATACTGGTTGGCCTTTTCTGCGTAACCTTTGCATTTCTTTATACCACGGGTCCGTATCCTCTCTCCTATCACGGATGGGGAGATGTACTTGTGCTAATTTTCTTTGGTTTTGTACCGGTATGCGGAACATATTACGTGCAAGCACTAACCCTCACCCCGCATGTTTTCGTTGGTGCGTTAGTCAGCGGACTGGTTATTGATACTTTACTAGTTGTGAATAACTACCGTGACCGCGATGCTGATGCCAAGAGTGGGAAAAAGACGATTATCGTACGCTTCGGAGAACCTTTCGGACGTTTCATTTACCTTTTTTTAGGGATAGCTGCATGCTGGCTCTGCATCTATTTTGCATGGGAAGGTCGCCTATGGGCTGCCTTACTTCCACAACTTTACCTTATTCCTCATTTTCTTACCTGGCAACGGTTGGTAAAGATTCATAGCGGAAAAGAACTAAACGCGCTTTTAGGGGAATCATCAAGGAATATGCTTTTTCTGGCTTTATTGCTTTCTGCAGGATTAATACTTGGATAAAAAATAAATCTTCCATGAAACATTTTCAGTTAGATATACATCTAAAGGATATTATGATATATATCAAACGACAGCTTAGATATATATCAAAAGGGTATTTAGATATATATCAAAAGAAAAATATTACCTGAATCATTCATAAAATCTATTAGAATAAAATTTATAATAAAGACGGTTGGACAGCCTTGAAAAGGCGATTACTTATAAATTTTTAAAGGGGTTGATTTTATAGTCCAACTATAAGCGAGAAACTATTCCTTCTTTCAGAAGATAGTGTTGCCCGCTCTCCGGACAAATAGCTTCTCCTTGTTCATTGAATATAAGCTTATGCCCATATTCGCTTACCCAACCGGTTTGTCGGGCCGGATTGCCTGTCATTAAAGCATAAGGAGGAACATCTTTGGTAATTACCGCTCCGGCACCAATCATAGCATAAGCACCGATAGTGTTTCCACAGACAATAGTGGCATTGGCTCCGATGGTTGCTCCACGCTTAACGAGTGTGGTACGAAACTCATCTTTCCGGTTGATAAAACTTCGGGGATTTATTACGTTGGTAAAGACACAAGAAGGTCCCAGAAACACATCGTCTTCACAGATTACACCTGTATAGACAGATACGTTATTCTGCACTTTCACATTATTCCCCAGAACCACCTGTGGTGAAATCACCACATTTTGTCCGATATTGCAGCTATGCCCCACAACACAACCCGCCATCAGATGAGAGAAGTGCCAGATCTTTGTCCCCTCACCTATCTGGCAGCCGGGATCTACCACCGCCGTTTCGTGAACAAAATAGTTTTTTTCACTGCTCAACATATTCCCGTATCTTTTCAATGATGAAATCTTGTACCTCTTCAGTCAATTCTGTGTGCATGGGCAATGAAAGGACTTCCTTGCACAGTATTTCCGAATTATCTAATACCTCTCCTTGCCGTGCAACATCCGTGAAAGCTTTTTGTTGCTGCAAAGGCAGCGGATAATAAATCATGCTGGGGATACCATGTTCTGAAAGATAACTTCTCAGTTCATCCCGTCTGCCTTCTGTTACTTTTATTGTAAACTGATGATAGGTATGAGATGAGTATGACATTTTTCGTGGAAGAACAATGGAATCCAGATCATAAAGACCTTCATAATATCTTTTTGCTGCGGTCTGTCTTGCCTGTATGTAATCGTTCAGATGGTGAAGTTTCACGTTTAGTATGGCAGCCTGAATGGTATCCAGGCGGGAATTACAACCAATTACATCGTGAATATATTTTTTAGACTGGCCATGACCGGCAATCATTTTTGCCCTGAAAGCCAGATCATCGTCATTCGTCATCAAAGCACCGCCATCTCCCATACAACCTAGATTCTTGGACGGAAAAAAAGAAGTGCAACCAAAATGTCCCATAGTTCCGGTTTGCTGCTCCTTCCCATCAGAAAATGTATATACAGCTCCAAGAGCCTGGGCATTATCCTCAATCACATACAGATTATTCGCTTCTGCGAGTTGAAGAATCTCTTCCATTGGACAACTTTGCCCAAACAGATGAACCGGAATTATAGCTTTCGTTTTAGGGGTAATCGCTTTCTGGATATGAGCAACTGTTACATTGAACGAATCATAATCCACATCCACCATCACGGGAACCAATCCCAACAAAGCAATCACCTCAGCAGAAGCAATGTATGTAAAGGCTGGAACAATCACCTCGTCTCCCGGATGAAGTCCCAATGCCATTAATGCAATCTGAAGGGCATCTGTACCATTGGCTACCGGAATTACATGACGTGCTCCTGTATAACTTTCCAGGTTAGCAACGAATTCACTAACCGGCAAACCATTAATAAATGCATACGAATCTATAACACTCTGAATGGCGTTATCAATTTCGGGCTTTATCTTAAGGTACTGCCCTTTAAGGTCTACCATCGGAATTCGCAGATCGGGATCAATCATTTGTTACCGTACATCTTTTCGTAGTATTTCTGGTAATCTCCGCTGGTAACTTCTTCTACCCAAGACTGATTTTCCAGATACCACTTAATTGTTTTTACAATACCCACTTCGAACTTAGTTTCCGGATACCAACCCAGTTCATTGGTTATCTTAGTGGGATCAATTGCATATCGCTGATCATGGCCTAGACGGTCTTTCACAAACGTAATCAATGATTCATTAATCCAGTCAACAGAGATCTCACCTTTTTCATCATATTCCTTTTTCTTCAGCACTTCCTTATAAACAGGATTCTCTGTCATCATCTGATGAATAGTAGAAATAGTAAGCTTCACAATTTCAATGTTCTGCTTTTCATTGTGTCCACCTACATTGTAAACTTCCCCAGTTTTACCTTCACGAACCACAAGGTCGATTGCTTTGCAGTGATCTTCCACATACAACCAGTCGCGTACGTTCTTTCCGTCACCGTAAACCGGCAAGTGTTTGCCTTCAAGGATATTTTTAATAATGAGCGGAATAAGTTTTTCAGGGAAATGGAAAGGACCGTAATTATTCGAACATCTTGTAATACTTACCGGCATTTTATACGTGTCAAAATAAGCCATCACAAACATATCGGCACTTGTCTTCGATGCACTGTACGGACTGTGAGGACAAAGAGGAGTTGTTTCGTGAAAGAAGCCTTCAGCGCCAAGACTACCATACACTTCATCGGTAGAAACCTGATGGAAACGTACTCCTTCGCGCCATGTAGGATAACCTTGGTCATCCTTACCAGTCACCCAACAACGGCGGGCCGCATCAAGTAGATTTTGTGTTCCAAGGATATTAGTCATTAGGAACAACTGTGGATTTTCAATACTTCTGTCCACATGACTCTCTGCGGCAAAGTTCACCACATAGTCGAACTGATATTGTGCAAACAGCTTGTCGGCCAACTCGCGGTTACAAATATCTCCTTTCACAAACTCGCAACGAGTGTGATCTATATCTTCTGCAATAGTGCCCAGATTCCCTGCATAGGTCAATAAATCCAGTACCACTACCTTAATATCGTTATGCTTTGCAAGAATATATTTCAAGTAGTTAGCGCCGATAAACCCGGCAGCTCCTGTCACTAAATAAGTTTTCATATCTAATTATTTTATTTTTGCTAATTCAAGCAAGTATTTACCATACTCTGTTTTTGCTAATTGCCGTCCCAATTTATTCAATTGTTCAGTAGAAATCCAGCCATTGCGCCAGGCTATCTCTTCAATGCAACTTACATAAAAACCCTGACGGTTCTGAATGGTTGCCACAAAGTTGGATGCTTCCAGTAAGCTATCACAGTTACCAGTATCTAGCCATGCAAATCCACGTCCAAAAAGTTCCACCTTTAGAGAGCCTTCTTCCAGATACATTTTATTCAGGTCGGTAATTTCATATTCACCGCGTGCAGAAGGTTGCAATGCGGCTGCTTTCTCTGTAACTGTTGCATCATAAAAATAAAGACCGGGCACTGCATAATTACTTTTCGGATGTTCCGGTTTCTCTTCCAGTGAGATAACATCTCCATTTTCATCGAATTCCACCACCCCGTAAGCACGAGGATCTTTCACATAATAGCCAAAAACACAGGCCCCATTTTGAATGCTTGCCGCACGTTTCAGCATGGACGAAAAACCTTGTCCGTAGAACATATTATCACCAAGAATTAAACATCCGGGTTCGCCGTCCAGGAATTCTGCACCTAAGACAAAAGCTTGTGCAAGTCCATTTGGCTTCTCCTGTATCTTATATTGAAAGTTCATACCAAGATCCTCACCTGTACCCAATAAATCTTTAAACATAGGAAGATCACGGGGAGTAGAAATAACAAGAACTTCTCTTATTCCGGCTAACATCAACGTAGACAGTGGGTAATAAATCATTGGTTTATCATACACCGGCATAATTTGTTTTGAGATAGCTTTGGAGAGCGGATATAAACGAGTGGCGCTTCCGCCGGCAAGAATTATTCCTTTCATAGACTGCGTTATTTTTTATTAAACGCAAATTAAGGAAAGATATTTGATATTGCAAAATAATTCAAAGAAAGATAAAGCAGTTTTTACTAATTTCTTACGTTTTAAAATGTAAAAAAGATATATTTGCACACTAATAAAATTTTAAGTCATGAAATATTTATTACGAACAGTACTAGTCTTAGCTATCTTCCTGGGAATGGGATGTGATTGCGAAGGTTATTTGGATAATCCAGAATACATTAGTTGCAAACTAACAGACGTACAACTTCATAATATGAATAATGAAGGTAAACAACCTGTTGAAGCCGCCTCGGCCGGAGTAAAAAAAGAGGCTTATGTATTGCGGATAGATTTGATTACAGATTCTTTACCAAGCACCTCCAATTATGGCTTTTACAAACTAGAAGATGGGATTACCAAGCTAAATATCAACACAGTGAATATTCTCAATCAAGATTATCCTGTTGGAGCAGATGTAACAACTTGTTTTAAAAACTATCCAAGAAGCACTGAGCAACAAATATTGGACTCAACCCAAAAAGGAGATACCATCGATGTAATGTATGGTTCTAAAATTTATCTGGCATTGCTTACCATACCCCAAGCCGGTTCGCATTCCTTTCGAGTAACTTTAACTCTGGCAAGCGGAAGAAAAATTGAGCGGGAAACAACTCCAGTTATTTTAAATTAATCAAGCTATCATGAAAAAAATAATTATCCTGATTCTGATATTTTTGCCAATCATACTAAAAGCCCAGACAAGAAGAACATTATATAGATATATAGACCTTTCAGGAGGTATCAATATAAATTTATCAAATCCAAAGTTTGACAATTTAATCGGGGTTTTATCTGGTACTCAAACCATATCTCCATTTATCAAAGGCAGATTCAGCTACTTTTTTAATTCCAAATGGGGTGCATTTTCTGATTCAAAATTTTATTCTGTGACTTTCTCAGAAAGAGATTTATCCAACTTTCTACCCAAGCCATACGAAAATCTTTATTACAAATTTGACGAATTCTCTATAAATGAGAGACATGCCATCCTGGGAGACCTGGCAATAGGGGCGACTTATAGAATTGAAAACAAGAATTGGTCTGTACGTCCGAGAATTGGATTCGGAATTGGAGAAGTTGCCGGAAGAAGCACACGTTTTAGCGTTAAAGGGAATGGTACAAATAATATTTATGAGATTAATTATTTATCTGGCAATAAATCTTTAGATGTCATCGACCTTCCCATTATCAAGACAGGAATCAATCTTGACTACAAATTTGATAAGATACATCTGGTTCTGGACATTGATTACACCCAATTTATAAAGAAAGTCAGTTACACCTACCAAGTTCAAGATGCTTATACTGAAGAATTTATAGACAACAAAAAGATATATTCCAAAGCACTTCCAAGTAATCTTGATATTGGCCTCGGAGTCGGCCTCAACTTTTAATCAAAAAAAAAGATAGGCTTCAAGCAGACAATAGTTATCCTGCAAGTTCAATTACTTCCAGATCTTTAAATTCTCCATTATCTATAACAAACCGAACCATTGTTCTCACCTTGTGAAAGCCATAAACGCCTGCAGCTCCCGGATTGATATGAAGCATTCCGAGAGTCTTGTCATATTTTACTTTTAGTATATGCGAATGACCACTGACAAACAGCTTTGGCGGGTGAACCAGAATGCTTCCTCTAATAGAAGGATCGTAATTGCCGGGGTATCCGCCAATATGCTTCATCAATATTTCTGCTCCCTCAATAGTAAAACGATTAACTTGCGGATACATTTTACGAATTTCCTGCCCGTCAATGTTTCCATATACTGCCCGAAGCGGACGAAAGGCTGCTAATTTCTCTGCAACTTCCACCGATCCAATATCTCCTACGTGCCAGATTTCATTACAATTCTCAAAATATTTCAGGTATTTCTCATCCCAATACCCGTGTGTATCTGACAACAATCCAATTCTTACCATTTTTTTTTGCAATTATATTTGCAAATATACTATATTTACAGCAAAATTGTTGCCATGGAACACACATATCAATACTTTAAGCGTGATATTAGCTGGCTATCGTTTAATTATCGTGTCCTTCTGGAGGCCGATGATGATAGTCTTCCGCTCTATGAGCGCATCAATTTTATTGCAATTTATTCTTCGAACCTGGAGGAGTTCTATAAAATACGTGTAGCCGATCACAAAGCAAATGTTTCCGGTGCCCGTACTGACGAGGAATCTATACAGGCCTCTCAACAGATACTGGAAGACATCAATAAAGAAGTCAATAAGCAGTTGGAAGAAAGAGTACGCATTTACGAACAGAAAATTCTTCCTGCATTACGTGAAAGCAATGTTATCTTCTACCAAAGCAAGAATGTAAAGCCTTTTCATCAGGAGTTTATCCGCAATTTCTTTAACGAAGAAGTCTTCCCATTCTTACAGCCCGTACTGATTTCCAAAGGAGAAATAGTTTCTTTCCTGAGAGATAACAGGTTATATCTTGCCGTTCGGTTATATAAACTAAATACCAAAGCTGATGATCCTTTACACGAACAGTATTTCGTACTGAAGATGCCTTACAGCAAGGTTTCCCGTTTTATTGAACTGCCACAGCATGAAGGAAATTACTACCTGATGTATATTGAAGATATCATCAAAGCAAATATTGGTTCCATTTTCCCCGGTTATGAAGTAGATAGTTGTTTTTGTGTCAAGATTTCACGTGACGCGGATATTCTTATTGATGATACAACAAGTGGAAACATTGTGGAGCAAGTAAAAAAGAAAGTAAAGAAGCGCAAGATCGGGGCTGTATGCCGTTTCGTTTATGACCGGCAAATGCCTAAGGACTTTCTGGAATTTCTAATTGATGCTTTTCACATAAACAGAAATGAGCTGGTTCTGGGAGACAGCCATTTAAACCTGGAAGATTTAATTAAGCTGCCCAACCCCAATAAACTTCTCAGAATTAATGAGAAGCCTCAACCCATGAGATTAAATTACCTGAACAAGCATTCTTCTATATTTCAATATGTAAAGAGAAAGGATTTGCTGCTTCACTTTCCATATCATTCTTTCGAGCACTTCATTCATTTCCTTTATGAGGCAACGCACGATCCAATGACTAAAGAAATAATGGTTACCCAGTACAGAGTAGCGGAAAACTCAGCTGTGATCAACACATTGATCAGCGCGGCTCAGAACGGAAAAAAGGTAACGGTTTTTGTGGAGCTGAAAGCCCGTTTTGATGAAGAGAACAATCTTGAAACGGCGGAAATGATGCAAAACGCTGGCATTAATATTATTTATAGCATTCCCGGACTGAAGGTACATGCCAAAGTGGCGCTGGTTCTCAGACACAGTGATAAACATGAATGTATACCCAGCTACGCTTATGTAAGCACCGGTAATTTTAATGAAAAGACAGCAAAGGTTTACTCTGATATAGGGTTATTTACTTCCAACCCTGAAATAGTGGAAGATTTACATACCTTATTCCTCATTCTCGAAAAGAAAGTGGAACAGCCTCAGTTCAAACATCTTCTGGTAGCAAGATTCAACCTGATAACAGAACTCACCCAACTTATCAACCATGAAATAAAACTGGCTGAGCAGGGTAAAGGAGGTAAAATTATCCTCAAGATGAATGCTCTTCAGGATCAGGTTATGATTGATGAGCTTTATCGGGCATCTGAGCATGGGGTAAAAATTGAGCTAATTGTGCGTGGCATTTGCTGCCTGATTCCCGGTCAGCCTTATAGCAGGAATATCCGCATTACTCGCCTGGTAGACAGCTTCCTTGAACATGCGCGTATATGGTATTTTAATAACGGAGGCAATCCGAAGGTATTCATCGGTTCACCGGACTGGATGAAGCGGAATCTTTATCACAGAATAGAGGCTGTAGCCCCTATTCTCAACGAAGAACTAAAAAAAGAGATCATTGATATTCTCAATATTCAGCTGAAAGACAATCAAAAAGCTTGTTTTGTGGACGCTAATTTAAAAAATTGCTTTAAATATAATCCGTCAGAGCCACCTATTAGAGCACAATATGCTATCTACAATTTTCTGAAAGACAAAAATTCACTACCTTTGCACCCTAATTAGCAAAAACAAGAATGATTTCAGTAGACGGATTAACAGTTGAGTTCGGGGGAACCACCCTTTTCAAAGATATTTCTTTTGTGGTAAATGAAAAAGACCGTATTGCCCTGATGGGGAAAAACGGTGCGGGTAAAAGTACATTATTAAAGATTTTTGCAGGTGTGCGTCAACCCACCCAAGGGAAGATATCTGCTCCGAAAGAAGCTATGATAGGTTATCTGCCACAGCATTTGATGACCGAAGACGGACGCACTGTTTTTGAAGAGACAGCTCAGGCTTTTGCCCTCGTTCATGAAATGGAAGCTGAAATGGCTAGACTTAACAAGGAACTGGAGACAAGAACGGACTACGAAAGTGACAGTTATATGGAACTCATTGAAAGCGTATCTGCTTTAAGCGAGAAGTTCTATTCAATAGAGGAAACCAATTACGAGGCAGATGTGGAAAAAGCACTGTTAGGACTTGGCTTCATCCGCGAAGACTTCAACCGTCAGACAAGCGACTTCAGCGGTGGATGGCGCATGCGTATTGAGCTAGCCAAACTGTTATTGCAAAACCCAGATGTTCTGTTACTCGATGAGCCTACCAATCACCTCGACATAGAATCTATTCAGTGGCTGGAAGATTTTCTTATTAACAGTGCCAAAGCAGTAATACTTATTAGTCACGACCGTAAATTTGTAGATAACATCACCACCCGCACCATTGAGTTAACAATGGGGCACATCTATGACTACAAAGTAAATTATTCCAAATACCTGCAACTTCGTCTTGAAAGACGCGAGCAACAACAGAGAGCTTTTGAAAATCAACAAAAGATGATTGCTGAGACGCAGGAATTCATTGACCGTTTCAAAGGAACTTATTCAAAAACCAACCAAGTACAAAGTAGAGTGAAGATGCTCGAAAAGATGGAAATAATGGAAGTGGACGATGAAGACACATCAGCTCTTCGTTTAAAATTTCCTCCTTCTCCCCGCTCAGGCACTTATCCGGTAGTAATGGATGGTGTGGGCAAAACGTATGGCGAAAAGCTGATATTCAGCAATGCGAATCTTACCATCGAACGTGGCGATAAAGTGGCTTTTGTTGGAAAGAATGGTGAAGGTAAATCTACCTTGGTGAAATGTATCATGAAAGAGATTGAGCACACCGGAAAGCTAACTTTGGGGCACAACGTACAAATAGGTTATTTTGCACAGAATCAAGCTTCACTTCTGGATGAAAATCTAACCGTTTTCCAAACCATTGACGATGTGGCTGTAGGAGAAATCCGTAACAAGATACGCGATTTGCTGGGAGCTTTCATGTTTGGTGGCGAAGAATCAACTAAAAAAGTAAAGGTACTGTCAGGTGGAGAGCGTACGCGTCTTGCAATGATTAAATTATTGCTGCAACCGGTAAATCTGCTCATTCTCGATGAGCCTACGAACCACCTCGACCTAAAGACTAAAGATATTCTAAAATCTGCCCTAAAGGATTTCGACGGAACATTGATCGTGGTATCTCACGACCGTGACTTCCTGGATGGATTAGTTACCAAGGTTTACGAGTTCGGCAACAAGAAAGTTACTGAACATCTTTGCGGCATTTATGAATTCCTTGAAAAGAAAAAGATGGATTCATTGAATGAGCTGGAAAGGAACAAACAGTAAGAGGTTTCTATTCTTCGCATTATGGATTTCGAATTTATCCGTTAAGAAATTTAGTAACTGGTAAATAGGCAATGCCCATTATGAATTGCTGATAATAATTGAACCTTTTAAAAGAAAAAAGAAGCATGGTTTCTCAAACAGAATTTTCATTGAAAGCAAAACAAAGAGGTTTTCACCTGATTACTCAGGAAATTCTAAGGAACTTGCCGGAACTGCCAAAGACCGGCTTGCTCCATCTGTTTATCAAACATAGCTCAGCCGCACTCAGCATTAATGAAAATGCCGACCCTGATGTGCGCACAGACATGGAATCTATTTTCAACCACCTGATTAAAGAACGTGAGTCCTATTATGAACATGTTCTTGAGGGAGATGACGATATGCCGGCACATGCCAAGTCGGTTATTGTAGGACCAAGCATCACAATACCAATAACAAACGGACATCTGAACCTGGGAACCTGGCAAGGCATTTATCTTTGCGAATTCCGCAATTATGGCGGGGAAAGAAAGATAGTAGCAACCGTAATGGGGTAAATTGTCTGCCTTGGAAAATCCATTGGTGAATACTTTCCATTTATTGGAGTATGCTTTTGCATTTATTGGTGAATGGCCAAAAATTATTGGTGAATAACTTCTTTCAATTTTTCTTGAATGGATAAGAAACTCCCGCCTGCCTTTTTTGGAAGCAGGCGGGAGTTTGCTCAACATCCGGTTACGTTTCAAAAAAAAGCAGGTGGGATGTTTTTTGATCTCTGTTTTTTGCAAACTATACAGAAAAATAGGTTCTTCGTCACTTTAGGTGCAAGCTATTGCATTAAGCTACTTATTTATGATTGTTTTGCAGACTTTTCATCAGATTCAAAAAATGGCTTATTAAAAAGCATGTAGAGTCTTTATTGAATAAGCATTTGAGACCGTTTGCTTGCACCAAAAGTGACGAAGAACCGAAAAATAAAAAGCGACCCTCACTCCCTAACTTTTTTTTGTTAACTATCTGTTTATATGAACTTTGCAGAGTGATGTTTGCATTTTCACCCCTCACTTTACCATCATTTTTCAGGGCTACCCTAACGATTTCGAGTCATTTATTGTAAGCGTCTCCGCGATACCATCTTGTCCGTGATGATTTAGCCTTTTATCTTTGTCTTCCAAAAAAGAAGAAAGATGAAATCATCCGAACTATACACAAAAACGATAGAAGGCTACAAGCAGGAAATTAGTGTCAGTCTTATTACTTTGCATGATTACTGTAAAACACATCATATAAATTATAAGGGTATTCAACTCTGGATGTCCAGAAATTCAATTACTGTAGCCCAGTTGAAAAGAGAAATCACTGTGCATTCTGATTCTCCTTCAGATTTTCCGGTTGTCCAAACAGAATCAGGGCAACGGATTTATCCTCTATCTTTTCAGACAGCGGGAGTTCAAAAAGAAGACATCCGTAAGAACACTTATTCATGCGTGAAAGGAGTGAATATCACTTTCCCGGACGGAGTGATTGTTTCGATTAAAGAGATAACCCAGGAAGATCTTAATAAATTTATTCTTTCATATAATACCCATTAATAGTATGTTTGCACTTACAGAATCCATGAGCTACTTTCTCTGTTCTCACTATGTGGACATGCGAAAAGGCATCTACTCTTTGTACCAGTTGGTAAAGTCAGACATGAAACGGAACCCGCTATCGGGAGAGGTTTTTCTGTTTGTAGGTAAGAACAGAGAGTCAATCAAGATCCTACACTGGGAGAACGGAGGTTTTGTTTTATATCAGAAGAAACTTGAAAGAGGCACTTTTGAGATACCCCGTTTTAATCCTTCCAGTGGTCAGTATGAGATGAAATGGACGACGTTCGTTCTGATAATGGAGGGCGTCTGCATCCGTTCCGTAAAGTACAGGAAACGATTCTATGCAGATTTAATACGTTGATATACAAATATATAGATAAGTAATAACCTTTATTTTTCTTGGTAATCCTAACAATTATTCGTACCTTTAAGGCATGAATTACAAACGGATTGTTGAACTATTAGAAGATCAGCTCAGACTTTCTTCCGAAAGAGAAATGGTTCTGCTGGAGCAAAATAGGCAGCAGTCTGCACAACTTCAGCAGCAGTCTGCGCAGATAGAAAGGCTATCTGTACAGACTGCTATTCTAACCGATACGGTCCGTTCATTGGAAGAATCCCTTCTTCAGAAGAAAGGCGACATACAAGTGCTGACCGGTAAGAACCGGGGACTGGGCAAACTCTTGTCCAACAAATCAGAAAAGATAGTTCCTCAAATCAAAGAGGAGGATAAAGTGGAAGAAAAGCCTCGTCCGTCACTGAAAGAACGTGGTAACAACAATGCCAAACGTAAAGAGTATTTTGATCTGAAAACCATTATTGATGAGGTTTACCCCAATGATCCCGGCTTTGATAAGGAAAAATCCAAAATCATTAGTTATGTGGATTCTATCCGGTATGAATACATCCCACCTCAGTTTGTCAAACACATCTACCGACAGTACAACTGTTTGTTTAATGAGAAGATGTATACCGCAAAAGCGCCAAGAACTCCGCTGCAGAACTCTAACTACGACGGTTCTTTCATGGCTGGAATACTACAACTCAGATACATCTACTCCATGCCCGTTGAACGAATCATCAAATTGTTTGGCGAGCAGGGATTTGAATTGAACAAAGCTACAGCTCACTCCCTGATTAAGAAATCCGCCTGGATGCTGGATCGTTTGGATGAAGTCTTAAGAAAAACGATTCTTGAGGACAGTTACCTTTGTATGGATGAAAGCTACTATACCGTACTGACTCCAGAGAAAAACGAAAAAGGGAAAGGTGTTCGCAAAGGCTATATATGGGCAGCTCTTGCAAATCAAAAGAAACTCATACAATACTTTTATGAAAAGGGTTCCCGCTCACGCGAAGTTCTGACCAATTATATCGGGGAAGAGTACAAAGGAGCCATCCAATCGGACGGACTTATAGATTATAAAATCCTTGAAACTGATGAATATCCCGATATAATAAGACTTTCCTGCTTTCAACACTGCAAGCGTAAGTTCCTGGATATTGAAGCAGATAAGGATGCCACTCAAATAATAGATGTGATCAATAAGCTTTATAGGAAAGAGCATAAAATAGGGAAGCACTGGAAACCCGACAGGATATTAGAATACAGAAAAAAGTATGCCCCACCCATATTAAAGGAACTCAAAAGAAAACTCTTAAAAATACAATCCAATCCTTCCATGCTTCCAAAGAGCCCACTCTCGAAGGCGATTAATTATACCCTGAACGAGTATGACGCATTGTGCAATTATATAGACAGACCAGAATATGCCCTTGATAATAATGCCATAGAACGATACATGAGGTACATAAGCTTAAGCAGGAAGAACTCTCTGTTTTGCGGAAGCCACGACGGAGCAAAGAGAACAGCACTGCTTTACTCACTGGCTTGCTCATGCAGGCTAAATGGAATAAACACGTTCGAATACTTTACGGATATATTAAACCGGATGGCTTATATCAATCCCAATGCATCCGATGAAGTTTATCAGAAACTACTTCCGAATTCCTGGACAAAAGAATAAACCTACTATAAGCCCAGAAAATATTCTATAGGGTATCGCAGAGACGCTTACGTTAAAACGTTCAATTCTATACGTAAATCATCTTCTTGGTCATTCCACCATCAATCACCAGATTCTGCCCGTTGATAAAGTTATTATCCTGATCACATAAGAAAAGACACGCTCGTGCAATATCGTCCGGTTTCCCTACTCTACCGGAAGGATGCTGTTCATGATCAGCTTCTGTAAGTGAATCATACTCTTTTGTCTGTATCCACCCGGGACTAATACAGTTTACTGTAATATGAAACTTCGATAAAGAGAGTGCCAACGCATGAGTTAAAGAAACAATACCTCCTTTTGAAGCAGCATAACCTTCACTGCCTGGTTCACTCATCAAATAACGAGTGGAGGACATATTTATGATTCGTCCATAAGAAGACAACACCTCCATTTTAGAACGGTGCAAAGCCCACAATCTGGAAGTTATAAAAACGGGACGAAGATTAGTTCCAATAATTCTATCGAACTGCTCAACAGAAGTTTCCGTCAAAGAAGAAAATCCACCAATACCTACATTATTGATCAAGATATCAATATCTCCCAAATTGGTAAATAGTTGTTCTATTATTGCAGACAAGGCATTCTCATCAGTCACATCGGCTTTAAAGAATAAACAGTTTTCTGATAACGGGAAAGAAGAATCTGGTTTACAGACATCACAAAAAGCCACTCTGGCTCCTGCATTCACAAAAGCTTCAACTATACCACGACCTATTCCCTGAGAGCCACCGGTAATAAATACTCGTTTATTCAACATTGTTTTCATATGGATCTTTTATTGTTAGTGAGCCTACTTTAATTAACTGAGTTCTGAGAAGAAAGTTCATTAAGAAGTTATAAACAACGCACCTCCTCCGGCAGATAGCCACTACGGATTTTCCACTCCTGAGGATAGAGATTATTTGCCCTATTACCTATATTCTTCACAAATCCCAGCGGAACATTTTTATACTGCAACAGCACATATCCGCGTGGAGCAGATATATCTAAAGTGATGGCTTCTTTTCGTAAATAAGATATTGCCTGTTCATAACTTAGTTCATAAGTTGAAAGCTGATCAGTATTCAGTTCATTGCTCATAGCCAAAGATTGGTGGGGAAGCAGATCTTTTCCTTTTACCTCTCCTACTGTAATACCAGAATGAACTACCCTTAATTGTTGACGTAGAGTATTCACTAATTCCACAAAAGTTTTGCGGCAGGAAAGAATAAAGTCGCCTCTCCTTTCCAACTCAAAGTCTTCAGGATGCTGCAACCATTGTTTTGCTTGCTGAGGAATTTCCAAAGGTTTCTCCCTCTTATTCTTTTTAGATGACTTTCCTCGTAGAGTCTCAACCTCTTCCTCTCCCGTTTTTCGCAATGCTGCAAGAAAAAAACCTTCGCCCTTAGTTTTATGAGGGAGAAATCTATAAACCGGTGCATCTGTACTTGCCAGATTACCGGTGATACCCCACTCCTCCGGTATGTCCACAGAAAGAGACTCCGCTCCAAGTTCAGACTTTATCCATTCTATATTTTCTTCATCCTCTTTCAGATTATACGTACAGGTACTGTAGATAAGAATACCTCCTGGCTTCAGGCACGGCCATATATTGGCAATAATGCGTCGCTGACGTTGATAGCAGATTGTTACATTCTCGGGACTCCATTCTTCTATTGCTCCCGGATCTTTACGAAACATTCCTTCTCCCGAACATGGTACATCCGTAAGAATCAAATCAAAGAATGCTCCTAAAGAAGAAAAGTCGGACGGATCATTATTGGTAACAGCCACATCAGGATGTCCCCACTTAATAAGGTTCTCAGCTAGAATTTGTGAACGATTGCGAATAACTTCATTGGCTATCAGAAAACTTCCTTCGGGAAGCCGACTGCGAAGATGGGTAGATTTACCTCCTGGAGCAGCACAAAGATCAAGAGCTACTGTTGGTTCTGTTATATATTTATTCACCACTTGTTCCACAAACATAGAAGAAGCTTCCTGCACATAGTAACACCCTGCGTGAAACAACGGATCAAAAGTAAACGTGAGGCGTTTATTCAGATAGAAGCCTGTAGAACACCATGGAACACTGCTGGTTTCTTCGTGAGAGAATGATTTCATTTCATTCACACGAATGCTAACAAGAGATTCTTCCTGCAAAGCACATTCCAGTTTGGCATATTCTTCTTCGCCTAAAAGCGCCTGAGTTTGATTTATAAAGGAAATAGGTAGCTTCATCTGATCTTTTTTATGATGCAAATATACTTATTCTCAACTTTTTTAAAGGAAAAATAAAAAATAATTCGTCTATTTGCAACTTTACGGGTACATCACTCCGTCTAACAAATGAAGCGTTAAACAATTAAGACTTATTGAATATGAAACAATTTATGATTGCATTCATGATGATGCTGGCAGTTAGCATCACAATGATGGGGCAAGCCTCACCAAAGAAGGCCGCACTTACAAAAGAAAAAGCAGGGACAACCCTTACAGTGCAAAACTCACCTTCCGATTCTGTAGCAGTAGATTCTTTATCAGATTCTGAGAATCTTTCAGCAGAAGACAATGGTGAATTAAAATCTTTAAAAGCGGAGCTACACGGATTACCTTTTGAAGATTCCGCAGGATTACTTATACCTCTTGCAGCAATTATTTTTGGGTGTGCAGTCCCGGTACTGATCATCTTCTTTATCTTCTGGTACAGACATAAAGACAAGCAGGCTCAATTTCGCTTAGCTGAAAAAGCACTTGAAAATGGAAAAGACATCCCCGAAGGACTATTCAAAGAAGCTCAGGAGCCTACAAATATTTATGCAAGAGGAGTAAAAAATGCCTTCCTTGGCTTAGGTTTAGGAATCTTCCTCTGGGCGCTGACCGGCGAATTCGGACTTGGATGTATTGGCTTTATGGTTATGTTTATGGGTATCGGACAAATTGTAATCCATTACACTCAGAAGCCTTCAGACAAAAATAAACTGGAAGATAAGTCGGACGAAGAATGAGTCAGCTCAACGATATATCGTTAGTCGCACAGGTCGTAGTGTTTAAAAACACCAGGGCTTTTGACGAGTTGGTTAAGAAATACCAGTCAGCAGTTAGACGGTTCTTTCTTAACCTGACTTTAGGCGACAGCGAATTGAGTGACGATCTTGCACAGGAAACCTTTATTAAAGCCTATACAAATATTTCCAGTTTCAAGAATCTTTCGAATTTCTCAACCTGGCTCTATCGCATTGCATATAATGTATTTTATGATTATATTCGCAGCAGGAAAGAAACATCAGAGATAGATGCGAGAGAAGTAGATGCCATGCACTGCACTGAACAGGAAAATATTGGGCAGAAAATGGATATTTATCAGTCACTCAAAACGCTCAAAGAAGTGGAACGAACTTGTGTCACATTATTCTATATGGAAGATGTGAGCATCGAAAAGATTGCAGGAATCATCGGATGCCCAAGTGGGACAGTAAAATCTCACCTCTCAAGGGGAAAAGAAAAGTTAGCTGTTTACTTTAAACAAAATGGATATGACGGAAATTAATGATAAAATAGTAACCAACTTCTTCCAGAAAGAGAAGAAAGAGGTGGAAGACAACGGCTTTTCCCGCCGCGTAATGCGTAACTTACCAGATCGGGGACAAAGACTATCAACCATTTGGGCTATGTTCTGTACCATCATCGGAATAATCTTATTTTTCGTTTTCGATGGCCTGGAAGCAATTCTCAATCTCTTACGTGAGGTTTTCTATGGAGCCATGCAAACGGGATTGGCACACATTGATCTTAAATCCTTACTGATCGCTGCAATTGTAATTATAAGCCTCGGAGTAAAAAAAATATGCTCTACTGAATAATTGACCTAACAAAGATATAATAATATCTTATTTTATTATATCTTTGTTAGGTACATTTTACTTTAGAACATGAGAATCAGGCGGTATTGTAAAAAAGGCACATATATTGTCTGTGTCTTATTCTTAATTATGTGCAGTTGTCATACCCAGTACAAAGAGAACAGTACTGAGAAATATTCATATGCCGATTCTTTAATTGAACAATACAAAGACTCATTCTTTCAGCACCCAGACATAGCAAAAAAGGAACTGTTTAATGCCAGACTATCCCAAATTGACAGCATTGATTATTATAAACTTACTCAGTTTATTAGCTATGCATACTTTCAGGAAAACCATCTGGATTCAGCATTCTTATTTAATAATAAAGTTCTTGATTTTTGCAGAGAAAGATCATCCTATCCTCAAAGAATGGCAGAACTAAAGATGTATGCTTATTTACACAGAAGTTCTTTTTTCCTGATTATAAACCAGAATGACTCTGCCCTTCTTTACTTAAAGAAATCTTATAATGCTGTTTTTCAATCTAAAAACATCAAGGAGTTAGCAACAATATGCATTAATACAGCGTATAATTATACCCTGATGGGAAATTATTCAAAGGCCTCTCTTTTCTATAAAAGAGCGAAAGATGCTGCCGATTCGCTACACCTTAACAGCATAATATATTCATATATTTATACCGGATTGGCAAGAATTTATGTAGACTTGAATAATTATAAATTATCTAATTACTATTATTTCTTAGCTGAGAAAAATTATAATATAATGCCCTCCTACAGAAAGTATTTATTTGCCAGCATGAGGGCCAGTTTTTACTACAAAACTAAAAAATACAAAAAAGCTCTGGAATGGTATACCAAAGCAAACAATGTTACAAATACATCTAAGCTAACCACTTACAGAGGAATTACAGAATGTAATCTGGGAGAAATCTATCTTTTGCTGAACCAAACGGATTCAGCAAAAGACTATTTAGATAAAGCCAGCGTTTCCTTTGCTAAATCCAATAAAAACGAGAATCATTCATTCTATATTAATGGACTTTATGCGGAACTGGCATTGCAAAAAAATGATTTAAAGAGTGCATACAGATTATTATCCAAGAAGTATGATCTTTCTAAGATTAATCCTAAATACATCTATCTTTACGACAAAAAATTAGAATTCTATTACAAAAAAATAGGTGATTTTAAGAAAGCCTATTTTTATAGAACAAAAGCTGACATTCTGAACGACTCTCTTTACATGAAAACCATTTCGAACGCAATTTTAGAGATAGACACACGATATAGTCAGGATACTACTAAACTAAAACAGAATATTATCCTTTCAGAAAGCAAAGCTGAAATGCAAAAAATGCGTTTTACTGCTATACTCTCTTTGTCCATATCACTTGCAATAACAATAATTGTGGTCTTATACATTTATTATTACCGAAAAAAAAGAGAATCTAAATACGCAAAACAGTTAGCAACAATAACCAAGTTACGCATGGAAAATGTCCGTAACCGGATGTCCCCGCACATCCTGTTTAATATGTTAAATGCTGTGATGCCAACCTTAAAACAGGATGACAATCAGGTTAAACTATTTAGACTAGTAATTCAATCGCTGCGCAACAACCTGATTGTTTGTGAAAAGATAGCAGTACCAATTGAAGAAGAAATTGAATTTGTAAGGAACTATATTGAATTTCGTAAAAATACTACCGACACAAAAATTGAGGTTAACTGGAATATCTCTACAGAAGTATCATTAAAGTCACTGACGCCAACAATGATTATGCAAATTCCAATTGAAAATTCTATTAAATATGCTTTCGAAGAAGAACAAGACGATGCACATATTGACATTAATATATCTTCCGATAACATTTTCCTGTATATCACGATTGAAGATAACGGAACGGGCTATAACCCAGGAAAGCATATTGGCGACAAGAATAGTACAGGTATTGGACTAAAGGTTATTTTCCAAACCATTGAACTTCTTAATCGCAGAAACAAGGAAAATATATTTTTCAATATTGATGATCTAAAAAAACTTTCACCTGATATGCATGGAACAAGAATCTCTATTATTATTCCATTCAAATACAACTTCGAAATATGAAAATGCCAATAACAACAATTATAGTTGATGATAATAATAATTCAATTATGACTCTCAGTAAGGATCTGACTCAGTACCCGGAAATAAGAGTTGTAGAAACGACTACATCAGTAGAAAAGGCCAAAAAGATCATTGTGAAATATCAACCGGATCTGATTTTTTTAGATGTTGAAATGCCCAAAATGAGTGGCATTGAATTATTGCAAGAGATTCGTGATTCAATACATCCGAATATGTATGTCGTTTTTTATAGCGCTTACGACAAATACATGATAGATGCTTTGAGGTCGTCAGCCTTTGATTACCTGATGAAGCCTTATCATCCGGAAGAGCTTTCCAATATTATTAAACGTATAAAAACGCAGCCAGAGAAAGAAAAATTAAATTTTGAGCAGTCTATGCGACGCTTGCTTACAAATGACCGAAAGTTTGCTTTGCAAACCATTTCCGGGCTCCTATTTCTCAGAGCCAATGAAGTATTTTGTTTTCAATACATTGACACCATTCGAAGCTGGCAAATCACTATGACAGATCTTTCTGTTTACAAGCTTAGAACTGGTATTATTGCAAAAGATCTGATTTCTTTTAGTCCTTCATTCATGCAAGTCAATCAAGAATGCATACTTAACACCGATTATATCTTATCTATTGAAAACAAAACATTAAAATGTATTTTATACCCGCCCTTTAATAACTTTGACATTCACGCTTCCAGGAGATATTACTCAAAGTTAAAGGAACAATTAGAAATCCTTTAAGAGACATTATAACCAAACCTTTTAATCGGTATAATATCCAGCCTCAGATTTACCAGTATGAATACAGCTGAATTATTTCTATTGTAATAAGCCCCATTATCCCAAAAATCCTCTCAGGTAAAAGTGTAATTAAAAGATTTTGGGTACAATCTGTACCATTTATATTTTAATCTGTATATTTGTTATAATCAAACAATACGATTATGAATAATAAGTATGCTGTAAATATTGGTCGTCAGTTGGGAAGTGGAGGAAGAGAAATCGGTGCAAAGCTTGCCATGCAGATGGGCATTGCATTCTATGATAAGGAGCTTATAAATATAGCGTCCCAGGAGAGCGGACTTTGCAAAGAGTTCTTTGAAAATGCCGACGAGAAAGCAACACAAAGCATTATTGGCGGACTCTTTAGCATGCGCTTTCCATTTATCAACGATGGGACCGTACCTTATAATAGTTGTCTGAGCAATGATGCACTATTCAAAATACAAAGCGATGTAATCCGTGAACTAGCTGAAGAGAAATCCTGCATCTTTGTAGGAAGATGTGCAGATTATATTCTGCGTGACAATCTTCGCTGCGTGAATATTTTTATCTCTGCACCAAAAGAAGACCGCATCAAGCGCCTTTGTCTGAAAATGGATATCAAACCAGAAGAAGCCGAGGATTTAATAAATAAAACAGACCGCAAACGTGCCTCTTATTACAATTATTATAGTTACAAAATATGGGGAGCAGCCTCAACTTATCACCTCTGCATCGATTCATCCGTACTTGGGGTTGATGAGACTGTTGCATTTATAAAACTATTTATCCAAAAGAAGCTAGGATTATAATTGAAGAAAAATAAAAAAACGTTCAAATAGTCTTCTAACACTATTTGAACGTTTTTTATTCAGCTATTTTATTTGTCTACATTAGTAGAAGTATAATCAATTGTGCTGACAATACTCGTAAAAACATTGTTAACGGATATACTGTAGAATATCCAACAGCCGGCGCATCACTACCTGTTGATTGAGTTGCATAAGCCAATGCTGGAGGATCAGTATTACTTCCTGCAATAAGTCCCATCAACATAAAATAATTTAGCTTGAAATATCCGCGTCCTATCAGCCCAACGATAAGTAAAGGAATGAAGGTGATCAGGAATCCACAACCAACCCATAATAGGCCATCACCTTGAACTACTGTTTCAAAGAACTTTTCTCCAGCCTCAATACCTACACTGGCAAGGAAAAGAAGAAGTCCTACCTCACGCAACATCAAGTTAGCACTTTGAGTGGTATAAGTTACTAAATTAAATTTATAACCAAACCGGCCAATCAAAATAGAAATTACCAATGGACCACCTGCTAATCCCAGCTTCACTGGAGTAGGCACTCCCGGGAAAGCAAAAGGAAGACTACCAAAAAGAATACCAACGAAAATACCAACAAAGATCGTCATAATATTAGGTTCATTAAGACGTTTCATTGAATTACCCATTTCAGTAGCAACGTTTTCAATAGCATCCTGGCTACCCACAACTGTAACACGGTCACCCACTTGAAGTACAAGATTCGGGTTGGCGAAAAGATCCACACCAGAACGATTTACGCGAGTGATGTTTACTCCATATAGATTACGCAACTTCAACTGTCCCAGCTTTTTTCCATTCATCTCAGCTTTTGTAACCAAGATCCGGCGAGATACCAAGGGAGAGTTAGCTTCTTCCCAATCCACAGTAACCTCTTTGCCGATAAAAGCGGAAACAGCCTCAGCATCAGCTTCTGAGCAAACTACAAGTATTTGATCTTCCTTATCAAGGATTGTATCTGAACTTGAAATAGACACCTTCCCATTTTTACGAATGCGTGATACAACGAAAGGACGACCAGCAAGAGTCATTACATAAGATATTTTCTTTCCAAAGATCGCTTCATTATGAACTTCAAGATGTATTATATGAGGTTTATTCTGACTATCGTCTGTCACTGCATTCCAATCTTCCTCTTCTTTTTTAGAATTAACACGGAAGATAGCACGTACCAGAATCATTGCTCCAATGATACCTATTACTCCGAGTGGATAAGCAACTGCATATCCCAAAGCTATTTGAGGCACATTTTGAATAACTCCTGCCGTGCGCAACTGGTTAATAGCTTCCTGAGCTGCACCAAGTCCGGGAGTATTTGTTACTGCACCGGAAAGTATACCTACCATCATTGGAAGTTCTACCCGCCCATTAAGAGAGTAATAAAGTACTAACGCAACTGTAATGTTAAGAGCTACAATTCCAAAGGCCAGTAAATTCATTGTCATTCCACCTTTTTTAAAGGAAGAAAAGAAAGAAGGCCCTACCTGTAGTCCTATACAGAATACGAATAAAATTAATCCGAACTCGCGGATAAAGTGAAGAATGTTAACGTTACCTGTAAAGCCGAAATGTCCCATAAAAATTCCGGCAAACAAAACAAATGTAACACCTAAAGAAACTCCGAAGATTTTAATCTTCCCTAACAAAACTCCAAGAACAATCACAAATGCGTACAACATTACGATGTGAGCAACTGATTCCGGGTCTGTCAGCAATGTCTGCAACCAATCCATAGTATATAAGTATCAAAATTTAAAATTCACGCAAAGGTAATTATTCTATCTCTTCAGATCAAATAATTCTATCTCTGTTTTTTTTAAAATTATTAAATTGGCAGCTAAAAAAACCACAAACTTGAATTTTCCATGAAAAATGTCTCCTATTATAAGTAAATAAGTATCTTTGCAATTCACAGTTTGATAATTTGAATATTAAAATACATTTCATTTAATCTTGTAAATTAATACAATAAACTATGGCAGATAGTAATGAGAAACTCTTTTCGGACTTTTCCCCGGTTGGAACAGACCAATGGATGGAAAAAGTAACAGCCGACCTTAAAGGGGCTGATTTCGAAAAGAAACTCGTTTGGAAAACAAACGAAGGTTTTAAAGTAAAACCATTCTACAGAATGGAAGATTTGGAGGGTCTAAAAACGACTGACAATTTGCCAGGAGTATTTCCTTACCTTCGGGGAACAAAGAAAGACAACGTATGGAAGGTTCGTCAGAACATTCATGTTGACAGTCCGAAAGAAGCCAATGCAAAAGCATTGGACATTCTCAACAAAGGTGTTGATTCTCTGGGATTCAGTATCAAAGGAAAAGATGTAAGTGCTGATTATATTGAAACACTACTCAACGATATTTGTGCTGATTGTGTGGAACTGAATTTCTCCACTTGTCAGAATAGCGTAGTGAAACTAGCCCAACTATTGGTTGCATATTTCGAAAAGAAAAACTATGATGCAACTAAACTACAAGGTTCTATCAATTACGATTACTTCAACAAAATGCTGACTAAGGGCAAAGAAAAAGGAAACCTTATTCAAACAGCAAAAGATCTGATAGAAGCAACTAAATCTCTTCCTTTCTACAGGGTAATCACTGTAAATGCATTGTCTCTGAATAATGCCGGAGCATATATTTCCCAGGAATTAGGATACGCACTGGCTTGGGGAAATGAGTATCTGAACTTATTAACTGAAGCTGGGGTAACAGCAACTATCGCTGCCAAGAAAATTAAATTCAACTTTGGTATCAGCTCCAACTATTTTCTGGAAATCGCTAAATTCCGTGCAGCTCGTATGCTGTGGGCAAACATTGTAAGTTCTTACTGCCCCGTTTGTACAAGAGACTGCAGTAATACAGCTGAGAATGATGAATGTCGCTGCGCAGCTAAAATCAAAATACATGCAGAAACATCCACATTCAATCTTACTCTCTTTGATGCACATGTAAACTTGCTCCGTACACAAACTGAAGCTATGAGTGCAGCTCTTGCCGGAGTAGATTCATTAACTGTCACTCCGTTTGATAAAGCTTATCAGACTCCTGATGATTTTTCAGAACGCATTGCCCGTAATCAGCAATTACTGCTGAAAGAAGAATCCAATTTTGACAAGGTAGTTGATCCTGCAGCTGGTTCTTATTATATTGAAAACCTCACAGCATCCATCGCTCAACAAGCATGGAACATATTCTTAAAAGTAGAAGATGAAGGTGGATTCCATGCTGCAGTAAAAGCAGGAACTGTTCAGGCTGATATTAATCAATCCGGCAAAGCAAGACACATTGCTTTATCAAGCCGCAAAGAGGTTCTTTTAGGAACCAACCAATTCCCTAACTTCACTGAAAAGGCTGGTGAAAAGAGACCGGTAGCCAACAAATGCTGTTGTGGTGGTGATAGCAACTCTTGCGAAAGCACTATAGCTGTACTTAATTCCGACCGTGCTGCATGTGAATTTGAAGCACTTCGTTTACAGACAGAAGCGGCCGATCATTGTCCGAAAGCATTTATGGTGACTATTGGTAATCTGGCTATGCGCCAGGCTAGAGCTCAGTTCTCGTGTAACTTCCTGGCATGTGCCGGTTATGAAGTAGTTGATAATCTGGGCTTCGAGACAGTAGAAGAAGGAGTAAAAGCTGCAATGGAGGCAAAAGCTGATATCGTAGTTCTTTGTTCCAGTGATGACGAATATGCAGAATATGCTGTTCCGGCATTAAAAGCGGTGAATAACCGTGCTATATTTATAGTTGCCGGCGCTCCGGCTTGCATGGACACTCTAAAAGCAGAAGGAATCGAAAACTTCATCCATGTCCGTGTCAATGTCCTGGATACATTGAAAGAATATAATGCAAAATTAGGAATAAAGTAAATAAGTCATGAGACCAGATTTTAAAAATATAGATATCTATGCCGGATTCAAGCCCGAAAATGGTGCTGAATGGCAAAAGGCTAACGGGATTGAAGCCAACTGGAAGACTCCAGAGCATATCAACGTTAAGCCTGTTTACACAAAAGAAGACCTTGAAGGAATGGAACACCTTAATTTTGCTGCAGGTATCCCTCCTTACCTCCGTGGTCCTTATTCTGTAATGTACACTCTTCGTCCATGGACTATCCGCCAATATGCCGGATTCTCTACTGCAGAAGAATCAAATGCTTTCTATCGCCGTAATCTTGCTTCCGGACAAAAAGGTTTATCCGTGGCATTCGACCTTCCTACTCACCGCGGATATGATCCTGATCACGAACGCGTTGTAGGTGACGTGGGTAAAGCCGGAGTTTCAATCTGTTCACTGGAAAACATGAAAACTTTGTTTGATGGTATTCCATTGAATAAGATGTCCGTTTCCATGACCATGAACGGTGCCGTACTTCCTATTCTTGCTTTTTATATCAATGCAGGATTGGAACAAGGAGCTAAACTTGAAGAGATGGCCGGAACCATTCAGAATGATATCCTGAAAGAATTCATGGTGCGTAACACTTATATTTACCCACCTGCATTCTCTATGAAGATTATTTCCGATATTTTTGAATATACATCTCAAAAGATGCCTAAGTTCAATTCAATTTCTATTTCCGGTTACCACATGCAGGAAGCAGGTGCTACCGCAGATATTGAATTAGCTTACACATTGGCCGATGGTCTGGAATATCTTCGTGCCGGTGTTGCTGCAGGAATTAATATCGATGCATTCGCACCTCGTTTATCTTTCTTCTGGGCTATCGGTACCAACCACTTTATGGAAATTGCCAAGATGCGTGCCGCACGTATGTTATGGGCCAAGATTGTAAAACAATTCAATCCAAAGAATCCAAAGTCTCTGGCATTGCGTACTCACTGTCAGACTTCCGGCTGGTCATTAACAGAACAAGATCCGTTCAACAATGTGGGACGTACTTGTATCGAAGCAATGGCTGCCGCACTGGGTCACACTCAGTCACTTCACACCAACGCTTTGGACGAAGCAATCGCATTGCCAACCGACTTTTCTGCACGTATCGCACGTAACACTCAGATCTACATTCAGGAAGAAACTTACATCTGTAAGAACGTTGACCCATGGGGCGGTTCTTACTACGTGGAAAGCCTGACAAACGAACTGGCTCACAAAGCCTGGGAACGTATTGAAGAAATCGAGAAACTTGGCGGTATGGCTAAAGCAATCGAAACAGGTGTTCCTAAACTCCGTATCGAGGAAGCTGCAGCACGTGCTCAGGCTCGTATCGACTCTGGTAGTCAAACTATTGTAGGTGTTAATAAGTATCGTTTGGAGAAAGAAGCTCCTATCGACATTCTTGAAATTGACAACACAGCTGTTCGTCTGGACCAGATTGAGCGTCTGAAAGAGTTAAAAGAAGGTCGCGATGAAGCGAAAGTACAAGCTGCGCTCGATGCCATCACCAAGTGTGTGGAAACTAAGGAAGGCAACTTGCTGGAACTTGCAGTAGAAGCTGCCCGTGTCAGAGCCACATTGGGAGAAATCTCCGATGCTTGTGAAAAGATTGTAGGACGTTATAAAGCTGTAATTAGAACTATATCAGGCGTGTATTCATCAGAAAGTAAAAACGATTCAGACTTCAAACGTGCATGTGAACTTGCCGAGAGGTTTGCTAAGAAAGAGGGACGTCAGCCTCGTATTATGATTGCTAAAATGGGACAGGACGGTCACGACCGTGGTGCCAAAGTAGTTGCAACAGGTTATGCCGACTGTGGTTTTGATGTGGATATGGGACCATTGTTCCAGACTCCTGCTGAAGCTGCACGCGATGCTGTTGAAAATGATGTTCATGTAGTAGGCGTTTCTTCACTGGCTGCAGGTCACAAAACATTGATTCCTCAGATCATTGACGAATTAAAGAAACTGGGGCGTGAAGATATTCTTGTTATTGCCGGTGGCGTTATCCCTGCACAGGATTATGACTACCTGTATCAGGCAGGAGTAGCTGCTATCTTCGGGCCAGGTTCTCCGGTAGCGAAAGCAGCTTGTCAGATCCTTGAGATCTTGCTTGACGAAGGAGACTAATCAAACTGATTGTCCATAAATAAAGGGGATATTGCTCTAAACAGTGCGATATCCCCTTTTTTCATTTTATCATTCACCAATAAATAAAAATAATTGGTGAATAACTTTCAATAATTGGCGAATAAATAAAAATCAAAGGCCAATGATTTCTGATAATTGGCCTTTGATTCCATGAACAAGGGGATATAATATTACACCTGTTAATGCAATATTATATCCCCTTGCTTACATAAGACGAAACAATCTCGTTTTTTTAAATCATATTAAATAGTCTGTCACGAAGAATGTAGCATCCGCCAATTATACCGGCTTTATCTCCCAGTTCTCCAATCTTAAATTTCATATCCTGCAACACAAGATTCAGGGAATATTTATGAAGAGCGGTTTCAAGAGGGAGTGTTAAGTAAGTACCACAACTAGCTAATTCACCACCAAGTATTACAAGCTGTGGATTAAATATATTCAATAAAAGAGACATATAATGTCCCAGTTTCTCTCCAACCTCTTCTATCACCTCAATAGCAAGGAGGTCTTCATGCTTTATCGCTGCATTAATAATGTCGTACATATCAATGTCATTAATAATCTTCTGGCTTGTTACAATTGAAGTGGAACCATCTGCCAACTTCTCTTTAAATCTACGAACGAGTGCCTGACCTGATATTTCAGTTTCCAGACATCCCTTTTTACCACACTGGCAAAGTATCTGATTATCGAGAACAGGACTGTGTCCAAACTCACCGGAGAAACCAGACATGCCATAATACAACATGCCATTTAAAATCATTGAAATACCAAATCCCCAGTTCAGATTGACATAAATTATATCCTTATCATCGAGACCAGCCCCCACTCCAAAACAATATTCGCCATAGCCCATTGCCCGGCAATCGTTTTCTATGTAAGTTTTAAGCCCAATTCTATTTTCTATCAGCTGACTTAACGATTCATTTTCAAAAGAAAAATAGCTATCACTATATCCTTTAGCCGAATTTGTACGTCCGCACAATACTACGCATGCGCCAAGAATCTTTGTTTTTTCCAATCCAGACTCATCAACAAAATTGTTAATTATCTCGCAAAGTCCATCTAAGGATTCCATTGTGTTTTTTAAGACATAATCAATTCGCGTAGTTAGTTTTAAAAATTCATTTTTGAAATTTTGCAATCCAATACTAACACAATCACGTCTGACATCAATTCCTAAAAAGAACGCAGAATTTGGATTGATGCAATAAACGGAAGGGCGTCTACCGCCAGCCGTATCAATCTTTCCTTTCTCGAAAGCAATCCCTTCTTCTATTAATTCAACCACAACCTTTGTCACAGTAGGAACACTAAATTCAGTTTCTTTACAGATATCCGATATAGTAGTGCCTTCCTCTAGCATAAGCTGTTGGATTACATTCTTCTTTAGTCTTGACATTTTTAATGCAGAAAGAGGCATCCCCTCCTGCGTATCGAACAATTTTGAAAGAGTCATATTTCTGCCGGAATTTAAGTTGTTTTAATCATCAAAAATAGTGCAATAAAACTATTTATCATAGATATTAATTATATTTAACCATAATTCACAACTTCCTTTCATAAATAAGAGTGCCTTTTTGTTCTAATCTGGCAAAATAACTAACTTTGCCTCCATAAACAAGATAAAACAATGATAGTTTGCATTGCCGAAAAGCCGAGCGTAGCACGGGATATTGCTGATATACTTGGAGCTAAGAACAAGAAAGACGGATATATAGAAGGAAATGGGTACCAGGTTACATGGACATTCGGACATTTGTGCACACTAAAAGAGCCACATGAATATACCCCCGAATGGAAAAGATGGAGCTTGTCTAATCTTCCTATGATCCCGCCACGTTTCGGCATCAAAATAATAGAATCACCTTCCATTGAAAAGCAATTCAAAATTATAGAAAACCTGATGACTCATGCTGATGAGATTATCAATTGTGGTGATGCGGGACAGGAAGGAGAATTAATTCAGCGCTGGGTAATGCAAAAGGCAGGAGCAAGATGTCCTGTCAAAAGATTATGGATCTCTTCACTTACGGAAGAATCTATCCGGGAAGGTTTTGCCAATTTAAAGGATCAGTCGGAATTTCAGTCTCTTTATGAAGCTGGTTTGTCCCGCGCCATTGGTGACTGGACTTTAGGGATGAATGCCACAAGATTGTATACTTTAAAATATGGACAGAACAGACAAGTATTGTCTATTGGGCGTGTGCAAACCCCCACTTTGGCACTTATAGTGAACCGTCAGCTGGAAATTGAAAATTTTAAACCGGAGCCCTATTGGGAGCTAAAGACTATATATCGGGAAACCACTTTTTCTGCAACCAAAGGTAAATTTACTTCAAAAGAAGAAGGTTACGAGTTTCTGGAAAAAGTGAAATACTCAGATTTTACGATTACGGATGTTTCAGCCAAGAAAGGGGTTGAATATGCGCCAAGGCTTTTCGACCTTACCTCTTTACAGGTGGAATGCAATAAGAAATTCGGCTATTCAGCGGACGAAACACTCAAACTGATTCAGTCTCTTTACGAGAAAAAGGTTACAACTTATCCACGCGTTGACACAACCTTTCTGAGTGACGACATTTATCCGAAATGTCCCGCCATATTGAAAGAAATAAAAGACTATACAACTCTGACAGCCCCTCTGGAAGGAAAAAAACTAGCAAAGTCAAAGAAGGTATTCGACACCTCAAAAGTAACCGATCACCATGCAATTATTCCAACCGGGGTACATCCTATGAACCTTACCGATATGGAACGAAGGGTGTTCGATATGATTGCGCGAAGGTTCATTGCGGTTTTCTATCCCGATTGTAAAGTATCCACAACCACCGTACTTGGTGAAGTGGAAAAAATTGAATTTAAAGTAACCGGCAAACAAATATTGGAACCGGGATGGCGCGTTGTCTTTGCCAAAGAGCAGTCGGATGATAAAGAAGACGACGAACGCACACTCCCTGATTTTATAAAAGGAGAAAGTGGACCACACCGACCAGATCTAAATGAGAAATGGACTCAGCCTCCTAAGCCATATACGGAAGCTACTCTGTTACGTGCTATGGAAACAGCCGGTAAGCTGGTAGACAATGATGAGCTGCGTGACGCATTGAAAGAAAATGGTATTGGTCGCCCTTCTACCCGGGCTGCCATTATTGAAACATTGTTTAAACGGAACTATATCCGCAAGGAAAAGAAAAATCTGATAGCAACTTCTACCGGCGTTGAGCTGATTCAGATTATCCATGAAGAGCTCTTAAAATCAGCTGAACTGACTGGAATCTGGGAAAAGAAGCTTCGTGAGATTGAAAAGAAGAACTATGAAGCAAAGACATTTCTGGAAGAGCTAAAACAAATGGTTACTGAGGTGGTTAGCAATGTTCTGTGTGATAATACAAACAGGCACATCACTATTCAGGAAGCTGTTAAAGAAGAGGTAAAAAAAGAGCCTAAGAAGCGTGAGCGGAAACCTGCAACTCCCAAAGTAAAAAAAGAGTCCAAACCTTCACAGAAAGAGAACAAAGACAATTTTGCAGGACAACCTTGTCCACTTTGTGGAAAAGGGGTAATCATAAAAGGTAAAACGGCTTATGGCTGTTCTGAATGGAAAGCCGGATGCACTTTCAGAAAAGTTTTCGAGGAATAAAAAAACAGTTGGGCATCTTTTCCCAATGTTTGCTGACCTTTGAAAAGTATCATGGCATTCTTATTATGACACCTGATTGTTGCTTTTAAAGATAAGAATGCAGCCATAAATCACAATAAACGAGATAGATTGCAGTTATAATAAAGTAGCTCATCATCAAAATAATGAAAAAGATTCTTAGTACCATAACTCTCTTTTGCCTCCTGCTTTTATTGCTTCAATCGTGCGGATGGGAAAGCAGTCTTAAGAAAGGTGACCAAAGTTATGCTTTGGGTGAATATTATGATGCTGCGAAATATTACAGAAAAGCTTATTCAAATATTCCTTCAAAAGATCGTAAAAAGAGAGCAGAGACCTCCTTTAAAATGGGCGATTGCTATCGACTGATCAACTATTCCGTCCGTGCTAAAGGAGCATACATGAATGCAGTACGTTACAAATATCCGGATAGTATTGCTTTCTTTTACCTGGCTGAAGCCCTACGCAAAAGTGCTGATTATAAATCCGCTATCAAGAACTATGACCTATACCTGACATACAAGCCTAATGATATTCTGGCTCAGAATGGTTTAAAATCTTGTATACTTGCCCCTGAATGGAAAAAGAATCCAACGCGATATATTGTTAAGAAGTTCCCGATCCTGACTTCCAACCGCTGTGACTATTCACCCATGTATGCAGGCAAGGAAACCGAACAGATTTATTTTACTTCTACCCGTGACAAGGCCAAAGGAAACAATCTGAATGGAATCACCGGGATGAAGAGTGCCGATATTTTTATGGCCAAAAAGAATGAGAAGAAGATCTGGCAACAACCGGAAAATATTGAATCGGATATTAATTCGGATTTTGAGGATGGAGCTTGCTCCTTCACTGCAGACGGAAAGACAATGTACTTTACCCGTTGCCGCCTGGAAGCTAACACTCCTGCATTCGCGGAAATATTTGTATCTCAACGAACCGGAGCAAATTGGGGAACCCCTCAGAAATGCCAAATCAGCAAGGACTCTTTATCTTCCTATGCTCACCCTGCCATCTCGCCTGATGGGCACTATCTGTACTTCACCTCTGACATGCTGGGGGGATATGGCGGCAAAGACATATGGAGAGTACCTGTTTCAAATGCAGGATTTGGAGCTGTAGAAAATCTTGGCGATGTAATAAACACTCCCGGAGACGAAATATTCCCGACAATAAAGGATAACGGAGATCTGTATTTCTCATCCGACGGACATCCGGGAATGGGTGGGCTCGATCTCTTTCAGGCTCATCAGGACAGTTTAGGAAACTGGGAAGTTGAGAACCTGAAGTCACCGATGAATTCTCAGGGAGACGATTTTGGAATGACATTTGAACAGGGGAAACAGCAAGGCTTTTTCACCTCCAACCGGGGAGATGCCCGAGGATGGGATCATATCTATACTTTCGAACTTCCTGAGTTAGTCCATACGGTTACCGGTTGGGTATATGACAAAGAAGGAGATGCATTGCCCGAGGCGACGGTAAACATTGTGGGGAAAAACGGAACGAATCTGAAAGTCAGTGTAAAAGGAGATGGTTCATTTACTCAGAAAGTGGAACGGGGACAGAACTACATAATGTTAGCCAGTTGTCGCGGTTATCTGAATTTCAAGCAAGAACTCAAAACAGATACTGTCAGCGAAAATAAGGATTACGAACTGGAATTCCCACTTGCTTCAATCACTCGTCCGGTACTTATAGAAAATATCTTTTATGAATTTGATAAGGCGAACTTAACAGAAGAATCGACCAAGGCACTTAATGAGCTGATCAAGATGCTGAATGATAACCCCAATGTAACGATTGAGCTAAGTGCCCACTGTGATTATATTGGGAATGATAAATATAATGAAGGACTTTCTCAACGCCGTGCCGAATCTGTTGTTAAATATCTTATTGCAAAAGGTATTGATAAGGAACGCCTCACGGCTAAAGGATATGGAAAAAGCCAGCCTAAAGTAATAAATAAACGTTTGGCCAAAAAACTTCCATTCTTCAAAGAGGGAGATATACTGAATGAAGAATTCATCCGTAAGCTTCCTAAAGAGCAACAGGAAATATGTAACGCCATGAATAGACGTACTGAATTTAAGGTAGTAAGAACCACTTATAAGCTATACAAATAAAAAATCTCATTCCTCGGTACTCTTACCTGAGAATGAGATTCTGTGGAATAATATAGTAAACTGGAAATCTTATTTCAAAGAAATGTATCCAACCTTGTCAACAATTTCCTGACCTTGAGCTGATTCAACAAAATTAATAAATGGAGCAAACCTGGCAGCATTCTTCTTATCATAGTAGAAGAATAGAGGACGAACAATTGGATAAGTTTTATTCTTAGCTGTTGCTACAGATGGAGCAACAAATGTTTTGCCATCATAAGAAACCTTGATTGCTTTTACATCTTTCTCCAGGTAAGCCAGACCAACGTAACCAATTGCACCTTTTGTCTGACTTACAGACTGAATAATTGCTCCTGTAGCAGGCATAGAAAGAATATTTTTCTTATAGTTCTTATTTTTCAAGACATGTTCTTTAAAGAATTCGTATGTACCTGAGCTTGTTTCTCTGGAATAAGCAACAATAGATAAATCAGCTCCACCAACCTGTTTCCAGTTAGTAATCTTTCCGGTAAAGATATCTTCTAGCTGCTGACGAGTAAGCTGGCTCACTTTATTGCCAGGATTAACAACTACAGCTAATGCATCAAAAGCTATAATCTTTTCCACTGGAGACTTTCCTGCCTGTTGAAACTTTACTTTTTCATCAAATTTAATTTTACGAGAAGCAGAAGCTATATCTGTTGTTCCAGCAAGTAAAGCTGAAATACCAACTCCACTACCACCACCGGTTACAGTCACACTTCCACCTTTTTTGTTAAACATCTCTGCCTCTTTCTGAGCCAATGGTAACACTGTATCACTACCTTTTACACGTTGAGCAAATGTTCCTTGAGCTATGCTACAAATCAATGCTATTGCTAAAATAATCTTTTTCATATTTCTATATTTTAAAATATTAGTTCTTAAAATTTATATTGTAATCTTACTGTGAAAATATTGTCTTTCAAATCAGAGCCATATCCTGAAAGGTTTTTTGATTTTTCATTATGTGCCATATCATAATAGGCCATCAGTCTGAAATTATTGTTCATTCTATAAAGATACCCAATGCCCAAATTATATTTCTTCACATCACCTTTTCCTGTATTACTGCCAGTTATACCAATTTCATCGCCGGCTAGTTTTGTATTAGGATCGTAAGAATCATATCTCAGAACTAAAGAGTGTTTTGTTTGTCCCAGATCCTGAATCAGATAAACGTTATAGCTCATAAATTCACGGCGATAAGTATCGCTTGTTGGTAATGCCGAAGCATTAGGACTTTTTGAATCACCAAGTATACCCGGCTGTTTACCAGCAACCATTTCAGCACGCAATGTAGTCATACCTGCTCCTGAAGATATTAAAAGCTGGCCATCTAATCCATAATAAGTACGTTTAGAGTAATCACCTGCTTTTGCGCCACTTACAGCAACAAACTTATTCCCAGACATTTCATAGACATTGGCAGTTCCCTGATACGTACCTCCTAAATATAATGAAGCACCAAGTCCAAACTGAACATTGTTATAACTCTTCTTATAAGTCAAGTGAGAAATCCAATCCTTTCTATTGTGAACATCCTGCTTCATACCATTACCGGCAAACAATCCGGTTTCTAATTTGAATGCATCCCAGGCATGTCCTTTAGGAGCCTGAAGAGTTAACATACCTCCTAAATCAACCTCATTAGGAAAAAGGATATTACAAGCGGTACTTCTTTCCGGAGTTTCAAGAGAACTGGATGAGTAAGGAATTTCATTACCAAAAGGTCTGTTAGCGATACCAGCCTGAAGCGAAATCCATTTTGTCCATGGTTCTGTTACACTAAAGTATAATTCCTTTACTTCAACTGCTTTTTCTGTCATCTCAAACTGAGCAACAGCTGTATTAGGTGCACCCTCAAACAAATCAGAATAGGCAAATTTAAGGCGACCACGGCGTAGTCCGAAACGTGTGTAATTATCTTCCGTGCCGGCTTTTGCTGTTCCTACTTTTAGGCTAGCATCCTTTTGACCGAACTGTAGGTCACTCTGAATGTAACCAGATATTTTCAATTTATTTAAGTTCTCAACGAGCGAACCTATTCTTTCAGTCTCTGCCTGTGTTTTTTCGAGAGATGTTAATTCAACTTCTTCCTGTGCCATTACTGACAATGTCGAAAGACATAAGAGAGAGCAAACTAAAATCTTTTTCATACCTAAATTTTTTGTTATTAATTTGATACTGCAAAGTAAGCTCAGAAACATTTCGTTTTTATTTCGTGTCAATTACGTTATAAAGACAATAATGTTACTAATATATTACAACGGCTAGCAAACATCTATTGTTTATTATAAATCAAGCAATTAAATTACAATTTCCTAGTTGGCAAGATTTTTTCTACCTTTGCACCTCATTTCCATCCGGAACAAATTAACAAGAAGATGAATATCGACAAGAATAAGTGGGGAAGCAATAGCCTCTATCACGCCATGGCATTATTTACCGTAATAATCTGGGGAACCACATTTATATCAACCAAGATTCTCATTAAACAAGGGCTCACTCCCGAAGATATTCTTTTCTATCGTTTTATGATTGCATATATCTGCATCTGGACCATTTGTCCACGCAAGTTATTTGCAAATAATCTGAAAGATGAACTTTTATTCATCGCAACTGGTCTGTGCGGAGGTTCACTCTATTTTATTGCAGAGAACAGAGCTTTAGGAATTACTTTAGCTTCTAATGTATCTCTTATTGTGTGTACCACTTCTATCTTCACAGCTATTCTATCTCATCTGTTTATAAAAGGAGAAAAACTAAAAAAGAATCTTATATATGGTTCTTTTATCGCTTTGGCAGGAGTAGCCTTTGTTGTATTCAACGGTAGTTTCATCCTGGAAATTAATCCTGTGGGAGATCTGCTTACAATCACAGCTGCATTAATGTGGGCTTTTTACAGTATTATTTTAAAGAAGTTAGACAAGAAGTATTCAACCTTACTCATTACCCGGAAAGTATTCTTTTACGGAATAATAACTCTGTTACCTACGTTCCTCATTTCTCCGTTAACAACAGATACCCACGTATTATTTCAACCGATAGTTCTGGGGAATTTTATTTTTCTTGGAGTAGTTGCCTCTATGCTTTGCTATATTCTATGGAATATGTCTATTAAACATTTAGGAGCCGCACGTACCACAAACTACGTATACGTTGTTCCGTTAGTAACGCTCATCACCTCTTCCTTAATTATAAACGAAACAATCACCCTCTTTGCAATAACAGGAGCATTACTTATATTAAGTGGGGTGTATATAGCGGAAAGGGGATTTTCCTGGCCTAAATAATTTGCATAAAACAAGAACAAAGGCAGACGAAAGGTTATTCTTCCGAGCTACATTCGCTTTAAAAATTTCATCGAAAAGAAACTGCCATTGGAACTTTTTCATTAAGTTTGCAAACGGAAATTAAGAAACAGCCATGAAACAATATTTGGATTTACTCGACAGAGTTATGAAAGAAGGTGCCCGTAAAGATGATCGTACGGGAACTGGTACTATTAGTGTATTTGGACATCAAATGCGCTTTAATATGGATGAAGGTTTTCCATGCCTCACCACAAAGAAGCTTCACCTGAAATCCATTATTCATGAACTTCTTTGGTTCTTACAAGGAGACACTAATGTGAAATACCTTCAGGACAATGGCGTGAGAATCTGGAATGAGTGGGCCGACGAGAGTGGCGACCTTGGACATGTTTATGGTTACCAATGGCGTTCATGGCCTGATTATAACGGTGGGCATATTGATCAGATAAAGGAACTTGTGGAAACAATAAAGCATAATCCGGATTCAAGACGTATGCTTGTCAGTGCATGGAATGTAGCAGATATTAATAATATGAAACTCCCACCCTGTCACATTTTATTCCAATTTTATGTGGCCGATGGACGATTAAGTTTGCAACTTTATCAACGCAGTGCCGATATTTTCCTTGGAGTTCCCTTCAATATTGCTTCTTACGCTTTATTACTTCAGATGATGGCACAAGTCACCGGACTTAAAGCCGGAGATTTTGTTCATACACTTGGAGATGCTCATATCTATCTGAACCACCTGGAGCAAGTAAAACTTCAGCTTAGCAGAGAGCCACGTCCACTTCCTACGATGAAAATCAATCCGGACGTAAAAGATATATTCAGTTTTAAATTTGAAGATTTTGAACTGGTAAATTATAACCCGCACCCTCACATTAAAGGTGAAGTATCTGTATAAACACAAACAATATGAGTAAAGTATCCATCATCGTTGCCGCATCACAGAATAATGCCATCGGGCGTGACAACCAACTTCTTTACCGGCTTTCCAATGATCTGAAGCGTTTCAAAGCGCTCACTACGGGACACACCGTGATTATGGGCAGAAACACTTTTGAGTCATTACCCAAAGGAGCTTTACCCAACAGACGGAATCTGGTACTCTCTACTAATCCTCAGGCTGAGTTTAAAGGAGCAGAGCGATTCTCTTCTCTGGAAGAAGCTCTTGCAGCATGTCAAGCGGAAGAAGAAGTGTTTATTATTGGAGGAGATAGTGTTTACAAACAAGCAATATCAATCGCAGATGCAATCTATCTGACCTTAATTGAAGATGTTGCAAAAGATGCGGACGCATTTTTTCCTGAAATAAAAGAGGAAGAGTGGAAAGAAACGGGCAGAGAGTCTCATTCAATTGATGAAAAGCACCACTACCCGTATATTTTTATTGATTACAAAAGACGCTGAATGTTTTCTTCGTCTATTTCATCATCAAGGATTGGCATCTGACGTCTGATTGCCTCGTGAAAAGAGATTAATGTCTCTGTACGAGACAAGCCAAGAGGCTGAAGTTTATCATGAATAACGCTTAGCAAATGAAAATTATTCTTAGCATAAATTTTAATAAACATATCATATTGGCCTGTAGTATAATGACATTCCACTACTTCCGGAACAGCCTCCAAAGCTTTTCTTACTGCCTCAAAATTAGATGGATCTTTTAGGAAAAGCCCTATATATGCACAAGTCTCATAACCAACCTTTTCCGGATCAATTATATATTCCGATCCTTTCAATATGCCTAAATTAGTTAGTTTCTGTATGCGTTGATGAATTGCTGCACCTGAAACATTACATGCACGCGCCACTTCCAAAAAAGGAATCCGGGCATTGTCTGCTATCAAACGAAGTATTTCTCTATCCAAACGATCTAATTGATGATATCCCATATTTTTATTTGATTATTTTCGCAAAGTTACATATTTTTTTACCACTTTAAAAACGAACTATCACTTTTATTCTTAAAAAAATAATAATTCAACACTTCTTAATACTCTTCGCAAAAGTTTTCGCTACTATTATTCAAAAAAAACTTAACTTTGCAAAAAAATAGGTCCACATGAAAAAGAACATTCTACTATTAATGTTATGTTGTTGCTTCTGCATCAACGTTAATTTAAAAGCACAATCCTTCAATGATTATTTCATCAACAGAACACTACGGCTAGATTATATTTTCTCGGGAACGGCAAATCAGCAAGCCGTTTCGGTAGAAGCTTTGTCTCAACTGTCTTCATGGGCAGGAAGACGTCATCACCTGTCGGAACTTCCGGTTGATGGCAACGGACAGATTACGATAAATGATGTAAAGTCGGGAACTTGCATTTATAAGACTTCTTTCAGTACGCTTTTCCAGGAATGGCTGGATACAGATGAAGCCAGGAATACAGCTCGCGGATTTGAGAATACCTTTCTTGTACCCTACCCCAAACAACCGGTAGAAATCAGCGTATCGTTCAGAGATAAAAAAGGAAACTACAACACTATGCTAAAGCACGTTGTGAATCCTGGTGATATACTAATCAAAAAGCTGGAGGATACCCATACTACCCCTTATACTTACCTGCAAAAAAGCGGAAGTCCGGAAGATTGCATTGACGTAGCCATCCTTGCGGAAGGATACACCAAAGAGGAAATGGAGTTATTCCTCAAAGATGCAAAAATAGCTTGTGAATCATTATTTGCTCACGAGCCTTTCCGTTCCATGAAAGACCGGTTTAATATTGTGGCTGTAGAAAGTCCTTCAAAAGATAGTGGCGTAAGTGCACCCAAAAACGGAATCTGGAAGAACACGGCATTCAGTTCTCATTTCGACAGTTTTTACTCAGACAGGTATCTTACAAGCAGCAACCTGACCGACATTCATAACTCGCTGGCAGGAATTCCCTATGAGCATATTATTATTCTTGCCAATACGGAACAGTATGGAGGTGGAGGAATCTATAATTCCTTTACGTTAACCACTGCACATCACGAACATTTCCGTCCTGTAGTAGTTCATGAGTTCGGACATAGCTTTGCCGGCCTTGCTGATGAATATTACTACGACAAGGACTTATTCAACGGCATCTACCCTTTTGATGTTGAACCATGGGAACAAAACATTACCACACGTGTCAATTTTCCTGCAAAATGGAAAGACATGGTTGAAAAAGGAACAGCCAAACTCGTTGAAGGAGGAGGATATTCTTCTAAAAACATTTACCGTGGTGCTGAAGATTGCCGGATGAAAACAAACACCTGTGCCTGTTTCTGTCCGGTTTGTCAAAGAGCAATCAAAAGAATGATTGATTTCTATACCCTTCCTTAATTATTCGATTAATGATTTCTATTCAGCAAATTCATACTGCAGACAAAGAACATTACTGTTTTGTGGAGAATCTCTTTACAACTGCTTTTCCAAAAGAAGAGCGTAGAGAGATTTCTTTGCAACGGGAATATACTGACCATAAAAAACATTTTCACAATAACATTATCCTGATCGATGAGGTACCTGTGGGATTTATTGTTTACTGGAAGTTTGACAGCTTCTTTTATGTGGAACATTTTGCAATTGATGCTACAAAAAGGGATGGCGGGTACGGACAAAAAGCTCTGGATGCACTGAAAGAACAACTAAAGTCTCCCATCGTATTGGAAGTTGAGCAACCTCGAGATGAGATAAGTGAGCGACGGATCAGATTTTACCAACGCCAGGGTTACCAGTTATGGAAAAATGAGTACCAACAACCACCCTACCGTAAAAAAGACAATTACCTACCCATGCAGCTCATGGTTCATGGAGAATTAGACTGTGATTCTGATTTTGAACTGATAAAAACAACTTTATATAAAGAAGTGTATCAGGTTGAGAACTAAAAATAAAGGATATTACTCTGGACGAGCAGAATAAACAATATTAAACACATTTGCTCTGCGTAAAGCCTGCTTAACATCCGATACAATTCCCATAGGCGTATCTTTATCAACCTTCAGCATTACGGTCATCAAAGAATAATCATTCGGGTTATGATCATCCCTGAATTTCTTCATGTACGCCTCAACCCCGGCAACCGTTATAATTTTATTATTTAACTGAATGCGATACGCAGCAGCCTTCTTTCTCTTTGGTTTACCTATATAAATAGTTGTAACAATAGCTCTCTTCCCTACAACTGAAAGTTCCGTTGCCTGCGGAGCATTCACCTGTCCTACCTGTAATTTATCTTTCCGGATATTGGTCAGCATCACAATAAAGAAAAGCAAAATAAGAAAGATTGTAGGCAATGCAAGCGCATTCAGTCTTGGTATTCTCAGCTTTTCACTAGTCTCAAATCGTTTTTTCATTTGCCTCCTCCTTTACTTTGTAGAGGCTCAGCCTCAGAAATACGTATCGGATAGTAAGTATTAACAGCTTTTTGCTGTTTAAGGGTAAGATTTACGTATCTCTTTTTCCATTTCTTTTTGGCAAACTCATCGCGAAGTTCGTTATAGGCACCAATCAATTCATTTTGCACATCAATATAAGCCTGATAGGTTGTTTCTCTTCCGCATTGCACTGAGATTACATGCTTTGAGGTAACTGGCATATTACCTAGAAGAGGAATATTTCTTATCTCCTTCTCAGGCAGTTTATTATCATTTCGAGGGTTAGAGATAAAGACTTTGGCCAACAGCCTAAGTTCCCCAATACCTACAATCTGATTTCCACAAATCAGCTCATCATCATCCGTCAGAAGAACGTTCAGAATGTTACGTGGTTCCAGTTTTATCGGGGCATATTTCCCTACAGGCGGAGGCAGACGTCTTTCCAATCCCTGATCTGCATTAACAGAAGTGATTACAATAAAGAAAATGAGCAATAGAAAAACAACACCTATTACCCAGTTTGCATCAACTTCGGGAATTGCCCGCTGGAATTTTCTGGTTATCATCTTATTTTCCTGGCAATATAAAAACCTATGATCAGCAAAATAGCTGCAGCAATAAGTACGTAAGTGCTATAAAGAAACATATCAGTGATCTTAAGCCAGACTGGAGTATTGTAAGTTCCACTGTAGGCTGAGATAGAAAGAATATTTCCGCTACCCATAAGCCAGCAAAAGAGCATTACAAAAAACAGAACAAAAAAGCCTATTACCGAGCGAAATCCTTGTTTTGGGGAACGACGGAACCGTTCTGCCAACCGTGTTATAACTGCAAGAAAAGTCACAGTCAAAGCTGCGCCAGAAACTACGACAAGAACAGAAAGGAACAACTCGGTATAAACAGGGACCTGAACATTTATTTCCGAAACAACTTTGCCCCCAAAGAAAAATAGTCCAGCTGTGATTGTACAAACAACCAGTAAAAAATAAAGGATATATTTGCAAAGCTTAGCCGTTTTCATTTATTATCCTCCCTCTACTGTCTATATTTCAAATTATACTTAATCACAAAATCTATCAGCGTATTTGTAGTATCTTCCATTTCGTGAGTCAAAGATTCTATTTTGGCAAGAATATAGTTATAAAACACTTGCAGAACAACAGCCGAGATGAGACCAAAGATCGTAGTAAGCAAAGCTACTTTCATTCCTCCTGAAATTACAGCCAGAGAGATATTACCCTCCAACTCTACAGCATCAAATGTTTGCACCATCCCAACCACGGTTCCCAGGAATCCTAAAGCAGGAGCAATTTTTATAAACAGGGAAATCCACGAACAACCTTTCTCCAGCAACCCCACTTGTACTCCTCCACTGGAATTAACCGCTTTCTCTACTGAATCAGCGCCTTGTTCAATACGCATTAATCCGTCATAACAAATAGAAGCAACAGGTCCACGGGTATTGCGGCAAATCTCTTTCGCGGCATCTACGTTACCTTTCTCCAGAGCCAGTTCTACATCCTCGAGCAGGCGTTGGGTATTAATTTCCGAAAGATTCAGATAAATAATCCGTTCGATACAAAAAGACAGACCTACCACCAAGGCGAATGCCACTAATCCCATATAAAAAGGATTACCTTCCACAAACTTTTCTTTCAGTTTCATGCTGACACTCTTCTTCGCCACTGCGGTAGTCCCGTCAGTTGCTGTAGTTTCATCTGGATTAACTGTTGTTGCTTGCTGACTGGCAGACACCTCATCCTGCGCACAAGTTATTGACGTTATGCCAAAGATCATGATGCATGTCAAAACAAGTGTCATCAGTATTTTCTTCATCGCGTTATTCAATTAGTTATATTTTCGTAAGTCAAAGTTCAAAAATACATTATCTTTTTGAATTTACAAAGATGATTCCTATTTATTAAATACATTTAAGGAGAAAATCCATAATATTTAACCGAAAAAAGCACGATTTCTGCAGTTCTCACCACAGAAATAATAAGGCCTAATGTGAAGAAATGGTTACTATTTAAGGTAGAAAAGCCATTCAAAAGTAATAATCAATAAGAGTGCGCGGGCAACTATGCCTTTTTTTTGTTTTCCCCCCTAAATTCAAGTGTTAAATGCAACTGATGGAATTTTAGATTGAATATTTTTTCAGAGAAGGGGAAAATGTTTTTCTTCCCCCCTTTCTCTGATGGGATAAAATAATTATCTTGTTCCCTCAATCTCCTACAAAATCAGTTACAAGATGAAACATTTAACCCAAGAACAAAGATATGAAATTTCTGCATATCTTCACAGTGGAAAAAGTAAAAGTGAGATAGCCTCTCTTGTAAAGGTTCATAAAAGTACCATAGGCCGTGAAATCATTCGTAATTCTTATGGCTCCTGGCATCAGTACATGCCCCGTGAAGCTCAAAAGAAAGCTGACTTAAGAAAGAAATGTCGCCCTGGGAAAGTAGTCTTTACCCAAGAAATGAAGGCTCTTGCAAAGGATCTGCTAATAGAATTTAATTATAGTCCGGAACAGATATCAGGTCGGTGCAAATTACAGTCGATTCCCATGGTTTCTCATGAAATACTTTATCAATGGATCTGGAAAGATAAACGTCAGAAAGGACGCCTTTATAAATATTTGCGCCGAAGAGGGCGAAAAAACAAAAAACGCGGCTCTGAATATAATAGTAGAGGGATACTTAAAAATCGCAGAACTATTGATCAAAGACCTGCCATTGTAGAGGAACGCAAAAGGTTTGGTGATTTTGAAATAGATTCTATAATTGGAAAGAATAAAAAGAGTGCACTAATGACCATTAATGATAGGCTTACCGGACGCTTATGGATACGCAAACTTAAGGGGCGTGATCCAAAATCAATGGCAGATACGGCTATTAAATGTTTAACATCATTTAAAGGGAAAATCTTCACTATAACCTCGGATAATGGGTTTGAGTTTGCTTTTCATAAAAAAATAGAAACAAAATTGAGAATTAATTTCTATTTTGCCAAACCCTATCATTCTTGGGAAAGAGGAGCAAATGAAAATATAAATGGATTAGTCAGGCAATACTTTCCTAAGGGGACAGACTTTAGTGAAGTAACTGAAAAACAGGTAGAAATAGTAGAAAATTTAATTAATTCAAGACCGAGAAAAAGGTTGGGATATTATACCCCAATGGAGTTTATTAATACATTAAAAAAACATAGGAGAGAGTTGCGTTTATAACTTGAATTCGGCCCCTAAGAGGGTGTGATATAATTGCCCGCGCCTCATTATCAGTTATTTATTTCAATAAATAAAATAGTAGGACAGAAAACGACCTTATATTTTTCTTCTTTCGCAAGTCTATTTGAGTTAAAATGTGTTTCATTATTAATTTTCAATAACATAGCAATACATAAATTGTATAAAATGGACATTTTAGCCTCAGCCATGAGACTAAATATAGATTTATTAACAGTTAAGTGTTTTATTGTAACTACTCAACTAATTGTTAATGGATATATTTTTTAGCCTAACAGTTTTGTCACCGCAATTAACGCTTCGTATCTTGACATCCCATTCTTCTTTGTTGTGTAAGATAAGTAGTTCCCGTAACAAGTGAACCAGACAAATCTGATGATCTTTTGCACGCATAGCAAAGTATGAGCTATGACTGTCAGTGACAAAGGTAGTATTGGGAAGACCATGGAGAAACTCTTTATCAATACCAGTAGCAAAAAGTTGCTCTTTGAGTTAGTGATTCTCATGCTTAAGCTCGAGAAAATGCTTATCCTTGAAATTTAGTTGACAGTTCAAGGCATTTATCTCAACGCCTTGAACAGATACTATTTGTCTCAGGGAGTCTACCTATTTGCAAAGGGTAGACAGGATAACTGATATGTCAATCAAGTTTTCTTCCACAATAAAAAAATACAATATAATATTTTTAAAAGCTATTTTTTAGATCAAAGGTTATCAACGAACATTTAACAGATATCCCAAAATAAGGCTTTTTTTTGAAAAACAAGAAAAAAAACAGATAGTTGAGTCGTCACCAATATATATTCACTATTTTTGCACAAAAAACAATAGTTACAAATACATTCTGGATATAAATTTAGATGATAAATTTATTGTCATTATTCAGAAAACATTCATAATCAATAGACTATGATAGTAAAATGAATTATACAATTTAAATATAAAAAAGTGCAGCATCAGTCAAGATGCTAGTTCCTTGCACTATAGTGTTTTCTAAATTATCCCAGTAGGAACCTGAGATATAAAAAGTAAAAATCATGAAAAAAATTCTTTTAGTACTAGTTTCATTTTTTTGTTTTATAAGCTTTACTTATGCCCAGAACGACTTTCAGGAAGTTGTTTATCTAAAGAACGGCAGCATTATCAGAGGTGTTATTATTGAACAGCAGCCTAACAAGCTTATAAAAATACAAACAAATGATGGAAATGTTTTTGTATATAACATTGATGAAGTTGAAAAAATCACAAAAGAACCTTATTACAACACAACCCACAAAAAAAATAATTCGAATTTTCAATATAGAGAAACGAATGGATACAAAGGTTTCTTAGATTTAGGATACACTGCCGGAACAGGGAATTTTGGGGAGGATGAACTGGAAATTAATGGCACATATGGCTATCAATTCAACCCCTACTTGTTTTTAGGAGTAGGAACCGGCGTTCATTATTATTTTGACTCAAATAAAGTAGCTCTTCCTATATATGCTGACTTCAGAACAAACTTTATGAATAATTCTATCACTCCATTTGTAGGTATAAAGGTTGGATATTCCCCTTATGATTTCGAAGGTTTTTATCTTAATCCAAATGTTGGAGTTAGATTTGCTTTAGACAGCAAAGCTTTAAAAGCTTTGAATTTTTCAATGGGGTATTCAATGCAAAAAGTTGATGTTAATTGGGGATATTATGGTACGACAAAAGAAACAGTTGGCGGATTCAATATTAAAGTAGGCCTTGAGTTTTAATTGACTTATAGGCTTAGCCTCGTTTTATTCACATTTTACAAGAGAGTTCTAAACCTTTTATACTCTGCCGGATTATACGCGAGTTCATAGTCTCGGCAGAGTTCTTTTGTAATTATCAAACCGTAATTTAGCTGTTATTATCGACATTAGAACTTACAGCTATTATTCATCAGTTCAAAGTTAAAAAGATATTTCTAATTAACAACAATCTTGTTATGATATTTTCAAACAAACAAGCCTATCCTACCCCATTAATTAAAGGGAAAAAACATGGTAAGACATTCAGAACAAGATATTCCTCCGGGATTAATGCCTGGCTTACCTTCCGGGACTGGAATATTCAATCCTTTAAAATAGTCTTTCCATACAGGAAATATCTCACCTGTTTTGGGCGATTTGTAAGTCATTGCAGCAAGTGGAAATATCGGAATATTATTGTTTGATTTTAGAAAGATTAAGTAGATTAATTCCGAGCAATAGTATGCATCATTCGTAATATCAAAGTAGTCATCATATGGTTTGCCTATGTACTTCTGAGCCTCATTAATTGCTTTTGGGATCAAAAACTGATACTTATTATTCAACCGTCCAATAGCAATACAAGGTTTTCCATTATCATCCACGCTCCTACTCAGAAACTTAGCTAGCGGAGTAACCGATACACCTTTCGATATAGCTTCAATCACATTAACCACCCCTTTATCAATACTGATAATCCCAACATGAGAAAACTTTGCTCCATGATAACCTTTAGTCACCTCATTAATAGCATCACACATGGGACCGCAATTTACATTCTGAAATATCAAATCTCCATTTCGGAACTTAAATGCTTTTTGTAAGGTATTCTTCGTAACATTTTCAGTAACAGAGGCACTCTTAATTGTTTTTTGTCTACCTAAGTAATTATCTTTATTACCATAAATTGTATATGCAGGAATACTTAACAGAAACAATAATAAAGAGAGTTTGTATAGGTTATTTTTCATTCTATTCTTTATTTTCAGCCTATAAATAAAACATTTAACGGGAATTTTAGATTAAAGCAAAGATAAGTATTTAATTCTTTTCGTCACCAATAATTATCAACGAACATATAACAAGCAACACTAAATAAGTTTTTTGAAAACCAAGAAAAAAAAACAAATGCATAGTTACCAATGGATGTTACACTGCTAGGAATAGTTACTGAGGTCAATCCTGTGCAATGTGTTTCTGTAATTGTTGATTAATTCTAATAGTTTTGGATCTACCTGTTTTCTTTTCCTGTATGGTTAATTCGTCTACATTAAGAATCTGATTCATTTAAAAAAAGGATATAGAACCTTTATTTGAAGAAAAAAGTACTGTCATAAACAGCCTATTCTTCAATAATATTCGCAAAGTCTTTCCATCCTTCTATATTCTTATAAGCTGCAGAAAAACCTTTTGGTACATATAGATTACAATTATCCTTTCTTTTTTCAAATAGATATTTAGCTATTCTAGGGGGAATAGTACTTTTACAATGTATCTCTCCTAGCCGTAAGCATTCATGGAAAGCATTCTCACCAATAATATTAACACTTCGGGGAATAGTAACAGAAGTCAATTCTATGCAAACAGAAAAAGCATTATCTCCTATAGTAGTAACACCATCCGGAATAACAACTGAAGTTAAATGTGTACAAAAATAAAAAGCCTCATTTTCAATGGAAGTTACACTTTTGGGGATAGTGTATGTACAAGATCTGGCATTAGGATATGCAATTAATCGCGTTTGATTTTTATTGAATAAAACGCCTTCAATATCAGTATAATTAGGATTTTCTTTTGAAACAATGATCTCTTTAAGTGCTGTACATCCAGCAAAAGTCCACCTACCTATTGCTGTAACGCTATTTGGAATAGTTACAGAAGTCAAGCATGTACAATTAAAAAAAACTCCAGTACCAATTGAAGTGACACTATTGGGAATGTTTATAGAAGATAACCCTTTGCAATAAAAAAAAGTTCCAGAACCCATAGAGGAAATACTGTTTGGAATTGTTACAGATGTTAATCCACAGCAAAAAGCAAAAGCAAAATTACCGATTGAAGTAACACTTTTGGGAATTTTCACAAAAGCTAAGCTTGTGCAATTTCGAAAAGCACATGAATCTATTGAGTTGATGCTACTTGGAATGGAGTATCTTGAAGATTTTGCATTTGGATATGCTATTAGTCGTGTTTTATCTTTATTGCACAAAACCCCTTCAATATCAGCATAATTGGGATTTTCTTCTGACACGCAGAATCTTTTTAATTCAGAGCAATTATCAAATGCACGATAACCAATAAATCTGATACTTTTGGGAATGGTTATTGAAGTTAGTTTATGGCACCCCATAAACGTTTCATTGCCAATAGAAACGATGTTATTGCCAATAGAAACATTCCTCAAATTTCTGCATCCATAAAAAGCATAATCAGCTATTGAGGCTGCACTATTGAGAAAAATAACGGAGTTCAGACTATCACACCATTTAAAAGCATATTCACCAATTGAAGTTACACTATTTGAAATAGTAACTGAAACTAAGCTTTTGCACTCCTGAAAAGCACAACGCCCAATAGAAGTGATGTTATTACCCATAGAAACAGAAGCCAGATCAGTGCACTCAGCAAAAGCGTATTCACAAATTGAAGAAATGCTGTTTGGAATAGTTATTGAAGTTAATCTTTTACATCCCTTAAATGCACCTGGACCAATTGATGTCGTTCTTTCCGGAATAGTATAGATTGAAGACTTTGCGTAGGGGAATACAACTAGTTGAGTTTTATCTTTATTGTATAAAACACCTTCAATATCCGTATAATTAGGATTTTCTTTTGAAACAAGAATATCTTTTAATCTTATACAATTCACAAACAAACTGTTATTAATAGAAGTAACACTGGCAGGAATGGTAATGGAGGTTAGTTTTTCGCACAGCTCAAAAGCTCTATCACCAATGGAAGTAACATGATTTGAAATAATAACAGACATTAATCCTATGCAACAATTAAAAGCACCTTCATCAATTGAAGTAACTTTATTTGGAATAGTAATTGAGGTTAGCCCTCTACAACTATCAAAAGCATACTTGCCAATACTTGTAATACTATTCGGAAGAACAATCAAAGTCAAGTTTCTTAATTCTTCAAACATGAAATCCGAAATAACATTATTCTCTGTGGTATGATGTAATCTATAATAATCACCACCTTTTACTATGTTTGCATCTGCGATATTGAGTTTTGTAAGTATCCCTTCAGTTCTACTATTCAGATTAGCACCTTCACCGGCCATCTCACGAATAAACTTTATATCTGTTCCATTTAGATTCCCTGTGAGAGTTAGATCAGTAATACAATTTTTCCTTGAAGGTGGGATTAAGGAACTCAAAGTTCCAGCTGTTTCTACATGAACAATGTCAGATAGAGTCGTTTGAGCATATAACCCAAAGCTCTGTAACAGAGATATTATTACGAATATGTATTTATAAATTGTGCTTATTTTCATAATAGAACTCTATAGTTAGGATTACATTATCACAATCATTTTTGTAAAGATATGAATTCCATTTGAATTAATACTAATATTTTACATTATTCCTTGAGTTAGTATAATTTAATAGTTTATATATAGGAACAAGACAATGCCAGTCTCATAGAAATTGCTGAATTATTTGATTTTATTGTCCAATAAATAAAAACCATACACCAATAAACAAAATTTATTGGTGTATAAATCTGAATAATACACCAATTATTTTTCAAAAAGGCTATTAAAGAATAGTGGCCAAATAATCTCTCTGAAAGTCTCAAGTGATGTTGAAGAATAAGTCTTGATGTTTTCAGAAAGTATCAAGACGTTTAACACTCTGCCAGCAAGTAGTTTCAGGCCATTTTCACCTTAGTTTGCAAAGACTATGAATGATCAGTTTATAAAAGCAAACCCACAAAATAATTGCAACAAGCATTAGTTTAAAACGATTAATTAAAAGGGGTTAATAGTGATTTTAATCATAAATACAATGGACAACAGACACCAAAATACAAAAAACACTGCAAAAAAAAGGGCAACTTATAACTGAATCATTTGTCCAGGTATTTTATTTGCAAGAGGTAACTATCTAATAATCAATGTATGCCAGTACAAAATCGTGGGGTTATAAATATATGTATAAAATACACATCCAGCGTCCTTAATTATTTAAAAAGAATCAGCCTTATTCAGGTCTGTTTTGCGATTTCCTTGTTAAGCGCTTACAGCAAGAGAGGGTATGATATTTTTCTTTTTTAAGATTGCAAAAATAGATGCATAGGAGATTAATAATGGTTATCCTCCTAGAATTAGGACTGATCCAATTTCATGCAAACCAGCCTCAAAAGAGTGCATAAAAAAAGCAGCTTCAATTTCTTGAAACTGCTTTTTATGCGGAGAGAGCGAGATTCGAACTCGCGAAACCCTTTAGAGGTTTACACGCTTTCCAGGCGTGCCTCTTCAACCACTCGAGCACCTCTCCAATTGTGATTGTGGGCGCAAAGATAGATTTTTTTTTGTTTTCTTCCTCCTATTCCGCAAGAAAAGTTTCTAAGAAAATATCTTCAGAGCATTATTCGTGGTTATTTCTGCCACTTCTTCAGGCGAACGTTGATAAATTACAGCCAATTTAAGAAGAGTATCTTTCACATTGGCACTTTCATTCCTTTTGCCCCGATTAGGAGCCGGAGTAAGATAAGGGGAGTCTGTTTCCAGCACAAGTCTATCCAAAGGAACACTTTTCAATACTTCGGGAAGAGTTGATTTCTTAAAGGTAACCACTCCATTGATGCCCAGATAAAAACCATCGAACTGCAACAGTTTATCGGCTTCTTTCCTGGTTCCTGTAAAACTATGAAAGATACCTTTCAGGTTTTTATCTTCGTTCCTCTTGATTACCTGATAAACTTCTTCGAAAGAATCGCGACTGTGAATAACTAAAGGTAACCGGTATTGAGCCGACCATTGAATCTGTGTTTCGAATGCTTCGAATTGTTCATTGATAAAGGTTCTGTCCCAATACAAATCCATGCCCACCTCTCCTATTGCAACAAAAGAATGAGACTGTTCAAGCATTTCTTTCATCACTGTCAGCTCTTCCCGGAAACCAGCATTAACGGAAGTAGGATGAAGACCAATCATTGGAAAACAATATCCGGGATAACGGGCTACCGTATCCAGCAATGGCTTAATCGTAGAACAATCAATATTGGGCATATAGATGCGGCTCACACCGGCAACCTTCGCCCGTTCTATTACAAGAGGTAAATCATCTGCAAATTCTTCCAGAAAAAGATGTGAATGGGTATCGATAAAATTCATTTAACTAATTATTGAGGCTTCTTTTCACCTGTTCGATAATAATAAACTACTCCGTAGTTCTGACATTGATCCATCCGTTCAACACCGGAGAGATTCTCGAAAAATTTCTCTACCTGATTCCAGATATCAAGAATTATCTCATCTGCCTTTCCACGTAAAGCAGCAAGCAGTTCCAGACTTCTGGTGGTTTGCCATTGAAAGTGCTTTTGCTGATCGTAACCATCTTTAAAGATTTCATAATGCACACATACTTTGGCAATCGTTGGATTATAAATGGGAGCACTTCCGTGTCGGGTTCGCTCTTTCTCTCCTTTAATAATATTATCTCCCCACTTAATAATTGAAACTTCATTCGTTAAATCGGGCACAGCATAATCTTCAGGTTCCAGACCATAGAACTTTTTATGTTCCTCCTTAATCTCTGAACGAATTACTGCAAGATTCAGCACCTGAATAAAATGAGAGACATAGAGTCTTGCCATCTTAACATTCCCCTGATATTTTTGACTGAAAGCTATCTGATTATTGTAACACTGTTTATAATAATCGTGCGCCTGTTCAAAGCGAAACAGGAAGTTCTGGGCATCATTAAGCGTTTTCATGGAAAAGGGCGATTCGTTATAACCATTGAAAAGCTCACCCTTTTCTACCGCTTTCAGTAAAGCTCTGATACGTGCCTGATCTGTATTTGGTAATCGTCTGTAAGGCATAATGTGCAGATAAAAGGTTCTTGTTTACATTTCCCTATACATTAAATGCTCGGCAACTGCCCGCAATTCTCTTTTTGTCTCTTCAGCTACGCTCACCAGAGAAAGACTCTCCAGCCCTTTAGCATAGTATTTTCTCATCAGATCCTCGCAGACAAGTTTTACACCAATCTGGTTATAAAGAGCAGTCACTTCTCTAATCTTTTCTTTCGGTTCAAAATTCACCTTATCCAACCAGCCTTGCAACGCAGCTGCTTGTTCTTTATCTGCTCTTTCTAAAGCTTTCATAAGCATATATGTTTTTTTGTTGCAAAGTATATCTCCACCAATATTCTTTCCAAAAACTTTTGGATCGCCATATACATCCAGAAGATCGTCCTTCAATTGGAATGCAATACCTATATTTTCACCAAAATCATAAAGATTCCGGGCATCTTCCACAGAAGCACCGGCAAGCTGAGCACCCATCTTGAGAGCGGCAGCCAGTAAAACAGAAGTCTTCAAACGAATCATTTCCAGATATTCGTCTTCCTTCACATCGTTCCGATGTTCAAAATCCATATCATACTGCTGTCCATCACAAACTTCAAGTGCAGCCTGTGTAAAAGTATTCAGTACGTCCTTCAAATAAGAAGATGAGCACTCTGAGACATAGTGATAAGACAATATTAACATGGCATCTCCGGAAAGGATTGCCGTATTATCATCCCATACCTTGTGAACTGTTGGCTTCTTTCTTCGCATATCTGCCTTGTCCATCAGATCATCGTGCAGTAAAGTAAAGTTATGATAGATTTCCAATCCAGCAGCGGGCGATAATATTTCTGCCACATTTTCCTTATACAGATTATAAGCCATCAGCATTAAAACTGGACGAATTCGTTTTCCTCCAAGGGAAAGGACATATTTTACCGGATCATAAAGACTATTGGGGGCATGTGCGTAAGATAATTCTGAAATATACTCATTTACTATTTTTAGTATCTTAGATTGTGTGTACATTTATGTTTTCTAGTTTAAGGATTTTATTTCCTATTAATATTTTAGTTTAAAGGAGACAGGCACTGAATAAGTGGCTTTCACTGTTCTTCCACCCTGCATTCCTGGTCGCCATCTTGGCATGGAAGAAATTACACGAACTGCTTCTCTGTCTAATGAAGGACATACACTGCGCAACACAACCGGATCAGTAACCGACCCGTCGCGATTCACAACGAACTGAATAATTACCCTTCCCTGAATGCCGTTCTCTTGTGCAACCATAGGATATTTCACATTTCTTCTTATAAAGTCGAGTAATGCAGCCTGACCACCAGGAAATTCAGGTTGATATTCAGTCATTTGAATTTCATTTTCCTGTTCCACATTTTCCGTTTGCGTGAGTTGAACCGAGTAATGACTGGTAACAACAACCGTTCCCTTATCTTCGGTATAAGAGGCATAAGAATTATCCATATCTTCAACCTGCTGTGCGTAATTATCAGTAGAGGGCATAGGCAAATCTTCTTTTTCTAACTTAGATTGCAAAGGCGCATGCCTCTCCTCTTGCACAGTAATAGGAACCATCTCCTCTTGCCCGGCCATATTGGACACTTTGTTATCAATAGTTGTTTTCGGAATCTTCAGCTGGAAAGCTGCCAAAAGGAGAAAAAGTGCAATAGTAAAGCCTATCAGAAAACCTACAGGCTTCTTCCCTTCTAAATCTAATTTAGGCATCTTCTTAACTTCCATACAAATGTATCCTGCTTTTAAACACTTCTCAGTCTGACAAAAATAGTACTTATTTTTTAAATTCGGTTTTCATCATCAACACTTTTTGCCACAAAAGTATTCCTTTTTTATTTAATTTAATCTTCACGCACCCTAAAAAGGTTATTTTCACGTTATTAAGAAAACGAAATAATCTGAATGCCAAAAGATTCATGAGAAGTTAGCTTCCCGATTTTCAAAAAATGATGTATATTTGGCAGAAATTTGAATAGTCAATGAAAAAACAACTTCTAATTTTGCTACTATTTTGCCTGTCTTTAGCAACGCAAGCTCAAAATGGAACAAGTGTTTTTAAATTCCTTGAGTTGCCATTTTCATCCCATGCCTCAGCACTGGGAGGTGACAATATTTCTATAAATGACAATGATATTACAATGGCCATTCATAATCCGGCTCTGCTTTCTTTTGTTTCAGACAAGACTCTGAACATGAACTATATGAGCTATATAGACGGGGTTGGCGTAGGTAGTGCTGCTTTTTCAAACACATTGGGTGAACGATCTGTATGGGCTGTTGCAGCACAATACGTGAATTACGGAAACTTTAAAGAAACCAGTGCCGAAGATATTGAACTGGGAACTTTCTCAGCAAAGGACATGGCTTTCTCCGGAATATATTCCTATGACTTATCTGACTCCTGGAGCGGAGGTGTGACAACAAAAATGATTTATTCCACTTATGAGAAATACTCATCTTTTGCCATTGGAGTAGATTTAGGACTAAATTACTATAACGAGAACTCTTTATTCTCCGCTTCAATTGTGGCCAGAAACCTGGGTGGACAAATAAAAGCATTTGATGAATCACGTGAGAGCTTACCTGTTGATTTATTGGTGGGAATAACCAAGCGGCTTTCTCATGCCCCATTCCGAATGTCTGTTACAATGCATAATCTGACAAACTGGAATTCTTCGGCAAGCACTTCTACAGAGGAAAAAGAAAAGTTTAGTAAAAAATTGATGAATCATTTTATCTTCGGGGTGGACTTTCTTCCAACCGAAACAACTTATGTATCTTTGGGATACAATTGCAAACGAAAAAGTGAAATGCAGGTAAACGGAATTAGCGGATGGTCGGGCATGGCATTAGGCGCAGGCATTCAGATCAAGCGTTTGAAGATTGGCACCTCATATGCCAAATTCCATCCTTCCAGTTCTTCTCTTCTCTTTAATTTTGCAATGACATTATAGATTATAATTACATAATAAACGACATGAATAACTCAAAAAAAATTATCATAGCAATTGATGGCTTTTCTTCTTGTGGAAAAAGTACAATGGCAAAAGATCTGGCGAAAGAAATCGGTTATATTTATATAGACAGTGGTGCGATGTATCGCGCTGTAACTCTTTTCTGTATTAAGAATGAACTCTTCTCGGATGGTGAAGTAAATTCGGCCGAGCTGAAATGCCGCATCAAGGATATTCACATTACTTTTAAGCTGGATGAAAAAACACATTTGCCTAAAACTTATCTGAACGGCGAGAATGTAGAAGAAGAGATCAGGACAATGGAGGTTTCGTCAAAAGTAAGTCCGGTGAGTGCAATTGATTTTGTACGTTCGGCAATGGTTGCACAACAACAGGACATGGGAAAGGAAAAAGGAATTGTAATGGACGGACGCGACATTGGAACAACAGTTTTCCCTGAAGCTGAGTTAAAAATTTATGTAACAGCTTCGGCAGATATTCGTGCACTTCGCCGTTATGACGAATTAACGGCTAAAGGACAAAAAGTGGATTTCCAGGAAATTCTGAATAATGTAAAGGAGCGCGATTATATAGATCAGCATAGAGAAATCAGTCCTTTGAAAAGAGCTGCAGATGCTATTTTACTAGATAATAGCTTACTGACCATAGATGAACAAAAAGAATGGTTATTAAAGCAATTCGAGAAAGCTACTCAGAAATCCTAAGATATGATCAAGGTAGAAATTGATAAAGGTTCCGGCTTCTGCTTTGGGGTTGTTACAGCTATAAAAAAGGCAGAAGAAGAGCTTGCAAAAGGAGAAACTCTTTATTGCCTGGGAGACATTGTGCATAACAGCAAGGAAGTGGAACGCCTGAAGGATATGGGATTAATTACCATCAACCACGATGAATTTAAAGAGCTCCATAATGCAAAAGTACTTTTAAGAGCTCACGGGGAACCTCCTGAAACTTATGACATTGCCAAAGATAATAATATTGAGATTATTGACGCTACTTGCCCTGTAGTGCTAAAGCTACAGCAAAGAATCAAGCAGCAATATGGAATTCATGAAAACACAGACAAACAAATTGTGATCTATGGTAAAAATGGACATGCCGAAGTGTTAGGGCTTGTGGGACAAACTTCTGGAGAAGCAATAGTTATAGAAAATCTGGAAGAGGTCAAGAAACTGGATTTCAGCAAGAATATCCGCCTTTATTCACAAACAACTAAATCACTTGATGGATTTAAGGAGATTGTGGAATATATAAAAGAGCACATTTCGCATGAGGCCTCCTTTGAATTCTATGATTCTATTTGCAGGCAAGTAGCAAACCGGATGCCACACATCCGGACTTTTGCAGCTTCGCATGATCTCATATTTTTTGTTAGTGGAAAGAAAAGCTCTAACGGGAAAGTATTGTTCAACGAATGTTGTAAAGTAAACCCAAATTCTTTTCTTATTGATAGCCCCGATGAAATTAATCCCCGGCTATTGCAAGGAGTAAGTACTATTGGTATTTGCGGGGCAACATCCACGCCAAAATGGTTAATGGAAGAGATTCAAAAATACATTGAAAATATTATATATAATTCATGAAAAGGGATTATTTTATTAACTTTATTTATATGAATCGATATTTAGATTAAAGACTAACAGAACTAATTACTCCTAGTTTTTCTTAACTTTGCATCGACAATTAAAACTAAAAAGGTATGAGTACGGTAAAATGTATTGGGATTCTAACTTCCGGAGGAGATGCTCCAGGTATGAATGCGGCAATCCGCGCAGTAACTCGCGCTGCTATATACAACGGACTGCAGGTTAAAGGAATCTACCGCGGCTATAAAGGTTTAATAACAGGTGAAATTCAGGAGTTCAAGAGCCAGAACGTCAGCAATATCATTCAATTAGGAGGAACAATCCTTAAGACTGCCCGTTGCAAGGAGTTTATGACACCGGAAGGAAGAAAGGTTGCTCATGATACAATGGTTAAAGAAGGCATTGATGCCTTGGTAGTAATCGGAGGAGACGGTTCATTGACCGGAGCACGTATCTTTGCTCAGGAATTTGACGTTCCATGTATCGGACTTCCCGGAACAATTGACAATGACTTATTTGGAACAGACACTACAATTGGTTATGATACTGCTTTAAATACAATCCTTGACGCTGTTGATAAAATCAGGGATACGGCAACTTCTCATGAAAGACTATTCTTCGTTGAGGTTATGGGACGTGATGCAGGATTTCTTGCATTGAACGGTGCCATCGCATCTGGAGCTGAAGCAGCAATTATCCCGGAATTCAGCACTGAAGTTGACCAATTGGAAGAATTCATCAAAAGTGGTTATCGCAAATCTAAGAACAGTAGTATTGTTATTGTTGCAGAGAGTGAAATCACCGGAGGAGCAATGCATTATGCAGAACGTGTAAAGAATGAATATCCTCAGTACGATGTTCGTGTAACTATCTTAGGACACTTACAACGTGGTGGAAGTCCAACAGCACACGACCGTATTCTGGCAAGCCGTTTGGGTGCAGCCAGTATAGATGCTATTCTGGAAGGACAACGGAATGTGATGATTGGTATCGAAAACGACGAGGTTGTTTACGTACCTTTCACTAAAGCAATCAAAAATGAAAAGCCTATTAATAAGGAACTAGTGAACGTGCTTCGTACACTTTCCATATAATCTGGATTAAAAAGAGAATTTACATTTTCTTTATCATACAAAAGAGGTCATTTTCCATTGTGAAAAATGACCTCTTTCTATTTGTTATTTCTTTAGTTCCATAAAATAAGCATCAAGAAGTTTTTTTGCTGCAACAAATGAGGTTAAATCTGCATTCAGAACCTGATGTTCCTTTTCCCCAAGCATCTCCTTAATGACAGGATGATGATAAAAGCTATCGCGTAAATGTTCATTGATCGCCTCGTACATCCAATACTTAGATTGTTCGTTACGGCGATAATTAAAATATCCGTTACCTTTCACAAAATCAATATATTCATAAATCATATCCCAGATCTCTTTTACACCGATATTATAAAATCCCGAATAGGTAAGCACCTGAGGAGTCCAGCCAGAATCAGCTGCCGGAAAAAGATGAAGTGCATTACTGAACTGTGCCTGAGCAAGTTTTGCCTTTTCAATGTTATTCCCGTCAGCCTTATTAATTACAATCCCGTCGGCCATCTCCATAATTCCTCTTTTGATACCCTGAAGTTCATCTCCGGTACCGGCCAGCTGAATGAGCAAAAAGAAATCAACCATTGAATGAACAGCCGTTTCGCTCTGCCCCACTCCAACAGTTTCAACAAATATCTTATCAAATCCCGCCGCTTCACAGAGAATAATTGTTTCTCTGGTTTTCCTTGCCACTCCACCAAGCGAACCGGCCGCAGGGCTAGGACGTATAAATGAATTCGGATGAACAGATAACTGTTCCATACGGGTCTTATCGCCTAATATACTTCCTTTAGAGCGTTCACTACTAGGATCAATAGCAAGAACTGCAAGCTTTCCACCTTCCTGAAGCACATGAAGACCAAACACATCAATTGAGGTACTTTTGCCTGCACCTGGAACACCGCTGATTCCAACACGAATAGATTTTCCGGAATAAGGCAAGCACTTTTCAATAACTTCCTGCGCTATAGCCTGATGTTCATGGCGGACACTCTCCACCAAGGTTACAGCCTGACTTAGAATAGTCACATCGCCTTTTAGAATACCTTCCACACATTCACTGACTGATAATCTGCGTTTTCTAGGGATATGACGCAACTTCAGGTAAGGATTAACAGAAGAGGGTTGTTCTATTCCTTTATTAACTGTCAATCCTTTGTATTCCTCGCAATTCTCCGGATGTTTCATTTTTTAGTCTCCTCTTTTATTTTAACCTTCAGATTAATCATCATTAAAGGATTAACCGGATCGTTGGTTATCATCATGACTTTTGTCTCTCCCTTAGTTTTCTTTAACCATTTCCCGCTGATCTCCACTTTCAGTTTGGTGGTTTGCCCAGGTTGAATAAGCTTCTTGCCCAAGCTAACTCCTACTGCAGAGTTAAAGACCTGAAGCTTCTTTATTTCAAGTCGGGTTATTCCCGTATTCGTTATAAAGATTGTTTGTGACACTTCCCCCTTCGATGAAACTTCTCCCATCTCCAGATTGGTAGAAGATATTTTGATCTTTGGAGCATGATCTTTTTGAAGAGCAGTCATTCCCGAGAATCCTGGAAGTAAGATGGCAGAAACATCAATTTCATTATCCACACTAACCTTATCTCCGGAATAGCGTGCCAGATAAATGGGCACCTGTGTCAATCCAAGCTCCTTCAGTTGTTTAGTATCCAGTGTCAGGGTAATTTTACCTTTCCGGCCACGATACAAGATTTCCGGTTTAGCCTCAGCTTTTATGTAAGGAGGCAAATGCATCAAAGTTATATCTATCGATTTATCCGAAGTGTTTGCCACCTGAATTTCGGCTGTAGGCTTATCTCCACTATTTGCAGGAGGGAACTCAATATAACGCTTATCCAAACGCATAGGCCCTATTTCGTAAAGCAATTCTTTTTTATAGTTTGAAGCGCCAACGGCAACTTCACCTTTTATGGCGATATATTTTACACTATTAGCTGCATTGCTATGTATATTAATCGTTTTATAAAAGCGTCCCATTGCCTTGGCATCAAAAGTAGAACGAACAAAACCTGTATCGCCTGGAGCTATCGGCTTGTTTGTCCAATCAGTTGCGGTACATGCGCAAGAAGCAGTAACTTCGTATATAACTAATGGCTTGTTTCCCGTATTGATTATTGTAAAATCTTTTGTTACCGGTTTATTCCTAGGTATAATTCCAAAGTCGTAGACATCTCCATTAGTTGAAATTCGTGCCTGAGACCAGGCAGCAAGCGAAAGAAAAAACAGAGAACAAGTGAGCAAAAGGAAACGTTTCATATATAGTTTTATTTATATTCATACTTTTGCTGACAAATTTAAGTTATTTCTTTCACTTACAAGAATTCAATTTGCTAAAAAACATTTCAATTATTCCACAACCACACGTTCCGATGAAGAATGTGAGGCGAACTCCGGTGCATAAGCCGACTGTAAAGTAGCAATACCGCATGAATAATACCCGGTTCTGGTTACAAAGAATGAATGTTCCAGCACATAAGTTCCTTTGGTCAATGAATCAAAAAAGAAATTGGTGGAAGCATCTTTCACCGCCACATAATATCCCGTTCCTGCACCCCAACGATAACCGGAAAGTGATTCAAGCGGTTCAAAGCAGGCAGCACGCTGATCTTTCAATTGTACAAAGTCCATATCACGATCCACCTTTATGATAATACGTGAAACCACCTTATCACCAACTTTTAGTTTTGCATTCGTTTTCAACGGTTGCAGTTCTTTCACCCCGTTCACCAAACGTTCCACATATAATGTTTTAGAAACATTCAGCTCTTTGCCTTGTTGCTTCACCCTATCTGTCTCTTCCAGATATTGTGCATAAACAGCTCCCCAGGCAATACCCGCGTCACGTTTTTCCACTTTGATCTGGCCCAATGCCGATGTAGTGGCAACATCTTCAAATGATTTCTTTATATATCCGGTAGATGGGATCGTTGTTTGAGCAGGAGAATAAGTCTCCATCACTTGTTTACCGAAAGAGATTCTCACATCACCGGGATTATCTAATAGATTATTTCCTCTGTTCAATAAAGCATAAACGGCATTCACTGTGGAAACCGGAGAATCCCAAGATTGTGCCTGTTTTTGTTTCAATATCCACATTTTCATTTCTTCAACAGTAACCGAATCTTTAGCCACTTCATCAAAAGCCTCCAATACAGCCGTCTGCATCTTCATCTTATTACCAAACCAAGAATACGGATTCACACTTGCTGAGTAGAACATTCCCATCTCATCAGTTTTCGCAGCATACTCTTTCATTGAATTTAAGAAATCCTTAGCCTCAGCATTCCTGCCGGCTTTTGCAAGAACAACTGTTGAAAGAGCTTTTCCCATCAATGTTTGATTCTTCAGAGTCTGATGTATTTTACTCAGGAAGAAGTTATAAGCCTCTTTATTAACCGAAGGAATCTTCTCTCCAGTCAGCGCACATAAGTAAAGATAATGCAGAGACTCGTCATCCAGCCCCAATGTAGGACCATACTTTTTCTCGTCTTTCTTTATATCTTTGTATTTCTGAAGCATCTCACCATGTAAATATCTGAAAGCAGATTGTTGCATATTCAACGCATCACCATTCAATGGTTCGCCAGTGAGTTTGCTCAACCGCCCCATGGTTTCCAACACAAATTGTGTAATGTAACGACTGCCGTTCATCCCTTTGTACCAGGTCCACGCCCCGTTATTCAGTTGCAACTCTTTTAATTTAGCCAGCGCCTGAGTATTTTTATATTGAATAGTATTCAGATCAAAAAGCAAAGCCAACCGCTGTTTTTGTTCAGCCTCACTCTTAGCTTCAGTTAACCAAGGAGATTCTTCCAGCAAGATATTCTTCACATCCTGATTCTTTTGCAGATTGCTCCACAATGTTTCTTTCGTTTCACCCTGAGCCTTCCACTGATCAAAGACCAGTTTAATGCGAGGTTGTGCATTCATAATAGATGAAGCCAGTGAGTTTGCATAGAAAGCCGTTGCCCAAGACACCGCACTTTCGTTGGTAGGATTAGACAAATCAGGCAAACTCTGCACAGCATACCATGCCGGATTTCCGGTAAACTCAACTGTTAACTTACGATCTGTTGCTGTTTTCGAATTCCCGTTAAAGAGTTCCTTCATAGAAAACTCACGAGTCTGATTTCCACGGACAGGCATTGCCAGCGTTTCAATGATTCGTTCTTTATTGCTAAGAACCGGAAGCAGATGTTGTTCGCCATCACTAAAGTTTCCACCATCAGCCACTATTCTGCATCCTAAGAGAGAATAGCTTGCATCGGCTGAAAAATCAAACGAAAAGCTCGTAGTCTCTCCTGCTTTTACAGAAAAGGCCTTTTCCTTTGTTAATATAACCTGTTCTGTAGCCGGATCAAATAGCTGCATTTTCACATCTCCCTTTACTTCTTTCTGAGAAACGTTGATAATTCGTGCAGATATTGAAGTTTGATCTCCGACTCTCACAAAACGAGGCATATTAGGTGTAACCATAAAGTCTTTACTTGTCACGGTTTCTCCATCAATGGTTCCAATCTGCATGTCTTTTGTATGTGCAATTCCTTTAAACGTCCAGCGGGTAAGACTTTCGGGCATGGTGAATGAGAAACTTACTTCCCCCTTTTCGTTTGTACGAAGCTGCGGATAGAAGAATGCTGTTTCGTTGAAGTTTTCACGGATAGGGATGGTTGAGTCTAATATTTCCTCCTGATCCTTCACTTCATCTTCATCATTAATTTCCTCGTCTTTTTTAATTACAGGAGCAACAAACTTAACAGAACTTTTCAATGCCGGAGGAGGAGGAACAGATGATTCTGCATTCGCACGTATACCTGCTACACGACCAGCCAAAGCACTCGATATGCCACGTATCTTTACACCTTTTGCTTTTGTTCCATAACCAACGACTGCAACTTCATTAAGTGAAAGACTTTGGACATCAAAAGAGTTTAAATAAGTTCTCATAATCTCATCGTAAGAGAAATTCGTATAGGGATAACCTTTTAATGGAAAACTAAAATAGTAATAGTTATTATTGGAATACGGATAAATCCAATTTACTGTAGGGATAACACGTCCAAAGTTTACAGACAAACCCTGGTCTCTTTTCCATATCTTATCTAAAGAAGCATCGTACATTGAAGCTAAAAGCTCAGCATTAGCAGCCGTTTCTTTTGCATTTTTAATGGTTAGTTTCCACTCCTCTTTCTGCCCGGGTTTTAATTTATCACGGAACACTTCCCATTTTAAAGTAAGCTTATTATCGGGCAAAGCTTTCTGAATACTTTCTCCCTGCTGATACACCTGACCGTTCTTCACAAAACAGAAATTGACAAAAACGCCATCTCCATACTCATCCTTATAAGGAATATCAAAACGTTGAACCGAATTGGACAAAGCAAGACGGCGACTTTCAATATGCTTGCCACACGCAAAAATATCATAAATAACATGTACATCCTTCTCTCCCGACCCGAATAAAATAGTTGCCGGCTTGTCTGGAGCAAATGTAGTATCCATCAGCTTGCACCACATTGGCTTGGAAACAGGTGGTTGCTTATCATTGACTAAAAAAAGGACCAATAGTTTATTACAAGTAGCTTTTCTTCCCTTCTCATCCAGAGCAGAGAGAACCAGATTATATTCTCCGGAAGGTAATTCCTTCCAGGCTGTGAGTTCCTGTAATTTATTTGAAGTAAATTTCCCTTCTAAGACAGGCTTCTTATTGCCTTTTGCAAATAATTGGTAGGTGCCTTCCACATTTACCGGTTTCTGACTAAGGTTATCAGCCTTAAATGTTGCGCTGATAACTTTGTCCCGACAAATTTCATCATCCATATCCGTAGACAGGACCAATGAAGTGCTGCCCACCGAAATAGATGTTTCGGCAGTTTGTGTCTCTCCTGCAGTATCAGTAAGCGTTGCTTTAACCTTATATGTATAATAACATTCGTCGAGATCATCGCTAAGATCGGGAAGCAAACGGAAAGGAACTACAAAATCACCTTTCTCGTCAACCACAGCTTCGCCCGAGGTTAATGTAGTTTCTTGCCCTTCGCGCCATTCCCACCAGTAAGGCTGAACACGAGTAATGCTATATTTTATCGAAGAGCCTTGAACTGCTACTCCTGAAAAAGTCTTTGCAGATCCTTGAACTCTTACTGAATCATTGAATGTATAACTTCCTTCTAAAGGCTTGAAAGTTATCTCAAAAGTGGGGCGCTTATATTCTTCCACACGGATATAAGTGCTTCCGAAATCCGTTTTCAAACAGAACTGACCGTTAAGTGTTACAGTTGGCAAAGAAAAATCAGTTGTAAATGATCCAAACTCATTAGTAATTAAAGTTTTTGTTGCAACAACTTTATTATTGGCATCAAGCAATTGAAGAACATATCCTCTGTCTGCCACCACATGAGCTGTATCTGAAGCCGAACGGTATGCAATACCTTTCACAAAGACAGTCTGCCCCGGACGATAAAGGGTGCGATCCGTCAGCAAAGTAACTAGCTCATTTTCTTTTTTTGCTTCCGCATAAGAATATCGGTAAGTATTTATATTCTGTAGTGGCAGTGCTACATCATTACCTTTTGAAGCAGTAAGCCATCTTAGTTTATCCGCTTTATCAATCACCACACTTCCATTAGCATCTGTAGTTACTTTTGAATGCTCCTTTTTATCTCCTTTACTATACACAAAAAGAGAAACTGTTGCTTCGGGAATTGGTTGTCCGCTCTGTGCATCAAGCGTGATAATCTCAATTTTATTATCAGAAAGATTACGCGTTAGGACTTTAAAAGCAGAAGAATAAAAAAAGTTAGTTGAAACATTGCCATTCTTTGCATCGGGAATAATATCCATCAGATATATTCCTAACGCCGAAGCTTTCACTTTAAAAACAGAATCTTTCTGCTGATAATCAACCGGACGCACCAATGAATAATGTTCTGTAGTAATAAGTTGGGCATACTTCTTATAGAAACTCTTATCCAACGTTTCATTTAGCTTGGGAGATGTTACCGGAAGGTTCACTTTATACAGGTTAATTTTAAAACCATCCAGATTCCTATGAGAAACTTTAAGATCGAATAGATTACCCGGATAAATTATCTGAGGAGATTCAATATTTAAATTAGGATTTAGAATCTGTTGTTTGCTATTTTTCAACAAATTAATCCGCTTATAGTTAGGATATTTTTGAATAGCTTCGTTCAATAGATCCAATTCCAAAGGAAGATTCCTCTTTTCAGAAAGATAATTCGCCTTTTCCAAATATACTTCCGCACAAACTTCATTTGAAGAATTCTGAGCAATTAAGTAATTAAGTGCTGCAATATAAGGATCAGCACCTAATTCCTTTTTCTGAATGGTTTTCCATTCATCCACATTTGTTTCTTCAAACTGCTGTTTTGTATAATCCAATCTTTCAAGATCCGTAAGCAATACGGCATTTTTATTTCCAACTAATTGATAATAAGCACTCAAATCCTGGTATATACGACATTTCTCTGCAACAACATCATATTCACCTGCCACAGGAATCTTAGATTTCAGAAAGTTTTCACTGTTTGCAAAAGCAATTTCAGATTTCAACAGTGTCTGCGGATAAATATCTTTCGAAAAGCTTTGTAAAGTTGAAAGAGAAGAAAGCGCACGTTTCGCCAGCAGATGAAACATATCATGGAGGAAATAATTACTTGTTTCACCGTTCGTCACAATTGGTTCATAAGCAGATGAAGAAGTTTCCTGCAACAGTTTCTGATCCTTTAGCGAATTCCGCAAACAAGAAAAAGCTTTCTGAATAAAAAGATTGGTGCTCCATTCGCGAATATCTTCGGGAGTTTCCCCGGTTAATTGTTTTCCATTACGCAGTTGCCAGGAATTATTCTGAGCATAGTCTGCATAAAGCTCGGCTATCATGGAATTAAGAATTGCTTTATCCATAGGAACTGTTGATTCCGCTTCCCACTTTTCCAAACCTTTCAGGTTTACATAAAAGCTATCGGCATCAATCTTCAGTTTTGTATTGGCATTATAGAGATATGCCTTAAACATTTGCGGAGAGTTTTTCTCGGCAAACGCTTTCTGATAGATTTCATTTGTCATTTTTATTACCGATTGGGGCAGATCTTTCTTCTCAAAAGCCTCAACACTCTTCCACAGTTTCTCATAAGTCTGCTTTTGGGCAAATAAAGACACCCCTGTCATCACAAATACCAAAAGGGTTAATAGTCTGGTTCTCATATCTATTATTTTAAGTTTTAGCATATTACAACAAAGTAAACGATTTAAACTTAAAAAACATGCATCAGCTACAAAAAATTTAAACCATTTTTTATGAATAATAACTTAAAAGTCAATTATCTCTAAATCCTTTTCAGTTTAAAACCGACTAAATAACTAAAAAAGTTTATGCTACATAAATTTTAATTTTGCGAAATTGATCTAGCGATCTAGCAGTAAGTATATAACTATCTAGTAATTAACAAAATAAAATCGCTAGATCAAAATAATTTGATCTAGCAGTGATCTAGCGATCTAGCACCTTGTCTAGTTCTGATTCTGGTTGACTGTGTTTTATTTATAGTCTAGTGTAAGATTGTATCTCTCCTATTCTATATTAGTTAGCTCTTTGAACTATTTTTCTGTAGCCCCGGGTGTACCAGCCCCTTGCACCCGGGTCTACAGTTAGCCTACACCCGGGTGTAAGGCGTATGTACACCCGGGTGCAAACAAAAAAAGTGCGGGAAAGATTACTCCATCCCGCACTTTATATTTATTTTTTCTGAATCAGATTATTCCTTAACCGGTGTTTGTTCCAAAGTTGCAACAAGGAATTCATAGAACTTCTTAACTGAAGGAATGTAAACACGTTCGTCTGGTGAGTGAGGAGAACGCAATGTAGGGCCAAAAGAAATCATATCCAATCCAGGGATATTAGCACCAATGATACCACATTCCAGTCCGGCATGAATAACCTTCACCGCTGGTTCTTCACCAAACTGTGCTTTATAGGAAGCTTTCATCGCATGAAGTATCGGAGAGTTCACGTCGGGTTGCCATCCTGAATAGCCACCAGACATTTCCACCTTGGCTCCTGCCATATTGAAACAGCATTCAATGCTGGTTGTGAGGAATTCTTTCATGGAATCAGAAGCACTTCTGGCAAGGATCTTCACCTCTGCCAGTCCGTTTTCAACCTTAACAATTGCAAGGTTTGAAGATGTTTCTACTGTATCAGGAATAGAAGGAATATTTCTCATAACACCATTCTGACAAGCAAAAATGGAGTTGATGATATCATCCTGTATTTCTTCGGGAACAAGTCCTTTTGGTAAATCAGTTTTCTCTGCCTTGAAACTGATATTTTCCTCAATACCTTCGTACTCTTCATTAAACATATTCTCGCAGTATTGTACCAGGTCTACCAGTTCTTCCTCGTTCTCTTTAGGTATTGTTACAATAATATGTGCTTCGCGTGGAATAGCATTACGCATATTTCCGCCTTCGAAGATGGCAAGTCTGGCTTCATAGCTGGCAACTGCTTCGCGAAGGAAACGAACCATCAGTTTATTTGCATTGGCACGTCCCTGATTGATTTCCAAACCGGAGTGTCCGCCACGCAGACCTGTCAGGATCACTTTTACAGCAATGTCGCCTTCTTCAGGTTCCACTTCTTTATATTGGAAAGTAGCAGTTACATCTTCACCACCGGCACAGCCAATGTAAAGCTCTCCTTCGTCTTCAGAATCCAGATTCAAAAGAATTTCGCCCTTGATACTCTCCCTCTTCAGAGCAAAAGCTCCGTACATACCAGTCTCTTCGTCTACAGTAATCAACGCTTCCAGCGGACCATGTTTCAATGTGTTGTCCTCAAGAACAGCCATGATTGCCGCAACACCCATTCCATCATCAGCACCAAGTGTTGTACCTTTCGCCTTTACCCAGTCGCCATCTATATAAGTTTCGATAGGATCTTTCTCAAAATCGTGAGCGGTATCGTTATTCTTTTGTGGAACCATGTCCATGTGTGCCTGAAGAATCACGCCTTTTCTGTTTTCCATTCCCGGGGAAGCCGGCTTTCTTATAATAACATTACCTATTTCATCGGTAAATGATTCCAGATTTAAACTCTTTCCGAAGTTTATCATAAACTCTGTTACAGGTTTCATAAAACCTGAAGGACGGGGAACTCTGGTTAATGAGTAGAAATGTTTCCATACGGCTTCCGGAGCCAATGATTGAATTGTTTTCATACACTTTAATTTTTATTTGTAAATGGCAGGGCCACTAACCCATATACACCCAGTAAAATTAGTAATAATGTTTGTATTCCATGTTTAATTAAGGCAAATATACCCGCATCAGTAGGATTAACACCATAAAGAACCATCATTGAAATTATTGCGAAATGCCAGGGACCTGCACCGTTTGGTGTTGGAACCACTACTGCCACACTTCCTGCTGCAAACAAAACCAGTCCGGCCATAAAACTTAAGTTCGAAGAAAAATCAAAACAAAAGAAGGTCAGATAAAATTCCATGAAGTAACAGAACCAGATAAGGAATGTATACAATATGAAAAGAGGCTTATTCTTCACATGTTTCAGGGTTAATATGCCTTCCCAAACGTTCAGTACGATTCCTTTTACTTTTTCAAAAAACGATAGTAGCCGCATCAGCTTGTAAAGCAGGACAGATACACCTACAACACAAAGTATAATTATATAAAATTCAGGAGAAAGGAACATGGCTTCAATGGAGTCCAGACTGGTTCCCGTCTTTAGAAAAAAGCTTTTAAAGATACCCAGTTGAAGAATAAATGTGGTCCCGACAATTGCCAGAACCATGATTGAATCTATGATTCGTTCGGTAACCACTGTTCCAAGAGATTTGGAGAAAGATACCCCGTCATACTTGGAAAGCACTGTGCATCTGGATACCTCTCCCACACGGGGCAATACCAGATTCGCGGCATAAGATATGAATATTGCATTCACACAGTTACTGGATTTTGGATAAGCATCAAGCGGCTCAAGCGTTTGTTTCCATCTCCATCCCCGGAATATATGACTAAATACACCAAAAATCAGAGAGACTAATATCCACCAGTAGTTCATCTCATGAAGAAGTACATGACCTACTCTCGAAAAATCAAAATCTCTATAAACCCAGACTAAAATAAAACCACCCAAGACTACTGGTAAAGCTATCTGAAGTGTCTTTTTTATTATCTTTTTAAATGGAGGTGTTCCCAAAATTATAATTAAATGAATTATTATTAATACCTTTGTAAGCTGCAAAGATAATAGGTTATCTGTAAAGAGCGAACGAATAAACAATTAAATTAACAGAATGAGAGCAGTAAAACCAAAGAAATTCCTCGGACAACATTTTCTGAAAGATCTAAAGATTGCCCAAGATATTGCAAATACGGTAGATGTAGTACCAGAACTTCCTGTATTAGAGGTAGGGCCGGGCATGGGAGTTCTCACTCAGTTTCTGGTTAAAAAGGAACGGACGATAAAGGTTGTGGAAGTGGACTATGAATCTGTTGCATATCTTCGCGAGGCTTTTCCTTCGCTCGAAGATCATATTATAGAGGACGATTTTCTGAAGATGAATCTGGAAAGAGTATTCAGCGGAGGTCAGTTTGTACTGACGGGTAACTATCCATACAACATCTCAAGCCAGATATTTTTCAAGATGCTCGACAACAAAAACCTGATTCCCTGCTGCACGGGTATGATCCAAAAAGAGGTTGCCGAACGAATAGCAGCCGGTCCAGGCAGCAAAACTTACGGTATTCTGAGTGTACTTATCCAGGCATGGTATCATGTGGAATATCTTTTCACGGTCAGCGAAACAGTATTCAATCCACCCCCCAAGGTTAAAAGCGCCGTAATCAGAATGACCCGGAATGAAACAATGGAACTTGGCTGTGACGAGAAACTTTTCAAACAAGTGGTGAAAACTACTTTTAATCAACGCAGAAAAACATTAAGGAATTCCATAAAACCTATCTTAGGAAAGGACTGCCCTCTTTGCGAAGATGTATTATTCAATAAACGACCCGAGCAGCTCTCTGTGGCAGAATTCATCAATTTAACTAACAACGTAGAAAAAGCATTGGCTGAGCAACAGCAAAAGGCAGCTGAATAAAAATAAAAATCTGGCATGATGCTTTACTAAGTATAATAGTCCTTTCTTCATTGATTCCATCATATTCTTAACAAATTAAAGAATTAATGCGAAAAATATGCCGAAACATTAGAAAATAAAGAATTTATTTTCTTAATTTGTAAATTAATGTAATGAAGGGGCTAAATCCTATACTTAAAAACGATTGAATAAATGATGGACACTCAGGACACTAATCTACCTTTAGAAGAAGGAAAATTAGAAGAAGAAAAGAATGTTCCCGAGGTTTTAGAAGTAACAACTGAAGAAACTCCAGAGGAAACTACCGAAGAAAACACATCGACCGCAGTTAGTTTGCAGTCAAAATCAGAAGTTATTGACAGATTGAAAGAACTGTCTGCTGATGCTGAGAATGCTCATAAACAAGAGCTTGATTCTCTTAAGCAAACATTCTACAAGCTTCACAAAATAGAACAAGAATCAGCAAAGAAAAAATTTATAGAAGAAGGTGGCAGTGAAGAAGCATTTGTTCCTCAGACAGATACTAACGAAACTGAATTTAAATCTATAATGGCCGCTATCAAAGAAAAGAGAAACGCGCTAAGTGTTGAATTGGAAAAGAAAAAAGAAGAAAACCTACAGATAAAATTAGGCATTATTGAGAAGTTGAAAGAACTGGTCAATTATCCGGAAGATGTCAACAAAGCTTATAATGACTTCAAGAAACTTCAGCAAGAGTGGAACGAAGTAAAACTGGTACCTCAAGCCAAAGTGAACGAACTATGGAAAAGTTACCAGGTTTATGTAGAGAAATTCTACGATATCATTAAAATAAATAATGAATTCAGGGATTACGACTTCAAAAAGAACCTGGAGATAAAAACAAAACTTTGTGAAGCTGCCGAAAAACTGGCAAATGAAGCAGACGTTGTTTCTGCTTTTCACCAGTTACAGAAGCTGCATCAGGAATTTCGTGATACAGGTCCCGTAGTCAAAGAACTCAGAGACGAGATCTGGGCCCGTTTTAAAAATGCTTCCACCGAAGTAAACCGCCGCCATCAACAACATTTTGAAGCATTGAAGGAAGTGGAACAACGGAATCTGGATGAAAAAACTGTTATCTGTGAGATTGTTGAATCTACAGAATACGGAGAATTAAAATCATTCTCTACATGGGAAAACAAAACTCAGGAAATTATTGCCCTCCAGAATAAATGGAAGACAATTGGTTTTGCCCCACAGAAAATGAACGTTAAGATATTCGAGCGGTTCCGTGCTGCCTGCGATGATTTCTTCAAAAAGAAGGGCGAATTCTTTAAGAGCATTAAAGAAGGAATGAACGAGAATCTGGAGCGCAAAAAAGCATTATGCGAAAAGGCGGAAGCTTTGAAAGATAATACAGATTGGAAAGAGACTTCAGACGTTCTGACTAAATTACAGAAAGAATGGAAAACAATTGGTCCTGTATCTAAGAAATATTCTGATTCAATATGGAAACGCTTTATTGATGCCTGCGATTACTTCTTCGAACAAAAAAACAAGGCCACATCTTCCATACACTCTGTGGAAGTTGAAAACATGCAGAAAAAGAAAGCCCTTATCGAAAAGCTGGCAACAATGGACGAAAGTATGGAAGCTAACGAAGCTAGCAACCTGGTTCGTGAAACAATTAAAGAATGGAATACCGTTGGCCATGTACCTTTCAGGGAAAAAGACAAATTATACAAGCAGTTCCATGAACTGGTTGACAAGCAGTTTGATCGTCTCAATATAAATGCGGCCAACAGAAAACTGGATAATTTCAAATCGAGCATCAACAATGTAGCCGGACAAGGTGACAAGGGAGGTGCACAATCACTTTACCGCGAACGCGAAAAGCTGGTTCGTTCTTATGAATCGATGAAAAACGAGATTAAAACATATGAAAATAATCTTGGATTCCTTACTTCTTCATCGAAAAACGGAAATAGTCTGGTTACCGAGCTAAACAGAAAAGTTGAAAAACTAAAAGCTGATCTGAAACTCACTAAGGAAAAAATCAAAGTGATTGATGAGTCGGCTAAACAATAAGCTAAAAAATAAACTTGATACAATACAAAAAAAGGTCTCTTAGGAGGCCTTTTTTGTATTGTATAGATTTCAGGAAATCCTGATCCGAATAAGATTCATCAGCCTTAGTAACAATTTAATCTCCAACTAATTGATCAGAGTCGCTTTGAACACCAAACTATTCAGAAAAAACAAAGATGCCGGAACAATCATTTGATTATTCCGGCATCTTTATTATGTTGGGCTATAAGGATTCGAACCTTAAATCTCAGATCCAGAAACTGATGTGTTACCATTACACCATAGCCCAATTCTTAAATGCGGTGCAAAGATAGCGTTTTTTTGAGAAAAGCAAAACACTTCGCCCTCTTTTTTTGTTTAAAATTTCAAGGATAACTAAAAATGGTGAGAGAATTTTTATAAAAAATACAAAAAACATGAGAGAATTTCTCTTTAACTTTCGTCGATAAAAGAATTCAATGTATCTTTGTAAAATATTGTTTTACAGATTAAATAAATCAGATTATTATTAATCTATCAAATGAGTTAAATGGACGAAACAAAAGAACTAGTACAAAAAATAGTAGAAGGAATTCAAGAGAAAAAAGGATATAAAATTATTGTGGCAGATCTGACTAAGATCGGTGATACTATATGCAAATACTTCGTTATATGCCAGGGGAACTCGCCAAGTCATGTTAGCGCTATCACAGACGAGATAAGAGAATATGTTAAAGAAAAGACCGGAATAAAGCCACTAGGCACTGATGGACTGATAAATGCCGAATGGGTTGCGATGGACTACAGCGATGTAATAGTTCATATATTTCTGCCTGACGTAAGAGAATATTATAACCTCGAGCATCTTTGGGCTGACGCTAAATTAACAATGATACCAGATCTTGACTAATCAAAAAATATAATGAATAACAACAAAAAACCGAATAATAAAATGAATGTGCCGAAATTCAGTCTTAACTGGATGTATGCGATTATAGCCATGATGCTTATCGGGCTCTATCTTTCAAGCGAAGGAGGATCGATGTCGAAAGAAATCAGCTATAGCGAATTTCAACAGTATGTTCGTAATGGATACGCTTCAAAAATAGTAGCCTATAATGATAATACAGTAGAACTATACATAAAGCCGGATCATCTCAGAGAGGTTTTCAAACAAGATGCCTCAAAGATGGGCAAATCTCCTATGGTTACAACCCGTTGTCCGTCCAATGAATCGATCAGTCGTTTTTTGGATACAGAAAAAGACGAAGCACGTTTCCAGGGGGATGTGAAGTATGCAGAAAAGAAAGACTACATCAGTGCATTCTTAATTAATATCCTGCCATTTGTACTACTGATCGGCGTATGGTTCTTCTTTATGCGCAAAATGGGTAGCGGAGGCGGATCTGGTTCAAGCGTATTCAGCGTAGGGAAATCGAAAGCACAACTTTTTGAAAAAGGTGGTTCGGTCAAAGTGACCTTTAAGGATGTAGCCGGACTGGCAGAAGCGAAACAGGAAGTAGAAGAAATAGTGGAATTCCTAAGAAGTCCACAGAAATACACTGAACTGGGTGGAAAAATTCCTAAAGGAGCATTACTTGTTGGCCCTCCGGGAACCGGTAAAACATTGCTTGCAAAAGCAGTAGCCGGTGAGGCGGACGTACCATTCTTCTCTTTATCAGGTTCCGATTTTGTGGAAATGTTCGTGGGAGTAGGTGCTTCACGTGTAAGAGACCTTTTTAAACAAGCAAAAGAAAAATCTCCCTGCATCATCTTTATTGATGAAATTGATGCTGTAGGACGGGCGCGTGGAAAGAATCCAAGCATGGGTGGTAACGACGAACGTGAAAACACATTGAACCAGCTGTTAACAGAGATGGATGGCTTTGGAACAAACAGTGGAATCATTATTCTGGCTGCTACAAACCGTGCCGATATTCTGGACAAAGCACTGCTTCGCGCTGGACGTTTTGACCGTCAGATTCATGTTGATTTACCGGATCTGAACGAAAGAAAAGAGATTTTCGGAGTGCATTTGCGCCCCATAAAAATAGATGATACCGTAGACGTAGATCTTCTATCCCGTCAGACTCCTGGTTTCTCGGGGGCAGATATTGCGAATGTTTGCAATGAAGCTGCATTGATTGCTGCTCGTCATGGAAAAACATTTGTAGGTAAACAAGACTTCCTTGATGCTGTAGACCGAATTATTGGTGGTCTGGAAAAGAAAAGCAAGATTATGACTGTGGAAGAACGCAAGACAATTGCTCTTCACGAAGCTGGACACGCAAGTCTTTCATGGTTACTGGAACATGCAAATCCATTAATTAAGGTAACCATTGTTCCTCGGGGACGAGCATTGGGTGCTGCCTGGTATTTGCCTGAAGAAAGACAGATTACAACCAAGGAACAAATGCAGGATGAAATGTGTGCTACTCTTGGAGGACGTGCAGCTGAGGACTTGTTTATAGGAAAAATCTCTACCGGAGCAATGAATGACCTGGAACGGGTAACCAAACAGGCGTATGGTATGATTGCCTATCTTGGAATGAGCGAGGAATTACCGAACCTTTGTTACTACAACAACGAAGAATACTCTTTCAACAAACCATACAGCGAGAAAACAGCTGAACTAATTGATGGGGAAGCTAAACGCTTTATCAACGATCAGTACAACCGAGCTAAAAGGATTCTTTCTGAACATAAGGAACAACACAATGCTTTGGCTAATTTATTGATAGAGAAAGAAGTTATCTTTGCTGAAGATGTAGAACGTATCTTTGGAAAGCGTCCGTGGACTTCACGTTCAGTAGAAATCATGGCGGCAGATAAACCGGCCGAAGAGAGTAAAGAAGCAAAGGAGGAAACAACTCAGACAAAAGAAAACGAAGTTGAGACAAAACCTAACGACCTTAACACTAAAGCAGATAATTCTGATTCTGCAGAAGAGGAAGATACCACGAAATAATTGAATATGATTAAAAATAACTTTATTCAACGTATGGTCACAGGAGCACTGATAGTAGCAGTGCTCGTGTGCTGTATTATATTTAGCCCCTTGACTTTTGCTGTTTTATTTGTCCTGATATCGGCACTAGCTGTACACGAATTCAGTCAGCTTGTCAATAAAAACGAGAGTGTAAATACAAACACGCTTATTAATGTTTTAGGAGGTGTATACCTCTTTTTTGCTTTTCTAGGGTTTTGTATGAATCTAGCTGGTTCGCAAATATTTATACCGTATCTATTTTTAATAATTTACCTCCTGATCAGCGAACTTTATCTGGAAAAAGAGAATCCTGTAAACAATCTGGCCTACTCTATGCTAACTCAGCTTTATATCGCTTTGCCTTTTGCCTTGCTAAATGTACTGGCATTTCAGGCAGATAAAGCCGGAGTTGTAACATATAACCACATTCTCCCATTATCAATCTTTGTCTTTATTTGGTTGAGTGATACTGGCGCTTATTGCTTTGGCACACTATTTGGCAAACATCGGCTATTTGAGCGAATCTCTCCTAAGAAATCCTGGGAAGGGTCTATTGGCGGAGGTCTGATCACATTGGCTGCAGGTTTGGTATTTGGTCAGTTCTTTCCATTCTTGTCCTCACTTGCATGGGCAGGGCTTGGTCTGACAGTGACTGTATTCGGAACATGGGGCGATTTAGTAGAATCCCTGATTAAGAGACACATGAAAATCAAGGATTCCGGGAATATATTTCCTGGACACGGTGGAATACTTGACCGATTTGACAGTGCACTGATTGCTATTCCGGCAGCAGTTATCTATCTTTATGCAATCACACTATTATAAACAGTTTACTATATAAAACAAGAAAAGGAAGTTCACGAGGACTTCCTTTTCTTGTTTTATATAGTAAATGCGTACTTATTCTCTAAACTTTTTATTTTTAATTTACTTTCCCTTGAACACTATTTTGCATCATTTCTGTCGATTTGGTATATCGAAAGGCATTATAATCAATCGTAATAATCTTTTCACCATTCACTGCTGAATTAATTCTAATCTTCAAGCCATTCTTATCTGTTTTATCAACTCCCAAATCGCCAAGCCTAAAGGAAACAATACTGTGGGCCATGTAACCCGTAACATCATTCATATCATTATAACGATATTCAAGATGAATATATCCGTCATTAGGATATTCCTGTGTAGTATTCTTCACAAGATTAACTCTGTGTTTCTGTACACTGGGAATGTTCATATTGAATTCCACATTAAGATAATCACCGCTCACCCACATATCGGTTATCCTCACAGGATCATCCCCGATACTATCCTTATTTGCCGTGGTAAGATTAATAATATCCTTTGTAAGTATGGTGGAATAATCATTTAAACGTACGTAATGATCAAAACCATTCTGTTTATCACTCAAGTAAGTGAAACTTCCTACTATACGTGTTCCATTTTCTAATCCTTGATATGGAACAAGAGTTGCCGCTGGCCATAAAGTTTTTCCATTATCCAATATAAAATAAAGGGCACTTCCAGCGTCTTTTTTCACGGTGGCTATTGTAATGGAAGCATTATCTAGCGAATAGCCGTTATCATCGTCATCGAGACAAGACTGAAGTGTGGGAATAAACATCAACACAATCAGTAGTAAATACAAATTAAACTTTTTCATAACTTCAATTCATTTGTGTATAAAATAAACTAAAGCGAATTCATTTTACTGCATTTAGCCAACTAAATTATGCTAAAAAAGTTATTTAATATCTTGATTCTGAGAAGAAGGTTCTTATCATTTTCCTGATTTAAGTAGCTTTACCATCTCGCTGGCAGTTTTTTCAGAAGCACCTGCCGGACCAAGAATCTGAATCATCCGGTCATAATCATCGAGCATTTGCCGGCGCTTCATCTTATTATATAGAATAGCTTCCAACTCGGTCTCTATATTTTCCAGTGTCATGGTATCTGCCACCAGTTCACGCACTACTTCTTTTCCGGCAACAAGGTTGACCAGTGAAACAAATTTCACTTTCAGAATTCTTTTCTTCAGGAATGCGATAATCTTTCCTATAGGAGTGTGATAGCAAACAACCTGAGGAACACGGAATAAAGCCGTTTCCAAAGTTGCAGTTCCCGAAGTAACTAAAGCGGCGGATGAGTGTTGAAGCAAGCGATATGTCTGATCGAAAATTATTTTCACCTTTGCTCCCTGGATGTATTTCTCATAATAATCCGGGGAAATGCCGGGAGCACCGGCTAACACCAGTTGATATTCAGGGAACTTAGAAGCTGCTTTCAGCATATCGGGCAGATTATCCTTAATTTCCTGCTTGCGACTTCCTGCCAGGAGGGCTATAATTGGCTGTTCTGTCAGACCATTTGCGGAGGTGAAAGCGGTGAAATCCTCCGAATGATTCTCACGGAAAGTTTCAACTGCATCTACTGTGGGATTCCCCACATAGTGTATAGGATATTGATGGCCCTGAAAGAATTCTATTTCAAAAGGAAGAATGGAGAATAGTTCGTCCACATACAGCTTGATATCTTTGATGCGATACTCTTTCCATGCCCAGATTTTGGGAGAGATATAGTAATAAACAGGAATCTTAGTCTGTGTCTTCACAAACTTCGCGATAGAGAGATTAAATCCTGGATAATCGACCAATATTACCACGTCGGGAGCATAAAAAACTATGTCTTCTTTGCATCGTTTCATATTTGCAAAGATGGTGCGCAAGTGCAGCAACACAGGAATAAATCCCATGTAAGCTAATTCCTTATAATGCTTCACCCGAGTTCCACCCTGAGCCGACATCAGATCTCCTCCGAAAAACCGGAACTCAGCCTCCTGATCTTCTTTCTTAAGTGCCCGCATCAGGTTAGACGCGTGAAGATCTCCCGATGCCTCTCCAACGATTAAATAATATTTCATCTCGTTATTATAGGTTCCAACTCTTCAGTTCATCAATAATCTCATAGGCAGTTACATCGACCTTTGTAGGAGTTATTGCCGCATAATCGTTATTTAGTGCCCAGTTGTCAGTATCTTCTTCATTGGGCTCATGATTTTCAAAGTCGCCTGTGAGCCAAAAATATTCACCTCCGTTGGGATGATTTCTGCGCGCCCATTCGTGTGTCCACTGCCCCACCGTCTGACGGCAAATTCTCACCCCCTTAATTTCGGGACATACCGGAAAGTTTACATTCAGACAAATACCTTTGGGCAATCCATTCTCAATCACCTTTTTAGTTATATTACGAATAATTTCAGCGGTAGGTTCAAAATCTGCATCCTGGTGATGATCACAGATAGAAAAGCCGATGGAAGGCACTCCGCTAAGGCAGCCTTCGATGGCCACCCCCATAGTACCGGAATAATGTACATTGACCGCCGCATTGTCTCCATGGTTAATACCTCCTATCACTAGATCAGGCTGCCGGTCTAAAACAGCATACTTTGCCAGTTTGATGCAATCAGCCGGAGTTCCAGAACATTTATAAACAGAAAGTCCGGGTTCTTTCCTTATTAATGTATATTTAACCGGACGATCCGCAGTGATAGCACAAGCCATTCCAGAGCGTGGTGAATCCGGGGCCATAACAACAATCTCTCCTAGTGAGCGAATATATTTAACTAATTCGTTGATTCCTTTTGCCATGTACCCATCATCATTAGAGATGAGTATCAGCGGTTTTTCATTTTTCATCCGTAAAAACTTTCTTTTTCTATTTCTTTTGCACAAAAATAGAGAAAAAACAGGGATAAACAAAAGAATGAATCTAAAAGCATTCAAGGATCTATTTCTAATTATTGCTGATACATTTAAACCTTCTTGTACAGAAGATTGCATTCTTCTGTACAAAACAATCAATTCTTCTGTACAGAAGAAAACAATCTTTTGTACAGGAAAACAAAAACTTAATTCGAATAAAAATCACTTCTTTCGCCAACCATTCAGTAGTTTACAAATCTTAATGTTATGCAAGCCGGATTAAAAAAAGCAAGTTTATTGAATAGAATTGTATATATTTGCAGGCTGGAAGGAACAGTATCTATTGATACTTGTAGCACTAACTGTCTGATAGTTATTAACAATATAGGTAACTTATCAACAGATTTTGCAATGTTTTCTTTTTTTAGTAGGCGCTCTAAGTTTTTATCACTTATTTCGCCTCATCAAATTTAAAGAAGTATGGGAAAAATTATCGCTTTAGCCAATCAAAAAGGTGGAGTCGGAAAAACAACGACAACCATCAATCTTGCCGCGTCACTCGCGACGCTGGAAAAGAAGGTACTGGTTGTTGATGCCGACCCTCAAGCTAATGCCTCTTCAGGTCTGGGTGTAGACATTAAAGAAGTAGAATGCAGTATCTACGAATGCATTATAAATAACATAGACACAAGGGAGGCAATATACACGACAGACATCGAAGGGCTTGATATTATTCCGTCACACATTGATTTAGTCGGTGCGGAAATTGAAATGCTTAACCTTCCCGATCGAGAGAAATTATTGAAAAATATATTAACTCCTATGAAAGACGAATATGACTTTATTCTTATCGACTGCTCGCCTTCACTGGGACTTATTACCGTTAACTCACTAACCGCTGCAGATTCAGTGATCATCCCTGTACAATGTGAATATTTTGCGCTAGAAGGAATCAGTAAACTGCTGAATACCATAAAAATTATAAAATCCAAGCTTAATCCCAAGTTGGAAATTGAAGGATTCGTGCTCACCATGTTTGACTCCCGTTTGCGACTGGCTAACCAGATTTACGACGAAGTGAAAAAACATTTTCAGGAACTGGTATTCAAAACCGTTGTACAACGTAATGTGAAACTAAGCGAAGCTCCAAGTCACGGACTACCGGTTATTCTTTACGATGCAGACTCTACCGGTTCAAAGAATCACTTATCTTTAGCACAGGAAATTATAAAACGAAACAGTAAGTAAGATAAGACATGGCAGTACACAAGAAATTTACTTTAGGCAGAGGATTAGACGCCCTAATATCAATGGACGAAGTGAAAACCGAGGGCTCATCTTCCATCAATGAAATAGAATTATCAAAGATATCAGTCAACCCCTCTCAACCACGCCACGAGTTTGATCAGGCGGCTCTTGAAGAATTGGCAGAATCAATAAAAGAGATTGGTATCATTCAACCGATAACATTGAGAAAGATTTCGGATGATTCTTACCAGATTATCGCAGGAGAACGCCGTTACCGCGCTACTCAATTAGCCGGACTTGAAACAATTACAGCTTATATCCGCACGGCAGATGATGAAAACGTGATGGAAATGGCTTTAATCGAGAACATTCAGCGCGAAGATCTGAATTCTCTTGAAATAGCACTGGCCTATCAACATCTGATTGAACAATATGATCTGACTCAGGAAAGACTTAGCGAACGTGTAGGCAAGAAACGAACCACTATTGCCAATTACCTTCGACTGCTAAAACTGCCAGCTCAGATACAGGTGGCGTTGCAGAACAAAACTATTGACATGGGTCATGCCCGTGCTTTGATTACATTAAACGATCCTAAACTACAGGTAAAAGTTTACGAAGAAATTCTTCACAACTCCTACTCCGTTCGTAAGGTGGAAGAGATTGTGAAAGCCCTTAACGAAGGCGAAACAATAAAAAGTGGAAATAAAAAGCTGGCAACAAAAGGCAATAAACTTCCCGAAGAATTTAATATCCTCAAAAAACATCTTTCCGGATTCTTCAATGCAAAGGTGCAGCTCTCCTGCACAGCTAAAGGAAAAGGAAAGATCAGTATTCCGTTCAGCAACGAAGAAGACCTTGAACGAATCATGGAAATCTTTGACAGTCTAAAGAATAAAGAAACGAATTGACATTAAATAGATCAACATACCGCTTATTTTTTTCCCTGCTATTCTGCGTTATTCAGACAGCAGGGATTAATCTGTATGCGCAACAGAAAGTTGCCAGGGCAGATAGCACCATTAATGTGCCACAAGCAAGGAAACATCGGCTGGATTCCACTAATCCTCAACAAAAGCCCACAACTGCAGATAGTCTTGAACAGGTAAACCATAAAAGGATGACAGAGATTGCATCTCCAATGAAAATAGATCAATCGGTGATGAAAACAGATTCAATGTCTGCTCTTCCAAAAAAGCCTTTATTTATTCCTAATTCATCGAGGGCAGTCTGGCTGGCAGCAGTTTTCCCCGGTGGAGGACAAATTTATAACCGGAAATACTGGAAGCTGCCCATTATCTATGGAGGTCTTATGGCCTGCACATATGCCCTAAGCTGGAATAACAAGTACTACAAAGATTATTCTCAAGCCTATCTGGATTTAATGGACAGCAATGACAATACAACCAGTTACATGAACTTCCTCTCTCCGAACTACGATGTTAAGGGGAAATTGACGTGGCTTAAAACAGTCTTTAAAAACAAAAAAGACTCCTATAGAAGATACCGGGATCTAAGTATATTTTCCTTTATTGGCGTCTACTTAGTATCAATTATAGATGCTTATGTGGATGCAGAGTTGTCCAACTTTGATATTACACCGGACATCGGTTTACAGATTAATCCGGCTGTAATGAATGAAAATCATTTATCAAAGAATACGCTCGGTATTCAATGCAGTATTAAATTCTAAAAAAGACATGAAGAAATTATTTCTAATCCTCCCTATCCTGCTCTTCAGTGTTTCACAGGTAAACGCACAGAGTGTCAATGTGGAAGTTCAAAAAAATGGAACTACTCACGAAGAAACAATCTGCTTACCCCAAAGTATGACTTATGATATAGACAGTCTGCTAAACGAATGGCACTCCAAAAACTCACTTACACCAGACAATGATTGTCTGATGAAGAATGAGAATCCTACATTCTCTGACTCAGTCTATATTGACCGTTTATCCCGTATTCCTGCAGTAATGGAACTGACATATAATGATATTGTTCGGAAATTCATTGAATTATATTCAGGAAAACTCCGTAAACAAGTCTCTTTCATGCTTGGTGCATCCAACTTTTATATGCCAATATTCGAGGAAGCTCTTGATGCCTATAATATTCCTCAGGAATTAAAATACCTTCCAATCATTGAATCAGCCCTTAACCCAAAAGCTACCTCACCTGTTGGTGCAGCCGGGCTTTGGCAGTTTATGATTGGAACAGGAAAACTATATGGACTTGAAACTAACAGTATCATTGATGAACGGAGAGATCCAATCAAGTCTACCTGGGCAGCCGCACGATATCTGAGAGACTTGTATACCATCTACAAGGACTGGAACCTGGTTATTGCAGCCTATAACTGTGGTACCGGAAATATAAACAAAGCAATCCATCGTGCAAACGGAGCAAGAGACTATTGGGCTATATACAATTATTTGCCACAAGAAACGAGAGGATATGTTCCGGCCTTTATTGCTGCAAACTATGTAATGACATATTATTGTGATCATAACATTTGTCCGATGGAAGCTGAGATATCTCAGAACACAGATACTGTACAAGTGAATAAAAGCCTTCATTTTGAGCAAATTTCAGATATCTGTGGCATTAACATTGATCAGATAAGAAGTCTTAATCCACAATATAAAATAGATGTTGTTCCGGGAAATACAGAATCGTGCACGCTTCGCCTTCCTCGGAATTATATCAATACATTTATTGACAGACAAGATACCATTTACGCATACCGCGCTGAGGAATTGTTTAGCAACAGACCAACTGTATCGCCAACGGTGGAGGCTGTAGAAGAAAAACCAGCTGTTTCAAAGAGCACTCGTCATAGTAAAAAAGCTAAATACGCTTCTCATAAAGTCAGAAGTGGTCAAACTCTTTCTGATATAGCAGATAAGTATGGCGTAACAGTAAAACAACTTAAAAAATGGAATGGATTGCGAGGCACTAGCATCAGAGCTGGGAAAAAGATTAAAATCCATAAATAAAAAACATATAGATACATTCGTTAATTTGCTTGTTTGAATGGGAATTTTGTTTATTTTTGCAAAACCCACAAAAGAGAAGGATAGACCATGAATACAGAAAAAAACGAGCAAATGACCGATGAAGATATGATTGAGCAGGGGTTTCAGGAACTCTTGAATGATTATCTCGGAACAAGACATCGGAAACGTGTTGAAATAATTACAAAAGCATTTAATTTTGCGAATCAGGCTCACAAAGGGATTAAGCGTCTGTCTGGGGAACCATATATTATGCACCCTATTGCTGTGGCAAAAATCGTTTGCAACGAAATAGGATTAGGCTCTACTTCTATTTGCTCGGCTTTACTTCACGATGTAGTAGAGGATACAGATTACACCGTTGAAGATATTGAAAACATCTTTGGTCCAAAGATTGCAGAGATTGTCAGTGGATTAACTAAGATCTCAGGTGGAATCTTTGGAGCACATGCCTCTGCTCAGGCAGAGAACTTCAAGAAGTTACTGCTTACCATGTCTGACGACATCAGGGTTATACTTATTAAAATCGCTGACCGCCTTCATAACATGAGAACATTGGGCTCTCAACTTCCCAACAAGCAATATAAGATTGCCGGAGAAACTCTATATATTTATGCACCGCTGGCCAATCGCCTGGGACTCAATAAAATTAAAACCGAGCTTGAAAATCTAAGTTTTAAATATGAACACCCAGAGATCTACACAGAGATAAAGGGGAAACTGAAAGCGACAGAGGCTCATCGTGACGAAGTTTTCAAAAACTTCACCACTCCTATCCGAGCTCAACTGGATAAAATGGGACTGAAATATGAGATTATTGCGCGTGTTAAATCAATCTACTCCATCTGGAACAAGATGCAAACAAAGAATCTGCCATTTGAGGAGATTTACGATTTGCTTGCTGTCCGCATTATTTTTGATCCAAAGAATGAAGAAGAAGAACTGAATGAATGCTTTAACATTTATGTTGCTATCTCCAAAATTTACAGACCACATCCTGATCGATTGAGAGATTGGGTAAGTCATCCAAAAGCAAACGGTTACCAGGCTCTTCACGTAACTCTTATGGCCAGCAACGGACAATGGATTGAAGTACAGATCCGAAGCGACCGGATGAATGAAGTAGCAGAACAAGGATTCGCTGCCCATTGGAAGTATAAAGAAGGAGGCGGTAGTGAGGATGAAGGAGAACTTGAAAAGTGGCTCAAAACCATCAAAGAGATTCTGGATGACCCCCAACCGGATGCATTAGACTTTCTGGATACTATTAAACTGAATCTCTTTGCTTCAGAAATATTTGTATTTACTCCGAAAGGAGAAATAAAAACCATGCCTCAGAACTCTACTGCACTGGATTTCGCATTCTCTATTCACACCTATTTAGGAAGCCATTGTATCGGAGCAAAAGTAAATCATAAGTTAGTGCCGCTAAGCTATAAACTGGAAAGCGGAGACCAGATAGAGATTCTTACTTCCCGCTCGCAACGGGTAAAACCCGCATGGGAGAACTTTGCCACAACAGCAAAGGCAAAAGCTAAAATATCAGCGATTATCAAGAAAGAACATCGCAATGCTCAAAAAGAAGGTGAAGCTATATTGCTGGAATTCTTTAAAGATGAAGAGGTTCGTCCAGATCCATTTAACATTGACAAGCTGTGCAAGTTACACAGTGTTACCAGTAAAGAGGAATTTCTTGGAAATATTGGCTATGGGATAATCGTTTTAGGAGAAGCAGATAAGAACGTACTGCATGAGAAGTCTGGAGGAACTAACTGGAAGAAATACCTGAAGTTCTCCTTTGGAACCAGTAAGGACCAAAAAGAAAAGCCGGAAGAAAAACAACCGGCGGAGAAACAGTCAGCCGAGAATATCGACAAAAAGAAAGTACTTAAACTCACAGAGGACAAAATACAGAAGAGCTATAAAATAGCAGATTGCTGTAAACCTATTCCGGGAGACGATGTGCTTGGATACATTGACGAGAACAATGAAATCATCATTCATAAACGTCAGTGCCCGATAGCCAACAAACTGAAAAGCAGTTTCGGCAACCGTCTTATTGCTGCAGACTGGGACACATACAAAACATTATCATTTCCGGTTCTTCTCTATGTAAATGGAATTGATTGTGTTGGTCTGCTAAATCAGATAACAGAGATTATTTCACAGCAGCTAAATGTGAACATACAGAAACTAATAATTGAAGCAAAGGATGGAATCTTTGAAGGAAAGATTCAATTGTATGTACATGATGTGGGAGATGTAAAAACAATCTGCGACAATCTGCGAAAGATTAAGAATATAAAAGAGGTGAAACGAGTTGAAGAATAGAAATAATAGACCTCATCTATAGAATATGATATCTATAAAATAAGCATACAAGGGAGAAAGTAACGGTTTAAACCGCGTCTAGCTCCCTTTTTATATTGAGTAACTCTTCTTTTATTTGCCCCAGTCGGGTAACAACTTCAAAAGTCTTGATGGTTTGTTCCTTGTTGTCCTTTAGTTTCTGACGGGCACCCGGAAGAGTCATACCCTTTTCTTTAACCAAATGATATATCAGCCGAATATTCTCCAGATCTTCTTTGCGGTATTGTCGCGTTCCCTTGGCATTTTTCTTCGGCTTAATAATAGGAAATTCTTTTTCCCAGAAGCGCAATAAAGACTCGTTTACATCAAACATTGTCGCTACTTCACCTATGGAGTAATACAACTTCAAATCTTTGTTAGAATTATATACCATAACATTCTATTTAATCATTACTTATCAAATGCGTTACCCTGAATGCAGCTTGCTGGAATATCTTAAATCAGTTGGCGAACTAAAGTTATACTATTGCAGGACAGCTATATCAAGCTATATGCAGAGTAAACCCGACGCTTCTTTCCACTTTTTAGTAGTTTTTAATGGGATAACCATTAATATTTCGCGCAATAATAGGTACAAAAATAATAAAACGAGCTATCTTTGCAAATCATTTTTCGGAATATTAACTTGATAACTATATAATTGCTTATGTTGACAGCAAAAGAAATCAGAGAATCATTTAAAACTTTTTTTGAATCCAAAGGGCACCAGATTGTACCATCAGCCCCTATGGTAATTAAAGATGACCCCACATTGATGTTTACAAATGCTGGGATGAACCAGTTTAAAGATATTATTTTGGGTAACCACCCTGCCAAGTATCACCGTGTAGCCGACTCGCAAAAATGTTTGCGCGTGAGTGGTAAGCACAATGACCTTGAAGAAGTGGGTCATGATACATATCATCACACCATGTTCGAGATGTTGGGTAACTGGTCTTTTGGTGATTACTTTAAGAAAGAAGCTATTGAATGGGCGTGGGAATACCTGGTAACGGTCTTAAAGCTAGATCCAAACCTTTTGTATGCCACAGTCTTTGAAGGAAGTCCTGCTGATGGACTGGACCGCGACAACGAAGCTGCTGCCATCTGGGGACAATTCTTACCAGCGGATCGCATTATCAACGGAAATCGTCACGATAACTTCTGGGAAATGGGCGATACAGGTCCTTGCGGTCCTTGTTCCGAAATCCATATCGACTTACGTTCTGAAGAAGAACGTAAAGCTGTTAGCGGTCTGGAACTGGTAAATCAATCTCACCCACAGGTTATTGAGATATGGAACCTTGTGTTTATGCAATTCAACCGCAAAGCAGACGGAAGTCTGGAAGGTCTTCCTGCACGTGTAATCGATACAGGTATGGGATTTGAGCGTCTTTGCATGGCTCTTCAGGGAAAAACATCCAACTATGATACCGATGTATTCCAACCAATCCTGAAAGAAATCGCTAAGATGGCCGGAACAGAATATGGATTGAATACACAAAACGATATTGCAATGCGCGTAATTGCGGATCATATCCGTACCATTGCCTTTTCTATCACCGACGGTCAGCTGCCATCAAACGCAAAAGCCGGATATGTGATCAGAAGAATCCTGCGCCGCGCCGTTCGTTACGGATATACTTTCTTAGGTCAGAAATCCGCCTTTATGTATAAGTTGCTTCCCGTGCTGATTGACAATATGGGCGATGCTTATCCTGAATTAGTTGCTCAGAAGGTGCTGATTGAGAAGGTTATCAAGGAAGAAGAAGAATCATTCCTTCGCACACTCGAAACTGGTATCCGTTTGCTGGACAAGGCTATTGCAGATGTGAAAGCCGCAGGAAAGAACTGCATTGATGGAAAAGATGCATTTACACTATACGATACATTTGGTTTCCCGTTAGACCTTACAGAACTTATTCTGAGAGAAAACGGATTGACTGTAGATATTGATGGATTCAACGTTGAGATGCAACAACAAAAAGCACGTGCACGTAACGCTGCTGCTATTGAAACCGGCGACTGGATTACGCTAAAAGAAGGAACTTCAGATTTTGTTGGCTATGATTACACTGAATATGAAGTGGAAATCCTCCGCTACCGCCAGATCAAACAAAAAAACCAGACTCTTTATCAGCTAGTGCTTGATCATACTCCTTTTTATGCTGAAAGCGGTGGTCAGGTTGGCGATACAGGTGTGATTGTTAGTGAGTTCGAGACTATCGAAGTTATCGCAACGAAAAAAGAGAATAATCTTGCCGTTCACATTACAAAACAACTTCCTAAGAATCTGGAAGCTCCAATGATGGCTTGTGTGGATACGGATAAGAGAGCTGCCTGCGCAGCTAACCACTCTGCTACTCACTTGCTCGACCAGGCTTTGCGTGAAGTACTTGGAGAACATGTTGAACAAAAGGGTTCACTTGTATCACCAGACTCTTTGCGTTTTGACTTCTCTCACTTCCAGAAAGTGACCGATGAACAGATTCGCCAGGTGGAACACATTGTAAATGCAAGAATTCGCGAAAACATTCCATTAAAAGAATATAGAAATCTACCTATTGCGGAAGCAAAAGAGTTAGGTGCAATTGCACTATTCGGTGAAAAGTACGGAGATGAGGTACGTGTAATCTGCTTTGGCTCATCTGTTGAGTTCTGCGGAGGAACACACGTGGCTGCTACCGGAAACATTGGCATGGTAAAAATCATTTCTGAAAGTTCGGTTGCTGCCGGAGTTAGAAGAATTGAAGCTTACACAGGTGCTAAGATGGAAGAGTTGATGGACAATATTCAGGATACCCTTTCAGATTTGAAAGCTCTCTTCAATAATGTTCCTGATCTTGGTGCTGCAATCCGCAAATCAATTGAAGAAAATTCAGGATTGAAGAAACAAGTGGAAGACTTCATGAAAGAAAAACAAGCCGAGATAAAGAATAAATTAATTCAGAACATTCAGGAATTCAATGGAGTGAAGTTAATTAAGTTTGTTGCTCCGCTGCCTGCTGAAGCTGCAAAGAACATTGCTTTCCAATTACGTGGTGAAATAACAGAAAACTTATTATTCGTAGCCGGAACAGAAGAAGGTGGCAAACCAATGCTTACCGTAATGATTTCTGATAACCTGGTTAATGGTGGTTTGAATGCCGGCAAATTGGTTAAGAAGCTGCCAGGTTAATTCAAGGTGGCGGCGGTGGCCAGGCACACTTCGCAACTGCCGGTGGTAAGAACCCTGATGGTCTTAACGCTGCTGTTGATAAAATCGTTGAACTTGCCGGTTTGTAAATCAATTGATTTTCGTTTATCATTAAAATTATACCTGGAGCCGTTGCGAACTTAATGTTTGCAACGGCTCATTTTTTTTATTTTCTTTTTATTCTTTTTCCAATTCATCGGCCTCTGCTATTTCTTTGTTAAGCTTCCTAAACCGCTCGTAAATTGAATACTTGAAAGTATAATAAATTGATGAAAGATAAAAAAGTACAATCAATGCTAGCATTACAATTGATTCTACATTATATATTGGTTTCTGAATAAGCATAAGAGATATCTAATACCCCAAATATAGTTAGTTACATATATAACCGTAAACAAATTATTCCTCTGCCCTTGGCTGCTTCCCCAACAACATTATCCGTTTCTCCAAGTAACATCAATAGATCCCCCTGGAATCTTTAACCAGTTTATCAGGATGCTTAAGCCAATATTACACGAATACTAAGCCTAAACTATTCGATAAACCAATATTTAGGTGTAGACATATCAATGATACACTGTAGAGTTTTCACTTAAATAGTCTAGACTATGCTAAAATAAGCTGTACTTCTTTTTAAAAATTATTGGTGAAAGAAAGTATTAAGATACAAGTAAGATTACCTTAACTTACTCGTATCATTCATTAACTGTAATGCAAAGCAATAAAATCTCCCGGATTATTCCACCTGATCTTTGGGGTAGTTGACCAGATACAACGTCTCAGTAGCCCGGGTAAAGGCGGTATAGAGCCAGCGAAAGTAATCGGGAGTCAGCATCTCTGGAGAAATATATCCCTGATCAAGGAAAACCTTTTTCCACTGACCGCCCTGCGCCTTGTGGCAGGTCACCGCATATCCGTATTTTATCTGCAAAGCATTGTAATGAGGATCTGCTTTCATCTTTTTCATCCGCTCGCGTTTAGTGGAAATATCAGCATAATCTTCCAGAACCGTATAGAACAGCCGGTCATTATCTGCCCTGGGAAGCGCAGGTGCATCAGTATGAAGCGTATCGAGGAGGACAGTTGCCTCCAATTCAAAATCCTGATAATCGGGAAAGGTCAGTTGAACATCTGCAAAACGAAAGCCGTAAATCTCACGCGTTCGCCTTACACGGCGCACCACAGCCATATCGCCATTGGCTATAAACTCAATTTCCGGGGACTTTTCCGTCCAGAAATAGTTATTCTTCGCCACCATCAGCAAATCACCCGAACTAAGTTCCTCCTCCCTGTAGAGGATTGTGTTGCGGATACCTTTATTATAGATATTTGCACGTTTATTTGAGCGGCAGGCAACAATTGTTTCGTCCATCCCCACCTTACCGTAACAGTTACTAATCTCTTCAATCAGTTCATCGCCCGCCAACAAACGGATATCGGGAAAGCCTTTTACGCGAATCTTTGGCAGCATATCGGCATCTCCGTCTGCTATGAGGTGACGCAAGGCCGTGGCATTCCACAAAATCCCCGAATCGTTCAGCTGACGAACCACCTGTGTCAGGTCCATTTCCCGTACAGACAAACCATATCCCTTAAGAACATCGGCGGTAAGTGCCGGACTCTCCTCCTCTCCCACTGGAGGAAGCTGAGCCGTATCGCCCATCAGCAGAAGTCTGCAACCTTGTCCTGAATAAACATACTGAACCAGATCATCGAGCAGGCGCCCCGTTCCAAAAGCAGAGCCGGAAAGCCCTTCGTTAGAAATCATGGAAGCCTCATCCACAATGAAAAGTGTATGCTGGTGCAAGTTATCATTCACAGAGAAGTTAGAAAGTTCATTGCTGAAAGACTGCTGACGGTATATTTTCTTATGAATGGTAAAAGCCGGATGACCAGAGTAAACTGAAAACACCTTGGCTGCCCTTCCGGTAGGTGCCAGAAGAATGGCCTTTTGACCGAGCTTCATCATTGTTTTCACCACCGCAGCCACAAGCGAAGTCTTCCCGGTTCCGGCATAACCACGGAGTATAAATACAGTATCATTTACCGGAGAAAGCAGGAAGTCTACCAGAGCATCCATTGCAACAGACTGCTCATTAGTGGGTTGATGAGGGAAATTTTCCTTTATTTGCTCAATCAAATAGCTATTAATCATTTTTTGTTTTTATATTTGTGCTACGAATATAAAAACAAAAAAGAAATTTACTGTACCAATACACCAGGAATCTTTTTTAAATGCCGTAACATGACTGAAGAGTTAAGCATATCACACATTGATTTTACCAGAACAGAACAATATACTTTGTCCGTTCGTCTGAGTCCGGAAGAGTTTTCTTTTTCAATCTATAATCCTACCAAAGAAAAGGCTTATAGCTTTATATCCAAAGGGACCAACGAAAATCTGTCAATGGCAGCCAACGTAAAAGAGGCCATTAAAGAGAACGACTTCCTGAAACATGCTTATAAGAAAGTCAAAGTGATGCTGGTAACAAAGCGTTTTGCAATGATTCCCTTCGAGCTTTTCGAGGATGAACTGGCTGAGAGTGTGCTTTATCATAACCATCCCCGGCAAGAGAACGAGATTGTTCTCTATAATATCCTGAAAAGAGCAAATATCGTGGTGGTTTTTGCGGTAGATAAAAGTGCATATCAGCAACTAATCGATCAATTTCCGGGAGCGCACTTCTATTGTCAGGCAAGCTCGCTGGCTGAATATTTTTCGGGACGCAGCAAGCAGGGCAATAATCTGAAAATGTATGCCTACCTGCGAAAGAACTCTGTAGATGTTTTGTGCTACGACCGTGGACGATTACTGTTTCTCAATAATTTCAAGTGCAGCGAAACGGCAGATATTATCTATTACCTTCTTTATGTATGGAAACAGTTGGACTTTAATCAGGAAAGAGACGAGCTTCATCTGACGGGAATTTTTCAGGACAAAGACGCTTTAGTAAATGGGTTAAAGCAATTTGTGAGACAACTATTCGTAATAAATCCCAATTCTGAGTTTTCATTAAACGGACTTTCGAAGATGGAAGAAATCCCCTTCGACTTACAAACTTTATCATTATGCGAGTTATAGGCGGAATATATAAGAGAAGAAGATTTGACGTACCCAAAACATTTAAGGCACGACCAACAACCGATTTTGCCAAAGAGAATATTTTTAATGTACTCTGTAATAATTATCTGGACTTTGAGGATGGAGTTACTGCACTCGACTTGTTTGCAGGAACCGGAAGCATCAGTATCGAGCTGGTTTCCCGCGGATGTGATAAAGTGATATCCGTAGAAAAGGAAGGCGCTCATCATGCTTTCATCTGCAAAGTAATGGAAATGGTGAAGACCGACAAGTGTATCCCCATCCGTGGCGATGTATTCAGGTTTATAGGCTCCACCCGTGAGAAGTTCGACTTTATTTTTGCCGATCCTCCCTATGCGCTACCCAATCTGGCGGATATTCCGCGGATAATCTTCGAAAAAGAGCTATTGAAAGATGGTGGATTATTTGTTCTGGAACATGGGAAAGACAATAATTTTGAGGAAGATCCCCACTTTTTGGAAAGAAGAGTGTACGGAAGTGTAAACTTCTCTATCTTTTCTAAAGCAGCGGACTGAGCACGCGAACCACTGACTCTTTCACTTTCTGTCGTTTAGAGCGCTTTTCCCAGTTTTTAAGATAAACAGGAATACAGTCTCGCTGATCCATAAAAAAGATCTCTTTCATTCGCAAAGCCGTGGATTCATCGTACATAAACGCATTCACTTCAAAGTTGTGCTCAAAGCTCCGGAAATCCATGTTTGTGGAACCTACGGTGGAAAGCGCATCATCTGAAACCATCAGTTTAGAGTGAAGAAAACCCTTTTGATAAAAGAAAACCTTTACTCCCGCTCTCAGCACATCTTTGAGATAAGACCAGGATGCCAATTGAGTAATAACAGCATCTGCATGTTCAGGAAGCATAAGGCGCACATCTACCCCTGCCAGTGCAGCTGTTTGCAAAGCAGCCAGGATAGGTTCAGTGGGTAAAAAATAGGGCGTCTGAATATAAAAATAACGTTTGGCACTGCTGATAGCCAGGCATAAGCCCTGCATAATTTCTTTCCATTCAGCGGTAGGCTCGCTTGTTACAACCTGAATAAGAGATTCTCCGACAGATTCCAGAGCCGGGAAAAATTTAGATGAAGTAAGCAGTGTCTGATCCACAAAGTACCAATCGAGTAAAAAAGAGGTTTGAAGTCCATGGACTGCCTTTCCTTTAATCATCACGTGTGTATCTCTCCAGATTCCCCAATCAAATCCCCGTACATATCTCAAGGCAATATTCATACCTCCTACGAATCCCACACAACCATCAATCACAACTATCTTACGGTGGTTACGGTAATTCACTTTACTGGTAAATACAGGAAAACGAACTTTAAGAAAGGCTCTTGCTTCAATGCCAGCCTCAACCATCTCTTCGAAAAAGCGGTTAGGAACATGCCAGCATCCAACATCATCATATATCAGACGGACCTCGACTCCCTGGCGGGCTTTATCTATAAGAACATCACGTATAAGACGCCCAACCGGATCATTCTCAAAAATATAGTATTCTAAATGGATATGATGTTCGGCCTTCATCAGCTCTCGGATAAGAGCCTGCAGTTTGGCATAGCCGTCAGTATAAATTTCCACCTCGTTACCTTCAAAAGGAAGAGCCTGATTGGTATTCCGAAAAAGCTGAGCAACCTGATACTGATCGGCAGGCAATTCATACGATTCCTGAGCTACAAACTCAGCCATCGGCTTTTTCATTAAACGGTTATAACTTTTCTTGCTTATAATCCTTTCGCGCCGGGTGCTTCGCCCGAAGAAAAAATAAAAGACTAAACCAACAAATGGAAGGAACGTAAGAATCAATACCCATGCCATAGTCTTTACAGGGTTACGATTATCAAGAATGACAATAATAACCATTCCGATAATCACACCAAAGTAAAGTATATTATAGATTACTGAAAAAATATCATTAAATATGCCGTTCCAGTCCATACTTATTAATTGCTTATCATTCAATGAATAGCAAAAATAAATAAAAAAAACTAAAGAACGGCATATCTTAAGAAAAGAATAAAATAATTACATCATTCCGGGACCACCTCCGGGACCACCTCCAGGGCCACCAAATCCACCTCGTCTTTCACGTGGCCCGTCACCCGGTCCATGATCATCAGGTCCGAAGCGTCTAGATCTAGGTGCTTTGCCACCAAGTGTATTAAAGCGATAAACGAAATGAACCATAAAGTAACTGCCTAAAGTGTTATATTCTATATCCTGCATCATAGTCTCTGAAATGGTACGACTCAGATTACTCTGTTGGTGAAGAATATCATAGATCTTAAAACGAATTGTTGCATTGTTTTTTGCCAGGAAATTTTTAGATAATTGCGCATTCCAAAGAATTTCATTTTTCTGAAGAGCATCAGAATATCCACTCTTAATATTATAATTCACATCAGAAGAAAGGAAGATACTCCATGGCAGATTTATATTAGTATTTGCACCTAATAAGTAATTAAACGTCTCACGGTTGCTTTTTGTCTGCATATTATTCTTTGCCAAAGAATAGTTGATTGCTCCGTTTAAACTAAAATCAAAAAGATCTGACCGGTAATTACCAGTAATCTTTTGACCTAGATTCAAATTATGTGTTGTGCTTTTTTGTGAATCAGAATATCCTCCACCCGACTGATTAGTAATACTTGTAAAACTTACGGCATCGCTATATGAAGCATTTGAATAGGTACTAAGCGTAAACTTCTTATTTCCCAGTGGAGTATTAAAAGATAAGAATCCTTGCGTATTCCAGTTTCCATTTACATTTACCAAATCTGTAATCTTACCACCTGTTTCCTGATTATATCTCATTTTGCTGGCAACACTATTTAATGTATTGTTAAAGGAAAGATGCATCATTATACTTCGTTGACTTTCCTGCATATAGTTATTAAAGAACAGCATGAAGCGGTTACTGTAAGACGGCTTTAAGTCGGGATTACCATATCTTACATTTAGCGGGTCCGTGTTATCAATCACAGCCTGAAGGTTGTTTATATCCGGAGCCGAACTTCTTCCACGGTACATAATACGAAGTTGTTCTTGTTTCGAGAAACGATAATGAAAATCAAACGTTGGTGAAAAGTTAAGAACATTCTGAGATAAATCTTTTCCCTTGTTAGGACCAACAGTTGTATTACTCTTTGACGTCTGAGGTTCAAGACTAAAGCCGATATTATACATATACTTAGTACGTATCGTTCTCAATGAAAGCTCAAACTGATGAGTCATATAACGATTAGTCAGAGAATTACTTAACGAGTCAATATAATCGTTATAATAATTCTTATTATTGAAAGCAGTTTCATAAGGATACTCGTCCATAGCATTATAAGCATACTTATCAGAGGCAGAATAACTATTTTGGAAACTATATCTAAATTGAAGGAAACGTTTGTTAAAAATAGGTTCAACGTAGACCATTTGCAATTTGTAATTATAACTATTACCATTATTATCTATAAATTGGTCTCTCAGATTTGTACTGTCGTTGTTATAAAAGTAGGTATCAGAATAAGAATAGTTATCCGAGTTATTCTTATTATACCCTGACTCAGCTCGCAAAGTAATGCTACGGCCTTTATTATTCAGCTTTCTGTTAATCTGAAAATTACCTCCTAAAGACAGATAATTGGATATACCATCAGATTTCGATTTTTTATCATTTACAGATGCATGGCTATTATTAAAAGTAGAAGAAACACCATTGCTGAAACTATTTGTATGTGAATAAGATATATTTGGGCGAAATATGATATTTGTTAATGTATCAGGTCGCCATTCTAAACGAAAGTCACCATTCACATCATCTCTAAAACGCCTTGAAGCATTATCAGCATTAGCGAAAGAAGAACTCTGGCCTAAGAAAGTCTCAGTAGAACTTTTCATCCTTGCATCCTTATCTGATTTGCCATATTTAATATTTCCGCCAACTTCCAGTTTGTCTGTACTTTTGGCAAAGTTCATTCCAATCGATTTTGAAGCATTAATACCCGATCCGGCATTACCACTCATTCCCTGACCGGCATCACCGAATTCAGAGAAGCCCTGATTATTTGTATTATTAGCTGATCCAACAACTGTAAACTGAGAATTATCCTTAAACTGACTAGCCATTGCTCCGGTTTCATACCGACTTTGGCTACCTGTACCTGCAATAAGGTTGCCAATTAGCCCCTTTTTCATTCCCTTCTTTACAGTCAAATCAAGAACAGTTTCTTCATCTCCATCATCAATCCCTGTAATTCTGGCAAGATCAGACTTTCTATCATAGGCTTTCACATTCTCAACCATATTAACAGGCAGATTCTTCATAGCCACTTTAGGGTCAGAGCTAAAGAATTCTTTTCCATCCACCATTATCTTCTTGATTTGTTTTCCATTGACAGTGATTGATCCGTCACTGCTAACTTCTGCACCCGGAATCTTCTTTACTAAATCCTCAAGCATTGCGCCTTCCGGCACACGATATGCCGAAGCATTGTAAACCATTGTATCTTCCTTAACCGTCACAGGAGGAGCCTCTGCGGTAACAGTTGCACCTTTTAGCATTACAGCATCAGGCTTCATTGAAACCTCACCAAAATTGACTGTAGGTTTAGCTGATGTAATCTGAAAAAACTTAGTTAACGGAGCATAACCTATGAATGAAATTTTCATCACATAGCGTCCTTTTTTTAGACTTGGAACAGAGAAAGAACCATCTTTTTTACTGGAAATTCCTGTTACAAAAGTGCTATCCGGTAAAGATAGCATGCGAATGGCTGCTTGCTCAACCGGAGCTTTTGTCGTATTGTCGAGAATCTTTCCTGATACCGAAGCACGATTCGTTTGTGCCTCCATAGAAAGAACGCCGAATAAGCACAGCATCAATAATGTTAATTTGTGTTTCATGAACTATTTATATAATAAGAGAACATTTGTCATTTATATGACGATGTAAATGAAGAAAGGTTTAATGCAAAAAAACAATGAATTCATGGTAAATGATTAAAATGCTTTGCTATTCAACGTTTTTAGAGTAAGTTTGCACCTCAGAAAAGAAAAAATACAATCCAATTTAACTCCCAAGGATATGAATAAACAAGAGGTAATCCTTTGCAATGAGCTAGAAAAAGATTTGCTTGGTGCAATAAAAAGCAAACCATACGATAAGCTCTTTATCCTGACTGATGAGCACACCACTCTTCACTGTCTGCCTGTAATCAACGAACTATTACTTAAAAATAATGCCATTTCTATTGCAATTCCTGCGGGAGATCTGAACAAGAATATTGAAACGCTGGCTCATGTATGGACACAACTGAGTCAAAAAGGCGCCACCCGTCACTCTCTTCTCATCAATCTGGGAGGAGGAATGACAACAGATCTGGGAGGTTTCGCAGCTGCAACTTTTAAAAGAGGAATCAGATATATTAATATTCCTACCACTCTTCTTGCAATGGTCGACGCTTCTGTAGGTGGAAAAACAGGAATCAACTTCAACGGACTTAAAAATGAAGTTGGAGCTTTTGCACCAGCCAGCAGTGTCTTGATTGAAACTGATTTTTTAAAGACACTGGACCAGGAAAATTTCTTTTCCGGTTATGCTGAGATGCTGAAGCACGGATTAATAAGCAATACAGAACATTGGGCGGAACTTCTTAATTTTCCTACCGATAAGCTTGATTATGCCAAACTGAAAGTTCTGGTAGGAAAATCGGTGCAAATCAAAGAAGACATTGTTGAGAAAGACCCTTACGAGCAAGGAATCCGTAAAGCACTGAATCTGGGACATACTGTTGGACATGCTTTTGAAAGTTTCTCTTTTGAAAAGAATTGTCCGGTACTTCATGGCTATGCCGTGGCATGGGGAGTTGTTTGCGAACTCTACCTTTCTTCCGTAAAAACAGGGTTCCCTACTGACAAGCTAAGACAGACCGTACAGTTTATCAAAGAGAACTACGGTTGCTTTGACATAGATTGCAACTGCTATGATAAACTTTATGCCTACATGCTTCATGATAAGAAGAATACAGCCGGAATTATTAATTTTACGTTGCTGAAAGAAGTCGGAGATATATGTATTGATCAATCAGCAACTAAGGAAGAAATTTTTGATATGTTCGATTTTTACCGCGAGTGCATGGGCCTTTAAAGTACGGTTCCCAGTAAGTTTCTGAATAAAAAATCCTCTAAATATTTGGGGTAATTAAAAGTTTATGTAACTTTGCATTCGATTTCGGGGTGTAGCTCAGCCCGGTTTAGAGTACGCGTCTGGGGGGCGTGTGGTCGGAAGTTCGAATCTTCTCACCCCGACAAACTGGGTATCAAACACTTACAAGATATTACTTGTAGGTGTTTTTTTTTGAGATCTTTTTTAAACCTTAATTCATACCTTGATTAACAGCGTTTATTTAAGCCTGATAATTTCAGGCATAACAATTCTGTAAATAGGAGGGATTTGAATGAAAAAAGACAAACTACTGAAAAGATGTATCGTTTTAGTAATAGGATTATTTATTATGGCTATTGGCGTAGCCTTATCCATTAAGGCCAATCTGGGAACATCGCCGGTTTCTTGCGTACCATATGTTTATAGTTTAGGATTTCCAATGACCGTTGGATTACTATCAATCATTGTCAATGTACTGATGATCCTATTGCAAATTGTATTACTGAGAAAAGACTATCAGCTCATACAGCTCGTACAATTACCAGTAGCTCTTATCTTTGGATTCTTCATCGACTTCGCCATGTTCTTGTTATCAGGTCTTCAGTCGTCAAATTATATCTACCAATGGATTCTTTGCTTGCTTAGCTGTGTGATTATTGCATTTGGTGTCTTTCTGGAAGTAAAAGCCAATGTTACATACCTGGCCGGAGAAGGATTATCAATAGCTATATCCAAAGCCTTTCACAAAGAATTCGGTAAGGCAAAGGTGGGCGTTGATGCTTCATTGGTTATCATTGGGGTAGCCAGCTCTTTTATCCTGCTTCACAAATTAGAGGGTATACGTGAAGGAACCATCGCAGCAGCATTATTAGTTGGTACCATCGCACGATTCTACAACAAAAAATTCAAATTTATTGATCCGCTAGTCAGCATAGAGAAAAAAGAAGCTGACGAACAAGCCAGCACTTCCGGTCAGGAAAAGAGAGTCATCATTACTATTGCCCGTGAATTTGGTAGTGGAGGTCATGAAATAGGAGAAATCATAGCCAAAGAGTTAGGTATCTCCTTCTATGATACAAAATTAATTGATCTGTCAGCAGCAGAGAGTGGCTTGACACCTGAATATGTAAAAGAGCACGAACAGAAATTAGCTAATAGTCTGCTATTTGATCTTTATGAACAGAACTATGCTTATGTAAACGAAGAAATGCCACCGCTTGATACATTGTTTATGATTCAAAGCAAGATAATAAGAGATATTAGCGAAAAAGAATCATGCGTCATTGTTGGACGTTGCGCCGATTACGTTTTAAAAAGTAATCCTAACTGCTTTAACACCTTTGTTCATGCGGATAAAAAATACAGAATCAAGCGTATCATCAATGACTATGGCATTGATCAAAGTATGGCAGAAAAGGAATTGGAAAGAAAAGACAGAGACAGAACAAACTATTGCAAGCACTACACACACAGAATCTGGGGAATGGCAAGCAACTACAACTTAGCCGTTGACAGTTCTTTGTTTGGCCCGGAGAAATCTGCAATGCTGATTATTGAAGCCTTACATAAATATATAGGAAAAGAATAAGGTGTTTAAAAGAAATACGTTAATCACTTTCACCAAAAACATTGATTGATCATAAATTTATTAAAAGTAATGAATAAAATTCACTATTCATTACTTATCACTTTTTAGATATATCCAGTCTAAAATTCGAGCCACCTTATTCCAAAAGATTAAGCAGGCTAATAATCGTTTGATTATTAGCCTGCTTTGTTCCAGTAATGAGACTCTGCATACAATAAAAAGGTTAGGAGTTTCAATAAATCCTTTAGCAAGCAGCTTTGATTGCTGATACTAATTATTAAACTGTCATATATACTTTTTAGAAAACCTTATTTGATTTCAAATTTATAAATACAAATGTGCGTATAAACCTGTCCTGGTTTTAGCTCTGTGGTTGGAAATGCTTTCTGATTAGGGCTGTCTTACCCTATAAAAGGTTGACTCTTAAAAAATCAATAAAATGAGTACAACCGTAAGAAAAAACAGACATTACGACCTTGACTTCAAATTCAAGGTCGTTCATGAAGCAATTAGTGGTGAATTAAACAAATCTGCACTATGTAGGAAATATTCAATTTCCCATCCAGATCTATTACGTTCCTGGATTCGTATATTTGCACCCGAATACAAATTTGAGGAGAATGATATGAAAAAAGAGAAACGCACCGAGAGCGAAGAAATTGTTGAGCTTAAACGTCAGCTCCAACAAACAAAACTGGCTCTTCAGAAAGAAAAGATGCGTGCTGATTTTTATAATGAGATGATAAACGTCGCAGAAGAGACGCTTAACATTCCCATTCGAAAAAAAGCTGGCACCAAACAGTAACAAGGCTTCATGCAGAAGTCCCTTCTTATACAATAAAGGGACTTTGCAGCCTGTTTGGTGCTTCGAAACAAGCCTATTACAAGCATGGCGATGCCGGAATGGAAAAAGCCGCCATGGTTCGTTTTATAGTGGAATATGTGAAAAGTGTCCGTGAGATAGACAAAGGCATCGGCGGTGAGAAGCTGTGGCATATGTATACAAATTACTTTGGTACAAGTTATAGTATCGGTCGTGATGCTTTTATGAATATTATCCGGCAATATAATTTAAACTTAAGAAGGCCCCGAAAAGGATGTCGTACCACAAATTCAGAGCATGATTATCCGCTCTATCCTGATTTGATAAAGCACCTGAATGTAAACAGGGCTAATCAAGTATGGGTTAGCGATATAACCTATATCCGTGTATTAGATAACTTTTGTTTTTTATCTCTTGTGACAGATTCTTACAACCGTGAGATAGTCGGTGCGTACGTTGGTCCTACACTCGAGACTAAGCATACGATTGAAGCGCTTCGGCAAGCCTACCAGAAACTAAATCCTGAAGAAAGAACAGATCTGATTCATCATTCTGACAGGGGAGTTCAATATGCTAGTTTTATGTATACTGATGAGCTTAAATCTAAAGGGATAAGAATTAGTATGACCGAAAACGGGGATCCTAAAGATAACGCCATAGCAGAACGTGTCAATGGTATACTGAAACAGGAATTCTTAAATCATTATGAATTTAAGACTATTGATGAAGTTCGGCAGGCTGTCAGACAAGCTGTAGAATTCTACAATACTCAGAGACCACACAGGAGTCTGGATATGCTCACCCCGGAACAGGCTTCTAAAAAAGCGGGGTATCTGAAAAAACATTGGGTAAGCTATAAAGATAAATATACAAATACATATTTGTAACAAACTAAAAAAGGACTATATTTGCCTTTAAAACATGAACTGGTTAAATGAAGAGCTTCTATAGAAATTTAATGAAGCTTTTATCTATATTAACTTGTTCATATGTTTTATCCTGCAAAAAGGAAGTCAACCTCTTTTGGACTTTAAACCTAAAGAGGTCAACCAGTATCAGAGTTAATAAATTAATCGGTCAACTGATTATAGGCTTAGGAACAGTAGTAGTCAACTGGAATCAGTTTAATACAGGCTATCAGGACAATGCTGTGTTTCAAGTGCAAATGACGAGCGGAAAGTGTATACCTCACCATATTTTCCAGTATTTTTCCCTTCGAAAAAGTTTCCGCCATAAAACTGTAGCGCTGGTTGATCTGTAATTACCCGCATTTGTATTCCGGTGGCAGGCTCGTAAATCACTCCAGCTTCGCTCACTTTATCTCCATGCTTATCAAGAATCCAGTTGTGGTCATAACCTTTTCCGTTGATCAGATCGATAAACTGATTGCTCGCTCTTTCGCCAATAACTGTTGGTTTCAGAAAATCCATAGGAGTACCTTTCACTGAAGCAATAACTCCTGTCGGAATCAGCCCACTATCAGTTGGTGTATAATTTGAACCATTAATTTGCAGAATATGCGAATTAACAGATTTGGCAACGCCACCTGAAAATCCATGCAGGTTGAAAAACGAGTGGTGAGTCAGATTAAGCACAGTCGGCTTATCTGTTGAAGCCGAATAATCGATGCGAAGTTCATTTTCATTAGTTAATGTATAAATGACTTTCACTGTGAGATTACCGGGATAGCCTTCTTCACCATCCGGCGACAGATATTTCAACTCCAACGCATCTTCGTTTGCGGTCGTTTTAAAAGCACGGGCATCCCAAACCACATTATGAAAGCCTTTCGGCCCACCATGCAAATGATTTACTCCGTTATTCTTTGCCAGCTGATAGTTTTTACCATCGAGTTGAAAAGTACCTTTAGCTATTCGATTTCCATAACGCCCGATTAAAGCTCCGAAATAAACTTCATTGCTGTTCAGATAATTATCAATGGATCTAAAACCAGTAACCACATCCTGAAAAACATTGTTTTTATCCGGCACCCAGAGATTGACAACGCGTCCACCATAATTGGTAATCTGAGCCACCATACCCTGTCGGTTTTTTAACGTGTAAAGCGTTACCTTTTTGCCATCAATGGTTTTGTTAAACTTATCAGGAGAAAAAAGCTGAATAGAAGATTGTTTGCCATTCATTTGTTTTATTAACTCTGCTTCTTTCGGATCAAAAGGTGTTTTATCCTGACGATAAATATCATGAAACCAAAGAATAGGTTCTTTTTCATTGGGTTTGGGCTCATCCCATGCAAAAATAGTATTTGTTTTACCCGAAACAAAACCCCAGTTGATAGCACCAATATTATTACGTTTAAGCAACGGCATAATATTACGGAAAAGGCTGTTGTTACGGCGAGCCATATATTCGGTACAAATCATAGGACGGCCCTGAATTCTAAGAAATTTAATCCACAATTGATGTTCACGTTCATCAGCATAACTATGATAAGTAATTACATCCGAATTCTCCACCTGAAAAGTATTCAGCTCATTTGCACCAAAAGACCAGATTCCGGCCGAAACTGGTTGAGAAGGATTAACCTGGCGTGCCCATCTGAATACATTCTTCAACAATGGAAGTACTGCAATGCCATGGTTACTGTTCCCCGGTTCATTGTAAAGATCCCACAACAAAATACGATGATCATTTTTAAATGTTCCAATAACATCTTTCACATATCTTTCCAATACAGGAAAAAGCTTTACAGTGTCTGCACGCAAGCTACAAGCTGGATCTTGCACCCATCCAGAGTTATGCACACCGGGTTTTAGAGCTGGTTGTTTGCCTACTACAGTTTCTTCGTTCCAACAATCATCAAAAATTACAAACATTGTTTTTATTCCATACTTATTAGAAACAGACAGGTACTGGTAAATTCGATTTTTAAAACCTTGCGGATCTTTTTTCCATACTTCAGAGCTCAAAAACACACGCATAATGTTAAAGCCTAATTCTACAGCCCAACCCAATTCTTTATCAATGGTAGCTATGTCAAATGTTTCACCTGACCACATTTCAACTTGATTAATGGCTGTGCTTGGCTGAAAGTTGCAACCGCTGAGCCAAGGTTGAGCGGCATACCAAGCCGTTGCTTTTTCTTTTGACCAAATGGCTTCTAAACTGTATATTTCATTATCTTCTCCAAAACACAAATGAGTAAAAAATATGACAAAAAATATTAATAAGCTAAAGGATTTTGATTTAATCATTTCAATATATAACTACTAATTTATTTCGATTTACAGATTTTCTGATTACTTTTCCCACTCGTCAGTTCTAAATGAAGGGACTGGTAATCCTGCTAAGTTATAAAGAAACCCTTTACCTTGAGGAAAATTATGAAATGCATAACGCACTGCTACAGGTTTCTTCACCAAAGAGCTTGATACTTGGACCTGTTCGCTTTTTATTATTGCATAAGCAGGATAAAAAATCATGTTATCCCCTGCTACTTCAAAATTGTCTAGCTTTTTTCCAAAAGATGTTAATCCTCCGCTGGCATTCTCAAACGAAATAAGCACAGTACTGTCTTTCACAATTGAATTTTTAAAATATGGAGTCTTGTAAGCGACTCCATTAACGCCATAAATTTCAGACAAAGCCCAGTAGCTTAATCGTTTAGAGACTATCAATTTCTCTGCAGGGTGAATGATATTCTCCTCACCAATATCTATTGTAGAAACCATTCCTGCATTTGGTATCACTAAGCTTGCCTTAAGTTGTTCATTTCGTAGTAATACAGAACTAATGCCCATGGAACTATCATAAGAATATGGTGCTATTTGAACAAAATAAAACGGAAATTTCTCTTTAAAATCATTACGCCAACTAGAGACTAACTCATTCATTAAATCTGCATATTCTTTATAATTACCTATATTCGCTTCACCTTGATACCATATTGCACCTTTTATTCGATAATTAATAATTGGGAAAATCATTCCATTATAAAGATGCATTGGTCTCTGCTGATCCAATGTTAACTTCTGCGCCCGAGTCAATGTAATTGGAAATTTTTGTATAGCTTCCTTACTCATCCAAGACTCAATGTTTGATCCTCCCCAGCTCGAACAAATTACACCCACAGGAACTTTTAATTTTTGTTGCAATTGTTTGGCAAAAAAATAGCCAATTGCACTAAATCTATTTACAGTCTGAGAGTTTGCTATATCCCATTTTCCAAGACATGTACTTTGGAGTGAGCCAGAGGAGTTTTTTCCGACTGTAAACAAACGAATCTGGTTATTATCAGCATCAATTAAAACATCATTCATATTGTAAATAGGTTGGTCATTAAAACCCATAATGGGCATTTCCATATTTGACTGTCCCGAACATAGCCATACTTCTCCTAAAGATATATTATCTATCTCTTTTTCCTCTTTTTGAGAATAAATTTTAATCGAATAAGGACCTCCAGCTTCAGTAGTTCTCACTTTTACCTGCCATTGTCCTTTCTCGTCACAAACACAACTAACTAAAAAATTATTCCAACTAGTAAAAATATTAAGTTTTTGATTAGGTTTAGCATTTCCCCATAATTTCACTTCTGTATTGCGTTGCAATACCATATTATCTCCTATAATCGAAGAAACACTTATTTCTGCTCTTAAACAAGTAAACACAAACAGAACTAGAAAAAATACAATTATTCTTATTTTCATTATTGCCAATTTAAACTAAATAGATTGATTTAAAAAAGTTTATCGAAAAGTTTAAACAGTATTACACTATATTATTTTAAATGCAACAAAATATTAAGCTCCTTCTCTGATATTCGAAATACAGAACCATGACGAGTTCCATTTGGAAATGATATTTTATCTGAAATATCTATCCAACTTCTCAAATCATTTGATTCAACAGCACCATATTTTCCTTCTTTATACTTATCGAAATATACAATCCATTTTCCTTTGATTTTTATTGCTGCTGGTCCTTCAGCCCAATAGTTTCCAGTTATGGTTTTTGATGCATTAGTGTAAGGTCCAATAAGATTATCTGAATATGCAATTTTTATATTCTTTTCGGAAGGATAAAGAGTTTCATCCTTCATAAACATTACGTACTTATTTTCAAGAGGATGAATCGTTGCATCAATAACGTTGAATCCTCTATCATAAAGTAACTTGGTTTCAGTAAATGCATTAAAGTCTTTTGTTATAACATAATAAATACGATGATTATATTCATCTTCACTCATTTGATTTTTTAAGGGATAACGCCCACGTATAGTTGAAGACCAATAAATCATATATTCTTTATTCTTTTTATCATAAGTTATTTCAGGTGCCCAGCAATTTCGGACATCATCTTCATGCTCCATCACTGGGATTAGTTTTTGCTCTGACCAATTTACCAAATCTTTTGAAAATGCGTAACCAACTCCTTTTGTTGTCCAACTAACAGTCCATACCATTCTGAAAATTCCATCCGGGCCTTTAATAATGCATGGATCACGCATTAATTTACTTGAACTAACTTTGGGAGCCAGAAACGAACTATCTCCTTTTAAAGCATGCCATTCATAGCCAGTTTTACTGTAAGCGAGGTGCAAACCATCTGTTCCATTATCTTTAAAATATGAAAACAAGTATATCTTGTCCTGCGTTTGACACGAGCTCAAAAAAAGCATACTTAAAGAACAGTAGATGTAGATGAAGAATAACTTCTTAACAATATTCATTCCTTTATTATTTTTAAAACAGTTGTAATATTTGTATTATTAAAAGCTCTCACAAAATAGAGATTGGGAGGAAAATTGTCCATTGGAATTACAATTTGATTTGCATTTGACCGACATTTGTAAAGAGGTCTGCCTAAAGAATCAAATAATACGTAACTAGTTGGTATATTATTATAAGACCAAATATACAGATTATCCTTAACTGGATTTGGATAGGTTTTATAGTCTGACAATACTAATTGTTCTTTTATTCCAGATGATAAACTTCCTCCAAGATCTATATTACTTACATTTTGAGTATTTATTCCATTTGCAATTTCACATAAGCTTACACTAGAAAGATCAAAATTTTCATCAAGTCTTGCCACTCCATTTTTTGTGTTAATTATCGCTATTTTTGTTGTAGCGACCGTTCCAATCTTATTATCTTTTATTAGAAAATTAACAGCATCTGATTGCCCTTTCAACGGATCACTACGATAATCCAAATTATTGTAAACCCGAATACCTTCTCCGCCTGTCCAATTACTGCCTAACTGAGTCCCAATAATATTATCTATCCGATTATCAACAATATTAAATCTGGTTACATCTTGAATGCTAATGCCTAAACCTCCCTTACAATTCCGGATCTCATTATTAGAAACAATTAGTGAATCAACATGTCGAACAGCTATACCAGCTCCGCCATTTAAATTCCAGCTTGTAGATATCTCGTTTTTTGTAACATTCAAAATTCCAGCAGGTTTATCTTTATTTCTTCCAGCTAGAAAGTTGGGATTATTATCCTTTATCATAAGATTATAAATACGATGATAAATACTCTCGGCATTATTTTGACCACCTCCTAAAAAGAAGCCACAACGAACACCTTGTCTTACTCCTTCAAAAGCATTTTGAGAAATTTCTATATTACGGAAAGTACTATTTTCGCCACCCATAGATACTTTACCTTGAGTATCAAATGCATCATTATAAAAAATATCAACAGCACTTTGCCCTACCCATGTGTTGGCTAATCCCGTACCATAAATTATATCGTCATCATTTAATAGTTTTGCTGGATCAGTTGGACTTGCAGTTGACACATAATTATTTCTAACGGCAATATTCTCTGAAATATCGTATCCTCCCCAGTTCCATAATGGATTCAGCTCAATGGCAATTGCTGAGTCTTCAGAATGAATATCATTAAATTCAATAACAGCATTGCTGACATTAACCATGTGTAATCCATCTTGTGAAGTATGTGCGTGTATGACAACATCATTAGGAGCCAAGTTTCTATGTCCTTTAAACTCTGTTGAAAGATTTCCGGTATCAATAATACAATTTTGCATCTGGAAACCATCTATTTTCCCAAGTAATATACACCAGCCATAACCATTCTTAAAATCAACGTTACTAAACTTAATACTTTTACTCAAAGTAATATTTACAACAGGGCCCGAACTTTCACCATTTGTATAAGCAGGAAACTGCGGAGTTCCAGTAAGAATCTTACCTGTTGTTGTGCTAAATTGTCCATAACCTGAAATAGCCATTTGATGACAATTTCCATCTATTGTCATATCACATAGCTCAAAATCTTGAATATCTTGAACTCTAAACACCTCTGTTCTCATAGGACAGTCACCTTGAGTGTTATTATCCCAAGAAAAAGCCTTTCTACGTAAAATGGTTTTATTCATTCCTATACCAGCAATTATACATCCGTTGAGGGTTGTTGGAACTTGAATAGTTGTAACATCATAAACACCTTCAGGAAGTTTCAAATCTTGCCCTTTACTCAATCTACTCAAAGCGGTAGTTATGGCCTTAGCATTCCGTTCAGCGTTTGTATAGCTGAAATCATCCAACGTTGTTGGAACTAAACCTGTAGTTGGATTACTAAGTATAGCCTGGCATTTATCATTTAAAATAAGTTGCGAAAAAGCATTATTAGTTAAAGATACAAAGATAAATACCAATGTTATTTTTAATATCAGATAATTTTTCATAGAATTTTATTAACAACAAATAGTTTATTCAGATAAAAGACTCATATGAAATCCAAAAAAATATTGTATACATATTTCTAAAATAGAAAAAACATTAATCAATACTGTTGGGGTTATTATTTCTACAAGGAAACATCCATTTTTTAAGTATCAAACAATACAGTCTTATTATATGTAACAACTATGTTTCATTGTGGAAAGATACAAATAGCACCTTTCCACAATTTCATTTTCAAACGAATTGGATTATCATAATCTGTTTCTATATTCTATTTGACAATTTTACATAATATTAGAACCTTACAAAATGAAATTAATCAATATACTACGAATTTATAGTTTACAATTGATTCTTTCCCTTTACTGATTTTTGCAATGTATATTCCCTTTTGTAAACCTGAAACAGGAATCATTGCTTTTGATCCATCAAATAATCCACTATATACTTTCATACCAATTGAATTAAATAATTCATACTGTATTGATGAATTTTCTGTAGCACTAATTAAGTTTATAGATTTTTCCGTATTATTAAAATAGCATCTCAAATCAGACTTTACAGAAGGAGTAGCAGTTGTTTGAGTAAGTTTAGAAAGTTTAAAGTCATCAAATTTAGTAATATCAGAAGTCGTTCCAGTATTTCCTAATCCTACCATCATATCTCCAAACCAATACAAATCATTTATTGATTTTGATCCAACATATTTATCATTTAAATAACAATCCAATAGGAAAGGAGATTTTGCAGTTCCTTCTCCAGTAAAAATAATTTTTAATTTAATCCAATAATCTGAAGGCGTTGTTCCTTGGATATAATACATATCTTTGTTTTGATCAAAATTAAACAGGCTTGAATTACTTTCAACTCCGTCTTCTCCTTCCCATGTATCTATACCTAAATCATTTATAACATTCCCTGCACCTCCGTTTGTAATACGTACACGGACTCCTTGTGTCTGCCAAATCTGTGAGCTTTGAAAAATAAAAAGATGAACACATCCATAGTAATTATTTAAATTAGAATCACTTCCACCTGGTTGATGCATAATCACTTCCAATTGGTAAGTAGACAATGGGTCAATTTGAAATCCATTGAGAACAACATAACCACCCCAATGAACCTGCAAGGTCTGATTTCCACCAGTTGGATCTGTACCGGAATTTATACATGCGCCTCCCCATTGATCAGACCATTGGTAGTTTTGCGTCCCTCCTAATGCGTTATTAAGTCCTAATTTATCTTTTATAGCTGCCTGATCAAGATTTATCCAAGCAGGATGATCTTCAAAGTTATCACTCGCTAAGACTTCAGAAACCTGAACATTTTTGATTAATTGTGCGCTAATTAAATCAGCATACAATAAAAATAACATTGTAAAAAGTGCTAGTTTTTTCATAATAAAATAAATTTAAAAAATTAGTAGATAATAAAACCTCCATTAGAATTTAATTGAATATTTATGGAAGCATTTTTCAAGATTGAAATTTGGTTAATTGAGAATGTCCGATTACTATGACCATCAGAAATTATGTTCACCATTTTTTGCTTCATAAAGGAAATATCAAGATTTAGGGTTATAGGAGTATTTTTCCCGTTAATACCAGCTAAATACCATTTATTACCTTTTTTTCGGGCGAGTACGACATATTCACCTGGGTAACCATCTATGAACTTTATATCATCCCATGCTGCAGGGATATCTGTAAGCAAGTTTCTAACATACTCTGGTACGTTCTTCATACCGTCTGGAGTCTCAACATAATGTTGAACTCCCGATTCAAAAATAATCGGTAATGCCAATTCAAAAGCGTTAGATGTTGTTCGTTTAATATTTTTAATTTCGGAAAAGCACAATGGTGTAAAATCCATTGGAGCAACTACATTTCTAGTAAAGGGTAACATACAACAATGGCTGGCTACAACATTCTCATTCATTTGGTTAAAGGTTCTATACTCAAACCCTTTTACAGCCTCAGTAGACATCAAATTTGGATAAGTTCTCGTCCAACCTCGCGGAAATGTCGAGCCATGAAAATTCACCATTAGTTCATAAGTAGCAGCATCTTTTAGAATATCCTGCTGATATTTCATTACAGATTGACCTTCACCCGGAAAAAAGTCGACTTTAATTCCTTTAATTCCAAATTCATGAAGCCTTTCAAACTCATTCTTCCGTATACCTGGATCAATTAGTTTATCTCTAGGCGTTTGAGGGGTATCGTTCCAATTGCCTACAGAATTATACCATAGCCATAAACCAACATTCTTACTTTTTGCATATTCAGACAATTCTCTAATTTTATTATAACCAATCTGAGTATCCCACATCGCATCAATTAAGCAATACAGCCATTTCATGGTTGCTGCATAATCAATAAAATCCTTTTGAACTGAAAATATTGTTGCTGAATCATTCAATAAAGCCCAACTCCATGAAGCAATACCAGACTTAGCAAATAAACATTTTCCAACCTTTGATGGGAAAGCAAGATCTGTTGACAATGTTGATTCTACAATTCGGCCTAAATTAGTTCCAATAATCATTAATCGCCAAGGAGTAGCCCAGTCAAGTTTTGAATGAGGTTGCGAGCTATCACCATCTGTAGTGGTCTCAATACTATCTGGAAATGCTAAGGAGTATTCACCATTTACAACATTATTCGACAAATGAGAAGCACAATAATTTGTAGACACATCTGTTTCAGACAGAAGCACCCATGTTCTTTCAGTTTTAAAAAGTGCAGGAAATGTCCATCCTTCATTATATAGAGATTTCGTACCTACAGAAATATTTTGTTGAAAATTCTCCTCATAAGAAGGTTGTGTATGACACCATCCTGTTCCTGCTTTTTCTCGAGGATGTAGCCATGTCTTTGCAAAATGTTTAAAGTTAAATGTTGTAAATTCTTTTTTTATGAAAAATTCATCATCTGTTTTTTTTGTATTTTTGACAACATAGCGAAAAGCAACTCCATCATTAGAAACTCTGAAAATAATATCCATCATGTTTCCATTTGCATTTTCTATCTCAAAAGTTCGCTCATTTCCATAGTAAATACAATTAGCTTTTTTGCCTGATATTAAAGAATATTTATCAGTTATTTGTTTTTGAGTCAAAGCCGATATTATGCTTAAATTATCTGACAAATCAATTTTATTTAATCGTATTCCTAACTTAGAATAATCAAGAACAATCTCATCTTCATTTTTTATGCTATATACAAGACCTCCATCTCTTTGTCTTAATTCTACACAAATCTGTTTATTTGGACTTTTTATAGTGTACACACCAGCTTTTGCATACATTAAATTCGGCAAAAAAAGACAAATCAAAACAATCTGTAAAATTATTCTAACTTTCATATTAATCCATTTACTAGTATCCATCATTCTGCTTTATATTCCCTTGTCCTTCAATAATTACAGAGCTTGGCATAGGATATCGAACTTTATAATCTTCGGCTCCTGTCACTCCTCGTTCTTTAGCAAATTGAATATATTTGCCCTGACGTATTAAGTCCTCACGTCTTTCTCCTTCAAAAAGAAGCTCAAACTGACGCTCTTGTAAGATATAATCACGTAAAGATTCTTTAGATATAAATTGAGTTAAACTAACACGTTTTGCTGGGTCATTTTTAAACGCCCGATCTCTTATCTGATTAATCAAGTCAACAGATTCCTGATTAGGTCCATTCAATTCATTTAAAGCTTCTGCACGTAATAAAAGGATATCAGCATAACGAATCAGAACAATATCATTTCCACAAAATAATCCATCAGAGCTTGGGTCTTCTCCATATTTTAAAGGGATTGCACCTTTTTTCAAGCGACCTGTTTTCCGTCCATCAACCAATTTCACTACATTACCACTCTTAACATAATAATCCTTGATCAAAGTAGATAATCTTGAGTCATCTTTATCAAATTTGTCGTAAACGTTCCATGGTATTCTATAGCCATCGTATGCAACAACCTTTGCCCCACTTAAAGATACCCAATCGCTTGGCAAAACATGAGCTCTATAGATATTTGAACTTGTATTATTTTCTTCCGGTGCAGGTAAAACAAAGATTAGCTCTGCATTCATTTCATTTGAGATATCCCAAATTTTGGAATAATCAGATTCTAATTTATAACCATAAGTCATAATCTTACGTGAGATTCCTTCTGCTTTTGAAAACTCTTTGTGTCTCATATAAAGTTTCATTAAGATAGATGCAGCAGCACCCTTTGTAAATCGGCCATAATCACTATTGGATGAATACTTAATGGGCAAAACATCCATTGAACTTAGAAGATCATTCTCTAAAAAAGTTAAATATTCACTTTCAGACAGACGTGGTGGAAAATATAGTTTTGTTGGATTTAAAACCGCTTGTGGATCAAGTACTACTGGAGGAGGACCGTAAAAACCTTCAAGATCATACATCCACATTGCCCTACAACATTTAATTTCAGCAATATACCGTTGTTTTAAAGTTGTATCAGCTAATTGGCTTGATTCCAAAACGGTTAAAGCATATGTGGCCTTTGTCACAGAAGGTACCATCTTTTGATAAAAATTAGAGAATAGATCATAGCCTGGGTTAAAATCAAAATTTTGATTTGGGACTTGACACCAACTCCAAGGCATGTATAATTCATCTGTCCCAATTTCACCTAGAACTAAACGAGACTGTGGATCACATGAGTATCGATACCATGCATTATCAAAATGAAATTGAGCATAAACTCCTGTTACAATCACACGACAATCTTCTTCTGTTTTTGGAAAATTTGAAGTTGATAACCTATTATATACCGTAGGTTCCAGATTTCCTTCGCAAGAAGTCAATGAGAAAAATATGCTTATTATTAGACTTAGGATAACTATTTTTTTCATCTCAGTACTATTAATTAAAATTGTAGATTAAAACCTATTGAATATGATTTTTGATTCGGATAGGGAGCTTTACCATTGCCATCAGTTTCCGGGTCCATGCCTGTCCAGTTTGTAATTATAAAAGGATTTTGGACATCAGCATAGATTCTAAGTGATGAAATTTCTTTTCCTAACCATTTTTTAGGAAAGTTATATCCCAATGTCAGGTTTTTAATTCTAAGGAATGATGCTTTTTCCCAAGCGTAAGCATCTGACCCCATTGTAGTATTAACTGCATCACTTGGATATATACCAGTCTGATTTACAGAAGACCACATCTTCTTTGCTTCAACTCTGAGGTTTGTTCCATCTTCGACCATATGAGAACTATATCCAATATACTTGATTAAAGTTGAGTTGTAGACTAATTGGTTGAAAGAACCATATGCATACATGTTTAAATCAAAATTTTTATATTTAAAAGTATTATTGAAGCCAATTGAAAAATCCGGATCTAAAGTACCTAAGTAGACTATATCTGCTTGGTCAATCTTTCCATCTGGTTTACCCGTATATTTTAATTTTGAATCAAATCCATTAATATCTTGTACTATAATATTTCCAGGAACAGCATTGGGCTGTGCTGCAACAGTTTGTCCAAGTTGAACAATTCCAACAGTTTTATAATAATAGACAGCACGAATAGGATCATTCACTTTATCCCATGGATTTAAAACCGCATCAGGGCTACGCTTTTTCCATCTATCTTGATAACGCGTAAATGTAAAATCTGTATTCCATTTAAAGTCGTGATTGTCAATATTCACCGTGTTAAGTGTTAGTTCAACGCCTTTACTCTCCGTATTACCTAAATTTGAAGCTACAGATGACACGATATTCCAAGAGCGTAAATCTCTCCAAGATAAAAGATCAGAAGTGATTTTATTAAAAATTTCAATTGATCCTGCAATTCTATTCTTAAGGAAACCGAAATCTAAGCCTACGTTTAATTCAGTGCTTGTTTCCCATTTAAGATTTGAATTTGATAGTTGGGTTAATTGTACACCAGGACTAGTCACACTTCCAAAAGCATACCTATTGTTTACATCATAAAAAGAAAAGGCATTACTTCCAATATTACTATTCCCAGTTTGACCATAGCTTACACGTAATTTTAGATTTGAAATCTTAGTCATCTTCTTCAGAAACGGTTCTTCAGAAATTCTCCAACCGAGAGAAGCTGAAGGGAAAAAGCCCCACTTGTTATTGGCCCCAAATTTATCAGATCCATCATAACGAGCATTTATTGTTAAAAGATAACGATCTTTATAAGCGTAATTTATGCGTCCAAAATAAGAAGCCAATACAGATTGATTATAAGAAGAACCGATAACCGGTTTGTCACAAGCAACCCCCATATTATTATAAGTAAAAACATCAGTAAAAAAATTAGTTCCGCTAAGTGAATAATCATCTCTTTTAAACTTTTGGTATGAATAACCCAACATAGTATTAAAACTATGTTTTTTAAAATTAAACTTGTAAGTTGCAACTGCGTCAAATAAAAGATCTTCTTCATTAATTTGGCCAATGGATCCTTCACCGCTTTTACGGTAACCAACAAGAAATGTTTTAGGATAATATATTTTACGAACAGAACTTTGACTATCATCTCCAATAGAAACTTTAAAAGATAAATCCTTGATTGGCGATATTGTCAAAAAAAAGTTTGTCAGGTTTCTTATTTGTTTCGTATTATCTGATATATCAAGAAAAGATACCGGGTTAGGCAAATTAGTATATGCACTCATTTCGTTATATTTTCCATTACTATCTTTTACAGATACAGTAGGATCAAATAAAAAAGCAGACATTAACATACCAGAATCTCCCCACTCTCCATTACCTGCTTGAATATTATTATTGTTTATTCTTGATCCCAAAAAAGAGATTCCAGATATCAAATATTTGTTTATTGTCCAATCAAGGTTTATTTTTGTAGATATACGTTCAATAGTCGATCCTTTAATTACTCCATCATTACGATAATAACCCAAAGAAGCATATGATCTGATTTGATCATTTCCATAAGTCGCTGAGACATTATGGTTATTCACCAAGCCGGGTCTTGTTATCAAATTCCACCAATTAGTTCCTTCTCCTACATTATCAATTTGTGCCTGTGTATATCGAGGAGTGTATTCTGCAATGGCCATTGGATCAGCAGTCCCAAAAGGGGCTATTTTATTTGTTCTTAGCCAATCCTCCTTTATCAACAAATTAGCCTTAACCATATAATCATGAGCATTTAACATCTCAAAAGGTTGACTCATAACTTGTGTCGTAAAGCTACCGTCATAGTTTAGTTTCAGTCCTTTATTTCCTCGTTTTGTTGTAATTAATATAACTCCATTTGAAGCTCTGGCTCCATAAATTGAAGTTGCACTAGCATCTTTAAGGATTTCTATAGATTCAACATCATTGGGATTTAATGAATTTAAAGGGTTACGGTCTCCTTGAGAATATTGTGTAGGACTCCCTGGTTCAAGTGCACTATTACTAATTGGAAAACCATCTATTACATAAAGTGGTTCATTTCCAGCAGCAATGGAAGATGCTCCTCTAACCCTAATATCTACTCCACCACCTGGGCCAGCATTTGTAGACAAAACTGTTACACCCGCAGCCTTACCTTTTAACATTTGGGAAATTGAAGCATCTGATGTTTTAACAAGATCACTAACTTTTACTGTACTTACAGAGCCTGTTAAGTCTGATCTTTTTTGCGTTCCATAACCAACAACAACAATTTCATCTAATGCTTTTTGATCTTCTAAAAGATATACAGTCAAACTATTTTTACCATTCAAAGCAATATCTTGTGATTGAAATCCTATACATGATACTCGTAATATATTCTTATCCCCAGTTTGAATTCTAAACCTGCCATCCCCATCACTTATTGTACCTATTTTTTCTCCTTTGACAATAATATTAGCTCCAATTATTGGTTCACCATTCGTATCTGTAACCAAACCAGAGATATTTTTTGTCCTATTGGACTCCTCAGTCATGCCAGCAGACTGCTTTGCTGTTGAAAAACGGGTAATAATTACATGCGATCGGCTAATTACGTAACTACAATTGATTCCTTTTAATAATTGGCTCAGTACTCCACTTAATTTGTCTGGATTTGGAATAATGGTAAGTTCTCTATTAACATCAAGAATTTTAGCATCATAGTCCACAGACAATCCGGTCTGTTTCTCAATTTGAGCAAAAGCCATTTTCAAGGTAATGTTCTTGCCTGTCAGTTTTACTTTTTGATTTTGTGCTAGCATGACTGATGGCATTGCCAATAGTACTATCATGATAAACACATGTGAAATGTTTTTTCTTCCTTTCATAAGTATTAGAAATTTCATGCGATTTTGTTTTTTAGATTTGTATAAAACATACACGGTAATTATATAACTGTGTTGCGTTTATTAAATATATTGTAATATCAAAACTCCAGTGTCAATGAGGTGACATATATAAGTCTTGCGCAAAATAAAATTTGCAACTTATTCGAAGTTCCTTTTTTGCCATTTCTTTCCTCCTATATTTTGCTTAATACTCCTAAACGATGCTTCTTATATCTAAATACCTAATTTCCCTACTTCTTTCATTCTACTTTTAGATTGATTATACAAGTCTGTGCATTCCTTTTATGATCAATATATTATTAAGTAAGTTATTCATGGACATACACACAGTCAAGAATGATATTTTTTTCTAAAAAATATCCAAATAGCATAAGCAGAATGATAAGTTACTGATTATTTGAATTTTAGAATTAAAAGAATAAAAGAAAATTTAATAGCATTTACAAAATATTTTCTATCGATTCTACTATGCTATTTATTCAAAAAAATAACAGAAATGAATTTCGCTGAAAACCGAACCAAGAGAAAAGACTGAATAATGCATCTCCTATAAAAATATTCTTGATAAAAAAAAGCGAAACTGTTGAGTCTCGCTTTTTACTAAAAAACAATAGTATGTGACAACAAATGTCTGATATAACTATAAATCAGCCTCATTAACTATTTTGTGTAAAAATACACAGTTGAGCCCTCAATCTTATAACTTGATTTATTTATCAACATGCATAATACATTCATAACTTCTTCAAGAGATTCGTCGGGATTGAATTTTACGTAAAATGATTGCTTACTGAGTTTTTTACCATCACAATTAATAACAACATTATATTTACGTTCTAATGTGTTTACTATTTCGTTGAATGTTACACCCTGAAAAATTAAATAGCCATCTTCCCATGCTGCTAATTTTGCAGCATCTACGTCAGCTATAGAGACATTATTACTCTTATGCGAATAAGTCAATTGGTTATTCGGCTTAAGTATGTAGGATCTGATTTTTCCTGTCTCGATATCAACCTTCACGCTACCTTCAACCAGTCTTGTTTTAGTATAATCAGCGTTCGGATAAGATTGAACATTAAATTTCGTTCCAAGTGCTCTAACATCCAAATATTTTGTTTTCACAATAAACGGTTTATGGGGATTCTTGGCCACACTAAAGTTTGCTTCGCCAGTCAAAAAAACAGTGCGTGTATCGGCTGAAAAACTTTTCGGGTAAATCAATGTTGATCCTGCATTTACTGCCACGACAGATCCATCGGAGAGCGTAATTTTTTTGCTTTCCCCATAAGATACTGAAAGCTGAGCATATTCCAGTTGAGCTGGAACCGCAAATTGATAAGTAAGATAAACGGAAGAAGCTACAATAAGTGCAATAACAGCAGCATAGGTAATGATACGTTGAAATAACGAATAAACAGGTTTTGCAGGTATTTGATCTGAAAGGCATGCCTTAATTTTCGAAAAATCTTCAAGTGTCTGGGCACTGATAACCGATGGACTGTTTTGCCAAAGTTCTTCCATATACTCTTCCTTTTCAGCCGGATATTCATCTAGCCGAAACCACTTGCGAAAAAGGAGCTGAGTATTCTTTGAAGCATTCTTTTCAAAAAAAGTACATATGATATTTCTAATATTACTACTTTCCATAATACCTGTTTGTAATTATAAGTAAGCAAACTAATGAGTTACACACTGCAAAAAACATAATTTCAGAAAAAAAACATAATACATATTTTTATGGTCTTTCTTATGTCTGCTAATGCTGCTGTTAAATGGTTTTCTACAGTACGTTTATTTATATTAAGTTTTTCTGCTATTTCACTATTCGATAATCCGTCAATCCTGCTCATTTTATATATCAGCTTTCGTTGAGATGGCATTTGACACACTGTAGCATCAATGAGGCTCTGAAGTTGTTGAGCAAAAATAAGTTCTTCTGTACTTTCAAAGTCAACAGGACGTGTTAGTTGTTCGGCTACAAACTTCTCGTTTACAAGGGAATGATCATAGTAATTACAAATCGCATTCTTCCCCATCTTAAAAATATAAGCTTTAAAGGATTTTATCTCAGAAAGCTTTTCTTTGTTATTCCAAACACTCAGAAAAATATCCTGTGCCATATCTCGTGCTAACTCAGCATCTTTGATAAAACCTGTTAGAAAATAGACCAGTTTGGGCTGGTAATATAGAAAAAGCACTTCAAAGGCCTTTTGGTCTCCTTTGCATAAGGCTTTTACATTATTTTCTTCAGTTGTATTATTCATCTCTTAGTTAACTTTAAGGTTCTCTGACTAAGTTATAAAACTCCCATTTACTTCACATTAGAATGAAACCTGAGAGCTTTTGCATTATTTAGGAAAAAGAAGATGCAAATTAAAAAGGATCTGTATCATTGTTAAATTCCTATAAGCAAAAGTAATGTATATTTTAGTCTTTCCAAAAAAAGCTTGAAGAAAATATTTTATTTATGGATATGCTTAATCCTGTCAGACAGTATTTATATTTATTAATACTGCTGCAAATCAATCATATAAAAATCCAAAAAATTATCGAAACACAGTTCTTATTGTATCCAATTACACATTACTTATCAGGATTAATAATACTTCGTTTTTTAAAATCAAGGGAGCTAAACTTTTAGTCATTCTCGTGATTTAAGTGATACACAAATAGAGCATAAAAAAGTCCGAATATTACTCCGGACTCAGACTATAAAGTAATAACTTCGCCTGACTTTGTATCATACTTGGCAAGTGATCTCTCACGATTATAGAGATGAACATATTTATTATTACTGTTATGTTACGGATACACAAAACAACTGAGAGAAAGGTCTTATTTTTCTATCTGATTGAGTTTCTCTCTTGCTTACTTATATTGATTTATTACAATAAACATCTGTGTAATCACCACCTTCAAAACAATAAGAGAAGCATGACTGATTAAAATTTAATTTAAATCTCTTTTATAAAGGAACTATTTTTATTAAGTTTGCATCAACTACAAGGATAAAAGTATATAATAAGAGCAATTATTTATCTGTGCAGTGAGCTCTTTGAGAGTTAAAATTCAAGTCACAGGAAATAGGATTTTTTAATTAACTGATTATGAAAACAAATGTTACAGCGGGTAATTTGAGTACATTACTGGAAGCTCAAATAAATATTAATACGGTTTTAACTCTCTCTGGAGAGATTAATGGGGATGATATAGCCACGATTCGTAGCATAGCCAATTTAACTGTACTTAATCTTACTGATGTTAACATTGTAGAAGGAGGAAGCTTTTATAATGAAGAGAAGGTTTATATTTCTATTAAACAGAATGAGATTCCGGAATATATGTTCTCTGGTTTAGATACAATAACTTCAGTAACTCTCCCAAATAGTGCAACCGTTATTGGTGATAGAGCTTTCTCCGGTTGCACGGAACTTACGTCTGTCACGGTTCCGGATAATATAGCCACCATTGGTCTTTATGCATTTGAAAACTGCACAACACTAACTTCTATCACTATTCCTAATGGCATTATTGGCAGTCATGCATTTTCCGGTTGTACAGAACTAGCCTCTTTAATACTGAATGATGGGGTGACCGCTATTGGTGAGTCTGCACTTCAGGGTTGCACAAAACTAACGTCCGTTATAATTCCTGATAGCGTTATATCTATAGGAGATCAGGCGTTTAAAGATTGTACGGGGTTAATGTCCATCAAGATTTCCGGCGGCTTAACTTCTATCGGAAACCAAACATTCAGGGATTGCACTGGATTGGCTTCCATAACAATTCCCAATAGTCTGGTTTCCATTGGTGAGAATGCATTCAGAAACTGTTCAGGGCTAACCTCTATTATCATTCCGGATAGTGTAATCAAGATTGATGACTGGGCATTTTATGACTGTACCGGACTAACGTCGGTTACAATGTCCAATAATATTAAGTCTATTGGTGAGGCTGCATTTATGGGATGTTCCAAACTAATATCAATCGTCCTTTCTAATAGTATAACGTCTATTAGTGAGAATACATTTAATGATTGTTCCGAACTAACATCAATCACCATTCCTGATGGAGTGACTACTATTAGGGAAAATGCGTTTTATCGTTGCATCGGGTTAACATCAGTTATCATACCCGATAGTGTTACTACAATTAGTGACAATGCATTTAATGGTTGTACCGGATTAACATCAATTACCATTCCCGGCAGTGTGGCTTCTATCGGCTATCAGGCTTTTTCTTATTGTACCGAAATAAAAGAGATACATTGTAAGGCATTGACTCCACCAAAAGCTGCTTCCGGTTCATATAATGGAGTAAAGAATGAAAGCTGCAAACTATATGTCCCAAAAGGAACTGTTGAAGCCTACAAGAATGCTTCTATCTGGAACAATTTTATGGAATTCATAGAAGAATAGCGTTCTCTTTGGCTTTATTACTTGCTAATAGTTTATCCATTCCAATAAAAAAGGTTCTTCGTCACTTTAGGTGCAAGCTATTGCATTAAGCTACTTATTTATGATTGTTTTGCAGACTTTTCATCAGATTCAAAAAATGGCTTATTAAAAAGCATGTAGAGTCTTTATTGAATAAGCATTTGAGGCCGTTTGCTTGCACCAAAAGTGACGAAGAACCATAAAAAAGCGCAAACGTTCCATCATCCATCACTTTCTCAGACAGAGTGTTGAATATAAGTTAATTAATGAGTGAGGGATGCTATTTATCCATCACTGAACCATCACTAAAATAGCTGTTTTCAGGAGCATCCATCACGCATTTAACATTCTATAACGAGATTAATGCTATACTATAGAAGAAATACAAAAGCCTTAAACTGAGAATAAATTTTGCTTATCCGACTTAACATAAACAAAAAAGCTGATAACAAAATCATTTACAATCGTACTTATTATAATTAAGATAATTATCTTTGCAGCACGGTATTTTATACTTTGAAGCAATTAAATATTATTCAATATGCAAATTCATCTCACAGCTCCGGCTAGCATATACACCGAAATTCAGTTGCCGGCTTCCAAAAGTATCAGCAACCGCGCGCTGATAATTAACGCGCTGGCCAAAGGGACTTATATGCCCGAAAATTTATCTGATTGCGACGACACAAATGTAATGATCAAAGCCCTGAGTTCTCAGGATGAAACAATCGACATCATGGCTGCAGGTACTGCAATGCGCTTCCTTACAGCTTTTCTTTCTGTAACAGAGGGAACCAGGATAATTACGGGAACCAAGCGGATGCAGCAACGTCCCATTGAGATATTGGTCAATGCTCTGAAGATACTTGGAGCCGATATTAAATATGTGGGTGACAACGGATTTCCTCCATTGCGCATTAGTGGTAAACCGTTGGAAGGCGGAGCCATATCAATGAGAGGGAATGTTAGTTCACAGTATATTTCTGCCCTCCTGATGATTGCTCCCGTACTAAAAAAAGGGCTGCAAATGACGTTGACCGGAAACATTATCTCCAAACCATACATCGACCTCACATTACAACTGATGAAGGATTTTGGCGCAGAAGCAGAATGGACCAACGATAATCGCATTGAGGTTCTTCCCAAGCCCTATACATCCGTGCCGTTTAAAGTGGAGTCCGATTGGTCGGCCGCATCTTATTGGTACCAGATGGCTGCTCTTTCTAGTGAAGCTAAGATTGAATTGCTCGGATTGTTCCCGGACAGTTACCAGGGCGACAGCAAGGTTGCCGAATTATTTGTCGATCTGGGCATTGAAACAGTCTTTACCCCTAAAGGAGCTTTGCTCAGAAAAACAGGTATCTGCTGCGAGCGAATGGATTACAACTTTATTAATGAACCCGATCTTGCGCAGACATTTGTGGTAACTTGTGCCCTAATGGACATTCCTTTCCGCTTTTCGGGACTGCAAAGTCTGAAGATAAAAGAGACTGACCGTATAGCAGCGTTGGTTACTGAACTCGGAAAATTGGGTTATGTGCTTGAGGAAAGCGGAAAAGGTGTACTCTCCTGGGAAGGCAAACGTGAGCCTGTATCAGAAAATCCAACCATTAAAACTTACGAGGATCACCGGATGGCAATGGCTTTCGCGCCTGCCAGTCTACGGATTCCTGCCATTACCATTTTTGAACCTCAGGTGGTTACCAAGTCTTATCCCTACTACTGGGAAGATCTGGCCAAAGCAGGATTCTCAATTCTGAAGAATGATTAATCTGAATCGGCTTTAATTTTCAGGAAAAGAGCCACGATCTTACGTTATAAAGCATAAAGAATGTCGCTTATTGCTTACACAAAAGCAATAAGCGACATTCTTTTTATACAAGCCCCCCTGACTTTAGCCTGCTATTAGTCATAGCTAAGCTAAAACAAAAGGAATCTTAAGAGAATAATTGACGTTAAGTTCATATTAACGAGTAGAGCAAGATAAGAAAAAGTGTACACTATATCATATTTAAGTGTACACTTTTCTATCATTCAGTCTACCTCTTTATTAGAAGTATTGGTGAATAAAAGTCTTAACTATCCTCAATTATGAACTAAGGTTCCTATATCTTCTCCTTCGATTACCTTTTTAAGATTACCAACCGTATCCATATCGAAGACAACAATCGGCAGGTTATTCTCCTTACACATGGTTGTAGCGGTAAGATCCATCACTTTCAGTCCGCGAGTATAGATTTCATCATAAGTAATCTCCTTGAATTTCACGGCATCCTTAACCTTCTCCGGATCGGCTGTGTAGATACCATCCACACGTGTGCCCTTAAGCATTACATCTGCCTCGATTTCAATTCCGCGCAAAGAAGAACCGGTATCCGTAGTAAAGAAGGGATTTCCGGTTCCGGCAGAGAAGATTGCCACCTCTCCGGCTTCGAGTGTTTCAATTGCTTTCCATTTATTGTAAAATTCTCCGATAGGTTCCATTCTGACCGCTGTAAGCACTCTGCTTTTCACGTCAACAGACCCTAGAGCTGAGCTCAGAGCCAAACTATTAATAACAGTTGCAAGCATTCCCATCTGGTCACCTTTCACACGGTCGAAGCCTTTCGATGCCCCGGAAAGTCCCCGGAATATATTTCCGCCGCCGATTACGATCCCAATCTGAACGCCAAGCTCGTGAATTTCTTTTATTTGTTGAGCATATTCACCCAAACGTTTTTCATCAATTCCATATTGTTTTTCTCCCATCAAACTCTCTCCGCTCAATTTCAGAAGAATTCTTTTATACTTAATCATATTTCTAAATGTTTAATTTCGGCAAACTTACATAAAATTCTTTAGTTACAATATACTTGACTTCAAATAATTTATATCTTTGTATTAAACCAAACGATAGACATTAATGAGAATAAACTTTACTATTTTAATTTCTTTCTTCCTATTCCTCTCAGTGTCACTATCAGCACAGACCGCTGAGCAAATTTTACCGAATGTATCAAAGGCACTGTCTGAGCAACATTGGGATGAGGCAAGCAATCTGTTCCGGTTGGCAGTAGATAAGGATCTTTACAGATCAGAAAAGTTTTTCCAGACCGAGATTGCAGCCGATTGCCCTGCACGGACTGAAATGATACATCAATTAGGATTTTACTGCAAAAGCAGCCGGAATTACGAGAAAGCATACGTTTATTACAAGGAATTAACAAGATTGAAGCCTAATGAGACTATTTATTTGGCATCTTGTGCAGAACTGGAAGTTATTCTTGGGAAAGAAAACGACGCCTTTGATACTTACGAGAAAATTCTTTCAATAGACAAGAACAATCTTCCCGCCAATATATTTATAGGGAATTATTACTACTTCAACGCCGACAAAGAGAAGAAGCAATTGGATAAAGAATATAAAAAGATAAATGCTCCTACACGAATGCAGTACGCCAATTACCGAAATGCGCTCTCCAGTTTGGTAGCCAACAACTACGAAAAGGCAAAAACTTATCTTGAGAAGGTAATCAGCCAGTTTCCCTCTGTGGAGGCTAAAAAAACATTGGGAAAGATTCACGCCGTAGAAGTGGAATCAAAAAGATAGCTTACAAGACAAACTGAACCTCTTTAAACAGATAACCTCTTTTTTCATTGGTCTCTGTACATAGAATCAGCTCTCCATCCGGTTCAACTCCGACAATTCTGGCAGAGAATCTACCATTTTTGTCAGCAAAGAAATAATAACCTTCCTTACGAAACAAAGAATGATGATATCTTCGGTTAATCAGCTCTGTTTCTCCTTTCCGAAGCAGATCGTAATAAGTAGCAAGTATACGAAGAATATCAGTAAGGATCACTTCACGGTCCTGATTGTTTCCCGTAATCGTTTTCAGTGAAACAGGGTTAGGTGCATTGCTGATAAATAGATTCTGGTTGATATTCACCCCGATTCCAAGAATACTTTGTGAAAGCATTGCCCCGGCAAGATCGTTTTCTATCAGCATGCCGCAAATTTTTTGTTCGTTCCAGTAGATATCATTGGGCCACTTGATACTGAATCCCGCAGCAAAGCGATCGAGCCCTTCCTTGATAGCAAGGCTTGTTATCTGAGAAATAAGGAACTGTGATCTGGCTGGAACGAATTCCGGCCTCAGCAAAACGCTGAAAAGCAGATTCTGTCCTTGTTCACTTTCCCATGAATTTCCTCTTTGTCCCCTACCCGACGACTGAAAATCAGTAGTAATAACAGAAAAGTCAGGCAAATATTCCCGGGAGAGCTGTTCACAAAGATATTTATTTGTAGAATCCGTCTCTTTTAATCGCTGTATATTAACGTCCATAAATCAGGATAATGCGTCGTACTCCGCCCGAAGTTTTCTTGTAAATTTCTTAATTACTTCTTCGTACGAATGGTCAATCAGTTGTTTAATTAACGAATCGTCTACACTTCCATCGAAAGAGATCTGGTTCCAGTACTTTTTATTAAAATGGTAAGCCCCCTCAATACCGGTATATCGTTCACGTAGCTCAATGGCATATTCCGGGTCGCACTTCATTGAAATACGATCCGGCTTTTCCAGATCCATCAGAACAAACATTTTATTCATCACCCGAATAACCAAATTCACCTCGTCAAAAGGGAAATCTTCTGTAGCGCCTTTCTTTTGCAAACAATATTCTCTGGCCGATTCTATATCCATAGTGTATTATTAAATATTTGATAAAATCTAAATTCCATCTACCAGACGGGAGGATAAAAAGCTTCTTTAATATGCTCAACAGTAAAGCAGCCCATTTCCCCAACAACCGTAATAATATCAAAGCGTACCGGCAGGTCCACTTGAAAGAGTCTCAGGTAAGCATCGGCAGCAAGTACCGTTCGTCTTATTTTTAGCGGAGTAACTGCATCCTGCGGCTCGGCAAAAAGTCTGTCTTTTCTCGTTTTAACTTCCACAACAATCAGTTCATTTTCTTTCTCTGCCACAATATCAAGTTCCTTATGTCCCCGCCTCCAATTACGATGACGGATGATATAATCGTGGGCAATAAGATACTTTACAGCCTCTTCCTCGCCATCGTTTCCCAGAATATTGTGCTGTGCCATAGATTGTTTTTGCAAATTTACTGAATTTATTCTTTGAATTTACAGAAGTAAAAGTAATTTTGCAGGGAATATGGGAACAAACGACAGAAAGAGAATAAAAACACCAGCCGGATTAACAAAACGCCAACAACACATTACCTGTTTACTGAGTGAAGAGGAAATGCAAATTGTGGATCGCTATCTGGATAAATACAAGATAGAAAATAAATCCCGCTGGATGCGTGAAACCCTTCTGCAGTTTGTATATAAGAATATGCAGGAAGATTACCCTACCCTCTTCGGCGAACACGATATGAGACGTTAATATGCTGGATGATACTTATTTCATGAAACAGGCATTGATCGAAGCCCAAAAGGCATTCGACAGAGGAGAGATTCCTATCGGGGTTGTTGTGGTAAGCAAGGAACGGATTATTGCCCGTGGCCACAATCTCACAGAAACTCTGAACGATGTTACCGCCCACGCTGAAATGCAAGCCATTACGGCTGCAGCCAATATCTTAGGAGGAAAATACCTGAACGAATGCACTATCTATGTAACAGTGGAACCTTGTGTAATGTGCGCGGGAGCAATTGCATGGGCACAGACGGGTAAATTGGTTTTCGGTGCTGAAGACGAAAAAAGAGGTTATCAGAAATATGCACCCGAAGCACTCCATCCAAAGACTATTATCGTTAAGGGTGTATTAAAAGAAGAATGTGCGGCACTGATGAAATCGTTTTTTCAAATGCGACGTTAGGAACTTTCAAAGAAAAAAGGATTACTTATCCTCCTTAATCTCCTCAAAATCTACATATTCTCCATCATCCTTATCAAAGATCTTTTTATGTTTAGGTTCAGAAGCGGCATTGGAAGCTTCCTGTTCCTCTTCAAAACGATTACTATTAAATCTTGATTTACGGCCAAACCCAAAAAGTAGTCGCAGGATTCCGCTTATAATAGATATGCCAAAGGCAAGAACCAGTATGATAATAAAAAAGAATAATCCAAATATAGCACCCATGATCAATAAGTTTAATTATAATATAGAGTGGTTAATACAACAAACGTGCCAGAAATGTTGTTTACTTCTTTTTTCCAGCAATAACTGAAAGAAGAATATACCAAACAATGATAGCAGCGAAACCTGCAATTCCTAAAAAGATGAGTAGTGGAATACATACCAAAAGAAAGATGAAACTCACTTTATTATCTTTCCAGGAGAGATTCTTGAACTTTAAAGAGAACATTGGAATCTCAGAGACCAAAAGGTAAGAGAACAGTGCTGCAAGAATAAAGAGATATATTGCATTAAAACTATCTGATACTAAAAAAGAATGCGCTCCCACAACTAAAGATCCCCAGAATAAAGCGTTAGCAGGAACCGGAAGTCCGATAAAAGAAGTAGTCTGACGCTCATCCACATTAAACTTAGCCAATCTCAGTGCCGAGAAAACAGATATGATAAATGCCAGATAAGGAATATAATCCTGGAAATCGATCAAGAGAGAAGGATAATGTACCTCTTTGAACAAGGAAAACACTAAAAACGAAGGAGCAACTCCAAAACTTACATCATCAGCAAGTGAATCTAAATCTTTCCCAATTTTTGAATGAGCATGAAGAGCACGCGCCAACATTCCGTCAAAGAAATCAAAAACCGCACTTAAAACTATAAAAAGCATCGCCAGTTCGTACTCTGCTTCAAAGGCCATCACACAAGCAATGCACCCGGAAAACAAGTTCAGACATGTAACGGTGTTTGGAATATGGCGGGTAATAGAGTTTGCCATCACAATTATTATTTCAGTTTTGCTAATACAGTCTGGTTACCAACAGCTAATTGTCCCACCTTGACTAATACTTCCGTATCTAAAGGAAGATAAACATCGACACGGGAACCAAACTTAATAAATCCCATATGTTCATCAATATAACATTCTTCACCCACTTCAGCATATGTAACAATACGCCTTGCCATAGCACCGGCAATTTGTCTTACCAGAACTTCTACTCCTTCAGGTGTTTCAATAACAACCAAAGAGCGTTCATTATCTGTGCTTGCCTTAGGCAACCAGGCTTTCATAAACTTTCCATCCTGATGACCTACTTTCTTTATAATACCATCAACAGGATACCAGTTAGCATGTACATTTACAAGACTCATAAAGATAGAAACCATAATACGTCTGTCGTGAAAGTATTCATTTTCATCAACTTCCTCCACAACTACAATTTTCCCATCAGCCGAAGCTACCACAAGCTTATCTGTATCTTCCCCAAACAAGCGGATTGGACAGCGAAAGAAATTCACCATCAATCCATAAACGACAAGACTGAGTGCCGCTAAAAGATAAGATAACAAAATACAATCAACGTAGTAATATAAAAGGCTATTTATTGCAATAAAAAAGATCAACCCTGCTACCAGGATATGTGTTCCTTCTCTATGTATTCTTATTTTCTTTATTTTTTTTAATCGACCCATGAGTCCTGTCTAATGATTTAATTTGCGCAAAATTAATCTTATTTTGAGAAGCTACCAAGTAATTCTTCATAGAAATGATTAAAATTACTTCTTTTCTTTAAAAAAACACTTCTGTTCATAACTTTTAGCTATTTCATTTTTTTAGAAGTGTAAAGCTAAGTATCTTTGAACTCCATTTTTTGAAAGACTTTTATCATTTAATAAACTATTGGCTATATGCAAGATTTTGTTCATTTACATGTCCACTCACAATACTCAATCCTCGACGGACAGGCCGCCGTTCAGGCTTTAGTCGATAAAGCAATTGCCGATGGAATGAAGGGAATTGCTTTGACCGACCACGGAAACATGTTTGGGGTAAAAGAGTTCTTCAACTATGTAAAAAAGAAAAATGGAGGAGCCAACGGTGAGATAAAAGATCTTAAGAAAAAAATTTCAAAGATTGAAGCCGGAGAACTGGAATGCGAAGATAAAGAGGGTGAAATAAAAAACTGCAAAGAACAGCTGGAAGCAGCAAAAAAGAAATTATTCAAACCAATTATAGGCTGCGAAATGTATGTGGCCAAACGAGCTCTTAATTTAAAGGAAGGAAAACCCGACCAGGGAGGTTACCACTTAATTGTACTAGCCAAGAATGAAACTGGATATCATAATCTGATAAAGCTGGTTTCTAAAGCATGGACAGACGGTTTCTATTCTCGTCCGCGTACTGACAGGAATGAATTAGAAAAGCATCACGAGGGACTTATTATTTCATCGGCTTGTTTGGGAGGTGAGATTCCCCGGAAGATAAGAGACGAAAAGATAGAAGAAGCCGAAGAAGCAATTCTGTGGTATAAAAGGGTTTTCGGTAGTGACTTCTATCTGGAATTGCAGCGCCACAAGGCTACTGTAGCCAGAGCCAATCATGAAGCATTTGCCCTGCAGACTATTGTCAATGAGCATATTATAAGGCTTGCTAAAAAGCACGATGTTAAACTGATATGCACCAATGATGTGCACTTTGTGGATGAGGAAAATGCGGAAGCTCATGACCGCCTCATTTGTTTAAGTACAGGTAAGGATCTGGATGATCCAAATCGTATGCTCTATTCCAAGCAGGAATGGATGAAGACTAAGGAGGAGATGAATGCAGTCTTTGCTGATGTTCCGGAATCTCTTTCCACAACCGCGGAGATATGTGATCAGGTGGAATTCTATACTATCGACCACGATCCTATTCTTCCTAACTTTCCAAAACCAGCGGGCTTCGAGGACGATGACGATTATCTTCAATATCTTACTTATGAAGGGGCTAAGAAGCGTTGGGGTGAGATGAATGAAGAACAAAAAGAACGAGTGGATTTTGAACTGGGCACTATTAAACACATGGGATTCCCCGGATATTTCCTTATTGTGCAGGACTTTATTGCAGCTGCAAGGGATATGGGTGTATCCGTTGGACCAGGCCGTGGTTCGGCTGCGGGATCTGCCGTGGCTTACTGTTTGGGAATTACCCAGCTCGACCCTATTAAATATGATTTGCTGTTCGAACGTTTCCTGAATCCTGACCGTATTTCACTGCCGGATATTGATATCGACTTTGATGATGACGGCCGTGGTGAGGTACTTCGTTGGGTTACAGATAAATATGGCTACGAGAAAGTGGCCCACATTATTACTTACGGTACAATGGCTACCAAACTGGCCATCAAGGATGTGGCGCGTGTACAAAAATTGCCTTTGCCTGAATCGGACAGACTTACCAAGTTAATCCCTGACCGTTTGCCTGAAGTAAACGGGAAGTCGCCAAAGATAAATTTAAAGAACTGTATCGCAGCGATACCTGAATTACAGGAAGCTTGTAACTCTTACGATCCGCTGATTCGCGATACAATGAAATATGCCCAAATGCTGGAAGGGAATGTCCGGAATACGGGTGTTCATGCCTGCGGTACCATTATCTGCCGTGATGATATTACGGATTGGGTACCGGTTAGTACGGCTGATGATAAAGAAACCGGCGAGAAAATGCTGGTTACTCAGTATGAAGGTTCGGTAATTGAGGACACGGGACTGATCAAGATGGACTTCCTGGGGCTTAAAACCCTATCAATTATAAAGGAAGCCATAGTAAATATTCGTTTGCACCGTGGGATTGAGGTGGATATTGACACTATTTCCACAGAAGACGAGGCTACTTACAAACTATACAGCGAAGGAAGAACCATAGGAACGTTCCAGTTTGAGTCTCCTGGTATGCAGAAATATCTGAAAGAGCTGCTACCAAGTACTTTTGAGGACCTTATCGCGATGAATGCGCTTTATCGTCCGGGACCAATGGACTATATTCCTCAGTTCATCGACCGTAAGCATGGTCGCGAACCCATTGTATATGACATTCCTGTAATGGAGAAGTATCTTAAAGATACGTATGGTATTACAGTATACCAGGAACAGGTGATGCTTTTATCCAGACTTCTTGCGAATTTCACCCGTGGTGAATCAGACACCTTGCGTAAGGCGATGGGTAAAAAGCTGAAAGATAAGCTGGATCACCTGAAACCTTTGTTCCTGGAAGGAGGTCAGAAAAACGGTCACGACCCTAAAGTTCTGGAAAAGATCTGGGGAGACTGGGAGAAATTCGCCTCTTATGCGTTCAACAAATCTCATGCAACCTGTTATTCGTGGGTAGCTTATCAGACTGCATACCTGAAAGCGAACTATCCGTCTGAATATATGGCTGCCGTGCTAAGCCGAAACATCTCAAATATTGTGGATATCACAAGATTTATGGATGAGTGTAAAGCTATGGGTATTCTGGTATTAGGACCGGATGTGAATGAAAGTAACATGAAGTTCACGGTTAACAAACAGGGTAATATCCGCTTTGGACTGGGAGCCATCAAGGGTGTTGGCGAAAGTGCCGTGGCAGCAATCATAGAAGACCGCGAAAAGAACGGTCCGTTTACAGGTGTTTTCGATTTTGTACAACGGGTAAACTTAAATGCATGCAACAAGAAGAATATTGAAAACCTGGCACTTGCCGGAGGATTTGATAACTTTCCGGAACTAAAAAGGGAGCAATACTTTGCTCCGAATACTAAAGGCGAAACATTTCTTGAGACATTGGTCCGTTACGGGAATAAATTCCAGCTTGACAAAGCTGCCGCAGTAAATTCCCTCTTCGGAGGAGACAATGTAATTGACATTGCCACACCCGAAGTATTGCCGGCAGAAAGATGGGGCGATCTGGAACGTCTGAACAAGGAAAAGGAGTTGGTAGGAATCTACCTTTCCGCACATCCGCTTGACGAGTATTCAATCATCTTAAAAGATGTATGTAACACTCACATGACCGATTTCTCTGACAGAGCCTCGCTTGTAAACAAGGAACTCACCTTCGGGGGCATCGTTACAAATGTCCGTGAAGGAATGGGTAAAACAGGAAAACCGTTTGCAATAGTCAAGATTGAAGACTTTTCCGGTTCCAACGAATTGCCATTCTTTGGAAATGATTATATAGAATGGCGGAACTTTTTATCGGTTGGAATGTTTCTATTCATAAAAGGAAGGTGTCAGCCAAGGCAATGGAAACCGGATGAACTGGATATTAAGATAACATCCATCGAACTATTGCCTGACGTGAAGGATTCCTTAATTGAAAAGATGACAATCTTTATTCCATTGATGGCATTGAATCAGCAGGTTGTTAACGAACTTTCCATTTTAAGTAATGAGAGTCCGGGAAAAACTGAGCTTTTCTTTAAAATCTTTGATGAAGAGTCTAACTTTTCTGTTGACTTTATGGCGAGATCGACCAAACTATCAGTCGGAAAAAAAATTATCAGCTATATAAATGAACATCCCGAGCTTGAATATCATATTAATTAATACTATATTTGCATCACATACATTATACTAAATATAAAAAATTTAAGTTATGGCTTTAGCAATTACAGACGAAAACTTTGAAGAATTACTTCAAAGTGAAAAACCTTTAGTAATAGATTTCTGGGCAACATGGTGTGGCCCTTGCAAACAAATAGGACCTGCTATTGAAGAATTGGCTACAGAATACGAAGACAAAGTAACTATCGGGAAGTGTGACATAGAGGAAAACGACGACCTGGTATCAAAATTCGGAATCCGTAATGTTCCTACTGTTTTGTTTATTAAAAACGGAGAAATTGTTGATAAACAAGTTGGAGCAGCAGCCAAGGGAGTTTTCCAGGCAAAAATTGATTCTTTACTATAAAATCAAATATAATTTATAAAGACTCTCAAAACAAATTCAGATTATGGGCTTAGAAGATGATTTCTTATTGGAAGATGAAGACGACGAAAAGACCGTTGAATTCATTAAGAACTTTTTGCCGCAGGACTTGAAGGACAAGTTCACTGACGATGAGCTCTATTATTTCCTCGACGTTATGGTAGATTATTATTCCGCAAGCGGATGTCTGGATGCACAACCCGACGCTGAGGGATATGTAAATATTGATCAGGACGAGATCGTGGATTACATTGTAAAAGAGGCAAAGAAAGATGATATGGGAGAATTCAATCCCGAAGATATTCTCTTTGTTGTACAGGGAGAAATGGAATATGGAAATTCATTAGGTCAGGTAGATTAACCTCACTTAATCAGATAAAAAAGAGAGTCTTGGCGGATAATGGTCAAGACTCTCTTTTTATTTTCTAAAAACTTCAGGAATGATTTTATTTTCCTTGTACAAAAGAATGATATCTTCTGTACAGAAGAATGAATTGTTTTGTACAGAAGAAAACAATCTTTTGTACAGAAATTCAAAAAGATTATCCGAAGAAATAAAAATGTTACTATATAAATCTCCCAAGCTTCTAAAATAAGATATCTATATTGTTTGGGCAAAGCAAAAAGAATCCTAGATGAGATGACGGGATTTAATCTCTAAATATTTATTTATCACGTCGACCGACAACTTATCCGGTGTGGTGAGTAATGAGTAAACCGCATGCTGCTTCAGGGTTGAAACAACCAATGCTTTCTCAAAGGCAAATTTCTCCGCAATGGTCTGCTGATAATAGTCCTCTGTAGTGCGGGGATTCTTCTCAATAAAGGCTTTCAGTTCGGCATTTTCAAAGAAAACCACCAGTACCAGATGCTGACGTGCCAGCTGGCGAAGGTAACTTAACTGACGTTCCATGCCTATTATGCTGTCAAAATTGGTATAGATAATCAGCAAACTTCGCTTGCTGATATGCTTGTTCAGGTGAATATAGAGCGAGGAGTAGTCACTCTCACCAAAAGTTGTGGACTGATTGTACAAATTATTAAGTATTTGCTGCATCTGCCCTTCCTTTTTTGAAGCAGGCAGAAAAGAATCAAACTGTTCCTCAAAGGTAATCAGTCCGGCTTTGTCGTCCTTATGAATCGCAATATAGGAAAGCACCAACGAAGCATTAATGGCATAATCGAGCAAGGTCATACCCTGAAAAGCCGATTGCATCACTCTTCCCTTATCAATTACATTATATATATGCTGCGACCGTTCGTTCTGAAAGATATTTACCATTAACTGATGCCGGCGGGCAGTGGCTTTCCAGTTGATAGACCGGTAATCATCTCCTTTCACATACTCTTTTATCTGTTCAAATTCGGTGTGATGTCCTATCTGTCTCACCTTTTTAAGACCCATTTCCGTAAGATTGTTAGACATGGCCATCAGTTCATACTCATGAAGCATCAGGTAAGAGGGATAGACTTTTACGGAAACAGGTGTGCCACAACTGTATCTACGGCTAACCAGGCCAAGAGAAGTGCTGGCAAAAACACGGATCACTCCAAAAGAGTATTCCCCTCGCTTCACCGGGCAAAGGCTATACTCAATGGTTTTACTTTCATCTGCATCCAGACTGAGGTGAAAAGAAACATCGCGCCGCTGAAAAACCGCCGGAATCTCATCAATTACTTCCAGATTAACAGCAAACGGGTAGTGATTTTCCACATATATCTTCACCGGATTATCATCTCCATTTGAGAAACGTCCGGAACAGGAACGAAAGCCTTTGACCGAACTTCTCCAATAAAGCCTCCATATATCAAAAAGCACGGCTATCAGGAGAACAAGCATACCAACCTGCGCCACAAGCAATAAACTTGTAGCCAGATAGCCTGTTCCCAATAACAGAATTAGAACAATGCAAACCAGATAAAACCTTTTTGTAAGAAACATACGCTTTTATTTCGGAACTTCCACTTTATCAATCAGTCTCGAAGTAACCTTTGCAGAAGTATAACCTTCCATCTCGGCCTCAGCAGTGAGCAAAAGACGATGATGCAAAACCGGAACCGCCACAAACTTAATATCTTCAGGTGTTACAAAATCGCGTCCCTGCAAGATGGCATATGCTTTTGCCGCCTGAAGCAAAGCAACCGAAGCACGGGGAGAAGCGCCCAGATAAACAGATTTGCTTGTGCGTGTCTGTTGAATAATCAAAGCAATATATCGAAGAAGCGTGGCATCCACATAAACTTTTCTCACTAACTCGCGTAATGACAATAACTCCTCTTTCTTCAATACCGGCTTCACGCTTCGCAGTTTCACAAAGTCAGCCTGCTGGTGATGTCGTTCAAGAATGGCTACTTCTTCTTCCAAAGAGGGATATTCAAGTGTTATCTTCATCAGGAATCTATCGATCTGTGCTTCGGGAAGTTTATAAGTGCCTTCCTGTTCTATAGGATTCTGAGTGGCAAGAACAGTATAAAGATCGCCCATCGGGAAGGTTTTTCCGTCAATAGTAATCTGCCGTTCCTCCATAACCTCAAAGAGGGCCGACTGAGTCTTCGCCGGAGCCCGGTTTATCTCATCCACAAGAATCACATCACCAAAAAGCGGTCCGCGGTGAAAGTCGAAAACACTTGTCTGCATATTAAAGACAGTAGTACCCAACACATCCGAAGGCATCAGATCAGGTGTGAACTGTATACGTGAGAAGTCCGCATCAATTAGCTTTGAGATTAGTTTCGCCAGCAATGTCTTAGCAACACCGGGTACACCTTCAATAAGAACATGCCCGTTAGCGAGTATTGCGGTAAGAATTAAATCCACAGCTTTATCCTGTCCCACAATAACCTCCGCAATACAGTCTTTCAGTTCATGAATCTTCTCCGTGAACCCGGTCAAGTCTATTCTGCTCGTTGTTTCTTCCATAATCTATTATTTATAGGAATTAGTTATAATTTCATTCATTCTATCGATATAATCTTTCAGATCCTTCTCATCTATCGGAATATCATACTCCAACATTTCCAGATCTCGAAGTGTAGAATATATCTTTTCAGCCTCCATCCCTGTTTTGCTAGAGAGCCGATGGCACAGTTCCATGGTTAGTTTCTCCGCCTCGATATCGATATTGGTTTCTTTCTTCAGCGCCCGGGCAAAATAGATTTTCTTTTTGCGCAACAGCCCAAGATGATCTTTCTTTTGATAATATAAGGTACCTATCAGTTTTACAAAGTCCAGCGTAGTGTTTACCGGAGGATTTATCACTGGAATTACTCGCTGCCGCCGTTTTGCAGTGAAACACATAAAAAGAATCAGGGTAAACAGGGTGAAATAGACGCTCCATCGCAAAGGAGGCTGACTAAGAAAATAGCGAAGTGGCGATTCTTGCCCCGCATGATCACCGCCTGAACTATTTTCCTGGTAACGCACTAAAGGCATTCCCTTCATATAAGATAGCAGATTAAAAACATATCCGGCATTATTCTCATCCAGTATTCCGTAATTGGTAAAGAGCAAGGGGGTAGTTACCATAAAAAGTTCCCCTTTTCCTATCTTCTTACTAAACGCAACCGCGAAATTTTCTTTATTTCGAACCAGAACTGTAGAAGGAATCCTGGATATCAAGGTATGTTTCCTTTTATCATCCCTGGTATCATCCAGTTTAGGTTCAATAGAATCCACACCCGAGAAGTAGTCCGTGCATAACTGGGGATAAAAGCGATAGATTCTACGAGAAGTCGCGGAGTTGAATACAAACAAAGGCTTCCTGCCCGGACTTTTTTTTGTCATCGACTTTATGTCGTCGTCGCTTAAATAGCTATTATGGCAATCAATTCTTAAAGAATCGATTAAATCAGGCGAGAAATTTGAAGAAACAAACATGATCTTATATCCCTTATTCAACAGATTAATCACCGACTTGAATTGCAGCGAATCCACAAATGCATAATCAGTGACAGACAGAATGGCTTTTGGTTTACTCAACGAATCATTATCCATCTGATAAAAGGTTTTATTAGATACTGAATAGTTTCCTTTCATTGAGGAAGAGACTATATCGTCAAAAACAAAACATCCAAAAGGCTGCTTGTCCGCTTTGTTATAAGTGGCTTTCCAGGAGAACTCTTTGGTTTGGTTCTGTTCTACAACAAACATTCCAATGATAAGGAGAATCATAAAACCGATGAACTTAAAGTTAACCTTCACCATTTCCCCCTTTCCATATTTCCTGCTGCAAACTCTTAACCGCTTCGTAAGTAGCCTCGTTTGCTTCAAAGTTTCCATAACGAACCATCAGAAAACGGTTGGTCAGATGGCGAAAATCCTCCACCACTTCATTCCGTTTCATCTCATACAAATAGTCGGTTGGTGTTTTATATGTCTGCCAATCAATGCATTTACTATCTGATAAATGCTTCAGTGTCTGCAAATAAACCAGACGAATAGCCAGTTGATAATCTTCCCGATTCACAGCATTGCCAATTTCGTTACTAAAATCCACCCCATAAATGGTTTCCTCGTCCACCTTATAGTTCCAGACTTTCTTCTCTTTATAAAAAAGTTCCGGTCTTTTCTTATAGACAAAGAAGACCAGTAACAATATAAAAATAATTAATAGACTGATTAGGATAACTTCACTGTATTTTTCAGCAAATTCATTATTGAAAAGATGGCTGAGAAGCTTAGTAAACCAGAGATTAATCAAATCAAAAATATTCACGTTCCGATGGACAGCCTGTGAATTATAGTCAAATTGATTATCAGCCTGATAGTGAGCTATCCTTGCTGCATCATAAACCAGCGTATCTGTAACTTGCATCTAATTTTTATAATTGCTCAAAATTATCAATATCATCACTTACAGATACAGAATCTTTAGCCTCTGCTGCACTGAAATAGTGAAATGCAACACCTACGAAAACAAAGATTCCTGCCAGGAATGCACCAAAAGCCTGGACCGCAGCCAGCAGATACATAAGAAAATCAGTTCCCATGGAGTTTGTCACTTCCACTGAAGTTTTAGAGTAAGTCAATACACTTTTAACAATAAATGCAAAATACCAAGGCAAAAAAGTAACAGTCTGGATAACCCCACCTATTATACCTAGAACAAAAAGCAGCAGGAACAGACTTCCCCAGGTAGGAAACCCAAGACGATATGCCTGCTTCAGAGCATTATTGGTGCCTGTACCTTCGCCAAATATATAAGCCGGATAAATAAGTATAAATGGAACTATCAATGGAATTGTTCCAAGTATAATAAAGAATATAAGATAACTAAATACAAATCCCAGAGTTCCAACAATGACTGCATATCCTATTGCAATCAGCATTACATAGAAAGTTAGAATAAAGCATTGTTTGAGACAAGATATAAAATCGCTCTTTATTTCTGATAAAGGATATTTCTCCAGAGTTTCACTGGTTCTATATTTTTGCATTACTGTATATACAATAGCTGTGAGTACTGTTTGACCAATCAGATAAAAGATTATCAGTAAAATATAATTTATGAAAATAGTAGGACCATACCCCTCAAAAGAAGCAACGGTAGTTGGATGATTAATTGCTGAATCTACTACAGCTAAAGCTATATTATTCATAAAAGCGCCCTGAATAACTGACAAAGGCAACAGAACATACAGACACAACTTCAGGATTGGTTTCCAATTATCTTTTAAAAAATCGAAAGTAGCTGTTAGATTTTCCCCAAAAGATCTTTTCTGATAAAAATTAATTTTTTGTTTCTGATCGTTCATAACGTAATGATTTAGGTAAATAAAGGTAATAGTAAAGAACAAATATAAGCGAAAACAGGATTATTCCTAATCTTAACAAGTTAGGGAGATGGGTATGGCGAGTAATAAACGATTCCAGGAAACCCGCCACAACAAAGATCGGTATGGTACCAATCACTATCTTTACCCCTCGCTTTGCTCCCTTCATAAATGCAACTTTGCGGGAATAAGTGCCCGGGAACAACCAACCGTTTCCTAATGCCAGACCGGCAGCACCTGCAACAATAATAGCAGATATCTCTAATGTTCCATGTATCCAGATAGCTAACATAGATTCGCCCAATAAACCATGCTGGTAAAAGAATGCCTGAAATGCCCCAAGCATCACGCCATTCTGGAACAACAAATATCCAGGACCAAATCCCGTTAATAATCCCAGGGCAAATATAGACAATGAAACACGTATATTATTTATAGTGATTCCCAGAAACATTGGGATCTCGGACGATCCATTGTAAACCGCCATGGGAACCCCGTGCCTTATATTATTTAAAGTCATATCCACATATCCGTCTCCCAAAATCAAACGGGCAAACATATCATCATGCATGGCAGAAACTACTCCGATAAGTACACTCACTGCGAAAATAAGAAAAGAACAAAATAATTCTTTTTGCGAAGCCTTCATTACCAAAGGAATTTCTTTGGTCCAGAAAGTAATGATACGAGATCTTTTTTCCTTCTTATTTTTGTATATCGAATTGTGAAGAGCAGAAGCCAGATTATTCAGATAAATAGTGATCCGTGAAGTTGGATAATGACTTTGAGAAAATGACAGATCGGATGTTATTTCAGAATATGCAGTTGCAAGATGGTCAGGATCAAGCTCTTCAGCCTGTTCCACAACTTTTTCAACCTCTTTCCACTTTTCAATATTCTGTCGTATAAAAGAAACTTCTTTCATCCGTTTTAATTGTCTTTTTAAATTATCTGATACATATGATAGCAAAAGTAATTATAAATTATATATTTGCAACTTAATTATCAAACTTTTTCTAAAACATGGCAAATACAACTATTATTACAGGTCAGTATGTTCGAATAAACCAGACTCCAGCCAGTGCAGGTGAAAGAATTCTTGCCAGACTCATCGATTTTGTCATTATTATCCTTTATATTTATGCCACAACCACTTTTCTTAGAAAGAGCGGATTTTTAAGTTTATTCAACGATACATCTTTAGTATTTTTTTTGCTAGCGGTTTATCTGCCGGTATATGGTTATTCTTTTTTATTTGAGACGTTTAACCACGGACAGTCAATCGGAAAAAGAATCATGAATATCCGTGTTGCTATGGTAGATGGCTCTACTCCTACTCTGGGATCTTATTTACTACGTTGGCTGCTCTTTCTGGTAGACTTTACAATTACCGGAGGATTAGGATTGATATTTATTTTAATGACAAAGAATAGCCAACGCATTGGGGACCTGGCTGCCGGGACCATGGTAATAAGGCTGAATAATTACAAAAAGACACAGGTAAGTTTAGATGAATATGCACATCTGGAACCTAATTATCATCCTGTATTCCCACAAGCTGGAGACTTATCTCTGGAGCAAATCAATGTGATAGAAAATGCACTTAATGCAAATGAAAAAGAAAGAGACAATTATATTACCCAGTTAAGCGTTAAAATCAGGGGGCTTTTGAGTATTAATACTCCAATGGATGATGAAAAGTTTCTTGAAACACTGATCAAGGATTACCAATACTATGCTTATGTAGATATATAATAATTTATAAAGAGCAAGCTGTTGCAGTTTTTTATATTATAGAATATTAATTTCGTGATGGATGCGCCCAAATAGTGAGAGATGAGTGAGGGCAAAAACGCAATCATCACGAATAAAACATTGACATTAAACAGGTTATAAGAACCGTGATGGAGTGATGGTTCGTTTTGATTTTTATTTATAGTTTACTAAATATGGAGAAAAAACATCCGGCTACATTTTCTAAAAATATAACCGGATGTTACTCAATTAACAAGACTTCAAACAAGAAGCTACTTGTACACTAAAACTTGTATAAGAGACTAAGCTTTCATCAGATCAGAAAGTAACTAACCTACTTCCATCTTCCTGTTCCTCAATAGTTACCTTCACACAATCCGAAGGCAAAAGGCTTTCAATTAATTCCGGCCATTCAATAAAGCACAAAGCACCACAATAGAAATAATCCTCATACCCAAAGTCAAAAGCCTCTTCCACTTTATTGATGCGGTAAAAATCAAAATGATAGATTAGCTCACCGCTACCTGAGCGATATTCATTAATAATGGAAAACGAAGGAGAGTTGATTACATCGGTCACTCCCAGATATTCACAAACCGCTTTTATAAAAGTTGTTTTACCTGCTCCCATTTTTCCATAGAAAGCAAAAACCGTATTGTCACCCATTGCTGCTACAAACTCACGGGCAGCGTCATGAATATTGTCTAAAGAATTAATTTTAATTTCCATATATAAATTAAAGTATATATTATCGTTTTTTACTTTGCATGCCAATTAGCGGGATAATCATTTCCTCCATCGAGATACCTCCATGCTGGAACGTATTCATATAATAGGATGCATAGTAATTATAATTATTAGGATAAGCAAAAAAGTCTCTTCCGCCTGCAAAGATATAAGAAGTACTAACATTGGGACTAGGAAGTTGCGCTTTTTTCGGATCTTTTATCTCAAAAACATGCTTCGGATTATAATCAAGATTCTTACCTAACTTATAGCGCAGGTTTGTATTCGTACTCCGGTCTCCTACCACTTTAATCGGATTATCCACCCGTATTGTTCCGTGATCAGTCGTGACTATTATTTTATAATTGGATTCTGCCAATGCTTTAAAGAGATCCTTCACAGACGAATGTCTGAACCAGGAAAGTGTAATCGAGCGATAGGCAGCTTCTGTAGAAGCAAGTTCGCGCACCATCTTTGATTCCGTCCTTGCATGAGAGAGCATATCGATAAAGTTAAGAACCACCACGTTCAAGTCGTTGCCTTTCAGCCGATCCAGTGAATTCACCAACCGTTCGCCGGAAGCGGAATCGTTAATTTTATGATAAGAGAAAGTATGTTTGCGCCTGTAACGTTCAATATGCGTTTGAATCAGAGGAGCTTCATTCAGATTCTTTCCCTCCTCTTCATCTTCATCCACCCAAAGATTGGGAAACATTTCGGCAATCTTATTCGGCATCAGTCCGGAAAAGATTGCATTTCGCGCATACTGGGTGGCAGTGGGAAGAATACTATAATAAAGTTCTTCATCGAAAGAAAACGAATCGGCCAGTTCATTACTCAGCACCCTCCATTGGTCGTAACGGAAATTATCCAGCACAATGAAGAAAACCTTCTCACCTGCATCGAGCAGCGGGAAGATCTTTTTCTTAAATATATCAGGGCTCATTACCGGTCTGCTCTCAGGATTGGCAATCCAGCCGAGATAGTTCTTCTTTATAAACTTGACAAAGGCGGTGTTTGCTTCCGCCTTCTGCATAGCCAGCATCTCTGTCATGCTACTTTCCGACCCTTCCAGTTCAAGTTCCCAATACACAAGTCTCTTATATACTTCCATCCAGTCGGTATAGGTAAAAGAATCATTGATCTGCATGCCTATCTTTCCAAAGTTCTGTTGATATCCGGTATTCGCCACTTCCGTGACTATCTCTTTTTTATGCAGGTTCTTTTTCAGGCTCAGCAGTATCTGGTTAGGATTAACCGGCTTTATGAGGTAATCCGCAATCTTCGAGCCTATTGCCATATCCATGATGTTTTCTTCCTCACTTTTGGTAATCATCACAACCGGAACCGTAGGGCAGATTTCTTTAATCAATGAAAGAGTCTCAAGTCCGCTAAGTCCGGGCATATTCTCATCCAGGAAGATCAAATCAAATGTTGTCTCCCGGCAAAGATCAAGTGCATCCTGTCCGTTAGTCACCGTACTCATTTCGTATCCTTTACTTTCCAGGAACATTACATGCGGTCTTAGCAGATCTATTTCATCGTCAACCCAGAGTAAATGATCTTTCTTCATCTTTGTTTTCTTTGTTTTTTATTTCTCTTCTTCCGTATCTTCTACTTTTTCCTCAAAAACGGGCTCATCTAACGTATAGCCTTTTATCTGAAGCTCCGGAATTTCAGAAAAATGTTTTTGATAGAATGCATTATAATCGTCAAAACTATAATATTTTGAGAGCAATTCATAATTCTGTCTCGAGATAATCAACGCTCTCATTCCACCTAACTTCTTTGCCATCTCCTTATCCTTGTAAAGCATATGGGCATACTGGTATGCTTCATCGAAGTTTGTGAATTCCTTCACCTGAAGCATTCCAATGCCACTCTGTTTTACAAAAGAGAGATCAAAGTTCTTCACGATAAAGTTCGAAAAGTTATAGCGAGCCATCTCATACAATAACAAATTCTCGTTGACTTTTCCTTCTTCATATGCCAGAATAAACAGATATGGGGCATTTCTTTCCGCATTAAACTTAGGTAACCCTGAATCAACAGCAGCACCTGCTTCTTTTTCAGCTTTCCTACGATTCCAGATAGAGCCGAATGAAGCACTTCCTTTTACCAGAATTCTGCCATCCTGCAGCCCCTTGACAATATTGGCTGCCAGTTGAGTTATTTCGTTCTTCGGGTATTTATCCACAATCTCCTTTAATGCAGTCATGAATTTCTTCTGTTCTCCGGTTTGCAGCAGACCGATGGCATTCAGGAACATAAACTTGGGGATATGTTGTCCCATCGCATACTTCTTTTGCGCATAGTCATAATTACTCATCACCTTTGCATAATCACCCTTCTGATAAGCAGCGTAAGTTTCCACATATAAGGAATCTTCGAGATGCTTCCCGTTTATCACATTGTAGGCATAATCGGGATCACCAACCGTAATTGCGTATTTGCTTTTCGGGAACTTCGATATCAGTGTGTCCTTATAAGCAGCAGCCTCAGCTTCTTTCTTCCATCTTGAATTCATCAGATAAAGGTTATAATAAACCTCGTCCAGTTGAACAAAGTCCGGGAACTGGGTGTAAAGACGGGCAAAGGTCTTTTGTGCAAGCGAAAAATCTTCCAGTTTATTCTTGTAGATCAATCCCATATTATACAGACCATCGGATAAGATGTCATTGGATTCTTTCATGGCTTTTTCTGTGAGCGGTATCTGCTGCAGATAAAACTGTGGATTCTTGTTATCAGTTACTACTGTATCGGCAGGAGATGTTGCTTTCTTACCATTCACATCCGTTGAGTCTCCTTTGCCTGTAGCTTCTTCATTGTATTTTGTTTCCGCAAAGTCGTTGTTGGAGATTACCGTCTTATTTCTTCTCCGCCAGTTATCTTCCAGCTTCCGCCTTCCCCATTTCCGTTCAAAATCACTTTTCCCTTGTTCAACAAGCTGAATGTTATAGAAATACCAGGATTTATCTCCGTTATTTACAACTTTCTGAGCAGTTTGTGTGTTTTTGGGGTTCACTATTTGATTCCCCATAGTCTCTTCCCGCTTTTGCATCAGTTCCATCCGCTCAGCTTCTTTCCGTTCGGCCTCTTCCTTTCGCTTAACCTCCTTGATAACTTTATCGATTACCGTCCGTCTTTCAGTATCGCTTAGAGAAGCCAGATGCTGCAAGCTATCCTGCATCTGGACGTTCACCACATGTTTCACCAGTTCATCGAGCACTTCGGAGCGCTTGTTCAGTTTTTCATAATCCGGAAACTCCTTATTGATGAGCCCGATTGCTGTTTTATATGATTCCTGAGCCTTAACATAGTCCGCTTTGTTCCAGTATATATCGCCTAATTTGAGCAGCATAATACCCTTTTCCAGTCCGTTTCTCTTGCTTTCCTTAGCTCCTGTCTCATACTGTTTAATGGTCTGTGCCGTATCTTTCAATGACAGATAAACATTACCCAATGCATAATAGACCTGGTCAAGATAATCCTTGTTCTTACTATTGTGCACCATTCCTTTTAACTTCTTTATGGATTTATGGGCATTGGAAGATGGAACTACCTCTGTCTGTTTGATTCTTGCATTGAATTCCAGTTCATAAGGTGGATTTTGTCCGGGCACCTTGCCATAAGCAGCATAAGCTTTTGCATTGTCGCTCAGTGCCTGATAAACCTGTCCCAATAAATAATACTCACGCGCCTTCTGTTTTGTTTTATTTTCATTTTTGATGATAGTCAGCAGATAGGGAAGCGCTTCCTTAAATCTTTTTTGTCGGAGCAGATAATTACCATAAGCAGCCGAATATGAAGGGACCAACTTAGAAGGCAAACTGTCGCTATTCAATTTAGAAAGTACATTATCCGCATCGTAAAACCAGTCCATCTCCGTATAGCAGCGAGATAACCAGATTTTCGCATCGGCTGAAACTTCCGGATCAGTAGTGTATAAGCGGGTGATATAAGAAAAAGTAGAGGCAGCTTCAAGGAACTCGCCTTTGTAAAACTGAGCTTTTCCCATCAACATCCAGGCATTATGCAAAAAAGGGTTGTACTCTTTCTGTGCCAGCCAACGTTTCTCTTTCGCACTTTTTTTTCCTGCCTTACGGATCGGTTTTTTCTTAATGGAATGTAGCTTAATTGCTTTCTGAGACTTCTCAATAGCCCGGTCAAAATCGCTGCGTCCTATTCCAACGGTTTTCTTATTCTCAATGGGATAAAGGGGAAGCATTTCCAGATAAATATCTTTATTACCCGATTCTATGGCCTGAACTCCGGATTTATATGCTTCGTTTCCATTAAAATATACGTTGTACCGGGTAATAAAAGATTGATAAAAACGGGTACCCGCTGTATTCTTTTTCACAGAACAGCCGGCAAGCATAATCAGCATAAGTATGCCAACAGTGAGATATATCCCTTTTTTATTCAATCTATCAGTCAATTAATTGGTTTCACCTACTAAATAGAACAGAACTTCCGCTTTTTTATTGTCTATACAAATGTAGAAAAAAGCTACGTCCCAACTTGCATATCACATAAATAATAATGGAGAAAAAGATGATTGAAGCACCGGAAGGTACATTCAGAAAATAAGAGATGAGCAATCCTCCCAAACATCCCAGATATCCGATGGGAATAGAAAGTGCAATTATCCATTTAAACTTGAAAGTAAACAGGTTGGCTGTCATCTGCGGAATAGTAAGTAAAGAAAGCACTAACACGATGCCTACCATTCTCAGACAGGCAACAATAGTGAGAGCTATAAACATCATCAGCGCATACTCTATAAATGTTACCGGAATTCCCTGCGAACGTGCAAATTCCCTGTCGAAAGCCACATAGACAATGGGGTGAATAAAAAAGAAAAAGAAAAGAGCCAGCGAAACGGATAAAGCCACTAACATCAGAATGTCCGTATTAGTGATGGTCAGAATATTACCGAAAAGGAAAGCAGAGAGGTCGGGCGCAAAACCAGGCGAAAGAAATGTAAAAATAATACCCAGCGCCATACCCATAGTCCAGAACACAGCGATGGCTGAATCTTCACGCATATCCTTTCGTTGGCTAAGCCAGTTCACTCCAAAAGCGGAGAGCACAGAAAAGATTGTGGCCGAAAGAATCGGCGAAATCCCCAGGTAAAGTCCTAAACCAACACCGCCAAACGACGAATGAGTAAGTCCTCCGCTGATAAACACCAGTCGTCGGGTCACAATATAAGTCCCTATAATTCCGCAGGCGATACTCGCGAAGAAAGCACCCAGAAGAGCATGTTGGAAAAAAGTATATTGAAGCAGCTCCATCATTTACTTATAAATTTAATTGATTCTTAACTAGCCGTAAATTCCTATCTGTTAGTGAACTACAGCAGTAACATGCAAAGTTGAATTATTTCCACACATTTTGATGTTATTTCTGCAAAGTTACAGATTAAATTGTATTTTTGCATACACAACATCGCGAAAAGCATGAATAGCAACAAATACGGCACGTACAAATTTGGGTTAACTACTGCTTCGGCCTTTGTCATAGCGAATATGATTGGCACAGGAGTTTTTACTTCACTGGGGTTTCAGTTGCTTGGAACCACCAACCTAATCTCTATTCTCCTTCTTTGGCTGGTGGGTGGAATTATCGCTCTTTGCGGTGCACTTGTTTACGGCGAGCTTGGAGCTGTGATGCCCCGTTCCGGCGGTGAATATCATTATTTACGAAAGATTTATCATCCCATGCTGGGCTTTATGGCCGGATGGGCCTCTCTGATTGTGGGATTTGCCGCCCCAGTTGCACTGGCTTGTATGGCACTGAGCAGCTATCTGGCAAGAGTATTTCCCATACTCAACCCTATAATGGTGGCACTCTCGGTTTTAAGCATCATCACTATCATTCATGTGTACGATGTAAAGGCAGGAGGCGCCGTGCAGCGCTTTTTCACTTTTTTCAAAATTCTTGTTATTCTGGGATTTATTATCTGCGGACTGGCCATGCCGGTTAAATATCAGAATTTCTCAGCTTCTTTCTCCGGTTTTTCATGGAATGATGTATTCTCTACAGGCTTTGCCGTTTCATTGGTCTGGGTCTATTACTCCTATTCCGGCTGGAATGCTTCGGCTTATATGGCAAATGAAATTAAGAATCCGCAACGAACCATCCCTCGTTCTCTCTTTATCAGTACGCTGGTGGTTACAGTACTTTATCTGTTTATCAATGCTGTCTTTTTACTTTCTACACCGGCATCCGAGATGACCGGACAATTGGAAGTGGGACTGATCGCCGCACAACATATCTTCGGACAAACATTGGGTAACATGGCGGGCCTGCTCATAGCCTTGTTACTGATATCAAGTATCAGTTCCATGGTATTTCTCGGTCCCAGGGTCTCTCAGGTGATGGGAGAAGATACCCGTATTCTCCGTCCTTTAGCAAGGAAATCAGAACGCGGAACACCCTATGTTTCCATTTGGGTACAGTACTTTATCAGTGCCTTGCTGATTATTACCAATTCCTTCGAATTAGTAACCAAATATACGGGGATAACCCTCTCCTTTTTTGCCCTGATGACAGTAATCGGCATCTTTGTGCACCGGCATCGCTTCCCGAATGCAGAACGGCCTTACAAGACATGGGGATATCCCGTCACACCGATTATTTTCATTCTGCTAATTCTATGGTCTATTGTGTACCTTGTCCGCGAAGATTTTATCCGGACCTTTGTCGAAGGCAAACAGGATGTTATGTGGATGAGCCTGATGAGTCTGCTGACTCTTGTAACAGGTGCACTTATTTACCAGGCAAACAGATGGGTAGTAAACAGAAAAATAAATTATAAATTAAGCTATAACAGAGATGGACATTAAGTATGTAATGCTTCTTGTTGCAGGAATGGTTTTAACCTTTTCCTCATGCGAACAGAAAAAACAAAACGCTAAGATTATTGCTACCGAACTTCCTGATAATGATTCTATTCAGAAGGCGAACGGACCGAAGCTTGTAGCTGATGAAAAGCTGAACGAAGCTGTACGCTTCGTGGCCGGCATGCCGGTAGAACACAAGGAAGGAAAGCTCTATGGGCTTACACAGACTGCTGAGTGGAAGGAACATAGCAAAAACATGGATCAGATATGGAACTCTTTCCTGCAATCTGCCCCCAAAGTGATGGCTTTCTCCCAAAGCGAACTTGGAGAAGTGAACAGTCAGTACAAAACTCTTTTTTATCCCTTTGGAGGTCCCGACTATCTGTTCCCGAATACCTTCTTCCCCGACATGGACACCTATTTTCTTATCGGATTGGAACGGGCAGGCTCTGCTGTAAAAGTGAAACACCCTTCGGCAGCCACTTACCGTTTATACCAGAATGCTGTGTCAGACATACTGAACCTTAGCTTCTTCCGCACGAAAGATATGAAAGTGGAGCTCTCCAACGATACTATTGACGGAGTAGTTCCGATCATTTCCATGCTAATGGCACGCTCCGGACGGAGAATTATCAGCATTGAGCATAAAAGAATCAATAACGAAGGCGAGATAGTTAGTACCAACGAAGATGGTACACCGGTTAACGACCGGAGTAAGCTGGTGGAGATTAAGTTCTTTAAACAAGGAACCAACAAGCTACAAACGCTTTATTTCCTCTCAACCGATCTGAGCAACGGAGGTCTTTCGGGCAATAAACCGCTGATGGCTTATATTGATAAACTGGACAATGCCACAACCGCCTGCTTTATCAAATCGGCTTCTTATCTGATGCACACCACTTACTTCTCTATGATACGCGATGCCATTCTTACTCATGTTTCTGCAATTATGCAGGACGACTCGGGCATTCCGTGGCGTTTCTACGATCAGTCAAAATGGAACATACAGCTCTATGGATCATTCAGTGAACCCATCAGCATGTTCGAGAAGTATCCTCAACCTGATTTGCGTGATGCTTACCAAACAAGTCAACCCAAACCGATTAATTTCCGGATAGGATACGCACGGCAATCCAATTTACAACTAAGCATCTTAAAAAAACAAGGCGAAGAGTAAGCTAATTATTCAGGTTAATTCCATAATTAGAGCTACTCCTTACACAATAATAGTGTAGACTTAAATATTAAATAGTCTACACTATTTAAGTATTACACGTACACCTTAAATAAAATCATTCTCCATAAAACAGCCTAAATATGCTGAATAAAGAGCTTAGGTATAAGGATAAAACGGCAAACTGTTGCAGGTTTTCAAAAAATCAGTTATTTTTGTTCATTCTAAACGAATTTAAGAACAAATAAACTATAAAACCAAAACAAGATGATCGACGTAAACAGTTGTATTAACGAAGCAAAAGATAAAATGGACATGGCCATTATGTATCTTGACGAATCACTGGCTCATATTCGTGCCGGTAAAGCTAACACACGAATCCTTGACGGTATCCGCGTAGACTCTTACGGAAGCATGGTACCTTTAAGCAACGTTGCTGCAATCAGTACTCCGGATGCAAAAAGTATTGTGATCAAACCTTGGGACAAAGGAATGTTTAAAGTAATTGAAAAAGCAATCATTGATTCTGAAGTAGGTATTATGCCGGAAAACAACGGAGAGGTTATTCGTTTGGGTATTCCACCACTTACAGAAGAACGACGCAGAACTTTAGCCAAACAAAGCAGCAAGGATGGTGAAACTGCAAAGATTAGTATCCGTAACGCTCGTCGCGATGGAATAGATCATCTGAAAAAAGGGTTGAAAGACGGTTTGGCAGAAGATGAAGAAAAGGATGCAGAAGCACGCCTGCAGAAAGTTCACGATAAGTTTATCAAGAAAGTGGACGAAATGATTGCTGCCAAAGAAAAAGAAATTATGACAGTATAAAAAACTGTTCGGGGAATTGAATTCAATAGAAATCAATTCCCTGAAGTTTTTAAGCCAATAAAATAAATAAAAAGAAGTGCGCGGATTAGTTATAAAGAACACAGGTAGCTGGTATCAGGTAAAAACCGAAGAAGGTCGTTTGGTAGAGTGTAAAATCAAAGGGAATTTCCGCCTCAAGGGAATCCGAAGCACAAACCCAATTGCCGTAGGTGACAATGTGCATATTATAATGAATCAGGAAGGCACTGCTTTTATCAGTGAAATTGACGATAGAAAGAATTATATAGTTCGTCGTTCTTCCAATCTTTCCAAACAATCTCACATACTTGCGGCCAATCTCGACCAGTGCTTACTGGTGGTTACCGTGAATTATCCCGAAACATCCACCATCTTTATTGATCGTTTTCTGGCTTCGGCCGAGGCATACCGTGTACCCGTTAAACTAGTATTCAACAAAGTAGATGCATATAACGAGGACGAGCTGCGTTATCTCGACGCAATAATCACGCTATATACTCAAATAGGCTATCCTTGTTTTAAAATCTCAGCTCTTAACGGAGACGGTCTGGAGGAAGTAAGAAAGGCTCTTAAAGGAAACATCACCCTCTTCTCGGGACATTCCGGCGTGGGAAAATCCACCCTGATCAATGCCCTCCTGCCTGATCTGGATATAAAAACAGCAGAAATCTCCTCCTATCACAACAAAGGGATGCACACCACCACTTTCTCGGAAATGTTTCCCGTTCCAGGAGACGGATACATCATTGATACTCCGGGAATAAAAGGTTTCGGCACATTCGATATGAAAGACGAAGAGGTAGGACATTACTTTAAAGAAATATTCGAGACCTCAGATAAGTGCAAATACAACAACTGCACCCATCGCCATGAACCAGGCTGTGCTGTTCGCGAAGCCGTAGAGCAACATCTTATCAGCGAATCGCGGTACACTTCTTATCTGAATATTCTGGAAGATAAAGAGGAAGGAAAATATCGCGCGGCGTATTAACAAGCTTACATTCTTCAGGCTTTTCCCAGAACAGTCTATATTCTCTAAATCATCTTTAGAAAGTTTCCACGGATAATCAGGTGGCAGGTGGGAAATAAAAGCGACAGATAAGAAGTAAAGCATTTTGATCTGCCGCTAGTTACCGCATTTATATTCAGCCGATTACTTAAAATTAGTGGCAGGTGGAAGATAGTTTTGCGTTTTCTTGTTTTTTTTGGGGGGATATGTCCCAAAGAGATAATCTGCTTTATAAATTATAAGAAAAAAAATGCCCCGGCATCCCTTTAGGAACCGAGGCATCTACTATTATCTGCAACTAATTACTACTTACAACCACCTACACAAATAGGTTTGATTTGCTTGAAGAAGTCGTTACCCTTATTATCAACCAGGATAAATGCAGGGAAGTTTTCAACTTCAATCTTCCAGATAGCTTCCATACCCAGTTCAGGATATTCAAGGCATTCTACCTTTTTAATGTTCTCCTGAGCAAGAATAGCAGCTGGTCCACCGATACTACCCAAGTAGAATCCGCCATGCTTCTTACAAGCATCAGTAACTTGCTGGCTGCGGTTACCTTTAGCAATCATAATCATGCTTCCACCATTTTCCTGGAACAGGTCAACATAAGAGTCCATACGTCCGGCTGTTGTAGGTCCGAAAGAACCAGAAGGCATTCCTGCAGGAGTTTTCGCTGGTCCAGCGTAATAGATAGGATGATCTTTTACGTACTGAGGCAAGCCTAAACCCGCTTCGATACGTTCGTTTAGTTTTGCATGAGCAATGTCACGACCTACAATGATTGTTCCGTTTAAAGACAAACGTGTAGAGACAGGATACTTATCCAATTCTTTCAGGATATCAGCCATTGGTTGGTTCAGGTTAATCTGCACAGCATCGCCTTCGCCTGCATTACGCAATTCTTTAGGAATATATTGACCGGGATTATCTTCCATCTTCTCAATCCAGATTCCGTCTTTATTAATCTTAGCCTTGATGTTTCTGTCTGCAGAGCAGGAAACGCCCATACCTACGGGGCAAGAAGCACCGTGACGAGGCAAACGAACAATACGGATATCGTGAGCGAAGTATTTACCGCCAAACTGAGCACCTAAGCCCATGCGTTGAGCTTCGAGAAGCACTTCTTTTTCCAGTTCAATGTCACGGAATGCCTGTCCGCCTTCATTTCCGGAAGTTGGCAGGTTATCATAATACTTGGCAGAAGCCAATTTAACTGTTTTCAGGTTTGTTTCAGCAGAAGTACCGCCAATACAAAAAGCAATGTGATAAGGAGGACAAGCCGCAGTACCCAGAGTTTTCATCTTTTCAACTAAGAAAGGAACCAGTTTACCCGGATTTAGCAATGCTTTTGTTTCCTGATATAAATAAGTTTTATTGGCAGAACCACCACCTTTTGCTATGCAAAGGAATTTATATTCTGCACCCTGAATTGCATAAAGATCAATCTGAGCAGGAAGGTTGCATCCTGTATTAATCTCTTTATACATATCCAAAGGAACATTCTGAGAATAACGAAGATTTTCTTCAGTATAGGTTTTATAAACACCTTTTGAAAGAGCTTCTTCATCACATCCGTCAGTCCAAACCTGCTGACCTTTCTTTCCTACAATAATTGCAGTACCGGTATCCTGGCAAGTAGGGAGCTGACCTTTTGCAGATACTTCTGAATTCCGAAGAAAAGTCAGAGCCACATATTTATCATTCTCACTAGCTTCAGGATCAGAAAGGATCTTAGCTACTTGTTTCTGATGTTCAGGACGAAGCAAGAAAGCGACATCACGAAAAGCTGCATTAGCCATCGCAGTCAATCCTTCTGCATCCACTTTCAGAATTTCTTTTCCTTCAAATTCACTTACTGATACATGATCTTTAGTAAGTAAGTAATACTCAGTTTCATCTTTTCCCATTGGGAACGGAGCCTGATACTTAAACGGGGGTGTTGCCATATCTTTATTATTTTAAGTAAATTTCGTCCGGCAAAGATACTAAAAAACTCCTCTATGAAAATTGATAAAAGGATAATTCTTCTTAACCAGAGTAAAAAGGAGGATAAAAAGCTTATATGCAAAAATGCCACCTGTTTTTCCGCAAAGGAAACAGATCGCATTTTCGTTATATATCGACCAGAAACTTTGGAATATGAGATTAAAATCTAAGCTTCTTACAGATTTATATTTCGTTTATTATTAAGCTAAATGACCAATTCTGTTTATAAGTTCATTGCCCAAAACAGTTTTCTCATCAATATGCTTCAATACAGCTGTAACAAAAGGATTACTTTCAAAGTCACCACGTACCTGTTCAAAGTCCTGCTCCTTCTCAGCACGGGTTCCGTCTGCTCCGAAACCGGTCATCGATGATAAAGAGAACTCTTTCTTTGCATCGGCATATACCATATTGTCGAGTCCAACAACGGAATCTTTCCACAGATTAACAATGTGAATAATATCATCAATGGTGATCTGCTCAGGATCTATTCCATAAAATTCCTGAATCATACTGTATGCCCATGTCCATTCATAGGTGTAATAGTTCTGATGCATAGTGGCGAAACTGTTATTCATCTCATCCAGGCGGTTAATGCCTCCATTTTCAATACCGTCCAGCAACTTATCCACTTCACTTTTGGGAGTAATCAGTCCGGATACATCCACCCATTCTCCCTCACCTATTTCCATTTCTGGTTTCATACGGGCACGGATATCCTCACACGACTTAAAGTTAATCCCTTCCAGCCTCTTTATAATTGAGTTTCCAAGAAACTTATTTATCGCGATCTCATAAAAGGTAATCCCTTTATTCAACGAGCTGTTCTTTATCTTTGCACTCTGATACGAGTATATCTCAGATGTTTCGCCAGACACACGCTTCAGTTCCTTCAGAATTTGGCGTCCTTTAAACATTTTCTGAATGGTATACGGACTAAGCAGGTTATAGTTGATATAATCGAGCTTATTGGGATCTTTTCGTTTATCACGTTTCGGCCATTTCTGAGCGTCACGAATGGTTCCCACACTTCGAAGATTTACTCCGGGAACCAGATAAGTGGTGTTTCTTTGTTCTATCAGATAGGAAAAAGGCAGATTGGAGGTGTCGGCATGATTCACATGACGTCCCATTACCAAAGAAAAAGCTCCTACACGAGCCGGCCAAAGAATATAGGAATCAGAAGTGGTTTTCGCGCCTCTTTCCATAGTTCCCTGATGAATAGGTCCAAGTTTATACATATGATTGCTCTGATTGGAACCAGAACCCGCATTCATAAACGAGAACATCCCTGCTATCAGAAGCGTGGATTTATGATGTGTAACCGTAAACGGTCCGGCAAAGATGGCACATGCTTCACCATTCTCTCCCTGACAATTACTAAAGAATAATGAATCAGAAGCCGAATAGTTATGTCCCAATTGGCAAGACTGGCCCACAAAGCAGCGAGACAACATAGCTCCATTATCAACATGCGAACCGGAAGAAATAATAAAGTCCTCACAAATCACTCCCGGGCCAATATAAACAGGTGCATCAGCATTACTATTTATGCTGCCGTTTTTCAATCGGCAGGTACCTTCAATATGGCAATAGTCACCAATTCGGAGATTCTTTATGAATCCCGTATTAACAATCATCACATGAGAGCCAATCGTTCCGGTATCAGAAGCATGTTTATCTGAATAATTATCTGTGATCTGTTTCATCCGGCTTATCAGTTCAGGACGGTGACGATAAAGAGCCTGTATATAAGCCTGATGAGCAGAAAGTTTATTGTTAATCATCACTTCACGACCGCCTGTCTCATTCAGTACCGCAACTTCTACCCCATTGCCGAATGTGCTTAATCCTTCGACGAGAATAATATCCACATTTTCAATAAACGTATGGTCACCTATCTCATAATTGGCAATGTAATTCTGAATATTTTCAATGCAGCAACAATCGCCAACAGTGACATTGTGAAGCGTTACATGTCTTAAACCTGAATGTTTCTTTATTCCTCCTGCCAACGAGAACTCTTCATCGAAAGAACCAAGTTTTACCGTTCCGGAGAAACGGGTATGATGCACGTAATCAGTTTTAAAATCAGGGGATACAAATACATTATTCCAATCGTCAGCCAAACAAGACTGACTTTTCAAACGAAGAATCTCATCTTCAGTCAGTAAACGGAATGTTTTCATAGAAATCTTATTAAATATATTTACTCATTTATATCTTCATCATAGACCTGGAAAAGAAAATCATTATAAGGAAAACGCTGTACATGCAGTTCTTTTACCCTGGTATAGAGCAACTCTTTTAGCTCATCAATATTTTCTTTCTCGCGTGCAGAGATAAAGAGGCAATTTTCATTAAGCTTTGCCATCCAGGTATTCTTCAGTTCTTCCAGTGTTATATTCTCTTTTGTTTTAGGAGTAAGATCGTCTTCCGGCTTCTGAACATAGGTATATGCATCGATCTTATTAAAGATAAGTATACAGGGTTTGCCACCTCCACCAATATCATTGAGCGTTTTATTGACCACTTCTACCTGTTCTTCAAATCCCGGGTGAGAGATATCTACTACATGCAACAAAAGATCTGCTTCCCTTACTTCATCCAAAGTAGACTTAAAGGATTCTACAAGATCAGTAGGCAGCTTGCGAATAAACCCTACAGTATCGGAAAGCAGGAAAGGCAGATTCTCAATAATCACTTTCCGGACAGTAGTATCCAAAGTAGCGAAGAGCTTATTTTCCGCAAACACCTCACTCTTTGCCATCAGATTCATTATGGTAGATTTTCCAACGTTTGTGTATCCCACCAATGCCACACGAATCATTCGCCCGCGATTCTTACGCTGAGTAGCTTTCTGTTTGTCTATGTCCCTCAATTGTTCCTTTAGCAACGACATTCGGTTAAGGATGATACGCTTATCCATCTCGAGCTGCGTTTCACCCGGTCCGCGAAGACCCACAGAGCCACCTTTTCCACCACCTGAGCTACCACTTTGGCGTTCCAGGTGAGTCCATAAACGAGTTAAGCGAGGCAACATATATTTATATTGAGCCAATTCCACTTGTGTCTTGGCATTGGCTGTTTGCGCGCGCATCGCAAATATATCAAGAATTAAAGAAGTACGGTCAAGTATCTTCACTTGCAGTTCCGCTTCAATATTACGTATTTGCTTGGCAGAAAGTTCATCGTCAAAGATGGCCATTCCAATCTCATTTTCAGCAACATAATCTTTTATTTCCTGTAACTTACCTTTTCCAACGAAAGTAACAGAGTTTGCAGTATCCAGCCTTTGCGTAAATCTAAATACAACTTCCGCCCCTGCTGTTTCAGCAAGGAAAGCCAGTTCATCAAGGTATTCATTCGTCTTACGCTCATCCTGAGTCTGAGTGATTAAGGCAACCAAAACAGCCTTTTCAGTTTGCACTTCGGAAATAACAAATTCTTTCATTTTCAGTATTTATATAAATGTGCACAAATATACACGATTAAATTATTATAACCACACCGACATTCAAAATGTTTTCACCATGTCAATTTAATCAGATAAAAAGAGCAGAATAAAGCACACTTGTATAAAAAAGATTGTTGGCGTGACAGTCTTTATATAAATACATCTTTTATATGTCCCGGTATAAAATTTGTCACCCCTACTATCAATGGGTTTCAGAAGGAAGTGCCCTGTTACGCCCTCAAAAAACGACTAGAAGTTTTTCTGTTTTTCAAGGAAACTGTGTACCTTTTAACAATATAGATATAGTTCACTGATTATCTAAGAATTACCTCATAAGAGGATTCACGAACCAACATTTTGTTCAATACAAGAAGCATACATATCATATGAATACATTATAATAAAAAAGAGACTATCCACTGATTGGATAATCTCTTTTTTATTATAATGCTTGTTTGTATTATATACTACTGAACGCCTGTGCGGGTATCCCACCACATTTGTTTTCCCCAGAAGTCATCTTTAACCTGGCTAACAGATGCAGCAGAATTAGCACCATTCAATGATGATTCCGTAGCAGGATAAGGATATCTAAGCGGTGAAACATTATGTCCTGTATATGAACTTGCAGGAGCAACATAATTTGTTGCAGGAACGCCTGTTCTTCTATATAATGACCACGCTTCCATACCTTGCTTAAATAAAGAAATCCATTCTTGCAAGTATAGTTGATTATTTGATCCATCATATTTTGCAGAACCACCAAGATAGCTAGTTATATCAGCCGACCCTACACCGTTCTCCTGCAACGAAAGAGTAACAGCTTTTTCATAAGCAGCTTGAGCAGAATAACCTGTATTCCAACCAAGTTTAGAAGCTTCTGCAATATCAAAGAACGTTTCACAAGCACGGAAATAAGGAGTAAATCCAGAAGCATTCTCTCTGAATCGTGCACCAATACGTGATATTGTTGTTAAATCAGGTTGAGCCTTAGCACCGATTGTAAATCCTCTATAGGCACCATCTGATGCAGCAGGAAAAGCATAAATAGAAAGGCGAGGATCACTTAATGATTTAAGAGTATTAACCAAAACATCACTTAAACCATGATCATCACGTCCACTGGTGTGTTCATCAGCATACCATGGTTCCAAATATGGCTTTGAACCAGGCCAGTTATAAAATGCATTATCTGCATTGGCATCTATAACTGGATACTTTGTTGGATTAGCTAAGATTTCCTCAACTGTTGATTTTGCCAAAGCAGCATCTACACCTGAAATACGCATAGCTAGACGCAAGCGCAAAGAATTGCAATATTTAAGCCATTTAGTGACATCTCCTTTATAAATTGCATCTCCACTAGATAAAGAACTAACTTTAGAACCATTGGCTTTTATCAATGAATCAGCAGCACTTTTAAGTTCAGAAAGCATTCCAGGATAGATATTTTCCTGAGTATCATACTTTGAAAGTAAAACACCATTCTCTATGTTAAGCGCATCAGTATAAGGGACATCTCTCCATGTATCGGTTGTGATCTGCATCATTTGCATTTCAAAAACTTTTGCAATACCATACATTCCCGGTGCATTTTCAGTAACTGATTTCGTTTCTACTGTCCGAAGATTATTCATCGTTCTGTACAAATAAAACCATTTATTTTCTACTACAGTAGGACGATAGACGTATTTTGCTTCATCTATGTACTGAATTTTAGCCAATTGTCCAGCATATGTACTAGGCTCATTCATATCGCACCATGGATCAAAAAGGCTTGTTGTGGCATATTGCAAACAATATGTAAGAATATTAGCCGCCGGAGCATCAGTTGCATTATCCGGATCTGTATTGACTTCATCAAACGAACTTGTACATCCAGAGAATAGGAATGCAAGCAAAACCATCGATAAAGATATATTTCTATATTTTTTCATATGAATATTTTTAAGTAGTTAAAATGTTAGACCTAGTTTTATACCAAAGCTACGAGAAGGTGGATAAGCGTTAGATTCAAGTCCTACACCTGAGTTACCGTTCGATTCAGTTGATTCCGGGTCAATGTGTGATTTATTTGAAGAAGAAACCCACAAAATAGCAAGGTTACTTCCAATAAGAGATACATTAGCGGCTTTAATGCATTTAGTCTTTGCTAACATAGATTTTGGAAATGTATATGTTAGATGCAATTCACGCAATTTCAAGAATGAACCGTCAAATACACTTAATTCACGATTAGGATAGTATGATTCATAGAAATCCTGAGCTGCGATGCCAATTGTATTGGCTTTTCCATCAGCTGTAACGCATTTCTCATTTGTCAATACATCTTTACCTACTACAATAGCTCTTTCTCGAATATCACCCTTTGCTGTAAAGTCCAATATACCTGTGTAAGCTCCAAACATTTCTGAAACACTGAACATGTCACCACCTTTGCGCATATCAAGCAAGAAACCAAAGCTCAGATTCTTATAAGATAGCTCACTGCGTAACCCTCCAATCCAATCTGGAGCAACATCTCCTAATTTCATATTTGACTGCAGTGTAGGAAGTCCATTTGAGTCAATTACAACTTCACCTTTATCGTTCCTAACCATTCCTTTTCCATAGATACTTCCCCAGCTTTGTCCTGGGATAGCATAAACATAAGTACTCCAGTCTGATCCCAAAGTATAAGAAGACAACTTCTGACCAGTATTTGGATCCTGGTATAAACTTACGATTTTACTCTTATCCTTTGCCCAGTTTAGTGATACATTCCAATTCCAGTCTTTATTCTTAATAATATCTGCACCTAACTGAATTTCTAAACCTTTGTTAGCAATTTCACCGGCATTAACCAACATTGAATTATAACCAGTTGTTCTAGAAATAGCTACATTCATAATCTGGTTAGTTGTATTCTTTGAATAATATGCCATATCAAGAGTTAAACGTTTCTGAAAAAAAGCAGCCTCAAGACCAATTTCCTTAGTTATAACACTTTCCGGCTTCAGATTTGTTGCAGGATGGGTTGTAGGAAGATGGAACTGCGAAACTCCGTTAAACGTATTATTTTCAGATGTATAGTATGCAGTAGTACGATACGCTTCCGTTGCAGAACCAATCTTAGCCCAGCTTGCACGTATTTTCAAATAACTCAATGCATCAGACTGCAATGACTTAAATGTTGCAGTAGGAATCCAGCTCGCACTAACTGATGGGTAAAAGAATGAATCTTTGATTGTTGAGCTCCAATCTTGACGAGCACTAACATCCACATAAGCCATTCCATTATATCCCATAGAAGCCTGTCCATAAACACTATTTGAACGAATCCAGGAATGATCCATTGAATTAACAGCACTACCCTTCACATTAGATATAGTGTACAATTCGGGATTTGTTAACTCATCAGCGCCCAAACCTGAAGACTCCCATTTTAAATTTCGGTAATTAGCTCCAGCCAAAGCATCTACTGAAAAATTGCCAAATGTTTTATCGAAATAACCAACGAAATCAGCATTTACTTCAGACTGACTTTGGTTATTTAATCTAAAATATCCATTAGCATAATCAGGACTATAAGCAACTACAGAATTTTGTTTTGTCCCATAATAATCAAAACCTAATCTACCTTCAAATTTCAGGTAGCTTAAAGGCTTAATGTATAATGATGTTTTTCCAAATAAACGATTACGTTCATAACCATTCGTATTCTTGTTTACAGTCCAATATGGATTTGCATGATAGGCTGAATTCCAATTGTAATGATTTCCATCAACATCATAATCTTGCCAATGAGCTTTAAGATCATTAATATCTACCTGACGTCCAAACCACTGAAGCAGAGACTGAAGTGGGTTACTTGGTCCATAGCCTGTTACAGGTAAATTCTTACTCTCTGTACGAGTATAATCCATAGACAAATCATAGCTTAAATATTTATTAAACTCCATCGTTGTCTTAAACTGCCCATTGTATCTTTTTTGGTCCGTATTTGGAACTGTACCTTTTTGATCGCGGTATCCCAAAGATGCTCTTGTAGAAGATTTCTCATTTTGCGTTGCAAAAGAGACATTATGATTAAAAGAATAACCAGTCTGAAAAAAGTCCTTAATATTATTTGGATGTGAAACCCAATCAGTAACAGTATATGCACCATTTTTATAAGGAGAATTAAACTGAGGAACTTTTAGTCCGATATCTAAACGAGGGCCCCAGCTTTCGTCCATCTGGTTATTTACACCATTATAATTAAATCCAGCACCAGAATCATAACCTCCTACAGCATAATCCTGATAAGTACCTGTATAACCTTTTGCTTTGGCAATACCATATTGATATTCATCACCTAAATATCCTTGTCCATACTTATTTTGTAGTGGAAGAATATTATAGATTTGATCAACACTAAAATTACCATCATATTGAACTGTTACTCCTTTATCTTTTCCTTTACCACTTTTAGTTGTTATAAGGATTACACCTTTACCGGCACGCATACCGTAAAGAGCAGCAGAGCCACCTTTTAAAACAGAAACAGATTCAATATCATCAGGATTTATATCATAAAGTCCGGAACCCATATCAACCGATCCACCTTTACCATCACTATTCATCGTATTAGAATATTGATCGTTAGCAATTGGCACTCCATCAACTACGATTAGAGGTTCATTACTACCAAATGAGCTATTACCACGTATAACAATACGTGATGAAGCTCCAACTGCACCTCCGGTTGAAGAAATTTGCACACCTGCAATTTTACCAGATAATGAATTTGCAACATTCATTTGTCCAACCTTTGTCAAGTCCTCAGATTTAACCTCCTGTACCGCATAACCAAGAGATTTCTTTTCACGAGAAACTCCCATTGCAGTTACAACAACTTCACTAACAACTTGTGCATCCGGAGCAAGAACAATTTTTAAGGTTGGCTTAATTGCTACTTCAGCTTTCTTCATTCCTATATAAGAAACGATTAAAGATTTAGCTGAACCAGGAACATTAGACATAACAAATTTACCATCTAAATCACTGATAGAACCAATAGTTGTTCCTTTCACTAAAATAGACGCTCCGACAATAGGCAACCCATCTTCCTCAGAAACAACAGTTCCTGTTACTTTCTGATTTTGGGCAGTTACTAAACCAATCCCTACAAAAAGGCAAGCTAATAACAGCATTAATTTTTTTTTCATAAATTCTCTCCTAAAGTTTAATTTCATAATTACACTTACTTTACTCTAACATTTTGCAAAGTTATGAATAAAAACTAAATAAAAAACTATTTTTATAAATCCGCCGTACTTTGCTTTCTTTTTGATGCATTTATTGCGTATTTTAAAACACATATTGTAAAATTAGGCTATATTTTAATCTTTAAAACATATATACACCAAATTCAAATAAAGATCAACACAATGGATTATATAGAATAGCTTTCTTTATGATTGAATATGCACTAATAATTCATCATTTTGATTTTATAGGAGAAATAATAGAATTTGTATTTTTACAAATATTAATTTATGCGGTTATATTTTTAAGTAATAAAAATATATTCATAAGATCTATTACAGAAGTCTTTGATAATCAATAGTTATACATATTTTTCATCTTTTTTACAGCAGTAAATATTATAACTACCAGATAGCTAAAATGCTATACTATAAGGTGAATAAGAATATGTTGTTTTTATATAATCGTTATAAATAAAAAAACAATAGTATGTATAATGTCTATCAATTTTATATTCTAAAAGACAAACATATTTTTATGAGTTTCAGGAATTAATATTTCAACTTAAATAAAATAGTAAAGCTCTATTTATTAGCTTTATTTTGACCTATACAAATTTGTATAATAAGGACTTAAGAATTACTTTTAAGATTAGTTAAAGAAAGAAATTGTAAGTATTATAGTTTAATCTTTGGTTAAAAATCTTGTATAAGTACATATTATTAGGCATAAAATATAAAAAATAAATATTTAAATGTTAAATATTCCATAAATAGCAACTATATATATAATGAAGATCGTTTGTCGATTTATTTTCGTCTTTCATCGATAAAAAAGGTTTGGTGGGAGAAACTTTGGGGCCATAAAAAAGCCAAAGGCTAATAAATAAACAATAGATAACTAGCCCTAAATAAGCGTTGTAGGTTCTGTCATAAAAGCATAGATGATATCTGAGAAACAAAAAAAAGGGAAATACCCGAAAGTATTTCCCTTTTTTGTTTAATGACGTATTATCTACAACTGTTATTACCAGCCAGCATTCTGCTGAGCAGCCAATGTTGGGTTACGCAACAAGTCATCCTGTGGTATAGGCCAGATAAAACGTTTATCTGTATAAGGAATAAATTTAGCACTTGAGCTGTACCATGCTGATTTCACTTCACCACCTACAACAAAAGCATTACCTGTTCCTGGCACAATTTTACCATCCTTATATAATATTTTAGCATTATTGAACTCAATCTTAGCAGGTATACCTCCTGAAGGACAAAGATCATCTTTAGCCAGACGATGAATATCTTCCCAACGGCGACCTTCTCCATGGAACTCAATACGGCGTTCCCATAAAATTGCTGTTAAAAAGTCTTTATCAGTAGTAAAACTGGAAGCTGTATATGCTTTTGATTTGTCAGCTAAAGAACGGTTACGAACAGCATTTAGTAATTCCAGAGCTAAGGGCTTATTTCCTAAACGGAGAGCAGCTTCCGAATAGTTCAACAGAACTTCTGCATAACGGATTATCGGAGCATATTCTTGGTTTGTAACCGGATTCTGGTATTTATCGCAGTAATAATAATCATTACTTGCCTGATACATCAATAGACTACGACGTTTATCATCTCCTAACCAATAACTTGAATTATATAGTGTTGGAGATGAAGTACATATTGCACGTCCACCATCACGAACAGACATCATAGCAGCCATTGCACCATTCACGTCACCATTATCTGTTGAGCTATTTTCAATAGAGAAAATAGACTCAGAGTTATCAGAATATGAAGTAAACGGTGTTGCTGGTGAGGATTCTAGAGTATAGTTACCGATAGCACTTGAAAATGGAGCAACAGTAGTACTCTTTGTCAGTTTGGCAGCTTCCTTTTCAACATTTGCCCAATCGCGCATGTGAAGATAAATACGAGTCTTTAATGCAATAGCAGCACCTTTAGAAGCTCTGGTTATCCTATTAGCAGCAACAGAATTAGGAAGCAGACTTTCAGCCTCATTAAGATCTTTTAGAATCTGTGCATAAGTATCTTTCACCGAGGAACGTCCAATTTTCAACGCTTCAGCAATTTCTGCCTTTGTATTAACAGGTGTCAGATAAAGAGGCATCCCATAATTATTGTTTCCTTCAACATTATATGGCAGTGCATAATGAATCATCAAGTTATGATAAGTCAAAGCACGAAGAAATAAACATTCTCCTTTATATTGATTACTAACATCCTCTGTAATCACTTTGTTAGCAGAAGCGTCTGCTTCTCCCTTCAATACAGTATTCACACGATTGATACATTCAAATGAAGTATTCCACATATACATATTGTTTGTTGACGCTACACTATATGTTGATGTATATGTGATTTTATAAAATTGTGCAGTAAGGTTCATATCTTCACCACGCATTTCACCTTGAATAATACTAGCTGCACCAAATGGATAGCCACGCGTATAATCACCGCCATATGAACCGCATTGTGCTGCATCATACGCCCCAATCATAGAAAGTTCACAACGTGCAGGGGTAGTAAAGGCTGATATGTCTGAGAAGGTGGCTACCGGCTTCAGGTCCACCACATCCTTTTCACAGGAAGAGAGCATCGGAGCTACAGCAAATACAGCAGCCCAAGCTACAGAAGAAATATTTTTGAATATATTATTGTATATCATAATCATTTTTTTAAAAGTTTATTTTACTTAAATCAAAATGTAACGTTTGCACCGAAAGAAAGAACACGCTGCTGTGGCAGACCATCCCAATCAACACCCATTCGTGTTACATGATTAGAAGAAGAAGTTGTTTCTGGATCAAGTCCCTTATACCCGGTAATTGTCAGGAGATTCTGTGCCTGTGCGTAAAAGCGAACCTTAGAAATATTTATTTTAGACAAAAAACTCTTTGGCAATGTGTATCCCAAGGTTAAAGTTGACAATTTTAAGAATGCTCCACTTTGAACAAAGTGAGAATCCGTATAGCCATCATTAAATAATTTAAGGTTATCACCATAGCCAATCTTAGGAGTCATGCCATCACCTGGTTTGTCAACACTTTGCCAGCGTCCCAGAATTTCTGTGCCGTTATTGGCAAATTCCATATTCAGCAACGATCCTTGACGAGTAGCATTCATAACTTTATTTCCACCTGAGAAACGGAAAAACACATTCAAATCAAAGTTTTTATAGGTCAATGTATTATTGAAACCACCAAACCATGTAGGAACAGAAGATCCCAGAATTTTGCGATCAGAAGCATCCAGCGAAGAAGCTTTAGACACATCAGACGGATTTGCAGGGTCATAAACTTTATAATCATAATCAGCACCAAATGTATCAAACTGAGCAAGAGTACCATCTGCTTTTCTCCAGATAGGATTACCATTCATTTTATTTACTCCATAATAATCATAACCATAAAGCGATTTATAAGATTCTCCTTCACGAATAATCGTATAGTTATCTACTATATCGCTACCGCCATATAAAGACTTCACAACGTTTTTCAGAGTAGAAAAGTTTACATCAGCATGCCATTTAAAGTCTCTGCCAGTTATAACGTCACCACCTACCGTTAGTTCAATACCTGAGTTCTTAATTTTACCAATATTATCATAATAGCTGTTCCCTGGGATACCCAAAGAAGGAGCTGTAGGAACTTCTAATACCAGGTCTTTAGAATTCTTCTGCCAATATGCTAACTCAAAAGTTAAACGTCCATCAAAAAGAGTTCCATCCAAACCCAGATCAAAAGTTTCTGTAGTTTCCCATTTTAACTGATCATTACCCATATTGCTCCAGGCAATTCCTGATTCAGCGCCATATTGTTTTGCAGAATAAGTACCCAAATAAGGGAAATTGCTTCCTAATTCTGAATTACCCAATGTTGCGTAACTAGCACGTAAACGAAGGTCATTTACGACTTTACTTACAGAAGAATCTTTCCAGAAGTTTTCCCTAGAGATACGCCAAGCGGCTGATGCGCCATAAAATGTACCCCAACGTGTATTTTTTGACAAACGAGACAAACCATCTCTACGTGCTGATCCACCAACATAATATTTACTATCATAATTATAATTAGCACGGAACATATAAGAAGCTAAACCATTAAAAGACTTATTTCCACCGACATTCTTATCACCAAACGTTTTAGAGATGATATGATCTGAGAAGAATCTATCTGATAACTGCTGAACAGAGGCATCAGTCCACTCATATTCACTATATGTATATTCCTGAACGGCTGTAGCACTTAAATTGTGAATTTCATTAAACGAACGGTTGAAGTTCAGCACATTTTGCCAGTTCCAGTTTTTATAAGTAGTATTTACTTCTTCAATTGTGCCTTTGTATCCATAACCATCACCAGATTCCGGATCCCAATACATATAATCTGTTAATTTAGAAAGGTCAAGACTTGCCTGAGTGCGCAATGTCAGCCCATCCATTAAAGTAGCTTCAGCAAAACCGCCGCCGATTAAACGAGTATTAGTTGAACGGTTTACATTATTATCTAAAGCCCATACAATATTCTGAATACCATTATCAATATATTTAAGGTTACCTCCACGCCCTAACGTTTTACGATTTTCTTTATCAATATTATAGCCTGTAATATCTGTTGGATCAAAAACAGAAACGTTAGGCAACATACGAACACCTGCAAATCCCAAACTTCCCAAAGAGTTTTCTTCATTCATTACTCCGTTAATGGTGGTGTGACTAGCTTGTACATTTAGTCCAATCTTTAGCCATTTGTTAGCATTCTGAGTCAAATCAGCTTTCAATGAGTAACGTTCCAGATTATTTGCACGGACGATACCATCCTGATCAGTATAGCCTAGTGAAAAGTAATACTGACTATTTTCTGTACCACCACTTGCAGCTATATTATGATTCTGTTGAAAAGCATTATCTCTGTAGATATAGTCATTCCACTTTGTATCCGGGCCATTTGGATCATAAACAGCTTGTCCTTTAGCACCCCAGTTTTCATATTTTTCATTTGCTATAGTGACAAAATCCTTTGCGTTCAACAGATCATGTAATTTAGTAGGTGAAGCAACACCAACATAGCCATCATAAGTGACTTTAGTGGCATTTTTAGCACCTTTTTTAGTAGTAATTAACACAACACCATTAGCAGCACGTGAACCGTAAATAGCTGTTGCAGCTCCATCTTTCAGGATTTCAATAGACTGAATATCATTAGGATTAATATCAGACATTGCATTAAACGAACTATATAGCTGACCTGTATCTCCTGATGTAACAGGCATTCCATCAATAATAATCAATGGCTGGCTACTTGAAGAAATAGTACTTAAACCACGCACATGATATGTAGGAGTAGATCCTAATGCGCCATTAGGTGAAACAACCTGAACACCTGCAGCACGACCAGACAACTGGGTATCAAAAGAAGGTGTAGCCAAATTACTAATTTCACTACCGCCGACTTTAGAAATTGAACTTGTTACGTCTTTTTTCTTTTGTACGCCATAACCAACAACAACGATCTCTTCCAAAGCCTTAGCAGACGAAGCTAATTTCACATTTACAACAGGCTTAATAGCAACCTCACTAGTCTTCATTCCAATGTAAGAAACAACTAGAGTCTTTGCAGAACCTGGAACGTTTAACAAAGTAAATTTACCATCCAGATCAGTAGTGGCACCTATTTTAGTACCCTTAACCAATACTGATGCGCCTAACACAGGTTGCCCATCTTCTTCCGAAACGACAACGCCTGTCACTTTCTGATTCTGGGCAGTTACTAAACCAATGCCTACAAATAGACATGCCAATAACAGCATTAATTTTCTTTTCATAAATTCTCTCTTAAAGTTTAACTTTACAACATTTATTTTCTTTAACCTAACAATTTGCAAATATATAAATAAAAGCAAAATAAACAACCAATTTATTAAAAAAACCTTTCAATTATTACAAATTGTTATATTTTCACCACTAAAGAGCTTTAAATAGTACATATTTACCTATTAAAATAAGTAAAATAGCCTCCATTCTACGACATAATGAACAAACAAAAAGTGATTTAAATGGCATAATTTGATATTTATCGATAAAATATGCCATAAAAACCAATCATTTTGACGAAAATGATAAAAACATATTAAACAACATTTAATTCAACGGCAAGTGTTATAAAAAGCAACGATCAATTTAACAATATTATATTGTCGAAACAGACTCATACTGTTTTTAAATCGCTTTCAAAAATGGAAGAAAATAAAAAGGAAGAAAAACTCAGAAAGGTCAAATAACACTATTCTAGGTTCTTCGTCACTTTAGGTGCAAGCTATTAGGTTTTAAACGCAATGAGTTTGACATTAAGTAGTCTATAGCTTGCCCTATTAAACATCTGCCTTTTGATGGCCTTTATTTTATTGACAGTTCCTTCCAAGAGTCCGTTGTTCAAATAAATATCCATTGCATTTTGCACCGCTTGTTGGTCTGCTTTTATTCCACAAGCAAATGCCCTCATAGCTTTTGAATCAGATTCCATAGCCTGTTTTATCCAATTTTCCAGAGACCATTGCCTGAGATTTCCATTTATCATTTCCTTGAATCTCAATCCTAATGTTACAACCTGTTTTATTGATGGATTCTTCAATAGATCAGTAAGACTTTGCACGGCGGATTCCCCTTTCAATATAAATCTCCGTATGCTCCTTATTGATGCGTGTTTTTTGTTTTTCCTTTCAGCTATATTTTTGTTATATTTCCTGACTTCCTGTTGTTCTTGCTTTATTTTGTTTCTGATTCCTATCGTGGCAGCTGAGATTGCAATCGCATCCATTTTGCCTTCCATTTTCTTCTTCAAATTCTTTATATCCGTACATCCATGGCTGATTTCCAAAGCCAGTTCATCGACATGTTTTAATATACTCTTTTGCTGCGCAGACATATAATCCTTGCCTGTATGGTGACGTACCAAACGCCAGATAACCAGTGAATGCACTCCTAATTGGCGGGCTGTTTCTGAAATGCTCATTCCTTTTCTGATAAGGCTATCTGCTTGCACAAACAGGTTCAGTTTATGTCGATGTCTGGCATCCCCCAGGCCATAAAGAGCTTCCATGATTTTGGTTCTGCATTCTTCCGTGGAGGGATAAGAATAAGTTTGCTTATGCACACTTAGCCGGAATAATGAGGCTATTTCTTCCGTCAGAGCATCCACCAGATTCTTTATCAAATGGAATCTGTCACAGATTTGGGTAACACCGGGTAGGATACGATTAATAGCTTCAACAAAGTTTCGCCCTCGGTCTCGGGTTATGTATTGTATCTGAGGATTATCTCGCAAGAACTGCTCTAATTCATCCCCCTCCCGGCAAGGAAGTACTGCAATGGGACGATGGGTCATCTGGTCTACAATAACACTCCCATAGATATGCCCTTTCTTCTGTGCAAAGTCATCTATACCTATAGCCACAGGTAGAGAATTACTACTTTTTGAGGGCAATTCCTTGTGAGCACTCCGTAGACAGGCAGATTGACTGCAGAAGATGTTCTGCCCGTGTAAAAGCTCACTGGCAGTACGGGATGTGACTTTTAGAGATACTTCACGGATACGTTCTTCTACCTCCAAGGTGTTGCGGCCATAGGGAGAAGCCATGCAGGAATGGTCCTCACTAAAGACCTTGCGGAGACAATGCTCATTTCGACAACGAAATTTGCGGGTTTTGACCAATAGAGTCAGGGGATGATTAAATATTTCTGAGCCCTGAAGTTGGCGTATATAGTGCCCATGTAAGCTTTGACTCAAACAACCACAGGCCGGACAGCGGCTACTATTAGAGTTACGGGACAATTCTACAGTGTACGATTCCCCACTTATAGAGACTCTATCCTGGCGATAATGGGGAATATGAAGTTTAAAAGATATAGTTGATTTCTTTTTGTTAACATTGACGTAAATAGGCTTATTTGTAGTAACTTTGCCAACTGTAGATATGCTTTGATTCATTGGAGTCTTGATGCTTTGGTCAGCTTAAAGATACTAATTTTCAAGCATATCTACAACTTTTAAAATACCTTATTATCTGATAATCAGATACATACAAATATCTAAGTGGCTTAATTTTAGAGGTTGTTAGAAATTTCTATAGAACTTCCCTTTATCACGACTTTTGACAATATCATGACTTTAGATAACGGGGTATAATATTCAAGATAGAAAAACATTTGAAATGCCTATGAATAAAGACTTTTATCTGAATAGCTTGCACCTAAAGTGACGAAGAACCCTATTCTAAAGATAATAATGGATCAAAGAATACTCAATATATCTTTTAAGCTTTTAATAGTGTACGTAGGTTTGAAAGAAAGTTCTTCCATGCCTGAATAATTAAAGAACATTTGGTCCATATTCACCCCTTTGGCTCCGGCTATATCAGCTTCCCAACTATCTCCTACCATTAACGAATCACTTAAAATGGATTGTGTGGCAGATAGGGCAAAATAAAAGATTTCAGGATTTGGCTTATGTATCTGAATATCTTCAGAAAGAATCACTTTCTCAAAATAATGATTTATGCCAGCCGAGGTCATCTTACGAAATTGTAACTCGCGAAAACCGTTAGAAAGAATGAAAAGACGATATTTTCCGGAAAGATACTCCAATATCTCTTTGGCATAAGGGAGCAGTTTACTCTTGGTAGGTATTAATTCAAAGAAATCATCTGAATAGGATTTCGCCAAATCCTCGTCGTGCACCCCGACATATTGAAGTGGATAAAAGAAGCGCTTGCGATTAAGTTCGTTCTTAGTGATATTACCATTACCATATTCAATCCATAACCGGGCATTGTGTTCCTTATAAATTGAATAAAACTGATCAAAAGAATCAAAATACTGATCAAAATCATAATGAGCATAGACTTCAGAAAAAGAATCATAAGCATTTCCTGAAAAATCCCAGAGCGTATCGTCTAAATCAAAAAAAATACTTTTATACATAATGAGTACACATTATAATAACAATGCGCCAGTAGACTTATTATAGCTTATTCTGCATATAACAAATCTACTGGCGCAAGTTTAGCTTAATTATTTAACCTGGATAACAAGATATCTTGATACACTCCAGAATTCCTTTGGATTAGAGATCTTTAAAGTCAGTTGTCCCTTTTCATCCTTTTCCAACGAGTAAGAATTTACAGGGTGACTGGTCAGTAACTCAGCACGTTTTGAATAAAGTTTCACTTCTTTAGTTGTACGGATATCAATTTCCGTAAAGTAGTCCTTATTAAAATCAGCGGTTTTCAGTACCTGACCACTTTTAAGAATCTTCTGAGCTTTCAATTCAGATTTCGTTCCAAACACAAACCAAGCTGTGTTAATAGTTTTGTCTTGTTCAGACATTGTTTTACTTTTTGCTGTACTTTCTTCAGTAAGAGTCTGAACATTAGTACTTAATCCGGAAACAGCCTCATCCAATTCCTGAATACGAATATTCTTGGCAGCCAATTCAGCCTGCAACTCTTCAATTTGCTTAGCTTTTAATTCCAATTCAGCAGTCAAGCCTTCAATAGCTTTCTTCAATTGAGCCGAATTAGTCTTGCTACCCTTCAATTGTGATTTCAATTTAGCTATCTGAGCCTTATTTGCCTCCATCGTTTTAGAGATAAACTGAATATCAGAAGCAATCTGAGCTTTTGCAGAGGCAGCATTTTCAGCAATCTTGCCTTTCTGCAAGTCTACACGACTTTCAGCAGCATTAATCTGACGGAAGCCTTCCTGAACTTCATTGAATGTGCCCATCATTTCATCCAGTTCATTGTTACGTTGAGTCAATTGCATCGAAAGAGAATCATTTTCTGCTTTAAGCTGATCATTCTCACCACTTTTTTTATTGCCACAAGAAGCCAATATGGCTACGCATAAAGATAAAAATAATAGTTTTTTCATACGTCTTTTGTTTTTAAGTGAAGCTATTTTTAATTTCTAATTATCAATGCCAGCTAACACTATTACAATTTCGCCACGAGGGTCTACACTTGTAAAGTGTTCTATTAATTCAGCCAAGGTTCCACGCACTGTTTCTTCATATATTTTAGAAATTTCTCTTGAAACAGAAGCTTTGCGCTCTACTCCAAAATACGCCCCGAACTGAATCAGGGTTTTGAGTAAACGATGTGGCGACTCATAAAAAATCATTGTGCGCGTTTCCGTTTGCAAAGATTTTAATCTGGTCATCCGTCCTTTCTTCTGAGGAAGAAATCCTTCAAAACAGAAACGTTCATTGGGAAGTCCCGAAGCCACTACCGCAGGTACAAACGCAGTTGCACCCGGAAGGCATTGAACTTCAATTCCGCTTTTTACACACTCCCGAACTACCAAAAATCCAGGATCGGATATCCCCGGTGTCCCTGCATCCGAAATCAACGCAACAGTTTCACCAGCCTTTATTCTGTTAACAACGCTTTCCACCATTTTATGTTCATTAAACTTGTGGTGAGATTGCATTGCATTTTTAATTTCAAAGTGTTTCAGTAAAATACCTGAAGTACGTGTATCTTCGGCAAGAATCAGATCGGCTTCTTTCAAGACCTTAATAGCCCTGAAAGTCATATCCTCCAAATTACCGACCGGTGTTGGTACAACATACAATTTTCCCATTTCTAAAATATAAATATATTATATAAAATTCGTTCTTCTTTCAACCAAGATCGAAACTGATAATCCTGGTAATAACATTTTCAAATCCGCACAATTATGCGACTGTGTGGCAAATGTAGAAATAAATAATATGCAAAACACAAAAAAAGTATTATTTTTGTAGACAATTAGTAAACTGATACTAAAATTTTAATACACCAAGGCGCAATGGTAATATTTTCCGAAGACCAAATATTAGAAACACGTAGAAGAGGCCGGATAGAAGTTATTTGCGGTTCAATGTTCTCTGGCAAAACAGAAGAGCTGATACGCAGATTAAAAAGAGCCAAATTTGCCAGGCAAAGGGTTGAAATTTATAAGCCTGCCATAGATACCCGTTATTCAGAAGAAGAAGTGGTTTCTCATGACAGCAATTCCATATCTTCCACTCCAATAGAATCATCTGCCAGCATCTTACTTTTTTCCAGCGATATTGATGTAGTAGGCATTGACGAAGCACAGTTCTTTGACAAAGGATTGGTAGATGTCTGCAACAAAATGGCAGATAGCGGCATAAGGGTAATCATTGCAGGACTCGACATGGATTATAAAGGTATACCATTTGGTCCTATGCCCGATTTATGCGCTATAGCTGATGAGGTAACCAAAGTACATGCCATTTGTGTAAAATGCGGGCAGCTTGCTTACGTATCACACCGCATTGTCGAAAATGAGAAGCGCGTTTTGTTAGGTGAGAAAGAAGAATATGAGCCTCTTTGCAGAACATGCTATACAAGAGCCTTAAAAGAAAGTTCCGAATAAATCAATATTAATCAACTAAATTTATGCTTGAAAAGAAAATCACATTCGACAGTTTTATCCGCTTTATCTTTGGAGTAGCCATTGTTGTTGGGATAATATATTTGTTCGATAAGCTAAGTGCTGTATTACTCCCCTTTTTTATAGCCTGGTTGATAGCCTACTTTATGTATCCGCTGGTAAGATTCTTTCAGTATAAACTAAAAGTAAAGATCAGAATTCTATCAATTCTTTGCGCCATATTAGCTGTTGGAGGAGTAATTGCCGGATTATGTTTCTTACTGATCCCCTCATTGGTTGCTGAATTCGGAAAAGCCAACAATCTGATTATGACTTATATATCAAAAGGATCAGGTATTAACGTATTTCCCAAGGTGATCACAGATTTTATTAATGAAAATCTGGATGTCAAAGAACTGAGCAAAATCTTCAGTCAAGAAAACATCGCCAATCTTACAAAAAATGCCCTTCCAAAACTATGGACGCTCCTATCTGAATCTCTGGATGTTTTGTTCAGCATCATCGCTTCCTTTATCATCCTCCTTTATACCGTGTTCATTCTTCTTGATTATGAAGCTATTGCCGACGGATGGACTGAACTTATCCCTAAGAAATACAGACATTTTGCCACCAGCTTAATTAACGATTTAAAAAATGGAATGAACCGTTACTTTAGAGGGCAGGCATTCGTAGCATTATGTGTTGCTATAATTTCGGGTATTGGCTTTCTTATTATTGATTATCCATTAGCTCTGGGACTTGCATTTTTAATCGGCATATTAAGCATGGTACCTTATATGAAGGTGATCGCCCTTTTTCCAGCTTTCATTCTGGGATTACTCAAAGTTGCCGATACCGGGCAAAGCGTATGGATTGTGCTTGGTTCAGCTTTAATAGTCTTTGCAGTAGTACAAGTGATAGAAGATTCATTTATTGTTCCTAATGTAATGGGAAGAATAACAGGCCTTAATCCTGCTATCATTTTATTATCACTTTCCATCTGGGGCTCTTTACTTGGAATACTCGGAATGATTATCGCTCTTCCAGCAACATCCCTCATGCTGTCTTACTATCAGAGATATGTTATTCATCGTGAAAAAATAATCGATCCTAAAGAAACTGATAATCAGGAGGAAAAGAAATAAGCGAAAAATAAACAGAATATTTTTATAGAAAATGTTTGGTTGCTAAAGAAAAAGCCGTATCTTTGCACCCGCTAAAGAGAACTAAACGAATGATTCGCTAGCTCAGTTGGTAGAGCACAACACTTTTAATGTTGGGGTCTTGGGTTCGAGCCCCAAGCGGATCACTGAAAACAAAAGAAAAATCAAGCAAATCCCTGGTAATCAGACATTATCAGGGATTTCTTTTTTCTGGCAGGTAGCAGAAAATAGCCGTTTCAAGCATATTATCGGTGGATAAATCGTGGGACTAAAATTTAGTCCGAAAAAGTCCCACGAATTTGCATCTTTCTCACTGATTCATAGTCTTTTGCATAGACTTACTTTGGAAGAGAATACATAGTTTTGTAACTTTAAAAACGATGTAAAAATGGCTCGAAAATCATTTTCTGTATTGTTCTTCATCAAGAAAGGCAAATTATTAAAGAACGGAGAAGCGCCCGTGTGCATGAGAATCACTGTAAACGGCTGTATGGTAGATATTTCTATTAAAAGAAGCTGCCCCGTAAATCTATGGAATCAGGCAAAAGAGAATTCAAAAGGCAAAGACCGTATGTCGGTGGAACTGAACCACTACTTAGAAATCACACGTTCGCACGTACACCAAATTTATAGAGAACTGGAAACTTCCGGCAAGGTTATCACTGTTGATCTTGTGAGAAAGTTGTTTTATGGTGTGGAGGAAGATAACAAAACACTATTGCAGGTATTCAGGGAGTATAACGAACAGAGCCGTAAGCTAATCGGTAAGGACTTCGTTAGTAAGACCGTTCAACGGTATGAAACCACTACACGATATTTGGAGGAATTCATTAAGAAAGAATACCAGCTATCGGATATTGCTCTGAACAACTTGGAAGCCAACTTCATTTCTAAGTTCGACGCTTTCTTGAAGATTGAAAAAGGTTGTGCGCAGAACTCAGCTATCACCCGATTGAAGAACTTGAAGAAGATTATCCGCATTGCTTTGGAAAATGACTGGATAAAGAAAGATCCATTTGCTTACTACCGCTTCAAGCTGCAAGAAACCGATCCTGAATTTCTGACGATGGACGAGATTAAAATCATTCTTGCCAAAGAGTTCACCATTAAGCGAGTAGAACAGGTACGGGATGTTTTCATTTTTTGCGTTTTTACAGGTCTGGCGTTCAGCGATGTAAAAGATTTATCACCTGAACATTTGGTTAAAGATAACAAAGGGGAACTTTGGATAAGGAAGAACCGCCAAAAGACAAAAATCATGTGTAACATTCCTGTGCTACCTGTGGCAGCTTCTATACTTGAAAAGTATAAAAATGTGGCAGAATGTACCGGAAAACTATTGCCAGTATTGAGCAATCAGCGCATGAACAGTTATTTGAAAGAGATTGCCGATGTATGCGGGTTGCAGAAAAATCTGTGTACACATTCAGCCCGACATAGCTATGCCACCTCTATATGCCTAGCAAATGGCGTGAGTATGGAGAATGTAGCTAAGATGTTGGGACACGCAGACACAAGCGTAACAAAACACTATGCACGGGTACTGGATCAGAATATTTTTAAGGATATGCAAAAAGTAAATAGCTGTCTGTCGGAGTTGGCTATATAATAAAGGTAGTAGCTAATATAGAAAAAGGATTGGGAAAAATGAATTTCATTTTCTCAATCCTTTTCTTTAATCGTAAGTTTTCCAGAACCCAATATGAAGCATTGACAAAGGTAAGTTCCGTATTTAGCCTGTTCAAGTCCGAGCCTTCCGTTTAGATGAAAATCTTCCTCTCATTACATTCCGAGCGTATTTTCATCTAAAGACTTGCACAGACTAAATACTTCACTGGAAAAGTCAATGATTCAAATTAAATTCCGAAAAACAATGTTTTCGGGGCTTGCATGAGGAAAACGTCTTCCACTGGAATAGCATTTAAACAAGTTTCTCGTACAGTTTGAACCAATCCAGCCCGTAGTTGCCAAAACCTAAATCTACGGTATCAATGTATTCAAAACCACATTTCTCATAGAGGGAGATTGCCGGAAGATTATTTTCATACACATCCAAACGGATAGATTTTATGCCTGATTGTTGAGCCAATTTAAACGAATAATCCATCAAAGCACGACCGATACCCATTTTCAAGAATGAGGGATGCACCACAAAAGTACTTATCACAAAAATACGGCTATAGTCAGCTTCTATTTTCCACCTTACATTATTATAGGCTTCATCGGGATGATGGTCTAAAATAATAGAGCCAGCTATTTTTCCGTCATGCCTCACAACAAAAAGAGTATTATTTTCTATGCCAGCAACCGCATCTTCCCTGATAGGATAAATGCCTTTTATCCATCCGGGATAATTGGTAGTAGCAGATAGATAATCATTCAGATCATCATACAACTTTTCTAATTCGTCAATGTCGGCAATTGTACCGGATCCTATTACAAACTTCATAACTTCAACTGTTTGGGATGCAAAGGTATAATTTCCATCTTAATAAAAGAGATTTCCTTTTAAGATAGTGGAAATCATACTCTTTTAGATAGTTATTCTTTCCAGCTTTCAAAGTAGTGCTTTTGGAGTAGCTTATCAATATCACTTTGACGATAGATGATTTTACCTTTAATTTGGATAAAGGGTATTAACCCTGTATCTCTCCACTCTTGTAAGGTTCGCAAACTGACATTCAGTTTCTTGGAAACTTCATTGTTAGAAAGAAAGCGTTCCCCGTTCAGGTGGGGCTTGTAATGCTTGACTATAGATTCAATACCGTTCAGCATTGAATCGAGCGAAGAAATAAATTCTTTGACTTGTGGGGTATCTTTATTTATTAGTTCCATGATTGAAAGATTGTTTTATTGAAATATTGATTTCAAGATGGCTAGATAGCTGGTTAGTTACGCAGATAGTCACCCAGCGATGAAATGCTAAGTACATCTTTTGCTGGATCATAATCTATATAGAGCCGTTTGGATACAATGGCAATAAAATACTGGCTACCATCTTGCTGTATCTCATAAGTAGTGGGCGAAGCCTGTTTGGTGGTTTCCGATACATATATAATAGAAAGAAGGTACTCTTTATCGCTCCGATAAATGATTATCGTAGGATTCAGATTAACGCTTTCCCATGTGCCGACAATGGAAAACAGGTTGAAGGACGGGTAATCTTCTTTAGTTCTTCTCATAAGGCATAATTTATTGGGGTGATTGATTTTGTGTTTCACTGTCCGCAATAATTCTTTCAATATCGGAAGACTTATAATAAATCTTGCTGCCGATTTGAGAATAAGCCAGCCGTCCGCTGCTTCGGTAATATTGCAGCGTTCGTTTGCTAAAGCCCAACAACAGGCACACTTCCTGACTATCCAGCCAGTTTTCTACTTTCTGAGTATGAGTGCTGCACAAACTTTCTATTCGTTTGGCAAACTCAGTGAACCGTTCGCAGACATACGAAAAGGTTCTCTTTTCAATGGTTACTACTTCCATACTTTTAATTTTTAATGGTTTATAAAACTTGTTGATTCTCTTTTCATCAGCAAATGAAAGAAGAATCATGAGCCGTTTTTAAAACTGTCTGAAAGTGGTATATCCTGTCTACCTCTGGCTCAATTCATTCGGAATATATTGATAGGATATTCTTTTTTTGAACGTATTTACATAGAAAGTCAAATAGAAATAGAGATACAAAAAGATTTATCGCTTATATTTGCCACATGACTACCAATAAGATAACACCCGAAGAATTATGGGCAAGGCAACAGATCAGCCCGCTAGATGTGGACTATGATTTGTGGAATGAACGCAGAGCATCTATACAGACATTCTCACAAATGAGCCAAAGTTGTATCTTTACGGTAGATGTTTTCAAAGAACGATATGATTTTGCATCCGATAATTTTGCTATTATCTTCGGATATAACCCTACATGGATAAAGACGATTCGGAAGCAGGGGGATTTGTTGGAAGAACGGATACACCCTGACGACCGGGCGCAACTCATCGAACACCAGATTGAACACGGGCAGTTCATCTATTCACTTCCGCAGGAACAAAGAAATGATTATCAGCAGATATTCCAGATTCGTATGCTGAATGCCCGGCAGGAATATGTGAATGTAATTAGTCGCCACCAAGTGATTCAGAAAGACAAGAACGGAAAGGCGTGGATGATTATGGGAGTGATGGATCTTTCACCCGATCAAACACCTATGGAGCGAATCAAGCGAACAGTTATTAATCGGAAGACAGGTGAGATACTTGCATCGGCAGTTGTTACGGCAAACCAACAATTAACCAAGCGGGAAAAGGAAATACTTTTATTAATCCGACAGGGCTTTTTGAGCAAGGAGATTGCTTATAAGCTGAACCTTAGTATTTACACGGTGAACAATCACCGCAAGAATATATTGGCAAAACTGAATGTCGATAATGTGATCGAAGCTATCAATCGGGCGGAAAGTTTCGGTATTCTCTATTGATTACGGCAACCAATCCAAGCTATTTGTCAGCGGATTGGTTTTTCTCCATTGTTCCAGTTCTTCGTAACTGCAAATACCACCCACGAAAACAGCATGATAGATTTCTATGCCGGGAATCTGTACACCGTCCGGCACATCGAATTTAATTTGAAGGATGGTATTTTTGATATCAGGGGTAAGTCGGCTCGTAATGGCAGCAGTTACTTTTTCAACCACACCATCATATTTTGAGCCTTTACGAATATGAATCATGTCGAACTTCCACGTATTCCTGTCCTCGTCTTCGTAGATGGCGTGCCATTCAATGCATTCTTCTTCTGTCTGAATCAGATTCTTATATTGGACTTCCTTTAAAGAGAGCCGTTCGTCAAGTTCCTGAATCACAGAAAAACTGGCTGCAATATCCAACGTATCGGTATAGATATGCAGGTCTATATCCCGACTCTTCGCCAACAGACCGGATTTGAGCGAGCCTACCAGATGAACAGTTGCCCCAATATGTTCCCATGCCGAGATAATACCGGTATGTTCCAGTATTTTCCAAGCGATTTGCTGATTATGTAGTGCAAGTTCAAGAATATCCATATCGGTCATTTTGAGCGTGCAAAGATACAAAACTTATGGATATATAGCTATAAATAGCTATTTCCTATCCTATTGGATTGCAGTAATTTTGCGCACCGTTTTGACTCTATTTTCATCCTTTAGCAACAAATTACTATGGCATTCAATCAAACAGAGAAGCAAGAAAGAAGCTATTTACAGCAAATAATCGGTCGGCTGAAGCAGATAATCAGCCATACCGATGTGTCCGTGAAAGACCATGTCGATACATTGGCGGAGTACAAAGACTACCTTTGGAGCAATAAGGATATTGATCCGCATGAGATACGCTCCATGCGTGAAAGCATCCTGAATCATTTTGCCATAGGCGAAAGTGTAATTGACAAGCGCCGACGGCTTGCCAAAATAGTGGATATTCCCTACTTCGGACGAATCGATTTTCAAGAGAAGAGCGAGAACCGTCCGATAATCCCTGTTTATATAGGCATTCATACCTTTCACAATACTGAAAGCCGGACAACCGTAATTTATGATTGGCGAGCACCTATTTCAAGTATGTTCTACGATCACGAACTGGGCGAAGCATCTTATCTATCCCCATCGGGAGAGATTAACGGAGAAATTTCCCTGAAACGCCAATACCGAATCCGGTGTGGAAAGATGGAGTTTATGATCGAAAGTGCGCTGACCGTCCACGATGATATTCTGCAAAAGGAACTGAGTGCTAATGCAGATGATAAGATGAAGAACATCGTTGCCACCATCCAGCGGGAACAAAACCGGATTATCCGTAATGAGGAAGCCCGAACACTCATCATTCAGGGAGTAGCAGGTTCAGGCAAAACTTCTATTGCCCTGCACCGCATCGCCTACTTGCTGTATGCTTTTCAGGGCAGTATCTCTTCAAAAGATATATTGATTATTTCTCCGAATAAGGTGTTTGCCGATTACATCTCTAACGTCCTGCCCGAACTGGGCGAAGAAACCGTACCGGAATCCAGCATGGAGCAGATACTTTCCGAAGTGCTGAATCACAAATACAAATACCTGAGTTTCTTTGAGCAAGTGAATGAATTGCTGACCAAACCAACACCGGACTTTATTGAACGAATCGAGTATAAATCATCTTTCGACTTCATCGCAGGTCTGGATCGCTTTATTCTACACATCGAAAACCACTACTTTAGGGCGGAAGATGTGAAGCTAACCAAGCATATCACCGTCCCGGCTGAATTTATCGAAGAGCAATTCCATCGCTTCAACCGTTACCCCATGCGCCAGCGGTTCGAGGCAATGACGGATTATATTCTCGATATGATGAAAGTGCAGTACACTTTCACGGTGACGACTGCCGAACGGAATTTCTTTAAAAAAGAGATCAAGCGAATGTTTGCCGGAAACAATGATCTGCAAGTATATAAAGATTTCTTCGCATGGATAGATAAGCCGGAACTATTTAAAATGCGGAAGAACCGCACGCTTGAATATGCCGACATAGCACCATTGGCATATTTGCATATCGCTTTAGAAGGTAGTACAAAGAACTGCGTTAAACATTTGCTGGTAGATGAAATGCAAGATTATTCTCCGATCCAGTACAAGGTAATGCAAAAGCTATTCCCTTGCCGGAAAACGGTGTTGGGCGATGCCAGCCAGTCAGTCAATCCTTACGGCTCGTCTACTGCGGATATGATTCAGAAAGCTCTTGTCACAGGTGAAGTGATGAAGCTGTGCAAAAGTTACCGTTCTACTTGTGAGATCACAGATTTTGCACAGAAAATACGGACAAATACCGATCTTGAACCTGTCGCACGGCATGGGGAGAAACCGCAAGTATTACAATTTAATAATGAGAAAGAAGAACTATCTGCTATTAAAAAATTAATTGTCACCTATCAGGCATCCGCCTATAAATCACTGGGGATTGTCTGCAAAACTGAATTGCAAGCCCGTGAGGTGGCAGATAAATTACAAATTCCCGATATTCATTTCCTGTCAAGCCAAAGTTCAACTTTTGTACAGGGTATCGTTATCACCTCTGCACACATGGCAAAGGGGTTGGAATTCGATGAGGTGATTATCCCACAGGTGGATGATAAGAATTATCATTCAGAGATCGACCGGAATATGCTATATGTGGCGGTAACGAGAGCAATGCACCGTTTAACACTGACCTATAGCGGAGCAAAACACACCCTATTCATCTAAATTTTCGGCTTACTTTATTGTCATGCGAAGATTAACGTTTATATTTACCGCCATGCGCACAGCAGATTAACGGAATAACGATGAAAGAAAGCAAAATTCTATATCCGTCACCTATACTTTCCCAATATATAAAATACTATTGGGTACTAAAGACTGATGAAGTAGAGCCAGTAATGGTACAGACTATTCCATCGGGGTGCGTACATCTTGTTTTTCATCGGGGTGAGAATCTGAATATCCAATCAAAAGGTTTGCAACCAAAGAATTTTATCCGTGGACAGTTCTCAACTTATGGGAGTTTGATTTCAGAGGGTAATATTGATATGATTGCCGTTATATTTCATCCTCTGGGGCTAAATCCATTTGTGCGGTGTTCTATTAGTGAGCTTTACAATCATTATATAAATGTAGAAGATTTAGAAGATATTGAACTGAATCACCTGAAACGAAATATTTCTGCCGAACCAGCCGTTGAAACCGGCATCCGGTTGATTGAACGCTTTTTCATGCAACGGTTGGTCGATGCAAATTGTAACTACCAAAGAACGTATCACGCTATCTGCCAAATAATCAATCAACCGCAAATTAATGTGAATACCCTTGCGGAAAGTACCTGTTTGGGATATAGGCAATTCAAGCGAGTATTTTCCAACTATGTAGGAATGAGCCCTAAAGAATATTATCGGGTAGTTCGCTTTCAGCGGGCACTGTATCTGTTGCAGAATCATCCGGGAATGGAGTTCGTAGACTTGGCTTATTCGTGTGGTTTTTATGATTCTTCGCACTTGGTGAAAGATTTTAAAGAGTTTACAGGCTGTTCACCAACTCAATATCTATCTTCCCGTTCTCCGTATTCTACATTCTTTTCCGAAGATTGTAGGCTGAATGTTATTAAATCGCATAATCGTTCGTAGTCATTTGTGATAAAGTCAGTTTTTTACAAGTGGATGATAGGCAAAGAACTTACTTTTGCAGAAGTATTTAAAATTAGAAAGTTATGCAAGAAAATAGTTTTACTCACATAACCACTGGCATTGTACAGATTATTGAAACAGAAGAGAAATTGTTAAGTAGTTTGCCCGTAGAGGTTATCACACAAAGGCGAAATACGCAGAATCGCACCATCAAGCAGATTCTCGGTCACTTGATTGATTCGGCATCCAATAATCACCAACGCATGGTTCGGTTGCAATATAGCAAAGACCTGCTTTTCTTCCCTGATTATACACAGGATAATGACTTGTGGATAGCTTTGCAAGATTATCAAAATGCCGACTGGTCTAATTTAATCCAGTTATGGAAATTCTACAATCTCCACATCATTCAGGTGATTAACTCGGCAGATAAGAACAGGCTGGATAGTTACTGGTGCGACTTTACGGGAGCAAAGGTTACGTTACGAGAAATGATAGAGGGATATTTGGGACATTTGCACCTGCACATAAAAGAAATCCATGAATTGATAGGTTGAATTTCTTAATTTTTCATACATTTGTGCTATATCAACTAACAAATAGTATTCACTTCTTATGAAACTCTGTATATAGCTACGCTCCTGCGAATAGCCCCATTCAAGAAAGCTATTCAGCTATTTGACAAATAACGATTTATTTGCCACAGAGATTTTATATCCTTTTATTTATGAATTTACGAGCTGGCAGACTATATTATGCAGTCTGCTCGTGTCGTGCTATTTTGCAGTTGAGCAATGAATTATACATATAAACAAATCTGGCTCATCAACTTTCCGGTAATGATGAGCATCTTAATGGATCAGTTAATCAATATAACGGATGCTGTCTTTTTAGGTCACGTAGGCGAGGTGGAATTGGGAGCATCCGCTATTGCCGGAATTTATTATCTGGCAGTCTATATGTTGGGCTTTGGGTTCAGCATCGGATTGCAAGTAATGATTGCCCGGAGAAACGGGGAACAGAATTATAAGGAAACTGGAAAGACGTTCTATCAAGGACTATTCTTTTTATCGGGATTAGCCGTCTTGCTTTGCCTGCTGATTCATGCCATTTCTCCTTATCTATTGAAACGGCTAATTTCCTCACCGGAGATTTATCAAGCGGTAGTCCGCTATTTGGACTGGCGTAGCTTCGGGCTGCTATTCTCATTTCCTTTTCTGGCTATCCGGTCTTTCTTCGTTGGAATAACGCACACAAAAGCCTTATCATGGTCTGCTGTTACTGCGGTGGCGATTAATATCCCGCTGAACTACCTCTTAATATTCACACTGGGATTAGGTATTTCGGGAGCAGCCATCGCTTCATCGTTAGCCGAAATGGGTTCTTTGATTGTACTTTGTATCTACACAGGAGCGAAGATAAACAAAGAAAAATACGGATTGAAGCCCGTGTATGATGGACGGTTACTTATCAAAGTCCTGAATCTGTCTGTGTGGAGTATGCTCCATGCTTTTATCAGCGTAGCCCCTTGGTTTCTATTTTTCGTAGTAATTGAGCATTTAGGGAAAACAGAGTTAGCTATTTCCAATATCACCCGAAGTGTATCGGCTCTCTTTTTCGTAATCGCCAATTCCTTTGCTGTCACTACGGGTTCATTAGTGAGTAATGCTATTGGAGCAGGAGCGAGAAACGAGCTTTTCCCGATCTGTCACAAGGTTCTGAAATTAGGATATATCATTGGCTTTCCATTGGTAGGAATTGCGTTGCTTTGTAATCGTTGTATCGTGGGCTTCTACACCGATAGTGAACTATTGGTGGAATTAGCGTTTGCCCCTTTCGTGGTGATGCTACTGAATTACACGTTTGCACTACCCGGCTATGTATATCTTAATGCAGTCGGGGGAACAGGGCAAACCAAAATCACCTTTCTGTTTCAGGTGACAACTACCTGTTTGTATTTAGTATATCTCTACTGGTTGAGCTTCTGTATAGAAGCATCTTTACCCCTCTACTTGACAGCGGAATATCTGTTTGTGATTCTACTGGCTCTGCAATCTATCATTTATCTGAAAAGTAAACACTATTAAAAACGAATTAAGTTATGATGACAAAAATATATCCACGCACCGGAGATAAGCAAACAGTCTATCTGAATGCCGTGATTAAAGATCCGCAAATTGAGGTGGGCGATTATACTATTTACAATGACTTTGTAGCTGATCCCTTGCTATTTGAGAAGAACAATGTACTTTATCATTATCCCATCCATCGGGAGAAGTTAATCATTGGCAAGTTTTGTTCTATTGCCTGTGGCACGAAGTTTCTGTTTAATTGTGCGAATCATACATTGAAGTCTCTGTCTACCTATACTTTCCCTCTATTCTATGAAGAATGGGAATTGGAGAAGTCGAATATTACTACTGCATGGGACAACAAAGGAGATATTGTGATCGGCAATGACGTATGGATCGGCTACGAAGCTGTGATTATGGCAGGGGTTCATATCGGTGACGGTGCTATTATTGCCACACGTGCCGTAGTGACGAAAGATGTACCGCCTTATACGATTGTGGGTGGCACTCCTGCCAAAGAAATACGAAAACGCTTCGATGCAGAGGTAATTGAACAACTGCTAATACTGAAATGGTGGGATTGGTCTACTAATAAGATACATCAGTGTTTGCCATATATTGCAGAGGGCAAACTAGATGAATTACTTGCCATGAAGAAAGATAGATTATGAACTATATAAAGAAACGATTGACAAGGATTGATGCAAGTTTCAGTTCTTCTGTATAGCTACATTTCGCTATTTTAGAACTCATGCCAGTGGATTATATTTGTAAGAAGCAGGAATTTGAAGTTCACCATTTCTGGAATTGCGACCAATAAGGCTGAATACCCCTTGAATCATTCTGATTAGCAGAGGAACTACAAACAAAACAAGAAATCATTCAGCATACAAAGCTAGTGCTTTGATATATATAATTTATTCACAATTAAATTTTATGCCTATGAATGATTTATTGAGAACGAGGTTTTTCATCTTACTGGCTGACACCTCACAAGAAGTTATTAACACAGAAATGCAAGATGCTTATGAAGATTTTGTGAAGCAAATAGTAACAATTAGCAATTCGGAAGATTACACTCATATCTTCCGGATGCTTAATCTCACCCGTATTGAGATAGCCCCATTAAAGGGGTTGTATCTGGATGGGCAGGGGGAAAAATGCGCCTAAAAATCTATACATTCACAAAGCATTATCCTTAATTGATGCAGAATTAGAGTTACTCAACTTGAAAATCATCCATCCCGAACAGTTTAATTCGCCTGTGTCTACAGAGTTCAAGTCAGACCTGTATGTAATTCCTAAGTCAAAAGACTTGGGAATTATTGGTATTGCTGAAATTGTACTTGGTTTGTTTCTTCAAGGAGAGATTACCGGAAAGAATGGAAAACCTGTTTCAGAGGCTTGTTTAGCTCGTGGCTTTGAGCAGCTTTTCAATCTTAAATTCGGTAGTATCTACGATAAGATTGGTGAAGTGTTTACTCGTAAACCGTACAATCTTACTAAAACATTGGACGCTTTGCGAAATGCTATTGGTAGAGAAGACCGTAAACGGAAAAATAAATAAAGATTAGAAAAGATGATTCTGCAAACTACTTATTTATAGCAGTTTATAAACCATTTTTCGGGGAGTAGGTAACTACTCCTCTTTTTCTGCAACCTTGTTTTGCAGAACTTTGCTTCATCAATCGATTGAAAACAATAATGTTGAACTAAAAATTGAAGCAAAATGTATATAGACAACGAAAACTTCGAGAAGTGGATGGAAAAGCTATCCAAGAAACTTACCGAGATCGGGCAAGACCTGAAATCTCTTATCAATACCGATACTGTATTCGATGAAAACGAAAGGCTGTTGGATAATCAAGACTTAGCCTTTCTGTTGAAAGCATCTTTCAGAACCCTACAACGCTATCGGGCGAAAGGTGTACTTCCCTACTTTACCATCGGGCGAAAAACGTATTATAAAGCCAGCGATATCCGGGCTTTCGTTCGTGAATATGCCGATTCTCAAACCTACAAACAGTTTGAAAAAGCAAATCAGTTGGCTAATCAGCCCTGATAGCAAAAAGTAGCAGAGGAAAGAAGCCTGTGTTCGGGCTATTCCTCTATGCTACCACCCCGATTTAGCAGGAACTGCTTCACCTATCGGTTCAGCCTGTGTCGCTAAATCGAGCAAGAGGGAACTGGACAAGTCCTGTTCTTCCCTCTTGCCCTGCGGGGCAAAGCCTTCGGCTTTAGCGGTTTAACTAAAACCGCTGTAATGACCCCTGTAATAATCAATTTTGCTTTATTGCTTATTATCAGGTGATTAATAGCACAAATTTCTATAAAATTGTAATTACCAATGCAAAATAACAGTAGGAAAACCATATTTACCACCGTTTCCATTGATAAGGAAACAGGCGGCTTAGTGGAAAAGATATGCAAACGCTATTCGCTGAAAAAGAGTGAAGTTGTAAAACTGGCTTTTCGGTATATAGACAAAGCAAATATCAATCCCGCCGAAGCCCCCGAATCGGTCAAATCCGAACTTTCCAAAATCAACAAACGGCAGGATGATATTATACGCTTCATCCGAAACTATGAAGAAAAGGAACTTAACCCGATGATACGGGCGACCAATTCGATAGCAGTCCGCTTCGATGGAATAGTAAAGGCTTTGGAAACGCTTGTCCTATCACAGTTGGAGAAGAACCAAGAAAAGTATAATACCGTACTGCAAAGGGTCAGCGACAAAATAAATGAACATGCCAATGTGATAAACGGTCAGGGTAAACAAATCGGCACACTATCCCAAGTGCAGAAAAGAGATAATGCAAAACTGTTGAAGTTGATTAGCCTTTATGCAGAGTTGGCAGCTTGCGGAGTTATGGACGGAAAACGCAAAGAGACCCTGAAAGCTGAGATAACAAACCTGATAAACGAATAGCAAGCATGAATATAGATGTCCCGCCACCATCTAATGGGATATACAACAATGCAGGCAGTAGCCGAAAGTTATGCAATTATTGCGAGCATGAAGATTTGCAACGGATGGAGCAGGGAATCTATACCGAAGGATTTTTCAACCTTACGGACGATAATGTCTATAAATCCCAAGTGATTAAAGACATTGACGGGAATATCGGGCAACTATTAAAGACCGATGCCAAGTTTTACGTTATCCACGTCAGCCCGTCGGAAAAGGAACTCCAAGCAATGGGAAGCACGGAACAGGAACAAGCCGAAGCCATGAAACGCTATATTCGCGAAGTGTTCATCCCCGAATATGCCAAGAACTTCAACAAAGGACTATCGGCAAAGAATATAAAATTTTACGGCAAAATCCATTTCAACCGCGGCCGCTCCGACAATCGCCTGAACATGCACTGCCATTTGATTGTAAGCCGTAAAGACCAATCAAACAAAGTCAAGATAAGTCCGCTAACCAATCACCGCAACACCAAGAAAGGCGTTATTACAGGCGGTTTTGACCGCACAGCATTATTTAAGAATGTAGAAAAGGGCTTTGACAAGCTATTCGGCTACCATCGGCAATTATCCGAAACATTCGAGTATTGCAACACCATGAAAAACGGGACTGTTACGGATAAACTACAGATGCAGGAGCGGGAATTGTCAACCCCGAAAGATGACTTTGCTGGTGAAAAGAAAAAGATTGTTGATATACAAACAGATGAAAATATAAAAACGTCTTCAGATACTTCAATACAACAGCAAATCAGTACGTCAGTAAACCAATAATTCAGTAAGTAAATCAAGCAATGGAGATGCTTTGTCTTCTTTGTTTTCGATACTTCCATCGGCTACAGATGTCAATCCGATGGATGAACAACAACCGCTGAAACTCAAGAAAAAGAAGAAGAGGAGGCCAAGATTAGGTTGATGAATTTTATATTTATATTGTGCCAAAAGTTATCTCCCGTCCAACTTCGGTTATTTCCCGCTCATGACTTCCCTGCCCGTTTTGAAGTGCGGAAGCCCCGCGAGAATAACCGATAGTCCGAGAATAACTTTTGGCAATTTAACGATGGGTAAAAGTCGTACATGGTATTGTTCCAATAACTTATCTTTAACATTTACAAGTAATCTTTCCTGCTATTTCAGAATTAATTAGTATCTTTGAAAACATATAAAAGAAACGAATATGGATGCTATTAATTTCGAAAATCACGATGAGGTTATGAAGCTGATTGTGAAAAATGGAGAACTTCCCCAATATCTATACAAATATATGTCAATGGATATTGCGAAGTTGATTTTGCAAACAGGGAATGTGAAATTTTCCAATCCAGCCGATTTTAACGACCCTTTTGATTGTAATATAACTATAGATACAAACAATTCAGAGGAAGAAGTTGCAAAATATATCGATGACGTGACAAAAAATAGATCTTTTACAGATGAACAGCTAAAACAAATACGAGAAAATCTAACGGATAGTAATAAGAGGTTCATTATAACAAAGAATAGCATTCGTGAAGCTAAAAAAGAACTTGGGGTTACTTGCTTTTCTAAAAAACATGATAATCTGTTAATGTGGGCGCATTATGCTAATAAACACAGAGGGGTTGTCTTCAAATTTGACGTGTTGCAAGATGCTGATTTTTTTATGACACCATTTCACGTTGATTATTCTGCAAAATATCCAGTTTATAACTATATTAGAAATAGAGAGAGGATTGCAAAATTATTACTGGAAACAAAATCATTCGTTTGGCAATATGAAGATGAAGTACGGGTTATGAAACGAGGTGCGGGTCTATATCCTATTCGAAAAACAGCGTTAGTTGGAATTATATTTGGTTGTCAAGTTTCAGAAGAAGAAAAAACTGAGATTTCAAAAATTGCTAATGAGGATGATTGGAAAGGCATAGAATGCCTATCGTCTAAAATAAAACAATGGGAATTTGGATTGAACTTTGATAAATATATCCATCAATAGAAATTAATAATATCAATTCAATTATGAATATAAATATTTTTCACTCTTGGCAATTGACGACAGATCCTAAATACAACAAATATTTCATATATGATTGTATTGGAAAGGCGATTGATACACTTAAGAAAATGCCTGAATTTGTTGGCGTGGAATTCAAACTAACAGAAGCTGTTAGAGATAAATCAGGTTCAGTTCCTATTGCAGATACCATAGTGGAGGATATTATTCCTAATTGTGATATATTCATTGCAGATTTAACTGTTATAAGCCGTATATCTCAAGAGATTCCACCAGAGTTTCTAATGAAAATTCCACCGAATTTAAATCCTAATGTCCTTTATGAATCAGGGGTTGCAAGGAATTCTCTTGGATATGAAAAGATGATAAGTGTTTCAAACTCTATATATGGCTCACCTAAGGAAGACAATAAGTTATTGCCTTTTGATATAAGGCATTTAAGATTTCCGATAGAGTATACATACTCTAGTGCCAATCAAGGAGAAAAGCCTAGTATCCAAAGAGGATTAATATCCTCTCTCTCAAATGCGTTAAAAACAACAGCTCTTTTTGCCATAGAAAACTTTAAAAATAAATATCGTCCATTCCTTACATGGAAAGATTGGGAAGCTCAAACTCCAACCAATCAAACTTTCTTGGAAAATGAAAGAATCATCGCAATCTATAATGATATATATGAACAATTAAATAAACCAAATCCTATTATCCGTTTTGTTGGACTTTCAGGATTAGGAAAAACTAGAATTTTATTAGAAGCATTTCGCAATAAGGGAGATAATGAATCTAGAATCTTATCCAGTCGCATCTTGTATTATGATTATAATTGTCATCCAGGTTTAAATTTACATCAACTGGTGTCGCTCATTATGGCTAATGAAAATGATAAGATTATAATTATTGATAATTGTCCTATAGAAAAACACAAACTACTATCCCGTCTAGTTTCAAGTAAAGGGAGTAGTCTTTCTTTAATAACTATAGACTCAAATCCTGAAGAATATATTTCGGGTGAGAATTTTATAATCCTAAAGAAAGAAGAATTGACAGGTGTTGTCGAAAACATAATCGAAAGTTATAGTGATATTTTGTCAGATGAAGCAAAAAGAAAAATTATAGAGTTTTCACAAGGTATTCCGTTGATGGCAGTATTGTTAGCCGAGAGTATTAGAAATGGTGAAAAGTATATTGGACGATTGGAGGATAAAGATTTACTTGACAAATTGTTGGGAATAAAAGGGCAAGAAGAAAATAATAGAACAATATTGAAAACCTGTTCATTATTTAGATTCATAGGTTATGAAGAGGAAATGGAAAGGCAACTTGCATTTGTGGCTGCGAATAAAAAAATAACAAGCATAAATGGTGAAGAACAAGTCATAATACAAGAGTTTCGTGAAATTTGTCACCACTACCTTAGACGAGAAATTTTTGAACGAAAAGGAAGATATATCGGAATGCGTCCATTCCCATTAGCAATTTCTTTAGCCCAAGAATGGCTTGAAACATGTACATCTCAAAGATTGCTCGATATAATTTTAGATATAGCAAAACTGGAAGAGCCCCACAGAACTCAGTTGGCTCAAGCACTTTGTGAGCAAATGAAATATCTTAATTATAGTGATAAAGCACAAGAAATAATTGAAAACATTGTAGGAGAAGGAAGCCCTTTCGATAGCGCGGAAGTATTAAATACAGAATTGGGTTCACGCCTCTTCCGCTCATTCTCTGAAGTGAACCCAATCGCCATTTCTCAAAATTTTAATAGAAATTTTAAGACAAAAACAACGGAGGAACTTTGTTTGATTCGTGAAGGTCGCAGAAATATCGTTTGGACATTGGAAAAGTTATGTTTTGATAAAAATACATTTATTCAAAGTGCTAAAATCATGTATAGATTTGCTGTTGCAGAAAATGAAGATACTATATCTAACAATGCAACGGGACAATTTCTTCATCTTTTCAATGTCATGCTAGCTGGTACCGAAGCCAATTTAGGAGAACGGTTAGCAATTATAGACTGGGGACTTAACAAAGATACTTCTGAGTACAAGAATCTTGCGTTAAAAGCAATGAAAGCAGGTTTAGGTTGGGGGCACTTTGTTCGTTTTAACGGTGCTGAGAAACAAGGAGGGAAAGTTTTAGAAGATTATCGACCTAGTGGAAAAGAAATTGCAGAATATTGGGAAACGATACTTTCTAAATTAGTAGGTATCATTAAATCCAATGATGAATTTTCTGGAATAGCTTCTGAAATTATTTCAGGTAGCATTTTTAGTGTATGCAAAGCCGGATATGCAAGTATTATCATGCCTTTCACTCAGGAAATCGCAGAGTATAAAAATTATGATTGGGATGAGGCGCTTCAATCATTAAAACGAATTAGAAAAATTGATAAATATAGTATTCAACATCATCAAAAAACTGTAGATGAACTGATTGAAAAATTGACAAAAACAGATTTTGCTACGCGATATACATCATCTGCCAATTCTTATTATTTCGAAGAGGGGGAAAATTATTCCCATGAAAAACTAATTGCAGTAATAGAAAAACTTGCAGATGAATTTATTGACACAAAGTTAAGTTGGGAAGAGTATTTTCCATTATTTTATAGTAATACACAAGGTTATACCTACTATTTTGGGAAACGTATTTATGATAGAATAAAAAGTAACAAAGATATCGTTAATCAATTTATTGATAAATCATTGAATGCAGTAAGGGGAACTAAAAGGGAACAAATAAATATCTCAGTTCTAAGCGGCTTTATTCATGATATGGATGATGAGTTAAAAAATGAAATATATGATAAGATAGAAAGAGATGAAGACCTATGTTTTCTTTTGTTCAATCTGATTTCGCAGCATAGTCCGACTTTGAATCAATTTGATAGGCTTTTTCAGCTCGTTGATGATGGTAAATGCAATTTATCCAATTTCGAGCAACTTAGATTCGGCTCACTAAATGGTCTTAATAAGGAGGACTTTGTTGTTTTATCAAACAAATTATTTAAATATGGAAACTCGGGGTACGATATAGCTTTTGATGTATTATTTACCGCATCAGGGAACAATCATGAGTTGAAAAAAGAATTGGCTCCAATCTTAAAAGAATGTATTTATACGATTGGCTTTGGGAAAACATTTCGTCATCAGTTAGATGATTTCAAGTGGTACAAAACCATTTCTGATATTCTTCAAGACGAATCAGAGGGGGATTTTGCGAGATTTATTAATACATCTATAATTAATTCAATATCGATAGACAATTTGTACCATCTTGACCATGATGCACAGCGTATATATGAGGTTCTTATGGCCAAACATTTTAATGCTGTATGGAAAGATCTTTCAGAAGCATTGTTGGCTACAGAAGAAAAGTATTTGACATTTTATGGATTAAAGCACATATTAGGCTCTCAGATTGGAGGAATAGGTCGGAGTATTGGTGTTTTATTTGATGGAGATATTGATATGATATTTGACTGGTGCAAAAATAATAAACCCTTGGCCCCTGCAAGATTAGCAGAGCTGGTTCCAATTTTCGAAGAAAATGGTACTTGGCATCCGATTGCATTCAGGCTCATTAATGAATTTGGAGATATTCAAGACGTTTTAAATAACCTCGATGCTAATATGGGAACTTTTTCTTGGGTAGGTTCTATAGTGCCTTTATTAGAATCTCAGAAAGAAATATTCGTCCAGATCCAGAGTCATCCAATTGAAAATGTTTCACAGTGGGCGAATCTTCATTTGGAATATATTAACAAGCGTATTAAAGATGAAAAGAACAGAGATGAAGAAATGTTTCTGTAATAAATACTGGGTTGGAAATATAATCGAATAATGTAATGAGTCTTGATTTCAATGAATTATTTTCTGACTATGACTTCCTTATTCCTAACAGGATTGAGGGATATATTATCATTCGGTTATGTCAGAAAATTAAATCCGGTGAAATTCAAGAAGAATTCTCTTATAACGACATAAAAAATATAGTCAATGATGTAACTGCATTGACAAATGGAGCTACACCTCAAATAGAGAAAATATTGAAGGATTTACTTCATTACTTTATTAAGAAACCTCCCGAAACTGTTTCAAAATACTATCTTTCTGATTATGCTGAAAGGTTTATTCAACTTTTAGAAACTAAAATAGATAGCCCTTACAGAAATTTTCCTTTAAAAAAGAATTTTGAAAAATATTTTGCTATCGAATTTGAGGAAATTGAAGATTTTGAAGAATTAAACCGTTGGTTTAAACAAGGTTTTCACGATACTTCGAAGAGAGTTATTCTTGACCATATCGAAAGTTTGCAAGATGAAGTTGAAAACTCTATCAAGAAGCTGAATGAGATTCTATACTCTGATGAATTGCAGGCTATTGAAATGGTGCGGTTGTTCGTGAATGAGTTTAAAAATTTCGGACTTAAAGCAGAGCAAATAAGGGAAGCCCTTTTTCTCAAAGATGAAACTCTGAAAAACCTGAAAAAAGCTGCCGATTATTTTTATATAAAAATTGAGGAGACAAAGCATTATCAGACTATAGAAGAAGAAAAAAGCTATCAAGAATTAGAGCATAAATGGAAAACAGCTAATCAGATAAAAGGTGAGGTTGCTGTTTTCTTCGATAATATTGATAAAAAGCTATCAAGAATCAACGATCAGATAGTTTTTGCCAGTTCAAAGTTAAAAGAATTGGAGGAAAATTTTCAATATCAATCGCTTTTCAAAATCAATCTGAAAAAGTTACTTCAGATTGTGCTTCAAACTAGTAGTTATGACAGGAAGGACGGTATTGTGTTACACCAAAGATTTCCGATCAAGAGCCTCCCATTCCAGAAAATGCAATTCTTTTTCGTGCCCAGATATGAATTCAATGTAGAACCGGAAAGCATAGGTATTGTTCCAGAAAGTAACACGAATTATGAACAGGCAGAAAGAGCTAAGATTGAAAAAGAGTTGCAAATACAAGAGAAAATAGCTTTATGGATAGACACCTGTAATTCTAGGATTGAAAAAGAAAAGCAGCTAGACTATTCATCTGTATTTTATGAAATTCTGGATAATGAGCAAAACATTGAAATTCCACTTCAAGTTGGCTTCTCGCTTTTTCAGCAATATGCCAATAATAAAGATTTTGATGTTACTATTGATAAAATAATAGCAAACCCCAATAGAAATGATATTCTGACATGGAACATGAAAATACAACGCAAAAAAGTCCATACGCATTCTTAAGTAATCCTTCTGTTCAAAGGTACTTTGCAGACCTGAATATAGATTTGCTTCAGGGCAAGCATATCACGGCTGATGACTATTATAGTTACCAACTGCTAAGAGAGTATTACGAACCTGAATTGAAACAATATTACAAAGAATTGTACGAACTCATTTTAGAAAAAGCTACGTTTGACAACAGTACTTATTTTTACCTTGATTTCCCAGTAGACAGTAAAGGGAGGTTGAGCAATAGATCTCGAGAACTTAGCGAACAGCAGGTAATTATAGGAATTATTTTGCTTAAGATGTATTACGATATGTATTTTAAATATCCCAAAGAATTGTTCTGGGAGGATATTAAAGAAGAAATAGAGCAAAGCGAACTTAAGGACTTATATAAAAAGTTATTTTTCGAAGAGGTAAGAGATTTCTATACAGATAAAGAATGGGAAAAGGTACAGGAGTTATTCCGTAGAACAATAAATAGTTTTACCCAATTAGGATGGATTAAAAAACTTTCAAAAGGTAAAGAAGATATACATTTCCAATTAAAAGAAAGTATCCACCGCTTTGCTGAATTATACAAGTATGAGATTGAAGAGTTCCCTCAGTTTGTCTCAAAAATTAAACTCTTTTGAAAATCATGAACGAACCAAAAATATATTCAATATCTACAGTCGGTGTTTTGAAGCACTTCAACCAAGACTATCTTCTTCATCCTTTACGGACTGATTTTACAGGAGGAAATGGTGTTGGGAAATCAATCATTGCAGATTTAATCCAGATAATATTTATCTGTTACGAAAAACATATCAAATTTGGCACAGATGGTTTCACGAAAGAAAAGAGGGAAATCCGGAAACTTCCGTATAAAAACAACGAAGGCTATGCATTTCTGAATATCAAAATAAAGGAAGAGCAGTTTATCACATTAGGAGTAAATATACAATCACGGTCAGGCAAGAGAATTCGTCCTTTTTTGATTCTTTCAAAACCTGATATGAACTTACCACTTACAGACCTTGTATATGGAAGTAGTAAAATCCTCACATATAGAGATTTTTTGAATGAACAACATAAAATCCTGCCATTAGACGAATTGTCAAAGCGTTTAAAAGAAAAGTATCAGCTATTTCTGACCTACTTTCCCTTCAATGAAGATATTGAGAGATACCACTCTTTTCTGTTTGAAAAAGAAATCTTACCTATAAATCTTACCATTCCAGAGCAACTAAAAGCATTTGCCAAAGTAATACAATCTTTTTCCAGAGTGAGAGATTTAGGACTTGATAAGGCGAACAGTCTGAAAGAGTTCCTGTTTGAAGATGATGATAAAGAGTATTTAGAAGAATATCTAAAGCACAAACAACAACTGGATAAACTACTGACTGACTTTAAAGATCTAAATTCCCATATAGATGATATTGAGCATAAACAAAAAGTGCTTAAACAACTTAATGGATTTGAAAAACAGATGAACGAGTCCAAGTTTAATTTCGACTTGAAAGAAATTGTGGAACTAGATAAGCAATATTCAGAGAGCCAAAACCAAGAACAAGAACTAAGTAAAAATTTAAGTTGCAAAGTAGATAGAAGAAAGTATTTAGAAGATAGAGAAAAGAAATTTAAACGGCTAACTCCTGCTGTCGAAAGTTATTATGAGGAAATTGAGTCCAATTATACTTTTTTGCTGCAATACGAGTCAAAGTATAATAGTTGGAAGCGTTTTGATAGTGAAATCACCCAACTAAGAGGGATTCACTACAGTAATTTTTCAGAAGAAACAGTAAATAACTCTTCTCCCATAGACTTTAAACTAAAAACGACAAAAGAAATAATAGAGAAGGTCAACGCAGCCATTCCCTTGTTTGTACAATATGGACAGTTAAGTGATATTATCAGGAAACACCATGAGCAGGAAGAGAAACTCTCATCCTTAGCTCTCGAAACAGAAAATAAACTAAAACAATTAGATCGGATAATCAACCTGCTCGTTGATAGAGGTACCAATAGCTTGTTCGGTCAGGTCATCCGTGAGAAGAAGATTCTTTCCTTGCATCAGGAATCAGTACTACTATCTCTTATTGATATATCCCTCGAAAAACCTGAAAAAGCCATTAAAGGTTTAAGGTATGCTCTTTCAACAAATATTCTTAATGAAAATAATTTTGAATTCGATAAACAAAATAAGGGGATTTGGTTAAAATTAGGCGAATTAAGGGAATTTATTGAACTGTCAAAAGACGAACGAATTTTTGAATCTGGTTCAGATTTTGAAAACATACTATCAAATAAAATAGATAAGTTGAACATTCAGGTTACAAAACTAAAACAGGAGAAAGAAGAATTAAACAAAATAAAAAAATTACAGCCGTATGATAAGAGAATCATTAAAGATTATGATTTCGACATACGGCTGATAGAATATTCAGGGATAGAGAATCTTAAGCAGATTGTCTGGATGATATGCAATAAAGAAGTAAAAATATCTCATTTATTATCTGAAAGTGCTCAGTTAAAATCAGACATAGACACAATCTTATCCCAAATTACAATTCCGGTAAACACACAAAATTTATTCGGATTGGTAAAACAGTATGAAGCAAAAAAGAAATTAGTCTCTATACGTAAAAATCGGTTACAAGATAAGAAAAACAAGGAATCCAATGAATTATCTCATTTAAATGGTGAACTCCCGCATCTTCAAAAAGAACTAAAAGAAAAACAAGAAGAAATAGCAAAACTTCTTAATTCATACAATTTTAAAAAAGGACAATTTGTTCAACAACATCCGGATGAAGACTTTAGTGCGTCAAATGATATTATTGAGACCAAAAGCCTTGATGAATTGGAAACAGAATTCAATATAGCACAGGAAAATTATATAACCGAATACAAATCCATAGTAGGCCTTTTTAGAGAAACGCGAGAAGGAAAAAATCCACAAATCAATATTCAGGTAAATAATACACTCTATCAATTTAGAATACTCGAAGAAGTTTTACTGGGAGGAAAAATAAGATATTTGGATAATGTCAGTGATTATTTACGTGAGGCTAACGAGCAACGTCTTAGTATCGTTGAAAACATTCGGGAAAATATGATTAAGGTCTTTTCCAAAACATTACGTCGATATCAAGATTATGACACTATCGTCAAAAATCTCAATACATTTTTCATTGGTAAAAAAATTAGTGATACTTATTATCTAAACCTCAATTTTAAAGAATATGATGATATCAATATCGGCTGGATTGACGAATTACAGAAATCTGCCCGTTGGGTAAATAAACCAGGGGAACTTGAGTTCGGGCATTCTGTTCAGGAGTTTATAGAGGAATTGTTTAAAAAAATAACAGGTATCCGGAAAGCGATTGAATTTAAAGACCTGCTTAATCCGAAGACATACTTCGACTTAACAGTTAAACTTACGGATGAAGAAAAAAACGAAATACCCGGAAGCACCGGAGAAACGTACTCTGCCATTGTTTTGCTGGGTATAGCTCGTCTTTCAAAAGTACAGGAAAAAAGGCGAAATGGTCTGAGATTTATCATTTTAGAAGAATTAGCCAATCTGGATGATACTAATTTCAATGTTTTTCCCAAGATCGCTCGTGAATTTGACTACCAAATCCTCACAATGACCCCAAAACCGTATAATTCTGATTCAGAGGACGGCTGGTATTTGCATCATTTAATAAAAGGGAATAAAGACAATAATATTAATTATCCAGTTCCCGCAAGTTACTATAAAACAAGGGAGAATCGAATTGATTTGGAGAATTATCTGAAAGCGTTGGAAAGATGAAGTGGAATGTATTAAAAGATATGCAAGCTCTATATGAGTGTGGAAAAATTAAAAGAAAACCATCATTTGTCGATGATCCGGATGTAGATCACTTAATAAATTCCACAAAAGAATTGTGTGTTTTAAGGAAAGAAATAATCATTCCAGAGAATTCAACTTTCAGGCAAACATATGATAAACTATATCGAGAAAAATTTGCCTTATATAGTTTATTCTTGAAAGATAATGGATTAGAAAAACCACAAACGAGGTTTGAACACACGGACATCGAACAATTAATTGAGATCAAAGCTCAAATGGATTCAGGTTCTTTGAAATCATTGCGAGAGCAAATCTTAAAAGCCAATGAAACAGTAAGAGGAGTATCATTCATGTTCTTTAAAAATGAAAAATACCTCGATGAAAAAGAGGCCCTTGTGGATGCTATTGAAAAAATATTGCAAGTCCCTGAATTACCGTCAGGAAAGGATAAACAATATTTATATGTAGTCCCGTGTAAATCTGCGAAGGCAATTTTATTGTGTGAAAATCTTTATTTCTTACGGGTTCCCGATAGGGTAAAACAGTATAATGTGGAATTGTGGTTTGCAGGAGGTTATAACATCGGAATGTTAGAAAACGTAGATACTCGTAACTTATCTATTTATTACTTGTGTGACTGGGATTACGATGGCCTTAGGATTTTTGATTTGGTCAAGAAAAAGATTCCTCAAATTGAATTGCTATTCCCTAATGCAACACCTGTAAGCATCATTAAGTCAGAACATGATAGCCATTGGAAAAACTCGCATATACCACATGAGTTATCAAATTTGAATAAAGACTTGTTTGATTCTCAAGAAAGACAACTAATTGAGCTGTTAATTTCTAGTAATTCATGGATTGTAGAGGAATCAAACGATATCGCAGAATTGATTAAAACTAAAGTTAAACTGTAGCATACGATGGGAAAGCCGATACGACATAATAATCATATTCTTGAAACAGAGTCTAATAAATTTGTCAATAATCATATTCCAAATGAGTGGGTTATTGACAAACCAGATCATGATTATGGGATTGACTACAACATTAATATTGTCATAAATAACGAAGTAACAGGATTGAGCTTTTCTGTCCAGTTAAAAAGCATGATACGGGATCATCATTCTGATTTTGCAACAATTACATTGAAGCATTCAACGTTGTCCTTGTTTAATACTATGTTGGTTCCCGTATTGTTAGTCGCTTATGTTCAAGAAGAAAAGGAGGCTTATTGGTGCTGGTATAATGATTTGGATATTGACTTAACTGTTCAACAGAAGACATTCACAATACAGGTTCCCAAGACTAATAAGTTGAGTGAACTTGATTGGACAAGAATAACTAAGTATGTTCAGCGTATTTTTAGCATTAAGACTCTAGTTGATGGCATTAAATCGCTTGAATATAGCGAAATTTCTAATTCTGAATTACTCGCATGGAGATATTATTATTCAAAGGAATATGAAAATGCTATTTTCTATTTTAAGAATCTGCTTCGTGATAATCCTAAGAATGTAACTGTTCTGGAAGGATTATCGCAAAGCCAATATGAAACTTTCAACTATAAAGAGGCTCTTTTTAATATTAATAAGGCAATTGAACTTTCCGGTAAACGGAATCTATACCTTACTAAAGCATGTATTTTAGCTGAAGATGGAACTCAAAACGGAATAAAGGGAAAAATCATCGAAGCCAGAAATATTTTCAAACAATTTATAGGATACGAATCAAATCAAGAGCATTATTATTATAACTATGCAAACACATTAAGTCGATTGGGGCAACATGAGGAAGCAATAAAGCATTATGAGGAATGTTTGAAAATAAATCCAAATCATGCAACTGCATGGAAGAATCTCGGCCAGGTTTATTGGGATATCCATGAACATGAGAAAGAAATCGAATGTTACAACAAAGCATTGGCAATAAACCCTAAATTACCACAAGCTCTTTTCAGTAAAGGAGTTACTCTATCACGCATCTACAACCTGCATAAAGAAGGCTTAAAATTAATGTTAAAGGCTTTGAATTGTGAAGAGGAAATGATTCATAGTTTTGCTTATGGGTATTTGGGGATTGCGTATGCCTATGAGAAACTGAATAAAATAAAGGAATCATTGATATGGATAAATAAAGGCTTGGACATTTATCCAGAAGATATATATTATCTAAATTTCAAATCAAATTTACTTATTGAGCATTGGGGAAATGACAAAGAATTAAAAGAAGAAGCTATTCGCTTTTTTGAATTCCGACTCGAACTGGAAAACGATGCTAAAAGTCTATATGCCTTAATGACAATAAAGGATTTAGATGATGAGCTGGAGATTTTAAACTTAGTGAAAAAACATACCCCTATTCTGAAGGATATAACCTTAGATGCATTTAGAGAATGTAGAATAAAGATTAAGGAGCATCTTATTTTCTTGCTTCATTATGATAAATATCAAGATTTTAGAAAAGATTATCCCATTCACAGATACCTCGATCATTTGATTTCCGAACAACTTATAATTTCCACTGAGTTTTGGGAAATGCTCGATCTTATATTCGCAACCAGCTTTAGTAGTGCTATCTCTGAATATTTTAAAAATAAAAATTCAAGAATAATCGCACAAAAAATGTTAGAAGCCTTAAAAGCCTCAACGAATGCAGTTAAAGCATTGATATCCCCAAATACAGACTATACACAGGAAGAAGCTATTTCTATTATGTCTCACATTTATTGGGGATTCCCCATAGTTATTGTACGTGAATTTGGGGCTCAATTAGGAATGATAACAGGTGCATTGGGATTACCCAAACCAGACGAAGCAGAAAATTTGCCTCAGTCTTGGTACGAGGAATTTGGTGAATCGGCATTACTAACTATAAATAAACAACTCAAACTATTGAGAGAGGATTGATTTTTTGTTTGGCTCTGTTTGATTTTGCAAAGAGATGCATCTTCTTATGTATTGTCGACAAAAATACTCCTAATCTATCTCAATATTTTGTTTCCAAATTGTACTACTATTGCTGTATAATAGAAATAAAAGCACTAATTGTTTCATATTTTCAGTCAAATAATGGATTAATTCAATATTCATTTTTACCTCTGCAATAACAATCGTATTAAATCATGAGCAAAATAACGAGAAATAATTCCGTGCTTAAGCATATAGATTTTCCAGTTAAAAAATGATGATTATCAGTAGCAAAACGTATAGCATTCACTTTCTATTGAAATTATATAAAATCGTTTTTATTTTTGTAAGTTCAAAAGAAATAATTTATCTTTGTACTTAGTATTCTCCATGAGCAAACTACCGCAAAAGCACGTAGCAAATTAGTGGGATAATTCATGGGATATGCTTGAAGCAAAAAATATAAAGTTTTAAATATCAGCGCGGTAGCTCTGTTAGGAGAATCCCAAGCGGATCACCAGAGAACAATAGTTCATCTCGAATGTAAAGAAAGCTTCCTAAATCATTGATTTAGGAAGCTTTTTTCATTCCTCCTATTCCATTTAAATGACTTCAAAAAGCCATATTTGGGATCACCAGTAAAATCATGTGTTATGCGTAAATTTTTGTTAGCCTAAACATAAAGAATGGTATATCTGTAACACCTCTTAGTGATGCTCTGAATGCTTTGATTTTAGCATTAAGTGATTCTGCAGAAGCATTTGTCGCTCTATTATTGAAGAAGTTCAAAACTTCTTGATAGTGCTCATATAACGTAGCTGCAATGACATTGAACGAATCCAGTTTAGCTTCTTCCACTTTATTATACCATTTAGCTAAAGCTACTCTTGCCACATCTTTGACTGTATTCTTTGCGAATATCATTCTTAATGAGTGTGATAAGCCATAAGCATTCTTTAGTTTTGGATATAATTCAAATAATATAGCTGCTCTTTCTTTTTGACTTTGAGTCCATTTGTCTGCTGATTTAAATAATAGATATCGACTTCTGACCAATAACTGCTTTCTGGTATCTCCATTGGCTAATATCTCCGTTTTATAGGTTTCTGCCTTACCTTTAGCTTCCTCCATGGCATCCGTTTCGTCTTGTATAGCTTCCCATCGATAATTTATCCTAATTTCCTGTACGGCATCACAGGCTAACTTTTGAATATGAAAACGATCTATAACCTGTGTTGCTTTTGGAAAACTATGACGTATAATTTTGCGCATTGTATTTGCCATATCCATCGTTACCTCTTCTACCTTTTGGCGTATATCAGGAGCTATTCTGTCAAGAACCGCTTCTACATCTTCGGATTTAGTTCCCAGCACAACTGCAGCGATACAGCCTTTGCCTCCTTTGGCGTCTTTGTTTGAAAGAATAGTATATAGTTCTCCGTTGGAAACACATGTTTCATCAATGCTCATGTGCGGACCGATGTTTTCGGAGAAAAGAACATAATTAGCTGCATGCTCCTTTTGGTGCCATTGCTGATAATCACTCAGATGTTCCTTATATTGACGCTCTAGCTGAACGCCATCTACATGGAAGAATAGCTCAAGAGAGCGGGCCGTAATCGGGTATGAATCCAAGCATACCTTTTAAAAAAGAAGCGAACTCTTCTGTGTATCGAGTCCCCTCTGCGGTCAAAGTCAAGCATCTTGTAGTACTTTCATTAGTCGATAAAACAAGCCAACGCCGACGGCGAACATGAAGGAATACCTTGCGGTCTCTGATGGGAAAATCACGAATAAGAACTTCGGGAAAGAAACCATTGGCCTTAACTTCCCAAGATTCATATTGGGATGGAACTTGTGCTTGTTCATCTAAGTAAATATGAAGATCATTATTTGAGCATTGGACATCTACTATATCAAAATAATCATTTATTTCCAATGGCAAAATAAAGGAGGCCAGAGTGCGTAAGGAATCAATTGAGCTCATAATATTTTTTTTCTTGCAAAGAAAACGGTTTTAGAACTTTATACAATGGACTAACACATGATTTTACTGGTGATCCCATATTTGAAGGCTCACCCGATATTTAGTGGGGCTAGGCATAAAGCTTACTCAATCTAAAGAAGAAAAACTTTATATCAATCACTCCTCTAAGCTGTGCCCTAAATTGTTTGATCTTTGCATTAAAAGATTCTGCAAACGCATTGGTAGCCCTGTTTGTAAAGAAGTTCAATACCTCGTCGTAATGTTCGTACAATGTTCCTGCTATGACATTAAAGCTTTTAAAGCCAGAGTTGTCCACTTTGTCATACCAACGTGCAAGTGACATCCTGGCTGCATCCTTTACCGTGTTCTTGTTGAATATCATTCTCAGTGAGTGCGTTAGAGAATAAGCTTCTTTTATATCGGGATAGATATCAAACAATATTGCCGCTCTTTCCTTTTGGCTTTCCGTCCATTTGTCCATGGATTTGAACAGTAAATATCGACTCCTTGCCAACAATTGTTTTTGCGTATCACCGTTTGCAAATGTGGCAGGCTGATAATCTTCTCCTTTTTCCTTAGCTTCTTCTTTTGCATCCGTATCGGCTTGAATGGCATCCCAACGATGTGCTATTCTCATTTCCTGCAATGCATCACATGCCAACTTTTGAACATGGAAACGATCAATTGTACGCTTGGCTTTTGGAAAACATCTTCGGATTATAAGATTCATGCTATTGGACAGATCCATTGTAACTTCTTCCACGACACATCGTTTATCCTCAGGTATGAGTTTTAAAGTATCGATTACATCATTTGAGGAAACACCTTTAACCAAAGCTACCAGCGACCCTTCTCTCCCACGTGCTTCGGGATTGGAGACTATGGTATAAAGCTCGCCGTCACTTATGGATGTCTCATCAATGCAAAGCCGTTTACCAACATTATCCGGGAATATAAGCCACTCATCCGCATGAGAATATTCATTCCATCGACGATAGCCACTCAGGACTTCTTTATACTGTTTTTCAAACGTATCCCCGTTTATATGATAATAAGCATCAAGCGAACGGGAGCTCGTAGGTCTCGTCTCCATACACCTCTTTTAAAAAAGCCGCAAATTCTTTCGAATAGCGGGTACCTTCGGCTTTAAACTCATCATAAGGAGCTGTAAAACTTTCATTTGTTTGCCGATTAATCCAACGGCGGCGACGAACAACCAAATCAACAGCTTTGTCACGAAGAGGAAAATCTCTGATGGTGACAGGATTCAGGAAGCCTTTGGATTCAAAGAAATCATTCGAAGCATATTTAGCATCTATTTTCTCCTCCAAATAAATAAGTATTGCATCTGAACTCTTTTCTACATTTACGATACTAAACCTTGATAAGATGTTTTCGGGAAGCATCAAACTTACTAATGATAATAAAACGTCCTTTTCCATACGACAAAGATAACATTTTATCTTATTACCCCACTAATTATCGGGTGAGCCTATTTGAACAGTTAATCGTAACGAGGCATATCCTTATGAAACAAATTAATAGCAGTACCACCATGCACTGCAAAGTCCTTTATTTTATATACAGAAGGTATTATTTTTATTAAAAGTGCCACTTGTTTCTTATAAGCATCATTCATATTCGTACAAATCTTTGGGGATTGTTATTTTATATTTGGAGACATAAACTCCCTTCTCAGTTAACTTATGTTTTCCTGAACCTAAATTCATTTTATTAATGTCAAGCGAGTCAAACCAATAATGTCCTGCTTTTTCAGCCATATAAAGGAATATTCTTTTAACCTTTATGTTATCTGCGTTTTCTAATAATAATTGCAATATTTCTGGTCGAAGTGTTGTCAATTGTTCCATTATATAAAAAAGATCCATAAAGGAATATTGTTTAGGGGCCAATAGCAAACATTCCAGAAAAGCCTGTTCTGGAATAGAAGCCATTAATTGAGGATATTCATTACTAAATGTACTTAATTGTGGCTTGGAAAAAGTTTCTGTTGAAAAAAACTTTAATGTACGATCAAGATCAACCTTCTTCATCCAAGAGGGAACAAATTGCTTCTTAGGATGTCCTATAACTAATAACGGTTTCCCCATAGGCACATAATGATTAAAACCAGAAAGTTCTAATGCTGAATGTGCTGCTATATAGAAATTTTTATTTATCTGTTCATTATAACTATTCAGAACAGCAAAAGACTGTAGTTTATCACCGGTACGGTACATAACTCCACCCGATAAAGCTGAAAACCATGCCGATTCTCTATATTTCTTTAATAGCTGATCTGAATAGCCATTTTTCTTTAACCAGACCGAAAAATATAAACCTCCAGGATTCTTTTTCAGCAACAACTGGTTGAGTTTGTTTTTCAATTCTACACCCATAGTTTATAATTTAATACTATATTTAACTTCAAAGATAGGTACTTTCGTTGGAAAAACAAGTAAATAGTTGAATTTATTTCTTATTTATATACTTATACTTTACAAATGACTAACAAATTCAACTAATTATGTATATTGAATTATATCTCAACACCACTTATACTCTTTATTGATGAGGAAAGACAAGGTAAATGCTAAAAAATTTAATTTAGTATTCACTTACGCTCTATTTTGAGTTCATCAATTACTTTCGCATTCATCAAATCACAATTCCCTACCCTAATAGTTTGATGCCTTCCTCTATTCTTTTCATTTAGTATTACCATTTATAAATGCAATTTCTATAGCTTTACCCTGCTTTCAAGCTCTAAAGAGGACTATATTCTTATTTTTAATAATTTATAGACTGCCAATCTAGCAAATAAGCATATTTTTCATCAATGATTAACAAGGAATATCTTATAAGATAGTGCTTTCAGACTATTTATTTCATTTTTATTCAAAAATAGTTACATATTAAATATCTATTTCAAAAAATATCGGACTATTATCAAAAGTTTAGAGTAAGAAATCCCATACATCCAATAAGTTGTACGAAATTTTTCTTATTTTTGCAGCTTAATAATATTACTAAACAGATCTTTTTCCATATATAAAACAACTTGGTTACACTCCGCCCATATCAGACAGAAGGTATACGGGATATTTTTGATGCGTGGAATCCACAAACTCAGAATCTCATGAATGTCCTATTTCAGATGCCTACAGGAACTGGTAAAACTACTGTTTTTTCAGAAATAGTCAGAAGAGCCCGATTAAAACAGAAACAGGTTTTGATCGTAGTTCACCGTAAAGAACTTGTAGAGCAAATAGCTGAGCGATTAGCTCACTTTCAAGTGGATGCAGGCATTATTTCTGGCAGTATCAAGCCAGATAAAGATAAAGCAGTGCAGGTCGCCACTATACAAACCCTATCTAAAAGAGATTATCCGGATGCTGATATTGTAATTATTGACGAATGCCATCATGCCAAGGCTGAGACTTATAAAAAGCTATGGAATATTTACCCGGACGCCCGGTTTCTAGGTGTTACGGCCACCCCTATCCGAATGAATGGCGAAGGATTTTCCGATTTGTTTGATATCCTTATTAATTCAGGAAAATTGAGTGATTTCATTAAAAAGAACTACTTAGTTAAAGTTCGCCACATTGTTGGTATCTCGCCAGATCTCTCTGAGGTTAAAGTGAAAATGAATGACTATGTGCAAAATGAACTTGGAGAAATAATGCAAAATGAGCAACTGATGGCTGATCTTGTTGATAGCTACCAAAGAGAAGCTGCTGGAAAAAAAATGATTGTTTTTGCTGTCAATATTGAACATAGCAAACTAGTCGCTAAACAATATAACGAAGCAGGAATCTGCGCAGAACATATTGATGCAAACACCCCCAAACAAGATAGAGAACGCATTTTGCAATTATTTAAAGACGGAGAAATTTCAGTCTTATCAAATGTAGATATTGTATCCGAAGGCTTTGATGTTCCGGATTGCGAAGCGGTACAACTCGCTCGACCAACAAAATCACTAGCACTATATCTACAACAGATAGGGCGTTGTATGCGTCCGGCTAGAGGAAAACAATACGGTATTGTTTTGGATAATGCTGGATTATGGCTTGAGCACGGTTTTTGTCAGCAAGACAGACAGTGGACATTAGAGGGAAATAAAAGACGGAAATATCAATGTTTCAGTCCTAAAGTCGCAGCTTTCAATGCCGAAGGAATTGTAAGGAGAGCAAATATTCCTCAGCAAATTGAGGGTATGGAATTGGTACAGTTGACTTCAGAAATTGCAGATCTTATCATTTTTGAAGATTATCTAAAACAGGCCTTAAATATTGGACATAAATCTTTGCACGCATATTATCGTTTCAGAGAATATCTGGAAGAACAGGATAAAACACCGAATCTCATACATCTGGCCTATATTGAAAAACGAATTAGCAAATTGCCGGAAGCTCCGGCTAAAGGTTTTTGGTATCATCAAAGAAAAGAACTTGAGCTTGTTTAATAAAGAAATAATTTATTATAATGATAGAAGATTTACATATATCAATACCCGTTGATGAAGTTGAAAATTCCTCTGTTGGTAGCTATTTCCATCTTTCAAAAATGCCGGGGGAATTTCTTATCATTCAGAAAGAAAATAGTAATTTCTATTTTCTCTGTTCTGATGAATGTAATATAGAAAATATTTGCCGCATTTTTGACTGGTATATTGTTTCAAAAGATAAATTCAATGATCAACTTATAATCGGAATAGGATTAGCTGAAAAAGAGCATATCGACGGAGAATTATATCGTGTTACAGATAAAAATACTCTGAAGCTTTGGCGAGATATCCTATACTTTACTTTTGATAGTGATTTTGTCAATCAGTTTTTCTCTTTTGATAATCATTTCACGGGTAAATGTCGTTTAGATGGAGATCTTTGCTTTTATATTCATGACTACTATCCGGTATCGCATTACAAAAATATCACCTCTCATCAAAAGAAAGTTTCAAATTTAATATTCCGTTTTAAAGATGGAAAGTCAACTTCACTTGCAGCAAAAATATTTTCTTTAGCTATAAGTCGAATGCCATTCTTTAAAGAGGTAAAAAAACCGATTCTTATTCCAATACCAGCATCAACCAGAGAGAGAAATCAGTTACGTTTTGCTAGCTTTTGCTTTCAGTTAACCAAAAGATTAAAAATAGAAGACGGTTATCGGGCTGTCTGGATAAAAAAAGATCGGGAGCAACTGAAAGGTAAACTCTGCCAGGACAAACTGTCTAACCTTGTATTCTTCCCTGAATACTTTATTGGTAAAGATGTATTTTTAGTTGATGACATTTTAACTACCGGACAAAGTTTCATCCAGATGAAACATCAGCTGATAAAACTGGGTGCAAATTCAGTCACAGGATGATTTCTTGGAAAATCAGTGCAAAATAGTACTCAACTATAAATAGTATTTTAATAGACATCATTTGATCCAAAGCCCCTCCCCTTTTATAGAAATTAAAAACAGATTGATCCGGCAATAGATAATTTCTTCTCAGAAATCACCAATTTCCTATGCAAAAACGCCGTTGAGTATATTATCCACTACCTCGTAAACTCTTCATCGAATAATATACACTTCTTCCCCGTTTTTGAATCTAGTTTGTTTTTATGAGAGCTCACCCACCCTATATAATACAGCAAAAGCTTCTCCCCGGAAAGGAAAAGCTTTGTTTTGTGAAATGAAAATATCTATTACTTCTTTGAATCTTCCAAAGATGCTTTTCTGAATTCTTTCAATAATTTTTCCAGTTCCAAAGAACCTTTACGAGCACGAGTACCGGCAGCTTTATTACTCTTTTCAACTTGTAAGTTTGCATCTGTAACAAAAGCTTCAAATTCAGCTTTGATCTTGTTTACTAATTCTTCCATATTCAAATAATATTAAATTGTTAATGGGCTATATGGATACAGCCGTAATTATGCTGCAAATATAGCTTTTTAAAGAAAAACTCAAAAGTCATCATCTTAAAAATTGCTTGCAGACAAAGAAAATCGTTTTCCAGTCTTAAAGAATGGGGTAAATGGGGTAGAATTATATACATTTCTATATAACCCCACGAAAAAAAAAGAGATTCCTTTATATATATAGGGATGTAACATACTTTTTTGGGAACTTTATAGAAAACAACCCCATTGTACCCCATTGTACCCCACTACCCCATTCCGGAGAAAAAGCTCATTCCGTCCTTATCCCGCGTTATTTCAGAGGCTTTTTGCTTGGCTATCCGGCTCATTTTTGTACATTTATGGAATAATCAATCATTAATTTATGGAAGATACTTGTTCTGATTTTCGGATACGGGCTTATGGAAAGGCAGATCTGGCCTTGCTTTATAATCCGGAAATGTGTACCCGGGAGGCTTTGCGCACGCTTACCCGGTGGATTTTGCGTAATGAGCAGCTCTACACAGAGCTTCTGAATCTTGGGTATCGAAAGTCCTGCAAAATCCTTACCCCTTTAGAGGTAGGAGTAATTACCCGGCATCTGGGAGAGCCATGATAAGATTGCACATCTACCGTAAACCCATTCCGGCAAAGATCACCCCCCGCTTTCAGGCCTATAAACTCCGGTTACGTTTTACGTGAACTCCGGTTATGTTTTTTTAATCTCCCGCCTGTTTTTTTTGAAAGCAGGCAGGAGTTTTTATCACACCCCGAGCCGAGCGAAGCAAAGGCAAAGCGATGGCAAAGCCGAGCGAACGAAAGAGGACCGGCCTCATATTCGCAGCGTAAAGCGAAGAGACAGAGAGGAGCGTTAGAAGGGGCGACTGTTTGAGCGAAGCGAGTTTGAGCTCCTTCAGCGGAACGGCGGAACGAAGTAGCGGAGAATATGCAGCCTTGAACTTTTGTTTCTTTTGGTTCAAGCCAAAAGAAAAGAATAAATACCAAAAAATACCCAATAAAGCCCCCAAAAGCCACTAACGTGTGCCGCCCGCACACTCATGCCCTATCTTTGTATAGTAATCAAAAACAAAGTATTCATCCTTAAAACCAAAAAGTATGTCAGTAAACTTTTCAGTAGTTCCAAAAAAGAATCCATCAAAAACGGCAGAACCAGCCAAGTTTTATGCACAGGCCCAGGGCCATGGCGAAATGGGCTTCGATGCCATTTGTGAAGACGTAGACAGTCGTTGTACCGCAGCCAAAGCCGACGTTACGGCAGCCCTTAACGGAGTTCTCACCACGATGAAGCTGTTCCTTGGCAAAGGAGAGATCATCCGTCTGGGCGACTTTGGGACCTTCCAGGTAGCATTGAGCAGCCACGGAGCCACTACCGAGAAAGAGTTCAACAGCTCCATGATCAGGAAAGCCCGCATCAGCTTCCGCCCAGGCAAGTTGTTAACCAACATGTTGAAAACCCTGGAATACTCGCAGGTGCCCAAGCTTTCAGTGAAACCACCGGTAGTTGTTAAACCCGAAGCCGGAGTATAATGAAAGTGATCGACGGACTATTGAATGTGCTTACCCTGGTGCTGCCTTTCCTGAAGAAGAAAGACGCCAAGGAGATGCAAGAGTTCACCGAACTGGTAAAGAGCCAGTTCGATTATCTGATGGAGCAGGTCACCCGCTTTGAGACCGATTACTTCGAGCTCTCCGAGAAAGTGAAGCTGATGTATCAGGAGATTATCACCCTCAACGCCCGCCTTAGCGAGTCCATGAAGCTGCAGTGCAGCACATCCGGCTGCAAGGAACGTGCTCAAAGTCCCGCATAGCGTATGAAAGAGATTAACCTGATAGTACTCTAATCAATAGCTTTTGATTTGAGGAAGGTTCTGATAAATAGAAATCGCCCTGCTATCACGCTTTTGTGGTAGCGGGGCTTTCTTTCATGCATTTAAATAAAGCACCCCCAAAGCGTTTAAGCCCCTTCAGAGAAACACAGGAATGGAGTAGCGGAGAATATGCGACCTTGAACTTTTGTTTTTTTGGTTAAAGCCAGAAGAAAAAGAGAAAAACATTGTATCTTCAAACAAATCATTATATTTGCAGCAAAAGCAATCTGCAACCACGGTTACAGTAACCACCGCTACAAAACAAAAGTACATGAAGTTTTATAATCGAGAAGAAGAATTAGCCGAGTTGAAAAGATTTTAGAAGATGTAAGGTTGCTCATTATCAAATAAAAGGCTCTGTTTTTAACAAATTAAATAATAGAAACATTAATAACCTGGAAAATTGTATTGCCTGAATGCACTACGGGGGTCACCTTTGTTTTAAATAACTCGGATAAAATTATGAAAATTAAAATGACTTTGTTGGTTGCACTATTTGCAATCGGTTCTGTTTCTTTTGGACAACAAAAATCTTCCTGCGACAATTGGAATTGGATAATGGGGAAATGGATTGGTGAAGGAAGTGGGCAACCGGGACAAGGTGGCGGAACATTTTCCTTTTCATATGATCTGGATAAAAATATAATTGTTCGGAAAAGCCATTCTGAATATCCTGCTACAGCAAATAAACCTGCCATTATTCATGAAGACCTTATGATTATTGACTTGGATCCAAATGGAAATGCATCCAAAGCAATTTACTTTGATAACGAAAACCACACTATCCATTACCAGATATCTTATTCCGATAAAACCATAACATTAACAAGCGATAAAGTTGATAATGCTCCGGTTTTCCGACTCGTTTATACTTTGTTGGATAACAAGACAGTTAATACAAAATTCGAAATATCACGCGATGGCAGTAACTTTTCAACTTATATTGAAGGGAAAAGTAAAAAGGTGAAATAATTTAATTTATCTCATTTGCACTAATCAAGTTACCATCATAAAGATAAATAAAAAGAATAGACTCAGTCGATATAATACTCAAAATCCCTAAAGAAAAGCAATTTAGTTCTATAAAGAAGCAATTAATTGTTTTAGCTTTGTCTCAGCAATTTTCAGGTTATATTCAAAGTTTATCAGACGGGTAAAAGATTGCACATAGCTTTCCTGAGCCTGATGTACTTCAAGTGATGTAGTTTGCCCCAGCCGTAAGCGTTGCAAACTAATCTCCATGTTTTCCTTAGCCAGTTTATTATTATCTTTCTCAATATTGAGCAGATGCTGCTGATTTTCAAAATCTGTGAGTGTATTTTGTAGTTCTGTATTCATTTGTAACTTCACATTTTCCAGGTCATATTCTGCAGACTGCAATTCTTTTTTTGCTATTGAAATTTTTCGTTTGGTTTCACCGCCATTGTAAAGAGGGATGGAAAGAGTTCCGCCTACCTGAGGACCGTAAGAACGATTCTTCAAACTTGATCCTTCTGAGTTTGCCGTTTGCGATAAATAATATCCTCCTTTAAAACTGAGGGTAGGCAAATAAGCTTTCTGATTTTCTTTCAACGTTAGTCGGGCAATATCAATCTGTTTTTGAAAAGACAGAATACTGGCATTCGATGAATTTAGCTTCTGAAGGAGTTCATTACTATCCGGGGTATACAAAAGCGGAATAGAATCAGACACTTCAAAAAGAACATTCGGATCTTGTCCCAGCATGCGGTTTAATGTTTTTTGTGCTTCACTAATGGCATACTGTTGATTGATGGCATTTTCCATCGCCACGTTTAAATCTATTTTCGCCTGGAGCAAATCATTTTTTAGCAGAGAACCGGCATCAAATCCTATTTGTGCAATGGTTACACGCTCCTTATTGTAATTAATAGCTTCATTTATCGAATTCAATTGTTGCTTTTGCTTCACAATATCGTAGTAAGCGGCAATTACGTTGTATAAGGTTTCTAATACTTTAGCCTGAAATTGAAGTCCGCCAAGGGCTTGAATTTCGCTCAACTTATTTTTCGTAACAAACATTCTACCTCCATCAAACAAAGTCCAGGAAAGTTCTGTATTTGTAGCTACCATTGTACTCGATTGAGATGAATATTTATTTACAGTTCCGTTAGATAGCTTTTGATAAACATTATCATAGCTATAGGATCCGGAACCATTTACATTTACTGTGGGCAACATCCCTGCATTGCCTTTGGTGTTATTCATCCGGGCTATATCGGCATCGTTGCGGGCAATCAATATATCGAAGTTATTCTTTAGTGCAATGTTCACAGCTTTTTCCGGAGTCAGTACATTCTGAGCCTGAATAGTTGTGTATAGCATTAATAAAAGGAATATATGTATTGTTCTCATAACTTATTTTTATTTTTACTTGATATAGCTATATAGGTCACAGGGATTACAAACAATGTAAGTATTAGAGAAAACAGCAAGCCTCCCACAACTACAATTCCCAGAGGAACCCGACTTTGCGCTCCCGATCCCAAAGCCAGCGCAATAGGCAAGGCTCCGAAAAGAGTGGCTAGTGAGGTCATTACAATAGGACGGAATCTGGCAGAAGCAGCCTCGAATGCAGCGACTCTTTTGGTCATACCCAACTTACGTTTTTGATTGGCAAACTCTACAATAAGAATACCATTCTTTGTCACAATTCCTATTAATAAAAGCATTCCGATCTCGGAGAAAATATTCAGTGTCTGCCCAAATATCCATAATGAAAGCATTGCGCCTGCAATAGCCATTGGTACGGTAAGCATTATAATGAATGGATCGCGGAAACTTTCAAACTGGGCAGCAAGGATTAAATAAATTAGCAATAAAGCCAATATTAAAGCAAAAGAAATATTGGAACTACTTTCAGCAAAATCTCTTGATGAGCCCGAGAGAGCAGTAGTAAAAGAAGGATCTAATAATTTATCTGCTATTCTTTGCATTTCGGCAATGCCTTCTCCTAATGTTTTCCCTTTTGCAAGGTTGGCAGAAACAGTAGCCGATTTATAACGATTGAAATGATATAATATTGGTGGGTTACTGTTCTCTTCTATTTTTACCAGATTATCCAGTTGTATCATCTCACCCGAGCTGGCCCGTACATACAAGGAGGCTATATTTGCGGGAATATTCCGGTCTTCTCGGGCAACCTGACCAATAACATAATATTGTTTGTTATTTTGTAAAAAATATCCATAACGGCTTCCGCTATAAGCCAGATCCAATGTATTTGATACATCCTTTTCATTCACTCCCAGAGTATTTGCTTTCAACCGGTCTACAGTGATATTCAGTTCCGGTTTATTGAATTTCAGATCCACATCTACATTACTGAACATTGAACTATTTTGTGCTTCATCCAGGAACTTAGGCAATACTGTGTGTAGCTTTTCAAAATCAAGATTCTGCACCACAAACTGAACCGGTAACCCTCTGGAAGTGGATGTGGAAATTGTTGGTTCCTGACTCGGAATAACTTTAGCTTCGGGTATGGTTGCATAGATTTTCGATAACTTATCGTAAATTTTTTCCTGAGAGGCTTTTCTTTCTGACGGATCAGAAAGGAAAGATATAACAGCTCCTGTATTTGCACTTGAATTGCCACCTCCCGCATATCGGGCAAGCACATATTTTGCTTCAGGAACAGAATCCATGCTAATCTTTGCTACCTTGTTTATTATCTGTTGTGTGGCAGTATATTCAGTCCCTTCCGGAGCTGTGATAGAAGTTCGGATGTAACTATGATCCTCTAATGGAGCCAGTTCTGATTTTAGAACTCTTGATAAAGAGAAAATAAGTATTAAACAAAATCCCAGAATAGAGAAGGCTACCCATTTGTTTTGGAGAAAGAAGCTAAGCACACGTCTATATCCTTTTTCCATTCCTATAAAGAATGGTTCACTCGCTACATAAAATCTGGAATGATGAGAAGTAGATCCCCCTAACATTACGTTCAGTACCGGAGTTAATGTCAGAGAAACAAGAGCAGAAATTAACACAGCAGTAGCTACCACGACTCCAAATTCCCTGAATAACCGCCCCGTAAATCCTTCCAGAAAGATAACAGGAATAAAAACAATTGCAAGGGTCAGCGAGGTGGAGATTACGGCAAAAAAGATTTCCCGGGTTCCCTCAAAAGCTGCTTGCCACTTATCCATTCCTTTTTCTATACGTTTGAAAATATTCTCGGTAACTACAATACCATCATCCACTACCAGCCCCGTGGCCAGAACAATTCCAAGAAGTGTAAGAACATTGATGGAAAAACCGAAAATATACATAATAAAAAAAGTCCCGATCAGAGAAACAGGAATATCCAGTAGTGGGCGTAAAGCTATAATCCAGTTTCTAAAAAACAGGAAGATAATAAAAACCACCAGGAAAATTGCAATAGCAAGAGTTTCTACCACATCATGAACTGATTGCCGTACAAAAATCGACTTATCACGAGCTACGCTTAAGTCTACCCCTTTGGGCATATTCTGTTTGATTTGTTTTAACCGATTATAGAATTCGTCTGCAATCTGAATATCATTCGCTCCGGGAAGAGGAATCAAATTCAGCATCACACCTGTGGTTCCATTAACAGTAGAACCCGATTCTTCATTTTGAGGTCCCAGCATGGCCTCCCCGATATCTTGCAAACGAACTACCTGACTATCGGTTTGCTTCACAATGAGATTATTAAAATCCTCTTCAGTCGTTAATCGTCCATGAGTTTTGACAATAAGTTCGGTTGCATTACCACGTATCTTTCCTCCAGGCATTTCCACATTCTCTTTACTAAGAGCTGCATCAATATCCGATGCGGTAAGATTATAAGCTGCCATTTTCTCTGGGTTCAGCCATAAACGCATGGATGGTCTCTGCTGACCATAGATAGAAACCGAACTGACACCGGGGATGGTCTGGAGTTTTTCTTGCAACACATTTTCAGCATAATCACTTAACTCTATTGCATTCATTGTGGTGCTTTGCACGGTTAACATGATAATTGGATCACTATTGGCATCCGCTTTGGTTACAGTGGGCTGTGAATCAATATCCTGCGGCAGACTTCTGGTGGCCTGTGATACCTTATCGCGAACATCGTTTGCTGCTTTTTCTAAATCAGCTCCCAAATTGAACTCTACTGTTATATTACTTGTTCCTATAGCTGACTGGGAAGAAATGGACTTTACTCCTTCAATACCATTTATTGCTTTTTCCAGAGGTTCTGTTATCTGAGACTCAATGATCTCAGAGTTAGCGCCAGTGTAAGACGTTTGTACGGTAATCACAGGAGGATCAATAGCCGGGTAAAGCCGTACTCCAAGAAAATTAAAGCCAACCACACCCATAAGTATTATAACCAGGCTCAGCACAATTGAACCGATAGGTCTTTTAAGAGCAATATCAGAAATAAGCATAGTTATTCAGTTATAGTGGAGTATGACAATTTTGATTTTTCTTTCAAGAAGAGTATGCCTGAAGTGATGATCGTGTCTCCAGGTTGAAGGCCTTCAGTTACTTCTACTTTTGACGCTTTGCGAATACCTGTTTTTATCGTCACAAAATGCGCTTTTCCTTTTTTAGCCACTATCACACTTTTATCTCCTTCCTGAGGAATAATTGCTTGTGAAGGAACCATTAATGCGTGCGGATTATCACCCAGTTTTAATTGCACATTTGCAAAAGCTCCCGGAATCAGTTCTTTAGAAGATGCGTTAATCAGGGCTCTCACTTTTAGATTGCGGGTTGTATTGTCAATTCCTCTCTCAGTAGCAATCACCGTTGCGCCATACAACTTATTTTCGTTATACATTGTAAAATTCACCTTCATTCCGGTAGCAATTTCCGAACCATATTTTTCAGGTACATAAAAGTCGAGCTTCAATTTGTTGCTCGTCCGTATAGTAGCTAATAAGGTAGAAGGACTTACAATTGCACCTACACTAATGTTTCTTAAACCGATTATTCCATCAAAAGGAGCCTGCACTTGCGTTTTACGGATCAATGCTTTTTCTTCTGCAATATTTGCTTTTATGGTGTTAACTTGTAAGAGAGTTTGTTCGTAATCATTTTGGCTTATGCCACTCACCTTCAGCAGTTCTGTCTGTCTTTTATAAATACGTTCTTGAATGGCTAGTTGTGATTGCAGTTTTTTCAGAGTAGCCTGCAAATCATCATCATAAAGTTTTACCAGCAACGTTCCCTTTCTTACGAACTTTCCTTCGGGAAGATTGATTTTTACCACTCGCCCAGCCACTTCATTTTTTAATTCCACCTCATCATAAGCCAGCAATGAGCCATTAACAGTAATTTCAGAAATAAGTAAAGACGGTTTCACAACAAATGCATCAACCTTCTTTTGCACTTTCTCCTTTGAGTCCTTTTTTTTATCATTTGACTTTGAGAACCCAACTTTGAGAAAAAAAATGGTTAACAGCAAAAGTATTGCGCCAATCCATATATTTGTTTTTCTTTTCATTTGAATGATAAATTTCATTAGAAAACAGATCAATTCAAACACAGAGAGTACCTTGCTTTGAACCAATATTCAATCTACGGGTTTTTATATCGTATTCTTTTTAGCTGTGCTTGTTCTATTGACTTTAATATAAAGCAACAAATATAGCTATGAATGTATATAGTTAGTGCTGTTTATTATCCTTTTTTTATAAATTAACAATAAAAGGTGATCTGTATTTCATTACAGTTAAAATAGGACAAATTCTCTTATTCCTGCAGTTTTTGTGTAAAATCAATATTTCCACATAAAGAATCAATATATCACACTTCTATTTTATTTTAAAACATACATTTGCATTCGACGAAAGTCTTGATAAACCTTTATTACTTTAAAATTAACAACTATAAAATTTAATTCTATGAATCGAAAAGCACTTGCCAAAAAGGTCTTTGCAACTCTATTCCTGAGTATGCTTTGCCTGGTTTCTTTTGCACAAGGTCATCTGGTCACGGGAGCAGTTACAGATGCTAACGGAGAGCCAATGATTGGAGTTAATGTTTCTGCTGTAGGTACTACAAACGGAACCATTACTGATATGAATGGACACTATTCGCTTTCAGTACCAGCAAATAGCAAACTTCAGTTCTCTTTCATTGGCTACTTAACAAAAATTATAGCCATTAACAATCAGTCAAAAATTGATGCTAAATTAGTTGAAGACTCAAAGACTCTTGACGAGGTAGTAGTAATTGGCTATGGAACTGTAAAAAAACGGGATTTAACCGGTTCTGTTGCATCAATTAACAATGAAGCACTTATTGCAAATCCTGTATCGAACGTTGCTCAGGCATTACAAGGACATCTGCCGGGTGTATCAGTTATGTCACAAGATGGCCGCCCCGGAGCTGATGTATCAATCCGTGTACGTGGCGGTGGATCTATTACTCAATCAAACGACCCTCTTTTCATTGTTGACGGATTTCCTGTAGGTTCTATCTCTGACATTCCAGCTGATCAGATTGAATCTATCGATGTATTAAAGGATGCGTCTTCTACAGCAATTTACGGTGCACGTGGTGCAAATGGTGTAATCCTTGTAACAACTAAAGGTGCCAAATCTGAAAAATTATCAGTATCTTACAACTCCTATATGCAGGTTAAAAATGCAGCTAAAACATTAGATGTACTTGGTGCACAGGATTATATTTATAATACATGGAGTTATGCTACAGCTTTAGGCAGCAGTTACAGTGATGCAGTTGCTTCATGTTTTGGCTTGGGATCTGCAAACGGAAACCACTATTCAGACTATGCAAAAATAAGTAGCCATGATTACACGAATGATTTACTTCGTTCTGTCATTTCACAAAGCCACAATCTGAGCATTTCCGGCGGAAATGACAAAACCAGAATTGCATTCGCAACCAACTATCTGGATGATGCCGGTATTAAAATTAAATCCGGTTATAATCGTTTCAATACATCTCTGAAGGTTCAGCAACAGCTTCTGCCCAACCTGCGCCTGGATTTTGATGTCAGATACACAGAGAGCAAGACAGACGGGAAAGAAGATAGCGCAACAAACGGAAAAGGATCTTTGCTTTCCAATGCATATTCTTTCCGTCCGATTGATACTCCTCTTGGAACTGGTGTTTTCTCGGGATTTGGTAATGGTGACTCTAACGTAGACCAGGCTTACAATGTATTAGATTTAGTAAATGACGTTACTCAGATAAGCAGAAACCAGAATCTTCGCGGAATAACCTCTTTATCATGGGATATTATAAAAGGGCTTACTGCTCGTACCGAGTTGAATCTGAGCCGCGGCAACAGCGAAAGTAAATATTATGAAAATGGTTTGACTAACGGTTATAAATATGCTAAGTTAAATAAAGGTGACAGTTGGGGCGTTCGTTCTGCCACAACGTTGAATTATCAGGTACAAGGATTGGGAGAGACTCATAATCTTTCATTCCTGTTAGGTAATGAAGTTTTAGCATCAAAATCAAATTCCTCCCAAATGATTGGTGCAGGTTATTCCAGCAGTTTTGATTTCAACCGGGCTTTTGGAATGATTAACATGACAAATCCTGCTCTAGGAAAAGACCAGTTTTCAAACACTATTGGAACTCCAAGCAATACATTATCATTCTTTGGCCGTGCCAACTACTCTTTCAAAGGTCGTTATCTTTTTACCGGAACCTTCCGTGCTGATGGCTCTTCTAAGTTTGCACCCAATAATCATTGGGCATATTTCCCTGCGGGGGCATTCGCATGGCGTATTTCTGACGAACCATTCCTCAGCGATTCAAAAAACTGGTTAGACAATCTAAAGCTTCGTTTATCATATGGTACTTCAGGTGCTGATAATATTGATGCAAGTTTATGGAAAGAAACATGGACTACTTCAAATGTAACAATCAACGGTGTATCGACCACAATTTATAAACCAGCAGGTATGCTTTCTAATCCTGATCTGAAATGGGAAACTACTGTATCCAGAAATATCGGCCTTGATTTTGGATTCTGGAATAACCGCCTTTATGGTTCTGTTGATGCATACTGGAATAACACAAAGGATCTGTTAATGCAAGTTCCTATTGATGAAACAACCGGTTACTCGTATCAGATTCAAAATATTGGCAAGACTTCAAACAAAGGAATCGAAATTTCACTCGGAGCAGATATTATCCGTCAGAAAGATTTTACTTTAAATGTTACAGCCAACTATAACTATAACAAGAACAACATTGATGAATTAGCAGACAATGTAACTGCACAATATGGAACTCAATGGGCATCAACGGCAACGCAGCCTAACTATGATTACCTTTTCAGGGTAGGCTCTCAGGTTGGTTTGATCCGTGGTTTCAAATGCGACGGTTACTACACTACCAATGATTTCAATTATGACAGCTCAACCGGAACATATACATTGAAAAGCGGGGTTGCCGATCTTTCAAGCAAAATTACCGGAAATTATCCTAGTCCTTTTAAAAAGCCAACCGGACAAAATGCATTTCCTGGTGCTGTAAAACTACGAGACACTAATGATGATAAGATTGTTGATGATAAAGACGTTACAGATCTTGGAGAAGTAACTCCAAAACACACAGGAGGTTTTAATCTGAATATGAATTACAAACACTTTGATCTCAGTGCCGGATTTGCATGGGCTATTGGTGGCAAAATTTACAATGCAAATGCTATGGTCAACATGTATGGTAACAAAGATGTTTCTTTAGGAGCCAACCGTCTGGATTTTGTTAAAGATTGCTATAAAGTATATGATATTAATACATCGGGCAATTTAGAAGCAGTAACAGACCCAACAGCTCTTGACGCGCTAAATACAAATGCCAAATATGGCCTGCCATATTATGAAAATGGTATTGTTCTGTCAACTTTTGTTGAAGATGCATCATACCTACGTATGAATACATTAACTTTAGGGTATACGCTTCCTAAACAACTTATAAAGAAACTTAGTATCCAGCGTTTGCGTTTCTATGCAACAGCAGGTAACTTATTTACTATTACAGGTTATTCTGGTTTAGATCCTGAAGTTAACACCTTCTCAAACAAATCAACCACTGCAAATGCAGGAAAGTATCCAACACTCGGATTAGACTGGGGTACTTATCCGCGCGCCAGAACATTTACTTTTGGTCTAAACCTGGAATTCTAATTTGTTGAAAACTAAAAAAACTAAGAAAAATGAAAAAGATAATATATACAGTATTTGGTATTGGTATGCTTTTCTTTACTACATCATGTAGTGATTTCCTTAATACCAAATCCCCATCAGACGTAGATGTTAATTTTGTATTTTCAGATCCATCTACTGCACGAGCAGCATTAAAAAGCGCTTATGAATCCTGGAGAGGTAAAGCTTATGTTCACTCAAATGGATTATATTATGATCTGTGTGCTGTAGGTTCTGATTCTGAACGTCATCCGGAAGCATATTCAGCACAAACCCGTCATATCGCAGAGAACTTATATGCCGGAGGAACATCTAGCTTCAGCATTGATTTCAGCGATTCAAGCACAGCATGGACATATCTCTATTCAATTATCGCAACGACCAATACGTTGATTAATGCATTTGAAGCTTCTTCTTCTTTCAACACTTATATGAGTGCCGCAGCCCCAAGTGAAATGTCTGAGCTTTACGGTGAGGCTGTAGCCTTGCGTGCCACTGCTTATTTTGAACTATGCCGTTTCTTTGGAGATGTTCCTCATCAGTTGGTAGCTGGTGTACAGGCCGAAGGACTTACTTCCCGCGATGAGATCTATGAATACCATATCAATAAACTTATTAAGGTAGAACCATTGATGTATCGTGTTGGAGAAGACGCCAATGCTGTAGTTACTAACATGACTCGTAATTACGTTCAAGGGTTAATAGGCCGTATGTGTCTTTATGCCGGAGGTTATGCAACTCGTCGTACAGATCTAGGCGCTAATTTCTATAAAAATCTTAAAGGGGAAATACTGACATTTACTCAGATTGGAACCGAAAATAACGGAGCTGTATATAATCGACGCAGTGATTATAAGACATTCTACGAAACAGCCAAAACATACCTTGCCGCTTGCGTAGCTAACCCTGGGACAGTAAGACTTATTACTAATGATACCCGATCAGCCAGCAAAGCAGGACAATCTTTCGGCAATCCCTATCAGTTAGTTTTCCAGCAAATGATGAATGGAGACGCTGAAGTATCTCAGGAATCTGTTTATGAAATTCCGGAAACATACGGACTACAGACTGAACGTCCTTATGCTTTTGGTCGTCCATCAAATGGTGGAGGTAAAAATGCATATCCTTGCAAAGACTATGGTCAGTCTCGTTTCCACCCAACTTATTATTACGGAGATTTTGATCCTAACGACATGCGTCGCGATGTTACAGCTACAGTTACAGCCAGTTCAGGAAGCGGTGCCGAGGTTATGATTGATTTCAAGCCAGGTTCCAAATCTTCAGGAGGTATTGTTAATAACAAATGGGATGAAAACCGTATGGCTTCTCCATACACTGCATTATCTCGTTGTTCTGGCATCAATACTCCTTATATGCGTTTCTCAGATGTTGTCCTGATGCTTGCCGAAGTTGAAGCAGAACTAGGCGAAGACAGCAAGGCTAAAGAAGAATTGAGAAAAGTTCATGAGCGTGCATTTAAAACTCCTGCACTGGCTAATCTTGACGGATTTATCACCAACTGTGGCGGTATAAAGGAGGCTATTGCACAAGAACGTAAGTTAGAGTTTGGTGGTGAAGGTCTTCGTCGTTATGACCTTATCCGTACCGGTAAATTGCCTGAAGCTATTGCTAAGCTGAAAAGTGATCTGAATGCAATGATTGATGGTTTGCAGACCAAGGGCTATTACACATTTAAAAACGGTAACACCATTTCGAGTTATATTTGGGTTAAATCCGTTGATGCTAAAAGCTCTAACGGTTATCGACTGACCACTCAATGTCCTGACGAGAACAACCCTGTTTTATTCCCGGGATGGAGAGGACAGAATGATTCGTGGGAAACTTTTGGTTGCGTATACAAAGCCACAACTACAAATGTAGCAATCAAAGGTCTGTTTAAGTATATTGATCCCAATGGGACAGAAGCTGCAGCTTTAGTTGCTGATGGTTACAAAAAAACAGATTGGGGTAAAACTATTCTTGACAATAAGGCAGAGTATTCAACAACTGTATTTTGTGGTTATACAGATGGTACCGCTCCTATCTACCTTGTACCAATGAATTCAAACACCATATCAAGTTCAAATGGTAAGATCACTAACGGTTACGGGTTCGCACAGAAATAATAAAAAATAGACTGTGAATCAGTTTCTATAATTAAGCATTATATCCTTTACAATAGGCTGCAGGCATGAGCTTGCAGCCTATTTTTTTAGCAATCAAACAAATTTGTGTAACTATGATGATGTTAAGGTTAATGACTAATGTTATAATTGAACTTCTATAAAACTGATACAAATTTAATTACAATGTTTAATTGCTTTTTTGTGCTTAAAAACAATCAAATAGCTAAAAATTAAGAGAACAAAAAGATGGCTTGACCGTTTATATTATATAGTCATAATAGTTCAAAGAATATGAGTGAAGCAGTTAACTTAAACACACTGATATGCTATCCCGAAGCCGGGATATGCGAGGTCCCTGAGATTAAAACGAATGTGAGCGATAAAAAGGTTTCTCAGGGAAATAAACCTGTGCACATTCTCTACTATACAGATCCTATATGTTCTGCTTGTTGGGGCATTGAACCACAGCTAAGAAAACTAAATCTGGAATACGGGGAGTATTACGAGATTGAATATAAAATGGGAGGCCTGCTTCCTAGTTGGGATTGTGAACATGAAAGTAAAATAGGAAATCCGGCGGATCTTGCTCATCATTGGGAAGAGGTAGGCGACTATTATGGAATGCCTATTGACGGTGATGTATGGCTGGAAGATCCCTTATCCTCTTCATACCCACCTTCAATCGCTTTCAAGGCTGCACAGCTGCAAGACGATGCAAAATCACTGCTTTTTTTCCGAAGGATGAAAGAGATGCTTTTCTTAGAGAAAATAAATATTGCAAAATGGAAATGGATTGAAAAAGCAGCGCAGGAAACCGGGCTGGATACAGAGCTACTGAAAAATGATGTTGAGGGCGATGCCCAACGGCTATTCCAGGAAGACCTGGACATTAGCAAGCATATGGGAGTAAGAGGATTTCCGACATTGTTTTTTTCTAATGCAGAAGGAAATCAAATGATACTATACGGAGTAAGACCTTACAAGGATTTTGAACAAGTCTTGCAAAAAGTGTGTCCACAGGCCGTAAAACAGCCCATTACCGAAACTCACGAGGGGCTCTTTAATCACTACACGACCCTGACCACCCGTGAATTTGCGGTAATAACAGATAGAAATGACAATGAGGCACTGGAAATTCTCAACAGCCTGTTCAAACTTAAATATATAGATAAATACTTATCAAAGAAAGGAACTTTATGGATTAAGAAATAAAGCTTCCAATATATAAAGCAGGAGAAACATAGGATCTGCACATTATATGACTAATCTGTAATAATTGCATAAAAATCTAAAAATCAATCAGATACTATAAGTCTGTTTCATAAAACAGTTGTTATCAAGAGCTGTGGTTACATGGTTATATTAGATTCTTAAGATTAAATCTTTGATATGCCTTTAACGATGAAATAACGAGAAAAGTTATTTTAAGATATAAACTCTGAAAAGCTTTTTTGAGGATTATTCCATCAGAATAAAAGATCTATTCTTACCTTTGTACACTCATGTATCCACATAACGACAAAATGACTGGTCAAATTTTTGTAAATAAAATATTTAAAGGGAATAACTTCATGGAAGAGCCGCTAGCCAAAGGAGAATATGCCGAGTGCACTTTCCTGAACTGTCTCTTTGTGAATTCCGATTTAACTAACATCACTTTTGCAGATTGCGTGTTCGATAAGTGTGATCTCAGCATGACAAAGATCACAAACGTTGCATTCCGGGATGTCAGCTTTGTCAACTGTAAACTAGTAGGCCTGAACTTTGAAGAATGCAATAGTTTTCTCATTTCCTTCTCCTTTGAGGAATGTGTACTTAATCTGGCCTCTTTCTATCAACTGAAACTGAAAGGCACCCAGTTCAAGAGTTGCAACCTGCAAGAGGTGGATTTTACAGAAGCAGTCCTCACAAGCGCCATTTTCGATAACTGTGACCTGAGCCGAACAATCTTTTCAAGAACAAATCTTGAGAAAGCGGACTTCCGTACTTCGTACAACTACTCCATCAATCCGGAAACGAACCGAATCAGAAAAGCCAGGTTTTCAAGAATGGGAATTGCCGGACTTCTTGATAATTATGGTATCGAGATTGAATAACATGATTCCATTTCCCTGAAAATAGCTGAACCTTTTCTTTTTTAACCAGGCATTCAAAATTTAAATATTGCTTTGACACTTTAAAAAGGCACAAGATTGTTCAAAAACTATGTTTTTTTTGCTATTTTTGCAACAATATGCATATCCGGCAACTGATTTGCCGTTATACAAATAAGACCTATGAAAGTTATAGATTTAATAAAGAGTAATGACAAGACAGCTTTTTCATTTGAAATATTACCTCCATTAAAAGGGACCGGCATTGAAAAACTGTACAATGCTATAGATACGTTAAAAGAATTTGATCCGAAATACATCAATATCACTACCCATCGCAGCGAGTATGTATATAAAGATCTGGGGAATGGATTGTATCAACGTAATAATGTACGTCGTCGTCCGGGAACCGTAGCTGTAGCTGCAGCCATAAAGAATAAATACAACATAGCAGTTGTTCCCCATATTTTATGCAGCGGGTTTACCCAGGAAGAGAGCGAATATGTGCTGCTCGATCTACAATTCCTTGGCATTACCGACCTATTGGTCCTTCGTGGCGACAAGGCTAAACACGAATCATCTTTCAAACCTGAAGGGAATGGCTATTTTCATGCCATTGAACTGCAAGAGCAAATCAATAATTTCAATAAAGGAATATTTGTTGATGGTGAGCAGATGAAGGTTACATGGCAGCCTTTCTCTTATGGCGTAGCCTGCTATCCGGAAAAACATGAAGAAGCTCCCAATATTGACACAGATATTTACTGGCTGAAAAAAAAGATGGAAGCAGGAGCTGAATATGCTGTAACCCAACTTTTTTACGATAATAAGAAGTTCTTTGAATTTGTGGAAAGAGCAAGGAAAGCTGGCGTCACCATCCCTATTATTCCGGGGATAAAGCCTTTTTCAAAGTTATCTCAGTTGAGTATGGTTCCCAAGACTTTTAAGGTTGATATTCCAGAGGATTTAGCCATACAAGCTATGAAATGCAAAGACGATGCAGCGGCCAAACAATTGGGAATAGAATGGTGTGTAGAACAATGCCGGGAATTAATGGCCCATGGACTGCCAAGCATTCATTTCTATTCAGTCGGTGCGGTAGACAGTATCAAAGAAGTTGCCAAACAAATATATTGATTTATGTTTTTCAGAGAGGTTATAGGACAGGAAGAGGTTAAGAAGAAGTTTCTTCTGGAAGTGAAGGAGAATCGTATTCCTCACGCACAGCTGATTTGTGGCCCGGAAGGGGTAGGCAAACTTCCGCTGGCCATTGCTTATGCCCGATATTTACTCTGCCCTAACCACACGGAAGAAGATGCCTGTGGCGTTTGCCCTTCGTGTGTTAAGATGAACAAACTAGCTCATCCGGATTTGCATTTTGTTTTCCCCATTGTGAAAAAAAAAGGTTCAAGCAAGGATGTGGTTTGTGATGATTATGTCAAGGAATGGCGAAGTTTTGTGCTGAACAACTCCTATTTTAACCTGAACCATTGGCTAAGAGATATGGATGCAGAGAATGCCCAAGCTCTTATTTACGCCAAAGAGAGCGATGAGATTCTACGGAAACTAAGCCTGAAAAGCAGTGAAGGTGGTTATAAGGTCATGATTATCTGGCTACCGGAAAAGATGAATGAAACTTGCGCCAATAAACTGCTGAAATTATTGGAAGAGCCGCCAACCAAGACTGTTTTCTTACTGGTGTCTGAGCAGCCGGACTTGATGCTAACCACTATTCTCAGCCGTACACAGCGAGTAAATGTGCGTCATATCGAGGAGGAAAGCATCACAGAGGTGCTGAAAAAGAACTACGGTTTAGCAGATCAGGATGCCGAGACAACAGCCCATCTGGCCAATGGTAATTTTATCCGTGCCATGGAACAGATTCATCTGAATGAGGAAAAGGAACTTTTCTTCAACCTGTTTGTCAATCTGATGCGCCTCTCCTATCAACGAAAAATCAAGGAGATGAAAGCATGGAGCGAACAGCTGGCAGGAATAGGACGCGAACGGCAAAAGAACTTTCTGGAATATGCCCAACGAATGATCCGCGAGAACTTTATTCTCAACTTTCATCGCAAAGAGCTTACTTACCTGAATAGGGAAGAACTGAATTTTTCCGTTCGTTTTGCTCCTTTTGTAAACGAGCGAAATGCTATGGGAATAATGGATGAGCTTACACTGGCTCAACAACATATCGAACAAAATGTGAACGCAAAAATGGTCTTCTTTGATTTCTCATTGAAAATGATTGTTTTGCTGAAACAATAAATAATATAAAAATGGATTATAAATTACATAACGGAAGCGGGAAATTATGCTGTAAAGGCTGCTCCCGACAAGATAATAAACTGAACACTTACGACTGGCTGGCCGACATTCCGGGAAGTGGTAATGAAAGTGACCTGGTAGAAGTTCAGTTTAAAAATACACGTAAAGGGTATTATCAAAACAGCAACGGATTAAAACTGGAAAAAGGAGACATCGTTGCCGTGGAATCAACTCCCGGACACGATATAGGAACAGTAACGCTTACAGGAAGACTGGTTCCTTTACAAATGTCGAAAACCGGATTTAAACCAAACGCCGAAATCAAACGTGTATATCGCAAAGTAAAAGCGGTAGACATGGAGAAATATGAAGAGGCAAAAGCAAAAGAGCACGACACAATGATTCGCTCAAGGCAAATTGCAAAAAATCTGGATCTCAATATGAAGATCGGCGATGTGGAATATCAGGGAGACGGTAACAAAGCTATTTTTTATTACATTGCAGACGAACGTGTTGACTTCCGCCAGCTAATAAAAGTACTAGCTGAGACATTCCGAGTACGAATTGAGATGAAGCAGATTGGAGCAAGACAGGAAGCCGGCAGAATTGGTGGAATCGGTCCTTGCGGAAGAGAGCTATGTTGTGCTACATGGATGACAAATTTTGTGTCTGTATCTACCAGTGCGGCAAGGTTACAGGATATCTCACTGAATCCTCAGAAGCTGGCCGGACAATGTGCCAAATTAAAATGCTGCATGAATTATGAAGTAGACACTTATGTGGAAGCACAAAAGCGTTTACCTTCAAGAGAGATAGAGCTGGAGACAAAAGATGGTGCGTTTTATTTCTTTAAAGCTGATATATTAAGTAATCAGATATCATATTCAACTGATAAGAATTTCGCAGCCAACCTAGTCACTATCTCGGGAAAAAGAGCCTTTGAGGTGATTAATCTCAATCGTAAAGGCATCAAGCCTGACAGTTTGCACGAATCAGAGAAGAAACCAGAACCGCAAAAACCGACAGACCTACTAGAGCAGGAAAGTCTTACTCGTTTTGATAAACGAAAAGGAGGGAATGAAAGCCGGAATGCCAGAAGAAATGAAGGTGGAAACAGGAACAGAAATGAGAACAGAAACAGACCTGACAAAGCCGTCCGAGATGAGAATGAAAACAAGAGCAATAGCGAAACGGTAAACAGAAATGAAGGCGAAAACAGACCTGAAAACAGAAACAGACAAATAAGCAGAAACAGACCTGAAAACGTCTCCAGGAAAGAGAATACAAACAATAGCAACAAAGAGAACGTAAACAAGAACGAAAGCGAGAACAAGAATGAGAGTGGAAACACAAATAGAAACAGACGTAGAAAAAGACCCAGCAATAGACCTCAGCAACGCGATGACAAGCCACAATCAGAAAAAGAATAAATCTAGATTGCTGCCATTGCTCTTTATCATTGCATTGACAGCATGCGATTCAAATACAATGTATCATTCTTTCCTTCATCTGTCTAAAGAGGGATGGGGAAAGAGCGATACGCTCACTTTTAAGGCACCCATAACAGACTCTCTTGCCACATATCGTATTTTTGTAGAAGTGCGTAACCGGGAAGACTACCCGTATAATAACCTCTATCTGTTTATTTCACACAACACACAGGACAGTACTGTTTTTGTGACCGACACCATTAAGTATACACTTGCAGACAAGTCAGGAAAATGGTTGGGAACAGGATTGGGAAGTCTTTATCAATCTTCCTCCTCCTATACTTTTATTGCTCCCAGACGTTCAGGGAATCTGACATTCAGGATTTCTCACGGAATGCGTGATAACATACTGAAAGGGGTTAACGATATAGGTATACAGATAAAACAGGTAAAGTAAAGTATTCCGGACGTCTTATCTAGCTTTTTTCAGACCTTCCTGCATCAATTCTCAGGAAGATAAAAAGAAGAATGGTGAATCCCCATAAGGATGACCCTCCATAGCTAAAGAAAGGCAGCGGAATACCAATAACCGGTGTCAATCCCAGAACCATTCCCACATTGATAAACAGGTGAAAGAGAAAGATGCTGACCACAGAATAGCCATAGACACGGCCAAAGGCTGAGTATTGCCTTTCAGAAAGAACTATCAGCCGTAGTACCAGTATCAGGAATAGCAACAAGACTACGGCAGATCCAACGAATCCTTGTTCTTCGCCAACTGTACAGAATATAAAGTCTGTATCCTGTTCGGGAACATACTTAAGTTTTGTCTGTGTGCCGTTAAGAAAGCCTTTACCTGCTATGCCTCCAGACCCTATCGCAATTTTCGACTGATTGACATTATAGCCTGCACCTGTAAGATCTTCTTCCATCCCCAATACTACTTTTATACGGATCTGCTGATGCGGTTCCAATATATCATTAAACACGTAGTTACTTGAATAAAGAAATCCTACAGAAGCAATAGTAAATATGGAAATAAGAAGATAGCCTTTATTTCTTTCTGTCAATGAAAGGAAGAACAGATATCCGGCTATGATTATAGTCAATGGAAGTAATACCCAAACAAGATTAAATGGAACTACAAATTTGGATAATAGAATAGCCAAAACTACCACCAGAGAACTGATACCTATAATATTACGGACAGGTGGCCATCGTTTCATATACACCCAGACCATTCCTCCAGCAAACAAAATGATCATTAACAGCACCGAGAACTGGCCAATAGAAGTATTAGTCCCAGCAATCATCTGATCTCCAAACCGGATACCCACAATGAAATAAATCACGGCACAAACGCCCGAGAAAAGAATAGCTCCTGGCATCCCTTCCCTGTAAAGCATGAGAAAGAAGGCCAGATATACTAAAGCTGATCCTGTTTCTCGCTGCAAAATGATTAATCCGAATGGCACTAAAATGAAAAGAACCATCAATAAGGCACTTTTAGGCTTCCTCATATTAAACGAATAGGAGCTCATATATTTAGCGAGAACAAGCGCGGTAGCAAATTTAGCAAACTCTGCCGGCTGCAAACTAACCGGTCCTAAATGTAACCAGGAATGGGAACCTTTCACATCTGATGCAACAAATATAGTGACAAACAGCAACAACAGCATTCCTATATATATAATGTAGGAAAACATATCGTATATTCGTTCTTCAATCATCAGCAGCACAAAGCCCAAACCAAAAGAACAAAATATCCACATTAACTGCTTTCCACTTCGGGTACCAAAACTCAGGAAATCTGTATCGCCATAATTATAGCTGGCCCCACATACGCTAAACCAGCCACAGGCAATCAGCAACAGATAAATAACAATCGTTGTCCAATCTACCGATTTCCATAAATTAACGCGTCTGGGTTCCATAATATATCACTGCATTACTAATACTTTCAACCAATTTTTCTCTCTCAGGAGCGATTTTGCCTTTCAGATAATGTTCTATCATCAATGCGCCCATAGGAACAGCATACGTTGCTCCCCAACCACCGTTCTCAACATAAATACAGATCGAAATCTTCGGTTTGTTCATCGGTGCGAATCCCATAAAGACAGAGTGGTCTTTTCCTTTATTTTGTGCAGTACCTGTTTTTCCGCAGATCTGCATTTCGGGCATATAGTTAGCCCGGGTACAAGTTCCATGTTCTACCGCTCCTCGCATACCTTGAATGATATAAGGGTAATACTTCGGATCGATTGTGGTATATCTGGGGTAAAGATAAGTACTATCTAATTTCCCGCCAAAAATCTTTTTTACTACATGCGGAGTAATAAAATGGCCTCTATTTGCAATGGTCGCTCCTAAATTAGCAATCTGAAGAGGAGTAAGCAATATTTCCCCCTGCCCTATCGCAGTATGGATAATACGCAAGCCACCCCACCGACCTTTTCCGTATATTTTATCATAAAATTTGGCATTAGGAATCAGGCCTCTCTTTTCTCCCGGGAGATCTATTCCTAACTTATATCCCAAACCCATCGACACCATGTGGTCTTTCCATACAGTCAGAGCTGAGTCAGCTCTAAGATACTTTTTATTACCAATCATCTTGTATAATCCCCAACAGAAATAGGAGTTACAGGAAGTGGCCAATGCAGGCACCAAAGCCAAAGGAGAAGGATGTGAGTGACATCCTACACGAAGGCCAGGTACCACAAATCCATGATAACAAGGAAAAGCTGTAGATGGTTTAATAATCCCTTCCTGAAGAAAGACTAAAGATTGTGCCGGTTTAAAAGTTGAACCCGGAGGATAAGAAGCCATTAAAGCTCTATTAAACAGAGGTTTTCTAGGGTCTCGTTCCAAAGCCATATGGTTTTTCCCTCGCTGGCGGCCAACCATATCCGCCGGATTAAAGGAGGGTGTTGAAACTAAACAAAGAATTTCTCCGGTTTGTGGTTCAATAGCTACTATGGCCCCTATTTTCTTTCCCATCAGTTTTTCCCCAAACTGCTGTAAATCAATATCAATTGAAAGCTTCAGATTCTTGCCCGGAATAGGTTTCTTATCTAACTTACCATTTAAATATTTACCCTGTATGCGTCCGTGTGCATCTCTAAGCATAATCTCTACACCTTTATGTCCACGAAGTTCTTTTTCATAAAATTTTTCTATTCCTTGCTTTCCTATATAATCACCCCGAACATAATAGTCATCATCTTCAATATTAGCCATTGAAGCCTCACCAATGTCACCTAATATATGTGCAGCTGAATTATATGAATATTGCCTGATAGAATGTGGCTGAACATAAAAACCATGAAACTTGAATAGCTTTTCCTGAAAAAGGCCTCCTTCCTCGGCAGAAAGTTGCACCATAAAAAGTTGAGCTGTAAAACGAGAATACCCGGGATTTTTACTTCTATCTTTCACATCAGTCATTCGTTTCAGAAAATATTCTTTGGTGATGTTCAAGGTCTGACACAGATCAAGCGTATCAAGATGTTCAATTTCTTTCATCACCACCATAACATCATAAGCCGGCTGATTGTATACCAACAATTTGTTGTTACGATCATAAAAGATTCCTCTTGAAGGGTATTGAATCTTATTTATAAAAGCATTACTATCTGCATTCTTTTTATAATCCTCTGATGATATCTGAAGTATAAAAAGACGTACAAGAAAAATCAGCACCACAGAAAAAGCAATGCCAGCAACTACATATCTTCTATTTTCTAAATTATAATCCCGAGCCACATCCTATTTTTTAAAGCCTTCAATACACATAACGCACACGACAGTAAGTAGTGTACTCGATCCAATCTTAATTAATAAAGTGCTAAATTCAAAGAAAGAAAAAGAATCAATCAGTAATAAAGAAGCGTGATGAAACAAGACACATGTCACTACATATTTTATAAAAGGAGAAACACCAATGGTCTTTATTGCAGGAACAATTTCGTCTGAAATATCACGCGGTGAAAAAAGGCGTAAAAGATAAGGGCGAATAAAAGCTATAAAGGTAGTTGCAGCAGCATTCATACCAGGAGTGTTTGAAAACACATCAATGACTAATCCGAGAAAAAAGCCCCACAGCACTAGTTCATTTCTTGATACGCCAGATGACATTTTTACTATCAGATAGATATAAAGAAAAGGTGTGGCATATCCAGCGATATGCACATTATTGAGTACCAGGACCTGAAGTAAGGCCAAGGCTATAAACCACTCTATACGTCTTAAAAATACTATTATCATTGCTGCTTATTCTCTATTTGCTTAAGAAGCATATGCTCCTTTTTGAAGGACATGGGAATCACTCTCACACTACTCAATTTACCAAAATCAGTAGCAAGCCTTATTTTTAGTTGATAAGAAAGTCCATCTTTAGAGTTCCCTATATGATCTACTGTTCCAACCATTATTCCTGACGGGAATATTTCTGAGTAGCCGCTGGTAACCAACGTATCACCCAAACTAAACTTCGCATGACGAGGTAAATCATTTAAGAAAGCATAGCGGGAATCACCTGCTTCCCATTTAAGAGGACCAAAATAGCCACTTTTCAACAGCTTACAGTTAATATTACTTTTGCTATGCAGCAAAGAAATAACTAACGAGTATTTACGAGAAGTCATATAAACAATACCTACAACTCCATTTCTGTCAACAACTCCCATATCACGCCGAATTCCATCGTCAGAGCCTTTATCAAGCGTTACATAATTATCAACCTTCGTCAGTGAATTGTCTATCACATTAGCCTTAATAAAGTTAATACCTTTCAAAGGTGTATCCTTCAAACTATCAACTTCCAGGGAATCAACACCTCGTTCCTGTAACTCCTTTCTCAGGTTAGAAATTTGTTGTTCCAACAACATGTTGCGATCCAGCAAATCTTCATTTGCGGATTTCAAATAAAAATAAGAAGTCACTGAACCTCTTAATTTATAAATATCCCCCGCAACAACATTACTTGAAGTAAAAAAAGTGCTTCCTTGATAATGATTAAAGCGAAACAACAAAGCAAAACTGGTAACCTCTAATAAAACAAAAAGGAACCAGTAGTTATATTTTATAAGGAAGTTAAGTAAGTTCCGCATATAATTCCAATGTACTAACTAGCCGATGTGCGGATACAACAGATACTGCACAAAAAGCATACCTGTATATCCGCACATCGGCATATTATGTTTATCGCATTAAGAACGAGAATTTGTCTACATTCTTCAATGCTACCCCTGTTCCTTTTGCCACAGCATGAAGAGGATCTTCAGCTATGTGGAAAGGTATATTAATTTTATCTGTTAAACGTTTATCCAATCCCCGTAAGAGAGCACCACCTCCGGCTAAATAAATGCCATTGTGAACAATATCTGCATATAATTCAGGGGGAGTTTGTTCCAATGCACTAAGAATAGCTGTTTCCATTTTTGCAATGGATTTTTCTAAGCAATGAGCAATTTCCTGATAACATACCGGTACTTCCATAGGAAGCGCAGTCATTCTGTTAGGTCCATGAACGATATAATCTTCCGGAGCATCTTCTAGTTCTGTCAATGCAGCTCCCACATGAATCTTAATTTGTTCAGCTGTACGTTCACCAACCTTTAGATTGTGCTGACGTCCCATATATTCCTGAATATCAGATGTGAGGTCATCACCGGCAATACGAATGGATTTGTTTGAAACAATTCCGCCCAATGAAATAACTGCAATCTCAGTAGAACCTCCACCTATATCAACAATCATATTTCCTTCCGGAGCTTCAACATCTATACCAATACCAATAGCTGCTGCCATTGGTTCAAAAATCAAATAAACATCGCGTCCTCCCGCATGTTCGGCAGAATCACGTACTGCACGTAATTCAACCTCTGTACTTCCTGATGGAACACAAATAACCATTCTCAAAGAGGGAGAGAAAAGTCTGTGATGTGTGTTCATCATTTTAATCATACCGCGCATCATTTGCTCACATGCATAAAAGTCAGCAATCACACCATCCCGAAGGGGACGGATAGTTCTGATATTCTCATGTGTCTTTCCATGCATCTGACGTGCTTTTTCACCTACAGCAATCATTTTATCCGTACGTCTATCCAAAGCTACTACGGAAGGCTCATCAACTACTATTTTACCGTTACTGATGATGATGGTATTGGCCGTACCCAAGTCCATCGCTATTTCTTGCGTGAAAGAAAATAATCCCATTTTTTATTAATGTTTAAAATGTCTGAAACCGGTCGTAACCATTGCAACGCCATGTTCATTACAATAATCAAAAGAAAGTTGATCTCTTACTGACCCACCTGGCTGAATTACAGCTGTAATTCCTTCTTTAGATGCTATCTCCACACAATCAGGGAATGGGAAGAACGCATCACTAGCCATAACAGCACCTTGTAAATCAAAGCCAAAAGACTTAGCCTTATCTATTGCTTGTCTTAACGCATCTACGCGCGATGTCTGACCAATGCCACTTGCCAGAAGTTGTTTTCCTTTTGCCAAAACAATTGCATTCGACTTACTATTCTTTACAATCTTATTAGCAAACAACATATCTTCAGCTTCTTGCTCTGTAGGAACCTTATTTGTTACAGTCTTCAAGTCGGCAGAAGTCTCTATTTTTAAATCCTTATCCTGTACTAAAACGCCATTCAATAATGAGCGGAATTGTTTTTTAGGGAATGCAGCTTCTTTGCGAACCAAAACAATACGATTTTTCTTCTGAGTCAGAATCTCGAGAGCATCAACATCATAATCTGGTGCAATAATAATCTCAAAGAAAATCTTATTAATTTCTTCTGCAGCAGCTTTATCTATAACAGCATTCGTAATTAATACTCCACCGTATGCAGAAACAGGGTCACCTGCCAAAGCATCATTCCAAGCCTCAGCTACAGTTGGGCGGGAAGCTATACCACAAGCGTTATTGTGCTTTAATACTGCAAAGGTCAAATCATTAAACTCATCAATCAAATCAACCGCAGCATTAATATCAAGCAAATTATTATATGAAATCTCTTTTCCGTGGATTTGATCAAAGATAGCATCTAAATTACCATAAAAGACACCTTTCTGATGTGGATTTTCTCCATATCTAAGTAATTTTTGTTCATTCACCGAGCAACGGAAAGCAGAACCATCTTCTGAATCAAAATAATTAAATATAGCAGAATCGTAATTGGAAGAAACGGAAAACGCTTCTTTAGCAAACCAGCGACGTTCTTCAATTGTACTTGTTGCACCATGTTCCATCAACATATCTGCCAATGGTTTATATTGAGCCTGAGAAGCAACGATAACAACGTCTTTATAATTTTTAGCACCTGCACGAATTAAAGAGATTCCACCAATATCGATTTTTTCAACAATAGCAGCTTCACCAGCTCCTGAAGCAACAGTTGCTTCGAATGGATACAAGTCTACAATAACCAAATCTATTTCTGGAATTTCGTATTTCTCTATTTGCTGAAGATCTTGTTCAACCTCTCTACGGCATAAAATACCACCGAAAACTTTCGGATGAAGAGTTTTCACTCTACCGCCTAAAATTGATGGGTAAGAAGTAAGGTCTTCTACAGCCTTACAAGGAAAACCCAGAGATTCAATAAACTGACGTGTACCTCCTGTAGACAAGAATTCAACTCCTTCCTCGTGAAGTTTGGTGATTAAATCATCCAATCCTTCTTTATGGTAAACCGACACGAGAGCGGTTTTAATTTTTTTTGTTTCAGACATTTAATTGCATATTAGGTGTTTCAATGCGCAAAGGTACAAATTATTGTTTTACACCGTACATAAATTTGAGCGGTTTTATGAATATTTTCACAGTTTTTTATACAGAAGGGCTAAAGAGTAACTAAAGCCTAAAATAAACAAGAGAAAAAAAACTAAAAAAGCGAATTAAACTAATGAAGTAAAAACAAAAAAACTCCTAAATATGCAAAACGTTCTAACCTTTTTATAAAGCTACAACCGAAGTTGTAGAAACATTCTTCATGAGATGAATAAATTCGTCTATCTTTATGGTTTCCTTTGCTTTACTGCAGCTCATTAAACAGTTTCCTCAATGCACAAGAAGCTACTTTCTATTTTTAAAGATTCTGTGCATTGATTTCAGCATTCTTTGCGGGGTACATTCCGGAACAATCATTCTCCATATGGTTTGCAATGGTTGAATAGAATCGCGTTGTGATATAAGTATAAAAGAGAGTTTAAAATCTTTGCTTAGCCTCTCCCCTGCTTTATGCTCATAAACGCCATTTGGATAAGCCCAATATTCAACAGGTAAACCAATTATTTTTTCCAGCTCTTTCTTGGGCACTGAGACTTGTTTTTTCCAATCAGAATCTTTGTATTTAGTTACAATAGTATGATCCCAGCTGTGCAATCCAATAATATGTATTTTTTAATCCTCAACATAACATTATCTAAAGGAACAACACGAAAGCACAATAATTGTTTTATCAATTGATATGTTACACCAACATCCCTGAAAAGGATCAGGTTTATCAGATACTAATTGTTATCCTGAGAGAATAAAGTATCTATTTGATTGCAGCAAAACAGGAAGACTGAGTCAGTTTTAAATGTTATATCCGTCTCTTGCTGTAAGCGCCTGATAAGAAAATTGCAAAACCAGCCAGAATAAGGTTGATTTTTTAAAGAATTAAGGACGTCGGAGTGTGTATTTTATACATATATTTATACCCCCACGATTTTATACTGGCAGACACTGATTATTAGATAATTACCCATTGAAAATAAAATACCTGGACAAATGATTCAGTTATAAGTTGCCTCTTTTTTGGCAGTGTTTTTTGCATTTTGGTGCCTGTTGTCCATTGTATTTATGATTAGAATCATTGCTAAGCCTTTTTTATCAATCGTTTTAAGTTAATACTTGTTGCAATTATTTTGTGGGTTTGCTTTTATAAATTGGTAATTCATTGTCTTTACAAACGAAGGTCTAGATGCTCTGAAACTACTTACTGGAAGGCGTTAAACGTCTTGACACTTTCTGAAAGCATCAAGACTTATTCTTCAACATAACTTAAGACTTTCAGAATGATTATCCGGCAATTATTCATAATCGTCTTTTTTGAAAAATCATTGGTGAATCATTCAGATTTATTCTCCAATGATTTTTATTTATTGGAGAATGGTTTTTATTTATTGGACAATAAAGTCAAATAATTCAGCAATTGTGATCTTTACTGGAGTGGGTTTACGTTTTCTGTGGTTATTACTAGAACTGATTGGCAATTCACAGGTCCGCACTATAGCTTGGTAGGACTGTGAGGGTGGATGTTAAAATAGTTTTTCAACCGTATCAGCCAGTGGATATTTTGTGTTACTTTTAGTCTTGAATTAAATTACTGCAAGAATTAAACCCGATTGTGAATGCTTAACTCAGTGGTTCAAGAAGCATAATATTTTCACCTATTGTAAATATCCCATATAAATATTGATATTATAGAAATGATTGAAAAACATCCTTTCATCTGGAATGAGTCATTAAACAAGAGTTTCCTTGCATACCAATTAATTTTGTTTGAATATCCATGTATTAAATAATAATATTTGCAAGTAAACATCACATGATCCATTGCAGTCCCAAATCATGCTTCATTTGCTCATGATCTATTCCAAATAACTAATTTTGTCTACATATAGACTGTCCTAGAAAAGGGGAAGCAGACATATTTCAATAACGAAGATCGCTCTCTTGATTTATATTCAGACAAAGGTGTTATGCTTTACAGCTTTAATCTGGATTCATTATTATCTGTACAAATGAAGAAGGCTGGTCTGACTCATTCCGATAGCATACCAAAATCAAGTTATTCTAGTCTTCTAAAGATAGAACTAGATTCTGCTATGCTCGTGTTAGGAGAACTTAGACTACGCCACGATTCAGTGTATAAAATATCAAATATTACTCCTGAGTTTTATCTTCGGAATTAAATAAATCCCGCTAACCATAATTGTTGATGTTTTATATAAGTATTCTGTTGTTATTACTTCACTACGATCCATGCTCCTGTTTTTAAATCTTCATATTCCTTTGAAAAAGCTTTCTTAAATGCTTCTATTGCTTTAACAGAACTATCATGTGTTGAAATTCCAATCAGCTTTACATTTCGCTTTTTAATCAATTTTATCTTTTTATTTACATCACTTACTGTAAATGGTTCCCAAGGCAACCTACCTGTAATGAGATATCCCATATATCTTTCCGAGTCCCCATAAATCGGAAGATGGAATCCCCCAAGAATACCATATATCGGTAAATCAGATATCCTGTCACAACGTAGAAGTAGTTTATCAACTGTCTGATGTCCACAACCTGTAACAATAATTAATCCTTTATCCTTAACATTAATAATTAATCCTTGCTCCTGAGTTGTCCAAAAGAACAAAGGGGCCTTTATAATTCCAGTTGTACAAACTCCCTCACATATCTTGATAGGATCTTTAAAAAACAGAGTAGGTATTTTGAGATTAAGGCTGTCACAGGGGACAAATATATTCATTTTAGGAAGGATGGATTCATTTTCTGAGTTTATAAAAGTTTTGTCATTAATCCATTTCCAATTATTCTGGTGATCTTCGTGATTGTGTGATATAACAATAGCATCTATTTCGCTGACATCAATACCCAGTAAGTCAAGATTATAACGAAGAACACACATTATTGAATCGTCATCAATACCCGTATCAAAAAGTATTGTAAAATTGTCAGTTCGGATAAGATAAGACACCCCCTCGGCTTTTCTAAATATTTTCCCATCATTAAGATTCTCAACAAAAGGAATTAATTCAAATTTAATTGTAGAACCAAAATCTTGAATTTTAAATAATCTCTGTTGATCACTATTCCATGTAGAATCTGACTTTATTACATTGACCTTATATTGCTTATAAAGTTCTAAGGCATTAGAGGTGTCTTTGACAAATGATGCAAATACAGAATCGGTTTCAATAGCTTTAAGCAAATCCGTTTTCTCCTGTTTCGTTAGTTGAAAGAGGTGATTCTGTTGAGCAGATAATCCAAAACAGAACAATATTGCCAGAAAAAGCAATGCAGTTTTCATAACTTATCCACTTTAATATTGCATACTTATTTGTAATCATTTTGCATTTAATTCAGATCTTTTTTTATGCAAATTTGATTAATGATTAGCTTAATATATATAACAATTATATCCTAAAAATGATTCTGTAATGGACGAGGGATTAGTAAACTTTATACATTAATAATATTCACTGATTTTGAAACTATTTCGTCAAAAGTTATGATGTCAACTTTTATCATAGGAAGAAACATACGAAATTAAGTGTATTCTATTTTGGTAAGTCTATAGACACCGAAAAGAGTTAAAAGAGTATTGTGTTTGGCTACCAAGTAAGATTTTATTTAGAAATAAACGAATTACGTGCATCGTAGAAAGGTGTCAGATACCACCATTCAAACTTAAAGTAATCTTAGTTTTAAGGTTGTTAGTTTACAGCAAGAATTCTGTTATGGAGATATTTTCAGGCAAGTTTCAGGCAATAAGAAAAGGCACCCAAGAGTGGAAGCCTCCTAAATGCCTTATTCTTAAAAGTAGCGGGACCCAGGATTGAACTGGGGACCTCATGATTATGAATCATGCGCTCTAACCGGCTGAGCTATCCCGCCATTTTTTATTGCGGTGCAAAGGTATAACATTCTTTGAGTTTTGCAAAATTTCACCTGTTTTTTTTCTTCATAATCCTTAAAAAGAACGTTTTTCTTTAAAAAACGGGAGAAAATACGGATAAAACAGTCGCTTATACATCAAATTTCAAAAAAAGTCTTTATCTTGCCAAACGAAAAAGCACGAGAACTATGAAGAAAGAAAGAATTCATATAGAATACCTATTAAACGCATCCTCACGAAGCATCTTATGGAATGCGATAAGCACTCCAATCGGCATGGAAGATTGGTTTGCCGATAAAGTTAAAATGAAAGAAAAGACATTTACTTTTACCTGGGGAAAATCAGAAGTCAGAGAAGCAGAATTGATCGCAACGAGAGTACATTCCTTTGTTAGGTTTCATTGGAAAGATGATGAAGATGAAAAAAGCTTCTTCGAATTTAAAATAAACTATAATGAGCTAACAGGAGATTATGTTCTGGAAGTTACGGATTTTGCTGATCCAGAAGAGAAGGATGACCAGTTCGAATTGTGGAATTCTCAGATCGAAACGCTCAAAAGAGCTTGTGGTATGTAACACCTATATTTATAAAAATAATCAAAAGTATGCGGGAACATCTATTTTTATACTAATTTTGTCGGGGAATTGTACAAATTAAAAAAGATGTTACGCATAAAGAAATTAGATCTATTCATTATCAGGAGTTTCATACTCCTTTTTCTAGGAACATTCTTCATCTGCCTTTTTATTTTTATAATGCAGTTTTTATGGAGATATGTTGATGAATTAGTTGGTAAAGGACTGGCTTTAAATGTATTATCTGAGTTTTTCTTTTATGCGACATTAACATTAGTACCAACTGCACTGCCTTTGGCAATTCTACTTGCCACATTAATGACTTTTGGAAATTTCGGAGAGCGCTATGAATTACTGGCCATAAAAGCTGCCGGTATCTCATTATTAAGAGTCATGCGTCCACTTTTCATCTTTACTATTTTCCTTTGTTGTATTTCATTCTATTTTCAGAACGTTGTTGCACCCAAAGCACAAGTGAAGCTCTGGACCTTGCTCATCTCCATGAAGCAAAAATCACCTGAATTAGAAATCCCAGAAGGAGTATTTTACGATGAAATTGAAGGATACAATCTTTATGTGAAGCATAAAAACAAAGACACCGGAGCTTTATACAATATCATGATTTACAATTTCTCTGATGGATTTGAGAATGCGCATGTCATTGTAGCTGATTCCGGAAAGCTTGAAATGACGGCCGACAAGCAGCATCTAAACCTACACTTGTATAGCGGAGAAATGTTTGAGAACCTGAAATCTCAAAGTGGTTCAATAGAAAATGTGCCTTATCGGCGAGAGAGCTTTAAAGAAAAACATACCATTATTGAATTCAATTCCAACTTTAATATGGTTGATGAGAGTTTTATGAGCAATCAATACCAGAGTAAGAATATGGCTCAGCTTCAAAGTTCTGTCGATTCTATGACTCAGATCGTAGACAGCATTGGAAAGTCATATTATAATGAAGCAGTCACAACTGTTTATAAAACAGGGAACAATCAGCAAGGAAAAGATGCACATGAAATTAAAAACAAAAATTTAACTTCCATAAATACCGATAGTATTTTTGAGAACCTTTCATTACAAGAAAAACAACGGATTGCTTCCAGCGCATTAAATAGCGCTCAAAACATCTGCAATGACTGGAAATTCAAGAGTTTCAACACAGAAGAAACAGACTTACGCATCAGAAAACATGAGATGGAATGGCATAAAAAAATTGCACTGTCATTTTCCTGTTTAATTTTCTTTTTTATCGGAGCCCCATTAGGAGGTATTATCAGGAAAGGAGGATTGGGTATGCCTGTGGTAGTTTCCGTTTTAATATTCATCATCTACTATATAATAGACACTACTGGGTACAAGATGGCCAGGGATGATAAATGGATACTTTGGACAGGACTCTGGATCAGTAGCATCATTCTAGCTCCGGTCGGCGCATTCCTCACATATAAATCAAACAATGATTCCGTGGTACTAAATGCCGATACCTATATAAACTGGATCAGAAAAATTGTTGGTATCCGGGACACTCGTCATCTGACTAAGAAGGAGGTCATTATTGAAGACCCTGACTATAAGCAGGAAAGTGATAATTTAAATCTATTATGTGATAAATGCGAAACATATATCTCTAATAATAAATTAAAAAGAGCGCCCAACTATCTTACTCTTTGGCAGAAAATTGATAACGACGAAGATATTGTTGATATTAACAAACACCTCGAATTCATTATTGAAAAACTGGCAAACAGTAACAATATAAAAGTTATAAGCATGCTGAACAACTACCCCATTATGTCTGTTCATGCACATAGATGCCCATTCAACATCCCGGCTCTAAACGCAGTCACAGGAGTATTGTTGCCAATTGGAGTAATCTTTTATTTCCGAATATGGGCTTTTAGAATACGACTATATAAAGACCTTAAACTGGTTAATAGAACCAGCAGAGATTTACAAGATATAATTAAAACAATTAATAAATAGATTAAGGTATGGAAGAAATTAAACTAAATACAATAGATGAAGCAATTGCCGACTTTCGTGAAGGGAAATTTATAATTGTTGTGGACGACGAAGATCGTGAAAATGAGGGAGATTTTATCATTGCTGCAGAAAAAATAACTCCGGAAAAAGTCAATTTCATGCTAAGGTATGGACGTGGTGTTTTATGTGCTCCTATCACAGAAGAACGCTGCGAAGAACTAGAGCTGGATATGCAGGTTTCTTCAAACACCTCTATTTATGAAACACCTTTCACCGTCACAGTTGACTTACTTGAAAATTGCACCACAGGTGTTTCCATGCATGACAGGGCAGCAACGATCAAAGCCCTGGCAAACCCTGAGCTAAAGCCTGGCGATCTAGGACGTCCAGGACATATTAATCCCTTGAGAGCTAAAACCCGCGGAGTACTCCGCCGTGCGGGACATACAGAAGCCACTGTAGATATGGCTCGTCTAGCCGGTCTTTATCCTGCCGGAGCTTTGATTGAAATTATCAATGAAGATGGGACAATGGCCCGTCTGCCAGAGCTAGTGGAGGTTTCTAAAAAATTCGACATCAAAATCATTACCATTAAAGACCTTATTGCTTACCGCCTTAAAATGGAATCAATGGTTGAAAAAGGAGAAGAGGTTGATATGCCAACCAATTTCGGACATTTCCGCTTGATTCCTTTCCGTCAGAAATCAAATGGATTAGAACATATTGCATTAATAAAAGGTGAATGGGACGAAGATGAACCTATTTTGGTCAGGGTACATTCTTCTTGCATGACTGGTGATATATTTGGTTCTTGTCGTTGTGAATGCGGCGAACAATTGCATAAAGCAATGGCCGAAATTGAAAAAGCAGGTAAAGGTGTTGTCATTTATATGAATCAGGAAGGTCGCGGTATCGGACTTATGAACAAAATCAAAGCGTATAAGCTTCAAGAAGAAGGATTTGACACCGTTGATGCAAACCTGCATTTAGGTTTTAACGCCGACGAGCGTGACTATGGTGTAGGGGCAGAAATATTGCGGGAAATTGGCGTACGTAAAATGAGATTACTGACCAACAACCCGGTTAAGCGTATTGGACTTGAAGCATATGGATTAGAGATTGTAGAAAATGTAGGCATTGAGATAACTCCTAATCAGTATAATGTTAGATACTTAAAAACGAAAAAGGAACGGATGGGTCACACGCTTCATCTTACAAAGTGATATAAAAACAAGAGAAATCAGGTAATTTATTTAAAGAACACACTTGATTTACTTTCTTAATTCATTTATTTTATCTTATTTTGCATCGTGGAATAAACCAACTATAAACAAGTTTAATTATGAACCAACTTTCAGACCGTTTAAACAGCCTATCTCCTTCTGAAACTTTAGCTATGTCTCAGAAGAGTAATGAGTTAAAAGCTCAGGGCATTGATGTCATCAACCTTAGTGTAGGAGAACCCGATTTCTTTACTCCAGATTACATTAAGGAAGCTGCCAAAAAAGCGATTGATGAAAACTTCTCTTTTTATTCTCCAGTACCAGGATACCTGTCACTTCGTAAAGCTATTGCTGCTAAATTAAAGAATGAAAATGGTCTGGATTATAAACCGGAACAGATAGTTTGTTCCAATGGAGCAAAACAGTCTGTATGCAACACTTTGTTGTGTATCATCGGCCCTGGAGATGAAGTAATTATACCAGCGCCATATTGGGTTAGTTATATTGAAATGGTAAAACTTGCCGAAGGTAAAAGTATTGTTGTTTCTGCAGGCATCGAACAGAATTTCAAAATCACTCCGGCTCAGCTTGAGGCGGCAATTACTCCTAAAACCAAAGCGCTGATTCTTTGTTCACCTTCTAATCCTACTGGTAGCATTTACAGCAAAAGTGAATTAAAAGGATTGGTCGACGTATTGGTTAAATATCCAAACATCATGGTAATTGCAGATGAGATTTATGAACATATCAACTACATCGGAAAACATGAAAGTATCGCTCAGTTCCCAGAGATTAAAGAACGTGTAGCGTTGATCAACGGAGTTTCTAAAGCCTATGCCATGACAGGATGGAGACTTGGTTTTGTAGCAGGTCCGGAATGGTTGGCAAAAGCAAACAATAAACTTCAGGGACAATACACCTCAGGCCCTTCATCTATCACTCAAAAAGCAGCTGAAACTGCATTTTCAGGAGATCAGACCCCTGTGGAAGAGATGCGTAAAGCCTTTGAACGTCGCCGTAATCTTGTACTTGGATTAATTAAAGAGATTCCGGGACTTGAATGTAATGTTCCTGACGGTGCATTCTATGTATTCCCAAAATGTAATTCTTATTTCGGTAAATCTTTTGGAGATCGGAAGATTGGTAACTCTGCTGATTTAGCTATGTATTTATTGGAAGAGGGACATGTTGCCTGTGTTGGAGGCGTAGCATTTGGCGCACCAGACTGCATCCGTTTATCTTACGCAACTTCAGACGAGAATCTGGTTGAAGCAATTAAAAGAATCAAGCAAGCATTGGCTAATCTGAAATAAACATTTAATATATGTATGGAACTTATCCTTTTTTAGGTTATCTTCCATACGCCTATAAATAAAAAGGCTACCTTGCTTAAGGTAGCCTTTTTATTTCACCCAAAGGATTTTAGTTTCCCGGATGTATTGCTTCAGAAGGACAAACATCTGCGCAAGTTCCACAGTCTGTACAAATCTCAGGGTTGATAGAATAGATATCACCTTCAGAGATAGCTTCTACTGGACACTCGTCAATACAAGTTCCGCAAGCAATACAATCATCACTAATTACGTAAGCCATTTTCTTTAATTTTAAATATTAGTACTAATTTGTTCAGCAAAAATAAAGATTAAATTCTTTTTCCTGCTATGTTTCATTCATAAATTATCCTAATTTTTATTTTATCTAAATTGGATCATACTAATTTGCTTTTAAATGTTCCTTTCCTGCAATAAGAATCACTGTTCATCGTTATTAAGAAAATAAAGATCCACTGAATTGAAACGCGCATTAATCATATTACTCTCTTTTGTATTTGTTATCGGTGTAAATGCACAAATGAAAAAACTGCAGAATCGCCCATACATCGATCAAAGAAGGCTGCATTACGGCTTCCTGATCGGTTTGCACACTCAGGATCTGAATATTACAAATAATGGATTCATTACAGAAAACGGCGAATCATGGTTTGCTGATGTGGCAACTTATTCACCGGGATTTAGTGTCGGGGTATTAGGTGAACTCTATTTAAACAAATATCTTTCACTTCGTGCCATTCCGACCCTTGATTTTGGGGATAAAACAGTTGTCTTCAAAGAACAGACTAGCGGGAAAGAGGAACGGCAGCAAATTAAATCCACTTATTTCTCAATCCCACTTGATTTAAAATACAGTGCAGAACGCTTCAACAACTACCGTCCATACGTCATGACTGGAATTAGCCCCACGATTGACCTCAGCGTAAGGAAGAACAAACCTTTATTGGTTAAGAGCGCAGACTGCTATCTTGAAGCTGGTTTCGGCTGCGATTTTTATCTTCCTTACTTTAAACTTATCCCAGAATTAAAATTCTGTTTTGGACTAAGTAATCTGCTACAGTCCACCCGGACAGATTTAAATGACAAATCTCTCTTGAAATACACACAATCCGTCAATCAGATAAGCTCCCGCATGATTGTGTTTTCTCTCTATTTTGAATAGGTGATTTACTTCATTGATTGATAAATAGCTTCCTGGATATCCGTACGGATATTCATCTTTGACAACTTATTATTCCACCTGTCAGGATAAGTACGATTACTAAGGAAAACATAAACGAGACCATTTACGGGATCTACCCAGCAGCAAGTACCTGTCCAGCCAGTATGACCATAAACCGCATAAGGAGCAGAAACGCAGCAAGGACTATTGTTTGGATTTGAAGGAATCGGTTTGTCATATCCCAGCCCCCGCCTTCCGCTCTTCGACGTGGTTGTGGTAAAGAGTTTACATGTTGATCTACTCAGATAACGTTTCCCCCCGATTTCTCCACCGTTAAGCAACATCTGATAGACTTTTGCAACATCTCTGGCAGAGGCAAACAGTCCGGCATTACCAGAAACTCCTCCCAGATAGGCAGCAGCCTCATCATGTACAAATCCCTGAATTAGTTCACCACGGAGACAATCGTTCTTCACAGTAGGAACAATCTCCTCTCTTTTATGTGTGCGCAAAGGCAAATATCCAATATGATAGAGTTTCATTGGAGAATAGTACTCACGGTTCAGGAATTCATCCATTGGCATTCCGCTAATTGTTTCTGCTATTTCCTTCAACGTAATAAAGTTCACACAACTATAAGCATATTTTTTTGCATTCAAAGGAGCCTGAGCAATCATCTGCATCGCTGCCTCATGAAATTTTTTATTCATAAAAAGATTGTCGGACACATGCATGGTATATTCATCAGAAGGCGTAGTAGAAGCCCAGCCTTCTTTATATTTAAAAGAATTGCACGCATACGAATCCTCATCCATTTGGATCGTATGTTTTGAGTCTTTCTTTGTAGTAAAGAAAGGAGGTTCATAGCTGGTTTCGTCAATAGCAAGCCGATAAAATGGAAGGGTTGGCGGCAAACCCGATTCATGGAAAAGAAGTTCCTTAATCGTGATGTCTTCTTTATCCGTTCCCCGAAGAAAGGCAAGATACTTGGATGCTTTGTCTGTCAGACTCAGCTTGCAGTTATCATAAAGTTTCATTATCGCAAGTAATGTTCCTGTGGTCTTCGAAAGAGAAGCAAGATCATACATGCTGGTAGACGTTACTTTCTGTTCACCCTCGTAAGTGTAGGTACCAAAGTTTTTATCATAAACTATTTTTCCATCTTTCATAATCAAAACCTGACACCCAGGAAAAGCATGGGCTGTTATTCCATTTTTTACAATAGAATCAATGCGGGCCAGAGAAGTGGAACTCATTCCAAAGTCTTCCGGAGAATTATGGAATGCCGTGGTTGGGGTAATAGTAATCCCATCGCCGGGTTTATAGAGATCACCTATACTAACCGACAAACGTCCATCAGCCGTAGAATTAGCAAAAAGCACATTGCCAACCTGAGTCTGAACATCTTTGTCGGCAGAATGTCCCAATACAACCGCAGAAGCGACAGAAAGAGGAATCTGAGCTTGTTCCATCACTGTAAAAGGTGTAAAAAATACATAAACGGCAGGTTGACTAACAGAAAGCGCTGATAGAAAGTGGAGATAAGGCTTCAGATCATGAGCAGTGATACTAACAACAACTCTTTTATGCAACGACAGTTCATGTTGCATTGCCTGCATTAACGAATCATTCATTTGGTAATTTAGCTGATAACATTTCACCGGTGCATATTTCCTCAAAGTTTGCACAAAAACGGAATCCCCGGCATATTGACCAACATTAACCAAAGCTATTTCATCTGATGAAGCACGAAAAGGAAGTGCCTCTTCTCTGTTGCCCAAGACTGTAATAGCAGCCATTCGGAGTTTATGGATCAAAGCTTCTGAATTAGCGGTATTAATACGTCTCTCCAGACCGGATAAAGAAATAGTTGGAGTCTTTGTCAGCCCTAATACATATTTGTAAAGCAACACTTTTCTACATTTACGATCAATATCCTCCCGACTGATCTCACCAATTTTAATTGCTTTGAGCACACTCTTCACCTCTGCTTCCACATCATAGGGAGCCAGCACCATATCATTTCCAGCCTGCAAAGCTTGCAGACAGACTCTATCTGCAGAAGCAACCCCCTTCATAGCCAAAGCATCAGTGAAGATCAATCCCTGAAATTGTAACTCGTCAGCCAATAGCCCGTAAACAATATTATGTGAAAGAGAAGAAGGATATAGCTTGTTTGGTTCTATAATAGGAACCTGCAAATGTCCAACCATAATACCTCCCAAGCCAGCTTTAATATATTGTTTGAAAGGATAAAGTTCCACACTGTCCAATCGTTCCCGGGAGAAAGGCAACACCGGCAATGCTAAATGGGAATCAACATCAGTATCCCCATGTCCCGGAAAGTGTTTAGCTACAGAAAGCACCCCTTTACTTTCAAGTCCCTGGGCATACGCAATAATTTTATCAGCAACCTCATGTGGTTCTTCACCAAAAGAACGTACATTGATTATCGGGTTATTCGGATTACGGTTCACATCTGCCACAGGTGCAAAATTTACTGTAACTCCCATCTCCTTACACTGCCGGGCAATCTCTTGTCCATATTCATAAAGCAACCGATCATTTTGTATACATCCCAAAACCATATTCTTAGGAAATACAGGCGTATCTTTTAATCTCATGGAAAGCCCCCACTCTCCATCAAATGTAATCATCAATGGAATATCACTCAGCGACTGTGCTAAATTAGTCAACTGTGCCTGATCTTCCAACTCTCCGCCAGAAAAGAGCAATCCACCGATTTTACTGTTACGGACTGCCTTGCGAATTATCTTTTTATTTGCTTTGGTAGTTTCCGGAGCTACTGTATAAATAAAAAGCTGACCTACTTTTTCTTTCAGACTCATTCCGGATAATGTTCTTTCTACCCAGTCCTGACAAGATTTTTGCTGTGCAACCTTATAGATCAACAGCGGTTCTACCTGTGCCCTTACCGCAATTGCGAATAGAACAGCAAGAGCCAATACTATTTTTCTTTTCATTTATTTTTTTTCAAAATTTAAATTTATCTTCCCTATATAAATTCCATTGCTTCCCATTTGGGTCACAGGAACCTCTTTTCCATCAACATTTTTGTAATACGCCGGGCTTTCAATCAATGAATGTGAATGCCCACCCAGAATCAGATCTATATTATGTGTCTTACGGGCCAGTTCTTCATCACAGACCGGATTATTAGCCGATGCTTTCCAGCCTAAATGAGAAAGACAGATTACCACATCACAATGTTTACGCTCTTTCAGATAGGTAGCCACCCTATTGGCCACGGCATACGGTTCTTCATAAATAACCCCGTCACACTTATCTGCCTGCACAAGCCCCTCCATTTTAGGACTTAACCCAAACACGCCAATCTTTAATCCCTTACGTTTAAGTATAGTATACGGCTTTACAAGTTTTTCCAGTATTGTGCCATTCACTTTATAATTGGCACATACAAATGGGAATCGGGCCATTTTAAAAAGGCGTGCCATATTCTCAAGTCCAAAATCGAACTCATGATTTCCGATTGTTCCGGCATCGTATCCCATTTCGTTCATTAGCTTGATCTCCACTTCTCCCTTAAACATATTATAATATGGAGTTCCCTGTGAGAAATCGCCACAATCAAACAATAGCAAATCTTTATCCGCTGCCCTCATTTGCTTAATAATTGAAGCACGTCTCACATATCCACCTTTACCTGCCTGCTCCTTATTGGCATTATGCTTATTGATTGGTTCAATATGACTGTGGGTATCATTGGTATGCAGAATTGTCAGCTCTCTCACTTGTTGAGCAGCAAGATTCATACATAAGATTATCGTTGTTATTAAAAAGAATACTCGTCTCATCTTATTCTACTTTATTTCTTTACTTGAATTCTACCATCCAGTCTGGATGTTATAGCATCTCCTTTAGCTGTTTCTTCTTTCACATAATCAAGAAAGATATTTCTTATAATCGCACCTTTAGGGCAAACTCGTTTTTTAGCTTTAAGAAAAGAGGTAAGGCCATCATTTCCTTCTGATAAATAATCGAGAGTAGCCACCGTATACATCTGATCATTATCTATCTCTTTACCTCCAACTGTAGCATCAAGCAATTCCCCATTAAACGGTTTTGAAAGCAAAAGTGTTGAATGACTTACCCCTTGACCACCCACTTTTGCAATTTCTTTAAAGAGAGAGAGTAAGTCATTCCCTTTCAGGCTGACAATACATAAAGAATTTTCAAAAGGCAGAATTTCATAAACAGTACCATATGTAATATTACCTTTGGGCAGATTGTTCCTCAATCCACCGAGATTAATTACGGCAATGTCAGCTTTTTGTCCGGGAAGGGTATTTGCATAGTTCCAGAGCACATCCGCCACCAGATTAGGCAAAAGGCTTTCCGGCCGTTCCGTTGTCATATCCATCTCGCAAGTTCCTATCACCGGCAACATAATACTATCCACTTTTGATTTAAAAGGAACCAGAACCGCAGCAGCTTCATTATCAGGCACTTCATCATAAGCAGAAGTCACCTCTATCTTATTCTCTTGTACTTCGGTCAGCCGATAAACCGAATGACAAGCCGATAAAAGAAATAGTCCTGCTAAACAAAGTATTTCAGGAACCTTTTTCGATACAGTATTTCTCATATAAACATAATTTATAATTCCAAATATATATAAAATATTTAAGATATTTGGCTATCTGACAAATAATTTGCACCTTTGCACCGCTTTCGCGCAATCGCTGTCAAAGAAGAGTTACTTGATATGTTGCGTTGTAACGATAAACATTTTAAAAAACAAAACAATGGATTTTATTAAAATCGCAGAAGAAGCATTTGCTACTGGTAAACAGCACCCAAGCTTCAAGGCTGGAGACACTATTACAGTTGCATATCGTATTACTGAAGGTAACAAAGAACGTATACAGCAGTATCGTGGTGTTGTTATCAAGATTTCAGGTCATGGAGATAAGAAACGCTTTACCGTTCGTAAAATGTCAGGAACTATTGGTGTAGAAAGAATCTTCCCAATCGAATCACCATTCATCGATAGCATCGAAGTGAACAAAGTTGGTAAAGTTCGCAGAGCTAAATTGTATTACCTTCGCGCTCTTACCGGTAAAAAAGCTAGAATCAAAGAAAAAAGAGTTATCACAACAAACGCTTAATTCTCTGTTTCGAAATAAAAAAGAAGAGGAATCGCTGTTTAGCAGATTCCTCTTCTTTTTTTGTATACATACTGTTACAACTCTTGCATCTCGTGACTTCGTCATTACGTTACCTGAATATAGGTTACTAAATCAGGTTTATATTATTCAATGGGTAAACCAGACTAAAAGTTCTGTTGCTAAAAAACGGAAAGAATTCAATATTATTCCTCTTCGCCTTCAATATATTCATCCAGCAGAAGATTCTGTCCATCAAAGACAGCATACGAGAAGTAGTTTATCCAGTCGCCGATTATCGTAACACGGGAGGTGGAAGAGAGCATCAGATCGAGCATGATATGCCGATGCCCATAAATAAAGTAATTGATGGTGGGATGCATTTTAAGGTACTCTTTTGTATAAAGAACAAGAAACTCTTTATCCTCCCCCATATAATCCGGTTCTTTGCCATCCACTCGTTTCAAACGGCTTTTCTTAGCCCAGCTCAATCCCAGCTCTACACTCCATCGGGGATGCAAAGCCGAAAATAACGTCTGAAGCGTATGACTATGAAACATTTTCCGAAGCAGCTTAAACGATTTATCCGGGTCACCCAATCCATCTCCATGAGCCAGATAGAACTCTTTACCCATAATCTCAGTGGTTAATGGTTCACGGTGAAGTATTAAGCCACACTCCTTTTCCAGATAATCGCCACACCAGATATCATGATTACCTATAAAGTAATGAATTTCTATCCCGGAATCCGTCAACTCAGAAAGCTTACCCAGAAAGCGGGTATAACCTTTGGGTACCACCAGTTTAAACTCGTACCAAAAGTCGAACATATCTCCTATCAGATAAATTGCGGCAGCATCGTGACGAATACTTTCGAGAAAATTCACCAGCCTGCGTTCTTGTGTACGGCCATGTTCTATAGCGCGTGACCCAAGATGAGCATCCGACAGGAAATAAACTTTTTTCATGAATTATATACGTTTATAGAAATCCTAGTTCTAGTTTAGCCTCTTCGCTCATCATTTCTTTATCCCATTCCGGTTCAAAGACGATATTAACCGTAGCAGAAGTCACTCCTTCTACAGATTCCACCTTCTGGCGAACATCTTCCACAATAAAATCTACTGCCGGACAATTAGGTGCTGTCAAAGTCATATCAATGGTGGTTTCTCCATCGCCAGCAACATCTATTTTATAAATCAATCCTAGATCATAGATATTAACCGGTATCTCCGGATCATATACCGTTTTGATCATCTCAACTATTTTCTCTTCTATTTCAAACTTTGTCATATCTCTTAAATTATTTATTGCAAAGATATATATTATGAGTTAATCTCCAAATTAAATACGTCCTTCGTCCACATAGCTATAATAGCGTCCATCGCAGACAATTAAATGATCGGCAAGATTTATGTTCATAAAATTACCAGCTTCGCGAACCCTGTTTGTCAGTTTATCATCTTCACCGCTGGGGCGGGCGTTTCCCGAGGGATGATTATGACACAGAATAATAGAAACGGCCCGCTTTATCAGAGCCTCCCTTAGGATACATCGCACATCCACCGATGTTTCACTGATACCACCGGAACTGATCTTTATTTTATCAATCACTTTGTTCGATTGATTAAGAAGTAGTATCCAGCACTCTTCAGTAGAGAGATCACACATCAAAGGATGCATCAGATTATATACATCAGTAGAGCAGGTAATCTGATTACGCTCCATCAATTCCGAAAGTTTTCTTCGCTTTCCCAGCTCTGAAGCAGCCACTATAGATATTGCTTTGGCCGGACCGATTCCTTTAAAGTTGCACAAGTCATCAACTGTACGTTTTCCTAACTCGTTAAGATTATGATTACAAGACGCCAGCACTCTCCGCATTAGTTCCACGGCAGTCTCTTCCGTATTACCAGAGCCGATAAGAATTGCCAGGAGTTCAGCATCTGATAGAACGCCGATTCCTTTTTCCAGCATTTTTTCTCTGGGACGGTCTTCTTCCGCCCATTGGTTTATGGTTAGTTTTTCTTTCATGTTTTTTCATAGAAATAAGAAACACAAATCGGATAGTTGAACTCACCAATCGAATTCGCGTTTTCTAATAAGGTTATATTTGTTACTTATAAAAGTTCTTCTCGAATGCGGAAAATTCATCCTTTTTAAGTACCACTCTCTTCCACCAGGCTATAATAAATCCAGAGCCATAGCCTGTGAGCTGTATAAAAGAGGCCACTATGGAAATTAATCCAATCTTAAAGCTACGGTTCTGAACAGAAGCATCAAGAAGAATAACCACGGCATAGAAAAGAATCGGAATCAGTCCCAACAGTGTAAAACACGAAACTATTAAAAGGAATAAGAGTCCAGCTGTGAAAACCGCCGGTAAAAGATGAACCAGTTTTAACGATTCCGGGTATTTCTTGAACAGATTGATGCGGGCAATTCCTGAATTATGCACCTGTTTAAAAAACTTTCTCAAATCCGTGCGCCGTTTGTGATAAACCCAGGCATCGGGAAACAATCTACAGTTATAATTATTTTTGAATATACGGATACTAAAATCAATATCCTCACCAAAACGCATTTTGGAAAATCCGTTCAAGTTTATATAGACATCCCGCTTTACCCCCATATTAAAACTGCGGGGATAGAACTTATCTAGTTTTTTCTTTCCGCCACGAATACCACCCGTCGTAAAGAATGAAGTCATAGCATAATTTATCGCCTTTTGCATGTTCGAGAAAGAAGCATCCGCACGGTCAGGTCCGCCAAAGGCATCCGCCGGTTCTCTTTTCAATTCAGCCTCAATTGCATCAAAGTAACCATCTGGGATGATACAGTCCGAATCCAATATAATCAAGTAGTCTCCTTTACTCCGCTCCGCTCCAAAGTTGCGAGTTTGCCCGGGACCGGAATTTGGTTTGAAGAAGTATTTTACATCCAGTATTTCATTATACTTTTTAACGACTTCTTCACAAGGCACAGTGGAGCCATCTTCAACAACCAGCACTTCAAAATTGGTAAAATGCTGTTTTGTCAGACTAAGCAGAAGTTCATTCACTTCATCCGGACGATTATATACGGGAATAATTACGGAGTAAAACATAATCGGATTGGTATATAACAAAATCCCCTCATGAAGAGGGGACTAAATATTTTTTAATCTATCAGAGAGATTAAGCTTTCACACGACCTTGGTAAGAACCATCGCGTGTATCTACTTCAATAAGTTCGCCTTCATTAACAAACAAAGGGACACGTACAGTAGCACCAGTTTCAAGTGTAGCTGGTTTAGTAGCGTTTGTTGCAGTATCGCCTTTCAACCCAGGTTCTGTGTAAGTAATAGTCAAAACCACCTTAACAGGAAGTTCTGCAAAAAGGACTGTTTCTGTTGAAGCATCAGAAACAACTTCTACCACATTACCTTCTTTCAGAAAATCAACGCCAGTAATCAAGTTCTTAGCTATAGGAGCCTGCTCATATGTTTCCTGATTCATGAAAATATAATCTTCTCCTTCTTTATATAGGTATTGAAAAGGGCGACGTTCAACACGAACATCTTCCAATTTGAAACCGACCTGAAATGTACGGTCAATAACACGACCTGATACTACGTCTTTCAACTTTGTACGCATGATAGTGTTTCCTTTTCCTGGTTTTACATGTAGAAATTCGATACAGAAATAGAGCTTCCCGTCCATACGGATGCAAGTTCCGTTTTTGATGTCTTGTGAATTGATCATACTTTTGTTTTTTAACTATTTATATATTTATTATTTTACTCCTTTAATCTATTTCGAGTGCAAAAGTAATCTAAATAGATAAAAAACACAAAATGTTTTGACTAAAAAAGGTTTATCTCTTGGTTAATATAAAAAAAGTCTCTATTTTTGCATCCCGATTCAGATTATCAGAATAATAACAATAAAATATATTAGTAATGAAAAGAACATTCCAACCCTCTAACAGAAAGAGAAAAAACAAACATGGTTTCCGTGAAAGAATGGCATCTGCAAATGGTCGTAGAGTTTTAGCTTCACGTCGTGCTAAAGGAAGAAAGAAATTAACCGTTTCTGACGAATACAACGGAAAATAATACCGGTTTTAAATACGAGATTATAAAAGAAGTAAAGGTTCTTATTCCAAACCCTTTACTTCTTTTGTTTTTTATATTATCTTTGGGCCGCAATTAAAAGACAATATAAAACAGCATATGACAATAAAAGAATTCTTTTCCTTCAAAGAGAACAAATACCTTTGGTGGAATGTGATAGCAATGATTGTTCTGGCCGGTCTGCTCATATTCCTTATCATGGAAGGTATAGATGTCTATACCCAACATGGGAAATCGGTATTAGTCCCCAACTTAAAAGGGATGAATGAAGAGGAAGCACAGATGATGCTAAGAAATCGCGGACTTGATTGTGTTGTAGTAGACTCCAGCTATGACAAAGATAAAGTGTCTGGTTGCATCCTTGAGCAAAATCCTTCAGATGGTCAAAATGTAAAAAAAGGACGCATCATATATCTCACAGTCAATTCTTTAACGATGCCTATGCAAACAATTCCAGATGTAGCAGACAACAGTTCTGTTCGTCAGGCCACTGCTAAATTAATTTCTGCAGGATTTATACTGACTGATAACGAATCTGTATCAGGTGAACGCGACTGGGTATACGGAGTTAAATATCAAGGCAGACAATTAATGCTCGGAGAAAAGGTCCCTACAGGAGCTACTCTGACATTAATGGTAGGAAATGGTATGAAAGAAGTTATAGAAGAAGATTCTTTGGATATTGAAGATAATAGTAATTCTGAAACGACTACAGAGCCTAAGAATGCTGAACCCGATGCAGGAGATTCCTGGTTCTAATAAATAGATTAATGGAAGATTTCCTAGACGAAATAGAAGATATAGAAGATGTAGAGGAAACAGAATCGGAAATTGCTTCCGGTGAACTCTACGAGCATTTCCGTGTTATTGTAGATAAAGGTCAGGCACTTATCCGGGTTGACAAATATCTGTTTGAAAGGATAGTCAACGCTTCGCGTAACCGTATCCAACAAGCAGCCGAAGCGGGATGCGTAATGGCCAACGGCAAACCGGTAAAGAGCAATTACCGTGTGAAACCTTTCGATATAATAACTGTGATGATGGATCGTCCCCGATACGAGAATGAAATCGTTCCGGAGGATATTCCGCTTAACATAGTATACGAAGATCATGACCTGATTGTGGTTAATAAACCTGCAGGAATGGTTGTTCATCCGGGACATGGAAATTACACCGGCACATTGGTGAATGCCATAGCCTGGCACCTCAAGGATAATCCGGAATATGATGCCAACGACCCACAAGTGGGATTAGTTCATCGGATAGACAAAGATACCTCAGGTCTTTTGTTAGTAGCCAAGACCCCTGATGCAAAGACCAATCTGGGTTTGCAGTTTTTCAACAAAACGACTAAGCGTAAATACAATGCATTGGTATGGGGAACCGTTGAGGAGAACGAAGGACGGATTGAAGGAAATATTGCCCGCAATCCCAAAGACCGTATGCAGATGGCCTTCTTCACAGACCCCAATATCGGTAAACATGCCGTTACTCATTATCGTGTGCTCGAGCGTATAGGATACGTTACCCTTGTGGAATGTGTTCTTGAAACAGGCCGAACACACCAGATCCGTGTTCATATGAAACACATCGGACATGTTCTTTTCAATGACACCCGATATGGAGGACACGAAATTTTAAAAGGAACTCACTTTAGCAAATATAAACAATTTGTAAACAACTGCTTCGATATTTGTCCACGGCAGGCTTTACATGCCATGACTTTAGGCTTTGTTCACCCACGTACCGGTGAAGAAATGCTTTTCCAGTCGGGATTACCCGAAGACATGACTCTACTGCTAGATAAATGGAGAAGTTATATTTCAAACAGAGAATTAGAATGAAACGTACTATTGCCATAGTAGCCGGAGGAGATTCTTCAGAACTCCCCGTTTCCCTTCGCAGTGCCCAGGGAATTTATTCCTTTATTGATAAGGAAAAGTATAATCTGTATATTGTTGAAATGCAAGGGCTCCGCTGGGAAGCTCAACTTCCGGACGGAAATAAAACTGCAATAGACCGCAATGACTTTAGTTTTTTAATGAACGGTGAGAAGATTAAATTTGATTTTGCTTATATCACCATTCACGGAACTCCAGGCGAAGATGGAAAATTACAAGGATATTTTGATTTGCTTCAGGTTCCTTATTCTTGCTGTAATGTACTTGCTGCATCACTTACTTTCAACAAATTCTCCTGCAATCAGTATCTAAAAGGCTTTGGTGTGAGAATCTCAGAATCTGTAATGCTCAGACAAGGACAAGCTATCACTGACGAAGCCGTAGTTGAGAAAATTGGCCTGCCATGTTTTATCAAACCTAACCTGGGAGGTTCAAGCTTTGGTGTAACAAAAGTAAAAGCTAAAGAGCAGATTCAGCCGGCAATAAAGAAAGCTTTCGATGAAGCACAAGAAGTTATTATCGAAGCATTTATGGAAGGAACAGAAATTACCTGCGGATGTTACAAAACAAAAAGTAAGGAAGTAGTGTTTCCTATTACAGAGGTAGTTACCAGCAATGAATTCTTTGATTATGATGCCAAGTACAACGGTCAGGTTGAAGAGATAACCCCTGCCCGCTTATCAGAAGAACTAACCAAAAGAGTGCAGGTTCTTACTTCTGCTATCTATGACATTCTGGGATGTTCAGGCATTATACGCATTGATTACATTATCACAAAAGGTGAGAAGATTAATCTGCTGGAAATCAATACTACTCCGGGAATGACAGCCACCAGCTTTATACCTCAGCAGGTAAAAGCAGCAGGTTTAGATATCAAAGATGTAATGACAGATATTATTGAGAATAAGTTTTAATATTATGGGAATTTCAATTGAATTTGACGATATTCGTCCATACAATAACGAAGAACTTCCTCAGATATTTGAGGAACTGATTTCTGATCCCGCCTTTCAGAATGCAATAGCTTATGCTATACCCGGCGTTCCATTCGAAGCTGTAGCACAGAAAATGCGTAGTTGCAAAACATCTTTGGAATTCCAGAAAGCATTTTCCGCTGAATTCTTATGGGGGATTGCCAGGAAATACACAAATGGACTAACTTTTGATAATTCGGCATTAACCAATCAAGAGTTATCCTATACGTATATTTCCAACCATCGGGATATCATTCTCGACTCCGGATTTCTTTCCATATTACTATTAAATGTTGGCAAAGAGACCGTAGAAATAGCCATAGGAGACAACCTCCTGATTTATCCATGGATCAAGAAGCTGGTCAGAGTAAACAAATCATTCATTGTGCAACGCGGACTAAGCATGAGGCAGATGCTTGAATCATCTGCCCGCATGTCACGTTACATGCATTACGCCATTGCCGAGAAAGGACAATCCATCTGGATTGCTCAACGTGAAGGGCGTGCCAAGGATTCAAACGACCGTACTCAGGATAGCGTTTTAAAGATGCTGGCTATGGGCGGTGAAGGAGGTATTATCGACAAATTACTGTCATTGAATATCGCTCCGCTTTCCATTTCTTATGAATACGATCCCTGTGATTATCTAAAGGCAAAAGAGTTTCAATTAAAAAGGGACATTGAAGGGTACAAGAAAACCACTCAGGATGATCTTAAAAACATGGAAACCGGACTTTTCGGATTTAAAGGACAAGTTCATTTACAGGCAGCAGCATGTCTCAACGATAAACTGACCGGACTAGACCGCTCGTTAGCTAAATGTGAACTTTTCGCCCAGATATCTGCAATTATTGATAAAGAAATACATCGTAACTATAAGCTTTATCCGGGAAATTACATTGCACATGATTTGCTGGCAGGCGACAAACAATTTGCCGATAAATATACAACTGAAGATCAGCAACGTTTTGAGGAATATATTGCCGGACAGATTGAAAAGATTGACTTATCTGAAAAAGATATTCCTTATCTAAGGGAGAAATTGCTTACCATGTATGCAAATCCCCTAAAAAATTACTTAGCAGCGCTTTAATGAAGCTCAAGAATATATATTTATTCCTGATCTTCCTCTCCTTATTGTCATGTAAAGGAGAGGAAGATTCATATGTATATCCTTCTGTAAAATTAGAGTTTATGTCGGCACAAACCGATAACTCCGGCAATATAGCTTATTTAAAGACCGACAAAGACAGTATCTATCAGATTGAAAAAGACCGTACAAACAGCAAACTGGATTCAAATGCCGTACAACGGATTGTCTGCTATTACGCTTTATTAAATAAAGCCACGTCCACACAATACGCAACTGCTGAGATTTATTCACTAATCAAAACCGTATCTCCCACGCCAGCCAGGTTAGCGCCTGAAGCCGAGATGAAAACTGATCCCGTGGGTATTCAAAGCATCTGGCTTAGCGGTGATTATATCAATCTGACATTGCAGATAAAATTACAAAGCGAAAAGCACGCCTTTCATTTTATCGAAGAAAGCACATACAAATTGGGTAACAAACCAATAATTAATCTCACACTCTATCATGACAAGAACGGAGATGTTGAAGCTTACACTAAAATAGCATACCTTTCAGTTCCACTTGCCAAATACATCAAGCAATATCCGAATGGATTCACTATCTCATTTTCCATCCAGACTTTCACGGAAGGATTGAAAACATTCACTTTTACTTATCCTCCTGCGACGGTTTAATCTGTTAGAGACCTCTACACAGCCAACTCTTTTTACAAAATATCAATCCAGCGTATAGCAAAACTCCGGCTTACTTTTTTAAATATTACTAAACTAATTTATATTCCCTTGTACAAAAGAATACATTCTTCTGTACAAAACAAATCATTCTTTTGTACAGAAGAATGATTTGTTTTGTACAAGATCACAGAAACTTTATTCCAAAGAAATACTCTGGTGATTATCAATTACATACAATCTATTGGGGTGAGGGTAAAGATCAATTATTTTTTACTCCACCCTCTCCACCCCCTTTAGGGTTCACTTATTAAATTATAATAAGTCTGCAATTTGTAACTCCCTAGTAATGTGAGTTATATAGAATAGCAGGTGGCAGAGATGGCAGTAAAAAACAATATATTTCGATTCCAGAAATCATTTTTTGAAAATTCCGCAATTTTGCGGAATTCTTAAAATTAATTTTTCAGAAAGGAAAAAAGTATTATTTTACTGCCATCTCTGCCACCTAGATATTTTTATAGCACTGATAATGAATAAAATACGACTTTAAAGAATATCTACATTTAAGTTTGACGATAGAAAAACCTTAAATTTCCATCAGATAAGTATATAAAAACAGCCTCATCACCATATCAACATCACTACTTTAATCCTTGATGTATTACGCAAATATAATTATTGCTTTATAATTATTATAAAGTAATAATTGGATTAGAATAAAAGGAATTGTTTATGCTATATTTTTATTTCTATAAACTAATATCTTTGTTTGGTATGCAATAACATTTTTTTTGTTAAAAATAGCGCTAATTAAATTGTGAATTGTTTTCATAATTGTATATTTGATTGTTAAGCAACTTATCTGGGAATATTAGCTCTATTCCAGATAGATACAGTATGAAGTTATATTTAAAACATCTATAATATGAAAAAGTATTTTATATTCTCTCTTTCTTTGTTCTTATCGATAGCGGGTTTAACTGCTCAAAACAAACAGCCATCGAATTTCAGAATAGATGGCACCATCAAGGCAGATTCCGGAAAAGTCTCTCTCTGTTTTTACTCTGATTACCTCCCCAATAAAACAAAAGAATTGGTAGCTCAGATAAAGGATAAGAAATTCTCCATTTCGGGATACATTCCAGAGGCGCAAGGAGTATCTTTGCATTTCGACAATGGTTACACGTCCGATTTCATCTTAGAAAAAGGAGTGCAAACTGTTTCTGTCAATATCGATTCTTTCCGAACAGTGCCAAAGGTGAATAATAAGACCATGCTGGAGGAATATCCAAAGAATGTTGCTTTTTATCAAAAGATAATAGCAAAGAATAAATTGTTTGATCAAAAATACGATAGCCTACTTAAGCAATACAATTATCAAATACCTAAAGAGATAAGCTATATAATGAATAAAGAAATAAAAGCAATGTATAGGGAAAGCGACAGCACATTATTGGCATACGCCAAAATGAATCCCGACTCGAAGATTGCATTCTGGAACCTTATTCGTTTAATGGGTTGGGGCTACGAGCCCATCTTCGATTCCATCTACAGCTCATTTTCGAATACACTCCGGGAGAGTTATGCCGGTAAGGTTTTAGGCGAAAGACTAAAAATTGGCAAGCTACTTTCAGTTGGCCAACCATTTCCAATCATTAATTGCCAAAATAAGAACAACGAGAAGTTATCTTCGTCATTATTCCTCCACAATAAATACACACTAGTTGATTTCTGGTACAGCGGGTGTAACCCTTGCCGACGACAGTTTCCCAATATGCTGGATATGTACAAACAATATGGCAATAACGGATTCGAAATAGTAGGCATATCAGTCGATAAAATAGCGAACAAGCCGGATTGGGAAAGAGTGATTGCCGAAAACAAACTTACCTGGAAACAATATTGGGACAAGAACGGAACAGAAGCACATCGTTTATCGATCTTCGTTTCACCAACCAATTTTCTGATAGACAACACGGGGAAGATTGTTTCCAAAAACATTTCGATGGAAGAATTGGAAGAGTTCTTGAAGGAAAAGCTGAAATAATTGTAAGCCTCCGGTAAAGTAAACATTATATAATACAAATTCCGCCAACTTTAGCAAAGTAGTCTAAAGTTGGCGGAACTTGTTCAAAGCCTGTTCAAGTCTTTACGAGTTTGTCGTATTTAGATTCTTCTCCTAGTATTTTGGAAGTAATTCACAGATATTCTTTTTTGATTCTTTATATACCGGTAGTTTTCTCAGGATATCTGTCATCCGTTCACTAGAATCTATATTTACAGATTCGTTAACATCACGTTCGTACGCTGTTAGTTGTGAATTGCTTTCGGAATTGTATCTTTGCTTGATAAGCAACAACAGTTGAGCGATGGAACTTGATCCAGTGAAGTTGTGAATTGCTTTCGGAATTGTATCTTTGCTTGATAAGCAACAACTAAATAAGAAATAAGTCACGAACGCAATAGTTGTGAATTGCTTTCGGAATTGTATCTTTGCTTGATAAGCAACAACAAAAATCAGTTTAGAAAATCGTGCTATGCAGTTGTGAATTGCTTTCGGAATTGTATCTTTGCTTGATAAGCAACAACATCAAATTAATTTTTTATCTTTGTTGCATAGTTGTGAATTGCTTTCGGAATTGTATCTTTGCTTGATAAGCAACAACAAAAGCCCTCATTTCTAGAAGCGATTTCAGGTTGTGAATTGCTTTCGGAATTGTATCTTTGCTTGATAAGCAACAACCATTAATTGGGATCACTCTTTGATCCTCAGTTGTGAATTGCTTTCGGAATTGTATCTTTGCTTGATAAGCAACAACCTGTTTTTTTCTTCTCCTGATTCATTGAAGTTGTGAATTGCTTTCGGAATTGTATCTTTGCTTGATAAGCAACAACATCCTTTTATCATTCCATCCTTTCGGGTGGGTTGTGAATTGCTTTCGGAATTGTATCTTTGCTTGATAAGCAACAACCAATAATTGCGGGAGAACTGTATTTTGCCAGTTGTGAATTGCTTTCGGAATTGTATCTTTGCTTGATAAGCAACAACCCGCATATGTTATTAGCTTTAAAGGTGTGAGTTGTGAATTGCTTTCGGAATTGTATCTTTGCTTGATAAGCAACAACCATTAATTGGGATCACTCTTTGATCCTCAGTTGTGAATTGCTTTCGGAATTGTATCTTTGCTTGATAAGCAACAACATTTACTGTTATCTGCTTCGTTTTGTTTTGGTTGTGAATTGCTTTCGGAATTGTATCTTTGCTTGATAAGCAACAACACTTAAAATTCTTCGTTGTTACGTAATACGTTGTGAATTGCTTTCGGAATTGTATCTTTGCTTGATAAGCAACAACGAGAGCCGAATGTTCCATATCCACGTTGTGTTGTGAATTGCTTTCGGAATTGTATCTTTGCTTGATAAGCAACAACCACTTCGGAAATGAAATACTATAAAATGCAGTTGTGAATTGCTTTCGGAATTGTATCTTTGCTTGATAAGCAACAACAATGAACTCCGTAAGATTCCATTTTCCCGGGTTGTGAATTGCTTTCGGAATTGTATCTTTGCTTGATAAGCAACAACAGTCCAACCATTCAGCCGAACCTTTTCCTTGTTGTGAATTGCTTTCGGAATTGTATCTTTGCTTGATAAGCAACAACGCCTTTGTGTTCAAGAATTAACCCTGCACGTTGTGAATTGCTTTCGGAATTGTATCTTTGCTTGATAAGCAACAACCCTTTCATTTGTATACACCTTTAATGATCAGTTGTGAATTGCTTTCGGAATTGTATCTTTGCTTGATAAGCAACAACCATAATCTCCAGTACTAGATACTAGCAACTGTTGTGAATTGCTTTCGGAATTGTATCTTTGCTTGATAAGCAACAACATTCGCATCCTTCAAAGTTAAAAGTATTGTGTTGTGAATTGCTTTCGGAATTGTATCTTTGCTTGATAAGCAACAACTGAGTTGTTGTCCTCCTGCATATGCAGTTGGTTGTGAATTGCTTTCGGAATTGTATCTTTGCTTGATAAGCAACAACAGTGTGCTGTATCTGCGCTACCTTTTAAGTGTTGTGAATTGCTTTCGGAATTGTATCTTTGCTTGATAAGCAACAACTTATCGAACATTGCTATTTCTACATTGCTGTTGTGAATTGCTTTCGGAATTGTATCTTTGCTTGATAAGCAACAACTTCATTATTAAAACCATCCGCATAAGACGGTTGTGAATTGCTTTCGGAATTGTATCTTTGCTTGATAAGCAACAACTTCGCAAGATATATATGAGTCAGGACTTTGGTTGTGAATTGCTTTCGGAATTGTATCTTTGCTTGATAAGCAACAACCTCGTTATCGGCAAACATTACTACATCCAGTTGTGAATTGCTTTCGGAATTGTATCTTTGCTTGATAAGCAACAACATAAGGATTACCTGGCATATTAATTTCCCCGTTGTGAATTGCTTTCGGAATTGTATCTTTGCTTGATAAGCAACAACCCGACACTTGCCAAGGTGAGAGGTATAGAAGTTGTGAATTGCTTTCGGAATTGTATCTTTGCTTGATAAGCAACAACCATTCGTGATTGGCGGGCATCCGGTTAGTGGTTGTGAATTGCTTTCGGAATTGTATCTTTGCTTGATAAGCAACAACAAAATGATAATAAATACATGGGTAGTTTAGTTGTGAATTGCTTTCGGAATTGTATCTTTGCTTGATAAGCAACAACTATACAGTGTAAAGGGCACCACAGGAAGTTGTTGTGAATTGCTTTCGGAATTGTATCTTTGCTTGATAAGCAACAACTTAAGGTTGAACTGACCGATGAGTTTGATCGTTGTGAATTGCTTTCGGAATTGTATCTTTGCTTGATAAGCAACAACTATATATTATATATATAGTAGTATATAGGGGTTGTGAATTGCTTTCGGAATTGTATCTTTGCTTGATAAGCAACAACCAACTTGCTTTGCCGTTTCAAGCTCTTTTGGTTGTGAATTGCTTTCGGAATTGTATCTTTGCTTGATAAGCAACAACTGGATCTTAGTATCATTCTAATAATGAGATACATATAAGCATTATTAGAAATAAAAAAACGAGGATTCTAAAAAAGAAAATCCCACCATATGGTAGGATTTTCCTTTTTAAAATAGCTCTAATTGCTGATAAGGAGTCGTAACTTTCTCTTCTTTCTTGCCATAGAAGAGTTCTATATCTCCAAATTGTTTATCAGTAATACACAAAATACCAATTTGTCCTTTTTCAGGAAGAATATTTTTCACTCTCTTTACATGTACTTCTGCATTCTCACGACTAGCACAATGACGAACATAGATGGAAAACTGGAACATAGTGAAACCATCCGACATTAAGCGCTTCCGAAAATCAGTGTAGACTTTTCGTTCTTTTTTTGTTTCTGTCGGTAAGTCGAAAAAGACAAGTATCCACATAATCCTATATTCACTAAACCGTTCCATAACATAATCTATGGGAATTCAGGATATGCAATTCTCCTTAGTTCACCACTAAAGCATTTATACAATGAGGCTGTTGTTTGTCCAACTGCTACCATCAGAGGACTTCTTTTACCAGAAATAACCACATCAAGAACAGGAATTCCTAACAGTTGAGACTTTAAATCTTTGGTTAGTTCATCAATTGCCACACCTTTATCTACAAATTCAACCACTAATTTGTCTACAAAAGGTCGATAAGGCTCCATTATATCATCTGCTAAGCAATATGCATTGTATTTATTGTGATGATGAATTCCAAAAGTTGGAAGAAGGCCACTTGCAACCAATGAACGAGCTACAATGGCGCGAAGAATTGCATAGCCATAATTCAATAAATTATTAGGTGCAACACCTTCTCTCCAACGAGTAAACTCAGGAATGGAAGGGAACATACCTGCCCAATAATAGGCTGCAGCCCTGGCTTCGTAATTATCCGGATCGCCACTTTTCACATCATTTGCCCAAACAAGCATATTCTTAACCACAACATTACGCTTTGTATGTAACACATGAGCCTGGTTCTCTATTTTAGATTGAATTGTTTGCTGCCACAACTGCTTTTTTAAAGGTAAGGAAGCATCAATCTGTTCACTAAAACGTTCGCTTTGTACAGTGTTTCCACAAAGAGGAAGCATAAGTCCTACCGGCATTCTACTGCTATCACAAGTAATCAAAGCGCAATTATTCTCCAAAAGTTTTTCCATTACACCATGTGTAATTGTTATTTGCTGATGATCAAGAAGAATCAGCCCAATATCTTCAATCGGGACTGTTCTTACTGCTGTTTGTTTGAACTCTTTATCTAATGAGCTTTTTTCAACTTCTGGCAATTTAATAGCCAGTTGTTCATTTTTTAAGCTCAAATAAACAGGGTTGCCAAAATATAGTGTTTTCTTTATCATTCTCTTTTCTCATTATGTTTCCTAAACGATCTACCTTAATTTTCACACAGATATTCTTTATCATTTCACCAGCCCAAGTTTTTTCTGCTTTATTATTAGCGCCAAGTTCGACTGTTTGAATTACAGGATTAGCAACAAATGATGGCATAAAGAAGCATTGATAAGTTGAAGATGAAACCATTTTATAAATTCTCCCAGTCAAAGAAGACACGTCATTCCAATTTATACTTTGAGTTTCCAGCTCATCTACAGTTGGCACATAGACCAAATCATTAGGAGATAGCGAAAACAATAGATTATTTCCTTTCTCATCCACTTCCGGAACAGAACTCAATCCCTGTTTTTGTCTTTCAATAACAATATTCAATGGAATTGTTTCGTAACTCCTTTTACCTTCATAGTCTTGATATATTCCAAAAAATAAATTAGTTCCTTTGGCAGCCTCAACATATTTGTTTTTTTTGCTGCCAATATTACCAACATTAAATTTATTACCTATAGGTTCACAAGTCCGAACTTTATATATAGGCTTATGATAAACTCCGTTATTCAATTGAGTTATATTTCTATTAAGTTCATCTATACCATCAGAAGAGAATGCTAATTCTGGATGTTCAAGAACCTTATCACCTTTACATTCATTATAAGCAGATAAATGTTTTCGAAGTATCTCTTGTATACCTGCATCAGAAACACTATTAATCTTTTTAGAGTTAAATGATTCTCCTAACGATGTTCTAGAAACAGATATATCATTGTCGAAATAATAAATCTCCACCTTAGAAATATCTTTCCCATTCAATTTGTTTTCCCGATCTTTGAAATACTTCACAAAGGTTTTCTTATCATATTTCCCATACTGAAGAACAAGTTCTTTAATTTTATTCTTAAGTTCTTTACTCACAATAGATTCCCAATCATCTAAAGCGGCAGACAGATTTACTATTTTCTTAAAACGGAGAGAGATTTTTCCATATACAGTCTCCTTATGCATAGGTTTACGTATAGCCCAGCTATCTCCCTTTGTTTGCTTACAAACAATTTTCTCAAATCTTCCTTCATTGTTTTGAACCCATTTCTGATATAAATTAATCGTTTTATTGATCACACGTATGTTTTGCTTAAAGCTTACTATTGCAGTATTTAATGCCTCACGGCTATCTTGGGTAAAAGTATCCCAGGGCTTATAAAAACGCCACTGATAGTTCCCTTTATCATCTGTTTTGTGCTTATAACACAAATTTGTTCTAAGATCAATTCGTTTTTTGTCACTATTTGCATATAGATTATTCAGATAATTAACATGGCTCCTTGATGCGCAGGCAATCACAATAGCATCCATTGCATGGTGACGGTGATCTATTCGTTTCTTATTAAATCCTGTTTGTAACAGCAAAGGCATTCTAGTCTGGAATACTCGTTTACCCTCTTTATTGATCCATTCGCCATAATCATTGCTACCAGTCAAACGATTCATTCGTTCAAACCGAGGATAAACTATGTCATTCCACACATCATTCATCCCCCAATGATTCTTCAGTTCAGTTGTTATTGTTCCATTACAAGAAACAATATTTTTAGAAACGGCTTCTTGTTCTTCATCAGTTCGTACAATTGCAGAAAGCAACCCCTGAACCACTCTACTAATATACTTGCTATCATTCAACTGACGAGCGATAAAAGAATCGGGGATATCTTCCAGAAGCAACTTTTTCATTTTAGTATAACTACCACGATAACGGCTCTTTACAAATTCTTCATATGCCTCAATACTAAATAGCGTGACTTCCTTTCCAAAACCAACTTCTATCTTCCTTCCTCTGTTATCCCGAATGTATTCAAAACCGAGCATATTTCCTTTATCCTTATTCACAGCAGCTTCACAGATTACTTTATTGCTAAAGGAGTCGTCAAAATAACGAGACTGTGGAATAATATGTTCTATTTCATAAGCAGGAGTAAACAACTTACCTAAAGGGATCACTTCTCCTGTATAAGGAGAGCGGTATTTTTGTTCCAACCAAAGTTTATACTTCTCAATTTCACTCTGTGATGGCTGAGACATTTTTGATATTTTAAGAATATCCTCCGGTATATCAATCCCTGAATTTAAAATATCCTCCTCAAATATTTTAAATATTTCCTGTTGAGCAGGAGAATAAGGACGAATATTCTCTACTAAAGGATCATTCTTAAATTCAGTGAGCAACGCTTTGATCCGGAGGTTGGTGTTTTCATTCTCCGTAATCCTGCTTGTCATTTGTTTCCTTTTGTCAGCAGGATTTTTTATATCTCGGCCCAGCTCAACATGAATCTCATCAATAAAACAAGGTTCTCCTTTTCCATAATAATTCCATATATCTTTTACGACACGTAACGTTTCAGTTACCACTTGTTCTACAATAGGATTTCTCAAAGAATGTTGTTTAAATACCTCTTTTAAATACTGTTCTATATCTTCAGGTGAGTTCCATTTAAGTACATCACTGGCTTCTGAATGTCTGTTATAAACCACATAACAAGCCAGCCAAAGAGGTAATCCTTTAAAGTGTTCTAAGCAAGTTAAGTCTTTTGCCTTTTCTCTAGCTCTCAATTTAATTTCTTCATTCCACTCACCATCTATCAATTTATCAATGCGTTTTTTAGTCGTTACATCTATCAGATTCTCATCCCAATACTTACCCATACGCATTACCGCAAGAAGTTTCTTTATTGCTTTTGCTGAATAAGAGCCATATTCCTTTTTGAACGGAGGGAATTTTTTGAATTCTTCCACAAATTCATTTGGCAATCGCTTTTTATTGGCAAAGCTTGTCAAGGCTTTCAAGAGCTCTTGCTTATCTTCCACAGAATAAAGAATATGCCACAAGGCTTCTTCATCTTCTTTACTAAAATCACTAATATCAGCTTTACTCAGACGGTTTTTAATTAAAGCATGAGTTTCGTTACAAGGATATGCTTTATCTTCAACATAATTCCAACGATAATTCTCTGCTATCTTTCCTTTTAATCCAAAAGGTGGATATTTCAGAAAAGCTTTCTGGTCAATCTCTTTCTTTTCATTTAACCACTCAAATAGCTCCACATATTCTTTTTCTGAGGAAAGGAATTGTTCCGTAACATTTACATCCGTTTGTAGCTTACCATCAACTTCTATTTCCCGAACATATATTTTGAGATTCTGAATAAACTGCCAAAGTCTGAATTCTTGAAAAATAGGATGAGACTTTGCTATACATTTAATGGATTCAAGCTTTTCATTACCTCCCTTATCTTTATATCGTCTTACTTCATAAGGGCAATTACTTATAAGTGATTTTTTGCTTTTCAACGGACGTTGATAAAACAAGATATCATCTACAAATAAATAAGTAAAATCACGGCCTTTAATGCTATCCTTATGATTATCATTATGAGGATATAATTCTTCTACACAAGAATTATACAATTCTCGGTCATTAAGTTCAGGATGGAACTGTTTTTGAGCATTCAGAATCAATCCAATTTCTTTCTTATAAAACTTACGTTCAATAGTTCGGACTAGCTTTCCTTTTATTTTTTGATCTGGATTAGCTAATAACGCTTCGTAAATATATGTACCAACTGTTTTCTCTGAGTGCTCTATTTCTACTTCTGTTTTTTTCTTTACTAATGTCCAGTCATTTTCATCAGGTGCACGAAATGAACGTTTCTCTTCTCCAAACTTGTTAAGTTTTACTGTCCCATCTTCATTGAGTTCTGTTGTCACAATAAAATCTTTCGTTTTCCCTACCCAATCAAGAAACACCCTACTTTGACGACGGTAAACCCAACCATTTTCGAGCACTACATTATACCAGACATTATCCCCTTTTTTCTCACCACTATCAATAACATCTATAACTTTTAGAGAATGAAATTCAACTAATTTGCTTTTATCCTCTTCCTCCTCTTCTCCTCTTAATTGATAGTACCCCCTCTTTTGATTAAAATTAAGGAGGATCCAAGCCAGTTCTTCTTTCTCTATTCGCTGGGTAAGAGCCTTCTTCCGAAGATAATATATGGTCCAATCATAAGGAAGTAATTTCCCTGGACTAATAAGCTGAGGATGATTATTTGAAAAATCATGAAGCATTTCATTAAATGAAGATTTAAAAAGAAAATCAAATTTACCAACTTCATCATTTTTTCGATATGCAATCTTAGGTTCTGAATGATTTATAAATTGTCCTACACGAAATTCAAAATCTATTTCTTTTTCATAATGACTTGGCAAAAATTTTAAAATATGCAGTATACGATGAAGTCTTTCACGACGAAGTAATTCTCTTTCTCTTAATCGACGAACACCCCGATAGCCAGTCCTTTCAGCAGTTTGAGAGATTGTATTCCCTTTCTCGAAATTTCCAATAATACTTTGATCCATAGGAATAATGCGACTATTTGCAGCAATAATCTTACCTGTCTTTGATTCCAAATCATGCTCAATAAGTGCCCAACCAATAGAATTGGTGCCTAAATCTAATCCTAATATTTTTTTCATTCGTCCCTTTATTTGATATTATAAGGTCTAAATATATTAACTAATTATCTTATTAAAAAATAATTGATAGTATATTTTACTAAACACAAACAAATAAAGATATACAAGAAGAAAATTAAATAAAATACACTAATAATTTTGATATTACAAATAATAGCATTATGTTTGTTGTACAATTTCGAAGCAATTCACAATAAGGATTATTCCGTTGTGAAAACATTTTAGGCGGGGCGACTCGCCTTTTTCTTTTTTGTGGAAATATAGAAGAAAGAAATATTTTGGCAACCGTTCGAATTTCGCTTTCTACATGTAAATATGCAAATATAGGAAGCCCCCAGCAGGAAATCCTGCCTGAGGCTTTATAATGACTATTTTTTTGTATGCAAAAGAAGTTTTGTTAAGAATTTGCGTACTGGTTCATCGATTTGATTTATCAAACTATCGACTATTTAATACTTATAGCAATACCTCCACTTGGAGCCAATCTTTGTTTCAGCTTAGTTGTGCTTGTCACAGTTATTGTTTTTATCGTATAGCTCTGTGGATTATTAATCCAATGAGCGTCTTTACCATCGGCATAAATTGTTGCATGGAATTTCTTTCCTTTTGGTAAAAAGCTCAAATCAATAACAGCTTCACGAGCATTTTCATCGGTAATTCCGCCAACATACCATTCATTCTTTCCTTTAGCTTTTCGGGCAATCGTGATATAATCGCCAGGTTCTGCTTCAAGAATATAGGAATTGTCCCAATCCACCGCAACATCTTTTATAAACTGAAATGCACCTGAAAAACGTTTATAGTTCTCAGGTAAATCGGCAGCCATTTGCAACGGGCTATACATTGTTACGTATAGAGCAAGCTGTTTTACCAAAGTGGTACTTAGCTTTGCTTTATTTGATCCATAGACCGACAAATCACCTTGAAATATACCCGGAGTATAATCCATCGGACCACCCATCAATCGGGTAAAAGGAAGAATCGTTGTATGATCGGGCTTATTCCCGTTAAATGATTCAAATTCTGTGCCACGCGCTGATTCCTGTGCAATCCAGTTCGGATAAGTACGGCAAAGGCCTGTTGGGCGAACTGCTTCATGAGAATCGACCATTATTTTATATTTTGCTGCAGTTTGGGCAACATAAAGATAATGATTGACCATCCATTGTCCATCATGATATTCACTTCGTGGGATTATAGGCCCTACATAACCAGTCTTCACTGAGTTGTATCCGTTATCAACCATAAAACGGAAAGCATCATTTAACTGACGTTCATAATTAATAGCCGAGGATGTAGTTTCATGGTGCATAATTATTTTAATTCCTTTGCTAGCCGCATACTGATGCAACTCTTTCACATCAAAGTCCGGATACGCTTTTGTAAAGCTATAAATATGTTCTTTTGAATAAGCCCAGTTATCTTCCCAGCCTTCGTTCCAACCTTCAACAAGAACAGCATCAAATCCGTTTTGTGCGGCAAAATCAATATACTCTTTTACATGAGTTGTATTTGCGCCATGGTGGCCGTTACATTTCAATTTTGAATAATCTGTTTTGCCGATAATTATATCCTGATTATCTGTATAAGCCCAGGTAGAACCACCACCTGTGAAATATTCCCACCAAACGCCGATATACTTTGTCGGTTTAATCCATGAAGTATCTTCTAATTTACAAGGTTCATTCAGATTTAGAATTAGTTTAGAGGCTAGAATATTACGAGCATCATCGCTTACAACAACAGTTCTCCACGGACTTACAGTTCCGGTCTGTATATAACCTTTATTTCCGTTTTTATCAGGTGTGAGATGCGCACTAAGGCAGAAAGTCTTGTCATCCAGGTTCAGAGCCATTGCAGGATAATTAACCAAAGCTGCTTCGTGAATATTGATATATAATCCGTCATCCGACTTTAGCATCAAAGGTGTTTGCACAGCCAAACCAGGTGCAGGAGATTTTGCAGAAAGAGGCTCTTCACGAACTTTACCAATCAAACCGGCTATTTCAGATAGCTTCGATGTAGTTATCGGAAACTCATTCGTATCATAATCAGCCGGTATCCAGAATGCTTTATGATTACCAGAGAGTTTGAATTCAGTCATTTCTTCCTTAATTGTAAAATGTCGGAGATTCTCCTGAACCGGGAATTCATATCTGAAGCCTAGCCCGTCATTAAACAAACGAAAGCGTATATTTAGTTTTCTTTTTGTGGAAGTCTGATCCAGCGAAACAAGCATCTCGTTGTGATTATCTCTGATCTCTTTTTGCTCACCCCAAACCGGCTGCCAAACTTCATCCGATTTATCAAACTGGGTATTTGAAATAACAAAATTTTCATTGAAGGAAATTGAAGGAGCAATAACAAACCCCAAATTACTTTCTTCAATTACACTTTTTCCTTTATACTGAAGTTTGTAAGCAGGTGTGCCATTATCTTTCAATCGAAAAGAAAGAATAAAATTACCATCAGGAGATTTTAATTCCTGAGCAACTAATGTATGAACAAGAAATGAACATAGAATAGTAAAAACAATTTTTCTCATATATATCTTTTTATTAAAATTCTGTTATATAATAACAATAGTTCGTTAATAAAATAGTCTCGAGCTATGCTGCAATAGCAGCAAACTCAATGAGTTCTTTGAATAGTTTGTCATTTAATCTCTTGTTTGGTCTAATGCCAGACGCGCAAATAAATCTTTGAAGCAGGAATGTGTTGTGCATCATAGTTTTAAGTGAAGCCATCGAAAAGTTTACACCCTTTTCTTTAGCAACGATCTTTGCCACATTCACCGCTGTTAATGATGCATTAAAATTAAACTTCAGTTTGGATAGGTTCCTTGCCTGGCACTGGTTTAATCCGGCAAACTGCTTGGCATCTCTAAAATTGAACTCAATCTGGAAACGGGTACGATATGTTTCTATTACATCTTTACCCGAAAGATTAATATCGGTAGAGAAATAGAGTTTATGTTTTTTCCCGTTATCAAAAAACCAGACTACAAGTTTTACCATTTGTTTCAAGGATTTGGAATATGCTATTGTGGTATAAAGATAGCCTTTGTCTATATGTAATAAATTGATCTTCTCAAACCTATTTAAATCTAAGTTGGCAAAATCAATTTTGCTATCATATAGCTTTGGTCGTCCTCTTTTGCCTGTAGGTTGTTGCGTGGTTGGATAAAACAGAACAGCATCATCACGGAAACGGGAAATTAGATGGAATCCGAGTTTGGCAAGCCCATCAGTGAAGTTCTTCTTGGAGAAGTAGGCATCTGCAACAATGTGCCTTGTGACTTTCTGCAGTTTAGTCGCTTTTTCTTCAAGAACACCCAAATACCAGTTTATAAGGTTTCCATCATAATTTCCAAGAGTTATAGAATCAGGTGTTTGAACAGCCTCTAAGGATATACAATCCTTATTGTCGACATCAATCAGGCCTATTCCTAAAATCTCTAGTCCTCGTCTTGCCGCACCTGCACAGCCAGACCAGAAATAACCAATCCATGGAGTCTGTTTACCGGATTTGGAGATATAGCTTGGGTCAACAGCTATGGCTTTCCTTGTTCCAGTCAGAATCCTTCTTGAAAGAGACAAGTTGAATGAAAGCCAGTCAAATTCCTTGGCTGAATTCATTCTAAAGCGTTGCTCACAGGAGTGGCTGTATCTTCCTAGCTGAAGATAATTTATTCGTTGAGGTATTACCATATACAATAATAATGTTTCAATAATAAATTCTTTGAAACTTTTGTTTAACTTTGTTTCCACTTCAGAAAGAACATCCTTACAGATATCCATATATTGGTTAAGTATGCTTGATTTTGTCATATTCTTTATAGTGTCGAATACTATAAAAGTACTAAAAATCAGCGACTTAACCAATTGCATCTATGACAAAATCCAATTATAATCCATTGTTTTACAAGAGTTTAATTAATTATTTAACGGAGTATTGTAATAACAATAAAACTAGTGCACAAGAACCTCATCAAGAAAGAACCAAGCTGGATTCCCCACCCCATAATGCCAGGAAGGACATAAGCCGATTGTCTCTATTTTTACTTTTACATAACGAGCACTAATAACTTTATCAGATTTCACAGGTATATTTACGTATTTAACAGGTCTGTCTCTATCTTCAGGTATTTCGGTGGTTCCCATTAATGTAAAGTCTTTATTGTTAGTTGATGTATAGCAGCTCATGCTTTTAGGTAATAGAATCCAGGCACCTAAATTATGCAGAAAATCAACTTCTACACTGCTAAAGTCTTGTGGTTTCTTTAAATCAATAATAAACTCAGCATCTTTTCCCATCCATCCTACCCAACTCTCGTTGTATGAAGCAGCTCCATAAAGTCCATCAGTTAGGGCCTTAGCTGCAATTTTATCGTATGGAGCATTTGCCGGAAGAATATAATTTACTTCAGCACCTTGAGCCAGGTTTGTATTCTTATGAAAAAGATTCCTTTGTGAATAAAGCTCACAATATTCTTCGACTGTATTGTTACGTTCATTAAGGTCCTTTACCCCAAGTTCTTTAGCTCTTTGCCTGAATAGATCTAATTTATCTTTCAGTTCAGCTATATTTTCAATGGGTTCGGTCCGTGCTATTTCCAGCTCGGCATACTGAATCGGAAGGCGGGATTCTCTGACACGGTTAAGGTATACTGGATTATCAGCAACAGCTCGCTCAGCATCATCAAATAGCTCTTTATATTTTTGCATGAGAGCTTTATTCAGCATACCATTTTTATGTGTTATTGGAGTATCATATATCCATAGAGGAATTTTACTTCCTAACAGTGCTCCTTTCTGCAAATTCAGATAATTATAAAGATAAGTAGCAGCTTTGCCATAATATCCATCCAAAAAAGTATGTATGATAGAATCAACATTAGCCGAAGTATTCCACAATAATTTAGCAACCAAATACGAACGAAGTTCAGAAAAGTCCCCCCCTTTAATACTTGCTATCTGCGAAAAATGCATTGTTGCCTTATTCTTTTTAAATAACTCCATATTAGGTTGCAGAATATGAAAATTCGGGAAAGGAGAAATATAATTATCAAAATTAATACCATAATCCCATACAAATATATTATTTGTTATTTTCGACCATCCCTCCATATTCCTCATAAAATCTTTGCCTGAAGGGTTTTCTGTTAATGGGACCTCTCTATAACAACCTATATCGCAAAGCATTATATTCACATTGGGCAAAGGCTTTATATGTTTAGGTGGCGGAACAGAATATAAGTAAGCAAGTGTAGAAAACTCCTTATCAGGAAAACGAGCTGCAAGTTTGTTCAAAAAATAAATAATTGTTCCCGAGGGGCTGCCTTCATATTCATCAATAGCTTTGCACTCATCACAAAAACAGTGAGTCTGGCTATCATTTTGACTGACCGATATCATATTCTTCCCCGGATTAGCCTTAAATATAGAATCTAAACGATGGGCTACAATCTCAAATACGTCAGGATTCGTTAAACACCACTGACTAGCCACCCCAGGTCTACGCTGACCATTAATAAACGAATAATACTGTGGATGTTTTTCTCCGAATTCAGCCGCAGGGAGTAATGTATTAAAAGTATGCACCCACAAGTTGCTGGCAAATACTTCCCCTGGCTCTTCCAATCGATGCCACAGCTTGTACATAGGATCTTTGAAGCTGTAAGATTGTGTTTGTCTGTATCGAAATGACGGATTGTCGATCTTATGTATACCCGAAGGTACAACCATATCTTTACTCTTGTTTATGCTATAAGTTTCTGCCGCATAATAGTGTATTCCAAAATAATCTTCCAATAAAGTAACAACCCCATATATTGAGCCTTTACCTCCACCTTTTACAATACGCAGATACCCGTCGGTCGAGGATATATAAAAACCATCTTCAGTAATATCGGATGTATTCAAACCTTTAAGAGGGAGTTGAAAGTTACCAATCAAAACATCACCTTTTTTTACGTTTTCTTTTGATACTATTTCGAGAATTGCTCCAGTTATTTTTTTAGTAAAAGTTTGAAGTAATAGTGCAGCCTTCATATCGATGCTGTCATTTCTATCGACAGCTATTCGTGCCTTTGGTCTGCCTCCTTTCACTATTACAATCTGAGCAAAGGAATATTGAAAAATCAGAAAAAAAGAGAGCAGTACTACTTCTATTTTATGTCTAACATTCATTCTGTATTACTTAAAAAAAATAAAATAATTCCCTTTAATGACTTCTAAAAAAGCATGTGACAATCCGCATCAGAATTCTTCGGAATTTCTTCTTAATTTCTCACGTAATTGCTTCAATGCATTGTAGGTATGGTTCTGGACTGTGCTTAACGAAACAGCTAGTTTCTTGCTAATATCTTTACTTGGCATATCTTCAAGGTAGCTTAATATAAATACTTCCTTACATTTAGGAGGAAGACTTTCTATTGCTGCATCAATTCTGATTTTAATATCATTGTTGTAAAGATACTGAATCACATCATTTGAATCCGGATCATAATATTGGCACCTAATATTCTCAATTTCCTGTTGATAATCAGACAGTTTTTGATCTGGTTGTTTCTTTTTCAAAACATTCAATGCTGAATTATAAACAGAGCGGAAAAGATAAGCTTTTAGCGAAAGGTTTTCATCTATATTTTCCTTATGAAGCCAAACATTTAAAAAAACATCCTGTATTATGTCTTCTGTTTCAGTTGCACTTAGAAAAGATCTCCCATAATTTCGCAAAGAAGAATAATGCAACAAATAAAGCTCATTAAATGCGGCTCTATCCCCCCTTTTTATCCTTTCTGCCAATGAAATAACATTTTCCATCAATGCTTAAATCTGTTTTTTTTAAGAATTATAATAGTTCATCTTCCATTATACGAGACTATATTTAACCGTAAAAGTAATATTAATCTTTTCATTTCCAATAACTCTTTAGAGAGATATTTTCAAACGATTATATTGAATAGTTGTATAATTAAAAAACAGATCTAATACATTGCTTATTAACATTTGAATAATGAAGATATTATTTACCAACACGGACTATTTGCTGTGAAACATTCCATCCTGCAACTATTATTTCCTGATTTGATTTAGAAGAGGTATCATACTCTATATCAATCGTTTTCGTGCCACCAGGAACTACAGAAAAATAGTTATCGCTGTAAAATGCAGGAAGGATTCTTTCACCGGTTTTCTTATCAACAACAGATATACGATTAAAGAATGCCACAGGATTATTGGCCGGATTGGAAAGTGTTACTTCCACTTTGCCTACCTTCAACGATTTTACTGAAACCTTTAGTCTGGCTTTATTCATTGCAGACAGGCCACTGTATTTTCCTGTTCCGTCAGCTAACCAATAGATATTTTCACTTACAACCTGCTTGGTTTCGTCCATCAGCTGAAGACGGAGGAATCCGCCTTTCTCTTTAGCAAGAGCATCAAGCTCTTTTTTTATGGAGAACAGTTTCTTGCTACTGGAAGCATCAATGGAGGTGGATTTTTGGGTAATCACACTGCTCTTTCCGTCCATATCAAACCATGTGGCAGTAAGTGTCAGGTTCTGGCAAGCCTTAAAGCCGTTGTTGACAAGCATAAGGGTTCCGTCAGTAGGATTACACATGGCATGAAGCTTTTCACTTCCGTTTCTAAGTCCGAACAAACAAGCATTAGGATCAAGGTAGTAATCGTACATCTGACCACGCATAGCTGTCCATGGATTCTGAGTTTTCCAGATTATAACTCCCGTGTACCAGTTCCACATGTGAGAGCTGAATCCTTCCATCAGTCCGCGGTACTGATCATAGTTAACCAGCTGGGCCTTCATGCAGAAATCTTTGATATCAGATGGGGTTCCGTAAGGTTCCAGGAAGCCTTCATAGCCTACTCCGGTATATGTGTGGTAAGTCCAGACAGAATCGGCGGTTTCATTTGGCTTTTCATTCGGGTGATAAACAGGAAGCACCATGTTCTTCTGCGGTATGAAACGTTTCAGTGATTCATAATCGCCTACTCCCACTGAACCTACTTCCGAGTTGAAAGGCCAGGTCTTGTAGTCCCAGAACACACTAAGGGGCTGGATGGAGTATGGACCATCGCCGTTTCCACCAATGGTATTTAATGACATCTTTTCGGTATTGGAAAAATCGAAGAACATACGGGTGCCGTCCAGTTTGGCGATAATTGAATCGCGCAAAACAGTCAGGATATCATCAGGGGGAGCAATTTCATTTCCACCGCACCAGATTGCCAGTGAAGGGTGATTGCGCACCATTTTAACCATATCGGCTGCACATTCCAGGAACAGGCTGTGGTTATCCGGATACTTTCTACGTGTCCACTGATCTTCCTTTTTCATTGGATCCAACCATCGGCCATTGCAGTCGCCGGACATCCAGAAATCCTGGAATACAAGCATACCATAACGGTCACAAGCTTCATAAAACTCCGGACGTTCTACCAAAGCACCTCCCCAGATACGGATCAGGTTCAGATTCATATCACGGTGATAGCGGATTTCAGCATCGTAGCGTTCGGGGGTAAAACGGAGCATTGCATCCGAGATAATCCAGTTACCACCTTTGATAAAGATCTTCTGACCGTTGACATGTATTTCACGGCTGCTGGTTATCGGATTCCACTGAGTCTGGATTTCCCTTACTCCAAACTGAAGGTTTTCACTGTCTGAAATTCCCTTGTTCTTTTCTTCAAAAGAGATTTCGGATTTATAAAGATTCTGTTCGCCGTAACCGGAAGGCCACCAAAGGCGCGGATTCTGCATCTTATAAACAGGCAAGGAAACGGTCTGCCTTGAATTGGGTTCAAGGGTTACTTCTTTGGAGATTACGTTTCCTTCAACTGAAAATTTAACCTGCCCTGTGACTGCTTTATCCGAAGCATTTTCAACTTCTGCCGAAACTTTGATCAGGGCTTCGCTCTGTTTGCCTTCGGGGGTACGTTTGCCGGGAACCTGAGTAATGATATGCGGATCACTTAAATTCACACTGCCTGTCTTTTCAATATAGACCTTATCCCAGATTCCGGTATTACGGTCACGGATCGGGCGGATCCAGTCCCAGCCCGCTACATACTGGTGGGAGACTCCACGTGCTATTGTTCCGTCACCTCCCTGGCCTCCGTTAGGATTACCAACCGGATCGGGAGGGAAGACAATCACAGCAAGGCGGTTATCTCCTGTCTTTGATAAAAGTTTTGTGATATTGAATGATTTGCGAAGATACATACCTTCATACGGTTCCTTGTTTACAAGCTCACCGTTCAGGTATATCCTGCAGCTATAGTTAATGCCTCGGAATTTAAGCCATACCTGATTTCCGTTTTCAGGTTGTTGTTCCTTAAAGTTCTTTACAAACCAGAAGGTATAGTAATCCCTGCCGGTTTTATAGATATCAGGTATCTGTTCGTTGTTCATGCCATAGAAAGGATCCGGTATCTCTTTGTTGGCAAGCAGGGTTGTTAGCACCGTACCGGGAACAACGGCATTTTTCCATGCCGATAAAGAATAAGATGGTGTGGAGATATCCTCTCCCGAGGCTTTTTCTTCTTTTATTGATCTGCACTTCCAGCCGCTATTGAGTTCATAACGGTTCTGAGCAAAAGAACCGGTTATACAGAACAAAGAAAACAAAGCTACTATAAAACTGTGTCTTTTCATCATTATTATATTCTTGCTATATACATTTCTTAAAGTTATGGATATGCTTCATTCGGTAAACATTTACATTTCCGAATGGGGACGGTCAGCCGGAGCTGTGCCCCATAAGGATGGTTTGTTGCCCATCTCAATAACCAGCTTTCCTCCGTTCATTATATCTTTGTACCGGATATATGATTTTGGATAGTTCTTTCCGTTCAGGGTTACTTTCTGAATGTATTTATTCGCAACACTGTTATTTAATACATTCATGGTAAATATTTTGTTGTTGCCCACATTGATGGTGGCATTGTTCACTACCGGACTCCCGAAGACATAACAGCCGTTTGAAGGGTTAAGAGGATAGAATCCCAATGACGAGAGGACATACCAGGCCGACATCTGTCCAACATCCTCGTTTCCGCAAAGGCCATCAAGCTTATCTGTATATAATGTATTCATTATCTCACGTACCTTATCCGCCGTTTTCCAGGGTTGTCCCACATAGGCATACATATAGGTTACATGGTGACTCGGTTCGTTGCCATGAGCATATTGTCCGATCAGACCGCTGATATCAGGGGAAGCGTCTTTTCCAAGCTCGCCTTTGGCCAGAAAGAGCGAATCCAGTTTGGAAGTAAATGCTTTTTCTCCTCCGAAAAGTCCTATCAGTCCTTCCACATCCTGGGGTACCAGCCAGGTATATTGCCAGCCGTTTCCTTCGGTATAGTCGTTCTGACGGTGGATAGAGGTGAACGGGTTAAACGGGGTTCTCCAGGTATTATCGTTTACACGTCCTCTGGCAAAGCCTGTCTGAGCATCGAAATAGTTACGGTAGTATTTCCCGCGTTTATCGAAATAGTTGTAATCATCCGTAAGGCCCTCTTTCTTTGCTACCTGTCCCACGCTCCAGTCGGCAATGGCATATTCCAGTCCCATAGCTACGGATTCAACGGTACTGCCGGCAGGGATATAGCCGTACTTCTTTACGTATTTAAGTCCTCTTCCGTCCTGCATCATGGTATTCTTCATTGCTTCATAGGCCAGTTTTTTATCAAAGCCCCTTATTCCTTTCAGACAGGCATCGGCAACGACCATAACAGCCGGACAACCGACCATGCAATAGGTCTCATTACCCATCAGATGCCATACCGGAAGTTCTCCCTGCTGCTGATAAATGGCCAGCATGGTATTTACAAAATCACTTGCTCTCTCCGGTTGAAGAAGGGTAAACAGCGGATGTGCAGCACGGTAGGTATCCCATAAAGAGAAGGTGGTATAATTGGTAAACGAAGCATTGGTATGGATCTTCTTATCTGCACCGCGGTAATCTTTATTGCAATCACTGAAAACCGAAGGGGCAATCATAGTGTGATATAATGCTGTATAGAAAGTGCGCATACGTGCGGCATTATCGGCTTTTATCACCACTTTATTCAGTTCCTTATTCCAGGCAACATCGGCCTTTGCTACTGTCTGGCGGAAGTTCCAGCCGGGAAGTTCCTCTTTCATATTTGCTTTGGCATTCTCTATGCTTACCGGTGAAATGGCAACCTTTACAAATACATTCTCCTTTTCACGAGTGTCAAACAAAGCCTGACCATAAACTCTTTCAGCTTTTAAGGATAAACCGGAAGAAATACTTGTAGAATCGCTAACAATAAAGCGTTTCATTGGTTTGGAAAACACAGCAGTGAAATAAATACGTTGATCTTTAGCCCATCCGGAAGAATAACGATAGCCCGAAATCATAGAATCATTCTCCTGAATCATATAACCTTCAGTCACTTTATCCCATCCAATACCACTTTCCAGATCAATAATAATCTTCGCATCCTTCGAAGCGGGAAAGGTATATTTATGAAACCCGCATCGCTGAGTTGCAGTCAATTCTACATTCACGTTATAACGATCCAAATGAACAGCATAATAACCTGGACGAGCCTTTTCTGTATTGTGACGATAGATTGAACCGATACCAGATTTGTATTGTTCCGGAGTACTTCTTTTTGTTACCACACGTCCAATTGCCGGCATGAATGATATGTCTCCTAAGTCACCAATTCCTGTTCCACTAAGATGCATATGCCCAAAACCTGTAACTATAGAGTCTGAGTAATGATAACCGGAACACCAGTCCCATCCGCGGGTATAATTATTGGGACCTAGCTGAACCATGCCAAAAGGTACATTGGCTCCTAAAAAAGTATGACCATGTCCTCCGGTACCAATATAAGGATCAACATAACGAGTCAGATTTTCCATTCGGAAAGACCTCTGTATTGGCTTACTAAAACAAAGAGGAAAACTAAATGTCATGAACAAGCTAATAAATATAACCCTCATAAAACCTTTAATCAAATTATTGTTTTTCATAATATAGATATTTATACGTTCTTATATTTAAGAAATTCTTTTAATACATTTAGCACATTATCCGTAACATCGCCAAAAAGAGAGACGCCTCCGGCCCCATTATCTAATGCACATTTAATTCCATTTCTCAGCTCAGCATCATCCTTAAAATCAGGAAGATGCAGTCCTGCATATAAAGGGAATCTGCCGTCTATTCCACGAACACCTTCTTTAACAGCATCCCCTATCCAGGAAATATTTTCTTTGTAAAAGTTATGATAAATCATGGGATAAACACCCTTCAGATTCCAGTTTGTCCAATCCTGACGCACGTTTCTTCTTGCCACTTCGGGAGTCGGAAAAACAGCTGCAGTCACTTTCTTATCATGCTTTTGAGCTACTATTGCAATCTGATTTACAATATTCGTGATTGAATTATATCTGAATTGTCGCCAGGAAAGGGAAGCCTCAGGGTACTCAATCTCATCGAGATTCATCCCGAATTGTTCCTTGAATTTCATCCGGCATTTTTCACAATAACAAAAGTCATATTCCGGTAACTCGCTTATTTGCTCAAGATGGTAGTTTTTCCATAAATTAAGAGGGAGAATAACATCACAAAATCTGATATAATCAAGATGTACGCCATCAACATACTCTTTCTCAAGAATACTCTCCACATCATCAAGAATATATTGCTGTACATCCTCTCTGGAAGGACAAAGCCAGCGATAGTAATTTACATAGGGTGGTTTATCGGCACATGACTCCCCCTTACGGTTTTTTGCATACCATTCCGGATGCGCTTCCAGAAGAGCCTTTTCTCCTCTATTCATGATCCAGGCCCAACGATGTGTCTCCAGTCCGTGAGATTTAGCAATACGGAAATGCCTTTCATTGTCTTTTCCAAAAAAAATGCCCCGAATCCCTGCCTCGTAATATTTTCTATATCTGATTGCTAATTCCGTTTCATCTTCTCCTTCTTTGGGATTTATCCACACCCAATGCTTCAATTTGTGTGTCTTCTTAATGCTATAAGTTTCAGAAGCTTTCAGAACATCGGGAAGCACAGACATTGACAATCCAGCAAAAAGGCTGGTCTTAATAAATTTTCGTCTACTGGTCATTTGCTGATTTCAATTAATCTTTTTCTATTGCTAATCAAAAGTTTTAGGCGAGTAAATCACTAAAAAACGCAATTCTGATATTGTGGAGTTTAATTTCGAAGATTCAATGATAACTACTTTAAATTTCAAAGCTTAGATGCCGGAAAAAATGAGAAAGCAAGTGCTTCCAGCTTGTCAGACAAACCTTGGGGTAGAATGACTCTTACCTTACCATTTACCATTTGCCACTTCACCGGTTTGTTTGTGTCTAAAAAGATCATCTTACAACCTTTAGCCGGTACATTCCCGCTCCATTCAACATAATCCGGTATCTTCATACCTTCCTGCAAACAAACCAATGCAAACAATCTACCGCCGTCCTTACTTTGCGTAAACCATGTATCTCCATCGTGATAATTAGCTGTAGCCCTTGTATTATAGATCGCCCTTCCATTTTTATTCATCCAAGCACCAATTTCATTCAGGCGCTTCACAGCCTTATCAGGAATCAATCCCTCTGATGATGGTCCAACTCCCAATAATAAACTGCCTCCTTTGGAAACAATCTCAATCAATGAATGAATCACTTTAAAGGAAGATTTATAGTTGTCATTCGGAACAAATCCCCATGCATCACCTAAAGTCATGCAACTTTCCCAAGGATGATCCAATTTTGTAGATGGTATTTTCTGTTCAGGCGTCTGATAATTTTCAAAAGGGCCATGAACGGTTCTGTCTACCATTAACAATCCCGGCTGAGCGCCTCTCGCCATTTCTGCAATATGATTCATGTCAACATCCTGGCTCCATTTAGGGATATTCGCCCCCCATGAACGAACTTCATCCGTAACCGATTCTAATGGACGAACCCAGCCTCCATCCAGCCATAAAATATCAATAGAACCATAGTTATGCATTAATTCACTGATCTGGTTATAGGTATATTGTTTAAACTTATTCCATCTCCATGGATGTTTATCAATATCATAATTATTATTCCGATCGGGGGTAGCATATTTAGGCCACCAATAATATTCAGAATGCCAGTCAGGCTTGGAGAAATAAGCTCCAATCATGAGCCCTTTTTTACGAAAAGCATCAAATACATATTTAGCCACATCCGCACGAGGATTATTCTTAAAAGGTCCTTGAGCTATGGAAAAATCAGTTTGTTTTGTATCAAACATAGCAAATCCATCATGGTGCTTTGTTGTAAAAACCAGGTAGCGCATACCGGCACTATATGCAGACTGTGCCCACTGTTCCGGATTAAACTTTACGGGATTAAATGACTTGGATAAATCCCAATACCACTTTTTATAATTATCATACGTAATAGTACTATCACGTTCAATCCAGTCTTCAGAACACAAAGACCATGACTCAATCATTCCAGGAACGGCATAAAGTCCCCAATGAATAATCATTCCAAATTTTTTATCCTGCCACTGATCCAGTTTATTCTTTACTAACGAATCCTTTGGCCATTCATACACAGTCGACTGATTGTGCACATTAGGCTGAGCTACTATTTCAAATGAAAAAAAAATAAGAATTGTAAACGCAACCAATATTTTATACTTCACCATATCCAAAAGTTTATTATTCTCATTAAAGATTTGATATATACAATTTTCACCGTAAAAACAAATTTAACGGTTTATCTAATCAGAAACTTCAGATTCCTTTGCAGAAATAATATCTACCAAATTTTTCTACTTTAAATATTCGTATTTTTATAATAAAATTCACTTTATTCTTAATGCGTTAATTTTCATTCTTTGCTCTTGCCTTATAAAAAACAGCGCCCAGTTATAAATGTTTCACTAAATATTCCATTTTATACTCTTTCTTCTGAAAGAGATCTTTGCTAAATTTCCAGAAGCTCTCCATGTTGATTGATCAAATGTCACTATCGCTATTACCTGAACATAGATAAAATAACTCGGAAGAAATAAATTCTTCCGAGTTAAAATCTAAAACAAATTTATATTATTGTTTATCCCACCATACTCTTGAAGTCATCTTATCACCTCCAGTAAGTCTGCCAACAGCTTCCAGATAATTTGTACTATTAATAGAAGCCTCATCTGATGCATAAGTAAAACGACGTGGAATGGTACCATCCGTAGCATTACCGATATAGTTTACAGTCTTCAAAACAGGATAGCCAGATCTTCTCCAGTTAGCAAATGTTTCGTAATCATCTGAGAAAGTATTAATATAATATTGAGTATTAATCTGCAGTAAGGCAGTAGCTGCATTATAAGGATTCAATTTCAGATAGTTTGCAATTTCAGCATCACTTGGAGCCAAACCTGCAGTAAACTGATTAAATTGTTTCATAGCAGCTTTAACACCATCATTATAGAAATTCTCAGCATTACCCGAAACCCAGCCACGAGAAGCTGCTTCAGACAATAACAATTGATTTTCAGCATAAGTTACCAGGAATGTAGGTGCATCAATGCGAGCATATGAATAACGGTTCACCACAGAATAAGCATTTTTGCTACCTGGGTAGTTAGGAGCGTTCTTCAAATAAGTAGCACTTGCCGCGCCAGTAGTTTCGTCATAACCATTAGGCATACCTAACTGATGAGCAGCAATAGTATCACCCATTTGCCAATCACCACTACCAATCTTCTTACTTGGATCGGCAACCACAGTGCAAAGAAGTCTCAATCTTGGATCGCTGGTGCTCTTTAACAAATTAACGAAAGATTCACTCATACGACAAGCATCTGGATCCTCGTGGCAATAAATCTTGCCAAATGGTTCACAAGAGTTGTTGGATGTAGAAGCCGATGGGTGCTCAATTTTAGCATTATCATCGTTGCTTGTAAATAATCCTCCGTTAACAGCAGTGGTAACCCAAGTCTGTGCTAAAGTAGAATTTACCTTAGACATACGCATAGCCAGACGTAGCATCAGAGAGTAAGAGAATTTCCGCCATTTAGCACAATCACCACCATAAATGATATCAGCACTTCCAATAGTAGAAGTCTTTCCATTCAAGTTCTCAGCAGCTTCTTTTAATTCTTTCAGCATGTCTGCATAAATATCCTCCTGTTTGTCATATTTAGGATAGCCATTAGCTTTATAATAACCTTGGCCAGCCTCAGAATAAGGACAATCGCCATACATATCAGTCATTCGGTGGAACAGAAGAACCTTCATAATTCTCGCCATCTGGTATTCAGGATAGAAAGCCTCTTTATCTTTCCAATTCTCCATCAAATCGATGACGTTACGAACACCATTGGGGTACATTCTATCCCAAAAAGCAGAATTGTAGCCACCTGAATAGGTGTATTTATCACCACACCAGTAGCTCTCTGTCGACGCTGTATGTTGTAACATAGTACTGCAATAAATCAAGCCATTACGCCATGCTTCATATTCTGTACCATAACAATACTGCTGAACATTTGTGAACTCCAGTGTATAATCCATAACTGATGGAGTAATCGCTTCAGGATCGTTATTAACGTCCCCAAAACTGCTACAACCTGAGAACGTTGCAATTAAACCCAGTGCAGCTATATATAAAACTTTCTTTTTCATATTCTTTTTCTCTAATATTAGAATTTAACGTTCAAGTTGAAACCGACATTTCTAGTTGCAGGATATCCGTTTAGTTCCAGACCCTGTCCGTTGGAGTTGTTGTATGCAGATTCAGGATCGATGTTAGGAGTATGCTTGATGATAGTCCACAAGTTGCGTCCTACTAAAGAAAAACTTAAACTCTTAATAAACGGCATTTTGCTTGTCAGGAAAGATTTAGGGAAATTATATCCGAAAGTAAGTTCTCTCAATTTCACGAAGCTAGCGTCATACAAAAACTCTTCAGTAATGTTATTATCAATAACCGACTGCCAGTAAGTCTGAGCATTAACACCTGCCTTAGAGAAAGAGTTACCGTTTGCATCAACACCAGTTACAGTTATACCGCCTTCACGACCATTTAAGGTGTTTTTTTGTAAACCAGAGCTGTATAAGCTGTAATTAGTACCAGAGAACAACTTAGCACCCAGCTTGAAATCAAGCAAGAATGATAATGTGAAGTTCTTATAATTAAAATCATTGTGGAAACCGCCGGTCCATTTATAAACACCGCTACCTAAGACTTCAACATCATCAGATCTTACAGGAAGACCTGCAGAAGTATAAACTCTGTTGCCTTTTGCATCAGTTTTGTACTTATAACCAACAATTTCGCCATAAGAATCACCAACGATGTTGCGGATAGTAGCCTGTCCACTACGAGACTGTGCTCCATCGATTGTCAAAGACTTTACGCCATCACCTAAGTAAAGGACCTTACTGTTATTGTATGCAAGGTTGAAAGATGTATTCCAGGAGAAGTCCTTTGTACTAACAGGAACTCCGAAAACCATAAACTCAAGACCTCTGTTGCGGATCTCACCAATGTTTCTATAAGCTGAACCGAAACCAGAAGTCTGGCTAGTTGAAACCTGAACAATATCATCAGAAGTTTTCTTTTCATAAACAGCGATATCAAATCCTAAACGGTTATTAAGGAAAGAAGCATTTGCACCGATTTCCTTTTCGCTAATCTTAACTGGTTTCAAATATGCATTAGGAACAGAAGAGTTGCTGATATAACCCATTGATTGTCCCTGAACATTGAAATTATTCAATGCATAAGATAACTTGGTCTGATAAGGTGATGTTCCGTTAGATGCAGAAGCCAATGAAGCCCTCACTTTAGCAGTAGTAATCCATTCCGGTAATTTAAAGCAGTCGCTTAACATCCAGCTTAAACTTACAGAAGGATAGAAGTAACTGTTATTATTAGGATCCAAAGTAGAGAACCAGTCGTTACGACCTGTAAAATTCAGGAACAACCAGTCTTTGTAACCCAAGTCTGCAGTACCATAAACTGAATTAACCTGATATTCACTATAGTCTTTAGCGAATGTACGTGTAGATGAATTAACATTAGAGGTAGAATAGAGACCACTGATAATGAAAGGACGGATACCGCCATCAGTACCATATTGTTTAGTAATATCACGCTGTCTGTTACCTCCAACAGTAGCATTTACAGAGAAATCACTGATTTTTTTATTAAAACCGATCAGATAATTCAGGTTGATTTCAGAATAATTCTTTTCATATTCCTGAATATAACCGTTAGGGTCGGCAGCCGCGCCATCAGGTTGAACCTGTTTAAAGGTTAAAATATAGCCATCGCGGGATACTTGTCCCTGAGCATATAACCAGTCAGTAATATCATAGCGAAGAGTAGCTGCTGTAGTTAAACGATTCTTGTCAGAAACATTTGTTTTTTTGTACTGCAACCAGTAAGGATTATTGAAGTAAACATTATTACCTGGTTGCAATTCAGCACCATTAGCTGCGGCACCGTGATTACCTTTTAACCATCTTACATCATAACCATTGGCCAAATATAATAATGTAGCATTAGTATTACCATTACCATCTGACAAGTTAGCTCTTCCGTTAACGTGTTCAAAAACGTAGTTACCAGTTACGTTTAAATGTAATTTCTTGGTAATGTCATAAGTAGTATTCACGTTAATACCTTGTTGGTTTAAACCAGCGTTTGGTAAGTTAGCTTTGGATTCTGTGTTTGACAAACCGAAACGGTAAGTAACCTTATCGTTCTTTCCGCTAATCGCAGCAGAAGCAGTTTCATCAATACCGGTACGATAGAAGTTCTTCCAGTTATCAATATAACTATAAGGAGCAGTCTCACCATTGCGGTTTACAAAATTACTACCATCTAATTTACTACCCCAGCTTGAATTATAAGTCTGGTAAGCGGAGGTCTGATCGGAAGGTTTGATACCTTGAGTACCCTGACCGTATGTTTTCTGGAAATCGCGGTAATCATAAATCGAATTAAATGTCAGGTTGTTATTGAATTCAACGCCAACACCTTCCTGATCTTTTTTACCTGATTTCGTAGTAATCAAGATAGCACCATTACCACCACGATACCCGTAAAGAGCAGATGCTGCAGCGCCTTTCAAGACCTGCACGTTTGCGATATCATCCGGATTGATGTTTGACAAGCCATCGCCCATATCCATACCACCCCATGTTCCAGCACTTCCCTGATTGCTATTATCGAAAGGTACGCCATCGATAACATACAAAGGTTGGTTATTACCGGTTAAAGATGCATTACCACGAATGATAACACGGCTTGAGCCTCCCAAACCTGTAGAGTTTCCTGCAACGCTTACACCAGAGATTTTACCGCTCAATGAATTACCTAAGTTAAGATCACGGGATGCAGTCAACTGATCACCGCCTACTTCAGTTGTAGAATAACCGATTGATCTTTTCTGTCTTTTAATACCCATAGCAGTTACAACGACCTCATTCAAAGAATGAACATCTTCACTTAGAGTAATATTCAGGCTATTTTTTCCGCTAACAGATACTTCCTGTGTAACAAAACCAATGTAACTAACAACCAGAGTTGCGTTACCTGGTGTCTGTAATGAGAAATCACCATCCATTCCAGTAACGGTTCCTGTTTTTTCCCCTTTAACCTTTACACTTGCACCAATAATAGACTCACCATTCTTGTCTTTTACAACTCCAGTAACCTTTTTCGCCTTTTGTTGTGTACCGTTTGATCTGGTAGCACCAGCAGTCTTGGCTGTTCTTGAATCATATAAAACAACCACTTGACCTTTAATTTCGTACTTAATACCGGTATCTTTTAGAACCTCGTTTAATATAGTATTAAGATTTTGGTTTTTAGCATCAACAGAGACGCTATTCACATTTTTGGTCTCCAAAGATTTGTCGTATGAGAATACAACATCAGTCTGTTTAGACAGTAAATCAACTACATTTTTGAGAGTAACATTATTCAAGGAAAGGTGAACATTAAAACCTTGACTGAGCACTTCACTCGTTGGCATTGCTTGTGCATTTAAGCCATACCCTAATAAAAGCCCTACGCACAAATGCTTTATACAGACGCAGGTATTAGATTTGTTTTTCATAAACACATTTTTATTATTAAATCAATAAATCAGATTTTTTTCGCTTAACATTTTTAGACCCCAGGTCTTCTTCGGTTCATTTTACATAGGCTACTAATTTAATTTAAGATAATTGTCATACATAGTATATATAACTATTTGACATACATATTTTGCATAATATTTATTAATTCAATATTGGAATCATTTATCTAATACAACTCAAACAGTAAAACTACCTAAATGATATTTCTTTTTATTAATACCGCTTAATGAATAATTGTTGCCCGCTTGCCGGTCAGGTAATAGATTTCTTCAAGAACATTGTCGAGATTATCCTTGCCCTTATAATAAAAATTGTATTTGTGGTATTTCAGGTCATCAAAATCCATCTGAATCTTGACTTTATATGTTTGTTCCAGACTACTTATAATTTCAGAAAGTGTAGCATTAGACAATGATATCAAATTATAGCGCCATGAAGTATATGATTTTGCATCAACCTCATTTATATCCAGTGAATTTAATTCCCGGGAATACAAAACTTGCTGGCCTGGATGAATTTTGGTCAGGCTTTCACCGGATCTATCTTCTAGTTGAACAGACCCTCTCAATAAAACAACTTCGCCTTTGTGGCTGGAATTATCAGAATTTACACTAAATGCAGTACCAAGAACTTTAACCCGGAACGTTTCTGTTTCAACAATAAATGGATGCTTCGGATCCCTCTCCACATCAAAGAAAGCAAGACCTTTTAGCTTTACATGTCTTTCATCATCCGTATATCCATCGGAATAAGCTATTGTGGCATTCTGACTTAACCATACTACTGATCCATCTTTTAATTTCACCTGTTTTACCGAATCAGGCAATAAATTAGTATAAGTATATAAAAGCGGGGCATTAGAAGTGGCATAATGTGTCAAAAACAGCACAGCGATCAGGATTGAGGCTGCTATACCTCCACACCAATATACCAGATTCTTTCGTTTCAGATATTTTTTTCCATGTTTTTCAGCTTCGGATCGGTCTATGATTTCATTCATTTTGACCAGAGATTTGTATACCTCTAAAGATTGGTTCTTGTCAGAGATATCAGATCTCGTTTTCCATATCGTTTCTATCTCAAAAAACAACCTTTTGTTTTCTGAAGAAGCTTCCAGCCATTCAAACAACTCTTTTTCTTCTTCATGAGTAGTTTGACCGATCAGATATTTATATATGATAATTTCGTTCATTCTATAAGCGATTTTATATGATACAATTATAAAGGGGAAAATACCTAAATGAAATATAAAAAAATGCAGTGCCAAAGAAATCAAGAGGTTTATTTATCAGATTAGGCCTTCCTCCAAAAAATAGAAGAAAAGCCTAATCCTTTAAGCTAAAACTAAATGGAAAAGTAGAAAGGGGAATATATCCAAACATGTACATTTTTGAATAACTGAACGGAATATAATAAAGAGATAACTGACAAAACATTTTTTGAGAGATTTGGATAAAAATAATCAGGAAATGCTGTGAACTGGTTCACCAATTATATAATTACCTGATTAAAAATCACTATGGATCATTGACTTATCCTTCCTGTCTATTCAATTTTACACATCTTTTTTATATGTTCAATAATCAAATAGCAAGCCGGAGCAACTACCGTTCCATGATCGAATCCTTTCAATTCGTACAACTCCGTGTTTTTGTTTCCTACTGATTTTAGGACAGCAGCCAGATGAGCATTTTCTTCATATCGGGCAGACATTTCCAAATCCCGGTCACCGGTAATTAAAACCATTGGAGAAGCATCTTTACGAGCATGATTAGAAGGTGCATAAGTATCTATGACAGGCAAATCAAGAGGTAAGCCTCTTTCTTTACGAATGGTGTAATGTGTAGTAGTCTGACCACTGATTGGGAAATAAGCAGCCACACTGTCAGCATCTACATTATATTTTGCAAGGTAGCTTTTATCCAGACCTAGCATTAATGTAAGATAGCCGCCGGCAGAATGACCTGAAACAAAAATCTGTTTAGTACTCCCTCCATACTTCCGGATATTATTAAAAGCCCATGCCACTGCAGCTGCAGCATCATCTGTATATGCAGGATTGGTTGCTTTGGGACTCAGACGATAATTAACAGCTATAATTGCAATACCTTTATTCATGAGCTCTTTTGGGAAGTATTTTTCGCCTCCCTCAAGTCCGCCACCATGAAACCATACTACAGTAGGAAAATCTTTCATATTTTCGGGATAGTAAAAATCCAATTTACAACGGCTTTGTTCGTATGCATCATTTGCCTGTGATTTATAGGGGATGTTATATTCATAGAGATAGGTTGCGGCATTTTGTGCAACTGCACAGCATGAACAGAACAGAGTGAGTAAAAGGGCAATAAGGTATTTTTTGTGTGTCATAGCAGATTTAAGTTAAGTAAAAAAGAAAGGGCTTATTCAAGCCCTTCCAAAATGCGTTTAAGTACTACCGTTGCCGAAATCTCACGGTTTGCAGCTTCGGGAATTACAATGGATTGCGGACTTTCTATTACGTCGTCCGTTACAATCATATTTCTTCTAACCGGCAGACAGTGCATAAAGTAGGCATTATTGGTCACTGCCATGTGGTCTGCACTTACTGTCCATGCACGGTCTTTGCTCAATACTTGTCCGTAGAAATCGTCTTCATAAGCACCCCAGCTCTTTGCATAGACAAAATCAGCTCCTTCCAAAGCTTTCATCTGGTCATATTCAACTCTTGCATTGCCCACGAATTGATCTGCAAGTTCATAACCTTTCGGATGGGTGATTACGAATTCATAATCCGTAACATTCATCCATTCTGCAAAAGAGTTTGGAACAGCCTGAGGAAGTGGACGTGGATGTGGAGCCCAGGTCATTACAACTTTAGGGCGTGCTGTTTTCTTATATTCTTCAATAGTAATTAAGTCGGCAAAGCTCTGTAATGGATGACGGGTAGCTGCTTCCATAGAGAATACCGGGCGACCGGAATACTTAATAAACTGATTGATAATTACTTCATTATAATCATCGTCTTTATTCTCAAAACGGGCAAAAGAACGCACACCGATAATATCGCAGTAGCAGCCCATTACCGGAATGGCTTCCAAAAGGTGCTCTGTTTTATCACCGTCCATAATCACTCCTCTCTCAGTTTCCAGTTTCCATGCTCCCTGATTTACATCGAGCACAATCACGTTCATTCCAAGATTCATGGCTGCCTTTTGTGTACTCAGACGAGTACGAAGGCTGGAATTGAAGAATATCATCAAGAGAGTTTTGTTCCTTCCTAACTCTACATATTTGAAACGATCTTTCTTTATCTCAAAAGCTTCTCTTAAAGCTGACTGCAGATCACCTAAATCGTGCACATTTGTAAAATTTCTCATTTTATTTTTCTTTTAGTTGATTATCTGTTGACTATTGTCTTACCTGACCATCTCCTTTAATAATCCATTTATAGGAAGTCAGCTCTTCGAGCCCCATTGGACCACGGGCGTGAAGCTTCTGAGTACTGATACCTATTTCCGCACCCAAACCAAACTGTGCACCATCTGTAAATGCAGTGGAGACGTTAGTATAAACACAAGCAGCATCAACTGACTTTGTGAATAGATTGGCATTTTCAGCATTCTCAGTCACAATACATTCACTGTGTTTGGAACCGTTTCTGAAGATATGTTCAAGAGCCTCAGTTATATCTTTCACACTCTTTATGGACATTGTATAAGAAAGGAATTCTGTACCGTAACTTTCGGGTGTGGCAAGTTTCAGCAAATCGGCAGGATAATGACCATCCAATACTTTATATGCTCTCTTATCTGCATAAATCACCACCTTGCTTTTCTGCAATGGTTCGCAAAGAGAAGGCAGATCCAACAACCTTTTTTCATGAATAATCACGCAATCTAACGCATTGCACACACTCACTCTTCGGGTCTTTGCATTATTAATAATCACAGCTCCCTTTTTAAGATCGCCAAATTCATCAAAATAAGTATGGCATACCCCAGCTCCTGTTTCAATAACCGGGATGGTGGCATGCTGACGGACAAACTGAATCAGGCTGCTGCTTCCGCGGGGTATCAGCAAGTCTACGTATCCCACAGCGTTGAGCAGTTGAGAGGTTGCCTCTCTGTCAGCCGGAAGAAGTTCTACAATATGAGTATCCACCTCAAATTTCTCCAGAACAGAATGGATAATCTTCACAATTGCCCGATTGGAATAATCGGCATCACTTCCACCTTTCAGCACACAGGCATTACCACTTTTCAGGCATAAAGAGAATACATCGAAGCTAACATTGGGACGAGCTTCGTAGATAATACCTATCACACCAAAAGGGACACTAACCTTAGACAATTCTATTCCATTAGGTCTTATTGTTTTAAGCAATGTACGTCCAAGCGGTGAAGGAAGAGTAGCTACATTACGTATGTCACTAGCAATTCCTTTGATACGTTCTTCGGTAAGCATCAAGCGGTCATACTTAGGGTTACTCGTTTCCATCTTTGCTAAATCTTTCTGATTTCCGGAAAGGATTAGCTGAGTTTGCACTTCAGCCGCATCGGCCAACGCAATTAATATTTCATTAATCTGATGATCATTCAGAAAAGCAAGTTTTCTGCTTGCCGACTGAACAGCCTGAAAGGTTTCTTTTAAATCCATCATTCGTCAATAATTAGATTCTATTCTATATAAAGATAATCATAATGCACAATCGGTTTTAAACCATGTTTGCCAATCATTTCTCTGGCCTCAGTAGAGTCGAAGGAAGCCTTGCCCACTCCTATTTGTTTGCCTTTAAAGTCCAGAATACGAACAATATCGTCTTTCTCAAATTCGCCTTCAATGCTGGTAATTCCTACTGGAAGAATACTTACCGCCTTATTTGAATTGATGATCCGGGTAGCCTGTTCGTTAATGTGCAGCTCACCTTTGGCAAAGCCTTCACTATGAGCAATCCATTTTTTTATGCTCGATACCTCCTGAGTGGAAGGGATAAACCGGGTACAGATGGTAGTCTTAGGTTTCTTCAGCAAATCAACCAGAATATTGTCCCGCTTGCCATTGGCAATAATCACCGTGATTCCCTCATCGGCCACTTTACGTGCAATATTGGTCTTGGTAAGCATACCTCCTCTTCCAAAACCTGATTTCTCTGTTTGTATATAGTCCGACAGATCTTTTCCATGCTCCACTTCGGCAATAACTGATGAATCAGGATCAGAAGGTGAACCGTTATAAATTCCGTCAATATTGCTCAGAATAATAAGCGCCTGAGCATCCATCATACTGGCTATCAAACCGGATAACTCATCGTTATCTGTAAACATCAGTTCGGATACAGAAATGGTATCATTCTCGTTGACTATAGGAATCACGCCATTCTCCAGCATCACAGTCATGCAATTCTTCTGATTCAGATAGTGACGCCGGGTACCAAAGTTTTCTTTGGTTGTGAGCACCTGCCCTACGGGAATTTTATGTTCCCGAAACAATTCATAATATCGATTAATCAGTTTGGCTTGCCCCACTGCGGAAAACAGCTGGCGCTGATCCACACTATCAAGTTTCTTTGATGCACGAATCTCACTTCTTCCTGAAGCAACCGCACCTGAAGAGATTAAAATTACCTCAACTCCAGCCTTGTGTAGTTCGGCAACCTGATCAACTAAAGCAGACATCCGGGTGATATCCAGTGTACCATCCCTACGTGTCAACACATTGCTACCTATCTTAACTGCTACTTTTGTATATTGAAACGCCATCCTGTAATAATTTAGAAGCACAAATATAGAAAATTTAATCGATTTGTGAGCAAAGAGCCGTAGTTTCTTATCCTTCACTTTCTCAATTCTTAAATATCAGGCAGAGAAAGATCAAAAGAGAAGTAAAGATGGGGCAAATCCATCTATTTTTTCTATTTTTGCAGCCAAAGAAAACTATAATGAGAATTACAAACCCACAAGTGGAACAGATGACCCCGTTCATTGTAATGGACGTTCTGGAGAAAGCAAATGAGATGCAGAAAGAGGGAATATCTATTATCCACCTGGAAGTTGGTGAACCCGACTTTGATATTCCGGCATGTGTGGCTCAATCAGCCAAAGCAGCTTATGACAATCACCACACACATTACACCCACTCTTTAGGTCATCCCGACCTTCGGAAAGCCATTGCCGATTTTTATAAAAAAGAATATGATGTAACGGTAGATCCTGAATGCATAGTTGTTACATGCGGTTCCTCGCCTGCCATTCTACTCACGCTTATGTTACTTTGTGAGCCTGAAAGCGAAGTGATTATGTCCAATCCTGGTTATGCCTGCTACCGGAATTTTACACTGGCAGCACATGCCAATCCGGTATTGGTACCTTTGCGTGCAGCAAACGGATTTCAGTATGACGTTGAGGATATAAAGAAAAGTATTACACCCCTTACCCGGGGAATATTCATTAATTCACCTATGAACCCTACCGGAACACTCCTGGAAGAATCTTTCTTTAAAGAAGTTTCATCACTAGGGGTTCCAGTAATATCTGATGAGATCTATCACGGACTGGTATACGAAGGTAAGGCAAGAAGCATTCTTGAGTTTACCAACAAGGCTTTTGTACTAAACGGATTTTCAAAACGCTTTGCAATGACCGGACTTCGCCTTGGATATCTCATTGCACCCAAAGAATATATGCGTCCTTTGCAAAAGCTGCAGCAGAACTTATTTATCTGCGCACCAAGCATTGCCCAGCAAGCCGGCATCACCGCACTCAAAGAGGCTGAGGAAGATGTGGAGAAAATGAAAGCGATCTACAATGAGCGACGGATCTACATGATCTCCCGCCTGAAAGAGATGGGATTTAAAATTGATGTGGAACCTAAAGGTGCCTTTTATATTTTCTGCGATGCCCGCAAGTTCACTAAAGATTCTTATAAGTTTGCTTTCGAGATTCTGGAACATGCACATGTGGGAGTTACTCCCGGAGTAGATTTTGGTACTGCCGGTGAGGGATACATTCGCTTCTCATATGCCAATTCAATAGAAAACATTAAGGAAGGAATGGATCGGATTGAAGCATATCTAAGAACAATTCAGTAATTATAAAAAAGCTACAGACCAGATATCTGATAAGACTTATCCTCAAAAGGAGTCATCAGATATCTGGTCTGTAGTAATCTATTTTTTACTCTTTACTTTCGCGTGCTTCCACCAATTGAATAGCGACCTCATAATCTTCCGGAACTACAATGACTTTCACACCACCAGGACCGAAGTTTACAGACATCGATGGCGCTATACATCCCAGATTATCATCCTTCAATGCAGCTTCAATGCCTGCACTTTCCAACAAACCCTTCACTAATTCAGCCTCCCAGGGCGTTCCCGTAAAAACCTCTACTAGAGGAGTGTTATCTTCTACATTCATAATTATTACATTTTAAGATTAATAATCTACTCTAAAATATAACAATTAAAAAGCAAAACTTGTTGCGAAAGAGGAATGATTTATATTTAAAAATGCAGAGACATACTATTCTTACTTAAGTTGCATGGTTTTCACTCAGATCAAGGTGAAAAAGGTTCTTACCTACTCTGTATTTCCCCTTGTAGCAAGTATCTCGCTGGCAACTTCAAAATCATATGCAAATACAAGGACTTTCATTCCACCCCCAAAGCTAAATGATGTTGATGATGTAAAGTTTACCATGTTATCATTCTTTAATGCAGCCTGGACACCAGAACTTTCCAATAGTCCTCTCACTAATTCGGCCTCCCAAGGGGTTCCCGAGAAAACTTCTACTAAAGGAATCTTATCATCTCTATCCATAATTATTATATTTAAAGATTAATACTCAATCAACAAATATAATAAATAAAAAGACAAATGCATTACGAAAGCAGTTATATTGTATTTATCAGATACGGCCACCGATAACTCTTGCTGCAGCAGCGTAACTTTCTTTTGGAACAGAGACTCTCATTCCTGCATCGCTTACTTCAGCCTTCACATTGGCTTCTTGTAATAAGTTCATAATTAACATCACTTCCCAAGGTGCACCAGAAAAGACATCAATAAAGGATAATTTGCTTGTTTTCATTGAACTGTAACTTTTTTTAGATTTCACTTAATGTTCACCTCGCAAATATATATAGAAAAATAATTCTTCCCAAAACAAAAAAAATACATTTAACTAATCTTTTATGCAAACGTTATAAATAAATAGACGTAAAATGAACACTTAATTTAATCATTTATTATTTAAGCACTTACGTCTACTTATTGTTTATAGCAAAACATTAAAAAGCTCATTTTAAATAATACAATTATTAAAATAATAAGTACAATAAGGTCACTAATAGATAGCACCAAAGAAGATTGAGAAGTCATCTATAGTAAACTTTTAAACGTATTTTTAGAATTTAGGACAACATCCATATTTTTAAATATTTACTACAGATTTAAATCCGTAATCATTTAACCTAATTGTAATATTCATTTCAAAACAATGAATAAACTGTAATACCATAATAGTAAGTGGCATTTATATTAAACTATACAAATAAAATACTCCTATTGAGAATATACATTTTAAGATAGATTAGCACTACAATAACTATTTTAGCAATCACTTAACAATCAGTTTATTATCAATTCATTTTTTTCTAATGAAGGATAATTAGACAATCCTTAGCTTGTACAAGAAGAACCGCAGCTTTTTCTGCTCTTAAGAGTAAGCAACAAAACACAAAAGGCATTCCAGAATAAGCCGGAATGCCTTTTTAAGTATTTATAAAGTACGATTTACTTCTTAACTTCTTTATCCTTATCGCGGATTTCTACACGACGAATCTTACCACTGATTGTTTTAGGCAATTCGTCAACAAACTCAATCACACGAGGATATTTATAAGGAGCTGTTACCTTCTTCACATGATCCTGAAGTTCTTTTGCCAGTTCATCACCAGCCTTGGCTTTGTATTCCTTGGACAGAATGATTGTTGCTTTCACCACCTGTCCGCGAATCTCATCAGGAACACCGGTAATGGCACATTCCACAACAGCCGGGTGAGTCATCAAAGCACTTTCCACTTCAAATGGGCCTATACGGTAACCAGAACTCTTAATTACATCATCCGCACGACCTACGAACCACAAATAACCATCCTGATCTCTCCAGGCTAAGTCACCTGTATAATACTTATTATCATGATAAGCCTCTTTTGTAAGCTCTTCGTTTCTGTAATATTCCTTACTCAAGCCAATGGGGAATGCCTTATCCAGATGGATAACAATTTGACCTTGTTCGCCTTCTTCAGCAGATCTTCCATCCGGTGTAAGTAAATCAACATCATAATTTGGACTAGGAACACCCATACTTCCTGGTTTTGGTTCCATCCATGGAGATGTAAATACCACAAGTGTAGTCTCACTCTGACCGTAACCTTCTCTGAGCTTAATGCCCGTTAACTGGTAGAACTGATCGTAAACAGCCGGATTCAAAGCTTCACCTGCAATCTCACAATATTCCAAAGAAGAAAGATCATATTTAGTTAGATCTTCACGAATCAGAAAACGGAAGATTGTGGGAGGAGCACAAAGAGAAGTAATATGATATTCATGTATCTTCTCAAGTATGGCCGAAGGAGTAAATTTCTCATGATCGTAAACAAAAACAGTAGCACCTGCAATCCACTGACCATATAATTTCCCCCAAAGAGCCTTTAACCAACCGGTATCGGCAATGGTTAGGTGCAAACTTCCTTCATGAAGATTATGCCAATATTTAGCAGTGACAATATGTCCCAGTGGATAAATAAAAGTATGTGCCACCATTTTAGCATTACCTGTTGTACCGGAAGTAAAACTGATAAGCATAATGTCATCATTATCATTCACATGTTCCGGGCGAACAAATGGTGCTGCATTGTCTATTCCTTCGTGGAAGTCTTCCCAACCTTCAGGAATAACAGGTCCAATTGATATGCGATGTACCATTGATGGAGATTCCGACATGGCATCATTGATATGACCAATAATCAGTTCATCGCCATCAGCCACGATGGTCATAATATCTGCAGCATTGTTACGATATACAATATCTTTCTTGGTAAGCAAGTGGGTTGCAGGGATAATTACAGCTCCAATCTTATGCAAAGCAATAATTGTAAGCCAGAACTCATATCTGCGTTTCAGAATAACCATTACTTTATCATCTTTCTTAATACCTAATGAAAGGAAATAAGAGGCTGTTTTATCAGTCAGTTCTTTCATCTCAGCAAAAGTGAAGCGATGACACTCGTTTTTGTCATTGGTCCATAACAAGGCCAATTTGTCAGGTTGCTCAGCAGCCCATGCATCTACTACATCATAAGCAAAGTTAAAGTTCGCAGGTATCTTAAGTTTATAATTCTTTTCGAAATCTTCCTGCGAGGTAAACTCTGTTTTTTCTAAAAATCTTTCGATCATATTTCTATTAGTTATTATCGTTGGAAATCGGTTAATTAAAAAAACTATGACTTAAATAATCATAGCAAGGAATCTCACCGATTTACCATCAAGTGCTTTCATTCCATGTGGCTGTTTTGAATCAAAATAAATGCTGTCGCCCTCATTCAAAATCAACTCTTTACCATTAATATTAAGAAGCATACGACCAGAACAAATAAGATTAAATTCTTGTCCGGCATGAGCGTTAAAAGTAATCGGGCACTCTTCATCCTTAGGTTCTACCGTCACAATGAACGGATCAGCCTTTCTGTCCTTAAAACCAGCTGCAAGTGATTGATACTTGTACGCTTTTGTTCTTTCGATAGACGTTCCCATCCCGGCGCGGGTAAGAAAATAGGTACTCATCTTAGGTTCTTCGCCAAACATCAGCGCATCAAGTGCCACTCCATATTTACGAGCCACCTTTTGTAACATACTTACTGAAATATCTGATTCACCACTCTCAGCCTGTACATATTCTTCAAGAGAGAGTTCGCAATCTCTGGCAACATCCTCGACTGTTAGTTCAAGTACGTCACGCAATCCACGTAATCGTTCTGCAATTTGTTTTATTTGTTCGTCCATATAATAAATGGTATTATCTGCTTGCTTTCATAGCTCGGATAATAGCCGAGCTGAAGCCTGCATGTTCTAATTCATTAAGTCCTTTGATTGTTAGTCCACCCGGCGTCGTTACCTTGTCAATCTCAATGGCAGGGTGAGTATCATTCTGCAGAAGAAGTTCTGCAGCTCCCTTTACAGATTGCGCCACCATTTTCTGAGCATCTTTCGGGTAAATTCCCATCTCTACTCCGGCCTCAACAGCTGCGTGAATATATTTCAGCACATAAGCAATGCCACACGAAGTAAGCGCTGTAGCTGCGCTCATCTGTGATTCGTTAATAATCATTGCCAGCCCCATTTCATCAAAAATATCAAGAATATACTGTTCCTGCTCATTCGATGCATTATGTGATGCTATCAGCGTGGTGCTCTCAAGAAGGGAAATAGCTGTATTAGGAATAACCCTGAAAATGGTTGCCTCTTCACCGATAATCTTGGTATATTCAGTAAAAGAAACGCCAGCGGCTACTGTAACCAGAATCTGCTTTTGTGAATTGAACCTGATTCCTTCGAGCACAAGCTTAACCAGCCATGGTTTAACTGCAGAATAATAATATCGGCAACTTCGGCCGCAACATGATTGCTGTTAGTAACATTTATGTCCGCATTAAATGATTTTAGTGCGTCGAGTTTTCCATTAGTAGGGTTAGCAACTGTTATATCAACAGCTTTTACCTTGGTACCTTGTACGAGGCCTCGAGCAATCGCTCCCCCCATATTACCGGCTCCTATTATTGCTATCTTCATACTATCTAAAGTTATCTGTTTAATTACGGCAAACTTACACAAAAATCCTCAATATGTAAGTAATATAACCAGAAAATAGGCTTATTATACTTAAATATTGAGGATAAATAAACAAAATAACAAATAAAGCCTTTTGTTACAGTACTTTCTTCAATCTTTGAATAAATTCATCTGCTTCGGCTATGGTCAGACAAAGCGGAGGAAGAAGTCGGATAACGTTTGTACCACTGACTCCTGTAAATACTTTCTGTTCAAAAAGCAGACGACTGCGGAGTTCTTTTATTGGTTCGGCAAACTCAAGTCCAATCATTAAACCCTCTCCACGAACCTCTTTAATCTGAGGGAACTGTTTCAGTTCTTTCATGAGATGAGCGCCAACCTTAGCTGCATTCTCCATCAGATTCTCGTTCTCAATCACATCAAGAACAGCAAGAGCAGCAGCGCAAGACAAGTGATTACCACCAAATGTAGTTCCAAGCATTCCATATACCGGAGTAAAAATGGGACTGATTAGAACCCCACCCATAGGGAATCCATTACCAATACCTTTAGCTACGGTAATGATATCAGGACGGATTCCTGCAAACTGATGAGCAAAGAATTTTCCGCTACGACCGTAACCCGACTGAATCTCGTCAAGAATAAGAATTGTACCGGTTTCAGTACACAGTTTACGCAATTCCTGCATAAAACTGTTATCAGGAACTTTGATACCACCTATTCCCTGAATTCCTTCGATGATAACCGCGCAAACATCTTTTTTCTCAAGTTCAGAACGTACTCCGTCAATATCGTTAAGAGCAAGGAAAGTAACATCAATACCCTCATTGATAGGTGCCACAATTTTAGGATTGTCGGTAGTGCGTACTGCAGCTGAAGTACGACCATGGAAACTCTTTGAGAAAGAGACCACACGCTTTCTTCCATTGTGGAAAGATGCCAGTTTTAAAGCATTCTCATTTGCTTCGGCACCAGAGTTTATCATGAAGAAAGAATAATCTTCATATTCTGAGATTGCGCCAACACGCTCAGCAATCTGCTGCTGCAATTTGTTAACCACAGAATTAGAGTAGAAGCCCAGTTCAGCAACCTGCTGCTGAATCATTTCCACATAATGAGGATGAGAATGCCCTATCGAAATTACGGCATGTCCACCATAAAGGTCAAGATATTCATTTCCTTTATCATCCCATACCTTACATCCTTTCCCTTTTACGATATTGATATCGAACAAAGGATACACATCAAATAGTTTCATTTCTTTTGTTGGTTGTTTTAAAAGGCACTTGGTTTTAACCTCAGCCCAATAGTCTCTTCCAGCCCGAACATCAGGTTCATATTATGAACAGCCTGACCGGAAGCTCCTTTTAATAAGTTATCTATACATGAAATGATAAGAAGTTTATCACCATGTTTCTCGAGATGCAACAAACACTTGTTCGTATTCACCACCTGTTTTAAGTCAATATTTACATCAACTACATGCACAAAAGGATGTTCTGCATAAAATTCACTGTACATGCGTTTGATTTCGTCCAGCTCCACTGTTGTTTTAAAAACCAGTGTAGCATAAATGCCTCGAGGAAAATCTCCACGGTAAGGAATAAAATCAATCTCACTTTCAAAGCTATTCTGCAATTGTTTCAGAGATTGCTTTATCTCAGGCACATGCTGATGTGAGAATGGCTTATAGATAGACATGTTATTGTTTCGCCAGCTAAAGTGAGAAGTAGAGCCCGGCTTCACTCCTGCTCCGGTAGAACCGGTAATGGCATTAACGGACACGTCATCATTCAGCATCCCGTTCTTAGCCAAAGGCAACAATCCCAATTGAATACATGTAGCAAAACATCCAGGGTTGGCAATATGCTTGCTTTGAGAAATACGACTACGATTAAGTTCAGGAAGACCATAAATGAAATCGTGTTTATCGGATTCAATACGATAATCCATTGAAAGATCGATAATTTTCAAATCTTCAGGCAACGTGTGGCTCTCCATAAACTTTTTGGTATCGCCATGAGCCGTACAGAAATAAAGCAGATCAATCTTATCAAGAGGCAATTCATCAGTAAAAACCATATCGGTTTCACCATAAAGCCCTTCGTGAATGTCGGTTATCTTATTTCCCGCATTACTGCTGCTGTTAATAAACACTATTTCAACGTCCGGATGGTTTATCAGCAGGCGAATCAATTCGCCCGCCGTATATCCCGCTCCGCCTATTATTCCTACTTTAATCATAATTTGCGTACTAATATCTGGTTATTTTCCGTTTTTCTTTTGATTTGCATAATAAACTCTCAATGGATTAGAAAGAATCTTAGTAAATCCTTTTGCATCCTCGGCAGTCCATCCCTTACCAACTTCACCATAGTCACCAAAGTCAGTTTTTACCAGATCAAAAGATGATTCAACGCCAACCAAAGTATAGCTATATGGACGAAGAATAACGCTAACTGTACCGGTAACATTACGTTGAGTACTTTGAAGCATAGCTTCGCAATCGCGCATTACCGGTTCCAGGTACTGAGCTTCGTGAAGGAACATTCCGTACCAGTTACCAATTTGGTCTTTCCAGTATTGTTGCCATTTGCTCAATGTATGTTTTTCCAGCATCTTATGAGCGTTGATGATAAGCATAGGTGCTGCAGCTTCAAAAGCTACACGACCTTTGATACCAATAATAGTATCACCAATGTGCATATCACGGCCGATAGCATATTTAGAGCCAATTGCTTCAACCTTATTGATTGCTTCCACTTTGTTTTCAAACACTTCACCGTTAACAGCGTGCAACTGGCCTTGTACGAATTCAAGTTTTAAAGTCTCTGTTCCTTGAGCAGTAACCTGTGAAGGATAAGCTTCTTCAGGAAGAGTTTGTTCAGAGTGGAGAGTCTCTTTTCCACCGATTGAAGTTCCCCAAAGGCCTTTATTGATAGAATATTCAAGTTTCTTAAAGTCGGCTTCAATACCATGTTTTCTAAGATATTCAATCTCATACTCACGAGTTAGAGACATATCGCGTGTAGGAGTTATAATTTTGATTTCCGGAGCAAGGACATCAAATGTAAGGTCGAAACGAATCTGGTCGTTACCTGCACCTGTACTTCCATGAGCAACAGCATCAGCTTTAATTTCCTTTGCATAATTGATAATGGCAATAGCCTGGAAAATACGTTCAGAGCTTACAGAAATAGGATAAGTTCCATTACGTAATACATTACCAAACACCATGTATTTGATGCTCTTTTCGTAATATTCCTGAGTTACATCAAGAGTAACGTGTTTAACCGCACCTAGTTTATATGCCTTTTCTTCGATTACTTTCAGTTCTTCAGGGCTGAATCCGCCAGTGTTGGCTACAGCTGTATAAACTTCATATCCTTTTTCTTCTGACAAATACTTTGCGCAGAATGAGGTATCCAAACCACCACTAAACGCTAAAACTACTTTCTCTTTCATATCTATCTTAATTTTTTTATAACCTTATTTATTTTCTGAACTTTCTTTGTCCTCATTCTTATTAAAAGGATCTGCCGGATGCTTGCTAGGATCATATAGCATACCTGTACAAAGACATTTTGTACCTCCGGTTCTCTGAAGAATATCGTAGTTAACACAACTTTGACATCCTTTCCAGAAAGCCTCATCAGTAGTAAGCTCAGAGAATGTAACAGGTACATATCCTAATTCTGAATTAATCTTCATCACTGCAAGTCCGGTAGTTAAACCAAATATCTTTGCTTCTGGAAAACGTTCACGTGAAAGTTCAAAAGCACGGCGTTTAATCTTCTTTGCCAAACCGTGACCACGGAATTTATCAACAACAATAAGTCCTGAATTGGCAACAAATTTCTTGTTACTCCAGGTCTCTATATAGCAAAATCCAGCAAACTCACCTTCACAAAGCGCAATAATTGCTTTGCCCTCAACCATTTTTTGTTTTATGTATTCAGGAGAACGCTTTGCAATACCCGTTCCACGAATCTTTGCCGCGACCTCTATTGTAGTTAAAATAATGTCAACGTATGGAATATGACTCTCGTTGGCAACAAGAATTTCAATATTACTTTCCATTTCTTATGTTCTTTTCTTTTTAAATATTGGATGTTATATGTGAATTAAATATTCGGAATAATGTGAGACAATGATTGCTTAATTTCATTTCTGGAATAACCATCTCTGAAAACCAACAAAATAGTGTCATCTCCAGCAATAGTACCAATGATATCCTTATATTCGCGATTGTCAATATCATAGGCAAGACTGCTGGCATATCCGGGACGAGTCTTAATAACAGCCATATTTCCTGAAAAGTCAATCGATTTAAAACCGTTTTGCAACAACATCTCGCCAACAGAAGGTATATCAATAGTTCTTTTATACATGGTGTCGTTTGGTAAGACATATACATAGCTACCATTTGTTGTTGCTGCTTTAGCAACTTTCATCTGCTTCAAGTCTCTGGACAATGTGGCTTGCGTAAGCTCATAGCCTTCCTTAGCCAACTCTCTAAGCAGCTCTTCCTGACTACCAATCTCCTTGCTGGAGATGATCATCTTAATTGAATCTAATCGTTTACTTTTGTTCGTCATCATGTATAATTATTCTAAATTGTTCGCAAAAGTATGCATAATTTTGGATAAACAATGCATAAACGAAGAACTTTTTGAGTTTTATGCATAAAAAAAGCTCATTTTATGCATTTTCAATCTATAAATATAGAATAGCCCCCTTTAAAACTCATTATTCTACTTCTAGCGTCTGTGAATATTCACAGAACGAATTAAAAAACATAAAGAAAGATCAGGCAAAACCAGACGAAACGCTTTTCGTTTGATGTATATCTAAGCATGTATTTGATATACATCTAAGCACTCGTTTGATATACATCAAAACCACTCTTTGATGTATATCAAAAAAGAAAAAGAAAAGCAGAACTTTCAAATATCTGCATGTAGTTTTTTTTATAGCAAAAAGTCTGTTCAATGTTTCCTCTCATTCAGCAACCAGAAAGCCAATAACCCAAAGAAGATTGCAACTCCGGCACTCAACCATACGGGTACCGTAAATCCATTGACAACAATGGTTACAGCGAATGTAAAACGAATAAGCTGAATAAAGGCCAATATTAAAAGAAAAATGCCTATAACAAGAGATGCCGGTTTTTTCATAAGTAATCCTCCCAATTAATATGAGTCAATTTAATCACATTCAATCCTTAAAACAAAGCTCTAACTAAATAACAATCAGAATATTTATAAGTTCAGAGCAGAACAGTGAAGCAACTTTTGAGGCTCACTTCTTATTCCGTGGAGTATAAACTGTGTGAAGTAATTCGTGAGATTTATGTCCGAGCGGAGCACCAAGAAAATCACGGTATAACGTTTTAATATCTTCATTTTCATGCGATTTACGTAATACTTTTCCTTCATCCTCTCTGTAAATTGCCTCAAGCCTCCGCATCCTGATTGCATCATTGACAGGCCGTGGTTGTCCGCCACCACTGATACAACCTCCGGGACAACCCATTACTTCAATAAAATGATAGGAACTTATTCCCTTTTTTATATCCTCCATCAACTCAGCAGCCCCTATTAATCCACTAGTAACAGCCACTTTCAGGGTTACTTCCTCGAGAAATCTGAATTCGGGCAAAGTTTTTTCAATCTTCAGCTCCGCTGTTTTAATCCGCTTAAGACCAATAAGAGGTTTTAAATGGAGCTTCTCCGTTGGAAGTTCACGTCCTGTAACCAGTTCATACACTGTACGAAGTGCTGCTTCCATCACACCACCGGTTGTTCCAAAAATATCGGCAGCACCAGAAGAAAGTCCCAAAGGACTGTCAAACTTTCCATCCGGTAAATTCCGAAAGTCAATTCCGGCATCTTTGATCATTCTTCCTAGTTCACGAGTAGTTATTACAGCATCCACGTTGGCCAATCCATTATTATACATTTCAGGACGGATAATCTCGAATTTCTTGGCTGTGCAAGGCATTACCGAAACCATAAAAATAGATTTCGGATCAATGCCAACCTTCTCGGCAAAGTAAGATTTGGTCAATGCACCCAACATCATGTGAGGGGATTTGCAACTCGACAAATGGGCCAATTGATCAGGATATTGGTGTTCAACGTATTTTATCCAACCGGGGCTACAACTTGTGATCATTGGAAGGACAGCCGTTTTCTCCCTCGAAGTAAATATATTCTTTAACCTTTCAAGAAATTCAGAACCTTCCTCCATGATGGTGAGATCCGCTCCAAAATTGGTATCAAAAACATACTTGAAACCAATTTCATGCAAAGCTGAAGCCATTTTACCAGTCACCAATGTACCCGGTTCATAACCAAACAATTCTCCAAGTGTTGCGCGTACAGCCGGAGCTGTCTGAACAATCACAGTTTTTGATTTATCGTACAATGCTTCCCATACCTGTTCTGTAGAGTCTTTCTCTTTCAAAGCCCCAACCGGACATACCAAAACACACTGACCGCAATTGGTACAGATTGATTCTCCTAAAAGTTCATCTTCCGATGGTCCGATGAATGTAGAAAAGCCACGATGGTGGGGATTCATGAGACTAACTCCCTGAATCTGATTACATACCGTTACACACCGGCGACAAAGAATACATTTCGAACTATCACGAACAATCGATGGACTTGAATTATCAATAAAGTCTTTCGATTTTGCACCTTCATACTTATATTCATCAATTTGAATCAGATTGCCGAGTGCCTGTAACTCACAATTCTGGTTTCGCAGGCAAGTAAGGCAATTTCTGGGATGGTCGGAAAGCATCAGTTCATAAATTACTTTCCGCACATTGCGAACCCGCTCTGAATTGGTATAGATAACCATGCCCTCTTTCGCTTCAGTTATGCAGGATGCCATCAGATTTTTTGCACCATCAACCTCAACCACACAAATTCGGCAAGAACCAATCTTGTGAACGTTCTCCAGATAACATAAGTGAGGGATTATAATATTGTTCTGCTTTGCAGCTTCAAAAATGGTAGTTCCCTCTTTTACCTGAATTGCTTTATTATTTATTACCAGATTTACCATAATGATTTACTTTTCAGGTGTTAAACGTCTTGAACAGCGTAAGCATCTCATTGATTCGGCAGTTGCATTCAGTTTATGATAGCCCAGTCGCACTTCATCGAAACATCCTTCCCGCTCTTTCGGATCAAGAGATGGCATCTGAAAGCGCTCATGCTCAACCGTGATTCCTTCATCAACCCCTCTTGTCGGAATTTTGATAGGCTCACCAATATTTAATGTTCCTGTTCCACCTAAATATTTATCAATGGATCGTGCAGCATTCTTACCATCAGCAATGGCAGTAATCACCACATCAGAACCACGGGCAATATCTCCTCCGGCAAAAATTCCGGGTTGCGTGGTCATCTGTGTTTCCTGATCAACGATAAATGCTCCCCAATCGGTAATTCCTACTTCTCCTTTTGGAATAAAGGGCAAGTCGGAATACTGGCTCACTGCCGGAATAGCCATATCTATATCCATCATAAACTTAGAGTTGAGCACCTCTATCGGTATTCGCCGTCCGTCTTTTCCAAACTTTCCTGGCATCATTTTTACACATTCGATTCCTGTAACTTTGCCCTCTCCGAGAAAACGAACCGGAGCGACCAACTCATGCACAATTACTCCTTCTTCTATCGCGTCTGCAATTTCTCTTTTATCGGCAGGCATCTCTTCCATTTTCCTTCTATAAAGAATATGCACCTCTTTTGCGCCAAGACGAAGTGCTGACCTTGCGGCATCAATGGCTGTATTTCCACCACCAATGACGGCTACGAGACCTTTAACCTTGACCTTTTTATTCAGATTAATGTCTGTCAGGAAATCAAGCCCGTGGTATACCCCACTTTTATCCTCTCCTTCAATGCCTATCTTTCGGGAAAGCTGCGTGCCAGTTGCAATATATACCGCATCATATTTTGATTTCAGTTCATTGAACATGATGTCTTTTCCAACCTTCGTGTTATAAATGACATTTATTCCCGACTGAATAATTGAATCAATTTCCTTTCTTAATTCCTCTTTTGGCAATCTGTACTCCGGAATTCCATAAGCCAGTATTCCTCCTGCAACACTTTTCTCTTCATAGATATCAACCGTATAACCAAGTCTTGCCAGGAAATATCCACAGGTAAGACCGGACGGGCCGGCGCCAATGATACCCACCGATTTTCCGTTTTTGGGAAAATTAAGGTTTACCAACGGTTCACCCGAATTAAGCACATAATCGGCTGCATAACGTTTTAAATCGGCTATGGCTATTGGTTCGTCAATCTGAGCACGGCGGCATTTGCTCTCGCAGGGATGAGTACAAACCCTACCGCAAACAGATGGAAACGGGTTTTCCTGACGAATCAGGTTATAGGCATCACGCACCCTGCCTGCAGCAATCAAGGCAAGATAACCAGGTACATTAACTTTTGCAGGGCAAGCATTCTGGCAAGGAGCAAGGAATAGATTTCCGCAAACACCCGCACGGCAATACTGATGGCTGATATGCTCGTCATATTCTTGCCTGAAATACTTAATGGTACTAAGTACCGGATTAGGAGCCGTCTGACCTAAACCACAAATTGCAGAATCCTTAATTGCATTCCCCAATTCAATGAGCAGTTCCACATCGCCTTCTTTTCCTTCTCCACAGGTAATCCGTTCCAGAATTTCCAGCATCCGTTTTGTACCGATACGACATGGAACACATTTCCCGCACGATTCATCCTGGACAAAGTCCATAAAGAACCGCGCCATATCAACCATGCACGTATCCTCATCGGTACAAATCAAACCACCTGACCCCATAATGGCACCAAGCCGGGTCAGAGATTCGTAATCAATCGGAGTATTTAGATGTTCGGCCGTTAGGCAACCACCCGACGGACCTCCGGTCTGGGCCATTTTGAATAATTTTCCTCTTGGAATTCCTCCACCCACATCAAAAAGTATCTCACCAAGGGTTGTGCCCATAGGAACTTCGACCAATCCCTTGTGAACAATAGCTCCGGCAAGCGCAAATACCTTTGTTCCTTTACTTTTCTCAGTTCCAATGGACGAAAACCATCCTGCCCCTTTTAATATGATTTGGGCTATATTACCCAGTGTTTCTACATTATTGATTACCGTAGGCTTCCCAAACAAACCGCTTTGTACAGGGAATGGTGGCTTTTGCCGGGGTTCTCCCCTCCTTCCTTCCACTGATTCCATCAATGCAGTTTCTTCTCCACAAACAAAGGCTCCGGCTCCAATTCTTATCTCAATATCAAAACTAAAACTACTTCCAAGAATATTAACCCCAAGGAGCCCAAGTTCACGGGCTGACTTAATAGCTATTGTAAGTCTTTCAATCGCAATCGGATATTCAGCCCGGATATAAACTACTCCTTTGGAAGCGTCAATGGCATATCCGGCAATCAACATACCTTCGATTACCGAATGGGCATCTCCTTCAATCAAGCTGCGATCCATGAATGCCCCCGGATCTCCTTCATCGGCATTACAGATAAGATATTTCTGATCACTTTTTTCTTTGTTGGCCATTTCCCATTTTACGCCAGTCGGGAATCCAGCGCCGCCACGGCCACGCAACCCAGATTTTTTGATTTCGTCAATTATTTCAGTTGAAGTCATCGTAAGGGCTTTGGCCAATGCAAAATATCCATCATGAGCGATATACTCATCCACAGAAGCATAGTCAATGATTCCGCATTTTTGAAGTACTATCTTTTTCTGATGTTTAAAAAACGGGATATTATTTAAGTTAGGTATAATCTCGCCTGTTTCGCGATTTTTATAACAATATTTCTCAGCTATTCTCCCTTCTTTGATATGCTCGTTTACAATCTGTGAAGCGCATGCCGGATTAAGGTTGCAATATAATGTATTGCCCGGATTTATGATTAAGGTTGGTCCCAGTGTACAAGCGCCCATACACCCTGTCAGGTTTATCCTTACTTTCGACTGAAGATGTTCATGTTCCAATGCCTGTTCAAAAGCTTCCTTAAATTTCTTGCAATCAGAGGAAATACACCCCGCCCCATAACAAATATGAGCAGTGAACTGAAATGTCTTTTCTTTATTCAGAAAATCATTTCTTATCGCTTCCAAGTCAGTGAGTGTATTGATTTTCATAGTTTTTTTGATTAGAGTTTTCCTAACCTATTTCAACATCCCCAGAATTCGCTTAATTCTGTTTGGATTCACTTGTTTATAAACCTTGCCATTGATGGTCATTGCCGGCGCAAGACCGCAGGAACCAATACAGCGCATTACAGTAAGCGAATACTTCCTGTCGTCGGTAGTTTCGCCCACATCTATACCCAATTCGTCTTTCAATCTATTTAGCACATCCTTTCCTCCACGAACATAGCAAGCCGTTCCCAAACATACAGAAATAGTATATTCCCCTTTTGGCTTAGTTGAAAAAAAAGAGTAAAACGTTAAAACGCTGTTTACCTTCGAAACAGACAGTTCCATTTCGTCAGCTATAAAGCTCTGCACTTCAGCAGGAAGGAAACCAAAAATGGCCTGCGCCATATGCAAGATCTGAATCAGATTACTCTCTTTCCGATCGTAATCGTCAATCACATTTTTAAGAAGATTATATTTTTCTTCTTCCGTCAGCATGTGAACATTGCATGTTTGGTCTTCGGTTAACATCTGGATTATTATGTTTATTTCCTTTTAATAAAATGTATTGAATCGCCATAATCATTGTACGCAATTTCTTCGCCAATCATTCTAATTCTCTTTTCGAGAAAGTTCAGACAATCATCAGTATCTTCATTAATACATGCTTTGTTATCATAAAGAAGATAGCTGCTTCTGTATTTTAGCGGTGTGAGGTTAGGCATCATAACATTTGCACCGGCTTTCAGTCCAGCCTCCCTCCCCAAAGGAACAATTGACTGAAGAGCTGTTGTCGATGCAATGTTTATATCCGGCATCATGATTCTTAAAACAGCAATCATGCGAATGGATAAATTAAACCGTTCCATTGCAGGCATCAGTAAATCTTTATGATTGTACAATGGCGTATCAGCATGTTCAAGATACGGCCCCATACCCACCATATCAATATCCCTTTCTTTTATAAACAATAAATCGTCTGTAAGGTTCTCAATTGTTTGAAAAGGCAGACCAATCATCACTCCGGTACCTGTCATATAGCCAGCTTTCTGAATATTTTCGATACATTTCAGACGTACCTTAAAACTATGTAAATCATCAACTGGATGTATTTTTTTATAAAGATCTTCGCTACTGGTTTCAATCCTCAGCAAATACCTTTGGGCACCCGCATCAAACCATCTTTGATATGTTTCTAATGATTGCTCACCAAGAGAGAGCGTAATACGAAATTCAGGGTTAGTAGCTTTTTTAATTTTAGTTATTAGTGCTGTTATTCTTTTTATAAAATCCACGCTGCTTAATTCTCCTGACTGGAGAACGATTCCTGTAAGCTGCTTTCTCTGTGCAAAATCAACAACCTCAAGAATTTCTTCATCAGTCATTGAATATCTTGATGCTTTAGAATTCTCCCTTCTTATGCCACAATAATAACAGTTTTTTCTACAATAGTTGGAAAACTCAATTAACCCCCTCAGAAATACCCTCTTGCCAATCGTACTTTCTTTTATTGAATAGGCTTTCTTTATTAACAGCTCCTGATCGCCTTTATCTGTAATAGAAAGTAAACGAATAATATCCTGCTTTGAGAGTTCCTGCTGATTTAATATTTCGTTCACCGTTATCATACATCAACTCATAAAAGGAGCAATAGCCCTGTCAAAAATTCCATTTATCCAGGCAATGGTTAATCCATAGTTAGTAACCGGGACACCTGCTTCAATGGCATCAGACAGGCGACTGAAAACCTGTTTCCGGGTTATCATGCAACTACCGCATTGAATGATTAATGCATAATCCGTTACCGGATTTTTAATTTCATCCAGACCAGTAACTACATCAAATTCCAGTTGCTTATGAGTAAACTCTTTCAGCCAACGGGGAATCTTAAATCGCCCGATATCGTCGCAGCTCACCTGATGAGTGCACGATTCCAGAATCAATACCCTATCGCCATCTTTTAGATTTGAAATCTTTTTCGCCCCTTTCACATATTCATTGAAAGGCCCGCGCATGTGGGCAAAAGCAACGCTAAATCCGGTTAACGGAATATCGGAAGGGATAATCTTGTTTACCAACTTGAAAGCCTGACTGTCAGTAATAACCAATTTAGGCTTGAGAGAGGTGTTTTGTAGAAATAATTCCAGTTCTGTTTTTTCTACCACAATATTAATGGCCCCATTATCGAGCACATCACGAATAGCCATTACCTCAGGTAGAATCAGTCGTCCTTCAGGGGCTTCCGAATCTGTAGAAGTAATAAGCAGAACAATGTCACCACGGCTGATAATTCCTTTCAATAAAGATGGATTCTGATAAGCCGTTTCGGGGATGATGCTTTTGAGCGTTTCAATAACACAGTCCATATTGGAATTTGTCTTTGCGCTAAACTCTACAATCGGAGTATTTGTATACTGCTGAATTTCTTTGATTGTACTATTTACCAAAGGTTCAACATCGGTTTTGTTATGCACAATCAGACAGGGAATATTATATCTGCTAAATTTCCGGATCAGCATTTCGTCAAACTCATCAAACGTATTATCGGATATAAGTAACACTGCACAGTCTATCTGCTTGATAACATCCAATGTTTTTGCAATTCTTTTTTCACCAAGCTCTCCACTGTCATCAATACCTGCAGTATCAATAATGATGGAAGGCCCGACGCCTAATATTTCCATTGACTTTTTTACAGGGTCGGTTGTTGTGCCTGCAACTTCAGACACAATGGCAACTTCCATTCCTGTAAGGGCATTAATGAATGAGCTCTTGCCGACATTTCTCCGCCCAAAAATTCCGATGTGTGGTTTTAAATCCCTGCCCATAATCTATATGAATTAGTAATATAAATCTCTTTTCCCTGATTTTAATTGGCTGATTTTCTCGTAGATAGATCTTTTCATCTTCTCATCGTCTATTTTATCAATTGTTGAATTGATAACCTTCCATCCTTTATCGGCAGTATGCTCAGGCGCATAATCAATCAGATATTCCGCAAGTGTAAGAATGGCATTGGGTGTACAATAGCGCTTGATGAATCCCGGTACGGAGAATTCCATGAAATGCTCACCCGTTCTGCCAAGCCGGTAACAAGCCGTGCAAAAAGAGGGAATCATGTTCTGATCCAGCAATTCATCAATTATCTCATTCAGCGGCCTGTCATCGTTTATCTGAAACTGGCCTCTGTTCAGATTCTTTTTAGCAGTTGATTCTGCATAACTACCTATTTCAATGTTAGTGCCTCCATCAATCTGTGAAACTCCGAACTGAATTATTTCATCTCTGAGCCGGGCTGGTTCTCTTGCCGTAAGTATCATTCCGGTATAAGGCACAGACAACCGCAAAATTGCAACCAGTTTTGTAAAATCGGTATCGCTTACAAAGTAGCCAGTCTTCAGATTCTGTCCTGATGCATCCTTTACTCTGGGGAAAGAGATGGTGTGCGGCCCCACATTATAACAAGCCTCCAGATGATTGGTGTGACGAACCAGTGCCAGCACTTCAAAGCGCCAGTCATACAAGCCAAACAAAGCCCCGATTCCCACATCATCTATTCCAGCCTCCTGCGCTCTGTCCAAAGCCGTAAGCCTGTAACCGTAATCAGCCTTCCTGCCATGTTGATGATAAATCTGATAAGCTTCAGGGTGATAAGTCTCCTGAAATATCTGATAGGTTCCTATTCCGGCAGCCTTCACAACCTTAAATCCTTCAACATCAAGAGGTGCGGCATTGATATTCACTCTCCTTATTTCTCCCTTTCCCTTTTTTACACCGTACGCAATCTTTACAGTATGCGCAATATACTCTGGGCTATATTCCGGATGCTCACCATAAACAAGTATCAACCTTTTCTGCCCTTTGTCTTCCAGTGACTCTATCTCTTTTACAAGTTCCTCATCGGTCAGAGTTTTCCGTATAGCATCTTTATTTGATATTCTGAAACCACAATAAAGACAATCATTAGTACATTTATTGCCAATATATAGTGGTGCAAACAACACAATTCTGTTTCCATAGATTGTCCGTTTAAGCGTTTTTGCACCCTCCTTGATTTCTTCAATCAATTCAGGACTATTGGCATTTACAAGACAAGCGACTTCTTCGAGATTCAGCCTTTGCTTTGCAAGCGATTTGGCTATTATCTCGCGGACTCTTTCTTTTGACGAGATGGTATTATTAAGATAGCCCCATATTTCTGCAGGATCGATAAACGGCTTCATCCGCTCATCAGTAATGGAATATTTTTCAGGAGTAAATTTCATCATTCAAGTATTTAGTATCAACAACAAAGGCACTTACCGGATTATCCGGTACTAAAAAATACAACAACCGTGCGGGTAGAAAGTTTCAGGTATGTCCCTCGAATCCATTCACCAATAAATAAAATCCATAGGCGGATGGTTCCCTGTTTATTCCTGAATGGCTGGCAAACTCCCGCCGGCTTTCTGGCAAACTCCGACCGGAGTTCGTTCAAAGTCCAGTCGGAGTTCGTTCAAGGTCCGGTCGGAGTTTTCATCTTTCCATTCACATCTCATTCGAAATACAAATAAAAAGAGAACGCAAAGCACAATTTGCACTTTACGTTCCCACCAACCTCTAACCAATCACTTTTAGCTTTTAAAATATCTGGAAATACCTACTTCAATTCAAAAGAAACTTTTGATCGGATATCTGTAGAAGAGGCTCCTACAATGGCTTCAAACATGCCTGGTTCGGCTATCCACGAATGCTTAGTATCATCATAGAAGCTTAACTCTTCTTTAGATATAGTAAATGAAACCTTTTGCTCTTCACCTGCATTTAGCTGAATCTTCTTAAAGCCTTTCAGCTCTTTTACCGGACGAGGAAGAGAGGACTTTAAATCACTAATGTATAGTTGAGCTACTTCCGAGCCGGAACGTTTACCGGTATTCTTAACTTTTATACTGACGGTAAGCTGCTCATCTGCAGATATCTTTGATTTATCTATTTCTGCTTTTCCATAAGCAAAGGTTGTATAACTCAATCCATGACCAAAGCTAAACAATGGTTTGGCTTTCTGCTTATCAGCCCAACGGTATCCCACAAAAATATCCTCTTTATAGGTTTCTTCCTTGCCATCACCAGGATAATCACCCATAACAGTGGCACCATTATCTTTCAGGCTTACCGGAATGGTGAAAGGCAGTTTACCCGATGGATTTACATCGCCCATCAATACAGAAGCAATGGCATTTCCTGCTTCCGTTCCGCTATACCATCCTTCTACAATAGCAGAAACCTCTTTTGCCCAAGGCATTGCTACTCCATTGCCTGTAATAAGCACAACCGCAAGATTAGGATTGGCTTTTGCCAATGCGCTGATCAGTTCATTTTGGCTATAGGGTAACTCATATTCCTTACGATCTGATCCCTCACAATCCTGATGTTCATTCTTATTTAGTCCACCAAAGAAAAGAACTATATCTGCATTTTTTGCTGCAGCAACGGCTTCCTCTCTTAATCCCAACACATCTATCACTTTCCGTTCGGGCGCTTTGGCACCTTTCACATCCTGTTCGGCTACAGCCGGTGATTCGTATCCCGGTGCATAAACAATTTCAGCCTGTGATCCTATTCGCTGCTTTAATCCGGCCAAAGGAGACTGCTCGTATTTAGCTTTCAGAGAGGAGCTTCCGCCGCCGATGGTCATTCTTTTAACGGCATTCTCACCGATAACGGCAATTCTCTTTACCTTTGCAAGGTCTACCGGCAAAATATTCTTGTTGTTCTGCAATAAAACAATGCCTTCCTGAGCTATTTTTCGTCCTGCCAAAGCATGTTCCTCAGTTCCGAACGAACCGAATGGACGGTTTTTGTTCATGGTAGTGCGGAAAATCATCCGAAGAATGTTACGTACTTTCTTGTCCACCTCTTCTTCTTTGACTTCGCCCGAACGAAGTAATTTCAAGAACGGCATGGCCAGATAATAATTATCGTAGGCATTGCTGGCACTCCAGGTCAGTCCGTTGGTCCAGCTTCCGAATTCCATATCCAGTCCGTTATAAATAGCCTGTTTTGTATCATGCACGCCTCCCCAGTCGGAAACTACCACACCATCAAATCCCCATTCCTTACGAAGAATGTCATTGAGTAAATACTGATTGTGACAGCAATGCTCTCCTTTGTACTTATTGTATGATCCCATTATAGCCCAGGCTCCACCTTTCTGAACAGCAGCTTTGAAAGCTGGCAGATAGATTTCATACAAGGCACGGTCGCTAACATTCACGTTGATATGGTCTCGGTCTGTTTCCTGATTGTTTAATGCAAAGTGTTTCACACAAGCTGCCACTCCATTCTTCTGAACTTCCTGGATATAAGGCACTACCATAGTGGATGACAAATAAGGATCTTCTCCCATATACTCAAAATTTCGTCCGTTCAGAGGAGTGCGGTATATGTTTACCCCCGGTCCCAATAACACATTTTTGTTGCGGTAACGGGCTTCTTCACTAATAGATTTGCCGTAAAGTGCAGACATTTCGGGATTCCAGGTAGCAGCCAGACAAGTAAGAGCCGGGAAAGCTATGCAAGAATCGTTTGTCCATCCTGCAGTATTCCATTCATCCCAGAACACTTCGGCACGAATACCGTGCGGACCATCGGTACACCACACCTCAGGTATTCCTAAACGCGGCACACCTGCCGAGCTGAACTTTGACTGTGCATGACACATAGCTACTTTCTCTTCCAGTGTCATACGTGAAAGAGCATCCTCAATTCTTTCTTCTATCGGTTTTTTATCGTCTAAATAAACAGCTCCCTTCGGCTGTGCAAACAGCGGAACTGATAAAAGAGTGAGACTTAAAACAACTAATTTCTTTATTTTATTCATGGCTAATGATATATAATCTATTTCATAATTATGGTTTCATTCCCAAAGCTTTAATATAACCATCATTCTTTGTACAAGACTTGAACTTACAGTTTTCAATAAATTCGGCTAAGGCTTTCTTTACTAATTCCTGATCAGGACGGGCTTCTCTTATCTGTTTAAAGTTTCCACGAGGTTGCTCTGTATATTTAATAATCATATCCCAGTTCTCTGGTTCATTAATCTTCACCATACAACTGCTGGTTTTTAGTTTTTTGTAAGGCCAGAAATGCCATCCCATGTTATTTTTTTCCATCAAACTACGAAAAGCGTTAACCCAAGCATCAGTATTTTCTCCTGTCTCTCCCATATAAAGTGGAAGATTTACCTTATTGCGAAAGTCAATTAAATCCTGCAGATTCGTTTGAAGAGTATCACACCAGTAACGATGACAGGTATACATCATATTCGAATCAAACTTTGAGTCATTAAATACTTTGAAGTTTCCGTCCCACTGTGCACCACCTAATAACACGATATGATTTTTGTCAACTTCGCGTATTGCTTTTACTGCTAGTTTATAAATAGGTTCAAGTTGTGCATTTAATTCCTCCATATTATTAAAATAAGGAGCAATAGGTTCATTCAACAAGTCATAACCTAAGATTACCGGTTCATTTTTATATCTGGTAGCTATTTTTTTCCATATTTCGCAAAACAGTTGCTGACTTTCTTTACTGGAGAAAAGCCATGGATAGCCATAGCTATCATCTATATTATCACCAGTTTGTCCACCCGGAGCGTCATGCATATCAAGAATAATATATAAACCGGCATCTCTACACCAACTTATTAAGGAATCTATTCTGGCAAATCCATCCTGGTCTTTACTTAATCCCATATAATCTTCATCAGTAAACAACTTATAATGGAATGGCAAACGGATTGAATTCATTCCGGTTTCCTTGATATAATTAATATCCTCCCGGGTTACATAATTGTCTTTAAAATCTTTCCAGAATTGATTAACAACATCCGGCCCCACCATTTCGCGGAAAGCCTGATCAATTAACCTTGCAGAGCTAACTTCTTTAAAGGAAAACATATATCCTTCCGGATTCAGCCAATTGCCAAGGTTTATTCCTTTAATAAGAAATGTTTCTCCATTTGGTTTCTTAAGATTCTGTCCATCAACTTTAATAAAAGAGTTAGAGGAAAGATCATGCATTGTTTTAGGTTGACAACCAAATAATACTAGCAACAAAAAGAAAAAAGAAACTATATTTTTCATTTTATTCTACCACTTTAAAATCAGCAGAAATACCTTCCTGACTATTTGTTCCCACCCAAAGAGTAAAATCACCGGGTTCAATGACCTTTTTCATATCTATATTCCAGAAAGCAAGTTCCTCAACCGGAAGTGTAAAAGAGATATTCTTTGTCTCTCCTGGTTTCAACGTTACACGGGTAAAGCGCTTTAATTCCTTCACCGGACGAGTTACCGAACCTACTTTATCCCGAACATAAAGCTGAGCCACTTCTGTTCCTTCATATTTCCCGGTATTTTTTAAATCAAAAGTGACTTCTATCTGGCCTTTAGGAGTAAATTCAGTTGCAGAAAGTTTTAGATTATTATACTGAAAAGTCGTATATGAAAGGCCATATCCGAAGGGGAATAAAGGATCGAAACCAGCGTCCATGTAGAAAGATGTACAGCCCAAAGATGTCTGTCCGGCTTCTACCTCAATTTTATCAAGTAATGTTTCCTTTTTTGTAGCAGGACGACCCGTATTATTGTGATTGTAATACAGCGGTATTTGTCCCACTTCTTTCGGGAAAGTTACAGGAGTTTTTCCACTAGGAACAGATTTTCCGAAAAGAAGATCAGCAATAGCCGGTCCACCCATTGTTCCCGGGTGAAAAGAATAAAGAACAGAATTAGACATTTCAACTTCTTTTCCAATAGTAAGAGGTCTTCCAGCCATTACAACAGTAACCAACGGTTTGCCTGTTTCCGCCAAAGCCTCAATCAAAGCACTCTGAGCACCCAGAAGATGAAGATCGGCCAAACAGTGGGCCTCACCGGAAAGTATAGCTTCTTCGCCAACAAAGGCCAGTACTATATCGGCTTTTCTAGCTGCATTCACTGCTTTTGAAATATTTTCTGTATTCTTATCACGAGTATATGCTAAAGCAGGTTCATAAATAATCTGCACTTTGTCTCCATAAAATTGTTTCAAAGCCATAAGCGGAGTCTGCGTTTTTGCCTTCTCTCCATCAAAAGTCCATGTTCCCATCTGTTCATATGGAGCATCAGCCATAGGGCCAACAACAGCTATTGTTTTTACAGATGAATTAATTGGCAATGTATTATCATTTTTCAGTAATATAGCCGACTGAGTAGCGGCAGCTTTTGCTACAGCCAAATTCTCTGGAGAATACATTACAGAAGGAGCCTTTTCATTAATATAAGGATTATCAAACAATCCCATACGAAATTTTATGCGGAGAATATTACGAACAGCGTCATCAATTGTTTTTTCTGTCACTTTATTCTCTTTAATCAGTTCTTTCAGGTGATTCATATATGTATAGCTCACCATTTCCATGTCAACGCCAGCATTTACAGCTTTCATTGCAGCCTCTTTATCGTTTGCACAAAATCCGTGATTTACCATTTCCTTAATGGAAGCCCAGTCAGAAACAACAAATCCATCAAAGCCCCATTCATTTCGTAAAACAGTTTTCAGTATAAACGGATTGGCAGAAGAAGGAACACCATCATTATCGTTAAATGAACTCATAAATGTAGCAGCACCTTGCTTTGTTGCAGCCTCGAAAGGAGGTAAATAATCATTCCTTAGCTGACGTTCTGTAAGATGTGTCGAGTTATAATCTCGTCCTCCTTCAACAGCTCCATAACCTACAAAATGTTTTGCACATGCAAGAATGGAAGTCGGATCGTTTAAGGAATTTCCCTGAAAGCCTTTAACCATGGCAGCACCCATTATTGAAGTAAGATAAGTATCTTCCCCACAACTTTCGGCAATTCTTCCCCATCGTGCATCACGGGAAATATCAATCATTGGAGCAAATGTCCATCGGATACCCACTGATGAAGCTTCTTTAGCCGCAACCCGTGCACCATCTTCCACAATCTGAGGATTAAAAGAAGCTGCCTGCCCAAGAGGAATAGGGAAAATAGTCTTAAAACCATGAATCACATCGCGGGCTATCAGTAAAGGAATACCCAATCTCGATTCCTCTACAGCCAATCGTTGCAATGCATTCACACGAATAGGATCTATTTCATTTAATATTGAGCCAACTTCTCCTTTCTTTATCGACCTACTCATTTCTTCAAGATTAGCTGATGAACTAATTTGATTCATCTGCCCAACCTTTTCTTCAAGCGTCATTTTTGATAACAAATCTTCTACCTTTTTTTCTATTTGTCCGCCTTTCAGGTTTTTCGCTTCAGTACAACCAACTGAAGAGATAAAAAACAGGCAAATAGAAAACACTAATATTCTTTTCATAATGTCATGCTTTAATATTTTAGAAATTTCTGGGTAAACAAGCTTTTCCCACTGTTTGCAGAAACCAGATAGAAACCTTTCAGCCAACCTGAACAATCGATTTCAGATACAAGATCTGTAGTTTCTATTTTCTTTATTATTCTGCCTTTTATATCAGTAACCGATAAACGATGAATGCCTTCTTCTTTAAAGTTTACCTGCAGCAGGTTACTGACATTATTAAAATTTGAATCGATTAATTTTTCTTCTTTGGTATCATTTATTGCTGTTGTATTTTGGTATACTCTCACATAATCTATTTCGTAAGTTGCAGGAAATATATTAGTGTCAACCCCCATTGCTCCACCCCAGTTTCCACCTACGGCAAGATTCAGTTTTAAATAGAAAGGAGCATTAAACGGCCAGGTGTCTTTATTATTCGTACCATCATTACTAAATGTAAAATAGTTATAGCCATCTACATAAATGCGAATTTTTTCTTCAGTCCAAAGCAATGCGTAGGTATGAAATTCCGTTTCTGCATTTTGAATTATTTTATTGCTAGTACGCTGTGTTCCAATACTATGATTATAGCTCATGGTATGTATGGAACCGTGCACTCTGTTAGGATCATATCCCACATATTCCATAATGTCTATTTCTCCATCAAGCGGCCAGCTTTGAAAATTCTTGGGCAACATCCAGAAAGCAGGCCAAGTTCCTTTTCCTGAAGGCATTTTGGCTCGCATCTCAAAATAGCCATATTTCCAGCTTTGCGCAGTATTCATACGAATAGATGCATATTGTGAGGAAACAATATTTTTTTGAACGGCATTTATTTTTAGAGTTCCATTACTAATAGCCGCTAATGTATCGCTGCCACTTATACCTGGAACATAATATTCCAACTCATTATTTCCCCAACCGCCATTTCCGGTTTCGTACCACCACGAATCATTATTGGCCCGAACAATTGGTTTGCCATCAGCCGAAGGATCATTAAATTCATCGGCCCATACAATATTATATCCGCTAGGAACCTGAGCCAAAGTATTTAACAGGCAGAAACCGTAAAAGAAGAAAAACAAATAATACTTTATTCTTTTATTCATAAATTGAAGAATTAAATAGGGGCAGCAATAAAGCTCACCCCTATTCATACTAAAACAACGGATTATTATTCACTAAATGAAAAGTCATCAAAGAAGAATATACCAGGAGCAGCATGTCCTTCAGCACCAAATTGAATTACAATCTTATCGTAATCAGTTCTGTCCTTCACTGTACTAAAATCAAACTCAAGACTCAGCCATTTATCTTTTGCCAGGTTTGCTTTTACAATTTCTGTCTGAGTAGTATATGCATTACTTCCCAATCCATTGTTTTGAAGTTTAACCGCAACCTGTGATTGCAACTGATTTATTGTTATCCAATCTCCGGCTGTTGCAAAAGTATCATCATAATTATTATAAGAAGGAATGAAAACTTTCATACGAACTTTATTGATCTTGGAAAGATCAAACTTATATCCGGATACAGTATAAGAAAGATTTGCATAAAATGCACTTCCCTTTTCGTACAAGTACACTTTAGAGGAAGGATTTAGTCCGGTTGGTGCAGGATTTGAATAATTAGCAGAAGAATGTGTTCCCATATCCTGAGGTACAAAAGCAAGCGTAGTTGTAGCTGATTCGAAATTATCGTTCAAAGCTATTGCTTTTAATGGAACCACAGGTTTTACATTTTTTTCTTTTGGAACCAAACGATACCACCATCCATTGCCTGACTCAACAGTACTAACACATTTTATATACATCACATCATCTGTAAGAGTTATAATCTTATAAGTAGAAGTTCCGGCGTAATGGCCAAAGAAAGCACCATCACTTAACGTTATTGTCTTATCAGCTTCATTCAAGTTAAATGTATAACTTGCTTTTGGCTGATATTCTACATCATAATCACCAGCAGTTGGATTTAAAACAGCATTACCATATCCTAAAGCTTTTAGTCCGGCAGCACCATTAGCATTAGTATATACTGATCCGTTGTTTTTCCAGGTCATCTTAACACCAACCTGAGTAAAAGTAAATTCCTGAGTATAAAGACTTGAACCATCTTTTCCACCTGCAGGGCAACTCCACCAGGAAGGAGTATCACCACCGGCTGGCCCTACACCAAAGTGTCCATCATTATATTGGTCAAATACCCATGTCTTTCCCTGAAGGTTACTTGCTCCACCTGTCAGCGCATTATACATTGGAGTATTTAATAATGAAAAATCATTTTTCGCAATTGTAATTGCTTTAGAAATCGTAGCCGACCCACCACTTGTGTATAGTGTCATTGTCACTGTATAAGTTCCGGCCATAGGATACTTAGAAGAAGCAGCTTCCCCCTTCGCAGTACTTCCGTTACCTAAATTCCAGACAGCAACACCGTTGATTTCTGAACTATTTGTAAACTCTATTATATTAGAATTTGAAGAAGAAGGAGTTGCCGTAAATGACAGCTGACTTTCTGTAGGAGTTTCTCCCAAAGCATAATCGGTGCTTTCCTGAGGATTGCAGGAAGTAAGAGCAAAAACTGTCACTATTGCCCATAAACTATATTTAATTATATTTTTCATAACTCTAAATGATTAAAATTAATATCCGAGATTCTGTACCAAAGCAAAATCGCTTCCTGCTGTTTTATCCATTTCAGCTTGTGGAATAGGCAGGTATTTCTTGTTATCATTCCATGTACGTGTACTAAGCGCTGTTGATTCTGTCAGCAAGCTTGTATCGCCCCAACGAACGATATCCCAGAAACGAAGTCCTTCGCCTAAGAATTCACGGCGACGTTCTAACTTAATATTTGCAGCTGTAGCAGGTATTGAGCTATCTTTTCCAAACGCACGTTTTCTAATCTTATCAAGACAAGATTGAGCTGTAACTCCACCCACTGCAGACTGTCCGTTCATTACAACCATTTCCGCATAGTTTAACAAAGCCTCTGAGAAACGGAAAATCCGGAAGTTGTTACAATAGTTCAAATCAGTATCTCCTTGTGGGTTGTATCCTACACGAGCCGCATATTTTGCCTGGAATAGACCTGTATTCTGGAAACGGGCAGAATACATATCGGATGGCCATTGATTAATAGAACCTTCGCGACGAGTATCGCCATCTTCGTACATGTTCCATGCAGCCTGACGAACAGGACCAAATCCCCAACCACCTTTAAAATCACCAGTTTTTGAACCTGCAGGTAAATTGTTAGGAGAGATAAAAGCAGGCAGATTAGTTCCATACCCACCCCAGCCACTACTCCAGGTTTTGCCTTCCGGCAATTGATTACTTTCAAAAATTGACTCTTTACAGAATTCATTTTCATCTAGCCACATTGATGCAAAATCTGTCATCAAATCATATTTACCACTATTAATGACTTCAGCCATATCTTTTGTCACATTTCCGTATTGTGAATTATCTTTCTGATACATCACAACACGTGCTTTCAGCATCATTGCTGCAGCCTTAGTTACACGTCCTAGATTTGCTCCGGAAACAGCCATCGGAAGCTTATTATCAGCAATTGCAAAATCTAAATCAGCAATGATTTTATTATAAATCTCATTTGCAGTATATTGCTTTGCCATATAAGGAGCTTCGAGCGGTTCTTCAAAATAAGGAATGTTTCCCCAGAACTTCCATAACCAATGCATATAGTAAGCACGAAGGAAATGAGCTTCAGCTTTATATTGATTCAAATTGGCTTCCGGTACACCTACTGCATTATCACATGCAATAATAGCATTATTACAACGAGCAAGACCACTATAGAATATAGACCAAAGTCCATCAAGATCTTCTGCTGGTGTAGAAGTAAATAAAGAGAGTAAATACAATTGATGTTGATCACTTGCATCACCGCCACCTTTATAAATATCGTCCGAGCGTAAATCAGACATTAATGAAATACTGTTATAATTGTTATTTGCATAACTATCAAACAATAATATTTGGTAACAAGATGCCAGATTTGATTTTATAGCTCCTTCAGTAGCTGCTCCACCAGCCTGTTGAGATTCAGTTGGATAAACAGTTAAGAAGTCGTCACCACAAGAGGTTAGAATAAAAACTCCAAGGATGAGTAATAATGATGACAATTTATATTTTTTCATAATTATATATAGTTTTTCGAAGGTTAAAATGTAATATTAGCACCTAAAGAAATTGTTCTGGCTTGTGGATACATACCACGATCCACACCAATATTGGTATAACTAGATGCAGCAACTTCAGGATCAAAGCCATCATATCCTGTAAAGGTTAACAAATTCTCTGCTGATACATATAGTCTCAACAATTGAATAGACGCCTTTTTTGTAATTCGGCTAGGCAAAGTATAACCAAACTGAGCTGTTTTGAGACGCAGGTATGAACCATCTTTTATGTAAAGATCAGAAGAGCGCCAGTTTCCATTTGGATTAGCAGCTGTTACACGAGGAATTTTATTGGAAGTTCCTTCACCAATCCAACGATCAAGAATCCAGGATGGACGATTATTCTTTGGAATATCAGTACGTTGTGCAAAGTCAAAAATATCATTACCAATAGTTCCCTGGAAGAATAGATTTACATCAAATCCTTTCCAATCGGCAGCCAGAGTAAAACCATAAGTCCAGTCGGGCATACCCTTACCTATTTTAGTTCTATCATCATCTGTAATTTTTCCATCACCAATAACATTTCCTTTTTCATCTACAGCACCACCAATATCGCGGAAACGAACATCACCTGGCTGAGCAGCTTGTCCATACTGAGAATTATAAGCATTAGCTTCTGCCTGATTCTGAATTATTCCATCTGTAAGGAATCCATAAAAGTAAGGGAACACTTCCCCATTCTTTCCTTTAACGAAAGAACCAACACCAGCTGTTGAATTAGATTGATAAATTGCTTCTCCTGAAGCATTACCTAATTTTATCAGTTTGTTTTTCAGATAAGATGCATTAGCAGATATTGAATAATTAAAATCACCTACTTTATTTTTCCATCCAAGTTCAAACTCAAGACCGCTATTTTCCATATCACCAACATTACCTGTTGGAGCACTTTGACCAACATAAGAAGGAATTGGCAATTCCATCAACATACCATTGGTCTTCTTTTTGAAATAATCAAAACTGAAAGTCAAAGCCTGGTTAAAGAAACGTGCATCTAAACCAAAATCGGTTTGTTCTGATTCCTCCCATTTGATATCAGGATTAGCAATTGCAGCCGGAGAACTACCATACTGCATTGTTCCAGATGTTTCACCTACATTAGTTGGATCTTGACTAACTTGGTAACTACCTCCAAAATAATAGTTCTGACCGCCTGTCATTAATGAAGTATATTTAAAATTTCCAATTCTTTCATTACCATTCTTACCCCAGCTGAAACGAAGTTTCAAGGTATTAAACCATTCCGGGCGATTTTCCATAAAAGCTTCATTACTTACATTCCATCCTAAAGAAAAAGCAGGGAAAGTTGCCCACTTATTACGAGCACCAAAGTTTGAAGAACCATCACGACGAATTGTAGCCTGAACCATATACTTTTCGTCATAGTTATAATCAAATCGTCCAAAGTAAGAAGCTAATGTATAAGCTGAATAACCACCTGTACCGCCCCACACTCTACCTAACTTAGCATCTGCTATTGCAGAATTAATATTCGCTTTACTAGGATCAGTTTCAAGCAAGTCGCGGTCGTTTCCGCCCAAATTCCGATAAGTATATTTCTGTGCAGACTGACCAAGAACTAACGAAAGATTATGCTTTTTTGCAAATGTTTTCTTGTAAGATAACACATTTTCAACCTGCCATCTATAACCACGATTCATTTCACTTTGAACAGTACTATAGTCTAAAGATTTTCCCTGAACAGCGAGGAAATACGGATATGTATATGAATCATATCCCCAAAAAGCAAGATCGGCACCATAACTACTCTTGAACTTCAGTCCATTCATAATATCAATTTCGCCCCAGAATGTTGCAACTATTTTATCCGAATTATTAATTCCCGCAGTTGGTTGATTAAGCATAGCTACAGGGTTAGCAATTTCCTGGAAACCTGTAGGAGGAATAGAAAACACATTGCCATTCTTGTCTTTTACCGCATTTGGATATTGTGCCAGAATTGCAGCAGCAGTTGCCTCATCCGCATAAACGGGAACTGTTGGATCAAACGTTAAAGCACTACCAAGAATAGATCCGTATTCAGAGTTAGTCTCAATACCTTTGGATTTACTTCTTGAATAGCCTACGTTCATTCCAACTTTAATATTATTGAGAAAACTACGACTTTTATCTTCAAAAACATTATATGTACCATTAGTACGTACGCTCCAGCGGTTGTAGTTAGATTTATCATAATTACCTCCTACAATACCAGCCTGATCATAATAACCTAATGAAAGGAAATATGAAGCTTTCTCAGTACCTCCACTAACATTTACCTGATGATTCTGTATCGGTGCATTTTTATAGAAAGTTTCTTCTTGCCAGTCAGTACCATTCCCAGCTGCATTGACTTCATCTTGGGTATAATAAGGTGAATGACCATCATTAATTTGTGACTCATTCATTATCACCATATATTCCTTCGCATTTAGCACTGATTTCTTTTTCCATGGGTTCTGCCAGCCATAACTAACATTGTAGTTTATTGTTGCCTTGCCAACGCTACCATTCTTAGTGGTAACCAACACAACTCCATTAGCAGCACGTGCACCATAAATAGCAGCAGATGCAGCATCCTTCAAAATTTCTACTGATTGAATATCAGCCGGGTTAAGATAATTAATTCCACCTTCTACTGCCATACCATCGACAATATAAAGAGGATTACTATCGTTTATAGTACCAATACCACGGATACGAACATGAGAATCGGCACCTGGTTGCCCGGAAATCTGGGTTATTTGTACACCGGAAACTTTGCCTTTCAAAACATCTTCAACCCGTGAAGGATTAGCAGTCTTAAGTTCTTCAGAAGTTACACGGCTAATAGAAGCTGTAACTACACTCTTTTTCTGCACACCATAACCTACAACGATTACTTCATCGAGCGTTTTTGAATCTTCAGTTAGAATAATTCGCAAAGGTTTCGTGTCAGAAACCACAACCTGTTGTGATTTATAGCCGACATACGAAACAACTAAAGTACTTTTAGGAGGTACCGAAAGTGTAAACTGCCCTTCCAAATCTGTTATTATACCAATGGTAGTACCTTTCACCGCCACATTAACACCTAGCAACGGCGAATTATCTTCACCAGCCAGGACTACACCTTTAATCTGTATATTCTGGGAAAATACAGTAAGGGTAAAGCAAAATAAAAATAGAAATGATAATAACTTTTTCATAAGTATTATAATTAAGATTAACTATTTGAACGATGCAAACATAGTTAATAAGAGTTTAATTTAAATTATTTTCACCTATTCACGATTACGTCAATTAAAAAAAATAAATACGTCACTAACTCGTCAAAAGAATATACTCATCTAATAATCAAATATATAGCCATACGCATAGATATTTCGTCAGATATATAAAACGAAAAATTACATAATCGGCCCGGTTTTTAGTACCGGGCCGATTATGTAATTTCGAAAAATACAACTAGAGTCTGTTAGTTAAATAGTCAATTAAGCTCTCATCTCTTTCCAGTTCAAATTTCTTTCTAAGACGATAGCGGATAGTTTCTACCCCCCTTATAGATATGTTTAAAAGAGGAGCAATTTCTTTAGATGAGAGATTCATTTTCAGATATGCACACATCATCCTTTCATTAACAGAAAGGTCGGGATGCTTTTCACTCAACCGTTTCATAAAATTATTGTGAATCAGATCAAATTGTTCTTCAATACGTTTCAGCACTTCGTCCGATTGAATATTTGAATCAATTTTACTACTCACAACCATCAGCATCTTTCTTAGCTGTTTTGTGGACTCTCCTTTTAGTGTGGATATTACTTTAAATAATTCATTCTTTATTTCAGTAAGCGTCTCATTCTTCCTGACAAAGTTAATCATCAGATTTGCCATTTCCTGACTCTTATGTTGAAGATCGTACTCCAGTTTTTCTTTTTCCAGTTCCATAATCTGATGCTCTTTTCTGGCATTTTCTCTTTCAAACTCTTTTTCTTTCTGGAACAACTCCCTATCTTTCTCAAGAACGGCCTGCTGTTTTTTCCGTTTCACTCTTAAATCATCCCATTTATATAAATACCAAAGGAAAAACAAGAATAGACTAAAATAGAATAAATAAGCAATTGATGATCTGTACCAGGGAGGTAAAATAACAAACTTAAACTCATCAATAGTAGCTGTTCCATCAGCAAAAACAGCCTCAACCTGAAATGTATAGTCACCTTCAGCAAGATTACTAAATTCTTTGGTCAAAGAAGATGTATAATCAGACCATTCTTTCTGATCTTTAAATCTATAACGGAAACTAGCTTCCTCACCATGAGTAAACGAAAACAGATTATAGTCAAATCTGATAGAATTACGGTGATAAGGGATTTCGGGCACATAGTTCTTACCAAGAAAGTTGTCAGAATAGATGAGACTATCACTTGGATAAGTTAGATAAACAGCTCTGATATGAACTGCCGGACGAAGCAAAGGTCTTTTTTTTGATGGTACTTTTAATAGAGCAAAACCATAATCATTCGGAATAATGAATTCCGATTCAGATAATGGAACTAGCTTTTCAAATCCACTAACCAGTTCAATAGAAGGATGTTCTATTGAATAAAAAGCTTTTTCTCCAGTTTTTTTGTGTGTATCCAGATTTGCAATATCCACTTCACCTTTACTTAAGCTAAATATGTGATTTCCGTACTGATAAAGTTTTAAATAGGATTTTGTTCCAGCTAATAAGTTATTCATTTCCGGAGATAATTCCACAACATCCCTTGTCGGGTTATACTTGTAGATTCCTTTCGGTGTAGTAAAATAGATTTTGCCACCTATTTTGTTCACATATATATTTTTATTAGAAGGCAATCCTTTTTCTTTGCCATAATACTTTATTCGTTTCACTCGGAAGTGAGCTAAATCAAATTCAATGCGAAGTAAACCGTTATCATTATTGTGCAGCCATAAAACACGATCAGATTCAATCTCAAAATTTTCTCCGGAATCATTGATTCCATCAAGTTTCTTTTTTTGTATCCATTCACCTTGTTCCTTTTGCATCAGATAAATCCCATCGTAAAGACCCAGCAACACTTTTGTCGGATCATTTACCATCATCCTACAGTTCCATACACCGGATATTTTTCCTATGCGCTTCATTGTTTCTCCCTTTACCAAGAAGATTCCTCTGTCGTGCAAACAAAAAACATCATCACCCACTTTCGAAAGATCCCATACTTGTCCGCTCGATTGAGGAATCTGGCTTATATTGATAACCTTATCACTTAATGATACTGGATAATGAGTATAATAAAGACCACGGTTTGTACCTAAATAAAGATAATTGTTTGAAAGGATAGCGGAATATCCGGCACCATAAGAATATGGATAAGAATAAAGATTAGATAAAGGAGAATTCAGACATATATAATCAATACCATTATCAAGTCCGGCCCAAAGATTGTCACGACAATCAAAGCCTAAAGAAAGTACTGTATTATTCTGCAATCCGTTATTCTCATTGAAATACTTAACCTGCATTGTACTAGTGTTAATCATAATCAGTCCCATATGCACAGTACCCAATGCAATCAAATTCTTTGAAGATGCAATGGAAAAAATCTCATTCTGTGACATGAAAGCCTCAACTCCTGTAATGAATGGAATAAGTGTCTTCCCGTCCCAATAATACAAACCATCATAAGCCGTAGCAATTATAACACCCTTTTTATAAGGAATAATTCCACGGATTCTTTTTGAGTCTAGTTTTTCGGCACCTGGTAAAGGGAAAAAGGTATTTCCAATAAGAATCCGAACTCCCTTATTAGTTCCAATATACAAAATTCCGTTAACCAGATTTGAACAATCTATCTTACTATCTGCAGATAGTAATGTATACTTTCCATTCAAGCATTTTAGCACAACCCCATCAGCCTGCCAATAAAGAATATTATCATTTTCATAAATCCGCCAGATGTTACCAATAAAACGAAGAGGTCTCTTTACCGAATCGGACATACAATGATAAACCAGCTTGCCTCGTTCGTCAGGTTCAAAATAGCCAAATTCATTGATACCTCCAACATAGATCCTTTGTTTGGAGGAAGAAGGTAAGACCGATCGCACATCTGATCCGTTATTTAAAGGGAATACTCCCCAACTGCTGCCATCAAACTGTAATAATCCATTTTTATTAGCAAAGTATACCCAGTTATTATTGTAAGATGCAATCTGCCAGGTTTGCGATCCTTTGCCATAAACTTCCTTTCTATAATTGATTATAAAATTATTCCAGCTTGCAGATAATCTTATAAAAGGAGATAAAGATAGTATTAAGAACAAAAGACACTTGTTAAAATTATGCTTTTTCGCTTTCATGTATAAAGATTGATTTAAGGTATTCCAACATATCCAATAGCACAAATGTATTAATTAGGACTAACAAATAAAACTATTTTATCTTTTTTGTACCGATTAAGATTTAAAATATTTATGGAATACAGTCATCAGTATGGCAGACAAAGCAGCAGTTATTGCCCAAAGTAAAAAGAAAGATTATACCTAAAAAGAGATAGTAGCGTTTGGAATAGTCCCGGAAACGGAATTTGCTTAGTAGCTGCTCTTTTGATTTTTTTGCTTCCCGAATACCAAATATCAGCAACAATATACCTAGTATAGAAGGGATTCCGGCCAACAAGAATACTTCATGAAAATTTCCCGGGAAAGCAGATAGAAGGGCATTATGGAGTAAACCATCTTGGTGGAAATATCAGAGAGCAGACTCGTCAATCCCGTATAGAAGATATTTCTGTTAAATCCGAAAATCTTTGTGGTTTGAGGCTTCATTTCTTTGAGGCTTCATTTCATAGTCAGATATTTTTTCATCTACTTCTTCAAAGTTACAACTTAATTTGAAATAACAGTTTCATTATAGTAAATTTGGCACTTATTTTAAAAAGAAAAAGACAATGACAGACATAGAAAAAATGGCTGCCGGTGAAGTTTATTGGGGCTTCAACCCGGAATTTGTGCCACCATTGGAACGAGGACAAGATCTTTGTTTCCAGTATAATCAGACACCACCATCCGACAAAGTCCGCAAACGGCAGATTCTGGAAGAATTTCTACAAAAAGTGGGACGTAATGTTCTTCCCAATAGCCCCATACATATAGATTTCGGTAATATGGAAATTGGAGACGACACTGTTATCAACTTCAATTTAGTAGTGCTCGATGAAGCACTTGTAAAAATTGGGAATCACTGTTTCATCGGCCCTAACTGCTCCATCTATACCGTGGTGCACTCACTTGACTACAAAGAAAGGAACCAGGGTTTTATGTATGCCAAGCCTGTTGTTATCAGTGATAACTGTTGGCTGTGCGGCAACGTAACGGTTCTTCCCGGTGTTACCATAGGCGAAGGTTCAGTAATTGGTGCAGGCAGTGTGGTTACAAAAGACATTCCTGCGGGTGTGCTGGCATACGGTAATCCCTGCAAAGTAATCAAGGTAATTAGTCAGAAGTAATAAAAAGACAAAAGCGACAAATGATTTTCATCATTCATCGCTCTGTCGGAGTGAGGCGATTCGAACGCCCGACCTCTACGTCCCGAACGTAGTACGCTACCAACTGCGCTACACTCCGTTTATTTAACGAGTGCAAAAGTAAAGCAAAAATTTGAATTATCTAATCTTTTGCAGAAAAAAAACAAAAGATGTTGGTAATTCCAAAAATATATCTATCTTTGCACCCGCAATCACAAAAGGTGCCATAGCTCAGTTGGTAGAGCAAAGGACTGAAAATCCTTGTGTCCCCGGTTCGATTCCTGGTGGCACCACCTTGCAGAAGCACTTAAACTTTATTGTTTAGGTGCTTTTTTCTTTTCTGCCGTCTTTTTCACATCAATCAATCTTTAGCTAAAATCATTATTTTTGCATCTTGAGAAAGAAAAAAAAACAATCCCATCCCCATAAAAATTGCTGAATTATCTGATTTTATTCGCCAATAAATAAAAACCATTCTTCAATAAATAAAAATCATTGGAGAATAAATCTGGATGATTCACCAATGGTTTTCAAAAAAGACGATTAAGAATAGTTGCCGGATAATCTCTCTGAAAGTCTCAAGTGATGTTGAAGAATAAGTCTTGACGTTTTCAAAAAGTCTCAAGACATTTAAAGCCTTACAGCAAGGAGTTTCAGAGCATTTAAACCTTGGTTTGCAAAAACAATGAATTATCAGTTTATAAAAGCAAACCCACAAAATAATTGCAACAAGCATTGATTTAAAACTACTATTAAAAATAGTTTATGAGTGATTCTAATCGTAAATACAATGGACAACAGGCACCAAAATGCAAAAAACACTGCCAAAAAAAGGGCAACTTATAACTGAATCATTTGTCCAGGTATTTTATTTGCAAGGGGTAACTATTTAATAATCAGCGCCTGCCAGTACAAAATCGTGGGGGTATAAATATAGGTATAAAATATACATCCAGCGTCCTTAATTATTTAAAAAGGATCAGCCTTATTCAGGTCAGTTTTGCAGTCTCCCAGAGTTTCATACGGATGGAATGTTTACGGCGGTGTTCAAAAGGAGCATCAGTATCAAAAATGATGGCCGCTTAGCACGTATCTTTTACGCGGAAAGAGAAGCATTACTAAAGGTTTGGGATTCAAAATTTTACATTCACACAGAAGCAAAAAAACAAAATATAAAAGAATAATTGTCTGAGTTCAACAAATACTCAATTTTATTTTGTATTTTTGTTCCTTGAGCAATCAAGTTTGTATTGTATCCTTTTAACAATGCCTTGCTCCACAATTATATGTAGAGTATTCTCATCGTCAAAATCGACATCAAAATCAATCTACTTGTTTAGAGTTTTAACAAGTTACATAAGTGCAAAACACACTTATAATGACATACTTTTACTAATTAGCAAGATCATTATTTATTAAAAGATTGTTGCCTCTTATTCAAGGTGTCATAGATCTGGATATTCACATTTTCAGGAAAACAAAAAAACTAAATACAGATCAGTATCAGAATAATAAAAGCAATAATAAATGGCAAAACCAAATTCATTTAACAAAAAAGATTTAGAAAAGAAAAAAGAGCAGAAAAGACAAGAAAAGCTAAAACGGAAAGAAGAACGCAAAGCAAATGGGGGTAGTGGATCATTCGAAGATATGATAGCTTACGTGGATGAGAATGGGATGATTACCAGTACTCCACCAGACCCCGAAAACAAACAAGAAATTAACATTGAGGATATTGCAGTCTCTACTCCAAAGCAAGAGGATATAGTAGAAGAAACTGTACTATCAGGCCAAGTGGAGCATTTCAATCAGGAAAAAGGATTTGGCTTCATTAAACGAACAGGCAGTATGGAAAAGTATTTTTTCCATATCAGCAATGCTCCGGCATCTATAGCAAAAGGAAATATGGTTACATTTGAGCTGGAACGTGATCTGAAAGGCACTAGTGCCGTTAAGATCAGTCTTGCAAACAAGAATAACCAAGAACAATAACTAGTAATAAAAAGAACAAATGAACATTTATGTATCAAGTCTAAGCTACAACACAACAGGTGAGAGCTTACAGGAATTATTTGCAGAATATGGTGAAGTAACTTCGGTTAATGTTATCAAAGACAGAGAGACCGGAAAATCTCGCGGTTTTGCCTTTGTTGAAATGTCTGATGACACAGAAGGTCAGAATGCTATTTCAAAATTAAATGAAACTGAATTTGAAGGTAAGACTATCAACGTAACCGTTGCTCGTCCAAAAACAGAAAGAAGCAACAGCGGTTATAATAATAACCGCGGCGAAAACGGAGGCGGATACAATAAAAGACGATTCTAATCGAAATCATCTATAAACAAAGAACGGGAAGACAATTATGTTTTCCCGTTCTTTGTTATAAATGAATGGCGGCATTTAATTCATACTAAACCGCATCATCTTCAAATCCTTTTCAGCAGAGCTACTTCCGTAGTATAGTTTATATTCTCCCGGCAAGCATCTCATCGTATTGGATTTTGTATCAAACCATTGCAAATCATCAGCTGTCAGCTTTATATTTACCTGTTGCTTTTCACCTGCCTTTAAAGAGACACGGCGGAATGCACGTAACGTTTTAGTTGGACCATCAACATCACCCGGACGACTTAGGTAAACCTGTATTACTTCTTCACCATCTCGTTTGCCGGTGTTGCTAATCGGAACAGTCAGTTCTATTGAATTACCTGCTTTTACTATATATTTAGCCAGCTTGGCATCTCCATAACCAAAAGTGGTGTAACTAAGTCCGTAACCAAACGGGAAGAGGGCTTCTCCTTTGAAGTAACGATAGGTACGTCCTTTCATATTATAATTTTCAAAGTCGGGAAGTTGTTCTACGTTCTTATAGAAGGTAATGGGCAGACGTCCGGCGGGATTGTAATCGCCAAACAAGACATCGGCAACGGCAGTACCGGCTGCTTGTCCGGGATACCAGGCTTGCAGGATGGCTTCGCAACTCTTTGTCTCGGGTACTAATCCCATAGCTGAACCGGAGCAGTTTACAAACACTACCTTTTTACCGGCATTAGATAATTGCTGAAGTAGTTCACGCTGAACAGCCGGCAACTCAATATTTGTACGGTCACCCCCTTTAAATCCATCAGCTTTTACTGCCATCTCCTCTCCTTCCAGTTTGGGAGAGATACCGCCTACAAAGAGAACTACATCGGCATCTTTCACATCGGCAATCGTTTTGGTAAAGTCAAGATTCACCTCTTTCCCAAAATCAAAGTTCAGGGTTCCGTCATAACGAACACTATAATCCAAACGTATGTCATACGATTTTCCTGCTTCTGCTTTCAATGAGAGAACATTCGTAGGCAAGCCGATGCTTCTGCCTTTTCCTTGCTGTACTCCGTCAATGAATAGTGTATAAGAACCGTTTAAATTCATATAAAAGACAACGTCGCCCGATTCCTTGGGAGTAAAAACTGAATGATAGCGGGCAGAGAAATTATTCAATGGAACCCCACGGGCAAACACTGTTCCACCGGCAGCAGAGAAGTTAAGCGGAGTGTAAGCCAGTCATTGGCTATTGGTTCTCCACTAAAATCTGTATTACCCCAATAAGTGGATTCAAAACCGGATTTACCATTTAATGCGCATTGATCAAACAAACTGTTCAGCGCAACATTCTGTGTATAATCGCAGCCTTGAACGTAAGTTACCTTGTCCGCTCCAATCTTATTTTTTATGCCTTCCAGAATAGTGGTAGTATGATAAGGAAGTCCGTTATAATTTGCCCACATGGTAACAGAGTCTGTTGCATTGGGTCCCATCACTGCTACTTTCAGGTTCTTTGATAATGGCAGCAGATTAACTTTATTCTGCAGCAAAGTCATACTTTCGCGAGCCATTTTAAGTGCCAGTTGCTGATGCTCAGGACTATTAACAACTTCATCTTTCAGTTGCATCCATGGCACCAAAGAAGGATCGTCCATTTCTCCCAGCTCAAAACGGGCTTGCAACAGGCGAAGAACAGACTGATTTATTTTGTCTTCGTTAATAAGGCCCTGCTTTACGGCAGCTGGCAGGTTTCCGTAAACAGAACCACATTCCACATCTGTGCCACTAGCTACAGCTCTTGATGCTGCATGAGTCGGATCGGGCTCTGCACCGTGTCCTTTTGGTACGGGCACATAGACATCATTAATTGCCCAGCAATCACTCACTACCAAATGTTTATATTTCCATTCGTCACGTAATATCTGCATGAGCAAACGGTTAGAACCACAACATGGAGAGCCTTCAAAACTGTTGTAAGCACACATCACCTCTTTTACATCGGCCTTTTGCACGAGATCTTTGAATGCAGGCAGATAAGTTTCCCACAAATCGCGCGGCGAGATATTCTCGACATTGAATGTATGTCTGTTCCACTCCGGTCCGCTATGAACAGCAAAGTGCTTGGCACAGGCATGAAGTTTATCGTAACCGGCCTTCGGAGTTCCCTGAAGTCCGTGAACAACCGCCTGCCCCATGCGGCTGGTCAGGTAAGGATCTTCACCATAGGTTTCCTGTCCCCTGCCCCAACGTGGATCTCGAAAGATGTTAATATTGGGAGTCCACACCGTGAGCCCCTGATAGCGACCAAACTGTCCGGCACTGCTAAACTGACGATACTTAACCCGAGCCTCATCACTCACTGCATCAAAAACCTGATAAAGAAGTGCATCGTCAAACGAAGCGGCCATTCCTATTGTTTGTGGAAAAACGGTTGCTTTGCCGGCACGGGCAATGCCGTGAAGTGCTTCGCTCCACCAGTCATAAGCTTTAATACCAAAACGTGGAATAGGTTTTGAAGAGTTTTGCATAAGCGCAACTTTTTCCTCCAATGTAAGTCGCTGCAACAAATCTTTTGCTCTCTCAGCAGGTTTCAGGTTCGGGTTCTTGTATGCCTCTTGTGCAGATATACTTATCGACAAAGAGAAGAGGAAAGCTATGCCCAGGTTTTGTTTGATTAAATGTGTTAGTTTCATCGTATCAGATATAAAATTTATTTCTACAAAAATAGAATTTATGGCAGAGACTGATTTAAAATAAACGAGAAAATGTTTCTAAAATTAGATATTCTGATAAGTAATTGGGCAGAAACACAGAGTTTTATAATTTATTTCTCAAGCTGATAAGCAGTAAACCTATTCTTAGTATCGTTTTATCTAAAAATAATTAAGCCCAAATTACAATGAAAACGAGAAGAATTTTATTTATAACAATTTCACTGATTTTGCTAATAGGAATATCCGGTTGTGATAAGAATGATATTGTTTTGGAAATAAAAATAAATAAAGAACTTCCTGTTCTTTATTCAGGATGCAACTTAGCCGAAGGGCAGATCGTTATTATTAATTCTCAGGAAGATTTAGATAAGATGTACAAAAAGGAATATATCAGCCAGCTGCCAGAATTCCAGAATATTGATTTTACAAAGTACAGCTTAATAGTAGGTGCAAGGAGTTACAAAAGAGGTATTGCCAAATTAGAACATCTGCTAATGAAAACTGGGAATGCAACTTATGACTATAAACTCAAGATTTGCTACAACCTGACATTACCTGCCGGCACATTCTATTATGGAATTATGGTAAACAAAATTCCATCAGATGCAAAAGTGTATCTGGATGCAGAAGAGATAGAACCATGATAAAGTCCTAAACCATATATCGACCAATACTAAATACAACAGTTATCAGTAGAAATATTCCCAGAATAGTGGCTAAATGGCTTATTGTTTTAATTAGTATCAGGCTAATCCTTGGTTGTAATCTTTACGTTGTCCCAAACTATATTATTTGCACCAGCAATATTCATTGCACTATTCTTGGTCTTAATCTGAGTATTTTTTACTGTAAACCCATCAACATCAGAAATTTCAAAAAGCGCTTTTGATGAAACATTGCAGTTTTCAATCACTACATTAGATATTTTCGTTTCCGGAATACCGATTGCACGAATAAATTTATCACAGTTCTCTATAATAACATCTTTTATGAAAATGTTTTTATAAGATGGTGTCAATGAAGTTATGTTGCGAACAGGCAGACGATTGGCCAGTTCACCAACATACTCCTTTGAACCAAGCATATCCCATTTAATAGCTGGTCCGGGTATGTTAAGACGAATACGTTCATAGTAGAGATTCTCTCCACCACCACCACGATTACGTCGTGTTTTAAAAAGAATTCCATTCTTGGTACCATCAAATACACAATCGTGTACATACATATTTTTGATCATACCTGCCGTTTCACTGCCGCAAGTCACAGATCCGCCTCCTTGTTTTGCCAGACAGTAACGAATGATAATATTCTCAGATGGTTTATTTACCCGCAAACCATCTTCACAACGGCCTGATTTAATTGTAAAACAATCATCGCCACAATCAAGAGTACAGTACTCTATCAGAATGTTACGTGAAGAGTCAATATCTATTCCATCACTCCGGAAAATGCCTACACTGTTTACCTTAATACCACGTATAATAACATTTTCACAATATTGCGGCACTACATTCCAGAATAGTGTTTTTTCTAAAGTCACTCCCTCAACAAGAACATTTTTACAATTTATTGGAGCAAAAAACATGGGTAGAAAGACTGGTTTTCCATTCTTTCCATCGAATATTCGCTTCTCAACCGGGGTTGATATATAATTCTCTATTACAACGCCTTCCATCTGTTTCTTAAAGATTTCACAATCACGTGAAGGACCCACTAATTTTCCTTGTCCGGTTAAAGCTATATTCTTTGCTCCGTTAGCATAAATAAAGGCTCCAAGTGAGTAGAGTTCTATACCTTCATTTCGGGTAAACACTACCGGCAGACAATCCTTTATATCACCACTAAAATGGAGTTCTGCATTTTTATCCAAATGCAGGTTTATGTTGCTCTTTAAGATTATACGCCCTGTCAACCATTGACCAGCAGGAATAATAACAGTACCCCCACCTTTACTACTCAACTGATTGATTGCTTTCTGAATAGTTTTAGTACAAAGTATATTTTGTTTGGCTCCCGCACTTTCTATATTGACAGTTCGCTTAGAGAACTCTGGTTTTACAAGATTAGTCATCGCAAATGGAGCCAAAACAGGAGCTATTGCATCTGGTAGTTTCAAAGCTCCAACCTGACTGCAAGTAGGTACTTCCTGGCTAAACGCAGTTAACAAACTGGATATTAAAATAACAAATACAAACACTTTCTTCATAACACTATATAATTTAATTAAAAAACGCCTTGCTTATTTCTTAATGAATAATAAGTTGAGATTTATATCTCCTCTGCAAAATTAGCTTATTAAGGTGTTACTGAATGGGAATAATTATTCAAATACTGGGAAACAAGCGTAAATCTGACTTTCTATTTTCAATAAATGTACATAAAAAACTATTTTCTGTTATGGAATAGCTCATCATCAGTATAAAAATATAAAGAAAAGGAATAGTTTGTTTCTCTAAAATCTGTACTTTTGTGGATAATAGACAATCTATTAACTTATTAAGAATTGAAAGAAACTGATAAAATAAAAGAGTTCATAAGTTCAATCATTCAACTGAATGACGATGACTGGCTGCTTATAAATGAATTTATAGAAGTCAGGCGTTTAACTAAGAATAAATATTTTCTGAAAGAAGGAGATATTTGCGACTCTATTGCATTTATAAATTATGGATTGTTTATCTACTATAAAACACTTGATAATGCAGATGAAAAAACTACGGACTTTGCAATAGAAGGGGAATGGATAACAAACAATCACAGCCGCTTGAATAATTCACCGTCTCATCTTAGCATTAAAGCTATAGAGGATTCCGAATTATTGATTATCAAAAACAAAGATTTACTTTACCTATACTGCCAAATACCGCAATTGGAGAAATTTGGACGAATTCTGATGGAGCAGGCTTATGTGAAGTTGGTGCAACTTAGCATTGATTTACAAGTTCTCCCGGCAAAGGAGCGTTATCAGAAACTATTAGATAATTATCCTGAGATTTTTCATAGACTGCCTTTATATCATATCGCCAATTATCTGGGGATTGCTCCAAAATCTCTAAGCCGTATCCGAAACGCTATTTTCAATAAAAAATAATTTGGTAACAAATGAGGAGCAACTGCTCCGTAATCTATTCTGATATTTGCATCATTAAAAAGATTATCAAATATCAGAACTTATGAAAAGAGTTACACTATTATTGACATGCCTGTTGATTACATCTTCTCAGCTTTTTGCACAAAGTAACACAGAAGAGCAACAGGCTGAACCAAAACAAAAGAGTTATAATGTAGACCAGGCTTTGGAAGTGGAGAGCCTGTTCCCAATGTTCCTTACCGGAGGATTTCATGTTGGCGTAGGTTACAGATACAAGAAATTCAGGATCAGGGCTAGCGTAATAAACGGAGGGAGCTATAATGCTGAAACTGCAGGGGTAAACAACTCATCATCGGAATTCAAGCGATATTATAAAACTTCACCAGGAATATTCCTTGGTTATAATGTATGGAAGAACCTTGAACTTTACACATATACAGAACTACATACTTTTGAAATTGAACAGAAGAGCTCGGGCATAAGAAAGGATCTCCACAGTGTTGATTTTGGAGGTGGAGTGGGTTATCAATTCTTTATTGGCCGCTATTTCTATGTACAACCAGCCATGCACATTTACCTTAGAGGTGATAAGAGCCTCGATTTCAATGGGGCAATATATCAGATTTCCAACGTAGATCTGTCTCCTGTAATTAGAGTTGGAGCCAGATTATGGAAAAAGTAAATGAAATTATATTCGTCTAAAATCAGTTTGAAAATTTCCAGATATTAAAGAGCACTATTAATAACGATGTTATCCCTAAAAAGCAGGCTACCATATTCATAGTCCTGCTTTCTTTCTTTTTTAATGCAATGATTGATAATCCCTCTGACACTAAACTTATTGTTATTATAACATAGAATTTAAAATAAAAGCCCAGGAAATTTGTTAATCCAAGTAAAAGGTGAGCCTTCCTATCTAAAGCCAGATACCGGATAGCTATATCATGATTGATTTTTATAATGCCGATTAAAGCAATTGTGCTTAATAGAATTGATAGCAAAGAAAATATTCTGCTTTTAATAAATGTCATTTTTGTAAAATGTTGCATTCCCTAATTTATATATATCGGAGAGTTCTTTAACTTCCTCTTACTTAACGGCTGTGGAAGAGAGATTGTTCTTATAATAACAACAGTCCAGATGGTCGTTTATATAACCTACAGCTTGCAAATGGGCATAGCAGATTGTTGTTCCAAAGAACTTGAATCCTCTCTTCTTCATATCTTTACTTATAGTATCTGATAAATGGGTGGATGCAGGAAGCTGATCTAATGTTTCCCAATGATTGACAATTATTTTCCCTTCAGGCAGAAAAGATTTCAAATAGTTACAGAAACTGCCAAACTCTTCCTGTACCTGCATAAAGCAGCAGGCATTGGATATGGTAGATGTTATTTTCAACCTATTCCGGATAATTCCGGAATTCTGCATCAATCGCTCAACATCTTCATTTGTAAACCGAGCGACTTGCTCCACATCAAAGCCGGCAAATGCTTCCCGATAATTTTCTCTCTTTTTTAAAATTGTACTCCAGCTTAATCCAGCCTGTGAACTTTCAAGTACTAAGAATTCAAACATTTTGTGATCATCGGTAATTTCCTTACCCCATTCTTCATCGTGATACTGCACATAAAGCGGGTCTGTTCCGCACCATCCACACCGTTGCTTTTCCATATTCTGATCCATTCCGTTCTTTTTTTGTTTCTGTTTACACAAAGATACAAAACAATCTATATATATCTGAATATTTACATATCAAACAACTCATAATATTTATTAATCACAACCATACATTTTTAATGGATATTAAAAATGTTCAAAATTTATCTTCTGTTTTATTTACTTATTGTTATGCCATTGTTTTTTCATATCGTTATTTAATAGGATATCCGTATTTTAAATACACCTACATTTGTTTTACACAAGGTTATAGACATATTACAGATGTGTTACAGATACGTTACATCTGCATTTATTTTGAATATAAATAGTTAAATACTATTGCATTAATAATATGAAAGCTCTATATTTGCACCCGAAATAATATAGACTACTGATGAAAATTAATACTTTATTGAGCATGTTTGCTCCAAAAGATGTTAAGTTTTTCCCTATGTTGGAAGAAACAGCTTCGATTCTCTCTCAGTCATCAACCTACCTTCAGGAACTCTTCTCATGTGCGGATGAAGAACATAGAACTGAATTGTGCAGACTGATTAAAGCCGAAGAAGTTAAAGGTGACAAAGTTACCGGAAGTATTATCCATGAGTTAAACAACACATTCATTACTCCTTTTGACAGGGAAGATGTTCATGCCCTTGCAGATGTTATGGATGATGTTATTGACGTAATTAATCGCTGTGCACAGAAAGTGCTTCTTTATCAACCTCACAGTTTTCCTAAACATGCAACTAGCTTAGTTGAAATTATTAAAAAGGGAACTAATGAAATCCTAAGTGCAGCTAATGAACTTTCTAACATGAAGAAAACAGATCTTCGTCTTCGTGCACATTGCAAAGAGATTAAGAGACTGGAAGAAGAAGCTGACGTTGTATATGAAGAAGCAATTATGAGCCTATTTAAAGGAGCTGCCGCTACGAATGATACGATTGAACTTATAAAACTGAAAGAAATTATTCAGGAGCTTGAAAAAGCAGCCAATAAGATCAACAGTACAGGTAAAGTTATCGTAACTATCCTTGTAAAATACGCCTGATAAAAAAGAAATCATATGACATTACTTATTATTGTAATTGCTTTAGGATTCATCTTCGATTTTATTAATGGCTTTCATGATGCAGCCAATTCTATTGCAACAGTTGTTACAACCCGTGTGTTAACTCCTTTTCAAGCTGTTTTATGGGCTGCGGCATTTAACTTTATCGCATTCTTTGTAGCTAAATATGTTTTTGGTGAGTTTGGTATTGCTAATACAGTTTCCAAGGTCGTATTGGAACAATACATTACTTTACCTATTATTTTTTCTGGCCTTGTTGCCGCTATTTCATGGAACCTTTTGACATGGAGACTAGGGATACCTTCTTCATCTTCTCATACCTTAATTGGAGGATTTGCCGGAGCAGCTATCTGCGGAGGTGGATTTCAATCCATTCATACTGCCGTTATCGTAAAAATTGCTGCATTTATTGTTTTGGCACCTGTAATCGGTATGGTCATTTCTTCAATGATTACTATCGGAGTTCTATGGCTATTTAAAGGTATGAATGCCCGGACTGCAGAAAATTCGTTCAGGAAATTGCAATTAGTCTCTTCGGGGTTGTTCAGCTTAGGCCACGGATTAAATGATTCACAGAAAGTAATGGGTATTATTGCTACAGCGTTGATCTCATATGGTAGTATTGACTCTGTACAATCAATGCCCGATTGGGTTCCTCTATGTTGCTTTGCCGCTATTGGTTTAGGAACAATGAGTGGAGGATGGCGTATTGTGAAAACAATGGGTAGCAAAATTACAAAGGTTACTGCTTTAGAAGGTGTCTGTGCTGAAACAGCAGGTGCTGTAACTTTGTTTATCACTGAGCTCCTTAAAATTCCTGTAAGTACTACACACACCATCACCGGATCTATTATGGGAGTAGGAGCTGTTAAAAGACTATCTGCCGTACGTTGGGGTGTTACTATAAACCTTATGTGGGCATGGATTCTTACAATTCCTGTTAGTGCTGTGCTTGCTGGTCTTATTTACTTAGTGGTGAATTTTATAGGCATTAAATAATAAATTTCATATATGAGTATAGAACTAGGGAAATTTAACGTACTTGAGATTGTAAAAACAGTCGACTTCGGAGTTTATCTTGATGGCGAAGAGGAAGGTGAAATCTTACTTCCTACTCGTTACGTTCCTGAAGAATACAACATCGGTGATTTCCTTAACGTTTTTTTATACCTGGATAATGAAGAACGTCTGATTGCAACTACTCTGACTCCTTTGGTTCAGGTTGGTGAGTTTGCTTGTCTGGAAGTATCCTGGGTAAACGAATACGGTGCATTCCTTAACTGGGGATTGATGAAAGATCTTTTCGTTCCTTTCAGGGAACAAAAGATGACAATGATGGTTGGCAAGAAATATGTTGTTCACGCACATATTGATGAAGAAAGCTATCGTATTGTGGCTTCAGCCAAAGTAGAACGCTATTTATCAAAAGAAATTCCTACATACCAGCCAAACGAGGAAGTATCTATTCTTATCTGGCAAAAGACTGACCTGGGATTTAAAGCTATTGTAGAGAATCAATTCAGCGGATTGTTATACGAAGGAGAGATTTTCCAACGTTTACAAACCGGAATGACGCTAAAAGCTTTTGTTAAACAAGTCAGAGAAGACGGCAAAATTGACCTGATGCTTCAGAAGCCAGGATTTGAAAAGATAGACGATTTTGCAGATACTTTATTATCATATATCAAGGAACACGGAGGAAGCATTGAACTGACCGACAAGAGTCCGGCTGAAGATATATATGATACATTTGAAGTGAGCAAGAAAACATTCAAAAAGGGTGTGGGAGATCTGTATAGAAAAAGATTAATCATTCTTGAAGCCAACGGCATTCGTTTAGCACAAGAAAATAAGAAATAGGGAAATCCCTATACACAATTGGGGATAATTATTAGGGTGAGGAAATTCCTCACCCTATTTTTGTTGCATAAAAATAACCATTAAACTGTTGAGTTATGAAAAAATTTATATTTACCTTGATTGCCATCAGTATGGTTTCCATGAGTACCATGAGTATGGCTGCCATGAGCGTTAACAAAGTACGTAAAGAGGCTCGTTTCCTGACAGATAAGATGGCTTATGAGTTGAATCTTTCTACCGAACAGTACAGTGATGTATTTGAAATTAATTTTGATTTCATCTATAATGTCCGTGATATAATGGATAATGTAATCTATAATGACGAAGGGGCACTGGATGATTATTATTACTATCTGGATATTCGTAATGATGATCTCCGCTGGGTACTGGAAGAATGGCAATACGAACGTTTCCTGAATATTGAATATTTCTATCGCCCAATCTATTCAACTGGAGATTCATGGGGATTCAGAGTATATCTTACTTATACGAATCCATTCATATTCTATTTTGATATGCCTTATCAATATAAAACTTATCACGGAGGACACTTCCGCACACACTTCGACAATAGAAGTTACTATTCAAACAGGTATAACCATAATGTATTCAGAGGACATTTCGAAACAAGAAATGAAAACGTTTACATGAACAACCGCCGTTCCGATTTTGGTAATAGCTCAAGAAATATAACTACTCCGAGAAGGTACAATGATGATATGTATAACACCGGTAGAAGCTCTGGCGTATCCAGAAGCCGTACCACTCCATCCAATACCACTGGTCCTTCAGACAATAGAGATGGCAAGGTTAGAGAAAGGACTCCTGTAGACAGAAATAATAACAGCAGAGATAATAACAACTCGGGCAGAGATGTAAACAGAGATGTCAATAAAGGTAAAGATTCTAATACAGGAAGAGATAGAAACACTGGAAGAGACAAGAATACAGAAAGGACTCCGCGGAACGAAAGCTACATTATAAATTCAAATAATGGAGAAAGCAACAATAGTAGCTCTGATGAAATAAGGAGCGGCGTTTCAAGGAATTCAGATTACGGAAGGAGTAACACTGAATCCAGTTCAAATGTAAACACTGAAAGAAGATCAGATAACGGAAGGAATAACACGGAATCCAGTTCAACAGTGAATACTGAAAGAAGATCGGATAACGGAAGGGTTAGCACTGAAACCCGTCAACCAGTGAACACTGAAAGAAGATCAGAAAGTCGTCCGGCTCCAAGTACCCGTGAAAGGAGCAACAGCGTTTCCAGAAGTTCTGAAAGCAGAAGCAGCAATGTTTCAAGAAGTTCCTCTTCAGAGAGAAGCAAAAGCACGGATAACAGCAACCACAAATCTTCTGAATCTTCCAGAAGCGAGAGATCAAGATAATAGTTTCAATAGATAGTTTAAAAAACAACTTACTGATCAAAGGCAGTCACTGTGAAGTGATTGCCTTTTTATTCCTTATTATCTTCACCTTCCAAAGGTAGGACTACAGTGACTGTTGTATCTTTTGGTGAAGGGAAACTACGCATCGCCGCACCTTTAACCTGAATAACGGGAAGTATATTGGCTGCTTCCTCTTCAGTGATCAGTCCTTTTCTGCTCAGCAGTCTGGCTATCAGACGATAATAACTGCCCAGCCATGGTTTAAGCTGCATGTTCGCATCAAAAGAGCTCCGGAAATGTTTGGGCTTTGGAATGATTGAAGCCATAAAAATAGCCTCTTCGGGAGTGAGTTGGGAAGGCTCTTTATCGAAGTAAAAGTGAGAGGCTTCTCTTGCACCGTATACCAATGGCCCCCACTCCGCGATATTCAGATAGACTTCGTACATTCTGTGCTTAGATGTGATGCCTTTGTTTTCAATAAGCCACACAACCATAGCCTCTTCTAGTTTCCGAAGCAGATTCTTGTTCCGGTTCAAAAACACATTCTTAACCAGCTGCATGGAAATTGTACTGCCTCCACGGGCAAACTTATTCCGTTTAAGATCATAAATAAGTGCACCTCTCAGGGCATCCAGACGAAATCCCCGATGGGCATAGAAGGAGCCGTCCTCAGATTGCATCACGGCTGTTTGAAGTAGCGGTGAAATACTGTCAAGCGGACAAAAGTTCGGGTTCTCGGGGCCGACAATAAAAGTGCGTACAGGGTGACCATTTTCATAGGCAGTATAGAGAAAAGAGCCATTCATTTTGGAGAGATTCTCGCTTCCATAGCCTAGTATTTTAAAGCCTGGTCCTTTCAGATCGGATTCCAGTTTCAATGCATTCAGATTATTAAAGTCGATATCCAGGAGGAAATGGTATGCCAGCTTTCCGCTAGTCTTTAATCCGTCCAAACTACTAAAGAGCCCCTTAGGTAAAGAAGAGAACAGTTCATCTGCTGGAAAAGGAGATTTATCAACCCCCAAAGTGATGTGCCATTTGTCTTTTTTCTGAGCACGGGCATAAGGATGGAACTGTAATTTATTAAACTGAACAACCGTGGCACTGTCTAACTCCAGAAAATCCTTCCCTACGTTTATCTTGTAGTTAAAACGTCCCCGATCCAGATTAACCACATCAGGAGAAAGTGCGGGATGATAAAGCTGCAGTCCGCAAACTTCGGCCTTTCCGGTCAAAGCAATCTCTCCTCCTCCAAGTTTAGACTCAGTGAGTCGGTAAGCAAGCGTATCAAAAGCCACCTGCGCCCCATAATGTTTATTTAGGTAAGGAAGCAATACTTTACCCTGAGTCTTTGAATAAAGTTCAGCTTCAATTGTTTTCTCTCCGTTTTGCAATCGTCCCTTACTCATCCAGTGACGAACAATGTTATCTTCCTTGACAATGATCTCAGTAACAAAACAATTATTTTCGATGTGAAGCGTGGGAATCTGCACCTCGGTATAGGTAGTGTCGCGTCGGTGACTTATTACAATATCTTTCATATCTCCATTATCAGGCAAAGAGCCAAATAGCAGATGCAGGATGTGGGAAACTTTTTCGGCATAGTTCTTCTCGTTCTCTTTTGCCTCTTCCTTTTTATCCTTTTTAAACAGGAAATCGTAGTTGGAAAGAGAGTCTTTCTTTACGAAACTAACATGAAGCCCATCGGTATTAATCTGATTTACTTCAGCATTGAAAGTAAGCATTTTCCAGAAGCTAAGGTCAATCTGTGCAGACCGAAGGGTTAAGAGTGTATCTCTTTGGTCAGGAACTACCGCTAAATGCTCTATTTCTATTTCACTAATTCCGGGCATATGAAGGCGGTCGTAAGTGATATTCAGACCGTATTCTTCTTTCAGTTCGCCAAATTTCTCTTTTGCATAGCTATTCAACAGTAAATCTCTGCTAAAGTAGGCTGAAATAAGAGCCACAATAAACAAGCCAAGAGTAACCAGAATACCTATTTTCGTTTTATGTCCCATACTGAATATAAAATCCGTTTGCATAGTTTTGCGGTGCAAAAGTAAATATTTCTATCGTAACCTGTTCACTAATTTAAAAGAAATAGATAGCTAAGTAAATAATAGGCGGAACATTTCTAAAAGATGGCCAATGATTGGCAATAAAGTGTACTCCTTACTCCATAGAAGTCTACTCATTTACACAATTACCTGTAGACCTTTCCATGAAAACATAACGAATAAAAAATAATCTATGGCGAATAAATGCCTAAGCAATGAGCTTCTAGGATATAAGCAATTTCGAGGTCAAGACTTTCTTTCCGTTGAATGCACGAATCAGATAGAATCCTTTTTGCAAAGCAGTTGTAGGAAGCAAAAAATATTCACCGGATGTGGCGTTTTTTGCCGAGAAGATAAGCTGTCCACTTGCTGAAAGTAACTCTACTCTATCTATTTGTCCGGCGCAAAGCGTAAGATATCCCTGAGATGATTCACCAAAGACCTGCAGCTTATCTGCATCTTTAGCCTCAGCATAACCAAGACCTGTAACATTAGCACCCAGATTAAGTCCGGTTACTATCGGATCATGGTCGGAACAGCGGTAAGGATCGGCAGAATAATAGGTTGTATATTCATATCCAAGATAAAAGGGTTCGTCGGCATTGATGTGCCAAGGGCGAGCTCCCGTTACCTGAGAACTAAGAGTGGAGGTGGTCAGTGAATGATCAAGGTAACCCACATTCCCATTATACACATAACTGTAGTCTGATGGAGAATAACGTTTCAGCTGATTGACAAGTCCGCCATCCGTATATACTTTAATAGGGTCCTCCATGGAGTAAGAATTCATATCTCCAACCACCAGAACATCGGGATCACCATAATAAGTAGTAAGTTTATTGAGCGTATTCACAACCAACTGAGCCTGAGTAATCCGTTGATAGTTAAAGCTTCCCTGTCCATCGCCGGTATCGGCATCATTTCCCGACCCTGAGCCCGATTTTGCTTTGAGATGGTTCACGGTGATAATCACCCTTTCCCCATTACTATTCAGATCAAATGCCTGTGCTATCTGACGAAGCTGAAAGCCCTTGATTCCAAATTTATAAAGAGAACTATATGGAGTAACCCTGGTCTTATTATAAATAAATACATTCTTGGTAAATGTGCTTTCAGAGTAGTCGTTATCTGCCACATAAGCGTAGTTATTTGATGAGGTTACTTCGTTTAATCCGTTCACCAAATCGGTTACAGAGGTATTCCCCTCTCCCACTTCGCAAAGAGCATAGACGTCAGCGTTCAATCCTTTAAGGGCTGCCAGTATCTTCGCCCGTTGACGGGTAAACTCTTCCTGGTTAGCAGCTCCATAGGTATTGTTCCATAAATCCTTTTTAGCAATGTAATATTCCACATTAAAGCTGGCCACTTTCAGGTTGCATGCTCCAACACTTCCTGGAGATAGGGTTCTTTCATTGCCCGAAAACACCGGCTGCACTTTAGGATCCAGCAAATAAGTGCCATTACTGTAGTATAAGGTACCGCGCAATCCGGTAACCTTGCTCCCGGTTCGCAACGTATGGTTGCTATCTGTGTAAGTAAAATCACTGCTTTTCAGGGTAAGCTTTCGTTGGTTATTCTGAGTTGCAAGATTATTTGCATCAATACCGGGCAAAGCTACCTCGGTAGGAGAATAAAGCAGATCGGGAGAAAGGATAATATCTCCCGATGGACTGCTATAATATGTTTTTGTGACTGTTAACGGGCAACTAAAAATTACTTCCTGTCCATTAAGGGTAGGAGATAAATTGTCAGTAAACGACTTTATTTCAACTTGTGAATATACAGGCAAACAAAATGAAAGTCCGCACCATATTCCAATAAATAACAAAAGGCTCTTTCGCATGGCTATCTTTTAAAGAATAAAATAAGAACTACAAAGATAGCAGTTATTCTTACAGAGAAAGTGTAACTCCCTTATAAAAATCAAGAATCTTTGTTCTGAATATATAATCATATTTAGCCTGAATACGATCAGAAGAAACCTTCATAAGATTCATCTTCACCTGGTTAAACTCTACAGAAGTAGCTTTTCCGTTTTCATACTTCTGGCGCATCAACTTAAATGATTCTTCGCTAGCTTCAACAGCAGTCTTACTGGAAGTAAATTTTGCCCCTGCTGCCACAGCGTTATAATATGCCTGCTGAATCTCTTTAAAGAGTCCTTTCTTTGATTCTTCTACCTGAAGAGCTTGAGTGCTATAGTTTAAGCGAGCTGTCTTTATCCTGTTACGTGTTTCGTAACGATTAAAGATAGGAATACTTAATGAAAGGCCAATATATTGGTTGAAATTATCATTCAATTGCTTACCAAAGCCATTACTGGTAATACCCGACATGGTATAATATCCGGTACCTAATGATCCGTTAAGAGAGAGTGTGGGGTAATAAGCTCCCTGTGCAATCTTAATATTCTTGTCCATTCCCTGCAAACGATACTGGGCAGCCAACACTGCCGGTTTATTAACAATAGCCTGAGTATAAATATCTTCCGGAGTACTTAAAGCCCCGAATCCCGGTTCCATTTCAGGAGAAACAATAGAGAATCCCTCTGGAGTTGAAAGTTCCAGTAGTTGTGTAAGTTCAAGAATAGCCAGCTTGCGGTTATTCTCCGCCTGCACAGCAGATAGTTCATCCTGAGCCAGATTGGCTTTTGCCTCGTATACCTGAGCGGTTGAAGCTTTTCCTACCTCTTCCATCCGGGTAATTCTGTCGAGTTGTTCCTTACTGAGGTTAATCTGTTCCTTGGCCACTTTACACAATTCTTCATTAAAAAGGACTTGTAAAAATGCGGAAGTCACATTTACACTTATATCTTCTCTGGCTTTATTCAAATCCTCAGTGGCAGCTTTCAGATTAAGCTTACTTAATTCGATATTATTTGGTATCTGAAAGCCTGTAAAAATTGGCACACTGGCGTTAAGACCTAAACTACTGTTACTGCTGTTTTTATTCACATAAGAGTTATCCACAGGAGAAGTTGCGCGCCCAAACCTAAAATCCTGAGACATACTTCCGCTTAAATCGGGAAGTCTCTTATTCTTTGCTGAGTTCAGTTCCACTTTTTGCTGCTCGTTTGCAAGTTCCTGCTTCTGAATCTGAATATTATGTTTCAATGCATACTCTATGCAATCCTTGAGAGACCAGCTTTGCTGAGCAAAAGCCCCTCCGGAAAATAGTAATACTGCAATAAGAATGATATATTTTTTCATAGAATTAGTTGTTTTTGTTTTCTGCATCAGGCTTCTTCTCTTCAATCACAGCCCCACGCACTTTGTCTTTAGCTGTAATTCCACCCTTTATTTGAATCTTTATTCCATCGCTTACGCCTACGGCTACACGTCTTCTATCAAAAGTCTGTTTGGGCTTATCTGTCTTCAGGACATAAACAAAAGTTGAATCTCCGGAAAACTCTACTGTACTTTCGGGCACAGACAATACTTTTCCCACTCGCTCAAGCACAATTTCTGCATTAGCACTATAACCTGAACGGATCTTCACATTCGGAGAAGCATGGATTGCAGCTTTTATTTCGAATAAATTAGCACCATTTTCTGTAACCCCCTTCGGAGATATATATTCTAGCTCAGCATCAAATTTAAGATTTTGCAAAGCACCAATTGTTAGCTTTATAGGCATTCCTTCTTTAATGCGGCCTACTTCAGTTTCATCTATTTTTCCTTTAAAGATAAGGTCCTTCATGTTGGCAACAGTGGCAATAGTGGTACCATCATTAAATGTATTACTCATAATAACTGAGTTTCCTTTCTTTATAGGTATATCAAGAATCAATCCGTCAATAGTAGAACGAATCATCGTATTACTGTAAGTTGCAGAATTTTTGGTAATACCTTCTTTTACAATATCGAGATTGTCTTTTGAAGTTGATACTTCTTCTTTAGCAGTTTTCATTGATACTTCACTCTTTTCAAACTCTTCTTTGCTGATTAACTTATCTTTAAACAGACTTTTCTGACGGTCATATTCCTGTAAAGCTTGCTTGTAGTTGATGTTTGCAATACGAACGCGGCTTTCGGCAGAGTTCAATTGTCCCAATTCCGGGATTACCTTTACTTTGGCAATTACCTCTCCCTTCTTTACAGACTGACCGGCTTGTTTGTAGACTTCAGCCACAATACCAGAAATCTGAGGTTTAATAAGAATTTCGTCACGAGGTTCTACTTTACCTGTAGCCACGGTACTTTTTTCAATGTCGGCAACCTTTGGAGTTACAATTTCATACTTTATTTCTTTGGGTTGAGACTTAACATAAAGAAAAACAAATGTGCTGATAAAAATGGCAGCTACAACCACTATTAAAAAGATTCTGATGTACTTTTTCATACTATTTTATTATTTCTATAGTTATTATCGTTTTTATTAAATCATTATTCATCACGCATAGCATCAATAGGTTTTATTGACATTGCCCGGTAAGCTGGCGCCAGTCCGGCAAACAATCCCAGAGAGAGTAGCAGAAGTGCCATTCCTATTGCCGTCCAGAAAGAAACCTGAAAGTGAGCAACCGTGCCACTGGCTGTAATCCCTACTTCAGCAACCTGAAGAATCAAAACAGCAAATGAGATTCCGGTTAGTCCGGCAATGGCCGTCAACACCATACTCTCGGAAAGAATCTGTTGCATTATCTCACGAGGGCGGGCACCGATGGCGCGGCGAATACCAATTTCCACTGTCCGTTCACGAACGGTAACCATCATTATATTGCTCACACCGATAGCACCGGCAAGTAATGTTCCTAATCCAACAAGCCATACAAGTGTCCTGATACCTGAAAACAAACTGTCTACCATCTTAAACATCTCTTCCATATTCAGAACCATCACTGCCTGAGGATCTTTGGGAGATATCAGGTGATTATACTTTATCAATTCTTGTATCTTGGGTTCTAAAGAAGTTATTGATACGCCATGCTTAGCCGTTAAACAGATTATATGTACTATTTTCCCCATATTGTAAGCTTGCTGCATAGTAGCAAAAGGAATATTTACCATCTCTTCACTTGACCCGCCAATATTGATATTACTGACTCCTGAGCAGACACCTACAATTTGGTAATAGATTCCATCCACACGAATGTACTGTCCGCAAGGATCTTGTCCTTTTTTGAAAAGCGTTTCATATATACGGGTACCAATAGTGCAGACTTTACGCTGCTCACTTATATCAACATCATTAATAAAGCGACCATACAACATTGTTTGCTTTTCAATTTTGTCATAAGAAGGATATACTCCCTTAGCAACAAACGTACCCTTTTTATCGCCACGAACGACACTAGCTCCCCATCGGAAAAGGTTGGGAGTTATATCTTCAATATCAGAAATACGACTTCGAAGCGTTGCCACATCATTATTTTCCAAATCCCATTTACGGCCTTTACGGAATCCTTTATAAGGTTCACTAGTTTGCTGACTAATAATAAAACATGAGTTCGTTGCAAATCCGGCAAAGTTACGGCTCATCATCTGCTGCAGGCCATTACCTCCCCCGATTAAGGCAACCAGCATAAATATCCCCCAGAAAATACCAAAAGCGGTCAACATACTACGTGTTTTGTTGCGGGTAATAGTTATGAGGATTTCCTCCCAATAATCTATATCTGTAAATTTCATAATTATTCTGCTTTTAATGCTTCAATTGGTCTAATCTTCACAGCCTTCCTGGCAGGGAAAAATCCCGCCAACGTACCGGCAACAATCAAAGTCACTGTTGCCTTTATTGCAATGTCAATATCCACTGTAGGATTCTTGTATACTGTATTTTCCATTCCTCCTATAGTAAACGATTTAACCCCATCTACAGCATTCATATATTCTGTCAGTCCGATTCCAGCAACCATACCAATATACCCGAAAATAGTCGTTATAAGTATACTCTCCAGAATAACTAACCACAAAATAGACGCTGGTGATGCTCCTAAAGCTTTACGAATACCAAATTCACGGGTTCTTTCCTTCACAGTAATCAACATAATATTACTTACCCCGACAATACCACTCAACAAAGTAAATATACCAATTATCCAAACTGCTGTAGTCAGAATAGTCTTGGCTGTAAGTTGTTGCAGATACTGCGTAAAACGATTCCATATATACATTGCGTTCATATCTTCAGGATCAAAACGATGATGACTACCTACAGTCTTGCGATATTCCTTTTCAAAATCTTTATTTGCAGCCACGGTATTTAGGTTACGTGTCGTAAAGATTATATTATCTATTGTATCAGCTTTATTATATATAGTTTGAGCTGTAGTAAAAGGAATATAAGCAGAACGTGCATCCCTGTTACCTTTATCTCTGTAAATACCAACCACTTGATAAGTAACTCCACCGGCATTCACAAATTTACCTATAGCACTTTCTTTACGAAAGAGAACTTCTTTTGTTTTATAATGTATCACAATGACTTTCCTTCTCTGGTTTATATCCAGATCATTGATAAAACGACCACCGTTCTGGTCTAACTTTACAGGTTCAATATTTGTATATGATGGAAAAACGCCATCCAACTCTAACGAAACATATTCGTCTTTATTGGAAAGAGTAATTCCGCTCTCGCTCACCGTTGCTCCTGCTAAAACCACATTATTCGTGAATTTATTTTTGGTAATGTTCACATCATTATTGTCAAACTGAATTCTTCTGTTAGATTCAAGCCCCTGATAAGTTTTACTGGTCCAACCAGGGAATATTCTAATGGAGTTTTTTGCCATATCAGCCGAAGCATCTTCAAAAGCATGTATAATACCATTGCCCCATCCCATAAGAACAATCAGCATAAAGATTCCCCATGAAACGGAAAACCCGGTAAGCACGGTTCGCAACTTATTTTGCTTTATCGTACTATATATTTCTTGCCAAATATCAATTCCTATTTTCATGGCTTATTTCATCATTTTACCGTTACCAAACGGTGACAGGTTGTGATTAGCGTTATCTTCTACAGATTCAATAATTCCATCTTTTATATGAATTATTTTATTTGTCCTATTAGCCACTCCTGACTCATGGGTGACAACCACCAAAGTCATACCAAGGTCATTTACATCCTTAAGAATCTGCATAACCTCATCCGAAGTCTTACTATCCAAAGCACCGGTAGGCTCATCTGCAAGAATAATCTGAGGTTGTGAGATCAATGCCCGAGCAATAGCTACACGTTGTTTCTGTCCTCCGGAAAGTTCATTAGGCATGTGATGTGCCCATTCCTTGAGTCCCAGTTTATCCAGATATTCCATCGCCAGAATATTTCTTTTCTTTCGGCTTACATTCTGATAAAAAAGAGGTAATGCCACATTTTCCATCGCATTCTTAAAAGAAATAAGATTAAAAGACTGAAAAATAAACCCAATCATCCGGTTACGATATTCAGCAGCCCGGGTTTCACTCAATTTTTTAATAAGAACATCGTTTAGATAATAATCTCCGGTATCATAGTTATCTAATATACCTAGAATGTTGAGCAAAGTAGATTTTCCTGAGCCTGATGCCCCCATAATGGAAACAAACTCACCACGTTCAATATCAAGATTAATTCCTTTGAGCACATGAAGAGGGGCTCCGTTATAATAGGTCTTGTTTATGTCTTCTAAATGTATCATACTTAAGCTGTTTTTCTCTATTAGACGCAATCAAAGTACAAAAAGTTGCAAAAGGATGAAAGAAAATTTCAAAAAGATTTTGTAGAGTCAATCATCTTTGCGTTATTTGTGATTTAATAATCAACCATATAACAAATAACATAATGATTTCAAGCATGGGAAAGCCCTACGTTGTAGGCATTGATATAGGTGGAACAAATAGTGTTTTTGGCATCGTAGATGCTCGTGGTACAATTTTATGCAGCGGATCTGTAAAGACTCAGGCATACGATAAAGTAGAGGATTATGTAGATGCTGTATGCAAAAACCTGCTTCCTCTTATTGAATCCGAGGGGGGTGTAGAAAAAATTAAAGGCATCGGTATTGGAGCTCCAAACGGTAACTTTTATAGCGGAACCATTGAATTTGCTCCTAACCTTCCATGGAAAGGCGTAATCCATTTAGCTGAACTGTTTGAGCGAAGACTTGGCATTCCAACAGCTTTAACCAATGATGCAAATGCAGCAGCTGTAGGCGAAATGACTTATGGTGCAGCACGTGGTATGAAAGATTTTATTATGATTACTCTTGGTACAGGTGTTGGTAGCGGAATCGTTATTAACGGTCAGGTGGTGTATGGACATGATGGTTTTGCCGGCGAATTAGGACATGTAATTGTACGTCACGAAAACGGAAGAATGTGCGGTTGCGGACGCAAAGGATGTCTGGAAGCTTACTGTTCGGCAACAGGTGTGGCCCGTACAGCACGTGAATTCTTGGTTGCCCGTTCTGATGAAAGTCTGCTTCGACATATTTCTTCTGAAGAAATCACTTCAAAAGATGTATTTGATGCTGCAGTAAAAGGGGATAAACTAGCTCAGGAGATATTCGAGTTCACAGGTTCTTTGTTGGGGGAAGCTTTGGCTAACTTTGTTGCCTTTTCAAGCCCTGAAGCAATTATCTTATTCGGTGGATTAGCAAAATCAGGCGATTACATCATGAAACCTGTTCAAAATGCCCTTGATAAGAATGTTTTGAATATATTCAAAGGAAAAACAAAACTTCTTGTATCTGAACTTAAAGATTCTGATGCAGCAGTTCTTGGCGCCAGTGCTCTTGGTTGGGAATTAAGAGATATCAAAGAATAATATCTTCTTTATAATAAATAAAAAGAGGTATAGGAACAAGTCTTATACCTCTTTTTATTATTATGTGCGTATTTTATTTCGCTGATAAAATCTGCATGGTATCAGAAGCGATCATAAATTCTTCATCTGTAGGAATTACAACCACTTTAACTTTAGAATCAGGAGTGCTGATAACAGCCTCATCGCCATGAATTTTATTATTCAATTCCTGATCAAGAGAAACTCCCATATATTGAAGACCATCACAAACTTCAGAACGGCATCTTGACTGATTCTCACCAACGCCTCCGGTAAATACGATAATATCAACTCCACCTAAAGCTGCAGTATAAGCACCTACGTATTTCTTAATACGGTAGTAATACATCTTTTCTGCAAGAATAGCACGTTCATTTCCTTCCTGACATGCAGCGTCAAGTTCGCGCATATCGCTGGAAACACCAGACACCCCAAGAACTCCACTATGTTTATTTAATAATGTAGAAATTGAAGCTGTACCAATCATCTCTTTATCCATGATATAAGAAACAACTCCGGCATCAATATCTCCTGCACGTGTTCCCATTAATAAACCTTCTACAGGAGTAAATCCCATTGAAGTATCAATAGATTTCCCATCCTTAATAGCAGAAACAGATCCCCCATTACCTACGTGACAAGTAATAATACGCTGTCCTTCAGGTGAAACGCCAAGGAATTCACATACACGATTTGAAACGTAACGATGACTGGTTCCGTGGAAGCCATAACGGCGAATGCCATATTTCTTGTAAAGTTGGTAAGGAATGCCATACATATATGCATAATCTGGCATAGTCTGGTGGAAAGCAGTATCGAATACAGCAATCTGAGGTGCATTTGGCATTAATTCTGAAACGGCACGGATACCTTTCAAGTTTGGTGGATTATGAAGTGGTGCAATGTCTATACATTCCACAATCTTTTCTATTACCTGATCTGTAATCAGCACAGACTTATTGAACTTCTCTCCTCCATGAACCACACGATGTCCTACTGCATTAATTTCATCCAAAGATTTGATGCAACCATATTTTTCGCTAACTAAGACTCCAAGAATATATTCAATACCGGCTGTATGTTCAAGAATTTCTCCTTCCAACATAACCTTGTCCCCGCCAGGAAGAGTCAGTTTAAGAAAAGAACCTTTTAATCCAATTTTTTCTATTCCGCCTTGAGCCATCACCTCTTTAGTGTCCATATTGAACAACTTATATTTGATGGACGAACTACCGCAATTGAGCACTAATATTTTCATAGTTTTCTATTTTTTCTCATTCTCATTAATCATACGGTTCCCTTCTTCATCATAAGCATAGAAACCCATGCCTGTGCTTACTCCCCAACGCTTAGCGCGATTTAACCGGAGTAACAATGGAGATGGTTTATATTTCAAAGACCCAAATTCCTGATACAAGTCTTCCATCTGAGGAACAATTTTTTCTATGCCCATTTGATCGGCCATACAGAATACGCCTTGTCTTTGTCCCAAACCAAATTTTATGATCGAGTCAATCTCAATTGGAGTAGTTAAACCTTCCTGAAGAATAGCACAAGCCTCATTCAACAGAGTAAAGAACAAACGGTTGTTAACCAAGCCTGCAGATTCTTCCACTGTCACATAATCATAGCTAATCAGTTTAGCGAACTGACAAACCTTGTTATAGCAAGAGTCAGAAGTATAGAGTCCGCGAACAATTTCCATAACACGGCTTTGAGGCTGCATCATTACAAAATGTAAGCATACGCAACGTTCTTTATGCTGAAGTTCAGCTGCCAGTTCTGTAATTACAACAGAAGAAGCATTGGTTGCGATAATAGCATCTTCAGCCAAAACAGCTTCCAGATTTTTAAAGATCTCCTTACGATGCTTCAGACTTCTCTCTCCATTCTCATCATAACGTACTGCTTCAATTACAAAGTCGCAATCCTTGAAAGCATCAAAAATCAACGTTCCAGTAATACGTCCAAGAATTGTTTTCTTTTCAGACTCAGTAAGCCCCCATGTTGCAATACGCATATCAAGTTCACCAGCGATACGATCAAAAGCTTTCTGTATCTTTTCATCACTGATTTCCAGGAATACAACTTCTATACCGGCTGTAGCAGCAACTGTTGCAATTTTGGAACCTTCTTTTCCGCAGCCCACGATACCAATCTTAGAGAACAAAGTTTTCTTACGGTCTTTTGAACTTAATCCGTAGTTCTCAATTGGTTCTTTAATCATTTCTGCCATATTTCTGTTTTTTTATTTTTTTGCTCCAATAGCCTGAATTGCAGTGATTGCAATCATTCTATAAATATCCTGAATTGAACAGCCACGTGAAAGATCATTAACAGGAGCAGCCATTCCCTGAAGAACCGGACCTACAGCTTCAGCACCACCTAAACGTTGTACTAGTTTATATGCAATGTTGCCTACTTCAAGTGAAGGGAATACTAATGTATTAGCTTGTCCTGCAATGGCACTTCCCGGAGCCTTACTCATCCCTACAGAAGGAACAAGAGCAGCATCTGCCTGAAGTTCACCATCAATAAGCATATCAGGATCTAATTCTTTTGCTAAACGAGTAGCTTCAGCTACCTTGTCAACCATTTCATGTTTTGCACTGCCTCTTGTAGAGAAACTAAGCATTGCCACTTTAGGTTCTACGTTTGCGAGCACACGTGCAGTTCTACCTGTAGCTACAGCTATTTGTGCAAGTTCTTCAGCGGTTGGATTTGGCAACACAGCAACATCAGCAATAACCAGAAGTCCATCCTTTCCATATTCAGTAGCCTTAGTTATAAGTAACATACCACCAGATACAACACTAATGCCAGGAGCTGTTTTAATAATCTGCAATGCAGGGCGAAGAACATTTCCTGTTGTGTTCTGAGCTCCAGCTAGCTGTCCATCAGCATCACCGCTTTTAATGATAAGGCATCCCAAGTACAATGGATCAAGAACCAATTTACGAGCCTCTTCAATCGTCATACCTTTTTTCTTCCGAAGTTCGCAAAGTAACTCTGCATATTGCTCTTTCTTTGGGTGATTAGCAGGATCAATGATTTCAGCCTTTGCTATATTCTTGAGCTCCCACTTTGCAGCTAAGCTTTTAATTTCTTCAGGGTTACCAAGAAGAATCAAGTCAGCCACTCCATCTGCCAGAACCTGATCGGCAGCCTTCAATGTACGTTCTTCCGTTCCTTCAGGAAGGACAATGCGCTGGCGATCAGCTTTCGCACGCGCAATAATTTCATTAATTAAATCCATGATAGAATTATATATTTATGTGTTTTGATATCGAAGTGATTGACTTTCCCGATGCAAAATTACACATAAATGCAATATCAATATTACAAAATAGGATATTATTTATTCTATATGGATGCCAAAGTTGCATACTTTAACATTAAAATTAAAAAACGATTATTATGCTCAGGCTTCAATTCCTGTAAAAACTTTCAATGCATAACCAATTAAAAAGCTGATTGTGGCTACACCAAAACTTAAAATTGCCATTTCCGTAAAACGTTTCTTGAAACTTTCACTCCTTGCCACCGAATAATAATAATTAAAGAGTCCTATAATCAACAAGGCCATAAAAAGCATTATACCCAACGCTATAAAGACGTTAGAACATAATATAAAAGGAGTAACCAAAGCCACGACCGTTACAACATAAGCAAAACCAGTATAAATTGCCGCTTTTATAGGATGCTTGTCTTTATCACCTTCAGATTTGGTAGAAAGATACTCTGAAGAAGCCATTGAAAGAGCAGCAGCAATACCTGTGATACTTCCCGTTAAAGCAATAAGTTTAGAATCACTCAAAGCAAGTGTAAAACCAGCTAAAGCACCTGTAAACTCTACCAAAGCATCGTTTAACCCCAGAACCACAGAACCCATATACTCTAACCGTTCTTCATTAATCAATCCGATAAGCATCTTTTCATGTTCTTGTTCCTCATGACTCAAACGAAGTAATTCTGGAAAATCTGCATATTGATCATAGTTCTCGTGAGCATTAGCCTCACCTGCTTCCATTAATTTAATGGCAAAAGTCAAACCAAACAAACGAGCAAGCCAATAATATTTTGCAATTTTCCATTTATTGGGGGTTGGACTTTCATTTGTCAGTTTATGGAACATACGTCCATGACCAGATTCTTCTGCCGCAATCTTTAAGAGGACATCTTTATTAGCACTATCTTTCTCTATTGAAGCAAGGCGCGTATAAACTATACTTTCTGTTATCTCATTCCGTTGAAAACGAACAAAATCATTTCTTGTCTTTTTATCAATATCCATTGCAAATAAATTATAGTTGATTTATGACAAATATACAAATAAGTTTTCTATTCAAGATAACATAAAGGTTTAAACAATTGTATGAGGATCATTGTTCCAAAATGAAACAAGTAATAATACTAAATCAAATATGGAACAAGTTAACCATATAAGATAAGAATTACCCGTTTGAATAATTGAATATCTTGAAGATAAGTTTAAGAAGGAATATAGTTATAAACAAAAAGTAGAATTTAGAACAAGAACAGATTCCCCGGGGAAGAGAGTAATAACCAAATGCTCGCTTAAACTACCACTTATTACCGACCAAAATTCCTAACCATTATTTCATTTATAGCCCTCCCCGGGATATCTATTACTTGCATGGACACAAATTTCGGGAATAAAACAATAAGAAAGTGGCAAATCAGGGTAACAAAATCGAATATTTATATATCTAATAATCAGAGATTTAATTTTATCTAATCAGATTTCAAGGTAACAAAATGAACTTTCGAGTATAATAAAAGCTCTATTTAGAATTTTTCGAGGAAAAGATCCAAACTTATGTTCTTATCAGTAATTCCCATCTTGTCTTTCTTTATTCTATATTTTGTCGTTTTCACACTTTGAGGAGTAATACAAAAAATATTAGCCAAATCATTCCGTGCAACCTTAATCTTTACCAAGCAACAGAGATGAATCTCCTGAATATTTAAATTGGGATAAACCTTGGTTAATCGATCTGTAAAATGGTCATAAGCTATATCTATGTTTCGGATAAGTTCATCCCAATCACTGCTTGTCAAGGAAATTTTGGCTGTTATATCTAAAGATTCTATCTTCTCATTTTCATTAGTTACACCCAAGGACGGTATCTTCTTAATATTATTAAGCTTCTTAAAGAAATCTTCCCGCAACTTACTCTCTTTTTCCCGCATCTTTATCAGCCTATTTTCCTGTTCCAATAGAATCTTGCTTTTTTCTAATAATTTCTTCTTTACTGTATTTCTGTATACAAAAAAAGTCCCGCATAACAAAAGAAGAAAAATAAAAGAAAGAAGCCCCCAATGATAGAAGTTTATCGTTTGTTCTTTTTTCTCGAGAATAAGGCGTTGAATCTGTTCTTTTGACTTTTCATGCTGATAGATATTCTGCATTTCAATAATAGCGGCACTTTTTGTCTGCAAATCAATAGAATCTCTGCATTTATTATAAATACGCATTAATTGAAAGGCGCCTTTATAATTCCCTTTAACGCTGTAAACGCTAGCTAATCCTTCATAACTAGAAGCACGGGTATATATATAAGGGCTATGAATCGTTTTGTTATAATAATAATTTGCGGAATCGTATTTTTGTGTATTCAAATAAACACGTGCTTTAATCAAATAACCATAAAATAATTCTTTATATGCAGGTTTTAAACTAATTGCACGGTTAACTAATTGGATGGATTTAGCATAATTGCCGGTAGTATTATAAATTCCACCCATTTCATCGAATAAAATAATGAGAGTAGCGGTATCCTTTTGAGGCAAAATGTTTAAAGCCTGATAATAATAATTCAATGCGCTATCATTACTATTTTTCCCTGAAAATGAAATAGCGATATCTCTTCGTACAAAAGCCGTATAACTACTATCATTCAGTAATCGCGAAAAATAATATGCTTTATTTAGCTTCTTTAATGCAAAATCATATAAATTTTCACCAATATAAAGTTCTCCTAAATAATAGTAGATTAGGTATTGCAATTTATAATCATTGCTATTTTCGGTAAGATCTGCAGCCTTTAGCAACAATTCCATTGCACGTTTAGAGTCCTGCATTTCCAGACTTATCCGACCAGCATAATAATAAGAATCACCCTCGGCTAAGGAATCTCCACTATCTTTATAGTATTCAAGTGCAATATTAATAAGGGAATCAGAAGTTATCGGAAGAGAGTTTTTGATCAGAGCCTTTGTCATCAATAAACAATATAGGGCATCATCTGATCTTTTTAAAGAATGGGAATTGACTTTATTCAGCAAGGTTAATGCACTATCTGGATGTTTATCCAATAAAATTTCAACTTGCCTTAATGTGTCAGAAGACGATACATTATGACTACAAGAAAATAGGGAACAAACTAAAAGTAGCGGAACAAAAGAATATAGAATAGGATATTTCATTATCTGTTTTCATAATAAATACCCTGCAAATTTAAAAAAATTATTTAAATGCACTCAGTATAAGCTCATATATATAAAAAAATTATTCCTTTGTTATTTTCCAAGTAGACACATCCCTGCCAATTTGAATATTCATAAGATATTTCCCATTTTCCAACGAAGGAATGTGGACAACGGTTCTAGCATCTTTCACTTGAATCATTTGCAACAATTTTCCTGTCAGGGTAAATATAAATATAGAAGCTTTTATATTCTTCGAATTTTCGATTATTTCAACAAGTAAAGAATTACTTTCAGAATGAGGATACACTTTGACTTCCGGACCTTGTAATACACTTATATTAGGCCTTATTTCTTTGATTATAATTGATTCCTTTTGCATTTTTTTATTGACAAGATGAACCGTATCCATACAAATCATAGCAGGCCGCACTATATGGTTTCCTGAATTGTCGTTATAACGACATATATTGCCTGTTTTATATTGCATATTAGTCATATTTATATCCACATTTAAATAACAAATAACATTATTGGTATAAGCCGCTGACTTCCTTTCGAAAGTCAGCGCTTTAAAACTGAGAGTAAATAACTATCTAACCAATCGATAGAAACAAATTACAGATCAAATTCTCCGTACCAGCTTTTCTTAGCAGTTGCAATTTCTATGGTATAAGTTCCTGCCTCGAATCCTGTCAAAGAGATCGGTAAGATTATAGCACCCTGAACATTCAAGTTAGTCTCATAAACCACTTCACCAAAAGAATCTTGAATTGTAATAGTCGTAGAGCCAATTGACGAAGAAAAGTTAACAGTTACCAGATCAGCATCAACAGTAGCAGTTACGGGAGTAACAGATGACGTTACTGATGTTGGATGGATACTCTTGTCATATCCGGCTTTTAAATGGATATCAGCTTCTGTATATGTTTCCGCACTTACATAAGAGACTAAAAAGAACGAGCAACAAAGGGCAATTAATAATGACTTTTTCATAATGGTTAATTTTAAAATGTTATGTTTTAATTTCTCTGATACAAAAATAGAGAATAAAGGCTGATTATTCAAAAAAAACGTTGGACAAGTGGTCGCTCAAATAATATATTGATATTCAACCAATTAAATAAGATAAGCACAATAATTAGAAGTTGTAGTATTGGACAAATGAGAATAAAAGGGTAGAGAATATCAAAAATCGGCAAGAAATTGATCCAAAGATCGGCCATCTTCAATCTTCATCTTATTTTTCTTAATACGTTCTTTTCTTTTAGAAATAGCATCCTTACTTAAGCTGTAAACAGAAGACAATGTACCCAAGCCCAACTTCATTTTGATTAAGCAACAGAAGAGTACTTCATCTCTTTTCAACTCAGGGAAAGCCTTGATTAAACGAGTTGAGAAATGATTAAATGCAGCATCGGTATTTTTTACAATAGAATCCCAATCCTCATCAGTCAATCGAATAGTAGCATTCTTGTTCTGGCTTGATGACAGAAAAGGGAATGTCAGGTTATTCAGCCTATTGAAGAAGTCAGAACGTAACTCCATTTCTTTTTCCAATAACATTTTCTCCTTTTTGATTCTAATCAGTTCACTCTCTTGCAATCGCGTTTTTGCTATTTGAGCTTCTTCCTTCTCCTGTTGAACGGCCAGTTCTAGTTCCCTGGTTTGCCTTTCCTTTCTTGTCCGGTATAATAAGAGCATACTAGCTAGAAACAATAAAACACTGACAGAAATGGCACTGATCAAATAAAGAACAATTCTTTGCTGATTCTTTTCCAAAGTCAAATATTGAATTTTTTCAACAGACTTTTTGTGTTGATAAATATTCTGCATCTTGATAACCATTTCTGAATGCAATTGCTTTTCAAGAGAATCTCTACACTGAAGGTAAATATCGTTATATAATAAAGCTTTATTCATGTTTCCGCGCAATCTTTCTACTTTTGATAGCTTATTGTAGCTATCTGTTTTTGTATAAAAGTCTAAACTATGAATTGTTTTATCATAATAATAAAAAGCTGAATCAAATTGATGTGTATTAAAAAAAACATCCGCCTTAATAAAATAACTATAAAGTAACTTTGATGAATCCAAGTCTATATTGATAACTCTATTCACAATCTGGAGAGCATGAGAATAGTCTCCCAAATCGTTATATCGTCCTCCTATTTCATTAAGTAAAGTAACAAGAGTAGCTGTATCAGATTTAGGTAATATATTCAAAGCTTTAAAATAATAGACCAAAGCATTATGATTATCTCCTTTCCCTGAGTAGGTAAAAGCGACATTCCTTAATGCATAAACCATATAATCTTTATTATTCTGTAACTGGGAATAATAAAATGCTTGTTGATACATTTTTAGTGCAGAATCATATAAACTCTCATTTAAATAGAGGTTCCCCAAATAATAATAAATCAGGTACTGTAACTTAGAATCTTTCCCATCCTCCGCAAAATCTGCAGCCTTTAAGAAATATTCCATCGCTTGTTTTGTGTTCTGCATATCCTGATTTACTCGTCCTGCATAGAAGTAGGTTTTTGCTTTAACCGCTAAGTCTTTCTTATCGTTATAATACTCCACAGCCACACTGATCAATGAATCTGAAGTTAAAGGCAGACCATTTTTATCTCTAACCTGAGTCATTAACAAGCAATAGTGAGCGTAATCTTCTGTAGATAAAGAATTCGGAGTTATCTTGTTTAACAAAATTAAAACGCTGTCCGGGTGTTGTTCCATTAGAGCCTCTGCATGCTGCAAATTAAGAACGGACTGTCTATCTGGACGACAGGAAAAAAACATGCTCATAATGAACAGCGCTATAATTATATGTAGAATATGATTCTTCATTTTAAAACTTTATCAATATGGGCAAATTTAACTATTAATCTTAAATACAGAAAGCTTTTCGTATTTATAATTTTTCATTTTCATCCTTATTGTAGCGCTTTTTAAACTCATTTATTAGCTTATCGTTAAGAGCCACAATCTATCTGAAATAAGAAAGGAAAATATTTTCTTAAAAAGAACAGGTTGGTAATTTCATAATAATAATCATTCATTATACTTCCTTCGTTATTTATGCTATTAATTCCTACCTTTGCAACTGTTTCTAATAGGATAATAGTATGATACGTCAGTGCTCTATTTTATTTGGCTGTTTAGCCCTCGGCGAATTAATCGTCTTTCTCACAGGGATTAAGCTTCCATCGAGCATCATTGGGATGCTGTTGCTCACTCTTTTTCTGAAATTGGGTTGGATTAAACTGCAATGGGTACAGGGAATGTCCGATTTCTTAGTAGCAAATCTGGGTTTCTTCTTCGTTCCACCAGGTGTTGCGGTAATGCTCTACTTCGATATTATCAAGGTACAATTCTGGCCAATCGTGATTTCAACCCTAATTAGCACCATTCTGGTTCTTGTAGTAACCGGATGGGTTCATCAATTAACACGCAAAATCAAATGAATTATCTCGAGAATCCTATATTTCTCCTAGCAATAACATTCGGGCTCTATTTTCTTTCCAAACTAGTGCAACGGAAGACTGGGTGGGTATTACTTAATCCCATATTACTGACGATTGCCGCTTTGATTATCTTTCTAAAGACATGTAATATCAGCTATGAGACATACAATAATGGTGGTCAATTCATTGGATTCTGGCTAAAACCTACTATTGTGGCACTGGGAGTTCCTCTATACCTCCAACTCGAGAAAATAAAAAAGCAGTTACTACCAATTCTTTTGTCGCAACTTGCAGGATGTGTGATTGGAGTTATTTCCGTGGTGCTTACTGCTCAATTGTTGGGAGCAAGTAAAGAGGTCATTCTGTCTCTTGCTGCCAAATCTGTCACGACTCCCATAGCTATGGAGGTGACAAAAACGGTTGGTGGAATTCCTGCACTAACAGCCGCTGTTGTGGTTTGTGTAGGACTTTTTGGTGCAATATCCGGATTTAAGATTTTAGCACTTTTAAAAATTGAAAGTCCCATTGCACAAGGGCTCTCAATGGGAACCGCGGCCCATGCTGTTGGAACATCCACCGCTATGGATGTGAGCGGTAAATATGGAGCATATGCCAGTCTGGGGCTAACCCTTAATGGCATCTTCACAGCACTCCTAACCCCTACTATTTTAAGATTAATAGGATTACTATAATAATTCGGCATAAAGTTTGTTATAACTAAAATATGATAAAATTTAAAGATATAACACTTGAAGACAAAGAGGTTATCACCTCTATTACAATGAATAGCGATAGAAAGAACTGCGATCTTTCATTCTCTAATCTATGTAGCTGGCGGTTTATGTATGGAACACAATTTGCCATAGTCGATGGCTTTCTGGTGATCAAGTTTCATTTGAATGAAAAACCGACCTATATGTTACCTGTAGGTGAAGGAGATTTGAAAAAGATACTGGAAAGTCTTATAGAAGATGCTGAATCCGAAGGGCAACCTTTTCTTATGTATGGTATTTGCAACAATACGAAAGAAGAAATAGAAAATCTTATGCCCCAAAGATTTGAATTCTCATCCAACAGAGATTATACGGATTATGTATATTTGCGTACTGATCTGGCCGAATTAAAAGGAAAGAAATACCAATCAAAGAGGAATCATGTAAATAAGTTCTATAAAACATATTCTGATTATGAATATGCCCCTATCACTTCCGGCCGTATCAGCGAATGCCTGAGACTTGAAGAAGAATGGTGCCGGGCAAATAACTGCGGACAACAAAATGGATTGGGCAATGAACGTAAATCACTGACTTATGCACTAAATCACTTTGACGAACTGGGTCTAACTGGAGGTATACTCTATGTCGACGGGAAAATAGCGGCTTTTACCTTTGGCATGCCCATTAATCAGGAAACTTTTGGGATACATGTAGAAAAGGCCGACACTCAGATTGAAGGAGCCTATAATATTATTAATCAAGAGTTTGCCCGTCATATACCGGAACAATATATTTACTTGAATCGAGAAGAAGATTTAGGTATAGAAGGATTAAGAAAGGCCAAGTTATCTTATCAGCCTGCCATTCTACTGGAGAAATACATAGCACAAATTAACAAATAAAAGTGCTATGAAAGAGGAGGTCAGGGACTTATGGAATCTTTGCTTCGGAGATAATGAAGCATTCACCGATTTGTATTTTTCCAAACGCTACAATGAAGAGGTGAATCTCTCCATTCAGGAAAAAGGAAAAGTCATATCTGCATTGCAGATCCTTCCATATCCAATGACTTTCTGTGGAGAAATCATTCCAACCGGATATATTTCCGGAGCATGTACTCATCCTGATTATAGAGAAAAAGGAGCGATGAAAAGGCTACTTTTAAAGTCTTTTCATAGAATGCAGGAAAACAATGTGCCATTAACGACACTTATACCTGCAGAGGAATGGCTTTTTGACTACTACTCTAAATTGGGATACGTTTCAGTTTTTGAAAACTCAGAACAGATCTTTTCCGTTAAAAGACTGTCCCCTTCTTCCAGATATCTTATTTCTGAATTCACATCCTTGCAAACAGACGTCTATCCTTTTTTTGATGAAAAAATGAAAGAACGTCCCTGTTGCATACAGCATACACTAGAAGATTTCCAGGTTATATTAGATGATCTTCATCTGGGAAAAGGCAATTTATTTACAGCGAGAGTGAAAGATAAAATCGTTGGTTTAGTGTTTTGCTATGTAGAAGGCGACACACTCCATGTACCTGAGCTATTTTTCGAGAACAAAGATGTGAGAAATACTCTTCTGTTTGAGACTGCAAACAAAATGAATGCAAAAAGGATAATCTGCATTTCACCTTCTATCGATGAAACGGGAGAAATTCTTGGCATGGCAAGAATAATAAACGCAGAGAAGATGTTGCAGATATATGCCACTCAATATCCGGAATTAGAGCTATCCTTTAATCTGACTGATAATCTTATCGAAGAAAACAATGCTTTTTATTCGATAAAATCAGGGAATATTAAAAAAGAAGGGATAAAAAAAACTTCTTTAAAAATTAGCATTCAGCAACTTACCCAAGGATTAATGGGGTATAAGATAGAACAATTACCTAAAGAACTTTCTGTCTTATCTAACCAGTCTCCTTATATGAGTCTGATGCTGGATTAATTTTCTTTAGTTAAAATGCTTTCCAATTCCTCCGCACTTAGTCTTAAGTAGAACTGACCATGAAAAGCTACAGAAATGGCTCCAGTCTCTTCACTGACAATCACAGCATGAGCATCCGTTACTTGAGATATGCCCATCGCTGCCCGATGACGAAGGCCCAGTTCTTTGGGTATATCCAGGTTATGAGAAACCGGAAGAATACAACCCGCAGCTTTGATACGTTTTTTACTGACTACCATTGCACCATCGTGTAAAGGACTGTTTTTGAAAAATATATTTTCAATTAACCGCTGATTTACATTAGCATCAATCACTTCACCTGTACGAACAATATCATAAAGGGGAATGCTACGCTCAACAACGATTAAAGCGCCAATCCTCTGTTTGCTCATATTAAGGCAAGCCAGTACAATAGGAACAATGTCACTTTTCTCCATTTGCTCTTTTGAACTCCCTGACAGAAATCTAGCCAATGCGCTGGCCCGTTGATGAGAACCCAGAGTAAGCAAAAAATGTCGGATCTCATCTTGAAAAAGAACAATAAGTGCAAGTACACCAACACTAACCAATTTGTTAAAAATAGCCCCCAGTAATCGCATTTCCAGAACCTGCGATACAACAAGCCAGATTAGAATAAAAACAAGAATGCCTGCAAATACATTTATAGAGCCCGATGCTTTCATCAGCTTATAGGTGTAATATAGCAAAAAAGCTACTAAAAGTATATCAATAAAGTCTTTTACTCCAAATGCAAAATTAGGCATACGAATCTTCTTTATTTATTTCTACATTTTTCTACAATCTTCACAGCTTGAACAGCTTCTTTCACGTCGTGTACCCGAATGATATCCGCCCCTTTCTGCAAAGCGATAGTGTTTACTACAGTTGTTCCGTTCAATGCTTCACTTGTAGGTATCCCAAGTAATTTGGTTATCATCGATTTTCTGGACAATCCAACAAGTATCGGGAGTTCAAAGATTCTAAAATCCTCCAGGTGATTAAGCAATTCATAGTTATGATCCAATGTTTTGCCAAAGCCAAATCCAGGATCAATAATTAAATCATTCAGTCCTTTTTCACTAAGTTTCTGTATTTTCTCCGCAAAATAAAGAAAGGTCTCTTTCAATAGATTCTCGTAATGAGGAGTATCTTGCATATTCTGAGGAGTCCCTTGCATGTGCTGCATTATATATGGAACTTGAAGACTCACAACTGTATTGAACATTTTTTTGTCCATCTCACCCCCGGAAATATCATTAACAATAGCAACGCCATACTCTTTTACACACATTTCTGCCACATCCGCACGGAAAGTATCAACAGAAATAATGGCATCTGGGTGATTCTCATTTAAGATTTTCAATGCCGGACGCAATCTTTTCTTTTCTTCCTCCGGAGAGATATCCTCTGCATTAGGACGTGAAGAATAAGCCCCGACATCAATAATAGAAGCTCCCTCATCCAGAATCTGTCTGGCACGATCAGCTATTGCCTGATCTGTCTGAACACGGCAACCTGAATAAAAAGAATCTGGCGTTATATTTAAAACGCCCATTACCTGAGGATATGAAAGATCTAACAGTCTTCCGTTTACATTGATAATTTTGGAGAATGATCGACTCATTACTGTTACTAGCTTAAATTAGTTCAAACGCAAAAATACACATTTTTTTCTCATTCCTCTTTTAAATTATCTATATCTTTTTGTCTTCTATCACTTTTATTTTAGTAAATATTCCATTATAAACCATGAAAATCAGATAGTAATATTTGCCTAAACTTATGCATATTGCATTCAAACCGATAAATATTATATCCTATTTCAGTTAAGAAATTACTAATTTCTCTTAGTTGTAATTACAAGTTCTATATCTGTAAAGAAGTAAAAATAGTATTTTTTAATCCTACACGCTTATTAATCGCAATATTTTATTTAAGTTTGCAGCCAAAATGACTCTTAAAATGAATGATATGACTATACCTGCGCTTTACCAGATCTATCTTCAAGGCCCTATCGTGACAACAGATAGTCGTAACTGCCTTGAAGGCTCTATATTTTTCGCTCTGAAAGGCGAAACATTTAATGGCAATTCTTTTGCTTCAAAAGCTTTAAAAGAAGGTTGTTCCTATGCTGTTGTAGATGAAGCTCAATATGCTGACCCTGAAAACAAGCATATTATATTAGTAGACGACAGCCTGAAAACACTTCAGATGCTAGCCAACTTTCATCGCAAGCAATTAGGTACCAGGGTTATTGGCATTACAGGTACAAATGGGAAAACCACAACTAAGGAACTGATTGCTGCCGTACTTTCGGAATCACATAATGTTCTATATACACAAGGAAATCTGAACAACCATATCGGAGTTCCTCTCACTTTACTGAAACTTCGGGCTCATCACAACCTGGCTGTCATTGAAATGGGAGCTAATCATCCGGGAGAGATAAAGACGTTAGTCAATATAGCTGAGCCCAATTATGGCATTATTACCAATGTGGGCAAAGCTCACCTGGAAGGTTTTGGATCTTTTGAGGGAGTAATCAAAACAAAAGGGGAACTTTATGATTTCTTGCGTCAAAAAGAAGATTCCATTGTCTTTATTCAAAATGAAAATCCCTTTTTAATAGATATTGCAGATGGATTGACTCTGATTCGTTATGGAGTAACAGAGAATCTTTATGTAAACGGCAAGATAACCTCTTGTTCGCCATATCTGGCTTTTGATTGGAAGGCTGGGAAAGATGGGAACATACATCACGTGCAAACTCAGCTGATTGGTGAATATAATTTTGATAATGCTTTAGCTGCTGTTGCTATTGGTCGTTTTTTTGGTGTGGAACCTGCAAAAATAGATCATGCACTAATAAATTACAAGCCTCAGAATAGTCGTTCACAACTAAAAGAGACAGAGAATAACAAACTTATTATTGATGCTTACAATGCAAATCCAACCAGCATGATGGCAGCCCTGCGGAATTTTAAAAGAATAGATGCAAAGCACAAGTTCGTAATTCTGGGCGACATGAAAGAGTTGGGTGAAAGCAGCATTGAAGAGCATCAAAAAATCGTCGATTTCATCGACAGTTGTCATTTTGAAAGAGTGATTCTTATTGGTGACCAGTTTGCACAAACCACCCATACATATGATACTTACGAAAATATTTCGGAGGTGATTAAAGCAATCAATAAAGACAAGCCTAAAGGATGTTATTTTCTCATTAAAGGTTCAAACAGCATGAAACTGGGATTAATTATTGAGCACCTATAATAGAGAAAAAGAGCGATCAAATCAGAAAAATCTGGGTTTAACAAAGAAATAGGCTATAATCCCGGCAAGTATAACGCCAATGGAATTTGCTGCAAAGTCAAGCCAGTCACCACCTCGGTAAGTAGTGCAATACTCTTGCAAAAGTTCAATACAGCCGCTGAATAAAACAGGGAATACTACAGCTCCGATAAAGATATGAGTTATTTTAAATCGGTTAAGGTGGCTTCTCATGTATTCAAGCCAAAATATGCCAGACATACCAAAATACATGCAGATATGAACCAACTTATCAAAATTATGTACTTGATCAAATGGAGTCTTGGGCGGTTTAAAAAATGAAAGATAAACCACTGTTAGTACTATCACTATAGAAAATGGATATTTTCTGATATTATTAATCATGATTAATTTGTTTAGGTTGATTTACAAAAATACAAAACTTTTTTTTATTTTTCATGATTTAAAAAAAGGAATCTAATAACCCTGTAAGAGAAACACAAAATGTGGAAAGACTTTTTCTATTTTACTAAGACCGAGCGTACTGGATTTTATGTACTGGTAGGGCTAATTTTGGTCGCGTTTCTTATTTATTGGGTATTTCCTGTTAGTAATCTATCCACAAAAGTTAGCGAACAAATTGATGAAACAACCTATAAGAAATTTCTGGCCTCAGTGCATCAAAGAGATAAGAACTGGAATTTTAATGATTATTATGTCCACAAAAAACAAGAAATAATCCTTGCGCCGTTTGATCCCAACACAGCAGACTCCATAACCTTCGTCCGCTTAGGGATACGTCCCTATATCGCCCGGAATATATTACACTATCGAGCCAAAGGAGGAAAGTTTCGTACTCCGGAATCCTTTGCCAAAGTATATGGTCTTTCAGCAGAACAATTCAAACTACTCAAGCCTTATATCACCATTGGCGATAATTATCTAAAGAAAGCAGATTCTATCCGCCAGTTCATGGCCAAAACAGAACGAGACACTCTTCGATTCTACAAATATCCTGAAGGAACAGTTATCAGTCTGGATGAAGCTGACACTACCGAACTTAAAAAGATTCCGGGAATTGGCAGTGGTACAGCAAAAAGGATTATTGCCTATCGCCAACAACTTGGTGGTTTCTATAAAGTAAGTCAGTTACAGGAAATTTCTCATCTTTCAGCGGAACTGAATAAATGGTTCTTTATCAAAAAAGAGCCAATCCATCGGATAAACCTAAATAAATTTAATGTCGAACGCTTAACCTCGCATCCTTACATAAACTTTTATCAGGCAAAAGTAATCGTGGATTACAGAAAGCAAAGGGGAGCTTTAAAAAGCCTCAAGGAGTTGTCTTTATATGAAGAATTCACATCTAAAGACTTTGAGCGATTAGCCCCTTATGTATGTTATTAGATAATCAGTCCGTCTAACATATGGATTGTTCTGTCAGTAATCCTGGCCAAGCCTTCGTCATGAGTGACAATAACAAAAGTCTGTTCAAATCTATCCCGAAGGTCAAAAAACAGCTGATGCAATTCATCTTTATTACGAGTATCCAAACTGCCGGAAGGTTCATCAGCCAGAATCACTGAAGGATGATTAACCAGAGCACGAGCAACAGCAACCCGCTGTTTTTCTCCTCCTGAAAGCTCATTCGGTTTATGAGTGGAGCGTTCTGCCAATCCCATAAAGTCTAAAATCTCTTTAGCTCTTGAGGTTGCTTCTTTGGTAGATGTTCCAGCAATAAATGCCGGGATCATTACATTCTCAAGAGCGGTGAATTCCGGTAACAGTTGGTGAAACTGAAAAACAAATCCAATATGCTTATTACGGAATGAAGCCAATTCCTTTTCTTTCATTCGGTTAATTTCCAGACCGTTCATATTTACTATTCCCGCATCAGGCTTATCCAGCGTTCCCATAATCTGAAGCAAAGTTGTCTTCCCAGCGCCACTAGGACCAACAATACTCACCACTTCACCTTTGGCTATTTCCAAATCAATACCTTTTAGTACTTGAAGATCACCAAAGCTCTTAGTTATTCCTTCTAATTTTATCATCATGTTCTAATTCTTTTTATCACAGATTCTGCCTAATGCATCCGAAAACTGCCTACGTATAACTTGCTATTCAGGTTGTAGGCATCATCCCTTGTTCTTCAAC